>CAWEJK010000010.1:0-236848 GCA_963809425.1 Thermoanaerobaculia bacterium
CGAAAGCGGCGGGAAAGTATGCCAGGAATCCGTAGCGCGAGATCTCGCCGCGAAAGAAGTTGACGTTCTCCCGTTTTCCCGCGTTGAGGAGCGTGACCTTCAGGCCGGCGGCCCAGTGCCCGATCGACGGCACCGCGCGCGCGAATCTCGCGTACCAGTACGTACGTCCGCTGGCGCCCCGCGGCCGTGAAGGAACCGTTCGACGCACTCGGTGGCCTTCCCGGCCGGCATCGCTCTCAGGTTGATGCTGTAAATCGCTGCAAGGAGCCCGAGGGCGACTGCCGCGGCCGCCACCGCGCCGAGCGCTTTCTTCACCGCCGATCGGACGGTCCGCCGTTCGCCCTCGGCCAGAAGCGCGAGGAGGGGTACCACAACGTAGAGCGGGACGAGGAGGACGGCCGTGAACTTCGTCGCGAGGGCGGCGCCCAGAGCGAGGCCCGAGGCGATCCAGAGCACGACGGAGTCGCGCCGCGCCGCCGCGAGGACGAGGAAGAGCGCCGCGGTCATCGTCAGTGAGGCGCCGATGTCGGTGTGGACGAGGCCGGCGTGCGCCACGAAGCTCGGTCAAGACGCGATCAGTCCAGCGGCGAGGAGCCCGGCCCAGACCCCCGCCGACGCGCCAGGCTGTCGCCCAGACGAGGACGGTGAGGAGTCCGAGCAGGAGCGGGAAGGGATTCGGAGCCGCTGGAGGATCTCGTGGGCCGGGGCGCAGATCCAGGTCAAGGAACCGCAAATAGTCGTTGTGCGGCGTCTCGGTGGCGGGAGTCGCCCCCGGCTGGCGGGTTGAGTCCCATGGGTCGCAAAGAGAGGCCGGCGAGGTCCTTCACCGTGGACGATGCTCGAGGTTCATCCAGTAGGTCCCGTTCTCGACGTACTCCGCCCCCGCGAACAGGTGAATGCCCTCGTCCGCCGTCGCCGAATCGTCCTTCTGGTGCCCGCGAACGGCGGCCACGGAAACAACGACCAGAACCGCGAGCGCGACGACCTCGGCGAATAGCCCACGTTCTGCCTCTCTCGGGCCGCACCCCCCGCGGACTCAACGCAGGAGCGGTGAGCAACTCCGTAGGCAAGGACACCTAGCCGTCGCTCTTGGAGATCAGGATCCAGGAGAGAAGCGTCGACACGACCGAAACGATGAGCGCGCCGATGAACGCCGGCACGAACCCGTCGATCGTGAATTCGATGCCGAGCCCGCGTCCGAGCCAGGCCGCGAGCATGAGCATCAGGGCGTTCACGACGAGCGTGAACAAACCCAGCGTGAGCAGTATGATCGGGCAGCTCACGAGCTTCAGGAAAGGACGCACGAAGGCGTTCACGAGGCCGAAGACGAGCGCGAGCGCCAGGATCGAGCCGATCCCGCCCGCGTGAATGCCGGGCACGAACGAGGCCGCGACCCAGAGCGCGGCGGCATTGATGAGTATGCGCAGGATGATCTTCATGTCGCGGACCCCGGCGCGCATTCTAGTTTGAGGACGATTCCGGCGCGACGCGCCGGAGACGGGAAAAAGGACAGATGACAGAACAGAAGTACCGCCAGCGCGGATACAAGGACGCGGAACGCTCCGCGAGTAGGAGCGACTTCGGCCCTTCGGGCCCCCCTCGAGGCGAGAGGATCGGTCCGAAGGGCCGCGGCGCCGACCGCAACCGGGCCGAGGTCTTCCGGTGCAAGACCTGCAGCGAGAAGAACGACCCCGAGGTCGGAACCGATTCCGTCTGCAAGAAGTGCGGCGCCGCGCTCCACGCGTGCGCGCAGTGCCGGTATCTTCGACGGTGCCGCGCCCGGGCAGTGCCGGCAGGCGATTCCCGCGCCGATCCCGGCGAAGTCGAAGGCGAATACCTGCACGTTCTACGGGCCCACGGTGTCGCTCGATCTCACCGGCGCGAAAGCCGCCGACTCGCCGGACGGCGCCCGCTCGGCGTTCGACCAGCTCTTCGGAAAGCGCTGAGGGCGTGCCGGCCGCGCCGCCCGGACCGGCCTCCGCCCGCGGCGACGCCATCATCGGCCTCGGCGCCGCGGCTTATCTCGGTTTGCACGCCCTAGCGGCCGGGCGCGTGCCGCCGGGGGCCGCCGCAGATCCGGTCATCGAGGCGTTGCGCGGACTCCGCCTCGTCCTCCTCCGACGCTTCGAGGTCCTCACCGTCGCAATTGGCCCGTCGGCCGAGACGCTCTGGCTCTACGTGACGGGCGCCTCCGTGGCCGTGCTCGGCCCCACGAGAACCGCCTTCCTCGTCCCGAGCATCCTCGCGGCGACCGCCACGCTCGTTCTCGTCGCGGCCCTCGTGCGGCGGGTCCGGCCGCCCCTTCCGATCGGTCTCGCGCTCCTCGTTCCGGCCTCGTCCCTCTGGCTCTTCCATTCCGGCGAGGTCGGGCTCCGGGCGAGCGCGGCTCCTCTCGTCCTCCTCGGCGCGTGTTTTCTGCTCGACGACCGTGCCGAGAAGGACGTCGCGGACCGGCCTTTCGCGGCCGGCGTACTTCTGGGGCTGGGTGTCTATGCGTATTCGGCCTGCCGCCTCCTCCCGATCGCGTGGGTGCTCCACTTCGCGCTGCGCTGGCACCGAACGCCTTCCGCCAGGCCCGCCCTCGGCCGTGAGGCCAGGCGCCTGCTCCTCGCCTTCGCGCTCGTCTCGATCCCGAATCTCCTCTTCCTTTTCCGGGCACCCGGCCTCCTTCTCGACCGCGGTTACTACGTCTCGCGCGGAACGCCTCTCGACAAACTCGGGAACGTCCTCGCGACGTTCCTCCTTCCGTTCGTCTACCCCGACCGCTATCGCGTCTGGATCGGCTCCGGTCACGTCTTCGACGCGACGGGCGTCGCGCTGACGGCGAGCGGCGTCGACCCGTTCGACCTCGTCGCCGGGCCGCTCGCCGTCCTCGGCCTTCTCGCCTGGCGGCGTGGAAGGGAGTCCGCGGCGCTTTCTTATCTCCTCGTGACGTGGGCCGCCGGCAGCGTGCTTCTCGGCCTGTACGGCCCCAGCCTCACGCGGCTTCTGATCCTGCTGCCCGCGTGGCTCGTCTTCGCCGCTCTCGGGTGCGACGCGCTTCTGTCGCGCGCGCCGCGGCTCAAGTTGCCGCTCGCCGCTCTCCTCGTTCTCTCGATGTGCCTTCAGGCCCGCGCGTGGATCTCGACGTTCGGGCGGTCCGAAAGCGCGGCCCTGTATTTCCACGAGGCGGCGACCGCGATGGCCGAGCGCGCGCGCGATCTGCACGAGAGACGGCAAGCGCGTGATCGTCGTGTCGCGCGATGGCCGAGACGTTTACAAGTACTTCTGCTGGCAACGCATCGAGCAGGTCTTCCACGCCGCGGTCCCGGAGGGGACGCCGCGCGGCGACGACGTTCCGCTCGCCGGATTCGCGGCCGACGTCGTCCTCGTGGAGCACAGGCCCGCGCTCGATTCGTGGGGCGCCGCGCTCGGGGCAGCCGTCGCGCTCGTCACGGCCGTCGCTCTTCGCGGAATATGAGCTCCGCCGCGTACCCGGCGAGCCGCCCCCGTCCGTCAGGAGCAACCTCTGGCGCCTCTGGTCCCCGATGTCGCTCTAGTATTCCGCCGTGACGCCGCGGCGCGCGGGCCCGTACGGTCTTCTCCTCCTGGCGAGCCTGCTCGCCTGCTCCCGTGTCTTCCTCCTCCCCGGCTGGCCGCACAACCACGACGGCGTGGCCTGCTTTCAGAAGGTCGAGATCTTCCGGCGCGCTTTCGCGGACGGAAACTTCCTGCCTCTCTGGACGCCGCTCGCCGAGAACGGCTACGGCTCGCCGTTCCCGTTCTTCTACCACCGCCTCTTCAACACGCTCGCCGGCGCCGCCGCGCTCGCGACCGGTTCCGCCTACACGGCCGTGAAGGTCGTGATCCCGCTTCTCCTCTTCGCGGGCGCGCTCGGAATGCGCCGGTCTCTCCTCGCCATGGGGCTCGGAGAGCTCCTCGCGCTCTGCGGGGCCCTGCTTCTCGTGTTTTCCAACTATGCCTACACGGACTGGGTCGTGAGGGGAGCATTCGGGGAGTTCGCTGCTTTCATGCTCGTCCCCTGGCTCACCGCCGCCGCGCTCGGCGTCGTGGCGGGAAAACGCCGCGCGGGCTGGGGTCTCGGCGTCGTCCTGTCGCTGATCTTCTTCGCGCAGTCGACGATCTTCGTCTTCTCCTTCGCGCTCGTCCTCGTCGCCTTCCTGGGGGCGCTCCGGCTGTCGAAGGACCGCCGGCGGGCGGTCCTCGCCCTCGGCCAGGCGGCCGCCGTCGTCGTTCCCGTCACGGGACCGTCCGTCTTCGGAATCTGGCTCTTCGGCAAGGACCTCGACCTGGACCGCCTCCGGACGGGAATGTTCAGCGTCTTCCGAAATTTCGTGCCGCTCGATGAGTATTTCTACGACCGCGTGGGCGGCTGGACGTCGAGCACGGCCGGCTACTCCGTGGAGATCGGGCGCTGCTTCAACACGCTTTCCCTCGTCTTTTTCGCCGCGGCCGCCGCGGGCCTGGCCCGCCGCACGCTGCCGGCGGCCCGGGTCAAGGAGACGCTCCCGGCCTGGTTTCTCGCCCTCGGATCCGCCGTCTGCTATTTCGTCCTTCAGACGCCGCTCGCGGCGCCGCTCTACCGCCTCGTGCCTCCGATCCAGTTCATCCAGTTTCCCTGGCGCCTCCTCGCGTTCTCGACGATCGCCTCGATCTTCATCCTGTGCCTTTCGCTCGATCTCCTGGAAGCCGGCCGGCCGCGACCGGCGGTTCGACGCGGCCTCCGGGCCGCGCTGCTATTCGCCGTGCTCTTCCAGATCTGGTACGGCGTCGGGAGAGCGCCTGCCGACCGGCTGTTCTCCGTGCAGGAGATCGAGGCGAGCCTCACGGCGGAACGACTCGCGAAAACGTCGGTGCTTCAGCGGGGCGTTTCGCCCGCGCGGGATCCCGCTACCGACGCCGCGGCCTTTTCTCGAGGCGACGGGCTGCGTCGTGGAGAGCGCGTCTCCCGCGGCGGCGCTCACCGGCATCGTCGACGTTCCGGAGCTCCGCCTCGTCGTCGATTCGGCTCCCGCCGGCACGCTCGTGATCAACCAGTTCGCGAATCCCTTCCTCGCGGTGAAAGCGGGAGGAGCGGGCCGTGTCGGGACGACGGCCTGGGGCACGATCCTGGTCCGGCCGGCGCCCGGCCGGAGCGAAATCCTGCTCCGGCGCCGCGGCCTCCTGAGGGCGCTCCGGGAACGGCTCTTCGGAGATTGAACGGGCTCCTTGGCTTTGGCCGCTCCGCGCGTCAGGCGCGCGGCCGCACGTGGGCAAGGACGACGCCGGACACGTCCCCGGCGGGCGCGATCCCACGGCCGCACTTGAGGCCGCCCGCCGAGAGCTCGGCGAGGCCGCGAGGCGACACGAGGACCCAGAACGGGCGTGCGGGCAACGCAGCCCGAAGCTCGGCCGGCGTCTTCCGCGCGTAGACGTCCAGCGGGAGGCCGCGGTCGGCGCCGTGCGCGACCGCCTCGACGACGACGGGATGGAGCACGGCGCCGCTCTCGAGGACGACCGGCGCGTCCGCGAGGCGCGCGAGAAGCCGGCCGGCCTCGGTCTCGACCGCTCCGAGCCTTGCTGCCACGCCCGGTCGCGCCGGGAACTCCACGAGCGCGGGCAGTGTTTCGACCGCGAAGAGCACCGCTGCGGCGCCCGCGAAGAGGACCCCCCGCGACGCCACGCCGGCGCGCGCGGCCCGCGCGACGCCGATCTCGAAGACCGCTGCAGCGAGAAGGGTGACCGGCGCGACGAGTGCCGAAACCCGCTGCGTGTTCGGCGCGTCGTCGGGGTTCGAGAGGATGCCCGCGAGGAGGCTTCCGGCCGCGAGCAGGAGGAGGAGAACGTCTGCGGACCGCCGCCGCGAAGCGGCGAAGCCAAAGCCAAGAAGCGCGAGGGCGCCAAAGGGGGGAGACACGATGACACGCCCGGCCGCGTGCCGGAGGTTCGGGTCCCACGACCACAGGAGGACGCCCGTGTAGTCGAGCGCATTCGAGGCGAGCAGGACGGGGAACCGGAGCGCTCCCGCGGCGCGCGGCACGTCCAGGACCCGGGAAGCCGTCGCGAAATGAACGTCGCGCAGGTGGCCTCCGAGCCGAGCCGGACCGGCGACGAAGGCCCAGGCGAGGGGCGCGAAAGCGAGCGCGCCCGCCGCCACGGCAGCGAGGACGAGCCTTTGCGCCCGCATCCGCCGCCAGGCGAGGAGCGCGAATACTGCGAAGCCCGCCGCGACGGCCCCGGCCGAGGCGTGCGTGTGGAGCGACAGGCCGACGCACGCTCCCGAGAGCGCCGCGAGGCCGAGACTCCCGGTCCGCAACGCGCGGAGTGCCGCCGCCGCCGCAAAAAGAACGAGCGCGAGGAGGAGCGCGGCGGTCCAGGTCCAGCGCGAGAGAAGGAGCGGCCACCCGAGAAGCGCTCCGAAGAGAGCCGCAAGGACGGCGGTCCGCGCGCCGAAGGCCTCCCGCGCGGACCACCAGAAAGCGAGGACCGCGAGGCTGCCGGGCAGCGCCGAGATCGCGAAGAAACCCGTCTCGCCGCTCCCGAGGAGCGCAAAGACGCCGCGGATGAACGTGACGTAGAGGTTCGAGACGACCTCGTGGCTCGCGGCGTCCTCGCCGAACGGCGACGCCCCCCACGGCGGCACCGCGGCACCGCCGAAGAGCGGCCGCGCCGCGTAGACGACGTCGACCCAGAGGCCCGGCGGGTTCCACGCGCGGAAGATCCAGCGCAGGGCGACGCCTGCGGCAAGCGCCGGAAGGACCCATGCGGCCTCAGCGAGAGGCCGCAGCGTTTTCGGGGGCTCCGCCTCCTCGCGCTCTGCGGCTCTCGTTACGAGCGCGAGGAAGCGCGCCGCGAAGAAACCCGCGGCCGCTGCGAGCGCGAGGTCCTTCACCCAGAGCAGGAAGACATACGGCCACATCTCGCGCGTCCACCAGAAGAGGACCTCGAATCGGTCCCGCCGCGCGAGCCAGAAGAAGGTCTGCAGCGCGACAAAGCCGCCGAAGAGCGCTCGAACCATGCGTACGATCAGTGTCGCACGGGCGCTGCGAGCCACCAGGCGCGGAAGGGTCTCAGAGGAACCCGGCCGCGGGTTCCCCCGATTCACCTCAGCTGCAGCCGCTCGTCGCGCCGCAGTTCAGGCACTTGTAGCAGGTGCCGCCGCGCACCATGAGGCTGCCGCACTCGTGACAGCTCGGCGCGTCGGCGCTGTTCTCGAACGCGAGCCGGTTCGCGTACGAAGGCGCCGGGACCGCGAACCCGATGGCCCGCGCCTCGGTCCCGCCCTCGGCCGCCGGCGGCTCGGGCCTGGCGCTCGCGCTCGCGATCGCCTGGAAGGCCGCCGCGATCGGGCCGGCAGCGGCCTCGGCGACGGGTGTCAGCGTTCCGAGGCTCTTGAACTCCTTCGGCGTCGTCGCGGGACCGGGCTCCTCGCGGGAGATGACGCCGGCCCTCTCCCTGAGGTCCGAGGTGAGGAACTTCGACGCGAGCCAGCGGAAGATGTAGTCGACGAGGCTCTTCGCGATCGGGATCTCGGGATTCTTCGTGTAGCCCGCGGGCTCGAAGCGCATGTGGCTGAACTTTTCCACGAGCGCTTCCAGCGGCACGCCGTACTGCAGCGTCAGCGAAATGGCCGTCGCGAACGAATCCATGAGGCCCGAGATCGTGGAGCCTTCCTTCGCCATCGTGAGGAAGATCTCGCCGGGCGTGCCGTCCTCGTAGAGGCCCACGGTGATGTAGCCCTCGTGGCCCGCGACGGAGAACTTGTGCGTGATCGCGCGCCGCTCGTCGGGAAGCTTGTGGCGGCGGGGGCTGAGCGCGGCGGCGCTCGCGGTCGCGGTCGGGACGGCGCTCGCGCCCACGCCCACGGGCGAGACGCCTTTGTGGCCTTTCACCGCGTCGTCGTTGCGGCTCGCCGCCGTGTTCAGAGGCTGCGTCCGCTTGCAGCCGTCGCGATAGATCGCGATCGCCTTGAGGCCGAGCTTCCAGCCCTGCATGTACACGTCCGCGATCTCCTCGACCGTGGCGTCGTTCGGCATGTTCACGGTCTTGCTGATCGCGCCCGAGAGGAACGGCTGGACGGCGGACATCATCCGCACGTGGCCCATCGGAGCGATCGACCGGGTTCCGCCTATCGCCTTGAACGCGCAGTCGAAGACGGGCAGGTGCTTGCTCTTGAGCCCCGGCGCCCCCTCGATCGTTCCCTTTTCGTCGATGTACTGGACGATCGCGTGCATCGCGTCGTCCGCGTAGCCGAGCCGCGTGAGCGCGTTCGGCACGGTCTGGTTGACGATCTTGATGGTCCCGCCGCCGACGAGCTTCTTGTACTTGACGAGCGCGAGGTCGGGCTCCACGCCCGTCGTGTCGCAGTCCATCATGAAGCCGATCGTGCCCGTGGGCGCGAGGACCGTCGCCTGCGCGTTCCGGAAGCCGTGCTGCCGGCCGGACTCCAGCGTGAGATCCCACACGGCGCGTTGCGCCTCGTACAGGTCCTTCGGGACGCCGCTCTTCTCGAGGGTGTACGCGGCGTCGCGGTGCATCGAAATGACCTCGAGGAACGCGTCGCGGTTCGGCACGTAGCCCGCGAAGGGCTCCATCTCGGCGGCGATCCTCGACGACATGAGGAAGGCCTGCCCGTGCATGAGGCTCGTGACCGCGGCGGCGTAGTGGCGGCCCTCGTCGCTGTCGTACGGGATGCCGTTGAACATGAGGAGCGCGCCGAGGTTCGCGTATCCGAGGCCGATCGGGCGGAACGCATGCGAGTTCTTCTCGATGGCGGCCGTGGGATACGCCGCCTCCCCGACGAGCATCTCCTGGGCCGCGAAGACGACGTCGACCGTATGGCGGAATTTCTCGAGCTCGAAGCCGCCGTCCTCCCGCGCGAACTTCATGAGGTTCAGGGACGCGAGGTTGCAGGCGGAGTCGTCGATGAACATGTACTCCGAGCAGGGGTTCGACGCGTTGATCCGGTGCGTCGCCTTGCACGGGTTCCACGTGTTGATGAGCGTGTCGTACTGCATGCCCGGATCACCGCAGACCCAGGCCGACTCGGCCATCTTCAGGAGCAGCGCCTTCGCGTCGTACGTGCCCATGGGCTCGCCCGACGTGACGGCCTTCGTCGTGTGCGTGCCTCCCGCCTCGGCGGCGCGCATGAACTCGTCCGTGACGCGCACGGAGTGGTTCGCGTTCTGGAACGCGATGTTGCTGTAGACCTCGCCGTTGAACGAGCCGTCCCAGCCGGAGTCGATGAGGTCCCAGGCCTTCTTCTCTTCGCGCTCCTTGCAGAGGATGAACTCCTCGATGTCCGGGTGGTCGACGTTCAGGATGACCATCTTCGCGGCGCGGCGCGTCTTGCCTCCCGACTTGATCGCGCCCGCGAAGCTGTCGAAGCCCTTCATGAAGGAGACGGGGCCGGACGCGATGCCTCCGGACGAGAGCGATTCGGTGGACGAGCGGAGCGAGGAGAGATTCGAGCCCGTGCCAGAGCCGAACTTGAAGAGCATGCCTTCCGTCTTGGCGAGCTCGAGGATCGACTGCATGGAGTCGCCGACCGAGTTGATGAAGCAGGCGGAGGCCTGGGGCTTCGTCTCGACGCCGACGTTGAACCAGACAGGGGAGTTGAAGCTCGCGGCCTGGCTCACGAGGATGTGCGCGAGCTCGTCCGAGAACGCGTCGCGGTCGGCCGCGGTGCGGAAGTAGCCGTTCTTCTGTCCGAAGCCCGTGATCGTGTCCACGACGCGACCGATGAGCTGCTTGACCGAGCGCTCGCGCTGCGGCGTCCCCGGCTTGCCGTGGAAGTACTTCTGCGCGACGATGTTCGTCGCCGTCATCGACCATGTTTTCGGGACCTCGACGTCCTTCTGCTCGAAGAACACTTCTCCCTTCTCGTTCGTGATCGCCGCGGTGCGCAGCTCCCACTCGAGGGTGTCGAAGGGGTGCGTGACCCCATCCGTGAGAAGCCTCTTGAAGGTGAGGCCGCTGAGTCCGCTTCGGGTTCTCTCTCCAACCGCCGCTCTCTCCGTCCGCGTTCCGGTCGCCGGGTCGCGGTTCTCTCGCCCGTCCGAGGTGCTCATGGTTGAGAAAGCCTCCCTTTCCTTCGTCTTCTTCCGGCCTTCTTCCCGCCCGAAGACGAAACGACCCCTCAGCCAGCTGCCTGGTCCGTTTTTTCGCGCTCTATCCGCGCTTCGCGTGCCACGCGTCCGGCGTATGGGGCTGTCTCACAAGGTAATTCCCGATTCCTCCTTTTTCAAGGGAAAAACGCTACGGCTAGTGTTTTTGATTCCGCCGCCCACTAGATAATGGGGTTTAGCCCCACGCCCGGGAATACCCTGGGAGCTCCGATCCGTTTGACTTATGGAGGCTTGACGGCCCAAGATTCGGTCTCAACAGCGGCCCTTCGCCGCGGGAGGAAGTTCTCAATGTCCAGCGCCACCGAGCCCGCGGCGATCCAGGCGACGTCGCCCTCCGTTTTCGTCCTCAACGTCACCGACCGCGCGGTCGAAAAGGTCAAGGACTTCGCCGCGAAGATGCCGGACGCCTCCGGCAAGGCCCTGCGCGTTTTCATCCAGGGCGGCGGCTGCTCCGGTTTTCAGTACGGCTTCACGTTCGACGACAAGCGCCCCACCGATCACGTCC
Source organism: Thermoanaerobaculia bacterium (assembly GCA_963809425.1). GTDB lineage: Bacteria > Acidobacteriota > Thermoanaerobaculia > UBA5066 > UBA5066 > Fen-183. The sequence continues at coordinate 10,612 of CAWEJK010000010.1, forward strand.
TCGCCGTCCGCGAGATCGAGGTCATCGTCGACCCGCAGAGCGCGTTGAAGCTGCATGGCGCGACGGTCGATTTCATCGAGGACATGCGCGGCGCGGGCTTCTCCGTCGACAATCCGAACGCCACCGGCGGAAGCTGCGGCTGCGGGAAGTCGTTCAGCTGACGCCGCAGTAGGCCCGGGCGCTCCTCTATAGTCCCGCCCGTGGCGCGCTCCTCCGTCATCAAGATCGTCTTCCTGACGGTCTTCATCGACCTCCTCGGCTTCGGCATCGTGATCCCGCTGCTGCCGCTCTACGCCGAGAAGTACCACCCGTCGCCGCTCGCGTTCGGGCTCCTCATGTCGAGCTATTCGGCGATGCAGTTCCTCTTCGCGCCGATCCTCGGGCGCCTCTCGGACCGCTTCGGACGGCGTCCCGTGATCCTCTTCTCGCTCGCGGGGACGGTGCTCGGCTATCTCCTCTTCGCCTTCGCGCGCTCGCTCACGCTGCTCTTCGCGTCGCGCCTCCTCGACGGCGCCACGGGCGGGAACATCGGCACCGCGCAGGCGATCATCGCCGACACGACGAGCCGGGAGGATCGCGCGCGCGGCATGGGCCTCGTCGGGATGGCGTTCGCCCTCGGGTTCATCTTCGGACCAGCGATCGGCGGGTTCACCGTCGCAATCGACCAGACGGCGCCGGGCCTCGCGGCCGCGTCGCTCTCGTTCGCCGCGTTCGCGTGGGCGTTCTGGAAGCTGCCCGAGACGCGCCCCGCAGGCGGCCCCCCCGAGCGGTTTTCGGTCTTCTCGTTCGCGACGCTCGGGCGCGCGTTCCGCCGGCCCGAGATCGGCGCCCTCATGCTGCTCTCTCTCGTCACGACCACCGCCTTCGCGATGTTCGAGTCCACGTTCGCGCAGTTCGTGTCGCTGCGGCTCTCGGCCGGCCCCTCCACCGTCGCCTGGTTCTTCGTCTTCGTGGGCGTGTGCTCGGCGATCGTGCAGGGCGTCCTCGTGCGCCGCCTCGTGAAGCGTTTCGGAGAGGGGCGTCTCGTCGTCCTCGGAGGCGCGCTCCTCATCGCGGGATTCCTGGGACTCAGGCTCGCGGATTCGGTCCCGACCTTCCTCCTCATGATCGCCACGATCGCTCTCGGGATCGGCATCACGACGCCGACGCTGTCGTCGCTCGTCAGCAAGCGCTCGGCCGCGGCCGAGCAGGGCGAAATCCTCGGCGCGTACCAGTCGATGAGCTCCCTGGGACGCGTCGTCGGGCCGTTCGGAAGCGAGAACGTGTATTTCCACCTCGGGCCCGACTGGCCGCACGCCGCCGCCGCCGCGCTCGAGGCCGGCGTGCTTGCTCTTTCCGCCGCCTCTCTCATGAGAGAGAATGACCGCGCCGCGACCTCCGCGGACGCGGAGAAAACCTCATGACGCCGCAACCTCCGACCGCCCATACCCTTGCTCGCGATTGCCCCGCCATCCGCATCCCGAGCGGCGAGCCCGTCAATCTGCCCGCGGGCACGTCCGTCACGCTCACGCAGTCGCTCGGCGGCACGTTCACCGTGCAGGCGCCGTCGCTCGGCGGCCTCTTCCGCCTCGCGGGAAGCGATGCGGACGCGCTCGGACTGCCGGTTCCGGCCGTGGCCGGGTCGGCCGCGGCTACGGGACGGCCGCAGGCGGCGGGTTCCTCGGGCCCCGTGAACGAGACGGCCGTCTGGGACCGCCTTCGCACCGTCTACGACCCCGAGATCCCCGTGAACATCGTGGACCTCGGCCTCGTGTACGACCTCCGCATCCTGCCGGGATCCGCCGCCGGCGAGCGCGTGGAGGTGAAGATGACGCTCACGGCGCCGGGCTGCGGCATGGGCGGCGCGATCGCCGCCGACGCGCAATCCAAGATCGCGGCGGTGCCCGGGGTCGCCGAGGCCGAAGTCCAGGTCGTGTGGGATCCGCCGTGGAGCGCCGAGATGATGACGCCCGAGGGAAAGAGGCTTCTCGGGATCGCCTGACGGAATCGAGGATCGGAACCGGACCTCGGGTTCATTGCAGCCTGATCCTCCCGGCGAAGCCCTCCTGATAGCCGTGGAAGAACGACAGGGACTCCTCGGGCCACTTCCAGCAGTAGTAACCGGCGCCCGAATCGAAGTCCACGAGCCACGGCCCCTTCACCTCGATGCCGAGCTCCTCGATCTCGCGTGCCCAGGACGCGAGCGTCCGGGCCACGGCCTTTTCCGCGTTCTCCTCGGCGGCTTCGAGCCCGTCGTCTCCCGGGACGGCGAGGTTTGCAAGCGCCTCGACCGCGCGTCGCGTTCGTTCGCGCACCTCCGGAAGGAGGGCGCGCGCTTCCTCGAACGTGAAGGTCTTCTTCCTGGGCTCGGGCACGCGAGGAGGATAGCGCGGCCTCGTCCTATGATCCTCTCGTGAGGCCGCTCGCGACCCGCGCGAACGACGCGCCCGCGGACTGAGCGCCGAAGGTTGGCCGCCGCTCTCGTCCTCTACGGGGTCGCCGTACTCCTCGTCGGCCTTTTCGCGTCGCGGGACGCCTCGCGCTCGTCCGACGCCTTTCTCGTCGGCGACCGCGGTTTCGGCGCGTTCACGGCGTGGGCCGCGCTCTCCTCCACCGTGATCGGCGGGTCCACGACCCTCGTCCTCGCCGCCCTCGTGGCCGCGAAGGGTCTCCCCGCGCTGTGGCTCGATCTCGCGGGAGCGCTCGGCCTCCTCGCGCTCGGCCTCTTTTTCGCGGCCCGCGTTCGCGCCACCTCGGCGACGACGATCGCGGAGGTGATCGGAAGAACGTATGGGCCCGGCGTCCGGAAGATCGCGGCCCTTCTCGTCGTCCTCGCCGAGATCGTCTGGTTCGCGCTCCTCACCGAAGCCACGCAGGTCGTCATCGTCTCGACCACATCCTGGAAACCGACGCGCGTCCTCGTTCTGACGGCGGCCCTCTTCGTCGCGTACACGGCGCTCGGAGGCCAGCGCGCGGTCGTCGGGACCGATCTCCTGCAATTCGGCCTCATGGTGTTCGGACTGCTCGCCGTCGCGTTGCCGCTCGCCGCGCGATCCCTCGCTTTGGCGCCCGCGCCCGCCGCTCTTCTCTCCTTTCCCACGGGTCCGCGATTCTCCTGGGGCGACGTCTTCGCGCTCCTCGTGCTCGTGGGCCTTCCGCATGCCGTCGGAAGCGACGTGTGGTCCAAGCTCCTCTCCGCACGCGACGCCAACGCCGCGCGCCGCGCCGCTCTCGGCGCCTCCGTGTCCAAGCTCGCCTTCGGGCTCGCGACCGCCACGATCGCCCTCGCGGGAGTGGCGCGGGGCGTCGGCGGGCCTCCCGCGGAGCTCTTTCCCCGCACCGTGCTTCTCCTCGTGGGGCCGGTGCTCGCCCCGCTTCTCCTCGTGGCGCTCGTCGCGACGATGCAGTCCTCGGCGGACTCCGTCCTCCTGTCGGCCGCGGCCGCCACATCGAACGATCTCATCGGGCCGAAGGCCGGCGTCAACGCGTCGCGCATCGCCGTCGTGGCGTATGGCGCGCTCGGCCTCGCCGTCGCCCTCCTTCTCCGGGACCTCGTCGAGACGTTCCGTCTCGGTTACACGCTTTTCGCGTCCGGGCTCATCCTGCCCGCTCTCGTCGCGTTCCTGCCGCGCGTCCGTGTGGACCGGCGCTTCGCGGGCGCGGCGATGCTTCTGGGCGGCGGCGCCGCCGTACTCGAGCGCTTCGTTCACCCGCTCGGCATCGATCCCGTCCTCGCGGGCACGGGCCTCAACGCGCTCGTCCTCGCGATGGGCTTGCGCCGTTCCCCCTGATTCACATCAGGCGAGGCCCGACACGCGCAGCGCCGCCGCGACGACGCCTGAACGCGACGCGGCGGATGCGGCGGACCCCGCGGCCGGAGGGCCGGCCTCGAGATCGCTTCCGTCCTGCGAGGCGACCAGCGCGCTGTCGAGAAACGCGAGAATGACGCGCGCCGCATCGCCCGGGGCGTACGGCGGCTTCGCGCCCGTCTCCGCGAGCGTTCGCGTGAGGAGGGCCACGCGGGGATCAGGCGGCGTCTCGGTCGGCGAGGCCGGGCCCGCGAGCCGGTGCAGCAGGCTCAGTCGCGGCAGCGAAGGATGCGCGGCCCCGAAGTCCCAGAGGGTCTCGACGACCGCCGCCAGCCTCTCCGCCGGGGCCTTGCCGCCGCCGGGGACGGCGAACTCGGTGCCCGAGGCCGCGTCGAGAACCGCCCGGTAGAGCTTCTCCTTGTTTCCGAAATGATAGTGCAGCGTCGCGACGTTCACGCCGGCACGGGCGGCCACCTGCCGGGTCGTCGCGCCCACGAACCCGGCCGTGGCGAAGCTTTCTTCGGCGGCACGCAGGATGCCACGTCGGGTTTCCGCGGGGTCGCCATCACGGGGGCGTCCAACACTTCGCTTTTGCATGACACACCTCTTTTCTTCCGCCCCCATATTCTGCGATGGATTTGTCCCAAATGCGAGGGGGTCTCAATCTCTTTGTCAAGGGGCCCTGTTACCCTCCCCCCGGGTGGCCGCAAAACATCCTCTTTCCGTCTCGGTCCGGGCGGCCCGACCCGGCGAGGCCGTCGCGCCGCCGAGCGACGGGGACCTCGCGCACGCGCGCGCCACGGACCCGGACGGCGCGTTCGTCGCCCGGGACGCCGACGGGCGCACGGTCGGCACCGCCTGGGCAGCCGTGCGCGAGGACACGCTTCTCCTCCTCGCTCTCGACGTGGACGCGGCACACCGCGGCAAGGGTGTCGGCGGCGCGCTCCTCGCGGCGGCACGGGCGTACGGCGCCGCCCGCGGCGCGCGCTTTCTGGAGGTGCTCGCACCCGACGAGCCGTCCGCTCTCGCGTTCTTCTTCCGCGCCGGCCTTTCCGTTCGCGCGCTCGTCCTCGGAATGGAGGCGCAGGCCTCCGGAGACCCCGGAGCCCCGGCGCGGGGCGCCCCGCTCTCTCCCGTCGGGCCGGGCGTCCCGCTCTCCGGCTGGATCGCCGCTCTCGACCGCGAGACCCGCGGGTTCGCGCGACCGCGAGACTGGGGCCGCTACGCCGAGGGCGGTCGCCTCGTGTCGGTCAAGCGCGGGGGGCGGCCGGTGGCGCTCGGCGCGTGGCACGAGGAGGCGGGCGGAACCGCGACCGCGCTCGGCCCGATCGCCGCGAAGACCCCCGAGGCCGCGGCAAACTTCCTTCCGCTGCTCGCGGCGCGATCCGCGGGAATGCGCCTCTCCCTCGCGCTCCCCGATGAAGCGCGAACGCTGCTCCTCGCCGCGGGCGCGATCGGTTTCCGCGCCGTCTCGACACGGGCGCTCCTGACCGAACGGCGCCGCGGGGACCTGCGCCGCTACGCAGGCGGCGGCGGCCGCTTCTTCTGAAGGAGCGGAGTTTCGAAAGGCAGGGCACCGCGGCGTCACTTCTGTTCGGCCGGGCTAGACTTCCGGCCGGAATCTTGCGTCTGGCAGGTGTCTGCTGGACCGAGTCATCAAATGAGGAACACCCCGATGCACGCCAAAATGTCTATCCGTCTCCCCGCCGTCGCGGCCGGCTCGGCCATCTCGGCTCTTTTCGCGCTCTGCATCCTCCCGGCGACGGCGGCCGCCGACACGCCGGCAACGACGCAGTGGGTCGTCACGTCCGCGAAGGCGTCCGGTGGAGGAAACGACTACGTGACGTCCCTTCGGATCGTCAATCCGAACGCGACCGCGGCGCCGGTGGACTTGACCTTTCTCGCCGCATCCGGGCTCGACGGATCGAACAGCGCGCTCGGCGACAACAGCGGCGCCCAGAAGGTCTCGGTGTCCGTGCCCGCGAGCCAGACGCTCGCGCTGGACGACGTTCTCTTCGCGACGTTCCGTACGACCGGCGCCGGCGGGATCCGCGTGGAAGCCCCCGGCACCGACCCGGGCGGGCGCCCTCTCGCCGTCTGGGTCCTTTCGCAGACGCTCGTCGTGAACGCGAAGAACCAGGCGGGCACTGCGGGAACGAACGGCTTCGCAATCCCTTCGCAGACCCAGGATCAGCTCATCGCCGCCGGCGAGACCGCTTACGTGCCGTACATCTCCGGCTCCCCGTCGACCACCCCGCCGAGCGGCTACCGGACGAACCTCTTCCTCCTGTCGGCGAACAGCACGGGGAACACGGTCGTCGACGTCACGCTCCGCAAGTCGGACGGCACGTCGGCCGGCACGAAGACCCTCACGCTCGGCAGGCTCTCGCAGACGCAGATCAACGGCATCGCGAGCTTCTTCGGTTACACGCCCGCGGCGAGCGACACGAACATGACCGCGCTCGTGACGGTCAAGAGCGGTGGGCCCGTGGCCACCGGCGCGTCCGTCATCGACAACGCGATCGGCTCCATCAGCTATTCACCGCCCGTCAAGACTCCGGTAGCGGACAACGGGGCGTACGGGATCATTCTCAGCGACGGCGGCTTCCGCTTCTCGGGCCGCCTCGACGTCTTCCAGGGCTCTTTCGACTTCCTGTCGGCCGGCGTCGTCATCGATCCCTGCGACGCCGGCCAGCCGTCGCTCTTCTTCATTCAGGCTTTCGGACCGCCGGAGACCGACCCGAATGTGACGTTCACGAAGAACGCGGACGGCAGCTCGTCGTTCCAGGGATCGATGAAGGACGGCACCACAATCGTGGCGAATTTCTCGGGAACCATCCTGACGAAATACGACGGCTCCATTTACGGGACGCTGACCTATACGCGAGCGAGCGGAACCGCTGGAGCTCCGTGCCCCGGCGCGACCGTGACGTATCCCTTCTCGGGCTCGAAGGGTCTGGCTCTCACCCAATGAAGACCCGATTCTCCCGGCTCGCCATACTCGACCCGACGGCTCTCGCCGCTCTCGGTGGTCTCGCGCTTTTCGTCGTCGTCGCGGCGCTTCCCGCGTCCGCCGCGGACCTTTACGGCAAGCCGCTGCGCGGCCTGTCCGCCGTTCCTGTCCGAGAGGTCGTGAAGGATCCGGCACGGTTCTCCGCGAAGGCGGCTCGCGTGGAGGGTCTGAACGCGGGAGAGGCGGGCAGCCCCGCTCTCAAGGACGGCGACGCGGTTCTGCCGATCGTCTCCGACGGTTCTTTCAAGCTCCCCAAGAACCTCGCGGGCGGATTTCTCGCGGCCGAGGGACGTGCGCGGGGCGGGGATTCGGGCGTCGTTTTCGTCGCCACGGGGGTCGAAGTCCGGCGCGAGGCATCCAAATGAGAACATGAGGGCCATGAAAGTTGCCGCTTTTCGAGCGACGGTTCTGGCCGCTTCCCTGATTCTCGCGGGCGCCTGCAGGTCGCCCGAGGAGACCCGCTCTTTCAACTTCGATCCCGAGACGACGACGGGAGCGCTCGGCGCGGGCTGGGATGGCTTCGAGAGGACCGATCTCGGGGATACGTTCGTCTGGTCGCACGGCCGCGAGGCGCGCCTCACGGTGGCGAGCCGCGGCGACGGCGACCGGCTCGTGAGGTTCCGCTGCTGGCCGTTCGGCTTTCCCGGCGGGCCGCCGCAGACGCTCACCCTTTACGTGAACGACAAGAAGACCGACACGCTCACGCTCGGCGGCGAACCGCGCGTGTACGCGGTCGCCGTTCCGCGCGCGTTCTGGAAGAGGGGGGCGAACGAGCTCAAGTTCGCGTTCGCGTATGCCGAGTCTCCGAAAGATCGGATCAGCGGCGCGACCGACGAACGAACGCTGTCGGCCGCATTCGACTGGCTCGAGATCCTGCGTCCCCAGCCGCCGCCGAAGAAGTGACGGCGGCCGGGAACCGGCTTCCCGGGAGTCTTCTACTTCGCGTCCACCGGAACCTGTGAGGACACGAGGCTCGGGAAGAGAGTCTTCATGAACTTGAAGATCTCCTGGGGCTTCGCGTTCTCGCCCTGCTCCCACGAGATGTCGCGGAAACGATAGGTCTCGCCCTTGGATTTCACGACCCACTCGAAGCACTCGTTGCCGCCCGGTTTCTTGAGGCAGGTGAGCTGCTGCTCGGTGATCTGCCTCGACGTCAGGAGGATGTTCTTCGAGGCGTCACGCCCGTCCGTCCAGCGGAGCATGTCCTCCTTGAACTCGAGCACGCCGGGATCCCAGCGGCCCTTGAAGAGCACGAGCCCGGCGTTTCTCCTCGCGAGGCCTTCCCAGCGGGCGGTTGTCGCGGGCGTCGGTGTCGGCGTCGGGGTGGGAGCCGGGGTGACGGCGGGAACGGCGCCCGGGGCTGCCGCGGCCATTCCGCCGGCAGGCACGGCCGCCTTGCGGTCGGAAACTGCCGAAATGAGGTTCTCCGGGAGACCCGCGTTCCGAAGTTTGACGATGTCCTCGGCCGAGAGGTCCTTCGCGAGGTCGGAGCTCGTGATGTATTTCTTGAGGAAATCCTCGGAGAGATTCGCTTTCCAGAGCTTGATGATGTTCTCGACGAGGCTCGGCGTCGGTGTCGGTGTCGGTGAGACGGCCGGGGCGGCGGGTGTCGCAGTCCCGGAAGTCGGGGTCTCGCCGGGCTGCTGTCCGAGCAACGTCCCCGAGACGAGCGCCGCGGCGATCAATCCAATCGTGCTCTTCATCTGCATTCCTCCATCCCGTCGAAGCGCGTTCTACACGGAAACGGCCCGCTTTTCCATCGCGGCGTGAATTGGGCCGGGGACTGCCGTAATCAGCCGGTTGTCCAGTATCCTCGGCGCGTGTCGCAATTCCGGCGCGCGCTCGCCGCGACCTTCGTCTCCGTGTCTCTGCTTTCGCCATCGGCGCGCGCGGACCAGGACCCGTGGTCGGCGCGCGCTCGCGCCCTTTCCGACACGCCCCTCGCGACTTTCCAGGGGGTGGACTGCGTTTCGATCCAGGCGCCCCGCGCCGTCGTGTGGCGGCTTCTCGTGGCGCCCGAATACGCCGCGGCGTGGTTCTTTGCGGACTCGCCGAAGCTGAAGCCGCGCGGCGCCCGGTACAAGAAGGGCCCGACGGCCGAGCGAGGCGATGTCCTCACTCTCGAGGCGACGACCGCCGACGGACCCCGGCATCTCGATCTTTCGGTGATCGTCGCCGCACCGCCCGACATGCTGTCGTTCCTCGTGCGTTCCGACGACGCCAAGCTTCTCGACAAGGGCGTCACGCGGCTCTCCTTCACGTTCTCGCTGGAATCCCTTCCGGACGGCGTCACCGACCTCAACCTCGCCTCTCACTACGATTCGGATTCGCCGTTCGCCGCGCTCCTGTCCCCGGGGGCCGCCCGTCGCCAGCGCGAGAGGCGGAAGGCCATCCTCGAGATGGTCCGCCTCATCGCGGAGGAGGCCGCGCGGCAGAAGTATCCGCCGCTGCACGAGGTCGCCCTCGCCCCGCCGCCTCCTCCTTCCTACAAGACCCTTCCGACTCCGAAATGAAAAGCGGGGGCGCTCCTGCGCCCCCGCCCGGATCCTTCAGGCTGCCCGGACCCTAGAGGATGACGCCCTTCAGCGGCACCTTCACGTCGCTCTTCGCCTTGTCGGTCGTCTTGATGAGGAGCTCTCCTTCGAAGACGCCCTTCTTGATCTTCTGGTCCACCGTGAGGACGACCTGCACGCGCGACTTGTCCACGGCGACGATCTCCGCCGAGATGCCCGGGACGTTCGTCTCGGCCTTCGTGACCGCGAAGCTCGCGGCCTGCGCGTTGTTGTTCACGAGCATGACGTTGCGCTTGACGGCGTCGCCCTTCGGATCGAAGTTCCCGAAGTTGATCGAAAGCGGCGTCACGGAGACGGCGGGCTTCACGAAACCGGAGAGGGAAATCTCCATCTCGGGCTGCCGCTTGATCCCCGTCGCCACCTTCACGGTCCCGCCGAGAATTCCTTCCGGCGCATCGCCCGCGGCCGTCAGCGTGACCTTCCACTGGTTCGGGTTCTTGTCCTTGATGAGCTCCTTCGCCGGGACCGGGGACAGGACCGCCTTCAGGAACGTGTTCGGAGTCTCGACCTTCGACGGCTTGAAGTCCGGCTCGTCAGACACGAGGATGACCTCCGACGATGACGCCTCTCCGGACAGGGCCGTGATGCGGAAGAAGCCGTTGGGAAGAGCCTCGACGAACGGCTTCACGATGGCCGACAGGAACAGCGTCATCTGCGGCGTCGACGGGTCGTCCGTCATGAGAAGGGCCGTCTTCGAGATCGGGCCCGAGAAGTTCTTCGTGTCGACCGTGAGGAGCACCTTGCCCTCGGCGCCGGGCTTGATGACCCTGTCGAACTCGGGCACGGTGCAGCCGCACGAGGGCTTCACGTCCGTCACGTGGAGGTCGGCTTTGCCCGTGTTCCTGAGGACGAACACGTGCTTGATGGGCTCGCCCTTCGGAACCGTTCCGACGTCTTTTCTGTCCTCGACGACGACGAGCTTGGGTCCGGAGGCGGAGGCGGCGTCCGCCTTGGCCGGAGCCTGTGCGGCGGGCTTGTCCGCCTTGGCCGGAGCCTGTGCGAGGAGACCGGGGGCGCCCGCTGCGGCGAGCGCGACGGCCGCGCCGAGGGCGAGGACCGTCCGGAGAGAGAATTTCGCGAACAACATCGGGAGAAGCCTCCTTGGAGAGCGCGGCGGGAAACCGCCGCTCTGGGGGTGCGAGTATACGTTCGAGACGCCCGTGAAGGCGCCAGGGAATGCCGCCGGGCACGTCGAAATGGCGCCTTCGGCGCCCCGAGTCCGCATAGCAAGGGCCGGGCCTAAGGCTGCTCTTCCCACTCCGCTGGACTCAGCGTGCCTTCGAAAACCACACGCGCGTCGCCCCGGAGCGTGACCGCGCGCGCCATCTCGCCGTCGCGCTCGAATCCGATCTCGAGCGTTTCCAGGGAGCGCGTCGCGACCGAGACCGGCGGCGTGAAATCCCACAGCAAGCTCGACGCGACCGCGGAAGCGACGGCACCCGAGCCGCAGGCGAGCGTCTCGGCCTCCACCCCCCTCTCCCACGTGCGGACCGCGAGGCGCGAGGGACCGATCACCTTCACGAAGTTCGCGTTCGCGCCCTCCTTCATCGCGGGATGGTGCCGGTGCGAAGGGCCCATGACGGAGAGGTCGAGCGCGTCGAGATCGACGCCCTTCTTCACGAACGCGACGACGTGCGGCACCCCCACGAGGAGCGCGAACGCGTCGCGCTCGAGCGTGTTTCCGCCCGCATCGAGGGACGGCACGGCGCGCCCTGCGGCGACGGGCTCCGGCAGCGCGAGCGTCACGCTCCCCGACGGCGACACGCGCGCGCCGACCGCGCCCCAACCCGTCAGGACGACGCACGCGGGACCCGCGAGGCCTCGGAGCACCGCGAACCGCGCGGCGCAGCGCGTGCCGTTCCCGCAGAACCGGCCGGCCGAGCCGTCCGCGTTCAGATAGTCGGCGACGACGCGGGAGGAGGGCTCTCCCGGGTTCTCCGCCGTGACGAACAGGACGCCGTCCGCGCCGACGCCCGTGCCCCGGCGGCACAGCCTGCGTATCGCGGCGATCTCCTTCTCGCCCCTTTCGACCCGTTCGCCGAAGACGAGGAAGTCGTTGCCCGCCCCGCTCATCTTCGTGAACGCGAGCGGCAGGGCGCCGAGGGGCGAGGCCGCCCTCGCGGTCATTTCGCCGCCCCCATCGGGCTCTCGTTGCCCGACTTGTCCACGGCCGTCACGCCGTACGCGCCCGCCGGGGTGGGCGCGGCCCCCGCGTCGGGAACCTCCGCGTCGAAATAGACCGGATCCTTCAGGCCGTCCGCGATCCGCTTCCAGACGTCCTTCTCGCGGCGGTAGACGCGGTAGGACGCGAGGTCGCCCGCGAGGCTCGGATTCCACACGAGCCGCGCGCCTCCCGCTTCGAGGAGGACGAGGACGCCTTCCGGCGCCGGGGGCGGAAACACGTCCCTCGTGGACACGGGCACCTCGTCGGCGGCCGGGCCGAGAATGAGCGGGAGCTCCGCGACAGGTGCGGCGCGGACGGTATAGACGTAATTCCGGTCCGGCACGACCGTGGAGTCCACGTACGTCGTCGCTCCGATGGCGACTCCGAGCGGACGATCCTCGTACTCCTCGTCCGCGGCCTCCCGGCGATAGAGCGCGTAGCCGGCGATCTTCGCGGGGCGCGCGCCGTCGAGCATGGCGTCGGGGGCGCGCCAGTCGAGACACACGCGCCCCTCCTCCACGGTCGGAACGACCGCGACCGGCCGGTCGGGAGGAACCCGCGGGAAGAGCGTGACGAGCGGCGACAGCTCGGACATTTTCTTCCGGTCGCGCTGGGCCGTCACGCCGTAACGGAGGAACACGCGCCCGAGGCGCCCCTCGCGAAAGAGCGGGACGAGCGGGTCCCTCACGACGACGTCACGGCCGACCGTGGCGGCGTCGAGCTCCGTCCGCGAGAGAGCCTGAATCGCCTCGGCGCGCGCTCGAAAGCCTTTCTCCTCGCGCTCCCTCGCGGCCGCCTCCCTCGGCGTCTCCGGCGGTTTCTGGCCCTCGAGGGCGCCGAGGAGCTCGCGGTACACCGTCACGCCCGTCAGGTTCGTCAGCGTCTCGCCCCCGTTCGTCCTCGACGGGTACGGAAAGCGCAGCACGGCGTCGGAACCTTCCTGCGAGAGGCGCACGGGCTCGACGCGCGCCGGCAGCACCTGGAGAGGCGGCTCGGGCGCGAGCTTCCTTCCGCACCCGGCGAGGATCGGAACAGAGAGAAAAAGGAAGAGAAAGAAGAAGATTTCTGCGAATGGGGGCCGAAGTTTGGGCGCCGGCAGCGCGCGAAGAGTTGCGTCGCCGCGCAGTGGTCCGGCCGCGCACCATCGCGCAGCCGCGAGGGCCGCCGCTCCGGCCTTCTTGCCCTTTCTAAGAAATCCGAATTCCGAATCCGAATCCGAAAACAAAAATTCCCTCTCCTCCCTAAAGAACGAAGCGCGAGAGGTCGCGGTCCTTGACGAGCCCCTGGAGGGCCCGTTCGACGTATGCCTTGTCGACGACGATGCGCGCGCCCGACGCGTCGGGGCCGGCGAAGGAAATCTCCTCGAGCACCGTTTCGAGGATCGTGTGGAGCCGCCGCGCGCCGATGTTCTCGAGGTTGCGATTCACCTCCGCCGCGGCCCGCGCGATTTCCTCGAGGCCTTCCGCGGCGAAAACGAGCTCGATCCCGTCCGCGGCGAGAAGCGCGGAGGACTGTTTCGGCAGCGCATGCTCGGGCTCCGTGAGGATGCGGAGAAAGTCTCCGTCCGTGAGGGCATCGAGGGCCACGCGGATCGGGAAACGACCCTGCAGCTCCGGAATCAGGTCCGAGGGCTTCGACATGTGAAAAGCCCCCGCCGCGATGAAGAGCACGTGGTCCGTCTTCACCATCCCGTGCTTCGTCTTCACGGTCGTCCCTTCCACGAGCGGCAGGAGGTCGCGCTGCACCCCCTCCCGGGAGACGTCGGGCCCCCCCCGCGCCCCTTCCTTGCCGGCGATCTTGTCGATCTCGTCGAGAAAGACGATGCCCGTCTCCTCGGCGCGCCGGACGGCCTCTTCGGGCACGGTGGCCTCGTCGGAGAGCGCGTCGGCCTCGCGCGTCACGAGAAGCGGCCTCGCCTCCGACACGGCAAGCTTCACGTTCCGCTTCTTCGGCGCGCCGAACAGATTCGGGAGCATTCCCGTCAGGTCGAACCCCATCTCTTCCACGCCTTGCGGGGTCATGACGGAAATCTGCGGCGTCCTCTCGTCCGTGATCTCGAGCTCGACCTCGCGCGCCTCGTGCTTTCCCTCGCGGAGGTCGCGGCGGATCCGGTCGCGCCCCTCCTGCAGGCCCGAGCTGCCTCCGGCCTCCGGTCGCGTATCCGCACGGCCTGCCGGTCCGGGGGACAAGGAAATCACGAGCAGGTCCACGAGGCGCTCCTCGGCCGCGGCCGCGGCCCGGTCCGCCACGCGCGCGCGGCGCTCGTCCTTCACGAGGCGGATCGCGGCGTCCACGAGATCGCGCGCGATGGAGTCGACGTCGCGACCGACGTAGCCCACCTCCGTGAACTTGGACGCCTCGACTTTCACGAACGGCGCGTCCACGAGCCGCGCGAGCCGCCGTGCGATCTCCGTCTTGCCGACGCCCGTCGGGCCGATCATGAGGATGTTCTTCGGCATCGTGTCGCGCTGAATCTCGGGGGCGAGGCGCTGGCGCCGCCACCTGTCGCGCAGCGCGATCGCGACCGAGCGCTTCGCCTTCGTCTGGCCGACGACGTGACGGTCGAGCTCGGCCACGATCTTCCGCGGCGAGAGGTCCTTGAGGAGATGGGGCGTCACGGCAGCGTTTCGACCCGGATCATGGCGTTCGTGTAGATGTCGATGGACGCCGCGATCGAGAGGGCTTCCTTCACGATCTGAGCGGCGTCGAGCGTCGAGTGCCGGAGGAGCGCATGGGCGGCGGCCGACGCGTACGGGCCGCCGGACCCGACGGCGAGGACGCCTTCGTCGGGCGCGATGACGTCGCCCGTGCCGGACAGGAGCAGGGACGTCTTCTCGTCGGCCACGACGAGGAGGGCCTCGAGCTGGCGCAGCGTCTTCTCCGTGCGCCAGTCGGTCGCGAGCTCGACGGCCGCGCGCTCGAGCTGGCCGTGAAACTCCTCGAGTTTGCGCTCGAACCGCGTGAACAGCGTCACGGCGTCCGCCGTGGAGCCCGCGAAGCCCGCGAGGACCTTCCCGTCGAGGAGGCGGCGCACCTTCGAGGCCCCGCTCTTCATGATCGTCGTCCCCATCGTCACCTGGCCGTCGCCGCCGAGAGCGACGAGACCGTCCTTCCTCACGCAGAGGATCGTCGTGTGCGTGAAACGCGGTCCGCCCATCGGGAGAGAGTCTAGCCCGTCAGTCCGGGTCTTTGCGCTCCTCGGCCCTCGGGTGGCTCTTGCGATAGACCTCGATGAGGCGCTCCGCGTCGAGGTGCGTGTAGCGCTGCGTCGTCGAGAGCGACGCGTGGCCGAGCAGCTCCTGGATGGAGCGCAGGTCGGCCCCCGCGGCGAGGAGGTGCGTCGCGAACGAGTGCCGGAGCGCGTGCGGTGACGCGTGGCGGGGCACGGCCGCCTCCTGGACGGCGCGGTCGAGCACGCGGCGCACGCTGCGGTCCGTGAGCCGGCCGGCCCGCGCGTTCAGGAAGACGATCTCGGCGTCCCGCGCCGCGGGCGCGAGCGGCGCCCGGGCCTTGAGCCAGGCGCGGAGCGCCGCCGCGGCCGGCTGGCCGAACGGGACGACGCGCTCCTTGCGCCCCTTTCCCACCGTCCGCACCTGCCGCGCGGAGAGATCGACGTCCCCGAGGCGGAGACCCACGAGCTCCGACACCCGGAGCCCCGTCGCGTAGAGAAGCTCGAGGAGGGCGCGGTCCCGGATACCGAGCGCGCCTTCCCGGCCCTTCGCCTCGACGACGGCCGCGGCCTCGCTCACGGAGAGCGTCCGCGGCAGGGTCTTGTCGTGCCGCGGCGTTCCGACCGCCTTCGCGGGGTTCACTTCCACGCGTCCCTCGCGCTTCAGAAACGCGAAGAACGTGCGGAGGGCCGACAGGTGCCGGCCCATCGACGTCTTCGAGATCCCCTCGGTACGCAGGTACGCGAGATACGACCGGACCGCGAGCGTGTCGACGTCCCCGGCGCGGAGCGCGGCCGGGGGCCGGTTCCAGAACACGGCCGACAGAAAGGCGGAAAAGCGGGCGAGGTCCGCGCCGTACGCGTTGCGCGTGTGGGGCGACACGCCGCGCTCGTCGGCCAGGTGGCGGTCGAACGCCGCGACGTCCGAGGCGAAGGAGCCGCTTCTTACGATGGTTTTTTCACGATGCTTTCTTCGCCAGACTGCGGACCTCGGCGGCGAGCGCCTTGATCTCGGCCTCGGTGAGCTTCTTCGAGAAGGACGGCATCTCGTCGTGGCCCTTCGTGATCGACTTCACGATCCGCGCGTCGTCGATCGTGTCCTGCCACTTCGCGTTCGTGAGGTTCCGCGCCTTCTTCTTCTTGCCCTGTTCCGTCTCGCCCCTGCCGTCGTCGCCGTGACACACGGAGCAGTGCGTCTGCCAGTTCTCGGAGCGGACGTCCGCCGCCCGAAGAGCGGGCGCGGAAGCGAAAAGGAGTGTGGCGGCCGAAAAGGCGACGAGGGCTTTCTTCGTCATGCAGCGTCCTCCCTGACTCGAGACGATTCTAAGGGGTTCGCCCGTTCAGGACGGGAGGAGGGCCGGCGCCGGCAGCGCCTCTTCGCGCCACCGCGCGACGGCGGCGAGCGCGCGACGGCCGATCTCCTCGCGGCGTTTCGCGCGATCCCGGACCTTTGGAACGCCTGGCACGTCCTCCTCCTCGATGAGGCCGAACGTCACGTTCATGGGCGTGTACTCCTGCTCACGCGGGAAAGAGACGTGCTTCGCGAGCGAGCCGAGCGCCGTGGAGAAGGGAAGAGCCTTCGGCTCGCGCCCCTCCAGGAGCTGCGCGAGCGCGCTCCCCGCCATGAGCCCCGTCGCCGCCGACTCGAGGTAGCCCTCGACGCCCGTGATCTGGCCCGCGAAGAACACGCGGGGATTCTTCTTCCAGCGAAACAGCGCGTCGAGATGCGCGGGTCCGTTGATGTACGTGTTGCGATGGAGCATGCCGAACCGCACGAACTCGGCTCTCTCGAGCCCCGGCAGCATCCTGAAGACGCGCTTCTGCTCGCCGACCTTCAGCTTCGTCTGGAACCCCACGAGGTTGAAGTGCTCGCGCGCGAGGTCGTCCTGGCGAAGCTGCACGACGGCGTACGGCTCGCGCCCGGTGCGCGGGTCGGGGAGTCCGAACGGCTTCATCGGGCCGTGCCTCAGCGTCTCGATTCCGCGCTCGGCCATCGCCTCGATCGGAAGGCATCCCTCGAAGTAGACGGCTTTTTCGAAGTCGTGGAAGGCCACCTTCTCGCCGGCGAGAAGCTCCTTCACGAAGCTCTCGTATTCCGCCTTCGAGAGGGGAATGTTGAGGTAGTCGTCGCCACCCCCCTTGCCGTAGCGTGACAGGGCATAGAGCTTCGCGAGGTCGAGCGACGCGAGCTCGACGATCGGCGCCATCGCGTCGTAGAAATAGAGATATTTCTCCCCGAGCGCCGCCAGGAGCGCCTTCTCGAGCGCGGGCGACGTGAGCGGCCCCGTCGCGATCACGGCGTAGTCCTCGCCGGTCTCGGGCACCGACTGCGCCTCGGCGCGCACGATCTCGAGGCGAGGCTCTCCCGCGAGGCGCCGCGTGACGGCCTCGGCGAAGAGGGCGCGGTCGACCGCGAGCGCGTCGCCCGCCGGGACGGCCGCCTTGCGGGCCTCCTCGAGGATGAGGGAGCCGATCGACTCCATCTCCCTCTTCAGGAGCCCGACGGCGTTCGCCGGGTTGTCCGAGCGGAAGGAGTTCGAGCAGACCATCTCGGCGAGGCGGTCCGTCGCGTGCGCGTCCGTCGACCGGACGGGCCGCATCTCGACGAGGCGCACGCGGTGGCCGCGGCGGAGGAGCTGGTGCGCGCACTCGACGCCCGCGAAGCCGCCGCCGATCACGGTGACGGCCGGCGGAAGAACGCTCACGCGCGGATTCTGATCTAGCAAGCGCCTCCCGTCGACCACGGGCACACACCTTGCTTCGACGTCACCAAAAGAGCGTCGGCGCGTAAGAACTTCCGATGTCGGCGCTCCCGGGATCGCGACGCCGCGGGCCGGACCCTCAGGAGGTGGCTTCATGAGAAGGATGAGAAGAAGATTCGCCTCCGCCTCCCTCGGGCTCGCGCTCGTGGCAGCGGCCGGCTGCGCGTCGGGCACGAAGATCGCGGACAAGGAAGTCGGCGATGTCGAGCTCTCGATCCGGTCCGCCGAGAACGCGACCGCGACCCAGCACGCCAAGGTCCTCCTCGACCGTGCGCGGAACGCCCTTTCGGCCGCGCAAAGCGAGCGCGCGAAGGGCCACGACGACGCGGCGCGCGGCCGGCTCGAGGAGGCGCGGTCCGCGGCGAGCGCCGCCGAGAGTCAGGCCAAGTCGGTTCACGCCCTGGAGCAGGAGGCGGCCCTGAAGCGCCAGCTCGACGATATCGAGCGGCGGATCCGCGAGTTCAACGCGCAGGCCGAGCGCCCGTAGGAGGACGACCATGAGGCACATGCAATTCGCGAACGGTGTCCGGACCTCCCTCGCGGGAGCGGCCGCCGTTGCGCTATTCCTTCTCTCCGGCTGCGGGTCGACGAAGCCCGAGCCCCTCGAGCTGCGTGATGCGCGCCTCGCCATCCAGGACGCCCGGAGCGCCGGCGCCCAGGACGGAGCGCCCGATCTTCTCGCGGCCTCGCAGGCCCACCTGACGACCGCCGAGAACACCTTCAAGGCGTCGGGCGACGTCGAGACATCCGCGCATTACGCACGGCTCGCCGAGACGGAAGCCCGCGACGCTCAGTACAGGGCGATCGCGCGGAACGCGCGCCTGTCGGTGGAAGCCGGAACGAAGCGCCGTGCCGAGCTCGAGGTCGCCGTTCGCGACGCCGAGATCAAGGCGCTGGCGGCGCGGGCCCAGTCGGACGCCGAGAGGGCACGCGTCGAATCGGATGTGCGGGCGCGCGTGGAGCGCGAGCGCATGGAAGCCGCGTCGCGAGCCCGCGAGGCCGAGCAGCAGGCGGCGGACGAGCGCGTGCGCGCGCTCCAGGCGCAGCTCGACGCCGAACGGCAGAAGACGGCCGAGCAGCAGCAGCAGGCGCAGATGGAATCCCTGCGAGCGCAGATCGAGGAGCAGAAGAAGGCCGCCGACGCCGCGCGCAAAGCCGCCGAGGAGCAGGTTGGCGCCGCGCGCAGGGCCGCCGAGGCGGAGCGCGCTCGCGCGGACGAGGCCCGCCGCGAAGCCGAGCGGATCACTGCGCGCGAGAAGACGCAGGGGGACCTTCTGGCGCGGCTGCAGGCGATCGAGCAGTCGGCACGGGTCGAGGCGCGCGGCATCGTCCTCACGCTTCCCGGCAGCGTGTACTTCGACACGGGCCGCGCGGACGTGAAGAAGGGCGCCGCCGAGCGCGTTGCCCGCATCGGCGAAGCGCTCGCGGGAGTTCAGGAGCGCAAGCTCATCGTCGAGGGGCACACGGACTCGACCGGATCGGCCGCGACGAACGAGAAGCTCTCGGGCCTGAGGGCGGAGGCCGTCAAGGCGATCCTCGTCGCCCACGGCGTCTCGCCCGACCGGATCGAGACGCACGGCTACGCGGCCACGAAGCCCGTCGCGAGCAACGCGACGCCTGCCGGCCGCAGCCAGAACCGCCGCGTGGAGGTCGTCGTCCAGGGAGCCGTGCGCTGACCGGCCGGCGGCCTTGCCCGGCCGCTCCGCGCACGCCTCTAGACTCGGGCCCGTGACGTTCGAGGGCCATCTCTACGACCGCGGCTACTTCGAAGGGCTCCACAAGAGCCATTGGTTCACGAACCCGCCGCGCAAGTACGCGGAGCGCAATCGCGACACGCTGCGCGTCTTGGCTCCCCGCGCGCAGGATCGCGTGCTCGAGCTCGGTTCCGCCCGCGGCGACGTGACGTTCTTCCTCGCGCGGCACGCGAGAGAGGTCGTCGGCCTCGACGCCTCCGACGACGCTCTCCGGCTCGCCGAGCGCGCCCGCGCCGAACAGGGGATCACGAACGTCTCGTTCGCGAAGGGCGATGCCGCGGATCTGTCGATTTTCGGGAGCGCCTCGTTCGACGCGGTCGCCGCGATCGACCTCGTCGAGCACGTCGACGACCCGACGCTCGCCGCGCTGCTCCGGGAGACCCGGCGCGTCCTGAAGCCGGGCGGCCGTCTCGGCCTGTACACGCCCGACCGCGCCCACTACGTCGAGCGCCTCAAGGCCCACGACTTCATCCTCAGGCAGTTCCCGCAGCACATCGCCGTCCGCCGCGCGGAGACGTACCGCCGCTTCCTCTCGGTTGCGGGTTTTCGGATCGACCTCGACGCGTGGTCCGTCTCGCCGTTCCCCGGCGTCCGGCATCTCGAGCGCGCGCTCGCCTCTCTCCCCTTCCTCGGCGAGACATTCCGGTACCGCATCCTGATGCGTGGGGTGTCGCCTTGAAAGGCGGCAAGTTCGCTCCGAACGCCGAGGTCTACGGGCCCGCGTACTACGAAAGGATGTACCGGCCCCACTGGTTTCTGCGGAACCGGCGGAAGTACGAGGAGCGCGAGGCGGCGCTTCTCCGCCTCGTGAGACCGGGACCCGCGATGCGCGTTCTCGAGGTCGGGTCCGCGCGAGGCGACACCGCTTTCTTCCTCGCCCCGCGCGTCCATTCCGTCGTCGGAATCGACGCAGCGCCCGACGCCGTCGCCGCCGCGCGCGCCCGTCTCGCCGCGCTCGATCTCGAGAACGTCCGGTTCGCGGAATCCGACGCGCGCGACCTTTCCGGGGTTCCGGGGGGCCCTTTCGACGTCGTCCTCCTCGCGGACTTCGTCGAGCACGTCCTCGACGACGTGCTCCTCCCGTGCCTCGCGTCCGCCCGGAACGTGCTTCGCCCGGGCGGTGCTCTCGCGATCTACACGCCGAACGCGGCGCACTGGGCCGAGAGGATCAAGGCGGCGCTCCCGGGCCTCCAGCAGGAAGACCACATCGCCGTCAGGCGGGCGGAGCGCGTCGTCCTTCTCGTCGAAGCGGCGGGGTTCCGCGCCGAGGACCTCTTCTTCTCCGCGAGCCCGTATCCCGTCCTCGGCGCAGTGGACCGCGCGCTCCCGTTGGTCGGCCTCTGCCGTTTCCGGACGTGCCTCCGGGCGGTAACGTCTCCGGAATGAAGGTCTCTTTCGTCACCTGCGACGTCTTCACGGACCGGCCCTTCACGGGCAATCAGCTCCTCGTCGTGCCGGACGCCCGCGGGTTGACGTCCGCGCAGATGCAGGCCGTCGCGCGCGAGATCAACTATTCCGAGTCGACGTTCGTCCTGCCGCCGAAGCAGCCCGCGCATGCGTACCTCCAGAGGACCTTCGTGCCGGTGAAGGAGATTCCGTACGCCGGCCACCCGACCGTTGGGACGGCCGTCGTGATGGCCGCTCTCGGAAAGGTCGCGGCGGGCGCGCCCGACGGCACCCATTCCATCACGATCGAGGTCGGCTTCGGCCCGCTCGCCCTCGAGCTCCTCAAGGCGGACGGGCGCGTCTCGCGAGTCCGGATGGAGCAGGGAAAGCCCGTCTGGAAAGAGCCCGTGGCGGGCGACGACGTGAAGGGGCAGATCGCGGCCGCGCTCGGCGTGCCGTTCGACGCCCTCCACGTATCCCTTCCGCCGCAGGCCGTCGGGACCGGGAACACGTTTCTCATGGTGCCTCTCGCGTCCGTGCCTTCGGTGTCGGCCGCGATGGCGGACACGCGGATGTTGAATCACGTCGAGAAGGAGCTGGGCGTCCTCGGCCTCTTCTTCTTCGCGTTCGACGAGACCCCCGGGAGAGCCCGCGTCAGGGCGCGCATGTTCGCGCCCGGTGCGGGCGTGCCGGAGGACCCCGCGACGGGGTCGGCGGCCGGGCCTCTCGGCGTCTACCTCGCGCTTCACGGCGCGGTGCCGGGCGGTATCGCCGGGGGGCGCGGGCGCTTCACGATCGACCAGGGAATCGAGATGGGGCGCCCGTCGGAGCTCGACGTGACGGTCCTCCTCGAAAACGGCCGCCCGTCGGGCGTCCGCGTCGAGGGCGGAGCCGTGCTCGTGATGCGGGGCGAGCTCGACGTCTAGCTCGCCCGGGGCGGGCGAGCTGATCAGCTCTTCTTCTTGCGCGCCGGTCTGGCCGTCACCGCCATCGCCGGGGCTGCTCCCGCGGGAGCAGCCGCAGCCGCCGCCGTCGCCCGCGGGGCCCGCTTCTTCGCGCCCTTGACGGGGGCCGGGGCGCGCGCCTCTGCGATCGCGGCTTCGAGCGCGCCCTCGGGGATCCGCGTCGTGGGCTCGAAGAGCGGCAGGTCGCTCGCGGGGACGTCGAGGCCGCAGCCTTCCGTCTCGCAGACGTAGAAGGGGCCTGCCTTGCGGTCCCGGACGAGGAGGTACGGCGCCTTGCAGTTCGGGCACGTCTTCGGCACGGGGCGCGCGCGGAAGTTCTTCTCGCATGTCGGATAGTTCGAGCAGCCGTAGAACGGGCCGAATCGCCCCCGGCGCACGAGGATGTCGCCGACTTCGCATTTCGGGCACTTCACGCCCGTCAACGTCACGGGCTTCGGCGGCTTGAAGCGGCAGGAAGGGTAGTTCGAGCACGAGACGTAGTCGCCGAACCGCCCGTGGCGCGTCACGAGGGCCTTGCCGCAGCTCGGGCAGGCCTCGCCGGTCGGGACGTCGGGCTTCGCCTCCGCCTTGCCGCCCGCGACCTTCACGGGGACCGTGTTGCGGCACACGGGATAGGCCGTGCAGCCGAGGAACGCCGAGCCGTTTCTCCCGGTGCGGAGCTTCATCGGGCTGCCGCACTCTTCGCAGTTCTGGCCCTCGAGGTCGGTCGCGTCGATCGGGTCCTCCTCGACCTCGGGGATGTCCTGCGTGAAGTCGCATTCGGGATACCCGCTGCACGCGATGAAGAGGCCCGCCTTGCCCATGCGCAGCTTCAGGGGATGGCCGCTCTTCGGGCACGAGTCGCCGGGGTCGTTCGTGAGGCGGAAGTCGATGAACCGTGTGCGCACCTGCGCGAGCGGGAGGCCCGCCTTGAGCGAGACCATCTTCTTCTTCGCCTTGTCGCGATCCTTGACGAACTTCCCGTCGAACTCCGCGAGCGCCTTTCGCCAGTCGAGCTTTCCCTCCTCGACCTCGTCCAGCTCCTCTTCCATCTTCGCGGTGTACTCGGTCTGGAAAAAGTCGTCGAAGCCTTCGCGCATGAGGTCGACGACGACGCGCCCGAGAGGCGTCGGTGTGAAGCGCCGGTCTTTCTTCCGCACGTACTCGCGGTCCTCGATCTTGCGCATGATCTCGGCGTAGGTCGACGGCCGGCCGATGCCGTTCTCCTCGAGGAACTTCACGAGGGAAGCCTCGTTGAAGCGCGGCGGCGGTTGCGTCTCGTGACCCTCGCTCCGCGCCTCCTCGACGGTCACGGCGTCGCCCGGGGCGAGCGCCGGGAGGCGCACCTTGTCGCTTCCGTTGCCGTCGCCGGTTTCGCCGTCCGCCTCCGTCTTCTCCTTTTCTTCCCTCTCCTCCGCCTCGGGCTCGGCTTCTTTCTCGTAGACCCTGAGCCAGCCCGGGTCCTTGAGGACCGTGCCGGAGGCGCGCAAGCCCGCGGCCACGTCCCCCTTGATCGCCTCGATGTCGACGGAAGTCACCTCCGAGACGGACGGGCTCATCTGGGAGGCCACGAACCGGTTCCAGATGAGCCGGTAGAGCCGGAGCTCGTCCGGGGCCAGGTACCGCGCGACGACTTCGGGCGGGAGGTCGAGCGACGTGGGGCGGATCGCTTCGTGGGCGTCCTGCGCGTCCTTCTTCTGCCGGAAGCGCCGCGCCTCCTCGGGAAGCGCGCGCGGCCCATACGTTCGTCCGATGAAGTCGCGTACCGCGACGAGCGCCTCCTCGGCAGAGCGCGTCGAGTCCGTGCGCATGTACGTGATGAGGCCGATCGTGCCGCTCTCGCCGATCGTCTTGCCCTCGTAGAGCCTCTGCGCGATCTGCATCGTGCGGCGGACGCTGAAGCCGATGCGCGCCGCGCCCTGCTGAAGCTTGGACGTCGTGAAAGGCGGCGGCGCGCTTGCCTTCCGCTCTTTCGCGTCGACCTTCACGACGGAGATCGCGGCTCCTTCGACGTGGGCGCGCGCGGCCTCGGCCTGCTCGAGGGACGCGAGACGCGGGTCCGTCCCGTCGAACCGGAGCTTCTCGCCATTCCACAGGACGACCCGCGCCGGGAACGCGGTGTCGCCCTTTCTGAGGCTCACGGGAACCGAGAAGTAGGGAACGGGGACGAAGCGCTCCCGCTCGCTCTCGCGCTCCACGATGATGCGGAGCGTGACGGTCTGGACGCGTCCCGCCGAGAGCCCCCTCCAGAGCTTCGACCAGAGGAGGTCCGAGACCTCGTAGCCGACGAGTCGGTCGATGATGCGGCGGGCCTGCTGCGCGTTGACGCGGTCCTGGTCGATGACGCCCGGGTGCGAGACGGCGCGCGTCACGGCGGCCTTCGTGATTTCGTGGAACTCGGCCCGGTGGAAGATCGTCTTCGGCAGGTTCGGCTTCAGGATCTCCTGCAGGTGCCAGCAGATGGCCTCGCCCTCGCGGTCCGGGTCGGCGGCGAGATAGATGGTCTCGGCACCCTTCGCGGCTCTCTTGAGGTCCGCGACCGTGCGCTCCTTGCCCGGCAGGATCTCGTACGCCGGCATGTACCCGTTCTCCCGATCGACCGCGATGCCCTTCTTTCGGAGGTCGCGGACGTGGCCGTAGCACGCCATGACCGAGAAATCCTTTCCGAGGAATTTTCCGAGCGTGGCAGCCTTCGCGGGCGACTCTACGATGACAAGGGATTTCGCCATGAGCGGAGGGTCACGATGCCACGTCTGTCAACTCTTTGCCCGCGACCGGGCGAAGAGGGCGCCCGGGAGGACGGTCACGAGGCCCTCGAGCTCGAGGTGCAGGAGGGCCGCCGAGAGGCGCGCCGCGTCGAGGCCCGTGGCCGCGAGGAGCGTGTCCGCGTCCCGCGGCTCGTCGGCGTCGAGGCGCGAAAGGAGCGCCACGGCGTCGGGCGACAGGGAATCGGGGATCGCGATCGCCCCGCGCTCCGGGACGGATCGCCGGAGCCGCCGCCGCTCCTCCTCCGGCAGCTCCTGGAGGAGGTCGTCGGCGTTCCGCACGAGGATCGCGCCGTCCTTCAGGAGCGCATTCGACCCGAACGCGCCCGGCGAGAGAATCGAGCCCGGGACCGCGGCGACGTCGCGGCCGTAGCCCGTCGCGCAGCGGGCGGTGATCAAGGAGCCGCTCTTCTCGGCCGCCTCGACCACGCAGACGATGCGCGCGAGCCCGGCGATGATCCGGTTGCGCACCGGGAAGTTCCAGGGCTCGGGCTCGGTCCCCATCGGAAACTCCGAGAGCGCGACCCCCGCCTCGAGCAGCGCCCCGAGAAGACCCTTCTGCTCGGGCGGGTAACAGACGTCGACCCCGCAGCCGAAAACGGCGGCCGTCCTTCCGCCCGCGTCGAGGGCCGCGCGATGGGCCGCCGCGTCGATGCCGCGGGCGAATCCCGAGACGACGTTCACCCCGGCTTCCGCCAGCCCCGCCGCGAGCGCCCGCGCCGCATCGAGGCCTCCGCGGGATGCGCGGCGCGCTCCCACGACGGCGATCGCCGGGGCGTCGGGGAAAGCGAGGCCGCGCGCGAACAGGACGGGCGGCGGGTCGTGGATCTCGCGGAGCAGGGCGGGGTAGCCGGGGTCGGTCAGGAAGAGGACCCGTGCGCCCGAATCGGCGAGCCTCCGGGCGTCCTCCCGGACCTCGGGTCCCTCGTCCCCGCCGAGCAACGGCGCGACGACCGCGCGCTCCTCGCCCGCGATCCGAGCGGCCTCTTCCGGGGACAGCGCCCGGACCGCGGCGGGCGACCCGGCCGCAAGAAGGAGCGTCCGGAGGGCACGGGCGGCCCTGCCGCGCCCCTTTCGGGCCCAGATGAGTCCTGTCCGGGCATCGTTCGCGGCGCTGCTCATGCGGCACCCCTCTTGCTGAGAGAAGAAGTCTCAAGATCGGTGTCTATAATGCCCGACCTCCGCGTGACGCGCCGCCTTCGATCCACCGCCTCGCTGCTCGTGGCCATCGCCGCCGCGGGAACGGTCGCGTGCGCGTCGTCCCGGCCCAAAGACGCCGACGTCTGGAAATCCCAGAATTCCTACGGCAGCGAGATGGCCCGGAAGGGCTTCTGGCGCGAGGCTCTCTTCCGCTACGAAAAGGCCGCCGCGCTCCATCCGGACAACCCCGAGGTCCAGAACAACCTCGGCGTCGCCTACGAGAGCGTCGGGGAAACGTCGCGCGCGCTCGCCGCCTACAAGAAGGCGCTCGAGCTCGCACCCCAGGACGCGAAGATCAAGCGCAACTACGCGCGCTTCGCCGAGTACTACACCTCCGTGCAGCGCGCCTCCTCGGTGCCCGCGCCGGCAAGCGGCAACCCCGCCGTCCGGCCCTCCCCCGCGCCCGTCCCCGAGAAGCCCGGGCTGGCCGAGCCCCCGCGCGTCCCGCCGTCCGTCGGCACCGTTCCCTCCGGCGAGACGCCCGGCGCTCCGGTCCCGCCGCCCGCGCAGAATCCACCGGCGCCGCCGCCGGCGCCGACGCCCGGCCCGCCCGCGGCGCCGCCGGGGGGCCAATGAGCCGTTCCGCGACGCGCGGCCTCGCCGCGCCTCTCGCCGCCGTCCTGCTCCTCGCCTCCGCCTGCTCGAGCGGGACGCGGGAGGTCAAGCTCCGGCTTCCGCTCCGCCCGAAGCTCGCCGTCACGGGGCGCGAGCGCATCTCGCTGGCGCCTTTCCTCGTCGCGTCGAAGCTCTCCGACAAGAAGGACGCTCCGCGCTACAAGGATCTCGACCTCGACGCGGAGTTCCGGCGCTACCTCGGCAAGCAGCTCGGCAAGCGCACGAAGATGACGGTCGTGACGATGCCCCAGGACGTCCGGCTTCCGTCGCAGAACCTCAAGGACCTCGGCGAAGCCGCAGACTTCTGGCGCGGCGTGGGGACGCGGACGGGCGCCGACATCCTCCTGACCGGCGTCGTCGACTTCCGCGTGGAGAACAAGTCGGGCTACCGCGCCGAGGAGTACCGCAGCCCCATCGACAACCGGGTCTACTACCGGCAGGTGCTCGTCGAGTCGACGGGCTTCACGTTCGACGTGACGGTCATCGCGGTCGACGGGCACACGGGACTGAAGCTCTTCCAGGAGAATTTCCGCGACACGAAAGAGAAGAACCGCAGGGCGACGGACGAGCTCGTCGGCCTCTTCGAGAACCTCTTCTCCCTCGAGAACCAGCTCCTCGGGCTCTTCGTCGTGCGCGAGCGGGAGGCGAACCGGTATGTCTTCGACTAGGAAGGTAAAAGCCCTCGCCGCGTCGGCCGGCCTCGCGCTCGCGATCCTCGTCGCGCCCGAGGCGCGGCCTGCCGGGCAGAACAAGATCGTCTACGACAAGTTCGACTGGCAGATCTACCAGTCGACGCACTTCGACATGTACCACTATTCGCGCGAGCGCCAGACGCTCCAGAAGGTCGTGTCGATGGCGGAGTCCGCCTACGACGAGCTTTCGCGCCGGCTGAACTACCAGATCCCGAAGCGAATTCCGATCATCTACTACGCGTCGCACGCCGAGTTCGAGCAGAACAACATCGAGCTCAACTTCATCCCAGAAGGGGTCGGCGCTTTCGCCGAGCCCGCCCGCAACCGGATGGTCCTCCCGATCGACCTGCCGGACGAGAAGCTCCAGGCGCTCATCCAGCACGAGCTCACGCACGTCTTCCAGTACGAGATCCTGTTCGGCGGGCGGCTCGGCCGCGCGCTCACCGCGAACGTTCCGACCTGGGTCGTCGAGGGGATGGCGTCCTACTACGGAAACGACGAGGACGACAAGGACCGCATGTACCTGAGGGACGCGGTCAACCAGGACCTCATCCCGCCGATCACGAAAGTCAACATCGAAGGCTATCCCGCCTACCGCTACGGCCACGCCGTGTACGACTTCATGGAAGCGGAATGGGGCAAGGATGCCGTCCGGGATTTCGTCTTCGAGTACCGTTCCTTCCTCGGCCGCGACATCGCCGTCGCGCTCCGGAGGGCGTTCGAGATCCAGCCCGACGACTTCGACCTCAAGTTCCGCCGGTACCTCCGGCGGAAGTACCTGCCGCTCCTCGCGGTCAAGGGCGAGGCGAGCGAATACGGGGAGCGCTTCCGCGTCGGCCCGTACGGGCGCGAGTCCTTCGAGATCGGCGCCGCGCCGTCGCCCTCGGGCGATTTCGTCGCGACGCTCACGACGGTCAAGGGCGACGTCGACATCGCGCTCCTCTCCGTCCGCGACCGCAAGCTCTACAAGAACCTCTCGGCCGGCCACACGACGAAGTACGAATACATCGTCGGCCAGTACCTCACGACGGGCCCTGAAAGCGGACGCGACCTCTCCTACGCGCCGGACGGCGACCGCATCGCCGCCTTCGGCCGGCAGGAGCGCGGCCGCAAGCTCCTCATCTTCTCGGCGCGCGGCGGCGGGCTCCTCGAGCGCATCTCCGTCGCCCCGGACGTGCCGCTCGCGCCCTCGTGGTCGCCGGACGGAAACGCGATCGTCTTCTCCGGCATCGAGGGAAACAGCCGCGACATCTTCCTGCTCGACATGAAGACGCACGCCGTGCGGAACCTCACGAACGACGCCGAGTACGACGAGGCGCCCGTCTTTTCGCCGGACGGCAAGTGGATCTATCACTCGAAGATCGTGGGCGGCTTCTCGAAGATCGTGCGGTTCCCGCTGGACGACCCCTCGAAAGACGAGCAGGTCACGTGGGGCGACAGCAACGAGGAGGATCCGTCGTTCTCGCCGGACGGCAAGCGGATCTACTACGCATCCTCCCGGGGCGGGATCTTCAACATCTACGGCCAGGATCTGGCCACCGGCGAGATCCTGCAGTACACGGACGTGATCGGCGCGGCGCTCGGGCCGGCCGCCTTCACCGGTCCCGACGGGCAGGAGAAGATCGTCTTCTCCGGCTTCCAGGGCCTCCGCTTCCAGCTCTACGTCGCCGACGCGAAGAAGCCCTTCAAGAAGCTCGACGAGCGTGCGCTCCCGCCCGCGCCGGTCAAGACGGGCGGAACGGCGGGATTCGTGCCCGCCGTCGAAGTCGCGGTCGACCCCGAGAAGCTCTCGCGCCCGAAGTTCAAGCTGTTCCTGGACAACGCACAGGTCCTCGCGGGCATCAACTCGGACCAGACCTTCGTCTCGCAGGTCATCCTGTCGTTCTCGGACTACCTCGGCGACCACCGTTCGTTCTTCCAGTTCGACTCCGTGTCCACGTTTTCGAACTTCCGCATCGGGTATTTCAACATCGCGAAACGCGCTCAGTGGGGCCTTCAGGTCTACGACGACCGCCAGTACTTCTACGGATACAACTACGAGACGGGCGACTTCACCCGCGATCAGCGGATCTCGCGCAACACGGGGATCTCGCTCGTCGGCTACTACCCGATCTCCCGCTACACGCGCGTCGAGGGAAACATCGGCTTTCTGAGCCGGTCTCTCGACGTGCCCTTCGGGTTTTCGAACACGGACGGGACCCAGACGATCGTTTACGACCCTCGCTCGGACAACGCGCCGACGGCGGGCGTCGGGTTCTCGTACGACACGACGCGCTACGCGAGCTTCGGCCCGCAGGGCGGCAAACGGGTGGACCTGAACTTCCAGTACACGCCGTCCTTCAAGACGGGTGAGTCCACTCTGTCGGTCGACGCCGTCGTCGACGCCCGCCTCTACCTTCCGCTGTCGCGGCGCGTGCTGATCGCGATGCGCGGCTTTGGAGGCTA
Source organism: Thermoanaerobaculia bacterium (assembly GCA_963809425.1). Classification (GTDB taxonomy): domain Bacteria; phylum Acidobacteriota; class Thermoanaerobaculia; order UBA5066; family UBA5066; genus Fen-183. The sequence goes on from CAWEJK010000010.1 coordinate 39,882, forward strand.
CTCGCGGGGCGCGGCGCCGACGGTATTTCCCTTCGGCGGCCTCGACACGCTCCGCGGTTACGACTACGCGAGCGTCATCGGAAACAACGTGTTTTACGTGAACACGGAGTTCCGGTTCCCCCTCATCGACGTCATCGCGACTCCGATTCTCCAGTTCGGAGGCGTCCGGGGGCGGATCTTCGTCGACGTGGGCGGTGCCTGGCTCAAGGACCAGCCTTTCCAGTTCTGGCAGGACGGCCGCCTGAAGCACGGGCTTGCCTCTTTCGGCGGCGGCTTCAGCGTCTACTTCCTCGGCCTCCCGTGGAACGTGGACTGGGCAAAGCGGTGGGATTTCCGCTCGTCGCTGTCGGACTGGCAGACCACGTTCTACATCGGCGCGACCTTTTAGAAGGGGAACCCTCGGCGCGGGTTCCCCTTTTCCCCCTCCCCGCCTCTCGATCACACCTGTCGCGGATTTGTGAGGCTCGTCACCGAGTGTCCCGCGGGTCTGCGCGGGCTCATAATCCCTGCCCCGTGCGCGTTCGCGTTCTCGGAGCCCATGGCGGCTCCTCGCCGTCTCATCGTCAGACGTCCTTCCTCGTGAACGGGACCGTCTGCGTCGACGCCGGCGCCCTCACGGACGCGCTGACGCTGGACGAGCAGGCCAGCGTCCGCGCGGTCCTCGTCACGCACGCGCACATGGACCACGTCGCCTCGCTCCCGTTCCTCGTCGAGAACGTCTTCGGCCGGAACTCACCGTCCCTCGAGATCGTGGCTCCGGAGGACGTCCTCGCTGCCCTCCGGAAGCACCTCTTCAACGACGCGCTGTGGCCCGACTTCTCGCGCCTGCCGAACGATCTCGTGCCCGCCGTGACGTTCCGCGCGGTCGCGGTCGGCGAGCCGTTCGTGGTCGACGGGCTCGTCGCGACCGCCGTTCCGGTTTCGCACGTCGTCCCGACCGTCGGGTACATCCTCGAGGAGGGCGGCGCGAGCATCGTGTTCTCGGGCGACACGGGCCCGACGGACGCGCTCTGGCGGGCGGCGCGCGCGCGCCGTGACGTCAAGGGCCTTTTCGTGGAGTGCTCGTTTCCGAACTCGCTGCAGCACCTCGCGGACGTTTCGAGGCACCTCACGCCCGCGACGCTCGGGGCCGAGATCGCGAAGTTTCCGCCCGGGGTGCCGATTCACCTCTACCACATGAAACCGCCGACCCTGGAGCGCCTCGGGTCCGACGTCGCGGAGCTCGGGAACGCGCGGGTCTCGATCCTCGCGGACGGAGACGAGCTCGTTTTCTAGCCCGTCCTCCCGTCGCCCCGGGAGAGCTCGAAGAGCTCCGACACGAGGTGGAAGACGAGCGTCTTGCGCACGGCTTCCCCGGGTCCTGCGGGGGGCACGTCGGCGAGCGTCGCCCGGATCGTGATCAAGGAGCCTTCGGGCACCGCCTCCACGCGCTCCTCCCGGCTCGACACGAGGAGGAGGGGAGGCGCGTCACGGCCCAACCGGTCGCGGGCTGCGTCCGGACCCACGGGGCTAAGGTGAAAGACGGACAGCGTCGGCCGCTCCGGCGCCGCCGCGCGCGGGTCTTCGGGCAGAGAGATTCCCTCGAGGTCGAGCGCGAAGATCTTCCCGATCGCGGCGCGCTCCGAAGAGGGGAGCGGATACTCGAGCCGGCTCCAGGCATCGAGAATCGTCATGCGTCCCGCGCGCCAGTACAGGACGCGGTCGTCGAGGACGCGGAGCGCGAAGGCTTCGTGCGCTTCGGGCCGTCGAGGAGCGTCTTGTGACGTCGTGGAAATCTCTTCGAGGGGAAGAGGGGAGGGCTTCGGCGCGGGTTCGAGGCGGAGCAGCTCCGTCTCCTCGCCGCGCGCGTCGCACGTGACGCGGAGCGTCACCTCCGCCCGGGCTTTCCAGTGTCAACGTTCCGAAGCCCGTCGGAAACTTCGCGCCCGAGGAAGCGTCGAGAGGCAAAAGGACGGGGAGTGGGAAATCCCGCATCCGCGAGGATGCGCTGCCCCTGCATCCGGGCAACGACCGACCGATGCGTTTCAACCCCATTCACCTTCGAAGAAAGTCCACCCGCGGCTTCGCTCCGGCGCCGCACGTCGAGAGCACCGCTCGCCCAGGGGCGGAAGCAGAGAGAATTTTCGAGCTCACACTCGAATTCGAGCTCCCGTGCAAGCCAGCCGAAGGCCCGCGCGCGCTCTTCTCCCACGAGACCCCGTTCCTCTTCGACCCAGTCCGCGAAGAATGCCTCCGCGTCGAAGACGGCTGGGTCGGCCGCCGGGCGCGTCAGCGTCTCGCACGCCACCCGGCGCTGGAAGCGCAGGAAAAGGTCCCCGAAGAAACGGTCGTCCGCCGCCTGTCTCTCGAGAGAGAGCGCCTCGAGAACCGCATCGGCGCGGGCCGCGTCGGTCATGCGACAGGCGCCGAATCAGGAACCGTGATGGAGGGCGCCCGCGAGGCCGCGCTGGCCGACCTCGGAGAACCAGGAGTCGACGAACGCCTTGCGCGCATCGGGCTGCACGTCCATCGCGCGGTCGTACGCGGATCCCCTGAGGTCGCGCTTGACCGCCGCGTAGACCTCGCTCGACGCGCCGCCGAGCTGCTCGGCGAACGTGATGGCTTCTTCGAGGAGCCGGTCCGGCGGGACGATCCGGTCGATCGCGCCGAGCGCGTGCGCCTCCTCGAACGGCATCGTTTCTCCGAGAAGGGCCCAGCGCGTGAGGGCCTGTTCGCCGACCGTCGTGCGCATCGCCTCGACGCAATGCCGCGGAACGTGAATGCCGAGCCGCACCTCGGGCAGGCCGATCGTGCCCGGCCCCGCGGCCGCGAAGCGGAAGTCCGCGGTGCCGGCGAGAAGCGCTCCTCCCGCGACGGCGTGGCCCGTGAGCGCCGCGACGAGGGGCTTGCCGAGCAGGAAGAGGTCGAAGAAGAGCGCGTCGAACACGCGCACGAAGCGGCCGAACTCCTCCGGGCCGGCGTGCGCCAGCTTCCGGAGGTCGAACCCGCCGCAGAAGATCTTCGGGGAGCGGGACGTCAGGACGACCCCGCGGACGGCCGGGTCCTCCTGGGCTTCCAGCGCGGCCCTGTGCAGCGTCGCCGCGAACTCGGTCGACAGCGCGTTCGCCTTGCCGCGAGACAGGGCGAGGATCCGGATGCCGCCCCGATCCTCCACGAGAAGGTCGTTCGGGGCGTCGAGAGTGAAGGCAGCGACGGCATTCGCGCTCATGCGGGCGATTTTGTCACGCGGGGACACGCCCGGAGAGAAACACCGAGAGCACCCGGGGGTCGCGCGACAGCTCGGGATGAAACGTCGCGGCCGTGACATTGCCCTTGCGCACGAGCACGGGGTCACCGTTCCGCCTGGCGAGCACATCGACGGTCTCGTCGACGGCCGCGATCCGCGGGGCGCGGATGAAGACGGCCTCGAGCGGCTCGTCCCCGAGGACGGCGCGCGAGAGGTCCGTCAGGCGCACGACCGTCGAATCCAGCTGCCGGCCGTAGGCGTTCCGGACGACGGTCATCGGGAGGAGTCCGAGGCCGGGCGCCGGGGGCCCCTCGACGTCCCGGGCGAGGAGTATCGCTCCCGCGCAGGTCCCGAGGACCGGGTCGCCGCGGGCCGCGACGGAGCGGATCGCGTCCTCGATCCCGGTGCCTTCCATGAGCAGGCGCAGCGTCGTCGACTCGCCGCCGGGAATCACGAGGCCCGTCGACGCGAGGATCTCGTCCGCCGAACGCACGCCACGGGCCGCGACGCCCGCGCGCGCGAGCGCCTCCCGATGCGCCTCGAAGTCGCCCTGAAGGGCGAGGACCCCGATCAAGCGACTACCAGCCTCGAGTCTGGAGGAGCTCGGCCTCCGACAGTTTCGCGGCCTCGATGCCCTTCATGCCCTCGCCAAGGCCCTCCGACGCTTTCGCGATCCGCGCCGGATCCTGAAAATGCGTCGTCGCTTCCACGATCGCCCGCGCGCGCCTGGCCGGGTCCGACGACTTGAATATGCCGGAGCCCACGAACACCGCCTCGGCGCCGAGCATGCGGCAGAGGGCCGCGTCGGCGGGCGTCGCGACGCCGCCTGCCGCGAAGTTCGGGACCGGGAGGCGCCCATTCTCGGCCACCCAGACGACGAGCTCGAACGGGGCCCCGAGGTTTTTCGCGGCGGCCATCCACTCATCCTTCGTCAGGAGCGTGAGGGATTTCAGCTGCCGGGAGACTTCGCGCAGGTGCCTGACGGCGTGGACGATGTCGCCCGTGCCGGCCTCGCCTTTCGTTCGGATCATCGCGGCCCCTTCGCCGATCCGCCGAAGGGCCTCGCCGAGGTTGCGGCAGCCGCACACGAACGGCACCTTGAAGTCGTGCTTGTAGACGTGGTTCTCCTCGTCGGCGGGCGTCAGCACTTCCGACTCGTCGACGAAGTCCACTTCGAGCGCTTCGAGAATCCGCGCCTCGGCGAGGTGGCCGATGCGGCACTTCGCCATCACGGGGATCGACACGGCCGCCTCGATCTCGCGGATCTTCGAGACCGGCGACATGCGGGCGACGCCGCCGTCCCGGCGGATGTCGGAGGGCACGCGCTCGAGCGCCATGACGGCGACGGCGCCGGCATCCTCGGCGATCTTCGCCTGGTCGGCGTCGACGACGTCCATGATGACGCCGCCCTTGAGCATTTCGGCGAGTCCGACCTTCACGCGAAAGGCGTCCGTGGCGAACGGCGAGGTGAATCCGAGGTTGTTGTCCGCTGTCGTCGTCATGTTGAGATCCCTTTCGGCTCAAATCTGGATCAGCGCGGCCTCGGCCGCGTCCTTCGTCTCGCGCCCCGGACTTTTCTGCCGCCGGACGGCCTGCCGGGCCAGGTCGCGCGCCGCCGCGCCCGCGATCTCGAGGGCTTTCTCGAGGTCCGACGCGGAGCCGCGCGCGACGGAGATCCGTATCGCGGAAACGTCCGCCTGGTCCGGCTGGAAGTCGGCGCCCGCCGACAGGAGCACCCCGTTCTCGCGCGCCGCCGCGGCGAGGGCGCGGCCCGGGACGCCCGGCGGGAGCTCCGCCCAGAGGACGTACCCGCCGGACGGCTTGAGAACGCGCGTCCCGATCGGAAAGCGGTTCAGGATCGTGCGGTGCGCGAGGGCGAGACGATTCTTCAACCGGCTCCTCATGCGCACGAGATGCCGTTCGTAGTCGCCCCGGACGAGGAAGAGGTTCAGCGCCGCCTGCAGAACGGGGGGAGACGTCAGCTCGCCGACGCGCTTGAGCGCCGCGAGGCGGTGCACGAATTCCTTGGGCCCCGCGACCCACCCGACGCGCACGCCCGGGAAAAGCGCCTTCGAGATCGTGCCGAGGTGGATCACGTGCCCCGGGGCGTACGCCGCGAGCGGCGGAGGCAGCTCGCCTTCGACGAGGAGGTCCGCGTCGAACGCGTCCTCGACGAGAAGGACGCCCGCCGCCGCCGCGAGGGCCGCGATCTCCGCCCGGCGCGACGGGGAGGACAGGAGGCCCGTCGGATTCTGGAAGTCGGGGCTCGTGTAGACGAATTTCGGCTTCTCGAGGAGCGCGCGCTCGAGCGCCGCGGGCACAAGGCCGTCGCCGTCGAGCGGAACGCCGACGAGCCGTGCCCGATGCGCGCGAAAGAGAGAGAGCGCCCCCGCGTAAGCCGGCGACTCGACGACGACGGCGTCGCCGGGATCGACGAGGGCCCGCGTGATGAGGTCGAGGCCCTGCTGTGCCCCGTTCACGATGAGGAGCGCGTCCGCTTCGGCCGGGATCCCGCGCTTCACGAGGCGCCCGGCGAGGGTCTCCCGCAGCGGCCGGTAGCCGAAGGGGGACCCGTACGCGAGGAGCGATCCGTCGCGCGCCACGTCCGCGAGAAGCGCGGCGAAGGCGGCCGCCGGAAAGTCCCGCTCGTCCGGTGCGAGGCGCGAGAGGTCATACGGCACCAGGGCGGGCTCGACGGCCGGGGGCTCCGCGAGGACGCGCGTGAGAAGCGACGACGAAATGCGGTCCCACGCGGGCGCCGGGCCGACGACGGGCCCCGCGCTCGAGCGGCGCGCCACGCGCGTGCCGCCGCCCTTGTTCGTCTCGACCCATCCCTCGCGCTTCAAGAGCTGGAGCGCCTGATGGACGGTGGCCCGGTTCACCTCGAGCACCCGGGCCAGGTCGCGGGACGCCGGGAGGCGCTCGCCCTCGTGGTGCCGGCCCCGGCGGATGTCGCGAATGATCGCGTCCGCGATCGTGCGGTACAGCGGCACCCGGGGCGCCGGGATCGCGGGCTCTGCGGCGTTCGTCGCCATGCCGACATCTTCGGACTTGGCCTAGACCATCGTCAACCGAGCGTGTCTGGCCGGCCAACCAAGTCTCGGCGCGCCCCGACCGGGCACGCGGCGCGGCGCGGCGTTACTCGCCGCGGGACAGGAGCGTCGCGTAGGCGCGCTCCATCTCCTCGGCGAAGAGGAGGTCCCAGTCGCGCGACCCCTCGACGACGCGGCGCGCCTTCGCGAGAAGCTTCTTCTCCGTCTCTTTCGCGAGGCGCTCGTTCTCCTTGTCCCACGCGAGCAGCGCCTGAAGCACGTGGTTGCGGACGTACTCGCGCTCGCCGGCGAGGGCGATGCCCGGCGTTCTTGCGAGACGCTCGACCATCCGGTGGGAAATGTCCACCGCGCGCGCGCGGGAGATCAATGGATCCTCCGCGGTCCGTCGGACGGCGAGCTGCGCAGCGCGGCGACGCCGCGCGCCGTGAGGGGATGGTCGAACAGCCGGTCCAGCACGCCGAACGGCAGCGTCGCGACGTCCGCACCGAGCGCCGCCGCGTCGAGGACGTGGATCGGGTTCTGGATTCCCTGCACGCAGATCTGCGTCTCGAGGCCGTAGTTGTCGAAGACGCGCACGATCGATTCGACGACGTCCATCCCGATCTGACCGGCGTCGTCGAGCTCGCCGACGGACGGCGAGACGTAGGCGCTGCCCGAGCGCGCCGCGAGAAGGGCCTGCGTCGCCGTGAAGACGAGGCCGACGTCCGTCGCGATCTGCTCGTCGCCGAGGAGGCGTACGACGCGCAGCCCCTCCCGCGTCATCGGGACGCGCAGGACGACGTTCTTGCCGAGTTTGTGGAGCTCGCGGGCCTCCTTGTACATCGTCTTCGGATCGCCGGTCGCGAGGGTCGCGACGACCGGACCGTCTCCCACCTGCGCGAGATCGGCGAGGACGCGGCGGACGTCGCGGCCCTTCATGTCCGCGGTCTCGGGCCGCAGCAGGATCCCGTCCAGGAGGCCCCAGTCGCGCACCCTGCGGGCCTCTTCGAGGTCGGCCGTGTCGAGGAAGAAACGCATCGGACCGCGGAGTCTACTCGCCTATTCGTCCGGACCGGGCGCGTCGTTCTCGGGCTCCTCGTCCCTGTCCCCGAGGTTCGCGAGCTTCGCGAGCTTCGCCACCGCGACCACGCGATCCCCGTCCGCGAGGTCGATGAGCCTGACGCCCATCGCCGCGCGGCCCGTCTCCCGCACGTCGGCGACCGCGAGGCGAATGATGATTCCCTGTTCGGTGATCACGAGAAGGTGATCGGTCTCCGTCACGGACGAGATGCCGACCACCGGGCCGTTCTTCTCGCCGACGCGCACGTTGATGACGCCCGACCCGCCGCGCGTCTGGTGGCGGTATTCGGCGACGTCCGTCCGCTTGCCGTAACCCTTCTCCGTGACCGCAAGGAGCGTTCCCGTCTCCTCGACGAGGTCCATCTCGACGACGGCGTCGTCTCCCCTGAGCTCGATGCCCTTGACGCCCGTCGTGTCCCTCCCCATCGGCCGGGCGTCCGTCTCGGAGAACTTGATCCCCATGCCGAGGCGCGTTCCGAGGAACACCTGCCGCGTCCCGTCGGTGATCTGCGCCGAGAGCAGCTCGTCTCCGTCCTCGAGCTTGATCGCGATGATGCCCTTTTCCCGCGGGTTTCCGTATGCCGAGAGCACCGTCTTCTTGACGAGGCCGCGCTTCGTCGCGAACAGGAGGTACCGGTCGTCCGGGAACGTGCGCGTCGTCGCCATCGCGGCCACGCGCTCCCCGTCCTCGAGCGCGAGAAGGTTCACGAGCGCCTTGCCGCGCGTCGCGGGGCCGCCGGAGGGCACGTCGTAGAGCTTCGCCCAGTGGACGCGGCCCTTGTTCGTGAAGGCGAGGAGGTAATCGTGCGTCGACCCGACGAAGAGGTGCTCGACGACGTCTTCCTCTTTCGTCTGGGCCCCCATGCGTCCCTTGCCCCCGCGCTTCTGCGCGCGGTAGACGGTGAGCGGCGTCGTCTTCGCGTAGCCTCCCCGGCTGATCGTGAGCACGACCTCCTCTTCGGCGATGAGGTCCTCGGCGGCGAGATCGTTCGCCGCGGCCACGATCTCGGTGCGCCGCGGGCGACCGAACGTCTCCTTGATCGCGGTGAGCTCGCTCCGGATGATGGCCGTGACGCGCTCGCTCTTCGCGAGGATGTCCTTCAGGTCGGCGATCGTCGCGAGCACCTCCTGGAACTCCGCCACGATCTTGTCGCGCTCGAGGCCCGTGAGGCGCTGCAGGCGCATGTCGAGGATCGCCTGCGCCTGCGCGGCGTCGAGGCGCAGCAGCCCGTCCTCGGTCCGGGCCGACGCGGACACGTCGAGCGACGCGACGCCGAGAAACGTCTCGAGCTTCGCCTTCTCGACGGTCACCTCGGCGCACAGCCGTTCCCGCGCGTCCACGGGGTCCTTGCTGGCGCGGATGATCGCGATGACGCGGTCCAGGTTCGCGAGGGCGACCGCGAGGCCGAGGAGCAGGTGCGCGCGTTCTTCGGCCTTCCGGAGGTCGAAGATCGTGCGGCGCACGACGACCACGCGGCGGTGATCGAGGAAGTGGCGGAAGAGCTCCTTCAGCGGGAGGACCCGCGGCTGGCCGTCCACGATCGCGAGCGCGTTGATCCCGAAGGAGGACTGGAGCGGGGTCGCCGCGAGGAGCTGGTTCAGGACGACCTGGGCGATCGCGTCGCGCTTGACGTCCACGACCATCCGCATGCCGTCGCGGTCCGACTCGTCGCGGATCGCGGAGATGCCGTCGAGTCTCTTGTCGTTCACGAGACCCGCGATCTGCTCGATGAGCCGCGCCTTGTTGACCTGGAAGGGAAGCTCCGTCACGACGATCGACTCGCGATCGCCTTTCCTGTTCTTCTCGATCTCCGCGCGCCCGCGCACCTGCAGGATGCCGCGGCCCGTCTTGTAGGCGTCCACGATTCCCTGCCGGCCCAGGATGATGCCGCCGGTCGGGAAATCGGGCCCCGGCATCACCTCCACGAGCCGGGCGAGCTCGGCGCCGGGGTCGTCGAGGAGGACGATCGCGGCCGTGCAGGCCTCGGCGAGGTTGTGGGGCGCGATCTTCGTCGCCATGCCGACGGCGATGCCCTCGGCTCCGTTCACGACGAGGTTCGGAAACTTCGCCGGCAGGACGGCGGGCTCCTGAAGGGAGCCGTCGTAGTTCAGCGTCCAGTCGACCGTCTCCTTGTCGATGTCGTCGCCGAGCATTTCCTCGGCGAGGCGCGTGAGGCGGATCTCCGTGTACCGCATCGCGGCCGCCGAGTCGCCGTCCACCGAGCCGAAGTTGCCCTGCCCGTCCACGAGGGGTTCGGACATCGAGAAGTCCTGCGCCATCCGGACGATCGTGTCGTAGATCGCGGCGTCGCCGTGCGGGTGGTACTTGCCCATGATGTCGCCGACGAGACGGGCCGACTTCTTGTAGGGCCGGTTGTGCCGGTTCGACTGCTCCCACATCCCGAACAGGACGCGGCGGTGGACAGGCTTGAGGCCGTCGCGGACGTCGGGCAGGGCGCGCCCGACGATGACGGACATCGCGTAGTCGAGATAGCTCCGCTTGATCTCCTCCTCGATCGAGACCGGAATCTTCTCGCCCGGATCGAGCGTCGGCGGCTTTTCGGGAGTGTCGGTCATCGCAAGAAGCCGTCGCCGCCGCCGCGCAGCGGGAAGGCCCCACCCTCCGGTCTTCCCTTCAACGAAAGTCCGAAGAAACAAAACCGCCTCGTCTCTTTTCAAATGTCCAGATTCCCGACGTTCAGCGCGTTCGTCTCGATGAACTCCCGGCGCGGCTCCACGGCATCGCCCATGAGGATCGTGAAGATCGAGTCGGCCTCGACGGCGTCCTCGACGCGGACCTGGAGGAGCCGGCGCGTCGCCGGGTTCATCGTCGTTTCCCACAGCGTCTCGGGATTCATCTCGCCGAGGCCCTTGTAGCGGTTGATCGTGAGCCCTTTCTTCGCGCTTTCGAGGACGGCGTCGACCGCCTCGCCGAGCGTCGCGAGGACACGCTCGTCGCCGTTCCCGTTCGTCCTGAGGCGGTACGGGCCGTCGAGAAAGCCGTCAAGCGCGGCCGCGAGCTCGACGGCGCGCCGCATCTCGTATCCCGCGAGAAACGCCGCGTTCACGATCCCGGTCTTCGTCACGCCGTTCACGGCCTGTGTCACGTGCACCGCGAACCCGCCGTGCTCCTCGTCGGGGACGACCGCGAACGACTCGACGACCGCCGCGAACTCGTGCGCGGCGCGCTCGAGGCGCGCGCGGTCCAGAAGAGCGCCGGGCTCGACGAGCTTCTGCTTGACGAGAGTCCTCACGAGCGCCTCGGGGAAGCCGCGGACCGCGAGGCGCAGCATGAGCGCGCGCCAGTCCTGCAGGCCGGTGACGAGCGTCATGAGGCCGGACCCGGAAAGCGCGCGTTCGGACGGTTCGGCCGTGAGCGCGCGGTCGTCTCCGATGCGCGCGAGGAGGAAGCGGGCGTATTCCTTCTCGTCCTTGAGGAAGACCTCCTTCTTGCCTTCGACGGCCCGAAAGAGCGGCGGCTGCGCGATGTAGAGATACCCGCGCTCGACCGCCGTCCGCATCTGCCGGAAGAAGAACGTGAGAAGGAGCGTCCGGATGTGGCTGCCGTCCACGTCCGCGTCCGTCATGAGGATGATCTTGTGATACCGGATCTTGTCTGAATCGAAGTCCTCGCCGATGCCCGCGCCGAGCGCGAGGATCAGGGAGCGAATCTCGGCAAACGCGAGCATCTTGTCGAAGCGCGCCTTCTCGACGTTCAGGATCTTGCCCTTGAGCGGCAGAATCGCCTGCGTGCGCCGGTCGCGGCCCTGCTTCGCCGAGCCGCCGGCCGAATCGCCCTCGACGATGAAGATCTCCGAGAGCGCGGGGTCGCCTTCCTGGCAGTCGGCGAGCTTGCCGGGGAGCCCCGCCCCGTCGAGCGCTCCCTTGCGGCGCACGAGCTCGCGCGCCTTCCGCGCCGCCTCGCGCGCGCGCGCGGCGTCGACGATCTTCTCGACGACCCGGCGCGCGACCTTCGGGTTCTCCTCGAAGAAGTTCGAGAGCTTCTCGTAGGTGACGGTCTGCGTCCAGGTCTTCGCCTCCTGCGAGACGAGCTTCTCCTTCGTCTGCGAGGAGAACTTCGGGTCCCGGATCTTGAGCGACACGACGGCCGTGAGCCCCTCGCGGCAGTCGTCGCCCGAGAGCGTCGTGTCCTTGAGCTGCTTCGTGAGGCCGGCGCCCTCGGCGTACTTCTGGATCGCGCGGGTCAGCGCGGTCTTGAGCCCTTCGAGGTGCGTCCCGCCGTCCTTGTTCGCGATCGTGTTCGTGAAGCAGAAGATCTGCTCCGTGTATCCCTCGTTCCACTGGAGCGCGACGTCGAGGCGCTCCTTCTTCGCGTCCTCCGCCGCGTTCCCGCTCGGCTCCCGCACGTCGGAGAACGTGATGACGGTGTCGTGAAGGGGTTGCTTGTTCTTGTTCAGGTGCTCGACGAACGACCGGATGCCGCCGCCGTACTTGAAGACGTGCTTCTTCTCGCCCTTGTCGAGCGCGCGATCCGCGCGCGTGGAATCCCAGCCGCGCTCGTCGAGGATCTCGATCGTGACGCCGGGGTTCAGGAACGCGAGCTCGCGGAGGCGCTGCGAGAGCACGTCGAAGTTGTAGCTCGCGACGGAGAAGATCTCCGGGTCGGCCTTGAACGTGATCTTCGTCCCCGTCTTTCCCGACTTGCCTACCTCGCGGATCGGCACCATCGGGAAGCCCTTCTCGTAGTGCTGCTGCCAGACCCGGCCCTCGCGCTTGACCTCGACATCGAGCGTTCCCGCGAGCGCGTTGACCACGGAAAGGCCGACGCCATGGAGGCCGCCCGAGACCTTGTACGCGTTGTCGTCGAACTTGCCGCCCGAGTGGAGGTCGGTGAGGATGATTTCCAGCGTCTCGCGGCCGTGAACGGGATGCGGCCCGATCGGGATTCCGCGGCCGTTGTCCTCGACCGTGACGGAGTCGTCGGCATGGACGACGACGGAAATCGTGTCGCAGTACCCCGCCTGCGCCTCGTCGATCGCGTTGTCGACGAGCTCCGTGACCATGTGGTGGAGGCCCGAGATGTCGTCGGTGTTCCCGATGTACATCCCGGGCCGCTTGCGCACGGCCTCGAGCCCCTTCAGGAGCTTGATCGAGCTCGTGCCGTAGTCCTCCGCGCCCGCGTGCGTCGGTCCGGGCGGCGGCGGCGGATCGGCGGCGATCGGGTGGTCGCGGCGTTCGCTCATCGGGCTTCCGCTCCGGCCGCCGCGCGGCGCTCGGCGCTTCGGCCCGCGCCCAGGATTCCCTCGCGGAGCAGCCGGCCGGCGTTCATGCGGTAGAGGGCGCCGGCCGGGAGCGGAAGCCCGCGGACCGCCTCGGGCCGCGCGGAGGTCAGGAAGACCTGTCCCTCCTCGGGCAGCGCCTCGGCGAACGCGCCGAGTACGCGCGGATCCCACTCGGAATCGAAGTCGTCGAACGCGAGAAGCGGGGCCCGGCCGCCGCCCGCGAGAAGCGACATCTCCGCGAGGGTCCACGCGAGAAGGACCGTCCGTGTCTCCCCCGAGGACGCCCGGCTCGCGAGCGGGACGCCCTCGGCCCGCAGGACGACGTCGTCCCGGTGCGGCCCGACGAGGCAGCGCTGCGCGCGTCGCTCGTCGCTCTTGCGCGCGCGCTGGAGCACCGCGAGGGCTGCCCCAAGCTCGGCGGCCGCGCCCTCGGACGGCAGGTCGCTCTCGAGCGCGAGGGTCAGGTCGCGAAACGGCGCTCCGAGGTCCGCCGCGTGGCGGGCGATCTCCGCTTCGAGTCGGGCCCGCGCCACGCGCCGCAAGGCCGCTACGTGCCCCCCGGTCTCGGCGAGGGCGGACTCGTACACCGCGAGCTCGTCCGCGTCGTACCGCGCGCCGAGGGAGAGAAGTCGCGTCTTCGCTGCGCGCGCCCGCTCGTAGGCGAGGAGAGCGCGCGCGTGCTCGGGGTGGAGCGCGAGCGTCGCGCGATCGAGCGCCCGGCGCCGCTCCGCCGGGGGGCCGGAGAGACGCGAAAGGTCGCGCGCGGTGAGGAAAACGGCCGGGAGGCTCCGTGCCGCCGTCTGCCGCGTCACGCGCTTGCCGTCCCGATACTGCTCGCGCGTCCCGCCCGCGTAGACAAACCCGAGCGTCACGTCGTTTCGGGGGTCTCCCGCGTCGTCCCGGACCCGTGCCGAGACGACCGCGCGAACGGCGAGGTGCTGGCGCGCCTCGGCCAGCTCGGCCGTCCGAAACGACGGTCGCCCGGACACGAGCGCCAGCGCTTCGAGCACGTTCGTCTTTCCCTGCCCGTTGTCGCCGACGATGAGGTTCAGGCGCGGATGCACCTCCACCTTGCCGTTCAACAGGTTTCGGAAGCCCTCGGTAGAAAGAGAAAGAATCTCCACGCGGCCGACTACATCCTCATCGGCATCACGACGTAGAGATAGGAGCGAATGCCGCCCAGGGCCTCGGCCGGGCGGCCCTGACACTGCGCCTGCTCGTCCTTCACGAAGAGGTGGACGTCCTTGGTCTCGGCGGCTTCGAGAAACTGCTCGAGATATCGCGCGTTGAGGCGCAGGGTCACGGCGGCGCTGTCGTATGCGATGGCGATTTCCTGCGAGCCGTCGCCGACTTCCTGGCTCTCGGACGAAACGACGAGGGCGTCCTTCTGAAACGCGAGGCTCACGGCTTTCATCCGGTCGCCGGAGAGCAAGGCGATCCTCCGGACGGCACCGAGGAGCTCTTCGCGGGGAACGACCGCTTTCTTGTCGTTCTCCTTGCTGATGACTTTTTCGTAGTCCGGGAAGCGGCGTTCGTCGAGCTTGGAGAACAGCCGACGGCTCCCGACCGAGAAGCCGATGTGATTCGTGCCGCGCACGATCGTGACGGGTGCGTCGTCGGCCGCATCGAGCTTGCCGAGCTCGTCGAGTATTTTCTTGGAAACGAGAACGGGCTCGAAGCCGGCTTCCGCTTTCGCCCCCTCCACCTCGACGAGCGCCAGTCGGTGCCCGTCCGTCGCGACCATCTCGACGCTGCCACCCTTCGTCTTGAGAAGCGCCCCCTGAAGCTGAAGGCGCATTTCCTCGGTCGAGACGGCGAATCGCACCTTGTCCACCATCCGGCGCAGGGCGCCGAAGGAGAGGGTCAGCGTCGGCCCGCCGGCCGGTTCCGGCCGGGTCGGGTAGTCACCGGCGGGCAGACCGTTCAGCCGGATTCTGAGCTTCGGTTCCTTGCATTCGAGGGACACGTGGTTGTTCTCGAGCACTTTGAGCCTGATCTCGGCGTTCGGCGGCAGTTCGCGCACGACGTCGTAGAGCCGCCGCGCGGGAGCCGTGACCGATCCGGCACTCTTCAGTACGACCGGAGCTATTTCGGAAACGAGCGTCGTGTCGAGATCCGTCGCCGTCAGCGTCAGCGCCCCGCCCTTCGCCTCGAGCAGGACATTCGTGAGAATTTGATGCGTCGTCCGCTTCTCGACGACGCCCTGTATCAGGCTCAATTCGCGGGCCAGGATCGAGGCCGGAAGTGTCAGCTCCACGACATCTCCTTATTTCTTGAATCCTATCATTTACAGGTAGTCGAAAGTAGCAGAAGTAGTAGGGAGGCGCAAAAAGTGCATCGCGATTTAAATATCTCAAAAAGAATGAGTTAGTAGCGTGACCAAACTGTGGATCTCTTGCCTCGGCTCTGTGAAAAGCTGGCCCGGCCGAAGAGCCATCATGCTCTTTTCCTAGGACGTCGAGGGCGCCCGTCGGAGGCGGACGGAAAAGGGGTGGAAAAGAGTCACCTGAACTGGGCCAGAAATCCCGCCAGAAGCCGATCGAGCGCCGGGTCCTCCTCACGCAAGGCCGCGATCTTTCGAATGGCGTGAAGGGCCGTCGTGTGGTGCTTGTCGGAGAACAGGCGGCCAATCTCCGGGAGGGACAGGCTCGTGGCCTCCTTGAGGACGTACATCGTGACCTGGCGCGCGAAGACGATCGGGCCTCGCTTCGTCCGCGCGCGAAGCTCCGCGGGCTTGAGGCCATAGTGCGCCCCGACGAGCTTCAGGATGTCGGCGGGGGACGTCGCGTGCTCCTCGGCGCGAAAGACGTCCCGAAGCGCCTCGCGTCCGAGCTCGAGGGAGATCGTCTCGCCCTTCAGGGAGGCGAACGCAACCACGCGATTGAAATAACCCTCCAGCTCGCGGATCGACGACTTGATCTTGCCCGCCAGGAAGAACGCGACGTCGTCTTCGAGCACGACCTGGCTCGCCTCGGCCTTCTGCCTGAGAATCGCGACCTTCGTCTCGAAATCAGGAAGCTGGATATCCACGATGAGGCCGCCCTCGAACCGGCTCTTGAGCCGGTCCGTGAGCCCCGGAATCTCGCGCGGCGGCACGTCGGAGGAGAAGACGATCTGGTTTCCCTCGTCGTAAAGAGCGTTGAACGTGTGAAAGAGCTCGTTCTCGGACGCCTCCTTGCCGACCACGAACTGCACGTCGTCGAGAAGCAGGATGTCCGCGGCGCGGAACCGCTGCCGGAGGCTTTCCATCTTGTTGAACCGCACCCCGAGGACGACCTCGTTGACGAAGTTCTCGGAGGTCAGGTACACGACTTTCTCGCCCGGCCGGCGCGAGAGGCGGCGGTGCCCGATCGCCTGCATGAGGTGCGTCTTGCCGAGCCCGGTCCCGCCGCACACGAAGAGCGGGTTGTACTGGCGGGACGTCTGGTCCGCGACCCGGAGCGCCGCCGCGTGCGCGAGGCGGTTGGATTCGCCGGTCACGAAGTGTTCGAACGTGTAGGCGGGATTGAGGCCGCCGACCCGGCGGCGGGGCTCCGCGGGCACCTTCTGGGGGTTCACGGCGGAGCGGTACTCCCCGTCCGCGCCGAAGCGGATCTCCCGGTTGCCGGCGCCCGCGAGGCGGGCCGCTTCGGCGATCTGCACGGCGTAGGCCTCGGGGATGTAGTCGACGAACAGCGGGGTCCGCACCTGCACGAAGATGGCCTCGGCGGTCTCGGACTTCTGCCGGGAATCCCGGAACCACGAGTCGAACTCGCGCTCGTCCACGCGCGTTTTCAGGTGCTCCAGAATCTTGGCCCAGGCTGTCGTCTTTTCCACAGGATCTCCACCGCTGTGCATAACGGACTTTGCGGGCGGGAGGGGGATGGTATCAGCGCCCCTCCGGGGCGGAAAGGGGCCCGCGGTTGACAGGACGGGCGGTACCCCCGAGAATCCACGTCCCCCCCGGAGGGTCTGCGCACCATGTCCAAGACCAAACGCACGTTTCAGCCCAATAACCGTCACCGGAGCAGGACCCACGGGTTCCTGATCCGGATGAGAACCAAGGCGGGCCGTGCCGTGCTGGCCCGCCGCCGGGCGAAAGGGCGCAAGCGCATCTCCGCCTGAGCGGAGGCGTCACCGGACGCGCGGCGTCCGCCGCGATGTCCGGCCCGTTCCATGCACGTATGGGCCAGCACCGCCTCCGCCTCGAGGACTGAGGCCTTCCCGCGGTCGCGCCGCATCGGGGCCCGCCGCGATTTTCGCGACGCCTACGAGAGCGGCGCGAAGCAGCAAGGCCGCTTCGTGGCCGTCTTCGCGCGCGCCCGCCCCGAGGGCGGCCTCCGGCTCGGCATCACGGCCACCCGCAAGGCGGGCGGCGCCGTCCAGCGCAACCGCGCCCGGCGCCGCGTGCGCGAGATCTTCCGCCGATGGCGCGCGGCGGCGCCCGACCCCGCGGTGGACGTCGTCGTGAATGTCTTCGCGGGCGCCATTCGCGCGCCGTACGCCGTCCTCCGGACCGAGGTGGCGGGCCTTCTCGCGCGCGCGACGGAGGCCGCTTCGAAGGCGGCCGACGCGAAAGGGGCCGAGACGAAATGAGCGGGGCCTCGAGCGCGGGAGCCCCCGCCCGGGCCGTCGCGTGGGTCTTCGGCGCCTACAAGCGGTTCCTCTCGCCCCTCCTGCCGCCGGCGTGTCGGTATACGCCCACGTGCTCGGAGTACGCTCGCGAGGCCGTCGCGCGCCATGGCGTCGGCCGGGGACTCCTGCTCGCCGTGCGGCGGCTCTCCCGGTGCCACCCGTTCCACGCGGGCGGCCTCGACCCCGTTCCCTGAATCGCCAGAGGAGACCCCTTGGAAACCAAGCGCCTCGTCATCGCCTTCGCCCTGTCGGCCGCCGTTCTGATCGGCTGGACGATCGTCTTCCCGCCGGCGAAGCCGCCGCAGCAGACGGTGCGGCCCGGCGCGACCGCTGCGGCGAGCGCCGTGACCGCGCCCGCGACGAGCGGGGCCGCCGCGCAGACGCCGGCTCCGGCCGCCACCCGGATCCCCGCCGCACCGCACGAGCCCGTACCGCCGGTTTCCGCGGGCGCGGAAGAAACGGTCGAGGTCCGCACCCCGCTCTACACGGCGCGCCTCTCGAACGAAGGCGGTGTCGTGAAGTCGTTCGTCCTCACGCAGCACCGGGACGCGGCGGGGAAGGCGCTCGACCTCGTCCGCCAGGGAGCACCGTTTCCGGGAGCCATCCTCGCGCTGGATCCGGCGGACGCGTTCCTGGCGCGGGCCGCGAAGGCCAGGTTCGCCGTCGAGAGGGAGAGCGGAAACGGCGTCACGACGGTCCGCTTCCGATACCGGGAAGCGAGCGGAGACGGCTTCAGCGCGTTTACGTGTTCCACGATTCCTACGTCGTCGCCGTGAAGGCCGAGCGCGAGGGCGCGCCGGGCCCGGTGGGCCTCGTCCTCGGGCCCGGCCTCGGGAATCCGTCCGCCGAGGAGCGCGGGAGCCGCTACGCGACGCCGGGCGCGACCGTGACGCTCAGCGCGTCGGGGTCGGTCGACCGCAAGGCGAAGGACGGCCTCAAGGAAGCGGTGGCCAGGGGCGCGGGCCTCGTGGCCGCCGGGCTCGAAGACAACTACTTCCTCGCCGCGTTCCTTCCGTCCGGGGCCGCTTCCGTGACGCTCCGGCCGGTGACGCTCGCGGCGGGGCCGGCGGGAGAAGGCGGCAAGGCCGCGGTGCCGGAGGCCGAGAGCGAGGTCGTCCTGTCGGCGCCGGACGCCGTCTCGACGGACGTCTTTCTCGGCCCGAAGGAGCTCAGCGTCCTCGACAAGACGCGGCCCGGCATGGGCCACCTCATCGACTACGGCTGGTTCGCGATCCTCGTGAAGCCGCTCCTGTGGGGGCTCAAGGCGATCCAGAAGGTCGTCGGAAACTGGGGCGTCGCGATTTTGGTCATCACGGTCGTCATCAAGGTCCTCCTCTACCCGCTCACGCACAAGCAGCTCGTCTCGATGAAGAAGATGAGCGTGCTGCAGCCGAAGGTGGAGACGATCCGCACGAAGTGGGCGGGGAAGGTCAAGCAGGACCCGCAGGCGCGGACGAAGATGAACGAGGAGATGATGGCCCTCTACAAGACGGAGGGCGTCAACCCGGCCGGCGGGTGCCTGCCGCTCGTCCTGCAGATGCCGATCCTCATCGCGTTCTACAACCTGCTCGCGCACTCGATCGAGCTTCGCCACGCTCCGTTCATGCTCTGGATCACGGACCTCTCGGCGAAGGACCCGTACTACGTCACGCCGATCCTCATGACGGCGACCATGTGGATCCAGCAGCAGATGACGCCGACGGGCGGCGACGCCACGATGCGGAAGGTCCAGAACGTCATGCCGCTCGTCATGGGGTTTCTCTTCAAGGACGTGCCGTCGGGTCTCGTTCTCTACTGGCTCATGCAGAACGTCCTCACGATCGGGCAGCAGATGCTCCTGAACCGTTTCACCGACCTCGGCCCGGCCTCGATGAAGCCGAAGGCGCCCTGACGCCCCGCGGGGCGGAGCACGGCCGATGGCGCGGCTTGTCGCCGACCCGGACCGCGGAGGCGACGTCGTCGTCGCGCCCGCGACGCCCCCGGGCGTCTCGGCGCTCGCGGTCGTCCGCCTGACGGGTCCTCCCGGACTGACGCTCGCGGTCGCGCGCCGGATCGCGCCGCGCCTTCCGCAGGAGCCTCGCCCGCGCGAGGCGGTCCTGCACCGCCTCGTGGGAGAGGAAGGCCGGCCGCTGGACCGCGCCCTCGTGCTCTTTTTTCCGGCTCCGCATTCGGCGACCGGAGAAGAGGTCGTCGAGTTCCTCTGCCACGGGTCGCCCGCGATCGTGGCGGGACTCCTCGCGGCGGCGCGCGCGGCGGGGGCGAGGCCGGCCGCGCGGGGCGAGTTCACGCGGCGCGCCCTCGCGAACGGCAAGCTGGATCTCGCCGAGGCCGAGGGGGTGGCCGCGCTTGCGGCGGCGGACAGCCTGGGGGCGGCTCGGCGCGCGCTCTCGCTCGTGGAGGGGGAGCTGTCGCGGCGCGTTCACGCGGCGAAGGAGTCCGTTCTCGACGCCCTCGCGAGCCTCGAGGCCGGGCTGGACTTCGCCGAGGACGTGCCGGCCGCGGACCTCTTCGCGGCGGGCGACGCTCTCGCGGCGGCCGCGGGCGAGGCGGAGTCCCTCGCCGCGGCCGCGGCCCGCGGGGGCGCGCGGCACCGCCGGAAGGCGGTCGCGATCCTCGGCCGGCCGAACGCGGGGAAGTCGACGCTCTTCAACGCCCTCGTCGGGCGCGACCGGGCCATCGTCACGGCAGTGCCGGGGACGACGCGCGACGCCATCGCCGAGACATGCGAGCTCGGCGGCGAGACCGTGACGCTGCTCGACACGGCGGGGCTCCGGGCGACGGAGGACGAAGTCGAGAAGATCGGCGTCGCGGTCGCGGAGCGCGCGGGGGAGAAGGCGGACCTCGTCCTTTACGTCGTGGACGCGTGTCTTGGAATGTCCGAAGAGGACGGAGATTTTCTTGGAAAGGGAAGAGGGGAGGAGGCGCTTCTCGTGATGACGAAAGCGGATCTTGTTCTTGCGTCGTCCGAAGGGTCCCGAGACGGTGGCGTCACCACCGCGTCGGCTACGGATGCTGAACCGGCGCCGCCCGTATTTCCTTTCAAAGAAAATCCCTCTTCTTCTTTTCCCTCGTCCTCGTCTTCCGCGCTCCTCGTCTCCGCCGTCACGGGCGCAGGGATCGAGGCGTTGCGCGCGCGCATGGCCGCGGGCCTTTCTCTCGTCGAGGCGGACGGCGAGCTGCTCGTCCTCGAACGGCATCGCGAGGCGCTCGTGTCCGCCGGGGCCGCGCTCCGCGAGGCGGCGGCGCTCGCGCGGCGCGTGCCCGGCGAACCCGAGCTCGTCGCGGCGCGCGTCCGCGAGGCGCTCACGGCGCTCGGGGCGATCACGGGCGAAACGGCGACCGAGGAGCTCCTGGACCGCATCTTCGCGGCGTTCTGCGTGGGCAAGTAGAGTGACCGGGATGCAGTCGCGGTGGGACGTCGTCGTCGTCGGAGGGGGACACGCGGGCGCGGAGGCGGCGCTCGCGGCGGGACGGCTCGGCCGAAGGACGCTTCTCCTGACGCGCGACAGAGCCACGGTCGGGCGCATGAGCTGCAACCCCGCGGTCGGCGGCCTCGCGAAAGGACAGGTCGTGCGCGAGATCGACGCCCTCGGGGGCGCGATGGGGCTCGTCGCGGATCGGACGGCGATCCAGTTCAAGGTGCTCAACGGATCGCGCGGAACCGCCGTGCGCGGCCTGCGGTGCCAGTCAGACAAAGCACTTTATGCAGAAGAGTTGTCGCGCGTCCTCGGCGCGGCGGAGAACGTCACGGTCGGGGAAGGCTGCGCCGCGGGATTCCGCGTGCGGGGCGGGCGGCTTGCCGGCCTGACGCTCGAGGACGGCTCGGCGCTCGCCTGCGACGCCGCGGTCGTGACGACGGGGACGTTTCTCCGGGGCCTCATTCACGTCGGGGACGCGCGGCGGGAGGCCGGCCGATGGAACGAACCGCCGGCGCGCGCGCTGTCGGACGCGCTCGCGAACCTCGGCCTCCGTCTCGGCCGGATGAAGACGGGAACCCCGCCCCGCGTCCGCGCGGGCACCGTCGACGTCGCGAGGATGACGCGCGCGCCGGGCGACGAGCGGCCGGTCGCGTTCTCGTTCCGGACGCGCGGGGAGACGTTTCCGCGGCAGCGACAGGTGGACTGCTGGCTCACGCACACGGGCGAGGCGGTACACGACCTGATCCGCGAAAGCCTGCCGCTCTCGCCGCTCTACTCCGGCCGGATCACGGGCCGCGGGCCGCGCTACTGCCCCTCGATCGAGGACAAGGTCGTCCGCTTCGCGGACAAGCCGCGGCACCAGATCTTCGTCGAGCCGGAGGGCCTGTCGACCGACTGGCTTTACCTGAACGGCCTGTCGATGTCGCTCCCGGAGGAGATCCAGGAGGCGATCGTCAGGATGCTCCCCGGCCTCGAGCGGGCCGAGATCCTGAGGCCCGCTTACGCCGTCGAGTACGACATGGTATTTCCCGAGCAGCTCGACGTCTCGCTCGAGACGCGCGCGCTTCCGGGGCTCTTCCTCGCCGGGCAGATCAACGGCACCTCCGGATACGAGGAGGCGGCCGGGCAGGGCCTCGTGGCGGGCGCGAACGCGGCCCGGGCCGTGACGGGCGATCCGCCGCTTCGCCTCGGCCGGCACGAGGCCTACATCGGCGTCATGCTCGACGATCTCGTGACGCTCGGCCTCGACGAGCCCTACCGCCTCCTCACGTCCCGCGCCGAGCATCGCCTCCTTCTCGGCGGCGACACGGCTTACGCGCGGCTCACCGGGATCGCGCTCGCCTTCGGCCTCGTGGACGAGCGCGAGGCCGCACCGGTCCTCGCGGCGGAGGCGCGGGTGGCACGCGTCCGCGAAGGCCTGGACTCCGCGCCCGTGCGACCCGATCGGGCGACGGTGGAGCGTCTCTCTGGGCTCGGCGTGAGCCTCGTGGAAGAAACGACGCTCGGGGGGCTGCTGCGCCGTCCCGAAACCGACCTCGAAGCCGTCGAGGACTTCTGCGCCGAGCTGCTCGAGGCCGGCGTGGCGGGGGACCTCGCCGCCCTTCGGCAGGAGGAGCGGGACCGGCTCGTCGCGGACCTCCGTTACGAGGGTTTCATCGCGCGCGAGCGCGCCGCGGTCGCCCGCGTTTCGCGCTCGCAGGAGCGCGAGTTTCCCGAGGGCTTCGCGTTCAAGGGGCTGCCCGGCCTGTCGAGGGAGGCGGTGGAAAAGCTCGAACGGCACCGCCCGCGCACGCTCGGACAGGCGTCTCGACTTCCGGGCGTGACGCCCGCCGCCGTGGCGGTTCTGCTCGCGCGCCTGCTTGCCGCCGGGCGCGAGGCAGCGGCATGAGCGAGACCGGCGGCGGGGCCGGCGCGAGGCTCGCCGCCCTCGTCCGCGCCCTCGCCGCGAGAGTTCCCGGCGACGAGCGCGCCCGCGTGGAGGAGGCCTCGAACCGGCTCACGTCGTTCCTTTCGATCCTGCTCGCGAAGAACGCGGAGATGAACCTCGTTTCGGCGCGCTCCGCGGACCCGGAAGTCCTCGTGGAGACGCATCTCCTCGATGCGCTGCTCGGCCTCGCTCTGCTGCCGAGGCCGCAGGGCAGGGCCGTTCGCCTTCTCGATCTCGGCTCCGGAGGAGGCTTTCCCGCGATTCCGCTTCTCATCGTGCGGCCGGATCTCGTCGGAACGCTCGTCGAGTCGTCCCGCAAGAAGGTCGCATATCTCGACGGGGCGATCGAGCGGCTCGCGTTGACCGCCCGCGCCGTGAACGCTAGATTCCCCGATTCGTTTCCCATGGACGGCGCCCGGCGGTACGACGTTTTGACGACCCGCGCCGTGGGCTCGGCGGGGAAGCTCGTACGCGCTGCCCGGCCCTTGATGGCACCCGGCGCGCGGGCCCTTCTCTGGACGACGCGGCCGCTCGCGGACGAGGCGGCGCGGGCGAGCCGGGCGAAGACGCACGCGTTTCACCCCGCTCCAGCGACCGCCGTCCGCGGCATCCTCTCGCTCGAGTGTTTCACGTGAAACATTCCCGGAGACGAGCCCGCGTTCTCGCCGTGGCGAACCAGAAAGGCGGGGTCGGCAAGACGACGACGGCGATCAGTCTCGCGGCGGCGCTCGCGGTCCTCGAGCGCCCGGTTCTGCTCGTGGACTTCGACCCGCAGGGGAATGCGACCTCCGGGCTCGGCGTGGACAAGACGGCGCTCGCCCGCACCGCGTACGACTGGATCGGCGGGCAAGCCGCGTTCGACGAAGTCGCTCACGGCACCGACCTGCCCCACCTGACGCTCGTGCCGTCGAACCGCGAGCTCGTCGGCGCCGAGGTCGAGCTCGTGAATCTGGAAAACCGGGAGCACCGGCTGGCGGGAAAGATCGAGCCGCTGCGCGACCGGTTCGAATACATCCTCATCGACTGCCCGCCGTCGCTCTCGCTCCTCACCGTGAACGCGCTCGTCGCCGCGGACGGCGTTCTCGTGCCGATCCAGTGCGAGTACTTCGCGCTCGAGGGCGTCACCGAGCTTCTCGCCACGATCGAGCGCGTGAAGGAAAGCCTGAACCCGCGCCTCGCGCTCGCGGGCGTCATCGCCACGATGTGGGACGAGAGGACGAATCTCTCGCGGCAGGTTCTCGAGGAAATTCGGAAGCACTTCGGGGCGGCCGTTTTCGAGAACGTCGTGCCCCGAAGCGTGCGGCTTGGCGAGGCGCCGTCCTTCGGCAAGCCCATCCTCCTCTACGCCGTGAAGTCGAAGGGAGCCGAGGCGTATCTTGGCGTCGCGCGGGAGCTTCTGAGGCGGGATTCCTGAGGGGCCGCCTCCGCGCGGTCTTCGGCTGCTAGGATCGTCGCCGTGTCGTCCTCCAGGAAAACGGCCCTCGGCAAGGGTCTCTCGGCGCTCATTCCTTCGGCGCGGGCCGAATCGGCCGGTCCGGGCCTGAGGATGGTCGGGCTCGATCTTCTCGACGCGAGTAAACGTCAGCCGCGCCACCGCTTCGACGACACCGGCCTCGACGAGCTCGCGAAGTCGATCCGCCGGACGGGAATCCTGCAGCCCGTGCTCGTCACGAAAGAGGGGGGACGCTTCCGGATCGTCGCGGGCGAGCGCCGCGTGCGCGCCGCGCGCCTCGCGGGCCTCTCCGAGGTGCCGGTGATCGTGCGCGACGGCGTGACGGACCGCGACCAGCTTCTCCTCGCGCTCGTCGAGAACATCCAGCGCCGCGACCTGACGGCCCTCGAGGAAGCGGAGGCGTACCGGCACCTGAAAGACGACTTCGGCCTCACCCAGGAGGACGTCGCCGAGCGCGTGGGCAAGGATCGCGCGACCGTCGCGAACGCGTTGCGGCTGCTCAAGCTTCCGGCCGCGGTGCGCGCCGCGCTCGAGGAGGGGGCTCTCTCCGCGGGGCACGCGCGCGCCCTTCTCGCGTTGCCGTCGGCGGCGGACCAGGAGGAGCTCGCGAAGGAAGTCGTGCGTCGAGGTCTCTCCGTCAGGGCCACCGAGGCGCGCGTGCTCGCCCTCCAGACGGGGAGAGCGAAGAAGAAAAAAGCGCGATCGGTGGACGCCGATACCCGCGACGCGGAGCTCCGGCTCGCGCGCCTGCTCGGAACGCGCGTCGCGATCGTTCGGAAGCGGCGCGGCGGCGAGGTCCGCATCTCGTTCTTCTCGGAAGACGAGCTGATCGGCCTTTTCGAGCGGCTTTCCGGAGGCAGGGGATGAGCGCGAAGAAGGGCGGCGGCTCGTTGAACGGGTTCCTCGACCGGGGGGCCCGGCTCGAGGGCACGCTCTCGTTCGACGACGTCTTCAGGATCGACGGCCAGTTCAAGGGCACGATCACGTCGGAGGCCGAGCTCGTGGTCGGAGAGGGCGGGGTCGTGGAGGGCGACGTGCGCGTGGCGCGCCTCGCGGTCTCGGGCACGATCAAGGGAAGCGTGCACGCCACGGAACGCGTCGAGCTGCACGCCGGCGCGCGCGTCTTCGCGGACATCCGCACGCCGACGCTCGTCGTCGAAGAAGGCGCGGTGATCCAGGGGCCGGTCGAGAGCGGCCCGCCGAGCCCGGACGGCGGCCCGCGAAACACGCCGGCTTCCTAGGGCGCCTTTTTCTCACTCGTCCGGTGGGGCGAACGCCGTTCCCGTGAGCGCGTGAGCGACCGTCGTCGCGGCACCCGAGGGGTGCCCTGCGGCACACGCGAGCTCGGCGCGCGCCTGGTCTCCCGCGAGAAGGGGAGCGACATCGACCGCCGTATCGAGCGTGCGTGCGGGCGTCGCGTCCGCGAGGTTCAAGGGGCACGCGGGGTGCACGACCTCGCGCTCCTCCCTCCAGGCGAGGCCATAGGTCCGGCAGGTGACGGGCCGCGACGCGTAAACGGCGCAGCGCCCGGAAGGCAGCTCCAGGAGGGGACAGGCGAGATGTTCGAGCGCGTCGAAATACGCGGCGTCCTGCTCATCCGAGCGGCCCGGGTCGAGGACACCTGCGACAGGGTCCCCCGGAAACGACGCGGCGCCTCGGGCCGCTAGCCGCGCCGCCCGCTCTCGAACGCGGGTTCGGGCCGGCCCGGGGAGCGCCGAGACCGCAGCCCTGAGGACGAGCGCCTCGGAAAAGGAAATCTCGAACGAGCCGAGGCAGCATCCGAAGCAGCCTTCGCGGCAGAGGAGGTCGCCGGGACGGGTGCGGGCCTCGGCCTTCCGCCATTCGGCATCTGCAGCGCGAACGCCCCTTTCCAATCGATCGATTAAATAAGCTCCTGAACGGGATCGGGACGCCACGTGAACATCTTGCCTTGCTCGCGATCCGTAGGCGAGGGCGCGAAACGGGCGCGGCGTTTGACCGACCGCCGCCGCTGTGAGATAACGCCGCGGCCTGCGCGTATCCCTATTCCTCGGCGTCGTCCCGGTGTTTCGGCGTCCGGTTTCGGGGCAGAGCAGGTAACGTCGAGGGCGCATGCAGTTACCCGATCTCTCCCTGCTCCTCGTCATGGTGATCTTCTGGGCGACGTACGTCGTCCTGAGAGGCTTCGTCCTGAAACCGCTCGGCGCGATCCTCGAGGAGCGCGAGCGCGCCGTGTTGGGGGCGACGGCCGCCCTTGCCGCGGCGCTCGACCAGGAAAAAGAGACACTCGCGGGAATCGACCGGCGCCTGACGGAAGCGCGCCGCGAAGCCCTTGCCGCCCGCCATGCCGCACGGGCCGACGCGAACACGAAGAGGCAGGCGATTCTCGAGGACGCGCGCGCGAAGGCGCGCGCCGCGGCGGAGGACGCCCAGGCGAAGCTCGACCGGGAGATCGGCGTCGCGCGGTCCGAGCTCGCGAAGGGCGCGCGCGCGACCGCGGTCGAGATCGCCTCCTTCGCCCTGGGGCGGAGGATCGCGTGACGCCGGCGGTCGTGGCGGTTCTCTTTTCCGAAGAAGGCCACGAAGCGGCCCGGGGGTTCCTGGGCGTGCCGAGCCTCGCCTGGCAGATCCTCAACCTCGGCTGCTTCGTCGCCCTCCTGTGGTTTCTCCTCCGAAAGCCGGCCGCCGCATTTTTCGGGGAGCGGAGGAAGACGGTGAGCGCGGCGCTCGCGAAGGCCGACGAAGACCGTCGCCGCGCCGAGGCCCTCGCGAAGGAGCTCGCCGCCCGTCTCGAGAACATCCAGACGGAGCTCCTCGACCTGAAGGCCGCGGTCCGGCACGACGCGGAAGCCGAGCACGCGGCGCTCCTCGTGAAGAGCCAGGCGGACGCGGACCTGATCGTCGCGCGCACGCGGGCGGACCTCGACAACCGCGTGCGTGCGGCGCGCGCCGAGCTCACCGCGTACGCCGGAGACCTCTCGGTCGAGCTCGCCCGCGAGCTGCTGAAGAAGAACGTCACCGCCGGCGACGAGAAGCGGCTCCTCGACGAAGGTATCGCGAGCCTCGGCGGCGCGGCGAAGGCGTGAGGCGGAAACGGATGAGTGCAAAGTTCACGCGCCCGTATGTCGACGCGTTCTTCGCGGTCGCGAAGGAGCCGGCCGCCGAGCTCGCGGCGCTCGAAGCGTTCCGAACCGCGTACGACCTTGCGCCCGAGCTCGAAAAGGTCCTCTCGAACCCGGGCCTCGAGCGTGGAAAGCGCGAGGCGCTCCTCGCCGCCGTCGCGTCGCGCGTCGGCGTGCCCGAGGTCGCCGGGCGCCTCCTGACCATCCTCCTGCGCAACGGGCGTCTCGCCGCGCTCGGCGAGCTGCTCGCCGGGATTCGCGCGCATCTGGATCGCGACACGCGGGCCGTCGAGGCGCGCATCGTGACGGCGCAGCCCGCCGACGCCGCGGTTCTCGAGGCGCTTCGCGCGCTCGTGGCCGCCCGGACGAAGAAGACCGTCCGGCTCGTGACGGCCGTCGACCCGGCTCTCCTCGGCGGCTTCGTCGTGTCGGTCGGCAGCGCGCGGCTCGACGCCTCGCTGGCCCGGCGCCTCGACAAAGCCCGCGCGGCCCTGCACGCACTCGCCCCGGCCTGACCAGACGGAGAAAGAAGCACGAACATGGCGGAAATCAGCGCACAGGAAATCACCCAGCTCATCAAGGCCCAGCTCGCCGGCATCACGCAGGGCGTGGACGTCGACGAAGTCGGCACCGTCGTATCGGTCGGAGACGGCATCGCGCTCGCCTACGGCCTCGACAAGGTCATGGCGGGCGAGCTCGTCGAGTTCCCGAACGGCGTGTACGGCCTCGCGCTCAACCTCGAGGAGGGCCACGTCGGCTGCGTCCTCATGGGCGAGACGAGCCTCGTGAAGGAGGGCGACACCGTCAAGCGCACGAAGCGGATCATCTCCGTGCCCGTGGGAGAGGCGCTCGTCGGGACGCGTCGTGAACCCGCTCGGCCAGCCGCTCGACGGCAAGGGCCCGATCGCCTCCAAGGAGTTCTACCCGGTCGAGCGCCTCGCCCCCGGCGTCGTCGACCGCATGCCCGTCAAGGAATCGATGCAGACCGGCATCAAGGCGATCGACGCGATGATCCCGATCGGCCGCGGCCAGCGCGAGCTCATCATCGGGGACCGCCAGACGGGCAAGACCGCGATCGCGCTCGACGCGATCATCAACCAGAAGGGCAAGGGCGTCTTCTGCGTGTACGTCGCGATCGGCCAGAAGAACTCGACCGTCGCCCAGGTCGTCCAGACGCTCGAGGCCCACGGCGCGATGGAGCACACGATCGTCGTCGCCGCGTCCGCGGCCGACCCGGCTCCGCTGCAGTACATTGCGGCCTATGCCGGGATGCGCGATGGGCGAGTACTTCATGTACAACGGCAAGCACGCGCTCGTCGTGTACGACGACCTCTCGAAGCAGGCGGCGTCCTATCGCGAGATCTCGCTCCTCCTCCGGCGCCCGCCGGGTCGCGAGGCGTATCCCGGCGACGTCTTCTACCTCCACAGCCGGCTCCTCGAGCGGGCCTCGAAGCTGAACAAGGAGAAGGGCGGGGGATCGCTCACCGCGCTGCCGATCATCGAGACGCAGGCCGGCGACGTGTCCGCCTACATCCCGACGAACGTCATTTCGATCACGGACGGGCAGATCTTCCTCGAGTCGGACCTCTTCTTCTCCGGCCAGCGTCCGGCCGTGAACGTCGGCATCTCCGTGTCGCGCGTCGGCGGCTCGGCGCAGATCAAGGTCATGCGCGCGATTTCCGGCACGCTCCGCCTCGACCTCGCGCAGTACCGCGAGCTCGCGGCCTTCGCGCAGTTCGGATCCGACCTCGACAAGACGACGCAGTCGCAGCTGAATCGCGGCCGCCGCCTCGTCGAGATCCTCAAGCAGAACCAGTACGTGCCGATGGACGTCGCGCTCCAGATCGCCTCCGTCTTCGCGGGCACGAAGGGCCATCTCGACGAGCTCCGCGTCGAGGCCGTCCTCCCCTTCGAGACGGCGCTGCACGAATACCTGACGAACCAGCACGCCGCGCTCCTCCAGGAGGTCCGCGACGCGGGCAAACTCACGAAGGAGATCGAGGCCGCGCTCACCGCCGCGGTCGTCGAAGCGAAGAAGGTCTTCCTTTCCTCGACCCCCGAAGCGAAGCAGGCTTAGGGACGAGAAGGCGCGGTCGAGAGAGACACACGAGCGAGCATGGCAAGCCTTATCGACATCCGGCGGCGGATCCGGAGCGTGAAGAACACGCAGCAGATCACGAAGGCGGTCAAGATGGTCGCCGCGTCGAAGTTGCGCCGCTCGCAGGACCGCGCCATCGCGACGCGCCCGTACGCGGCCACGCTGGAGGCCACGCTGCGTTCGGTCGCGTCGCGCGTCGCCCCCCGCGAGGACGGCGCGCCGCTGCACCCGCTCCTGGCCGCGAGGGACGAGAAGAACGTCGTCCTCGTCGTCGTCTCCGGTGACAAGGGCCTCGCCGGCGGCTTCAACACGAACGTGAACCGCGCGGCCGCGGCGTTCCTGCGCGAGGCGCCGGATCGCGGCATCGCGAGCGTCGGCATCGTGGTGCTCGGGAAGAAAGCGAACGACTTCTGGAGGCGGCGACCCGTCGAGATCGTGAAGGCGCAAGCCGGTCTCGCGGCGATCGGCGCCGCGCCGGCCGCCGATATCGCCCGTGCCCTCGCGGCGCGGTTCGTCTCCGGCGAGACGGACGCCGTCTACGTCGTCTCGAACGAGTTCAGGAGCGCCATCTCGCAGGTCGTGAGGACGAAGCGCCTCCTGCCGATCGCTCTCGAGAGCGCCGCGAGCGCGACGAGCGGCGCCGGCGGCGTCGATTACCTGTACGAGCCCTCTCCGGAGGAAATCCTCGGGATGCTTCTCCCGCGCTTCCTCGAGTTCCAGATGTACCGCGTGATCCTCGAGTCCCAGGCGGCGTTCTTCGCCGCCCAGATGACCGCGATGGACAGCGCGACGAAGAACGCGGGCGACATGATCGATTCCCTGACCCTCACGTACAACCGCGCGCGGCAGGCGCGCATCACGAAGGAGCTCATCGAGATCGTCTCGGGAGCCGCAGCCCTGGAATAGGTTCGGATCGAGGTGCTCATGACATCAGGAAATACGGGTCGTGTCGTCCAGATCATCGGTCCCGTCGTGGACGTGGAGTTCCCGGTCGGGAAGCTTCCGACGATCTTCAACGCCGTCCACATCACGGACGAGGAAGGCCTCTCGACCGAGAAGATCGACATCATCACCGAGGTCGCCCAGCACCTCGGCGAGAACCGCGTGCGGTGCATCTCGATGAAGCCCGCGGACGGCCTCGTGCGCGGGATGAAGGCCGTCGACCTCGGCGCGCCCATCTCGATCCCCGTCGGACCGGAGACTCTCGGCCGCATCCTGAACGTCATCGGCGAGCCCGTGGACGAGATGGGCCCGGTGGTCACGGCTGAAAAGTGGCCCATCCACCGCGAGCCCCCGCCGTACGAGGACCAGTCGACGTCGGTCGAGATGTTCGAGACGGGCATCAAGGTCATCGACCTCCTCGAGCCTTACACGCGGGGCGGAAAGACCGGCCTCTTCGGGGGCGCGGGCGTCGGCAAGACCGTCCTCATCATGGAGCTCATCAACAACGTCGCGAAGGCCGCCGGCGGCTACTCGGTCTTCGCGGGCGTCGGCGAGCGCACGCGCGAAGGCAACGACCTCTGGCTCGAGTTCACGGAGTCGGGGATCATCGACCCGAAGGACTGGAAGAAGTCCAAGGCCGCGCTCATATACGGCCAGATGACGGAGCCTCCCGGCGCCCGCCTCCGCGTCGGGCTGACGGGCCTGACGGCCGCCGAGTACTTCCGCGACAGGGAAGGCAAGGACGTCCTCCTCTTCATCGACAACATCTTCCGCTTCACGCAGGCGGGCTCGGAAGTGTCCGCCCTTCTCGGCCGGATGCCGTCGGCCGTCGGCTACCAGCCGAACCTCGCCACGGAGATGGGCGAGTTGCAGGAGCGCATCACGTCCACGAAGAAAGGCTCGATCACGTCGGTACAGGCCATCTACGTACCCGCCGACGACCTGACCGACCCGGCGCCCGCGACGGCGTTCGCACACCTCGACGCCACGTCCGTCCTCTCTCGCCAGATCGCCGAGATCGGGATCTATCCCGCGGTCGACCCGCTCGCCTCGACGTCCAAGATCCTCTCGCCGATGATCGTCGGGGAAGAGCATTACAACGTCGCCCGCGCCGTGCAGCAGGTCCTCCAGAAGTACAAGGACCTCCAGGACATCATCGCGATCCTCGGGATCGACGAGCTGTCGGAGGACGACAAGATCATCGTGGCGCGCGCGCGCCGCATCCAGCGCTTCCTGTCGCAGCCCTTCCACGTCGCCGAGCAATTCACGGGGCTGCCGGGCCGCTACGTGAAGATCGCCGACACGATCCGTTCCTTCAAGGAGATCGTCGAGGGCAAGCACGACGAGCTCCCCGAACAGGCGTTCTTCAACGTGGGCGCGATCGAGGAAGCCCAGGAAAAGGCCGAGAAGCTGAAGGAAGGGGCCTGAATTGGACGGACGCCTCACGCTGACGGTCGTCACGCCGGAGTACGCCGTCCTCCAGGCGGTCCCATGCGACGAAGCCACCGTACCGTGCCTGAAGGGCGAGATCGGGGTCTTGCCTGGCCACACGCCGCTGATCGCTCTCCTCGGAATCGGTGTCGTGGGCTATCGCGACGGGTCGCGCCGGGGGACCGTTGCCGTGCGCGGCGGCTTCGTGGAGATCGCAGGCGACGCCGTGCGCGTCCTCGCGGACGCCGCCGCGGCGCCGGACGCGATCGACACGGCAGCGGTCTCCGCCGAGAAGCAGAGCGCCGAGGACCGCCGTGATCGGGCGGCCGGGGACGAGGAGCTGGACGCCGCGGACGCGGATGCCCGATTCGCGGAAGCGCGCCTCGCGGTGGCACAGCCCTCCTGAAACCGGGGAAAAGGCGACAATAGGAGAAGCATGACGTCCCCGCGGGGGGCCGGACGCCCCGGCATGGGGCTTGCGATGCAGGTGGTCAGGCCCGGTGGGCGCCGAAAGGGCGCGCCGGATCGACACGACGCATCCAACCTCCTACCAGGGCTCCGCGCTGCGGAGCCCTCTTTTTCTTGGTCGCGGACGCCGCCGGTGGGTTCCGGGAAAAGTCGATGACGGCCGAGCGCGACCCGTGGTACGCCGAGTGGTTCGGGGAGGAGTACCTCGCCCTGTATCCCGAACGCGACGACCGGGAAGCCCGCCAGCAGGCCCTCTTCGCGCGGGAGCTGCTCGCCCCTTACGCGCGGCTCGGCCGCGTGCGATTCCTCGACCTCGCGTGCGGAACGGGTCGCCACGCGGTCGCCCTCCACGAAGGCGCCGGCGGCGTCGTGGG
Organism: Thermoanaerobaculia bacterium; assembly: GCA_963809425.1. GTDB lineage: Bacteria > Acidobacteriota > Thermoanaerobaculia > UBA5066 > UBA5066 > Fen-183. The sequence goes on from CAWEJK010000010.1 coordinate 72,290, forward strand.
ACTCGACCTCTCGGCGAGGCTCCTCTTCCAGGCCCGGCAGCGGCAGGGGCCGGCCCGCCCGCACTGGGTTCGCTCCGACATGAGGCGCCTTCCCTTCCGCGCCGGCTCGTTCGGGGCCGTCGTGAATTTCTTCACGTCGTTCGGCTACTTCGACGACCTCGCCGATGACGCGCGCGTGGTCCGGGAAGTCACGCGCCTGCTTGCCCCCGGGGGCGCGTTCCTCTCGGACGTCTTCAACGCCGAGCGCGTCGTCGGGGCGCTCGCGGTGCGCGAAATAAAGACCGTGGCCGGCGCTCGCGTGAGCATCCGCCGACGGTACGATCCGTCGAGCCGGCGGGTGGAGAAGGAGATCGAGATGGGCTCGGGCAAGGACAAGCACGTGTTCCGGGAGTGCGTTCGCGCGTACACGGAGCACGAGCTGCGCACCCTGCAGCGCGCGGCGGGGCTGACCGTGCGCGCGGCGTACGGGAACTTCGACGGAACGCCCTTCGACCGGGGGAGGTCGCCCCGCCTGATCCTGCTCGCGACGAAATCGGCACGCACCGCCCCGGAGGGCGGGCGATGACGACGATTGCGCTCGGCCTGCTGCCTGGAATTCCGGCGCTCGCCCGGGGCCTCGCGACGGGTGAGCCCGACATCCGCGCCTTCCTCCCGGACCGTCCGGATCTCCCGACGATCCGCGCGCGCGCGACGGAGGTTCGGGCCGCCTTCGTTCCGCGCGCCGCGGAAGGAACGAGCCCCGCGCTCGCATCCCTCGCGCGCGGGGAGCGCGCGGCCGTGCTCACGGGACAGCAGGCGGGCCTCTTTGGAGGCCCGCTCCTGACGCTCGTCAAGGCCCTCGCGGTGGAGAAGCTCGCGGCGGACCTCGATGCCGGAGGGACGCCCGCCCGCGCCGCGTTCTGGTGCGCGTCCGAGGACCATGACCTCGTGGAGGTCACGCGGCTCGTCCTGCCGACACCGGAAGGGCCGAAGGACTTCGGCCCCGAGGCCCGCCCGCTCGCGGGGAACCATCGACCCGTGGGTGAGCTCCCGATCGAGGTCGACGCCGAGGCGCTCGTCGCGGCGGCCGCCGCCGGCCTCGCGCACCCGCCGGACGAGGAGGCCGCGGCTGCGCTGACCGCCGCCCACCGGGGAACGACTTTCTTCGGGGCCTTCTCCGCGACGCTGTCCTGGCTGCTCGGCGGCGACGGGTCGGAGGCCATGCCTGTCGTGGATGCGGCGAGCGCCGCCGACAAACCGTCCCTCGTGCCGCTCGCCTCCCGCATCGTGCGTGAGCGAGCGGAGGTGAAGCGGCTTCTCGAAGAGAGGGGGGCCGCGCTCGAAGCGGCGGGTCACCCTCTTCAGGTCGCGTCGGCCCCTGGCGCCCTGCCGCTCTTCGCGCGCGTCGGCGAGGACCGCCTCCTCCTCGTCGAAACGGGCTCGCGGCTCGCGCTCAAGGGACGTGACGGGTCGTTCGCGGCCGAGGAAGTCGTCGCGCGCTTCGCGAGCGGAGACTGGCTGCCGTCCTTCTCGGCCCTCACGCGCCCGCTCGCGGCGTCGACGCTCTTTCCCGTCGCCGCGACGATCCTCGGACCGGCCGAGACCGCGTACTGGGCCCAGAGCTGGCCCCTCTTCGCGTGGGCCGGCGTCGTGCCGCCCGTCATCGTCCCGCGTCCGCTCGTGGCCCTGCTGTCGCCCTCGGCGAAGAGGGCGCTCGAGAAGCTCGGTCTCTCCCTCGAGGACGTCCTCGAGGGACCCGAGGCCATGCTCAGGAAGAAGGGCGCGGGAGAAGCCCGGGCGCTTCTCGAGCGCCTGGGCGCGATCGGCGCGGGCGTGGTGAGGGATCTCCTCTCGCTGAAGCCGGCTCTTCTCGCGGTCGACCCGTCGCTCGAGAACGCGGTCGAGGCGACGCGCGAGAAAACGGCGTTCGCGTTCGAGAAGCTCGTCGAGAAGACCGCGGGCGCCGCGGGGCGGGCCGACGACCGCACGGCCGCGCGGGTGGCGCGCCTCGCGGAGGAGATCCTCCCTCGAGGAGCCCTGGCCGAACGCGTGTACTCGGCGCTGCCGTACGCCCTGCGGTTCGGCCGCGGCACGCTCGTCGGGACCCTTCGCCGGGAGCTGAAATGGAACGAAGCGGGCCTGCAGGTGGTCGACCTGTGACGGCGACGACGTGGAACCCGTCGAGATCCTGGCGTTCGGGCCGCATCCGGACGACGTCGAGCTGGGCTGCGGCGGGGCTCTCGCGACGCTCGCGCGGAGCGGGACGAGCTTCGGGATCGTCGACCTGACCCGCGGCGAAATGGGGACGCGCGGGACGCCCGAGATTCGCGCCCGGGAAGCCGCGGACGCGGCCGGGATTCTGGGCGCGCGCTTTCGCGCGAACCTGGACCTCGGCGACGGCGACCTCAGGACGGACCGGGCGGCGCAGCGCCTCGTCGTCGACGTCGTGCGCCGCGCGCGCCCGCGGCTCGTCCTCGCGCCCCTCGTCCACGATCGCCATCCGGATCACGTCCGCGCGAGCCGCCTCGTCGCGGACGCTTCGTGGTATGCGGGCCTCTCGAAGCTGGACACGGGTCTTCCTGCGCACCGGCCCGACCAGGTCGTCTTCTACGCCGCCTACGCGCTCGTGCCCCCCACGTTCCTCGTCGACGTCTCGGCGGCGTTTGCGACGAAGATCGCGGCCCTCCGCGCGTATCGGAGCCAGTTCTTCGACGAGAACTCGGGCGAACCCGAAACGTATGTCTCCTCCAGGAGCTTCTTCGACGGGATCGAGGCGCGCGCGCGCGCGCTCGGGAGGATCGCGAACGTGGAGTACGCGGAAGGCTTCGTCGCGAACGTGCCGCCGACGCTGGCGGATCCCGTCGCGGCGTTTCTCGGATACGAAGGCGGAAAGAAAGCGTGAAGATCGGCATCACGTGCTACCCGACGTTCGGGGGCTCGGGCGTCGTCGCGACGGAGCTCGGACACGAGCTCGCGCGGCGCGGGCACGACGTCCACTTCATCACCTACGCGATGCCGTCCCGCCTGAACGTGTTCGCCGAGCGCGTCGCGTACCACGAGGTGTCCGTTCCGTCGTATCCGCTCTTCCAGTACGCCCCGTACGACCTCGCGCTCGCGACGCGCATGGGGGACGTCGCGACCCACGTGGGTCTCGACCTCATCCACGTCCATTACGCGCTCCCGCACGCGATCTCGGCCCATCTCGCGCGCGAGATGCTCGCCCCGCGCCGCCTCGGCCTCGTGACGACGCTGCACGGGACGGACGTGACGATCGTCGGGCAGGACCGCTCGTACCTTCCGATCACGCGCTTCGGCATCGAGAAGTCCGACGCCGTGACCGCCGTGTCGGAGCACCTCAAGAGAGTCACGATCGACGTCTTCGCGCCGAAGCGGGAGATCGAGGTCGTGCCGAACTTCATCGACCCGGAGCGCTGGACACCGGAGTCGCCGCTCGCGTGCCGGCTCGTGCCCGCGGGCCAGAAAGTGCTCCTCCACGTGTCGAACTTCCGTCCCGTGAAGCGCGTGCTGGACGTCGTGGAGATCTTCGACCGCCTGCGGCAGCGCGTTCCCGCGACGCTCGTCATGATCGGGGACGGACCCGACCGGCCGGCCGCCGAGGCGCTGTGCCGCGAGAAAGGGATCGCGCCGTACGTGTCGTTCCTCGGGAACATGCCGGCGCTCGAGGCCGTGATGCCCGCCGCGGACCTCTATCTCCTGCCCTCGAATTCGGAGTCGTTCGGGCTTTCCGCGCTGGAGGCGCAGGCGTGCGGCGTTCCGGTTCTGGGGTATGCCGTCGGCGGCCTGCCCGAAGTCGTCGTCGACGGCGAGACGGGCTTCCTGCGCGGCGTGGGCGACGTCGGGGGCCTTGCGGACGCCGGAGCCTCCCTGCTTCAGGATCCCACGCGTTACGAGGCGATGGCGCGCGCCTCGCGGGAACGCGCGATCCGGCTCTTCCACGCGGACGCGATCGTCTCGCTCTACGTCGCGCTGTACGAGCGCGTCCTCGCCGCGGCCTGACGGGCGACGGCCGCGCAGCGCGAGAGCTCGGCCCCGGTCGCTCCCCACGAGGCGGCGCGCCGGAACTCCCCGAGAAGCGTCGTCCCGAAGAGCCCGGGGTCGTCCGTCGAGAGCGTCACGGGCACGCCCGCGCGGAGCATCCGCAAGAGCGGGTGCTCGGCGCCGCGGGACACGGCGCCCGTCCTGAGATTCGACGTCGGGCACACGTCGCAAACGATGCCCGCTCGCGCGAGCGCCCGCAGGAGCGCCCGGTCTTCGACGGCCCGGATGCCGTGCGCGATCCGCACGGGTTTCAGGAAGCGAAGCGCGTCCGCGACGGAGTCGGGTCCCGCCCACTCGCCCGCGTGCACGACGGAAAGGAGGCCGGCCCGCCGTCCGCGGCGGAACGCCTCGGCGAAATCGCGCGCGGGGATGGCCGTCTCGTCGCCGCCGAGGCCGAAGCCGACGACGCGCGGCCACGGCCGTTCGGCCTGGAGATCGAGGACGCGCGAGGCGGCCGCGGCTCCCCAGTGCCGGACGAAGTCGAGAAGGACACGCACGCGCCCGCGGCCGTTCGCCTCGTGGTCCGAGAAGGCCCGCTCGAGGGCCTCTCGCACGTCGAACCAGTCGAGCCCGATTTTTTCCACGACGGCGGGCGAGACGTAAACCTCGGCCCAGCGCACGTTCTCCCGCGCGAGGCGCGCCAGGAGGCCGCGCGCCGCGAGGCCGTAGTCGGCGGGGCTTCTGAGCTGCCGGCAGACGTCGCGGTAGAAGTCGAAAAAGGCCTCCGGCGACCCGAGCGTCCTCCTTCGCGCGCGCACGGAGGCCAGATCGGGGAAGATGGGCCTGGGCGAGCGGGACGACAGGCGCACGAGGGTCGCCGCCGGGACCGCTCCTTCGAGGTGCAGGTGGAGCTCGGTCTTCGACGCGGAGGCGAAGCGGTGAAGGAAGGACCGGGCGTCTCGTCGGGGCGTCACGTGCGCGCATCGTACGAGAGGCCGTTCGAAACCGGTCCGGTTCCTCTCGGGACGCCGCCGCGCGCCCGGCTCTGGATGCGCGTCGCGGCCTTCGGGATCGACCTCATCCTCGTGGCAGGCGTGCCCCTGCTGCTTGCCTCCGTGATCGTCCTCGGGGTTCATGCCGCCTCCCGTGCGCCGGCGGGCCTCGACGCCGGTTTCCGTGCCGCCCAGGCCGTTGCGGTGTGCCTTTTCCTCCTGCGGGACTCCGACGGAGGCAGCCCGGGCAAGCGCCTTTTCGGCCTCCGCCTGATTGTTCGGGGGGGAGCAAGGGCGGGCCCCCTTCAATCGCTCCTTCGGAACCTCACGCTTCTGGTCCCCGGGTGGAATCTCATTGAGCTGGTGTCACTTATCCGTCGTGAGGACGGCCGGCGGCCAGGCGACCGGGCCGCCGGGACAGCCCTCGTGGAGACCTGATCAAGCAGGAGGGCGAAACTTTCCCCGAGGGTTGACCGTTCTCTCTATCAGGGAGCTTTGAAATGTTCGAGAGCCCGTCGTCCACCTTTACGAGCCCAAGACGGCGCCCGATCAGCCCGGTGCTGGCCGCCCTTTCCCTGGTCCTCCTCGCGGCGATCCCCCTGAAGGCCGAGGAGGCGACGCAGGAGCGGTTCGAGAAGAAGTACGACCTCGCCGGCGTCCGCAAGGTGAGGGTCCAGAACGTGAACGGCGTCATCCAGATCGAATCCGGGGGCGACCAGCTGCAGGTCATCGCCGTCAAGAAAGTGAAATCCAACTCCGACGCCGACCTCCTCAAGGAAACCGAGATCCGGGTGACGAAGAACGGAAGCACGATCGAAGTGGAGACGATCCTGCCCAAGCGTGGCCGGTTCTTCCAGTGGGCGTTCTTCGGGCGGTCCGGCTCGGCGGACGTCGCCTACCAGATCACGCTGCCTGCCCCTCTCGCCCTGGAAGCCGAGACCGTGAACGGGCGCGTCACCGCGGCGAACCGTTCCGGCGACCTCGTGCTGTCGACGGTGAACGGCGGAATCCGCGTCGATGGGCACGACGGGCCGCTCAAGGTGAACACGGTGAACGGCTCCGTCGAGGTGTCCTTCGCCGGCCCCATGAGGCAGGCGAGCCTGGAAACCGTCAACGGCTCGGTCACCGTGACCTGCGCGCGGGAGTCGTCGATCCGCTGCACGCTCCAGACGACGAACGGCCGCATCCAGTCGCAGTTTCCGGAGGTCACGGTCGAGGGCAAATGGGGCCCGAAGGAGGCCCGCGGCGCGATCAACGGCGGGCGGGAGAGCCTCGCCGTCGAGACCGTCAACGGCGACGTGAGGCTCTACGTGGCGGACGCGGCGGCGCCGGTTCGCAAATAGGGCGCCGGCGCAGGCAGCGCGCCTGCAGCCCGGCCGAGCAGCGGACGTTCGCGAAAGAAAGAAATGGTGCCCTGGGCCAGACTCGAACTGGCACGGATTGCTCCACACGCCCCTCAAACGTGCGCGTCTACCAATTCCGCCACCAGGGCACCGACGCGAGGGAAGCGGATTCTAGCCGAAAATTATTTCGTGGAGGGCGCCGGAGCGGCCGGAGCTGCCGGAGCGGGAGCGGCCGCCGGAGCGGTCGCCGGAGCTCCGCCCGGGGCCGCAGCCGGAATCGCGGCCTTCGCGGGCGCACCCGCTTTCGCCTTGGCGAGGACAGAGGACCTCGGCCTTGCCTGCATGATCGAAATCGTGACGGCGAGGACCGAGAACGCCACGAAAGACCACGTCGTGATCTTTTCGAGAAGCGTCGTGGCCCCGCGTGCGCCGAAAGTCGTTTGGGAGGACGACGCGCCGAAGGCGGCGGAGACGTCCGCGCCCTTTCCCTGCTGGAGAAGGACGACGAGGATGAGGAAGACGCAGACGATGACGTAAATGGGGACGAGAACGTAGATCATGTTCGGTGGTGCTCCGGACCCCCGCGCGAAAGCCCCGGGGGCCGAAGATGATAGCGGAATCGCCGGTCAGGCGCGAGCGGCGCCAGCGGCGCCAGAGCTGGCGGCCGCGGCGGCGGCCAGAAGGGCAGCGACCTCTTCCGCCACGAGGGAGGCGCCCCCCACGAGGCCGCCGTCCACGTCCGCCTCCGCGAAGAGGCCCGGGGCGTTCGCTCCCGACATCGAGCCCCCATAGAGGATCCGGATCGAAGCGGCGACGCCCGGGCCGAACCGAGCCGCGATTTCGGCGCGGAGGCGCGCGTGGACCTCGCCGGCCATCGGCGGCGTTGCGGGAAGCCCGGTCCCGATGGCCCAGACAGGCTCGTAAGCGAAGGTGAGACCGCGGGGCGGTGTGGAGAACCCGTCCAGGGCGGCGAGCTGGTTCCGGAGGACGTCGGCCGTGCGTCCGGCGTCGCGCTCGGCGCGCGTCTCGCCGACGCAGTAGAGCGGGGCGAGCCCCTGCTCGGCGAGCCGCACCATCTTGCGTGCGAAGTCGGGCTCGCGCTCGCCCCTGAGGAGGCGGCGCTCGCTGTGGCCGACGAGGACGAGCGTGACGCCGGCGTCCTTCAGCATCGCGGCGGAAACTTCGCCGGTAAAGGCCCCGTCCGTCTCGGCGTACACGTCCTGCGCGGCAAGCGCGATCCCCGTGCCGGAGAGCGCGGCGCCGACCCCGTCGAGGGCCGGGAACGAGGGCGCGATGGCGAAGTCGACGTCGCCGGGCCGGGGAAGCGCCGCGAGCGTCCGCGCGAGCGCCGCGGCCGCGGACGGCGTGCGCGTCATCTTCCAGTTCGCGACGAGGAGGAGGCGCCGGGCTCTCAACGCAGCGCTTCCACGCCGGGAAGCTTCTCGCCCGCGACGAGGTCGAGCGAGGCGCCGCCGCCCGTGGACACGTGCGAGATCTTCGCAGCGACGCCCGCCTCCTTCACGGCCTCCACGCTTTCTCCGCCGCCCACGACCGTGAAGGCCGAAGAGTCCGCCAGCATCTGCGCGACGCCGCGCGTGCCCGCGTCGAACGGTTTCGTCTCGAAGACGCCCATGGGCCCGTTCCAGAAGATCGTCTTCGCGTCCCGCGTCATCCGGCGGAACATGTCGAGCGTCTTCGCCCCGATGTCGAAGGCGGCCGCGTTCTCGGGGATCGCGTTCATCGCGACCGTCCGGACGGCGTTCGGTTCACCCGCCCGCTCGAGCGACGGCGCGACGACGAAGTCCGAGGGCAGGACGAGCTGAACGCCCCGCTCCTTGCAGCGGTCGATGATCTGCCGGGCGACGGGGACGCCCTCCTTCTCGAGAAGAGAGCCGCCCACGGGAAGGCCGAGCGCCGCGACGAAATGGTTCGCCATCCCCCCGCCCACGAGGACGACGTCGGCCTTCTCGACGAGGGCCCTGAGGGCCGCGAGCTTGCCCATGATCTTCGCGCCACCGAGGATCGCGGCGAACGGCCGCTCGATCTCCGTGACGACCCGCGCGAGAGCCTTCAGCTCGCGCTCCATGAGGAGGCCGATCCCGCGCCGATCCTTCGGGAAAAGGACCGCCATTCCGGCGGTCGAGGCGTGCGCGCGATGGGCCGTTCCGAACGCGTCGTTGACGTAGACCTCGCCGAGGGCGGCGAGCGCGCGGCAGAACGCCGGGTCGTTTCGCTCCTCGCCGGGATGAAATCGCAGGTTCTCGAGGACGAGGACGCCTCCCGGCGCGAGAGCGGCAACGGCCTCCTCCGCCTCCGGGCCGACACAGTCGGACGCGAACGCCACCGGCGCGCTCAGGCGCTCCTCCAGCTTGCGAGCCACGGCGGCCAGCGAGTACTTCGGATCCACCGTGCCCTTCGCCTTGCCGAGGTGCGACGCGAGGACGAGGCGGGCGCCGCGCTCCCGGGCGAGGTGGAGGGTGGGGAGCGCCTCGACGACGCGCGTGTCGTCGCGCACGAGGCCGTCCTTGATCGGAACGTTGAAGTCCACGCGCACGAAGACGCGCTTGCCGTCGAGGTCGAGATCCCGGATCGAGCGCGGAAGGCCGGACATGGAGTCCTCCTCATTCGGGAAGGTCGATCGTCCCATCTTAAGCGTCGGCGGCCTCTATAGTCTCGTCTCGTGATGCGTGACGCCGTTCCCGCGACGCGGGTCAGCCCTTACTCCTATGCGGCCGGGCGGCTCCGGCTCCTCGACCAGCGCCGCCTCCCGCACGAAGAGGCGTTCGTCGACTGCGAAAGCGCCGCCCAGACGGCCGAGGCCATCCGGGGTCTCGCCGTGCGCGGCGCTCCTCTGATCGGGGTTGCCGCGGCGTACGGCCTCTGTGCGGAGGCGCGCCGCGTGGCCGCGCGTGTTCCCGACGACCTCGACGTCGCGCTCGCGCTCGGCGCCGAGAGACTCGTTTCGTCCCGGCCCACGGCCGTGAACCTCGCCTGGGCGGTCGGCCGGATGCGCGCCGTCGTCGAGGCCTCGTCCGGCGCCGCCGCGGGGGAGCGGATCCTTCTCCTCGAGGCCGAAGCCGGCCGCATCGCCGAGGAGGATCGCCTCGCCTGCCTCGCGATCGGCCGCTTCGGCGCCGCGTGGCTCTCGGCGCGCTGGTCGGGGAACGCGGGGACTCCGACGGTCCTCACGCACTGCAACGCGGGAGCCCTCGCGACGGCGGGGATCGGCACCGCGCTCGGCGTCGTTCGGGCGCTCGCGGCCGCGGGGCCGGTCGCGATTCTCGCCGACGAGACGCGGCCGTTCCTGCAGGGCGCGCGCCTCACGGCCTGGGAGCTTCGCGAGGACGGGCTCGACGTCACCCTCCTTCCGGACGTCGCGGCGGCTTCGCTGATCGCCCGCGGGCGCGTGAATGCCGTCGTCGTGGGAGCGGACCGCATCGCGGCGAACGGCGACGTCGCGAACAAGGTCGGGACGTACGGGCTCGCGCTCGCGTGCCGCGCGCACGGCGTGCCGTTCGTCGTCGCGGCGCCGACGACGACGGTCGATCTCGCGACGCCGGACGGCGCGTCGATCCCGATCGAGGAACGCGACGGGAAAGAGGTGGTCGCACTGCCGCTGCCGGGAGGCGGCACGGCATTCCTCGCGCCCGAGGGAGTCGGCGCGCTCTATCCCGCCTTCGACGTGACGCCGGCCGCGTTGATCGACGCGATCGTCACGGACCGCGGAGTTTCCGAGCCTCCGCACGCGCGGGCGCTCGCGCGGCTCCTCTCGCGATGACGGAGAACGGAGCGGACGTCAGGATCGTCCTCGCTCTCGAGACCTCCTGCGACGAGACGGCCGTGGCGCTTCTCGACGGCGCGGGGCGCGTCCTTTCGTCCCGGATCGCCTCGCAGGAAGACGCGCATCGCCTGTTCGGCGGCGTCGTCCCCGAGATCGCGGCGCGCGCGCACCTCGAGAACCTTCCGCCTCTTCTCGACGCGGCGCTAAAGGACGCCGGCGCGGCGCTCACGGACGTCTCCGCCGTCGCGGCGACGGCGGGGCCGGGCCTCGTGGGCGCGCTTCTCGTCGGCCTCTCGGAGGGCAAGGGGCTCGCGCTCGGACTCGGCGTGCCTTTCGTTCCCGTGAACCACATCGAAGGGCACGCGCTCTCCCCGTTCCTGTCGAGCGGACGGCGGCGCGGCGGCCGCCGTGCCGGAACGCTTCGCCGCACTCGTCGTTTCCGGCGGCCACACGCACGTCTTCGCGTTCTCGGGCTTCGGGATCGAACGCCTCGCGCGGACGCGCGACGACGCGGCGGGGGAGGCCTTCGACAAGGTCGCGAAGATGGCGGGTCTCGGCTATCCGGGCGGGCCGGCCGTGGACCGGCTCGCGCGGCGCGGGGTCGTGCGGCGGCCGTTCGCGGTCGCGCAATTCAAGGACGGCTCTTGCGACTTCAGCTTCTCGGGCCTGAAGACGGCGGTGAAGGAGCGGCTCTCTGAGCTCGGCCGGGCGCCCGCCCCGGGGATTCCGGGCGATCGCCGTGCGCTCTCCGAGGAAGACGCCCCGAAGGGACTCTGCGACCTGATGGCCGACGTCGAGGAGGCGATCGTCGCGCAGCTTCTCGAGCGTCTCTCCCGGCTCCGCGAGGTGCGGCGCATGGGAGTCCTCTCCGTGTCGGGAGGCGTCGCGGCGAACACGCTCGTGCGGGAAAAGCTCCCCGCCTGGGGGCGGGCGCACGGGGTGGACGTGAGAGTCGCTCCCCGGGCCCTCACGGGCGACAATGCCGTGATGATCGCGTTTGCGGGACTGCGGCGCCTCGCCGCGGGGCGCCTCGGCGAGGGGCTCGGCGCGATCGCGCGCTCGCGCTGGCCGCTCGAGACGTTAGAATAGAAGGCTCGCGCGCGGCCGGCCGGTCGCGCGTCACCTCAGCATGACCGACCCCTCGCGCATTCGAAATTTCTCGATCGTCGCCCACATCGATCATGGGAAAACGACGCTTTCGGACCGGATCCTCGAGCTCACGGGGGCGCTGACGGCCCGCGAGATGACCGAGCAGGTCCTCGACGACAACCCGATCGAGAAGGAGCGCGGGATCACGATCAAGGCGCGCTCGGTCACGCTGAAGTACCGCGCCGAGGACGGCGAGGACTACACCCTGAACCTCATCGACACGCCCGGGCACGTGGACTTCACGTACGAGGTGTCGCGCTCTCTCGCCGCGTGCGAAGGCGCGGTCCTCGTCGTCGACGCCACGCAGGGCGTCGAGGCGCAGACGCTCGCGAACGCGTACCTCGCGATCCACAACAACCTGACGATCGTTCCCTGCATCAACAAGGTCGACCTGCCGTCGGCCGTGCCCGAGATGGCCCGGGAGCAGATCGAGGACGTCATCGGGATTCCCGCGCGGCACGCCGTGCTCACGTCCGGAAAGGTCGGCACGGGCGTGCGCGACCTCCTCGAGCAGATCGTGCACGACATCCCGGCCCCGTCGGGCGATCCCGCCGCTCCGCTCCGGGCTCTCCTCTTCGACTCGTGGTTCGACGTCTACCGCGGCGTGACGTGCCTCGTGAGGGTCCACGAGGGCACGCTTCGGCCGGGCATGAGGATCCGGATGATGGGAACGGGCCTCGGCGGCGAGGTGCAGGAAGTCGGGATCTTCAACCCGAAGCCCCTGATCGTGCCCGAGCTGTCCGTGGGCGAAGTCGGCTACGTCATCGCGGGCATCAAGGACCTCCACGCCGCCAAGATCGGCGACACCGTGACCGAGGCCGACCGGCCCTGCGCCGCGGCGATGCCGGGATTCCTGGACGTCAAGCCGATGGTGTTCGCGTCGATCTTCCCGACGGAGACGGACGCGTACGAGGACCTGCGCGACGCGATGGAGAAGCTCCGCCTCAACGACGCGTCGTTCACGTTCGAGCCCGAGTCGTCGACGGCGCTCGGCTTCGGTTTCCGCTGCGGCTACCTCGGCCTCCTCCACATGGAGATCATCCAGGAGCGGCTCGAGCGCGAGTTCAATCTGTCGCTCATCACGACGGCGCCGTCCGTTCCCTACCTCGTGAAGACGGTGCGCGGCCAGGAGCTCGAGATCTCGAATCCCGTGAAGCTTCCCGACGTCCAGCTCATCGACGAGATCAGGGAGCCGTACATCCTCGCGACGATCATCACGAAGGACGAGTTCCTGGGCGGCATCCTCGCCCTGGCCGAGGAACGGCGCGGCACGCAGGTGTCGCTCGAATACGCGGGCACGCAGCGCGCCGTCCTGAAGTACGAGCTCCCGCTGAACGAGGTCATCCTCGACTTCTACGACAAGCTCAAGTCGCTCTCCCGCGGCTACGCGTCGTTCGACTACCAGCTCATCGACTACCGCCCCGGCGACCTCGTGAGGCTCGACGTCCTCATCAACGGCGAGCCCGTGGACGCTCTCGCGTTCATCGTCCACCGCGACAAGGCGCAGACGAAGGGCCGGTCGATCGTCGAGAAGATGAAGGAGATGATCCCGCAGCAGATGTTCGAGGTCGTCATCCAGGCGGCGATCGGCTCGAAGATCCTCGCGCGCTCGACGGTGCGGGCGCTGCGCAAGAACGTGATCGCGAAATGCTACGGCGGCGACATCACGCGCAAGAAGAAGCTCCTCGAGAAACAGAAGGAAGGCAAGCGGCGCATGAAGAAGGTCGGACGGGTCGACCTCCCGCAGGAGGCCTTCCTCGCGGTTCTGAAGGTCGACTGATGACGCGTGCGGCGCGCCTCGTGGAGACGGCGGAGGCCGTCCTCGTGGCCGCGGCGCTCGCCCTCGCCTTCAAGGGTTTCGTCTTCCAGATCTACCACGTGCCGAGCGCCTCGATGGAAGACACGGTGCTCACGGGCGATTACGTCCTCGTGAACAAGTTCGCGTACGGCGCCCACGAGGGTCCCTGGAGACGGGTTCTTCCCTATCGCGACCTGACGCGCGGAGACGTCGTCGTCTTCCGCTATCCGCCCGATCCGGAGCGCGATTTCGTGAAGCGGGTCGCCGGCCTGCCGGGAGACCGGGTCGCGGTCGAGGCGAAGACGCTCGTGGTCGACGGACGGGCCGTGGCCGAGCCCTACGTCGTGCATCGCGACACGAGGACGTTCGGGACCGACGCGCCTGCCGCCCTCGAGCGACGCGACCGTTTCGGACCGACGGAGGTCGAGGAGCGCCGGTTCTTCGCGCTCGGAGACAACCGCGACGAGTCGCAGGACTCGCGGTTCTGGGGCTCCGTGCCCCTCGCGCATCTCGAGGGCCGCGCCGTCCTCGTCCTCTGGTCCGTTCGCGAGGGTCCACGATCGTTTTCGGGCCGCGGAGCCGCGTTACGCCGTTTCCTCGATACCGCGCTACACTTTTTGTCCCGGACTCGCTGGGAGAGAAGCTTTCACGCCATTCACTAGAGAGCGCGGGTACGGTCGCGCTGGAAGGAGAACTCGATGCGACAAGCCGCCAGGGGGTTCCGGCGGGGAGAGGGAGCCTTCGGGCTCGTCGTCGGGCTGGCCGTCCTGTTCGTCGTCGTCGTCGGTTGCGTGCGCATCGTTCCCCTGCACATCCACGGGAACGAGGTCCTGGATGCGATGAACGAAGCGGCGAACTTCGGCGGCCTGAAGCCGCTCGAGAAACTCCAGGCGGACATCTACCTGCGCGCGCAGGGCGCGAGGGTGCCGCTCAAGATGGAAGCGATCCGTGTGGAGCACAGCGGCACGTACATCGTGATCTCGGCGAAGTACGAGCAGACCGCGGACATCTTCGGGTACAAGTACGTCTACAAGTTCGACAAGCGGGTCGAGAAGCCCGTCTTCTAGTGTGCCGGGCGGAACCCGATGGCGACGACGCGGCGCGTCGTCCCCCCTGAGCCCCCCTCCGCGCCAGCCGTGAGGAAACATGGGACGGCATGATCAAGACGAGGAGACGCCGCCGCTTGCCGAGGTCCGCCTCGACGTGTGGCTGGACGTCTCGTGCCTCTTTCCGACGCGGTCGCAGGCGGCTGCGGCGTGCGCGGGGGGCAAGGTGCACCTGAACGGCCACGCCGCCGCGGCGCACAAGCTGCTGCGCGTCGACGACCGGCTCGAAATCACGTTCAAGCGTGATCGGCGGACGTTCGTCGTGAAGGGCCTCGCGGAAAGGAGCATTCAAAGAGCCCGGGCCCGGCTCCTGTACGAGGAGACGACGCCGCCGCTCTCGCCCGAGGTTCTCGAGGCGCGGCGGCTCGAACGCCTGCTCGCGCCGAGGCGGGACGAGAAGGGCGGCAAGCTGTCGAAGAAAGAGCGCCGCGACCGGGACAAGGCGCGCGGGTGGTGAGGGCGAGGAGCGGCGGGCTCCGCAAGTTCTGGAAAGGCCGGGTCCCGGGCCTGCGTCCTTACGAGGCGATCATCCTCGCCGATTTCGCAGTCGTCCTCTGGCTCGTCCGCAGGCGGGCCCACGTCGGGCTCGACGCGGCGCGCGTCCTGAGCGAAGTTTCCGCCTTCGCGATTTCGGTGTCGAGCGTGCTGCTCGGCGCCGTCATCCTCCGGAGCCTCCTGGCGGGGCGGCACGCACCGCGCCGGGCGTGGATGCGTCTCACCGCCGCCCTCCGTCCCCTTCCGCTCTTCGATCTCGCGCGCTTTCTCCTCTTCGTGAGCCTCACGTCCTTCGCCTACAGCTGGCTCAAGGTGACCCTGCCGCTGCTTCGACCGGACGTTCTTTACGACGACGTTCTCTTTCGCGTCGAGACGGCGCTGCACGCCGGGGTGAATCCGGGACGACTCCTGCAGGGGCTCTTCCCGTACGCCGCCCTGTGGCAGGCGCTCGACAGGTGGTACGCGGTCTTCATCTATTCGGTCCTCGGCGGCATGGCCTGGTTCGCGTCCGTTCTGTCGCCGCGCGAGCGCGCGCGTTTCGCGATGGGGTTCGCGCTCCTCTGGATTCTCGGGGCGTGGTGGTACTTCGCGATGCCGTCCCTCGGGCCGTGTTACGTCCTCAAGGACGACTACGCCGAGGTGCGGGCCGCGATGCCGGCACAGTCGGCGCTCATGGACGGTCTCTACGTCCACTTCGGCCGCATTCGGGCCTTCCCCCGGCACCCCGAGGGCACCGACATCTATCCCTACCTCGGCATCGCGGCGATGCCGTCGCTTCACGTCGCGGCGCAGGCCTTCTTCGCCCTGTTCGCGCGCCGGCGCTCGCGGGCCCTGTATCTCCTCTATGGGGCCGCGACGGTCCTCACGATGTTCGCGGCCGTCGTGAGCGGCTGGCATTACGCCATCGACGTCTATGCCGGGCTGCTTCTCGCCTGGGGATGCGCGCGTCTCGGCGAGCGGTTCGGCTGAGCGCGTAACATCGAATCGGGATGCGCATCATTCTCTTCACCGGCAAGGGCGGAGTCGGCAAGACGACCATCGCGGCCGCGACGGGACTCGATCTCGCGGCGCGCGGCTTCAAGACGCTCGTCATGTCCGTGGACGCCGCCCACTCTCTCGCGGACGCGTTCGACCGCGACGTCGCCCTCACCGACCACGCGCACGGGACGCTCGTCGCCGTCGGCGAGAACCTCTGGATCCAGGAAGTCGACGTCACGGAGGAGATCGGCCGCCACTGGAAGGACATCTCGGGATACATCACGACGCTCCTCGCGGTCTCGGGCGTGGAGGAGGTGCTCGCCGAGGAGCTCGCGATCTTCCCGGGGATGGAGGAAGTGTCGGCGCTTCTCTACGTCAACCAGTACGCGCGCGAGAAGGCGTTCGACGTCCTCATCCTGGACTGCGCGCCCACGGGGGAGTCTCTCCGGTTCGTCTCGCTCCCTCCGACGCTCGACTGGTACATGAAGAAGCTCTTCCGGCTCGAGCGGTCGATCCTCAAGGTCGCGCGCCCCGTCGCGAGGAAGATCACCGACCTCCCGCTTCCGCCCGACCGTTACTTCGACAACGTACAGTCCCTCGCGCAGAAGCTCGAAGGGGTGGACGCGCTTCTCAAGGACCCGAAGACGACGACCGTGCGGCTCGTGACGAACGCGGAGAAGATCGTCATCAAGGAGACCCAGCGCGCCTTCATGTACTTCGGCCTCTACGGGTTCACGGTGGACGCGGTCATCGTGAACCGGCTCCTGCCGGACGGGGTCCACGATCCGTTCTTCGACAAATGGCGGAAGACGCAGGCGCAGTTTCTCGAGGAGGCGCGCGGCTACTTCGAGCCCGTGCCGATCTTCACCCTGTCTCTCCTGGACGACCAGGTGCTCGGCTCCGCGGCGCTCGCCGCGCTCGGACGGGAGCTCTGGGGCACGAGGAACCCCGCCGATTCCTTCCGCTCGAATCCGCCCTACCGCTACGCGAAGAAGAACGGGAAGTACGTCCTCACGCTCGACCTGCCGTTCGTCGAAAAGCGCGAGGTCGACCTCGCGATGGCGTCGGGGGACCTCGTCGTCCGGATCGGGAACGTACGCCACCATGTCCCGGTGCCGCGCATGCTCGCGGGCTTTTCGCCCGCCGGCGCGAAGGTGGAGGACGGACACCTCACGGTACGCTTCACACGAGCGGAGGCACGCTGATGGCGAGGAGAACGAAGAAGAAAGACCCCCTCGAGGCGGATTTCGGCCCCGGCGAAGCTCCGCGCGCGGGCTCGGGACCCATACCGGGCCTCTCCTGCGCCGGCGACGGCTGCCTCCTCAAGCCCGCGGCCGATCTCGTGGCAAAATTCTCCCTGCGCCTCGCGCGGGGGCACGGAAGCTCCCTCTCGCGGGCCGCGACGTCGGGCATCGAGTTCATGAAGGCGCTTCGCGATTTTCTCGACGAGGAGATCGCGCTCGCCGAACGCGCCGCGGGGGCGGGCGGAAAGCCCTCCCGGTACGAGAAGATCAAGGTGGAATGATGCGTCCCCTCGCGCGCCGGCTGCTCTCGGGTCTCGGGGCTGCGGCGTTCGCCCTGCTCCTCGCCGGCTGCCCCGAGACGAAGGATCCCACCGGAGTGAACGGACGGGCGAGCCCGACGCCGACGTCCACGCCCGCGAGCACGCCGCCGCCGCTCGGCACACCTTCCGTTCCGACACCGACCCCGACGGCGGCGATCACGGGGACGCCGCCCACGGCCACACCGACTCCGGGTCTGGGCGCGACGGTCGTCACGTTCACTCCGACGGCCGTGCCCCCGACGGCGACGCCGGCTCCGGGCACGCCGACCGCGACGCCGATCGGCACGCTGATTCCGCCGACTCCGACCATGACGCCCTTCGCGGGCACGCCGACTCCGACGCCGTTCGGAGGGATTCCGACAGCCACCCCGCGGCCGACGGCCACGTTCACGCCCTGACGCTCAGGGCGGCTTCGCGATCGCCGCCGCGATCTCGGAAAGGACGGCGCGCGCGGCGGCCGCGGGGTCGGGAGCGCCCGTGATCGGCCGGCCGACGACGAGGACGTCGGCGCCCCGTTCGATCGCTTCGGCCGGCGTCGCCACGCGCTTCTGGTCGCCGGGGGCCGCACCAGCGGGGCGCACGCCCGGGACGACGAGAAGAAAGTCCTTCCCGCAGGCCGCGCGAATGGCCTCGATCTCGTCCGGCGAGCACACGACGCCGTCCAGACCCGCGTCCCGCGCGAGCACCGCCAGGCGGAGGGCGGCCTCGCGCGGAGATCCCGAGAGCCCGACGGCGCGAACGGAGGCGGCGTCGAGGGAGGTCAGGATCGTCACGGCGATGAGCCTCGGCGCCGGGAGGCCCGCCTTCGCGGCGGCGGCTCGGCCCTCTTCACCGAACGCCTTCATCATCTCGGAGCCGCCGGCGGCGTGGCAGTTCACGATCGCGGCGCCGGTGCGGGCCGCAGCGGCGGCGGCGCGGCCCACGGTGTTCGGGATGTCGTGGAACTTCAGGTCGAGGAAGACGCCGACCTCGGCGCGGGCGACCTCGCGCACGAGGGAAGGCCCCTCGGCGACGAACGCTTCGAGCCCGAGCTTCATGAGGCCGGCCGCGGGCGCGACGCGGCGCGCCATCGCGAGGAGCTGGGCGCGATCGGCCAGATCCAACGCGACCGCAAGCCGGGCGCGCGCCGTCTCCTCGGTCCGGCTCATGAGAAGAAATGGTCGGGCCGGGGCCGCGTCCTCAGGGTCCCGACGAGGTCGGACACGCGCGCGACGCCGTGATTCGAGCACCACGCGGACAGCTCCTTCACGAGGCGGCCCGCGAGGGATGGATCGCGGAAGTTCGCGGTTCCGATCTGGACGGCGTTCGCGCCGGCGATGAGGAATTCGACGACGTTCTCGACGGTCTCGATCCCCCCCATCCCGAAGATCGGCACCTTCGGCAGCGCCGTCCTGACCTCCCAGACCATGCGCAGGGCGACGGGTCGAATCGCGGGTCCCGAGAGACCGCCGGTCGTGAATCCGATCTTCGGCTCGCGGCGCTCGATGTCGATCGCGAGTCCGACGATCGTGTTGATCAGGGAAAGCGCGTCGGCCCCGGCGTCCACGGCGGCGCGCGCAGACGCCACGATGTCCGTCACGTTCGGCGAAAGCTTGACGATGAGCGGATGCCGCGTCGCGGCGCGGATCCGCTTCACGAGGCCGGCGAGCGCGTCCGGGTTGTTGCCGAAGATCATGCCGCCCTTGACCACGTTCGGACAGGAGACGTTCATCTCGATGGCGGCGATGCGGCGATCGACGCCGATGCGCTCGACGACCGCCGCGTAATCGTCCTCGGTGTCTCCCCACACGTTCGCGATCACGGTGGCGCCGAGGCGCGCGAGCTCGGGGAGCTTGCCTTCGAGAAACGCGTCCACGCCGACGTTCTGAAGCCCGATCGCGTTCAGCATCCCCGCGTCCGTCTCGCAGATGCGCGGCGGCGGATTGCCGTGGCACGGGCGGCGCGAGAGCCCCTTGACGGAGATCGCCCCGAGCGCCGAGAGGTCGAGGTATTCGGCGAACTCGAGGCCGTAGCCGAACGTGCCCGAGGCCGTTCCGATCGGGTTCTTGAGGCGCAACCGGCCGAGGGCCGTGGAGAGGTCGACCTTCATGGCGTCACAGGCGGGCCCAGTCGATCCGGGTCGGCGCGACGCACGGCCCTTCCTTGCAGATCGTCCCGAAGCGCCCGTCGGCCATCGGGACGACGCAGCCGAGACAGACGCCGAAGCCGCAGGCCATCTCGGACTCCATCGCGAAGGAGCCTTCGAGCTCCGCGTCCGCGAGGAGCGGCGCGAGCGCGCGGAACATCGGCACGGGACCGCAGGCGTAAGCGCGGCGGTAACGCGCGCCGGCGGTGAGCGCATGCGTGAACAGGTCGGTGACGAGTCCCCGCCGTCCGAACGAGCCGTCGTCCGTGGCGTAGCGGCACCGGTGGGAGCCGAGGAACCGCTCGAACACGGTCCTTTTCAGGATGTCGTTCTCGTTGCGTCCGCCGTAGAAGAGGTCGGCGGCGATCCCGCGCGCGGCGAGCCGCCGCGCGAGCAGCACGAGAGGCGCGAGGCCGATCCCGCCGGCGACCAGCGCGACGTGGTCCGTGGGGAGGAGGTCGTCCGTCGGAAACGGCACGCCGAGCGGACCGAGAACCTTGAGCGGCGTCCCTTCGGCGAAGCGCGCGAGCGCGGCCGTCCCGACGCCGACGACCTTCACGACGAACTCCAGAGCGGGCACGCCCGCCACCTTCGTGACGTCGGCGATGGAGAACGCGCGGCGGAGATACGGGCGCAGCCCCTCGCCGGCCTGAATCATCGCGAAATGTCCCGGTTCCGCCGCCGGGCCTATCGAACCCGCCGAGAGAAACAACGAGTAGTGCTGCTCGTCGTAGTGCGTTGTCCGGAGGACGCGGAGGGATTCGTTGACGGCCATCGGGAAGAGGGCGAGACTCGCCGGGCGCGGATTATGAGCGAGGGCCGACCGGCGTACCAATTTCCTCTCGCGGGCGCGCTCCTCGGCCTCGCCGCCGGCGACCTGCTGCTGGGTCTGAATCCGGATCTCCTGCGATTCCTTCCTGCCGCGCGCCTCCTCCTGGCGGCGGCCGCCGCGGGCGCGCTCCTCGCCTCGCCGCTCGCGTTCCTGCCGCGGGCGCGTCGCCCTTCGCGCGCCGGCGCGGCCTGGGGCGCCGCGCTGCTCGCGGCGTTCGGCGGGTTCGTCGAGTTCCAGCGGCAGGCGCTGCACGACTTCGTGCCGTCGGGAGCCCGGCGGATCCTCGTCGCGACGGCCCTGGCGGCGTTTTTGTCGGCCGCTGTGCTCGGGGCTCGCGCCCTGCGCGGCTGGCCGAGGGCCGGGACGCTCGCGATCCCGATCGCCCTCTTCCTGCTCGCGCCCGCCGTGGGCCGGCGGGCGCCGGAGCGCCCGTCGCCCGGGGCGGCGACCGCGCCGCGCCGCGCGCCGCGGCGGAACCTCCTCGTCGTCGGGTTCGAGGGGGCGTCGTGGGACCTGCTCACGGCGTATGCCTCGGAGGGTGCGATGCCGGTCGTCGCGCGGCTCCTGCGCGAAGGAGCGGCGGGCCCGCTCGTCCCGCTCTTTCCCTACGAAAGGGCTGCGCTCTGGACCACGGCCGCGACGGGCAAGCGGCCGCTGAAGCACGGCGTCGTGTCGTCGCGGCGCTGGAAGACGCCCGGCGGGACGCTCCGTCTGCTCCCCGTCCTGCCCGGCTCGGCCGTGCCGGGCAGCGCGCATCTTGCCGCGGATGCGGCGGCGGCGCGCCGCAGCCTGGCATTCTGGGAGATTCTCGCGTCCCGGGGCCACGAGGCGGCCGTCCTCGGATGGCCCGCGTCGTCGCCGGCTCGGGAGGGGCTCGTCCTGTGGGCGAGCGACGCATTCTTCGACGGAGACACGGCCGAGAACGTCGCGCTCCCCGCGGAGGCTGCCGCGAGGGCGCGTCTTTTTCGCGTCTCGCCCGACGGCCTCGACCGGCCGCTCGCGCGCGCTCTCGTTCCGGACGGACTTGCCGCTGGTGAGGCCCGGATCGCACCCGTCCGGGGTGCGGCGCACGATCTCACGGTCGCCGGAGCGGCCCTCGCGGCGCTGCCGGGCGGCCCCCGGAACGTCTCGGCGGTCGTTCTCTCGGGGCTCGCGGAAGTGAGCGGCCTCTTCGGAGCCGCAGGCAATTCGCGTTACTGGGGGCTCTCCGTCCCGGAGGCGGAGGCGCGGGCCGCCGCGCTGCGCGCGTACTACAGGTTTCTCGACGACCTGCTCGGCGACATTCTGGAGCGCGAAGGCCGGGACCGCACGATCTGCCTCTTCGCTCCCGTCGGGTGGGGACCCCCGTCGACGCTCGAAGCCGTCTCGCGTTTTCTGCGCGGCAAGACGCCCGCGGCGAGCCCCGATGCTGCGCGGGACGGATTCGTCCTGCTCGCCGGCGCCGGGGTTCGGTCGGGCGTGCGCCTCACCTCGGCGAACGTCCTCGATCTCGCGCCCACGCTGCTCGTCCTCGCGGGCGAGCCCGTCGCCCGCGACATGGACGGGCGCGTCCTCGCCGAGGCGTTCGACGAGCGGTTCACCGAGTCGGCGAGCGTGCCGATCGTGTCGACGTTCGAGGCGGCCGGACCGCAGTGAACGAAGCGGAGAGGCGAACGCGCGCCGCCCTCCTGTTCGCGCTCGCGGCGCTCGGCGTCTTCCTGCGCGTCGTGAGGGCCGGAGACTGGCCGGCGGGACCGTGGATCGACCAGGTCTACCTTCTCCGCACCGCGCGCCTTGCGGCCGCCGAGGGCTGGTCCCTTTTCGGCACGACGCCGATGCAGCCGCCGGATTACCTCTTCTCGAGCGGGATGCGCTACTACCCGAGTCACATCTTTCTTCTGCCCTTCGCCGCCGCCGACCGCCTCGCCGGCGGCGGGATGGCCTCGGTTCGGCTTATCGCGCTCGGCTCCGGCGTCCTCCTGTTCCTCGCGTCGCTCGCCCTTGCGGCCGAGGCCACGCACGAACGGCCGCGCGCTCTGCTGCCGGCTGCCGTTCTCGTCGCGACGTCACTCTGGCTTCTGACGCAGGCGAGGTGGGCGTGCGAGCACGTCCTCACGTCGGCGGTCGTGACGGCCGCCGCGGCGGCGGGCTTGAGAGCGTGGCGGCGCTCTTCGCCCGTGTGGGCGATCGCGTCCGGAGCGCTCTTCGGGCTCGGAGCGTCGGGATACGCCTCGGCACGCCTCGCGCTCGCGCTGCCGGCGATCGTCTTCGTCGCGGCCTGGGCCTCGGGACATCGCGCCGCGCGCCGCCTGGCGTGCGTCGCGCTTCTCGCGGAAGTCGTCGTCATCGCGCCGCTCGCGCTCACGTACGTGCGGCAGCCGGAGCGACTGACGGCGCACGTCCGGGATCTCTCGATCCTCTCCCGGCCCGCAAGAGAAGCCGGGCGGGCGTTTTTCGCGAACGTCCGAGACTACGCGGCTCTTTTCTTCGTGCACGGGGATGCCATCCCCCGGCACGGCGACCCGGACCGCCCGATCGTCCTGGCGGGCGTGGGGGCGCTCCTCGCGGTCGGCGGCGCGGCCGGCGTCGCGCGGGTCGGTGTCGAACGCCTCTTTCTCCTCACCATCGGGGTCTTCCTGGCGGGCGGACTTCTTTCGCGCGACACGGAAAGCGCGAACGCAAGCCGAATCTCGATGGCCGCCCCCTTCGTTCTCACGCTCGCGGCGCTCGGAGCCGCCGCGCTCGTGGAGTCGCTGCCCGCGCGCGATCGGCGCGCCGGGGGCGTCGCCCTTCTCGGCACTCGTCCTCGTGACGGCGTTTCTCGACGTCTCGGGCTTCGTCCGGTGGGTCACGGGGCCGCACGTGACGGAGAGCTTCGGCGTCGCGGAAAGGCGCCTGACCGAGGCGATCGAAACCGAGCGCCGCCGCTCGCCGTCCGAGATCCTCGTGCACCCGACGCGTGCTGCCCGAAACGTGTACTTCGTCGACGTGCTTCTCGGCCGGCCGAGGGACGGCGGAAGGCATGCCGTGACGATCGGGACGGCGGGCGTCGAGACGGCGTGGACCCGCGTGCCCGACGGAGACGTGCTCTTCGCGGCGGACGGGTCCCCGGAGGTCCTGAAGGCCATGGCGAGCCTGGGCGGCAGGCTCGTCGCGCGCGCGCAGCCGGAGGACGGCGGCTTGCCGTGGGCGCTCTACCGGATCCCGCGTGAGGCGGCCGTGCCGGCGGCCGAGCGCGCTCTCGACGGATTGGCCCGGGTGTCCGCGCCGGGCGGGAACTTCTTCGCGCCCGAAGACGGCCTCTATGTCTTCACGACGCGAGGCGGAATGCGGGTCGCCTTCGACGGCCGCGTGCTCTTCGACGGGAACGCGGGGGGCTACGTCGCGCTGCGCCTCGCGAAGGGCCGGCACCGTCTCGCCGCAGAGCGGCACCGAGCGTCGGCCGGTCTCCTCGTCGTGGCTCCGGACGGATTCGCCCTCCCGATGGGAGACCTGGATCCGCCCTAGCGATCAGGGCGCCGGCCGTACCGAACCGACGACAGCACCGGTCGCGGCGTTCAGGATTCGGGCGCCGGGAGGCGGAACCTCGTCGAGCCTCAGCTCCAGGCCCCCGACACCGACGAGCGGAATGCGAAGAGCGCTCGTGACGGAGCTCGTGCCGGTCTCTATCTTCACGGGAAGAGCCTCCGCGCGGAGGCGGAACACGAGTCGGCCCGGAAGGCCCGCGAGCCGCGCCGTCCGACCGTCAAAGGAAATTCCACGCAGGGTGAGTGGATCGACGAGAAGCGGAGCGAGGGGAGGCGCGAGAAGCAGGATATGGCCGCCGCGCGCGACGCTCTGCGCATTTCCGCGCGCCCCGATCGCCGCGCACGCCTCCAGGGTCTCCCGGCGGCGTTCCACCGGCACGGCCTCGAGATCGACGTCGATCGCCGCGGCGCCGAGCTCGCGATAGATCGCGAGCGTCTCCGCGGGGGCGCGGGTGTGGCTGACGGCGTCGAGCCAGAAGTGCACGGGAGTCGGGAACGACTGGAATCCGTTGAGGGCACGGCGCCCGTGAAAGAGCTGCTCGATCCACGCGCGCTCGGACGTCGGGCGATCGAACGGATAGACGGCGACGATCGCATCCCGATCGAGCGCCCGAAGGACGTCCTGAAACGGGGAAGGCCCGGGAAGGGCCGATGCCACGATCGGCCGCGGCCAGACGTCCACGGCGAGGAGCGCGACGAGGGCGCAGACGACGACGCGCGCGCGCGGCGCCGAATGGAAATGACGCGCGGCGGCCGCGAGCACGAGAACGACGCTGGCAGCGACCGCGAGCGAGAACCATTGATCCCATCGGAAAAGGCCCCGCATCGAGGAAAAAACCGGAACGTGCGTGAAGAGCCGCCAGGGGCCGGGAAGAAGCGGCCGGCCGAGTAGATGAATCGTCGGGCCGAGCGCGAAGAGGAACGTCGCGGCGGCGAGGGCTCCCCACAGACGGACGTCGGTCTCGAGGCGAGCGGGATCGAGTCGCAAGGAGGCGGCGCGGTCGGCGCGATGCACGAGGAGCCAGAGCACCGCCGTGGCGAGAGCGAGCAGGCCCGGAAAGAAACCGGGCGAGCCGGGCGGAAAACCGGGAAGGAGTCCGTCGAAAACGGCCTTGAGTGGAACGGAGAACCCGGAGTGATGCAGGAAGGAGGCGAGATCCGCGGACTGACCCTCGAACGTGCGCATCGAGACTCTCACGTCGAAATCGCGAGCGAGCGTAAAGAGCGGACGGTGGACGAGGACGAGCGGGAGAGCGGCAGCGGCGCCCGCCGCGAGAAGAAGGGGCAGGCGGCGGCGCCTCGAGGGCTGGACGAGGCCGCATGCGGCGAGGACGAGGCCGGCGGTGATTGCTCCCATGAGAAGGCCATAGAGACTTCCCATCCCGATGGCGAGCCACGTCCCGCCGAAAAGCAGAGCGTCACGCCGGCGGCCGTGCCGAAGCACGTCGAGTCCGAACGCGATCGCGAGCGGCACGAGTCCGGCCCAGAGGACGCTCAGAACGCCGACGCTGTTCAGGCGGCCCTGTGACCAGGTGAAGAGGAAAGCTCCCGCGAGGGCGGGCCAGCCGGGACCCGCGAGGCGCAGGAAGAGCGCGCCGGAGGACCAGAATGCGAAGATGCACGCAAGCGCGTACGGCACGTTGTAGCCGGCGGCGGGCGAGCCCGTGAGTCGCGCCCACGGGTAACCGACGATGGCCTCGACGAGGTAACCCTCGGAGAGCCCCCACGAGTCCGGATAGGGCGCGAAGACGCGGTCGTCGCGGTTCCACGCTTCGCCGCGCTCGAACCGGCTCCACGCCCTCCCGAGGACGGACGTCGCGATGGCTGGATCCCCGAGCTGGCAGCGCTGCGGCGGCGGCCCGCAGGGCACGAGTTCGAGAGGACGCCGGGCGACCTCGGCGAGGAACGGAAGAGGAGCGAGAAGGCCGAGAACCAGAAGAACGGCACGGAAGACGCGTGGTGAAAGCGAGAGATCGCTCAAGGCTCGAGCGCCCCGAGAAGCGCCTCGTTGAATACGGCGGGGACTTCCAGCGGTCCGTCGTGTCCGGCGCCCTCGAGGACGACGAGGCGCGCCCCGCGCATCTTCGAGGCGGCTTCGCGTGCGACGTCGAGCGGGAAGAGGGTCTCGCGTTCGCCCCAGATGAGCGTCGTGCCAGGCGGCAGGTCCGGGAGGCGCGGGTGCAGACCGTCCGCTTCGGCGAGGCGCGCGACCGTGGCGGCCGCCGTTCCCGAGCCATAGTTCCGGCCGAACGCGTCGAGGACGAAGCCAGCCGAAGGCGCGGGTTTCCGGAAGAAGAGAAGGCCGAAGATCCGGCGGGCGCCCGCGCGATCCCGCGGAAGCACGCGCGCGCGTTCGGCCTCCGCGTCCTCCGGAAGCTTGAGACCCGCCGCGTCCACGAGGACGAGGCGTGAGACCTTCCACGGAAACTCGAGCGCGTACCAGCCGGCCGTCCAGCCGCCCAGCGAGTGGCCGACGAAGTCGAATTTCTCGAGCGCGAGAGCGCGCGCGAGCGCGTCCATCGCGGCCACGCGGCCCCGAAGGCCGAAGCCGGAGGGATCGCGCGGCGGATCGCTGTGGCCGGAGCCCGGCGCGTCGGGAAGGATCACCGTGCGGCCGTGCCGGACCAGGAAGCGCGCGGCGTCCGTCCAGTACGTCGCGTCGGCTCCGAGGCCGTGGAGGAGGACGACGGGCCGCTCCGCCGAAAGCGGCCCGAGAACGAAGGCGGAAAGAGAGGTTCCGTCGTCGGCGGAGAAAACCTCCCGCCGCGCGCCGGCGAGGAGGAGGCGCTTCTCCTGAAGAGACTGATAAAGAGGAAGCGGATCCACGGCGATCGCGCCGAAGAGAAAACAGAGAGAGAAAGCTATTGCCCCCGCAGCCACGCTCAGGAGCTTCTTGCGCCGGCTCATCTCAGCCGCACGGTATCAAGGTCTGATTCTCTTATATGCGGCGGCTGCTGATGCAGCCGCCGATAGATGAAAATCTTTTCCCGGCTGTCCGGTGTCAAGGGCGCGCTCCGCGCGCCGCGATGCGGTCGAAGACCCTTGACGCCGGACAGCCGGGGAACATCCCCTCTTGCTCTTAAGCAGAAATCCCCGCTCTCTTCGGACCCTGCCGAACGCTTCAGTACGCGAGCAGCGCGCGGAGCGCCGCGAGGATGTCCTCGCTCTGCGGAAGCGTGGCGTTCTCGAGCTGCGGAGCGTAACCGCAGAACACGTCCTTCGCGGCGACGCGCCGCACGGGCGCATCGAGCCACGCGAAGAGCTCGTCGGCGGCGCGCGCGGCGATCTCCGCTCCGAAGCCGTGCGTCTGCCAGTCTTCGTGCACGACGAGGAGGCGGTTCGTCCGCTTCACGCTCCGGGCTATCGCCTCGAAGTCGTACGGCGCGAGCGAGCGCAGGTCGATGACCTCGGCGTCCCGGCCGTCTTCCTCCGCCAGTCGGGCGGCCGCCACCGCGCTCCGGAACACGGTTGCTCCGTAGGTCACGACCGTCGCGTCGGTTCCGGGCCGCACGGTTTTCGCCTTCCCGAAGGGAACCATGAAGTCCGGACCCGGGTAACGGCCCTTGTTGTGCGTCTGCCGGTACAGGTGCTTGTGCTCGAGGAAGAGCACGGGGTCGTCGCAGCGGATCGCCGTGCGGAGGAGGCCGTTCGCGTCGAGAGCGTTCGAGGGCATGACGACGCGAAGGCCCGGGATGTGCGTGAAGGTCACCTCGCCGGATTGCGAGTGGTAGGGCCCGCCCCCGGTGAGGTAGCCGCCGATCGCGACGCGAATGACCACCGGCGCACGGAAGGACCCGCCCGAGCGCCAGCGCGTCGTCGCGAGCTCGTCGCGAATCTGCAGCATCGCGGGCCAGATGTAGTCGAAGAACTGGATCTCGACGACGGGCTTGAGTCCGCGCGCGGCCCATCCGATCGCGCGCCCGACGATGCCCGCCTCGGCGAGGGGCGAATTGAAGACGCGCGCGGGCCCGTACTCCTTCTGGAGGCCGGCCGTCACCTTGAAGACGCCGCCCTTTCCCTTGCACTCGTCGAGCGCATCGGCGCGGCTCGCGTCGGCGACGTCCTCTCCCCACACCGCGATGCGCTGGTCGCGCGCCATCTCGTCGCGGAGCGCGGCGTTGACGAGGTCCACCATCGTCGTGGGCCCGCCCGTGAACGCCGGCCGATCCTCCGTGTCGAAGGCGGCGGACGTCGGATCGAGGTCCGGAGACACGATCTGCTCGGAGACGGAGTCGGGGCCGGGCTGCGGGTGGGCGAGGGCCTCGTCCGCCGCGCCGTTCACGGCGGCGCTCACCTCCTCGCCGAGCGCCACGAGCTCTTCGGCGGTCGCGAGGTTCTCTTTCCCGAGAAACGCCGCGAACAGCTCGAGCGGATCGCGGGCGGAATCCTTCTTCCGTTCGGCCTCGGGGCGGTAGAGCCTCTCGTCGTCCGAGAGGGAGTGCGAATTCAGGCGGACGACGTGCGCGTGGACGAGGGAGGGCCCCTTCCTCTCCCGCGCGTAGGCGAACGCGTAGCGCACCGCGTCGTACGAGGCGAGGAAGTCGCAGCCGTCCGTCTCGGCGACGAAGAGGCTGGGATACGAGCGCACGAGCTTCGAGATGGACCCGCCCGGCGTGTTCACTTCGACGGGAACGGAGATCGCGTAGCCGTTGTCTTCGACGACGAAGACGACGGGGAGCCTCGAAAGGCACGCCGCGTTCAGGGCCTCCCAGAATTCGCCTTCGGAGGTGGCGCCCTCGCCGATCGTCACGACGACGATCTCGTCCGCGGCCGCGCCAGCGACGGCGCCGAGGAGGCCGGACGCCTCCTCCCGCTGGAGGTACCGCCCGGCTTCGGCCGCGCCGACGCCCGGCAGGCATTCCGTGGCCGTCGGCGAGGAGGTCGTGAAGATGCGGAGCGCCGCGGAGCCCCAGTGCGAGGGCATCTGCCGCCCGGAGGAGGCGGGGTCGTCTGCGGCTCCGACGGCCTGCAGGAACATGTCTTTCGGGCTCACGCCGAGGCCGAGACAGAGCGCGCGGTCGCGGTAGTACGGGAAGAGCCAGTCCGAGCCTTTGCGGATCTGGAACGCGAGCGCCGTCTGGATGGCCTCGTGCCCGGCTCCGCTGATCTGGAAAAAGATCCGGTTCTGGCGCTTGAGCTGGATCTCCTTGTCGTCTATCCGCCGGGACGTGAGCATGTTCCGGTACGCCCGGAGCAGGTCCTCGCGCGACAGGCCTTCGAACTGGTCCGCTTGCGGCGGCGCGATTTCCGTCGCCATCGCGCGGAGATTACCGGAAATCCGCGTGCCAGTCCGAATGCGGCACGCGATTCTCGACGATCCACCCGCGAAGGAGCTCGCGGTAGGTGCGCGCCGTGATGCCCTCCTTCGTGAAGAAGGGCTCGAGGGAGGCGTTCAAGGCGGGGAGGCGGTAGAAGGGAACGGCCGGAAAGTAGTGGTGCTCGAGGTGCAGGTTCGACCAGAGGTAGACGAACTCCCAGAGCGGCGAGCGCGCCATCCGCGTGCCCCACTTCGCGGGCTCTTCGGGCACGATGTCGTAGTGCTGCCCGAGGCGGTTGAGCGCGAACGCGGGCGGGAAGACGAGAAAGACCGGAACGGCATACAGCCACAGGAGGCGCGAGGCGCCGCCGAAAAAGCCGATCGCGGCGGCCGCGAGGAGGTGCAGGAGAACGGCGGCGAGGCGCTCGCCACGAATCCTTCGCTGGAGCGTTTCCGGGTACGTCGCGGCCTCCTTGGCGGCCGCGCGGAAATAGATCGGGAAGAGCGCGGGCGTCGCATAGAGGAGCTTGAGCCATCGCGCGTTCTTCTTCGGCGAAAGGTGCGCGCGCTTCGGGTCGTCCGTCAAAGAGCCGAGCTCGGCGTGGTGATCGAGATGCCAGCGCGTGAACTGCGTCGGCGAGATCCCCGAAGGCAGCGCATAGACGAGGCCGAGGACGCGGTAGGCGCGCGGCCGGTCGCCGTCGAAGACGGCCTTGTGGACGACCTCGTGGAGGAGGACCGTTCCGTCGAAGATGACGAACCCGAGAACGAGCGCGCACGGGATCCGGACCCACACGCTCTCGAAATGCCAGCCGAGCGCGAGCGCGCCCGCGAGGAAGACGAGCTGGCGGAAGGCGACCGCGAAGTGGCGGGCGGGGCTCTTGCGGTGGAGCTCCTTCAGGACCTCGTGCGTGACGGCGGCCCCGAGCCGCTTCCTGAGGTCGCCGATCGCCTGATGGTAATAGCCCGACTTCACCGCTCCAAGGTTACGTCAACTTCCGGCGCGGGCGTCGGTTCAGCGGACCCTCCGACCTCTTCCGCCACGAGGTAGAGCGGACGGCCCTTCACCTCGTCGTAGATCCGGCCGAGGTATTCGCCGAGGACGCCGATCATGAGGAGCTGGACGCCGCCGAGGAGAAGGATCCATCCCATGAGCGTCGTCCAGCCGCGCTCGTTGATCCCGAGCACCTTGAGCGCGAGGACGACGACGATGTAGAGGAACGCGAAGAACGACACGGCGAAGCCGAGCCACGTCGCGAGCTGAAGCGGCACGTGGCTGAACGACGTGAGGCCGTCGAGCGCGAAACGCAGCATCTTGCGGAACGGGAACTTCGTCTCCCCCCGGGTCCGGGGCGGCCGCACGTACAGGACGCCCGTCTGCCGGAATCCCACCCACGCGGTCATGCCGCGGATGAAGCGGTGCCGCTCGCGCAGGCGCCGGAACGCGGCCACGGCCTTCGGACCCATGAGGCGGAAGTCGCCGACGTCGACGGGGATGTCGACGTTCGTCCAGCGCTTGAGAAGCCTGTAGAACACGTGCGCCGTCCAGAGCTTGAACGCGCTCTCGCCCTCGCGCTTGCTCCTCTGCGCGTAGACGACCTCGTACCCATCGTCGATCTTCCGCAGCATCTCGCCGAGTAGCTCGGGCGGATCCTGCAGGTCCGCGTCCATGACCGCCACGATCCGGCCGCGCGAGGCGTCGACGCCCGCGGTGAGCGCCATCTGGTGGCCGAAGTTGCGGGAGAACCGGAGCGCCCGGACGCGCGGGTCCTGACGCGCGAAGGCGACCATCTTCTCGAACGACGCGTCGCTCGAGCCGTCGTCCACGTACACGATCTCCCACGTGCGAGACGTCGCCGTCAGAACGCGCGAAAGCCGCTCGTTCAGCTCGTCGAGGTTCTCGGCCTCGTTGAAGACGGGCAGCGCGACGGAGATGTCGGGGCGGTTCACGACGCGCTCCTCGCTTCGGCGGGGACGGGGGGCGCCGGCGGCGCGGGCGCCGCGGGCGCGGTGGCCGGGCCCGTCCGCCGGAAGACCGTCACCCAGACGGAGCCGACCGGGTTGTTGCCGTCGGCGCGGTCCCATGTCTCGCGCGTGAAGACGTACAGGAGCAGCTGCTTGAGGTTCGGCCGGAGCGGCGAAAGCGACACGTCCGGAATCCACCAGGCGCGGAACGGCACGCGATCGCGTTTGTAGGACGGCCCGAGAATCTCGGCCTGCTTGTCGGCGTCCCCCTCGTCGCACAGGACGATCGGCGGGCGCAAGTCGCCTTTCGGGGCCTGCCAGTTCACGGGCGCGTTGCGGACGTACCAGCTCATCGGCCAGCCCGCCTCTCCCGACACGATGGCGGCGGGCACCTCGCCGACCTTCCCGTACGCGAGGATCTCGTCGACGAGAGCCAGCATCTCCGGACAAGTCTGGACCTGAATCGTCGATTCCGCCTTTCGGGAGTTCGGCGTGAGGACGGGATAGACGAACGAAAGCGTCACCGCGGTCAGCAGGGACGCGGCGGCGAGGGCCGCGCCCCCGATCTTCGCGCGCAAGCCCTTCTGGGCGAGGAGCGCCCACGCGGTGCCCGCGAGCGGCAGGAAGGGGAGCACCTGGTGGACGATGAGCCAGCCCGCCTTCTCGCCGAGGTACGCGTACATCGCGACGGACGAGAGGGCCCAGCCCGCGACGAACCGCTCGGCGAACGTGAACCTCGACCAGCGCGTCGCGATGAGCGCGAGCGCCGGCAGAAGGATCGCGAACTCGTACTGCAGGAGCCGGGGCAGGTAGAACGTCTTCGGGCCGCCGACGCGCTCGATCTTGTGCTGCCCCCACCAGTAGGAGATCGCGTCGAAGACGGGATTTCCCGATTCGGGATGGACGAGGAAGAAGGTGTAGAGGACTTCGGAGACGCAGAAGAAGAGAAGCAGGGCCCCTGCAACGGGAACGGCGTGCGCCTCGAGCCAGTCGATGAGGCGGCGCAACCGGTTCCACACGTCGAGCCCGCGCCCGGGTTCCGCCCATGCGGCCGCGACCGACGGCACCATGAGCGCGAGCAGAACGTAGAAGTTCTCCTTCGCGGCGAAGGCGACGGAAGCCGACAGAGAGGCGAAGCAGAGGTCGCGGAGGCGTCCGCGCGCGAGATACGCGTCGAACCACAGGAAGATTCCGGCCGTACCGACGAGACTCCAGACGTCGTCGCGGCAGAAGCGCGTGTAGTAGAGGAGGTTCGGCGAGAATGCCGCGAGGGCGCCCGCGGCGAACGCCGCTTCGCGGCCGAACCGGCGCCGGAGAAGGAGCGCCATCCAGGAGAGCGCGATGCCCCCGAGCGCGGGCGCGAGACGCGCCGTGAAGTCCGAGTCGCCGTGCCCCCCGGTCACGAGGCCCGCGACCTTGAAGACGAGCGCCACCGCGTAGTACTGGACCGGTCCGTGGTAGACCGGGTCGTACTTGTACGTGCCGTCCTGGATCAGGTGCAGCGCGGCCCAGGCGTGAATGGACTCGTCGTGATGGAGGGCGTGGGACCCGAGCTGGACGAGATGGAGAAGCGTCGAGAGAGCGAGAAGCGCGATCCAGGCCTTCTTCTCGAGGTCCGAAAACGGCGGTTCGGCGGCGGAACGGGAGCCGGCTTCGCTCATTTCAGGATCTCGAAGACCGCGGCGTCGCCGCCCGAGAACGCGCGGGGGAAGTTCGCGCGCAGCGGGAAGGCGCTCGGACCGAAGTCGCGTTTCTCGAGGGCGCCGACGAAGACGTAGCGCACCTTGTACCGGTGAAGCACGTTGAAGACTCCCTGGGAGTCCTCGGAGGTATAGATCGCCCGGAGGGCGTCCTTTCGAGCCGTCGTCTCGGCGACGGAACGGCCGCCGCGCCACAGGCCCTCGTGGTTCTCCCAGCCGAGGACGGTCGGAATCCCGGTGGCGGCCCCGATGCGCCCGTAGTCCGTGTAGGCGTTGCCGGTCGCCTCCGCGAGGACCGCGCCCTCGACGGCGTGGGACCGGAGCCAGAAGATCGCGTCGCGGTCTCCGGGCGCGTCGCGTTTCATCCAGGCGAGGCCGTCGAGACCGTCGAGCGGGCCGGTCCATTTCGCGCGGAAGACGATCGCCGCGACCGGGTGGGCCAGGGCTCCGACCAGGGCAAAGGCGACGGCGACGCGGACGAAGACCCGCGCGTGCCGCGTCGCGAGAGCGAGCGGCAGGAGAAGCGCTCCCGAGAGCGCGAGGAGCGGCCAGGCGCCCATGAAACACTTGAAGACGGTGTTCATGCGGCGCATCTCCTCGCCGTAGGAGTCGGACACGAGGACGACGTCCGGCACGGCCGCGAGGACCGCGCCCGATGCCGCAAGAAGAAGCCCGGCGCGGATCGCCCCGACGGGAGGCGCGGGATCTCCCGGCGGCGCTTCGCGGAGCAGCAGCCAGAGCACACCGGCGGCGAACCCGGCCGCGAGCGAGAAGACCGGTTTCTTCGTCACGACGACGAGCGCGAGCGCGAGCGCGGGAAACGCGCACGCCGCGACGAGAGCCCGGTCTGCGCGCGCCTGGCTGCGAACGAGGGCGATCCCGAACGCGAGGGCCGGAATCACGGCGAGGACGCCGAAGTGGAGGAATGCGTCGGCGGCACCCGTCCCTTCCTTCCACCAGGAGAGGCCGTTGAACGCGGGTCGCGGCGACAGCGCGAAGGGCAGGAGGAAGAAGGCGGCGGGAAGAAGCGTCGCGAGACTGCGGATGAACGCGGGCCTGAAGTCCCGCTCGGCGAGGTTTCCGGCGCCCAGGGCGAGGAGGGCCGCGGGGAGATCCCAGGGGTTCGCCGAGACGACGGCCGCGAGAAGCACGCCGTCGAGCACGGTCCCGCCGACGCGGGAGATCCGGCCGGCGAGGCCGAAAAACGTCACGAGGAACGGGAAGATGACCGCGTGCGGATGAAGGTCTCCGAGGCGAAACGTGAAGAGCGGCCACTCGGTGATCGTGCGGGGGTTGTCGACGCGCCGCGACGACATCCACCAGTCGAGCTCGGCGAGCGGCTTGTCCGAGAGGAACTGCCGGGCGCCGTCGAACGTCCCGCCGAGGACGAGAAGCAGACCGCCGAAAACCGCGACCGAGCTCCCGCCGCGGCGCGCGCGGATCGCGCCGAAGCCCGCGAGCGCCGCGAGGGCCGGCAGGAGGGCTGCGATCAGGTTGTAGGCGTATTCCGGGGGGACGCGGGCCGCGCGGGCGGGCAGGGCGAACAGGTAGGTCCCGAAGTGGTAGTAGGGGAACCGCTCGCCGGAAAGCCACGGATCCGGAAACGGGAGGCGCGCGGTCGTCATGAGGCCCGACAGGACGGCGAAGTCCATGGGCTTTTCCGTCTGGCGAATCTCGCCGAAGGGCCAGCGGATCCACAGGAAGAAAAGGAAGACGCCGAAGAACACGACGAGCGGAAGGAAGCGCGCGCGCGAGCGGGGGAGGGCTCCCGGAAGGTCGGCGCCGCCCCAGAGGAGCGCGGCGGACAGCGAGAGGAACGCGAGCGGGAGCGCGAGCCGGCCGATCGGGACATAGAAGATCGAGGACAGAAGCCAGCCCGGCAGGGCTGCGAGGACGAGGCCGACGGGCAGGGCGAAGGAGAGAACCGAATCCGCGCGGGAGTCCGGGTCCGCTTCGTCGCCGTGGAACAGACGTGCGAGCACGGCCGCGCCCGACGCGGCCGCCAGGAGAAGAACGAAGGCGAAAAGAAGCGCCGTCGGGACCGTCACGGGACGGATTCAAGGTAGCACAACGGCTCGCCGGCTCCGGCTTACACTCTTCGGGATGAGCGCGCCGCCCCGCGTCGCCGTGATCGGCGGCGGCCTCGCCGGACTCGTCGCGGCCGACCGCCTGCTCGGGGGAGGCCTGCCCGTCACGATCTTCGAGAAGTTTCCCGAGGCCGGCGGCCTCGTGGGCGTCGTGAAGGTGGGCGGGACGTCTCTCGAAAGGTACTACCACCACCTCTTCACGAGCGACGTCGATTACGTCTCGTTCGCGAAGGAGTTCGGCCTCGAGGGGGACCTCGTCTGGCTGAAGTCCCGGATGGGTTTCCTTTCCGGCGGCAGGCTCTACGATTTCGGAACGCCGGCTTCGCTCCTCGGGTTCAGCCCGCTCGGGATCCGGGGAAGGCTCGAGTTCGTGCTCTCGACGCTGAAGCTGCGTCACGACGCCGACTGGAGAAGCCTGGAGGCCGAGACCGCGATGGGCTGGATGCGCCGGAACGGGTACGGCCGCGCGCTCGATGCCGTGTGGGGACCGCTCCTCAGGCAGAAGTACGGCCGCCGCGCGGAAGACGTAGGGTTGGTCTGGCTGTGGGGAAAGATCTCGCTCCGGACGCGTTCGCGGGACAAGACCGGCCTCGGCGAGCGCCTCGGCTACCTGAGGGGCTCCTTCGGACGCGGCGTCGAGGCGGTTCTCGCGCGCGTGAAGGCCCGCGGGGGCGACGTCAGGACGTCCCGCCCCGTCCGGATCGTGAAGCGCTCGGGCGGCGGCTTCGACGTGACCTTCGCCGGCGGCGCGGGAGGAACGCAGTCGTTCGACCTCGTCCTCTCGACGGTCGCGATCCCCGAGCTCCTGAAGCTCGCGCCGGACCTTCCGGAGGAAACGCGGAAGGCCTGGAGCGCGATTGCGTACTGCCACGCCCTGTGCCCGATCCTCGAGCTCGACCGGTCGCTCTCGCCCTACTACTGGCTGAACGTCGGCGACGACTCGATGCCGTTCGGCGGCGTCATCGAGCACACGAACTTCATTCCGAAGGAGGAGTACGGCGGCCGGCACGTCGTCTACCTCTCGAACTACGTCCTCCCGGACGACGCGAAGTGGAAACGGCGCGACGACGAGCTGTGGGCCGAGTACCTCCCCGCGTTGAAGGTGATCAACCCCGCCTTCGACGCGAGCTGGATTCTCGCGAAACAGATCGGACGCGCGGAATACGCGCAGCCCATCATCGTGCCGCACTACTCGAAGCTTCTCCCGCCGCTTCGGACTCCCGTCGAAGGCCTCTGGTCCGCGTGCATGGCGCAGACGTACCCGGAAGACCGCGGCCAGAATTACGCGATCCGCATCGGGCGCGACGCGGCCGACGCGATCCTCGCGTCGCTGCGGTGAGGTCGCGCGTTCGCTAGACTCCGGAGCATGCGAAACGTCGACTTCTACTACCATCGCAACGGTTGAACGAGCTGCGGCCGCACCCGTGAGGTGCTGGACGAGACGAAGCCCCGCATCGCGACGACGCGCCTCGCGAAGAAAGATCCGCTGGCGGAAAAGGACGTTCGCGCCCTCTTGAAGGAGGTCGACGAGGTCCTGATCGCGAAGGGAAAGACCGTGCGGGCCGTCCGTGCGCCCGAAGCGACGCTCGACGAGCTGCGCGGCCCGACGGGCAATTTTCGCGCTCCGATGCTGCGGATCGGGCGACGCCTTCTCGTCGGGTTCCACGAGGAGACGCTCCGCAAGGAGCTCGGCGCGCGCTGAACCTCAGGAGTCCTCGACGAGCGGGAGCTGCGGGTCCGGGGGAATCGCCCGCTGGAGCTCCTCGGGCGTGAGGAGGCCGTGCACGCCGACGCCGAGGAGGCGCACGGGGCGCGTCGCCGCGTCGGTGCGGGCCAGAAGCGCGACGGCGCGCGCGGCCAGCTCGTCCGCGTCGCGCGTCGGCCGCCGCGTGTCGCTCCGCGTGACGGTCGTGAAGTCCCCGTAACGTACCTTCAGGACCAGAGTCCGCGCGAAGAGGTCGCGCTTCACGAGCCACGCGGCGTCCTGCCGCGCCATCCCGTCGATCTCGGCGCGCATCTCGGCGAGGGCCGTCAGGTCCCGGGCGTACGTGTCCTCCGTGCTGCACGACTTCGCGCGCTGATTCGGGACGACCCGGCGGGGATCCTCGCCGTGCGCGAGCCGGAGAAGGGAGTCGGCCCAGCTCCCGACGACGCGCCGGAGAGCCTCGGCGGGAACGCGCCGCACGTCCACGAGCCGGACGCAGCCGATCGCGAGCAGTTTTTCGGCCGTCTTCGGCCCGACTCCCCAGAGCGCGTCGACCGGGAGCTTCTCGAGAAAGCGCTCGACCCTTTCGGGCGCGATGACGGTGAGGCCGTCGGGCTTCTTCCAGCCGGAGGCGATCTTCGCGAGGAACTTGTTCGGCGCGACGCCCGCCGAGACCGTGAGGGACGTCGCCTCGAGGACCTGCGCCTTCAGGCGCCGCGCGACCGCCATGCCGAGCGGCTCGTTCCACGCATTCACCGTCACGTCGAGGTACGCCTCGTCCAGGGAGAGCGGCTCGACGAGCGGCGTCACGGCGCGGTAGAGGTCGAAGATCTGCTTCGAGACGGCGGCGTAGCGCCTGAAGTCGGGACGCACGATCGCGAGATGCGGGCAGAGGCGCACCGCGCGCGCCATCGGAATCGCCGAGCGCACGCCGAACTTCCGCGCCTCGTAGCTCGCCGCGCAGACGACGCCGCGGCCCTTCGGGTCGCCGCCCACGGCAACGGGCTTGCCCCGCAGAGAGGCGTCGTCGCGCTGCTCGACGGACGCGTAGAACGCGTCCATGTCGAGATGGAGGATGCGGCGGAGCGCGGCGTCGCGGCTCACCCGGCCATTCTCCATTGCCTAAGCCGGGCCGGGAAAGGCGCGCGAGAGCCCCCACGTGACGACGAGGGCGGCGGCGAGGGCAGGCAGCGTCCCGCCCGTCGACCCCGCGAGAAAGTACGCCGCGGCGCCCGCCGCCCACCCGCACATCCCGGGAATCGCGAAGCCCCCGTTGCGGCTCTGAGGTCCGTCCTCGGCGTAAAGGTCCGCCACGGCAACGGGCCGCCGGAGGAGGAAGAAGTGCGCGAGAAGGACGCCGCCGACGGGCACGAGGAGGCCGCCGAGGAGGAGCATGAAGTCCGCGTAGCGCTCGAGCCAGCCCGAGAACAGGGAAAGCGCGGCGCCGACCATGCCGATCGTCCAGACGGAGGCGCGGTCGCGTGCCGCGGGAATCAGGCTCTTCCAGGCGAGCGCGGACATGTAGATGTTCACGAAATTCGTCGAGAGCGTCGCGAGGGCGAGAAGGACCGCCCCGAGGCCGCCGATGCCCGCGGCCGCGAGCATGGCGCCGGGGTTCGTCGACCCCGCGGCGCGCGCGGCGACGAACCCGACCGGGAGAAACCAGAGGCTCGTGAGCGCGAGCGCGAGAAAAACGGCGGCGGTCGCCTTCCCCGGGGAGCGCGTGTAGCGCGGGTAGTCGCCGAAAATGAGGAGCCACGAGACCTGGTAGCCGATCACGACGTCGAGGCCGCGGACGACGGTCATCGAGCCGTTCCCGGGCGCGGCGGTCACCGACGCCGGGAGGCGCAGGCACGCGAACGTCAGGACGCCGCCGACGAGAAGGAGGAGGGGGACGGCGATGCGGTCCGCGTGCGAGACGGCGCGCGGCCCGCCGGCGACGACGGCGGTCGCGAGGAGGCCGAGGCCGAACGCCCAGAACCGCTCGCTGCCGGGCCCGCCGAAGAGGCGCGCGCACGCGGAGGCCGCGATCACGTTGTTGACGGCGATCCACGCGAAGTTCGTCACGTAGAGGATGAGCGAGACGAGCGCGCCGCCGCGCAGGCCGAGCGCGGCCCGGCAGGCGACGACCGAGGGCACGCCGAGTCGCGGTCCGAGCGGCGTGAGCGCCGCGACGAACGCGGCCCCGAGGACGACCCCTCCCGCGATGAGCGGCGCCGCTTGCCTGAGGCCGAACGCGGGTGCGAGGGTCGCGCCCGTCTGAAGCGTCGTGGCTACGAGATTCGCCCCCGCGATGATGAGAAAGAGGTCGACGGGCGACTGCGTCTTCTCGGCATCGGGGACGGGCCCGAGGTCGGCGGCCTGCATCAGCCTGCCCTGATCCCGGGCACGTCGACGACGACGACGCCAGCGGGCGGGCTCTCGACGGCCGAGGCGAGGGCGCGGGTCATCTGGGCGCGCGTCACGAGGCCGAGCCTACGCGCTCCGTCGCGCGCAGGAGCGCCTCGCCGTCCGCGCGCGCCCCCCAGTACGCCTTCATGACGGGCGCGGGGTGTGCGACGCTCAGGTAGACGAAATGTCGGGCGCATGCCCGGACGGCCGCGGCGAGCGCCGCCTTCACCGAGGCGAGATCGACCTCCCGGAACTCCCGCGCCTTACTCGGGGATGGATGTTGGACGCCGACGAGGTGGACGAAGGTCGCGCCGGAGGGGACGCGTGCGGCGTACGTGGCTTCATCGAGCGCATCTCCGGTGACGACCTCCGCCCCGGCCGGGACACGGCCCCTCGAGCCCGCACGCGCGAGGGCGAGAACTCTGTGGCCGCGCGCGAGGAGCTGAGGAACGAGGGCGCCCCCGAGATAGCCGGTCGCGCCGGTCACGAAAACGGTTCTCCCGGTCACGGCCGGGAAATCGTATCGCGGTCGGTTCCGCGCGCAGCGGCGCCCTGGCGCGCGAGAAACGCGACAACCGCCTCCTCGGCCCAGTAGACCGGCGTCGACCCGCGCGCCGCGACGAAGCCGACGTGTCCTCCCCGGTCCGTCACGACGAACCGCACGGAGGGCGACGCCGCGTCGCGGGCCCTCCGGGTCGCCTCGGGCGGCAGGAACGGATCGTCGATCGCCGAAATACAGAGCGTCGGGGCCGTGATGCGTTCGAGAAGCGGCAGGGAGCTCGAGCGGGTGTAATAGTCGTCCGCGCTCGCGAAGCCGTGGAGCGGCGCCGTCGCGGCGTCGTCGAATTCGCGAAAGGTGCGCGCGCGGCGCGCGCGCTTAAGGTCGATGCGCTCTGCCGCCTCGGGAAATCGGCGCACGAGATCCTCGGCCTTCGCGGTGAGCGATTTGACGAAGCGGCGCACGTAGAGGCTCGCGGGGAAAGAC
Organism: Thermoanaerobaculia bacterium; assembly: GCA_963809425.1. Taxonomy (GTDB): domain Bacteria; phylum Acidobacteriota; class Thermoanaerobaculia; order UBA5066; family UBA5066; genus Fen-183. The sequence goes on from CAWEJK010000010.1 coordinate 112,027, forward strand.
GCCATGTAGAGGTCCCCGGCCGCGAGATCGTACGGCACGGACAATGTCGCGGCCGCCGCGACGGTGGCGTCTTTCGGGTGCTCCCCGAGCCACTTCAGGAGCACGTTTCCCCCGAGGGAGATGCCTGCCGCCACGAGGGGCCGGCCATCGCGAGCCGCGAGCGTGCGCGCCACGAAATCGAAATCGGACGTCTCGCCCGAGTGGTAGAGGCGCGGGCGCTCGTTCGGAATGCAGCGCTCGAGGTCGTTCGCATCGCGCGCGCAGTACCGGAAATTGAGGACGCTGGCCCGGACGCCCCGTCGCGCCGCGAGGGCGAGGATCCCCTGCACGTACACCGAATTCGAGCTGCCCTCGAGGCCGTGGAGGAGAAGGAGCCGCGGCGCGTCGTCCGCGTCGCCTCCTGCGGGACGGTCGAGGTGGTCGATGAGCAGCGTGTCGCCGTCGGGCGCGATCAACGCCTCGCGGCGCAGAGGCACCCGCCGCCTCGAGCGCGCGAAGCGTCCCCACGTCGTCTGCGCGTGGCGGCCTCTCAACCACCACGCGGGTGTGAAACCCGCGTCTTCTCGGTCCATGAACGGTCGCGTCTCGCCCTCGCGGCGCGGCGTTCATCCCTCGTTTCGCCGCCGGGCCGCGGACATTCTATTGTCCGCGTCGAACGTGATGCCCGCGGCCGGTTTCGACGGCCGCCGGCTTTCGAACGGCCCGGAATGCGCGGACGGCAACCCCGGCCCCCGTTGCGCCGTATTGCTCCCCGTGGAGCGCGGCTTCGTCCCCGTCTATCCGGCGCCCGCCCCGGATGCGGACCGCCCCGGCGCTCCGCCGTCGAAGATCGGCGGGGAGCCGTTCATGAATTCATTCTGGAAGAGAGCTTCGGTGAACGTCGCGGCGTGGACCGTCGCGGGGTTCTTCTTCGCGAGCCAGCTCTACTTCCTCTACCCGATCGCGTCGGGGCGCGAGATGTCCTTCACGCGCGCCCTCCTCATCAACCTTCCTTTCTACTACCTCTGGGCTCTCGTGACGCCCGCCATTCTCTCTCTCGCGCGCCGCTTCCCGATCGAGAGGGCGCACTGGAAGAAACCGCTCGCCATGCATCTCGTCGCGAGCACGCTCCTCTCGGCGCTCCAGCTCCTGCTGGCCGGGGCGTTTCTGCACGAGCTCGCCGACGCTCCGGCGAGCCGTGCCGAGACGTTCTGGATGGTGCTCGCGCAGTTCTTCCGGTTGAACTTCCATGCGAACGTCCTCACGTACTGGGCCCTCGTGGGCCTCGCATGGGGAGCCGACACGTACGCGAAGTTCCGGGACCGCGAGCTCGCCGCGGCCCAGCTCGAGACCCAGCTCGCGCAGGCGGAGCTCGGCGCGCTGAAGATGCAGCTCCAGCCGCACTTTCTCTTCAACACGTTGAACGCGATCGCCGCGCTCCTGAAGTCGAAACCGGAGGCCGCCGAGGGCATGATCCTGGAGCTCTCCGAATTCCTGCGGCTGACGCTGCGGAACACGGGGCGGCCGGACGTCTCGCTGCGCGAGGAGCTGGAGTTCGTGGAGCGGTATCTCGCCATCGAGAAGACGCGTTTTCAGGACCGTTTGTCGACGCGCTTCCGCATTCGTTCCGAAGTGCTCGACGCGCGCGTCCCGAACCTGCTCCTGCAGCCTCTCGTCGAGAACGCGATCCGCCACGGCATCGCGCGGGACCACCGCGCGGGCCGGCTCGAGGTGAGCGCGAGCCACGAGCGCGGCCGTCTGTTGCTCCGCGTGACGGACGACGGACCGGGCGCGCCGCCGGGGCGCGTCACCGAGGGGATCGGCCTCACGAACACGCGCGAACGCCTGCGGCACCTGTTCGGCGACGCGTACACCCTCGAATACGGCAACGCCCCGGGCGGAGGTTTCCGCGTCTCGCTCACGCTGCCGCTCGTGTCCCCTGAAAAGCCGCCGTCGTCCCCGTAGGAGAAGGGGCCATCACGCAGCTCGGGACGCGCGTTTCTGCGCGACCGAGATTGCGTCTCGATGGCTTCGTTCGCCGCGTTCTTCCACCCCCCGGCGGAGCTCGTGCTCGCGCTCACGCTTCTCGAGGGCACGCTTCGCGCCCCCGCGTACCGGCTGTGGGCGGCGGCGGATTTCGGCTCCACGCCCCGGGAGTGCGCGGCGTGGATCGTCCGCGACGATTCCGAAGGCCTCCGCTGGGTGAGCTGGCCGAACGGGCGCCAGTTCCTGTCGGCGAAATGGAAGGGCGCCACCCCGCCCGGGGCGGTCGCGATCGTGCACACGCATCCGGCCACTGTCGATCCGAAACCCTCGGGGCAGGACGTCGAGACCGCGCGCCAGGTCGGCGTGCCCATCTATACGGTTTCCCGAAGCGGGATCTGGAAAGCCGTACCCGACGGATCCATCGTCTCCGTGGACGACTCGCGGTGGTGGAGCGCCTGCGGGGCGAGCGGCTGTGCAGAAACGCGCCATCCGGAATTCCGGAGCGCGCAAAGCGCCCGAAACCCCGCCGAATCGCGAAACCTCGAATCGGAATCCGCGTATCCCTGAGGAATGAAGGGCACGATTCGAACGCTCATCGTCGACGACGAGCCCCTTTCGCGCGAGAGGCTGAGGAGCCTCCTGGCCGAGGAGCCGGAGGTCGAGATCGTGGGCGAGTGCGGGGACGGCTGCCAGGCCGTTCTCGCCATCGAGGAGCTCCGGCCCGACCTCGTCTTCCTGGACGTCCAGGTGCCGAACCTCGACGGCTTCCACATCCTCGAGAGCGTGGGCGCGGACCGGATCCCGGCCGTCGTCTTCGTCACGGCCTACGACCAGTACGCCCTGCGCGCCTTCGACGTCCGCGCCGTGGACTACGTGCTCAAGCCGTTCGGTCGCGAACGCCTGCAGAAGGCGCTCGAGTACGCACGGGCTCAGATCACGCGGGAGAAGTCGAGCGATCTCTCGGGGCAGATCGTGGCCCTCCTCGAAGAGATGCGCCCGCCGCAGCATCGTTATCTGAAGCGCATCATGATCAAGGAGAGCGGCCGCCTCTTCTTCCTGAAGACGCCGGACGTCGACTGGATCGAGGCGTCCGGAAACTACGTCCGCCTGCACGTGGGGCCCGAGGCGCACCTCCTCCGGGAGACGATGAACGGGCTCGAGGTCCGCCTCGATCCGGAGCGTTTCCTGAGGATCCATCGTTCGACGATCGTGAACATCGAGCGCATCAAGGAGCTGCAGCCCTGGTTCCATGGGGACTACATCGTCATTCTCCGCGACGACAGGCAGCTCACGATGAGCGCGACCTACCGCGAGAAGCTCGACGAATTGCGCGGACGCACGCTGGCGTCCTGAGGCTCACGCTCTAGTCCCGACCGCCCGGAAGCTCCCCCTTCTGCGGGCCGGAGCCTCGGTTCCTCCGCCGGGTCCCGGCTCGTCGCGGTTCTCATCCGGAATTCCGTATCCGAAAGATCGTCCGTCCGCGGCCCGGCGCCCGCCGTCCCCGGCGCGGGAACCTCCGTCACAAGGCGCGTGTTCGCGCGGGAGGCCGGCCGCACGCTGGACCACACGATCGAGGACCGCCGACAGGTCCCGTCGTTTCAGGAGGAGGAGCGCGATGAGTCGTTCACGATGGGTGCTTTCCATTCTTCTCGCCGTCGCGTCGTGCCTGGCCGGCGCGGCGCTTGCGCAGACCACCGGGGATCTCGACGGAACCGTCGTCGACCAGAGCGGGTCCCCCCTGCCCGGCGTCTCCGTCGAGCTGCGCTCGCCGCAGCTCCAGGGCGTGCGAACGGCCGTCACGGACGCGGCCGGCCGGTACCGCTTCCCGGTACTCGGCCCCGGCGTGTATTCCGTCACGGCCCAGCTCTCGGGCTTCACGAAGGTGCAGCGGTCCGGCCTCAAGGTGTCGCTCGGAGGGACGACCACGATCCCGATCACGATGGGGCTCTCTCTCAAGGAGGAGATCGTCGTGACGTCCGAGGCGCCGGCCGTCGACACGGCGAAGGCGGGGATCGGTACGAACGCGACCCTCGAGAGCATCCAGCGGCTGCCTCTCGGGCGGAACTTCGCCTCGATCGCGAGCACGGTGGCCGGGACCGGCACGGACGTGTCCGGGAATGTCACGGTGTACGGCGCGACCGGCCTCGAGAACGCCTACATCATCGACGGCGTCAACACGACCGGCGTGAAGACGGGCACGCAGGCCAAGCAGCTCAACAACGAGTTCGTGCAGGAGGTCGAGGTCAAGACCGGCGGCTACGAGGCCGAGTTCGGGCGCGTCCTCGGCGGCACGATCAACGTCGTGACGAAGTCGGGCGGCAACGAGTTCAAGGGCGACGCATTCGGGTACTTCGACTCCTCGTCGCTCGCGTCGAGCGACAAGCGGACGTCGGATCGCCAGACCGCGAACCAGGGCGAGTTCTTCTCGCCGAAGCGCGTGGACGCCGGCGCGGACCTCGGCGGCTACTTCGTGAAGGACCGCCTCTGGTTCTTCGGCGCGTACGACCGCGTCAACCAGGACCAGGACTACACGCGCACGCTCGCCGTGCTCCGTGACCCGGCCCAGACGAAGGTCTCGACCGGAAACACGGACACGTATCGCAACAATCTCTACTCGGGCAAGCTGACGTTCCGTCTCGGAGAGTCGAACACGATCGCGATGTCCCTCTTCGGCGATCCGGGCACGTTCAATGGCCGGTACGACCTCACGCAGATTCCCGTCATGATCGGCGCGGACGGGGCCTGGCTCGTCGACCGGAACGTGGGCGGCACGGACTTCTCCGGCCGCTGGGACGGCCTCGTCGGCACGCAGTTCCTCGCGCAGGCCCAGTTCGGCTATCACACGGAGAAGCGGCAGGACTCGAGCCCGTTCTCGGGCCTCCCCTACCTCGAGAAGCAGCAGGCCGGCTTCCCGACGGAAGCCCTCGCGGGCTCCGGCCCGATCTATCTCGCGGACGAGAAATACCAGCGCTATCACTACCGGGCCGCCGGTTCGCTCTTCCTCGGCGCGCACGAGATCAAGGGCGGCCTCGACTGGGAGCACCTGAACTCCGATTTCTCGGAGTCCTACGGCGGCACGGACCGGATCCGCACGCGCCTGACGGCCGCGGGCGCGCTCAACAACTACCAGCACCGGTACTTCGCCCAGACGCCGCTCTCGGGCGCGAGCTGCACGGGCCGGATCGATCCGGCCGGGCCGGCGGCGTTCCCGAACTGCACCGGCTACCTCATCGCGCCGTCGGTGGACAACAACCCGATCACGGACAACATCGGCCTCTTCGCGCAGGATTCGTTCAAGGTCCTGAAGAACCTCACGATCAACGCGGGTCTCCGCTACGAGCAGCAGCGCCTGAAGGACTTCACGGGGAAGTCGCTCGTGTCGATCGACAACGAGTGGTCTCCGCGCCTCGGAGTCGTCTGGGACTTCCTCGGGAACGGGAAGTCGAAGGCCTACGCGAACTTCGGCCGGTTCTACGAAGTCATCCCGCAGGACATCCAGACCCGCGCGCTCGGCAACGAGTACATCATCATCGTCCGCAACAGCAGCACGACGCCGAACCCGGTCGACCTCTTCCTCGGCGGCCCCATCGTGCAGGGCGGCGAGCTCGTGCAGGACAACCTGAAGGGGATGTATCAGGACGAGGCGATCGCCGGCTTCGAAGTCGAAGTCGCGAAGAACTGGGCGATCGGCGTCAAGGGGATCTACCGTTCCCTGGGCCGCGTCGTCGAGGACCGGTGCGATCTCGCGATCAACCCGGACATCGCCCAGTACTTCAACCCGTCGAGCCCGGCGACGTGCGCCCTCGTCAACCCCGGCCAGGGAAACTCGCTCGGGACGATCAAGGACCCGTTCGACACGACGTGCTACCCGAACGGCGAAACCGACGCGGCGGGCAACCTCGTCGCGGGAGCGCCGTGCGACTCCACGCAGCCGCGCCGCTATTTCCGCGGAATCGAGCTGACGGCCTCCCACCGCTTCTCCGACCGCTTCTACGTTCTCGCGTCGTATCTCTACTCGAAGCTCGAAGGGAACTACTCGGGCAACCTTTCGCAGACGCGGGAGGGCGGTCAGACGGATCCGAACATCAACGCCGACTTCGACTACCCAGGGTTGGTCACGAACGCGTTCGGCAGGCTCCGTAACGACCGGACGCATCAGGTCAAGGTCTCCGGGTACTACGCGTTCCCGTTCGGCCTCACGGTGGGCGCAAACGCCTTCTACAACACGGGCCGCCCGTATTCGATAAGGGGTTGCGCCTCCGATGCGGTCGCCTGCGCCGGCGGCTACAGCCAGGAGGGCTACCTCGTGCCGCGCGGCTCGGCCGGTAACCTCCCGGCCGCGTACGAGGCCGACCTGCACCTCGAGTACGGCCTGCGCCTCGGCAACGTCTCCGTGACGCCGATCCTCGACGTCTTCAACGCGCTGAACCGGCAGGGAGTCCTGAGCCGCGAGGAGCTCTTCAACAACACGGGCGCTCTGCCCGGAAACGATCCGAGGAGCGGCATCGGGCAACCCGGCTGCACCGCGCAGAACGCGAGCCTCGGCAACGCCGCGTGCGCGTCGAATCCCACCTACGGAAAGGACATCGGCTGGCAGAACCCGCGGGTCGTACGTCTCGGCGCCCGCGTGTCTTTCTGAAGTCGCGCGAGACCTCCTGAACACGGGGCCGGCCCGGGGCCGGCCCCTTTTTTCCCGGTCCTTACTTCGGAAGCGGGACGATCGCGAATCGCCCCTCGAGGTCCGCCACGAAGAGGCGGCTCTTCGGGAGCAAGGCGAGCCCGGAAGGCTTCTCGAACCGCTGCTCCGCCGGAAGGTCCTTGCCTCGCAGCGTCGTCACGAGACGGCCCTCGAGAGTGTAGCCGCGCACCTCGCCCTCGAGAGGCACCGACGCCCACAGGATCCCCTTCGCGTCCAGCGCGAGGTAGGGCTCGGAGAACGTCGCGCGCCTCCAGCCCGCCACCGCGAAGGCGCGCACGAATCCTCCATTCCTGTCGAAGACCGCGATCCTTCCGTTCCCGTTGTCGGCCACGTACACCTTGCCGTCCTTCGCGGCGACGAGGCCCTGCGGGTCGGCGAGCTTCCCGGCGCCGGCCTCCTTGCCCCACTCCGCCTCCTGGTGCCCGAAAGCGTCGAAGCGCGCGATCCGGCCGTTCCCCGTGTCGGCGACGAAGACCGAGCCGCCGGAATCCACCGCGATGTCGCGCGGCCCGAAGAAACCGCCTCCCCACTCGCGCTGCCAGACACCCTTCCCGTCGAAGACCTGCACGCGTCCGTTCCACGTGTCGGCCACGAATACGAGACCCGACGGAGCGACCGCGATTCCGCACGGGTCGTTGAACTGCCCGGGGCCGCTGCCGCGCGTGCCGAACGCGAGGACCGGGGAGCCGTCCGCTCCGAAGAGCTGGATCCGCTGGTTCCCGAAATCGGCGACCCAGACGCGGCCGGCGCCGTCGGAGGCCGCGCCACGGGGCTGCCTCAGGCGGCCCGGGGCGTCGGCGGGCGGCAGGATTTCCGCGCGCCGCGTCGAAGCGGCAAGCTCCTCCACGCGCACGGGGGCCGCGGCGGCGCCGGGCGAAAAGACGCCCTTGACGGCGAACAGAACGATCTCCGGATTGCGGTAGACGGGCGTCAGGAGATCCGTCCACGCCTCGAAGCGCGCGAGATTCCCGCCGGCGTACGTCTTGCGCTCGAGATTTCCGACGGCGACGAGCGCGACGTGGGTGCGCGAGAGTATCTGTCTGACGACGGCCTCGTCGGCCGAGGTGTAGGCCGTCACGACGTCCGCCTTGCGGCGGTCGATCTCGGCCTGCGCATGGCCTCGCTGGTAGACGTGGTAGTCCCAGCCGAGGACGGTGGGGAGCCCGGTGTGCATGGAGAGGCGCGTGAAGTCCTGGTACGACGGGCCTTGCGCCTCGAGGAGGACGGGCAGGCCGCGCACGTTCGCGTTGATCCACTCGATCGCGCCGCGGTCGCCCGGGCTCTGCGACAGGAGATACGCCGTGCCGTCCAGCGTGCCGCGGGGCCAGCCTCCGCGGTCGAGCCGCAGGAAGCCCGCGAACGCGGTGACGGACGTGAACAGCGCGGCGCAGCCGGTGAGGACGATCGCGGCGCGCCAGGCGAACGACTTCGAGGCCCGAAACGTCTCCCACGCGAGAGCTCCCGCGAGGGAGAAGAGGAGCCACGTCTCGAAGTGGAACTTGAAGATCGTGTTCATCCGGTCCCACACGTAGATGAGCTCGCACCCCGTCAGGATCGCGAAACCGAGCGCGGTGAGGGCGAGCGCGGGACGAAGGCGGTCGTCGGTCGCCCGCCGGAATGCCGCGAACAGGGCGACGAGAAAGGCGATGGCCGTGAAGACCCCCGCGGATCGCGCCTCGGTGAGCCGTGGCGGATGCAGAGTGAAGGACAGGACGGACAACGGGAGGGCGATCGCCGCGAGGATCAGGAACGCGCGCGCCACTCGCCCGCGGGGAGCCGCGCCCGTCTTCCACGCGGCGAACGCGAACGGCACGAGGAGCGCCGCGAAGAGCGCCCACACGTTGAAGAAGTCCCACGGCCGTGCCCATGGACCCACCTCGCGGCCCCAGTTCCGGGGCGGCGGCGAGAAGTGCGCCCAGAACGGGCGCGCCAGAAGCGCGGCCGACAGCGCGACGGCCGCGGCGGGCAGGAAGACGCTTCCGAGGAGCGCGCGGGCCGACGCGGCGAATCCGGGCGGGCGCGTCCCGAGCCAGAGGACGCCGGGGAGGAAGAGGAGGAGGCACCCGTAGACCGGCGTCGACCAGCCGTTCGTGATCTCGAGCGCGGCGAAGAAGAGGCCGGCGAGCCCGACGAGCGCCGCCGCGTGGCGGGGAGCGAACGAGGCCAGCCGATCGCGCGTGACGAACAGGAGGAGGATCGCGACGAAAGCCGCCGTGAACGGCAGCGCGAGGACGTGCGCGTGGAGGTCCGCGAAGAGGAAGCTCCAGAAGGGGTACTCGCTGATCCCGTTCGGGGCGATGACGCGCGAGGTCGCCCAGAAGTAGTGCCAGTCGAGGGGACGGCCGGCCTGGTGGAAGCGGAAATCGAAGGCGGTCCGAAGGCCGGAAGGCGGCGCCACGAAGAGCGCCAGGATCACGGCGACGCCGCCGGTGCGCAGTCGTCCGCCGAGCGCGGCGCCGGCCGCGAGGATCGCGGAGGCGGCCAGCGCGGCCGTCATCGCGATCGCGAGGTTGAAGAGGAGGCCGGGGTGGATGCCGAGAAGCTTCCCGGCGGCCGCGGCGAGGAAGTGACCGAAGTAGGTGTACGAGAGGTTCGTGCCGGCGAGCCATGGCTCGGGCGGCGGCAGCTCCGTGGACCTCAGGAGCGTGTTCAGAAACGAGAAGTCCATCGGCTTCTCGCCCGAGAAGATCTCGGGGTTCGCGGCGCGGACGGCGAGGAAGAAGAGGAACGTGACCCAGAAAACGAGCGTCGTCTTCCAGCGCTCGGGCGCGGGCGTCGCGGCTTCGCCGGCGCCCTCGCGGCGGAGGCACAGAAAGCCCGCCGCGAGGAGCGCGGCGGTCGTGACGGCGAGGAGGCCCCGCGTGAACAACGCCCAGTGCCAGGAGACGAGGAGCCATGGGACGAACGCGAAGACGAGGACGCCGACGACGCGACCCAGGGCGTCGCGGCCGGGCCGCGCCGGGAGGAGCGCGGCGAGAAGGCCGGTGCCCGCGCGGCCCACCGCTTCCAGCCACACGGCGAAGAGCAGCAGGGCCAGGAGAGACGACCGCAGGGCCGGGACGCCGGGGCCCTGCTCCGCGGCCTTGCCCCCGGCGGCCACGGCGGTCGTCACGGGCGCCGGGTGCGCGAGAAGGAGATCGTTCCGCGTCAGGGTCTTCGACGGCGTCGCCGACAGGAGGGCGCGCTCGAGCGCCTCGGCGGAGAGGCGCCGCGTGTTCTCGAAGAAGAGGACCTTCGGATGGTCGTAAACCGTGAACGATTCGTCGGCGAGCTCGTCGGGCACCTGAATTCCGAAGAGGGAGGGGCGTGACGCGACCTCCCGGACGAGCGTGTAGCCGAGGTCGCCGGCGAAAAGAAGGCGGAACGCGCGGTTCGTGAGCGGGAACTTCTCCGGGACGCGCGTGACGGCGCCGTAGAGGCGCTTCGTCTGGAGGACCACCCAGTCCGTCTCGGCGAGCCCGCGCGCGAGCTTCGCCATCTTCTCGGGCGAGTCGTTCTCGTAGAAGGGGAACTGGACGATCTTGTAGCGCTCGGCGGGCCGCCCGGGAAACGCGAACGGAAAGCCCTCGTCCCAGTCTTCTTCCAGGACCCGCGCGCCTTCGGGCACCGCATCGTGGAACCATTCGGACGCGGTGACGGAGCTGTGGGGGCGCGTGTAGATCGACATGAACGCGAGGGCCCACACCGCCGTCCCGCCCACGACGGCTGCTCTCAGGATGCGTCCCGCCCGCCCACGCTCGGCCTTCTCCGTGAGAAAGGCGGCGGCCCAGAGAGCGAGGAGCGGATAGACGGGCAGGAGGTACCGCGGGAACTTCACGTCGAACGTGCACGTCAGGAGGACGTACGGCACGAAGAAGGAAACGAAGACCCACTCGACGTCCGAGAGCTTCCGGAAGAAGGCGATGCGGCGAGCCGAAGCCCACAGCGCGGTGACGCCGAGCAGCGGGCCGAGTCCCCAGAGCACGATCTCCCGCGCCTCGTAGAGGAAGTTCGGAACACCGACGTACTGGTTCGTGTACGGCAGCGTGCCCGCGTGACGGACCATCGCGCCCTGTTCCGAGAGGGACCGCCAGAACTCGTGGAAGTCGAGGAATGCGTAAGGCTCGCCGAGGAAGAACGCGGCGAGGGCGGCGCCGCCGCCGGCCGCGAGGAGGAGCGTCCCGCGTCTCCATGCGCGCGCCGGCCGGCAGGCGAGGAAGACCGCGACGGCGAGAGGAAGGACGAGCGGGGCCGCGCTCGCTTTCGTCGCGACCGCGAACCCCGTGAGCGCGCCGGCGAGCAGGGCGTCGCCGAAGCGACCCCGCCGCGCGAGGCGACCGGACGCGGCCAGCGCGAGGAGCACGAAGAGCGAGAGAGTCACGTCCGTGGCGGCGAAGTGCGAGGTCTGGATGTGGAGGACGGCGAGGGCGAGGAGGAGGCCCGCGAGAAGGCCCGTCTTCTGCCCGTAGAGGCGGCGGCCCACGGCGGCGACGACGACGACGGTCAGGGCGCCCGCGAGAGCCGACAGGAAGCGCCCGACGTGGACGATGCCGTCGTAGGAAACGAACCAGTCGCGCCCCGAAAGCGCCGCGAGGAGAGAGGAGAAGCCCCGGGTCACGTAAAAGGGGAGCGAGCCGTAGGCGAAGAAGTGCGGGTTCAGCTGAAGGGGCCGGAACGAGAGCTTGAGGATCGCGTCGCCGATCGCGCGCTCGTCCGGATGGAAGAAGTGATTCTGGTCGAAATCCAGACCGAAAACGCGGACGGCAAGCGCGGACGCCGCCACCGCGAGAAGGAGCCACCGAAAAGACGCCGGACGCTCTCTCATCGCTCGGGCCGGGACAGGCTACCAGAGGGGGCCGCAAAGTGCTGCGTACAGTCATGATAGATTGGCACACAGCGTGGCTCGCGCGAACGAACAGGACGTGACGAGATGTCCGCTTTGTGGAGCCGGCCCTCTGGAACGGCTCTTTCCTGTTGGTGACCGCTTCTCGCTCGTCCAGTGCCGTGCGTGTCGGATCGCCGTCACGCTCCCGATCCTCTCCCCGGACGAGATGGCCTCTTACTATCCCCCGACCTACTACGGAACCGAGAACCGGAGATTCAACCCGCTCTTCGAATGGCTCGTGACGATTTTCAGACGTCGCCGCGTGAGGAAGATCGAGTCTTTCGTCGCGAAAGGGAGAGTTCTTGATATCGGCTGCGGGCGCGGAATTACACTGTCCCAGCTCATGGAAGACGGATGGGAGGCCTCGGGACTGGAGATTTCCGAGACGGCGGCGGCCTATGCGCGGAGCCGACTCGGAGACACGGTCTTTGTGGGCGATGTACTTGCTGCTCCCTGGCCCCCCGATTCGTTCGACGTCGTCAACCTCTGGCACGTTCTGGAACACCTTCCGGACCCGGCCGGGGTCCTCGCAAAGAGCAGGACGCTTCTTCGACCCGGTGGTCTGCTCGTTGTCGCAGTGCCGAACTTCGAGAGTTTCCAGGCCAGATTCGCGGGACCCCTTTGGTTCCATCTCGATGTACCGCGGCACTATTGGCACTTCGGTGAGAAAACCCTACGGGCGCTTCTCGAGGAGAAGGGATTCGCGATCCAGGAGACGAGTCACTTTTCCCTGGAACAGAACCCATACGGGTGGATCCAAAGCCTGCTGAATCGTCTGGGATTTCCGTCCAACCTTCTCTACGATCTTCTGAAGCACGAGTCGGCACGGAACGTCGTTCACCCCTTGCGCGTATACCCAATTTGGTCACTCCTCCTGCTGCCCGCGCTCCTGGTTGTTATTCCGCTCGGTTTGACCTTGTTCCTGTTCGAAGTCCTCCTCCGGCGAGGGGGGACGATCGAGTTATACGCGGTCGTCCGGAAGTGATCGTCCTGGTCCGGTTCCCCCTCTGGCGACGGATTGTCGGCGCCGTGTCCCTCCTGGCCAGCCTGGGGATGCTCGCCGCCGGGCAGGCGCAATTCAACCTGCAGAAGCCCGAGAAGGGAATCGCCCTTTTTCTCGCAGGAATGGCCCTCGCTGCCGCCTCCGCTCTCCTATTGAATCCACGGGCCGGCGGAGAAGTCCCCCTGACCGGGCCGCTTCTCGCGTGGGAAAAGAGTTTTCTGGTCCTGGCCTTCTTGACCGCGGCCGCCCTCCGGTTCCCCGCCCTCGACCGCTTCCCTCCCGGCGGCTTTTTCGACGAATTGCAGAACATACTTGTTGCGCAGCGGATTCTGAACGGACATTGGCCGGTGTTCGTGGCCGACGCGAGCCAGATGCCGGCCCTCTATTTCTATCCGGTGGCTGCGGCGATTGCCGCTTTCGGAAAGACGATTTCGAGCATCCGTGGCGTGTCCGCGCTCTGCGGTGCATCGGCGATTCCGGTGTTCTACCTGCTGGCCCGCCGGTTCTTCAGGTGGGAAAGCGCCGTTGCCGCGACCATTCTCTTTCTGGGATGCCGCTGGCACCTGACGTTCTCGCGGATCGGCTTCAACGGCATCGTCAGCCCGCTGATGGAACTTCTCACGCTTCTCGCGCTCGTGAAGGCTCTCGAGACGGGACGGAGACACCACTGGGTCCTCTTCGGGATCGGAGTCGCTGTCGGACTCCAGGCGTATTACGCGTTCAATCTCTTTCCGGCCGTCTTCACCGCGACCGTCGTGGCCTTCGCGTGCCGCCTCGGCGTCCGGGCGTTCCCCGCGGAAGCCCGAAAGGTCATCCCCGGCCTCGCCCTGTCGATAGCCACCGCCGTTGTGTTGCTCCTCCCGCTTGCGATCTTTGCCTTCAAGAACCCTCAGGTCTTCTTCCAGCGCGCCGGAACCGTCGCGATCTGGAACCCCGCCCACGGCCTGAAGATGCCGGACGCCCTGTTCCTGAACGTTCGAACCCATCTTCTGATGTTCAACTTCCACGGCGACGGCAACCCGCGCCACAACATTCCGGATGCTCCCCTCCTGACGTCGATCGAGGGAGTCCTCCTCGCCTTCGGCTTGGGTTGCGCGCTCGGGCGGGGCCTTCGGTGGCCGCGCCCCGCGTGGCTCGTCTGGTTCGTCGCCATGCTTCTGCCCGGAATCCTGACGATCGAGGCGCCTCAGGCGTACAGAACGATCGGCGTGATTCCCGTTCTCTATCTCCTGATCGCGGACGGGCTTCAGACCATCGTCCGATTGGCGTCTGGAAGAAATCGCGCCTCGCCCGCGCTCGGTGGCGCGCTCGCCGCGCTCGCCATCGCTACCGGCGCCTGGAACGCCGTCCTTTACTTTGGAATCCAGGTGCGGGGCCCTGCCTGCTGGCGGGCCTTCGATGGGGACCACCGCGAAATCGCCCGGTTTCTTCAGGCCGAGGCTGCGGGACACGATAATTTCATCGATCCGACTTTCTTCGACGTCCCCACGTTTCGTGTGTACCTCGGGGAGGGGTTCGTCTCTTCTCGCTTCAGGCTGAGTGAGCACATTCCAATTCCGAAGAGAACCTCCGCCTCGGAAGCGGCGCGGCCGGCTCTCTTCACCCTGGACGGATCGCTCGCGGAACTCATACCGATCTTCAAGGAGGCGTACCCTCACGCCAAGGCGGTGAAGCACGCGGACGATTCGGGCCGCATCATGTTTGTCAGCATCGAAGTTCCCGTCGCGGACAGGCTTCAGCAGGTCGACAACGCGACAAAGGGGTACCGTGCCACGTTCTACGCGAACAAGGAGTGGAAGGGCGCGCCCGCCCTCGTGCGTCGCGAGCCGGCAATCCTGTTCCACTACCATTGGGATCAGGACGCCTTGCCCGACCCCTTCAGCGCCGACTGGGCGACCCGGCTCCACGTGGAGCATCCGGGAGAGTACGGGTTCGAGCTCGTGGCCACCGGACCCGCCGTGGTCCTCCTCGACGGCCAGGTCGTGATCCGGCAGTCGGGTTTCGAGAGCCTGGAACCAGTCCTCGGGAAATCCACGCTCGCCGCGGGCGAGCACGTTCTCGTGGTGAGGTACCTCGAGAACAGTTACGCATCGATCATCCGATTTCTCTGGCGACCTCCCCTTTCGCGGCGGCCCACATTGATTCCTCTTGGAAGCCTGACGGCGCTTTCTGCCGAGGACTACGAGCGGATCCGGGAAACGCTGCCGGACGCCGGAAAGGCCGAGCCGAAGCCATAAGACGGGACGCCGTTCGCACCGGCCTGGATCCGATCTGGTAGGCTGTTTCTCCAGCCAACCCGTGAGAGAGTGGGGATGCCATGAGTAGAACCAGCCTGTTCGCGATCATCAGCATGACAGCACTTTTCTCGTTCGGGGGATGCGGAAAAAAATCCGACGCACCCGCCAAGGCCGCCGTACCGACCGCAGTACCACCACTCTCGACCGAAGTGTCCCCAGCCACCCGCGTGCGAATCGTCGAGGCCGGGGTGCTGGGAAAGGCGGATGTCAAGCAGCCCCGCTCCCTGCGGGTCGACCCGACCGGGAATCTTTACCTCGTCGACTATGTGGGGCGACAGATTGTCGTCCTGAACCCCGCGGGCACGGTCAGGAACCGCTGGACCTTCGGCGCGGCCGACATCCTCGGCATAGACATCGGGCCGGACGGCCTCCTGTACGCCCTCGACTCGGCCACCATGAAAGTCACGGTATACAACTCCGACGGAAAGCCAGCGCGCACCATCGACCTGTCCGCAAGGAACCCTGCATACAATCCGCGCGGATTCGCCGTCGCACCCGACGGGAGCTTCTACGTCGTCGACACGGGAAACAGCAGGCTCCACCACATCGCGGCGGACGGAAATCCGATCAAGATCATCGGCGGCGCCGAACCCCTGAAGTTCTCCGAGCCTTCCGATGTCGCCGTGGCTGCGAGCGGATTGGTGGCGCTGGCGGACGGCGCGAACAGGAGGGTCGTCATCCTCAAGCCAGGAGGGGATCTCGTGCGGGCCGTGGGTATCCCCGGGAACGGCGGCTTCGATGGAATACGCCTCGACGAGGGTGAAGAAGACAGCTTCTTCGCGGCCAGCGTCGACACGGTCTGGTTCATCCCCAAAGAGGGCAACGCAAAGGCCGTCGCGGGCAAGGGTGCGGGGAATCAGGACGAGTTTCAGGGCCTGGTGGCCGGCGTCGCATGGGACGCCAGGGAAAAGGTCTTCTATGCCAGCGACTCGAGCGCGCGGACGCTGAAGGTCTTCAAGCTCAAACCCTAGCGTGGCCTCTCCAGTCAGCCCAGGGGCGCCCCGTTCCGCGGACCTGCCGCGCCTTCGACTCCCCGTCGGCTGGACCTCAACGTGCTTCCTCCTGACGCTCGGTGTCTACCTGGCCTTCGTGCCGCGTTTTCTTCGTTACTGCAGTCCGCCGGGGGGCGATCAGGCGTGGTACCTGATGATGACCGCCAGCCTCGCCGAAGATGGCGACCTCGATCTTCACAACAACTTCGACCGCCACGACGAGGACAAGTTCTACGGACTTGCTCCTCACGGGAAAGACTTCGTCGGAATGGATATGCCCTACCCGCTGCCCAGGAACCTCGCGGCATCGGCCGCGCGGCCGCCCAGCGAGTGGTACAACTACCACAATCCCGGCCTCTCGTTTCTTCTCCTGCCGTTCTGGATCACCGGCGGATACTTTGCATTCTGGTGGCCCGCGGCGATCGCCTTCATGTGCCTTGTCGGTGCACTCGTGGCGGTCAATGTGCTTCTTTTCGCCTATGAGCTTACGGGCGAGACCTGGATTGCGGTCATGGTCTGGCTGCCCGTGAGTTTCAGCAACCCGATCATGACGTTTTCTTACGTCATCTTCACCGAGCTCTTGACCGGTTTGATGATCCTCTACGTATTCCGCCGGCTCGCTCTCGGGTGGAGAGCGAATGGCCCCATCCGCATGCTCCTTGTCGGGAGCTGTATTGGCTATTTCCCGTGGATTGCCTGGCGGTCCGTTCCCGTGAGCGTGGCGTTGAGCGTTTATGCTCTTGTTCAGTGGCGGCGTGCCCAAGGAGCGGTTCGCAGGCTCTCCCGTCGCCAGTCGGCGAGAAGGTGGATCTTCTCGGACCTAAACGCGTTCTGCCTGTTCACTCCGGTCGTTTTCTTCGGTGCTTCCCTCCTGTGTTTCAATTTCTTCCTCTATGGCCGGGCCGTGCCACCCGCGGTCGTTCCCGAGCGCGCGGACCTTTCCCTCTTCCTGTGGCCGTGGAAGGGCACGAGGGAGCTCTCGCGGTGGCTCGAGACGGGTCTCGGGCTTCTTTACGACCAGAACTTCGGCATCCTGCCATACGCCCCGCTGTACCTCCTGGCGGCCGTCGGGCTGATTGCGATGCTCCAGTCCGACCGCCGTTCGGATCGGCGCCTCGTTTTCTGGATGGCAGTGGTACTCGGTCCGACGGTCTTCCTCATCATGGCCTTCGAGTTCTGGCACGGCGTGTGGAACCCTCCGGGGCGCTACCAGACCTCCTGGGTCCCGCTGCTGACCGGCGCGCTTGCGATGTCGCTCGCTGCGATGTCCGGCAGCCGCGTGGCCTGGGCTTTCCGGGTGCTCTACATCTTTCTTGCGGTGCCGGGCTTCTTGTTGATGGCTTTCCTGCTCCACGACCCGCGCCTGATGTGGCCGCTGGGCAAAGGGTATTTTTTCGAGACGCTCTCGCAGACGCAAATGGCGCGATTCCTCGACCTCAGGGAATACCTTCCGTCCGTCCGGTGGCCGGACGTCGAAAAGTTCCCCCATCAGACGGGATGGCTCCTGCTCGCGTCGGCCGGCATCGTGACAGCTTCGGGTCTCCTCCTTGCCTGGTGCCGCCGGGCCAGGCGGCGTGAAACCGGAAACGCGCGAGGGCTGGAACGCCTTCGGACGGCGTTCGCCTGGGCCCTCGGTTTCGGTCTTGTCGCCATCGGGTGGCGCTGCGCGAACAGGGACTACCTGGGGCCGAAAACGCTCCTTCTGGAAAAGGACCGCTGGACGATCGAGCCGCACGTCTTCGAGTCTGGCGGGATCGCCTACCTGGACGGCAAGGTCTACGTCACGGAGTACGGACAACCGCAGCCCGACGGAATCTCGCTGCCCGGGTGGGTCGGCGTATTCGACCTTGCGTCGAAATCGCTCACGGTGATCCAGCCCTTCTCCTCCACGGGCGCCGAGAAGTGGGTTCATCCCGGGGACGTCAAGGTCGGTCCTGACGGGGCTCTGTGGGTCCTGAACAACGGAAGCGGCGACCACTCCCTTCTCGTCATGAAGCCGGGCGGAGAAGTCGTTCGCCACCTCGCGCTGGAGCAATGCACGCAGTCCTGCAAAGGCCTCGCGTTTGGGCGGGATGGCTCGCTCTTCGTGAGCGACCAGACGAACGGGACCGTTTTCAGGTTCGGCCCGTCGGGCGGAGCTCCCCGTGCCCGCTTTCAGGGCATCGGCTCGGTACTGAACAACCCGAGGGGAATCTTCGTCGACGAGAACGGGACTGTCTACACGAGTGAGTCCTATCAGAGGGTCCAGGAGCTCGACCTCGACGGGAAGTGGATCCGGACCCACGAGTTGATCGGTCAGCCGTTCTATTTCGCCGTCTCGACCCTGGAACCGGGATGGCTGGATGTCAGCACGACGACTCAAATCGTTTCGATCGACAAGAAGAGCCACACGGTTCAGCTCTCCCGACTCGGAAAGGACAGACCCAGCGTGGGCTGGCTGTCGGGCCTGGCTTACGGTCCCGGGGGGACCCTGTACGGCATGGACGGAAGCGTCCTTGTCGAGTTCGAGGTTCGCCACTGAGCTCCGTCCTGCGCAACGTCCTGCGCGCAGGCGACACGACTCGATGACGTAAAATGAGGACGTGGTCGCCGGCGCGGAATATCTTCCCGCAAGAAGAGTCTCCTACCGGGCGGATACGGGATGATGCCAACGCGACGATCCTTCACCCTCGCGGCGTTCGGGACGGCCCTCGCCGCCGCGTCCTCCGTCTCGGGGGCCGTGCTCGCGTTCGTCCTCGGCCCCCTTCGGCGGCGGGGCTCGCGAGAGCCCGTGCTTCTCGACGTCGGCCCGGCGTCGGCCTTCGAGGCGCTGCGCACGGGCGCGTCTGGCCCCGAGGAGATCCTCGTCGAACGCGCGGTCGAGGACGGTTACATGACGCGACGCGTGAAGGAGCGATTCGCCGTCGTGCGCGACGGCGGTGCCGCGTCGGGCCTCGCGGCGCTCGGCATGACGTGCAGCCATCTCGGGTGCGGCGTCTCGTGGGACCGGGGCCGGAACGCGTTTCTTTGTCCCTGCCACGGCGGCGTCTACGGACCCGACGGCGCCGTGCTGGCCGGCCCGCCGCCGAGGCCGCTCACGCGCCTGCCTCTCGTCGCGGCCGGCGGACGCATGCACCTCGACGCCTCGGCGCTCGACGCGTGAAGAAGCTCTTCGAGTTCCTGGAGTCGCGCGCCGGGCTGACGTCGCTCTGGCGCGCGTTCGCCGACGAGGCCGTTCCCGCCCGTTCCGCCTGGCTGTTTACCCTGGGATCCGCGGCGCTCGCCCTGTTCCTCGTCCAGTTCGTGACCGGGTTCGCGCTCGCGCTCGCGTACGCGCCCACGCCGGACCACGCGTGGGAAAGCGTGAAGGCGATCCAGACGCGGCTCTTCGCGGGCGGGCTCGTGCGAGGCCTCCATCACTGGGGCGCGTCCGCGATCGTGCTCTTCGTCGCGCTTCACATGGCGCGCACGTTCATCTTCGGCGCGTACCGCCGGCCTCGGGAGCTGAACTGGCTCGTGGGCGTCGCGCTCCTCCTGCTCGTGCTCGGCTTCGGCTTCACGGGCTACCTCCTCCCGTGGGACGAGAAGGCGTACTGGGCGACGGTCGTCGGCACGCGAGTGCCCGCGGCGCTCCCGATCGCGGGGGCGGCGGCGTCGCGCCTCATGGCGGGAGGCCCGGCCGTCGGCGCCGCGACCCTGACGCGCTTCTACGCGCTCCACGTCGTCCTGCTGCCGCTCCTCGCGTTCGGCTTCATTGCCGTCCATCTCCTACTCCTGCGCCGCCACGCGCACGCGGGGCCGATGACGGAGCCCGACACGAGAGAGCCGTTCTTCCCGTTCCAGGCCGCGCGCGACGGCATCGTGATTCTCGCGATCGTCCTCGCGCTCTTCTGGCTCGCGGCCCGGCATCCCGCGCCGCTCGAACGGCTCGCGGACCCGACGAACACCTCGTACGTGCCGCGGCCCGAGTGGTATTTCCTCCCGCTCTTTCAGCTCCTGAAGTTCTTCAAGGGCCCGCTCGAACCGATCGGAACCGCGATTCTCCCCGGCGTCTCGATGCTTCTCCTCGCGCTCGTTCCATGGCTCGACCGCGGAGCCTCCCGGCGGCTCCGCGACCGGCGGCTCGTCCTCGCGGCGGGCGGCGCTGGGGCCGCTCTGCTCCTCGGCCTGCTCTATTTCGGTGCCCTCGATACCCCGAAGGGAACTCCTTCGGGCCTCGACCCGGCTTCCCAACCGCCGCCGGACGCGCGGCTCCTCGGCGGCCTCGCCGCGTACGAGAGGCGCGGCTGCGTCTCGTGCCATGGGACCGACGGCGTGGCGGGCGCGGACCCCGCGGCCCGGACCGTCGCCCTCGCGGCTCGCGGGCATGCCCTCAGGGGCGATGCGCTCACCGCGCACGTGAAGGAAAAGAGCGTCAAGGCGCCGGCGACCGAGGAGGACGGCGAGAATCCCGACAAGGACATTCCGTCCCTCCTCGCATACGTCGACGCGCTCGGGAAGGACGCCCCCCGTTTTTCCGCGCTGCCGCAGCCGATCCGCACGGGCGGCGCTGCGATCGATCGCGAAGACTGCCGGCAATGCCATCAGCTGTACGGGGAGGGCGGCCGGCGCGGCCCCGTGCTCGCCCACCTCCTCGGCAAGCGCGACAAGGACTGGCTCGTCGCGCACTTCAAGGAGCCGAAGAAGCTCGTGCCGGGCTCGAAGATGCCGCCGTTCAAATTCCTTCCGGACGCCGAGCTTTCCGCGATGTCCGACTACCTGCTCGCGCTGCCGTAGCGGAAGGGGCGGCCCCGGGCCGGGGTTGATATCAGTGCTATCATCCTCGCGGAGGCGCCGGATGGCCCAGCTTCTCGTGCGCGATCTTCCGGAGGCCGTCGTGCGCTCGTTGAAGGTGCGCGCGGCGCGGCACGGCCGCTCCGCCGAGGCCGAGCATCCGGGCGCAGTCTCGAGGAGACGCTGCTCCCGCGGGGGCCGCGCGGCACGCTGAGAGGAGTGGCGCCTCGCGATCGCCGCCGGGCGGGGCGGATGCGGACTTCGCCGGCGGCGCGACCGGGGCCGGCGCCTCAAGCTGTGAAGTTCCTCCTCGACACGAACGTCGTTTCGGAGCTGCGAAAAGGCCCCCGCGCCGACCGGAAGGTGGCAGCATGGTTCCACGGGCCGGCCCCGGACGAGCTCTTTCTGGCGTCCTCGTCGTCGGCGAGATTCGCCGCGGGATCGAGAGGATTCGCCGTCGCGATCCGAAGACGGCGCAGGCGCTGGACCGCTGGCTTGCCGGCCTCGCGGCACGTTTCGAGGACCGTATCCTCCCGGTCGACCTGCGCGTGGCGGAGGAGTGGGGGCGGATGAACGTCCCGGACCCGATTCCGGTCCTCGAGGCGCCCCTGATGGCGGCGACCGCGAAGGTCCACGGTTTCGTCGGGCTCGCGACGACGCGGCACGTCAAGGACGTCGCGTCGGCAGGCGTTACGACTGTGAATCCGTTCGTCGCCTGAGGCCCCGCGCGTGCGCCCGATGGCGACGAACCGGGACTCGATGGACGGAGCGTCGCCCCGCTACCTCTCCGTGAAGGTCTTGAGGTCGATGCGCTGCGTGAGGAACCGGCGAAACTCGTCGGGCGGAAGGGACGCGACCTGGCGTCCCGTCACGTGCTCGATGTCGCCGAGCGCCTTTTCCCAGAGAAACTCGCGGCGCGCGATCTCGTCGAGGTCGCGCACCTTTCCGAAGTCCTGAACGTACTTGTTGTGCCGGCAGAGCATGCGGAACGCGTGCTCCGTGTTCGGGCGTCTCACCGGAAGGCCGAGGATGCGGACGTCGTTGCCGACGTCGTGAATCGGCTGGCCCCACTCGTTGTAACCGCCGAAGATCGTGCCGAGCTTCTCGAGCGCGTTCGCGAGCTTCGGCTCCCCGCCCCGTTCGAGCGCCGCTTTCACGATCGGAAGCGTGATGTTGCGAAAGAGCGTGGGGTCGGCGAGGCGCACGTCGATGCCGATCTCCTCGCGCGTGATGCGGGCGATCTCGTCGGACCGGATGCGGTTGTCCGTCGCGAGGTGAATCCGCTCTCCGATCGACTCCGGAACCGTGAGGGCGGCGAGGATGCCTTCGATGACGCGATCCACGGGCACGAGGTTCAGCTCGGCCGAGGCGTCCCCGGGAAAGCTCGAGGCGATCGCGCCGATGACCCACGCCTTCCCGCGGCCCACGGCATCCGCCTGCAGGGCGTCCATCGCCTCCTTCGAGCGCCCGAAGGCGTTGATGGGCGCGTTCACGACCTTCGTGTCGCCGCGGTTGTTGCCGGTCTTCGAATGGCCGATGACGATCGAGGGGAGGAGCTGCGAAACGCGGAGGCCCTTGTCGACGAGCGTGTAATCGGTCTCGAGGGACGCCATCGCTTTCGTGAGCTCGTAGAAGTTGTTGTAGAAGTTCCGGGGGAAGACGAGGGCGTTCTCCTGTGCGGTCGTCTTCTTCTTCCGCCCGTGGATGTAGGACGTCTCGATCGCGATGTGCTGGATGAACTTCGAGCCCTTCGCTTCCTGGATCCCGAGGGCGAACTGGAGGGCGTTGCGCGCGCCCTGCACGTTCGCGCGGAAGGAGTTCTCGTACGCGTCGTCGAAGGAGACGCTCGCCGCGCAGTGGACGACGTGCGTGAGCG
This sequence comes from Thermoanaerobaculia bacterium, assembly GCA_963809425.1. Lineage (GTDB taxonomy): Bacteria > Acidobacteriota > Thermoanaerobaculia > UBA5066 > UBA5066 > Fen-183. Next base: position 134,475 of record CAWEJK010000010.1, read on the forward strand.
TCTTTTTGAGGCGCGCCATCTCCCGCGGCGCGATGCCGAGGTCCGGCTTCTCGATGTCTCCGTCGAGGAAGACGAATTTCTTCGCCTTCGCGCCCGTGATGTGGAGGCGCTTGAGGAGAATGGCTCCGCGCTGCCTGGGCGACAGGACCCGGACGACCTCCTTCGTCTTCGGATCGCGGATCCTCTCGGGACGGACGACGGAGACGACGCGCTCGATGCGGCGGTCGGTCGCGGCCTGCGCGAGGAGCTCCTTGCCCAGAAATCCGGTCGCGCCCGTGAGGAGCACGTGCAGCCGGGGGCTCCGGCCGCGCGCCTTGAGGAGAGCGCGGGCGTCGCGCTGCAGCTTCTCGATGCGCGCCTTGACCTCTTTCTCGGAGAGGTGCGAGGCCTCACGGAACTTGAAGAAGACGTCGCGGTCGGTCACGCCGATGAGGCTCTTCGCGCCCTTTTCGACGGCCTTGCTTCCCGTCGCGGAGCCGAGCGCCTCGGCGAGCTTGATCCCGAGGAGGTTCACCTTTCTGAGGCCGTCCTTGACGGCGTTCTCGTTGCCGGTCCAATGGATCAGCCGGCTCGCGAGGTACTGCGCGGTCACGTCGATCGGGTTCTTGTCCCGGTGCGCGCCGACGAGCAATTCGTCGGGGTCGATGGGCCGGAGCACTTCCTTGCCGGTCGTGAGGCTCACTTTCGCGATGTAGCGCGAAGGAGAGCTCTCCCACAGCATCTCGCCCTTCGGATTCATCGTCGGGGAGATTTCCCGTGGCGGAGCTTCTGCGGTCTCGCGCGGAGGCGGAGCCGTCCTGGAACTGACCATGGGGTCCTCCGAAAAACGGAGCGCCATTGTAGTCCCGGGCGGCGTCAGCCCAGGGCCGCTATGAAGTCGTCCGCCGCGAGCGCGACGCCGAGAGCGGCGTCGCTGCCGGCCTCGAGATAGAGCGTCGCGGAGGGATCGGCGACGCGCGCGAGCGCGCCCGCGCGAACCTCTTTCACGTCGTCCCCGTCGAACGCGGCGAGGCGCCCCGAGAAGACGGCGAACGCGCGGACGCCGCGAAAGGCCCACCGCGCGCCCGGAGGCGGGCCGAGCCGGAGCACGGCAAGGCCGGCCTCGGGCAGTCGCGCGAGCACGCGGAGGCCGGTAATCCCGGGGAACGCCGCGCCCGCGACGCCGTCGCGCTGCGTGCGATGGCTGGGCCGGGGGGACGTTCTGGAAATTTCTTCGAGTGAAGGCGCCGCGGCGCGGGCCGCCCAGACGAGAACGTCCCCCGCATTGAATTCGCCACCGCCCTCGAGCACCAGCAGGGCTGCCGCACGGGCGTTCCCCTCTTCCCCTTCTAAGAAAAATCCACCGCAACCGTCACCCAACCGCAACAGGCTCTGAGAGGGAATCGCCTGGAACGCGTAAACCGTCACGCCCGGCGCGTGCGCCGTGCGCGGCGGAGGCGGCGCGGGCCCGCTTCGCTCGTCGTCCCTCGGAATATCCTTCGGGACGGCAGGCGTCCCGGCGGACTTCTTTCTCCCGAGGAGCGACCGCACGTTCACGGCGCGACTCTAGCGCGGCCGTCCGTTCGCGGGCTCAGAAGCGTTTCGTCGTGGCCTGGTAGACGAAGTCTCCCGTCCGGTTGTCGATGACGGTCGCGAAGCTGAAGATCGGGACGTCGCTCGTGACGAAGAGGACGGCGTCGAGCGTGACGACCTCGCCATGGCCGGTGGACGCGAAGATGTCGTTGAGCTGGCGCGCCTCGAACGCCGCGAGCGTCAGGGACGTCGTGCCGATCAGGGTCCCGTCCGATGCCTGCAGCCGGAATCCGACGTGCGCCTGGACTCCCTGCGGGTTGTAGACGCCGACGTTCGTGCGAAAGCCCGACGAGGAGTCCCCGCCGTTGCCGGCGAGGCCGACGAACACCGCGCTGCCGTTTGCGTCCGTCGCGGGCAGCGCCTCCATCGCCGCCCCGGTCGTCGCGGCGGGGAGGGCGGGCGAGTACGTCCTGGAAAGCGCGTAGAGAGCTTCCGGAACCTGCGACGTCACGAGGAGCTCCAGCGCTCCCCCGGACTCGGCCGAGCCGAACAGCGTCGGCACGACGTCCGACAACGTCTTCGCGCCCGAGCCGTCCATCTGGAAGGAGGCAATCCCGGATCCGCAGTCCTGGCCGGTGAAACAGCGATAACGCGCCGTCACGTTGACGGGATTCGGGTCGCGATTGAAGAGCCAGAGGTCGGTGTGGAAGAAGGCGCCGTTCACGCCGTGGACGGAGGCGATCGACGGCACCGTCGTCGTCTGGACGAACGTCGTCACGTCCGGGTCGCCTTCGATGCGGACGGGCACGCCGAGGCGGTGGTAGACCCCGAGGGGCGACGACAGGTTGTCCACCTCGACGACGGGGCATCCCGCCCGGGTCTGGACGAACATCGAAATCGTCCCCGGGGGCGCCGAGATGACCGAGCCTTGAAAGACGACGGGCGCCTGCGGCACGATCGCCGGACCGGCGAACGTGAACGGCACGGCAGCCTTGAGACTCGTCGAGCCGATCGTGACGCTCGCGACCGAGGTGCCGATGAGCGTACCGGTGAACGAGGGGGCGCGGGCGGTCAACGCGAGCTGGTAGGTGCCCGGGGACGTGAACTGCAGATACAGCGTCACGGCGGTGAGCGACTTCCCCGGAAACCGGGGCACGTAGAAGCCGTGACCGACGAACGGCTCCGATCCCGGGAACGTCCACGGGCAGTCGATGAGAGCGGGCGAATCCGCCCGAAGCGGCCGGGCGGGGAGAGCGACGAGAGCGGAGACGAGAGCGGAGACGAAAGCCAGGAAGGCGGTGAGCTTCGGACGGCGCACGGGTGAGCCTCCTCTCCGGAAGGAGGGATGATTCTAGTCTTCCGGGGAGCGGCGGGACCCGCGGGCGCGGCGGCGACGCGGGGTCCTCATCCGGAGCCGAGGAGCGCGCGGAGGCGCTGCGCGCCCGCGCGGCTGACGGGAAGGCGGGATCCGTCGGTCAGGACGGCCGTGACGGCGCCCGTCGCGGAGCCCTCGACGCGGGCGAGGCGGTCGAGGTTGAGGAGATAGGACCGGTGGATTCTCACGAAGCGGTCTTTCGGGAGCGCGCCCTCGACGCTCGCGAGCGTCTGCTTCTTGATATGACTCCGGCCGTCCGAGGAGAGCAGGACGTAGTCGTCCTCGGCCTTCACGAAGTCGATCTTCCCGACGGGCAGCACCGTCACCGTGACGCCGTCCTTCACGACGATGCGCGAGAGAGGCGCGCCGCGCGGCAGGAGGGACAGCGCGGGCGGCCCGCCGCCCGCCGCGAGCCGGGCGCGGGCCCTCTCGAGCGCGCGGTCGAAGCGCGCGCGGTCGAACGGCTTGAGGAGGTAATCCACGGCGTTCGCGTCGAACGCCTTCAGCGCGTACTGGTCGTAGGCGGTGACGAAGATGACCGCCGGGCGGCCCGACGCGTCGCGGTCGATCAGCTCGAGCACCTCGAGCCCGTCGAGCTCCGGCATCTGGACATCGAGAAAGAGCACGTCGGGCCTCGTTTCGGCGACGGCCCGAACGGCCTCGAAGCCGTTCGCGCACTCGGCCAGAATCCGGACGTCCGGGTGGGCGGCCAGAAGCTGGCGCACGAGCGCGCGCGCGAGTTCCTCGTCGTCCACGAGCACGGCGCCGAGAAGAGGGGACGGCACGGCGCAATCGTAGCGCCCATTAGGCTCAAGCCCCCGCGGGCAGCTCGATCTCGACGCGGAAACGCCCGTCGTGAAGCCGGGTGCCGACGTACCCGGCGTCGCCCCAGCACGCGGCGACGCGCCGCTTCACGTTCGCGAGACCCGACCCCGTGCCCGCGGGCTTCTCCGCCCCGGCGCCCGCCGGGTTCTCGACGACGATCGACACGCGGCCGCCGGAACGCTTCGTCACGAGCGACAGGACGCCGCCCTCGAGGCGCGCCCCGATGCCGTGCTTGACCGCGTTCTCGAAGAGCGGCTGCAGGAGAAGGGGCGGAACCGCCACGTCGAGCGTCGAAGCGTCGACGTTCTCCGACACCACGAGCCTGTCGCCGAAGCGGACGCGCTCCACGGCGAGATAGCGGTGCGCGAGCGCGAGCTCTTCGCGAAGGGAGATCGAGGAGCGCTCCGACATGCCGAGCGTCGTCCTCAGGAAGTCCGAGAGGAGTGCGCACATCGAGCGCGCTTCCTCCGGCCGGTCGGCGACGAGGGCCGCGATCGAGTTCAGGCTGTTGAAGAGGAAGTGCGGGTTGAGCCTCTCCCGGAGCGCGTGAAGCTCGGCCTCGCGGGCGAGCGTCCGGAGGTCCGCGGCGCGCCGTTCCTCCACGCGGGCCTTCTCCGACGCGTCGAGCACGTAGTGCATCGCGAGGACGAGCAGGTAGAGGAGGACGCCGAGCAGGAAGACGACCGGGCCGGCCCGGGCGAGACGGTCGGGCAGGGACTCGAAGACGGGGAGAAGCGCGAGACCCCACGCGAGCGTCGTCCCGGACAGGAGCCACAGCGAAGCCGCGACGATCGAGGCGGCCGCGAGCGCGGACGCGGTCGCGAGGAGCCGGGCCGAGTCGACCGGAAAGGCGCGGCACAGGTACCAGGACGAGAGGCACAGAAACGCGTAGAGGAGGCCGAGCGGCGCCGCGAGGGCGGCCGCCTCGAGGAGAGAAAGCCCTCCCGCGAGCATGAGAAGTCCGCCGAGAATCGCGCTCAGCGGAATCCAGCCGAGAAGGTAGACCCCCAGGCGTCCCGACTGCGTGAAAAAGGGGTGCATCGCGCGCCCCTAGTTCTTGATGCCGAGGCCGCCAAAGAGGATGAAGCCGGTGACGAGAAGATCCTTTCGAACGCGCGCGGGCTCGCTGAGGACGTGGCGGCTCTTGTCGTCCGTGCCGCCGAAGATCGGGACGACCTTCAGGATCACGTTCCAGTCCTCGGGCACGCGGAGCTCGCCCCCGCCGCAGAAGCAGAAGACGTCGATCACCGCGCGATCGCCGGCCATCTTCGACTCGCGGAGGTCCAGGTTGAACCCGCCGAAGACGGCGTTTGCCTGCCCGCCCTGGAAGCTCGGGGAGATGATGCGGCGCTCGCCGCCGCCGAAGACCGCCCACTCGTTCAAGGTACCGCCGGGATTCGCGGTCGCGTCCCACGACCTGGCTCCCGGACGCTGCGCGAAGACGATGCGGAGGCCGATGAACACGAAAACGAGCGGAAGGAGGTAACTGAGCCGGAAGTGCAGGGCGCCGAAGTTGCGCGCCAGAAAGAGCAACCCGACCGTGACGAGCGCGAGGCCGGACAGGAACGAGCGGGCGAGGAGCTTCGTGACGCCGACGGCGACGAGGATGAGCGGCCAGAACGTCCAGAGACTTCCGATCTCGATGACGCCGAAGTTGTCGAGCGTGAAGAGCAGTCCCGCGGCGATGAGCGAAACGCCGATGACGAGCCGGGACATGGTGTCTGAACGGGGGCTGGTGTCCGGAATCCCCTTGAGCTCTCTGCTGTCCATGGCAATTCTCCCAGGGACAACGTACGGCGCCCGGGCGCGTTCGGCCCGTCCTTTTCGGCGAACCGACCCCGCGCGGCGGCGAATGGGCGGCGGCGGCCGTGCTAGGGTTGCACGCTCTCCCATGACGGGCTTTCCCGAGACGCGCGGGTCCCTCGTCGCCGCGATGAAGAGCGGCGATCGGCGGGAGAGAGAACGCGCCCTGGAGACCCTCGCCGGGGCGTACTGGAGGCCGGTCTACACGTACGTCCGGCTTCACTTCAGGCGTTCGCACGAGGAGGCCGCGGATCTGACGCAGGACTTCTTCGCGAGGCTCGTCGAAAAGGACGCGCTCGCGCGGTTCGACGCTTCGAAAGCGCGCCTCAGGACGTATCTTCGCGTCCTCGTGGACGGGCTCGTCGCGAACGAGTCGAAGGCACGGGGGCGCGTGAAGCGCGGCGGCAGGCTGCAGATTCTCTCGCTCGACTTCGACGCCGTCCGGCGCGAGGTCGAAGAGCGCCGCGCCGCGGGCGCGCTTTCACCGGAGGACCTCTTCGAGAGGGAGTGGGTGCGGAGCGTCTTCTCGATGGCGGTCGAGCGGTTCGAAGAGACGTGCGCACGAGGAGGGCGGACGCTCAGGTTCGCGCTGTTCGCGGCCTACGACATCGAAGGGGACGCGGCGGTGGATCGGCCGCGCTACGAGGACCTCGCCCGTCGATTTGAAACGACCGCCGTGGACGTCACGAACCAGCTCGCGGCCGCGCGCCGGGAATTCCGCGCGATCGTTCTCGACGTGCTGCGCGAGCTCACGGTCTCGGACGCCGAGTTCCGGCTCGAGGCGAGGGCGCTGCTCGGCGTCCGGCCGGCCCCATGAGACTCCAGGAGGGCGCGCTCTTCCGCCTTCGCGAGGCCGTTCGCGCGCCGGACCTCTCCGGCACGCCGTACCGGCTCGTCGGACCGATCGGAACGGGCGGAATGGGCGCCGTATTCGACGTCGAGGACGAGCGACTCGGGCGGCACGTCGCGCTGAAGATCGTGGACATCCCGGTCGGCGGCGAGGGTGCGACCGAAGCGCTTCTCCGCGAGGCGAGGGTCCTCGCGGGCCTCGAGCACCCGGGTCTCGTCCCCGTGCACGACGCGGGCAGGTTGGCGGACGGCCGCGCGTTCTATGTGATGAAGCTCGTCCGCGGCGATCGCCTCGACGCGCACCTCGCCCGCGTTCCGCTCCTGCCGGAACGTCTCCGGCTCTTCCTGCGCGTCTGCGAGCCCGTCGCGTTCGCGCACGCGCACGGCATCCTCCACGGCGACCTCAAGCCGTCGAACGTGATGGTGGGCCCCTTCGGCGAGGTCCTCGTCCTCGATTGGGGCCTCGCGCGGGCGCTGGCGCCGCCGGTCGGGGAGTCGACGGCGCCGGGAGCGACGGGAACGCCCGGATTCATGGCGCCGGAGCAGGCTTCGGGGGGCGCCGTCGACGCCCGGGCGGACGTCTTCGGCCTGGGCGCTCTCCTGGACGCGTCCCTGAGGATCGCGCCGGCTCCTCGGCGGCCGAAGGCGCTCGCGGCAATCGTGGCCCGGGCGACCGCCGAGGACCGGAACGGCCGCTATCCGGACGTCGGAAGCCTCGCGGCCGACGTCGCGCGGCTGCTCGACGGCGAGCGGGTGGAGGCCTACGCCGAGGGGCCCGCCGAGCGCGCGGTCCGACTCCTCAGGCGGCATCGGGTCGCGGTCGGGCTCGTCCTCGCCTATCTCGCCGTGCGCGGGCTCTTCATCCTGCTCCGGAATTAAAGGATTTCGCCGAGACGCTGTAGAGATAGAGCAGGAGGATGCGATGAACAAAGTGCTGCTCGGGCTCCTCGTGGGAGCGGGGCTCGGGGCTCTCGACGGACTCACCGCGTGGTTCACGCCGGAGGCGAGAGCGCAGATCGCGGGAATCGTCATGGGCTCGACGTTCAAGGGTCTCGTCGCGGGGGTCCTGATCGGCCTCTTCGCGAAGAGTGTGAAGTCCGTGCCGGCCACGCTCGTCTTCGGGACGGGACTCGGACTGCTGTTCGCATATTTCGTCGCGCACATGCAGGGCAAGTACTACTTCGAGATCATGCTGCCTGGCGCGATCGTCGGCCTCCTGACCGGCTACGTGACGCAGCGCTACGGGAGGCCCATGGCGCCTGCCTGAGCCTTCGTCAGCGGTCGACTTTGTCCGAAGCGGCCGATAGTGCCGGGGCCGCGGCGGGCCGCGGCGTGGGCCCCGGCTCGTACCCGAGGTTCGGGGCGAGCCAGCGCTCGACCTCCGCGACCGCGAGTCCCTTGCGCCGGGCGTAGTCCTCGACCTGGTCGCGCCCGAGGCGGCCGACGCCGAAGTAGTGCGCCTCGGGATGAGCGAAGTAGAACCCGCTGACGGAGCTCGCGGGCGTCATGGCGTAACTCTCGGTGAGCGAGATCCCGGCGTTCGCCTCCGCGTCGAGGATCGCGAAGAGCGTGCGCTTCTCGGTGTGGTCGGGGCACGCGGGATAGCCGGGCGCCGGCCGGATGCCGCGGTAGCGCTCGTGAAGGAGATCGTCCGCCGAGAGGCGTTCGTTCCGGCCGTAGCCCCAGTCCGCGCGCGCGCGCTGGTGCAGCATCTCGGCGAAGGCCTCGGCGAGCCGGTCCGCGAGCGCTTTCACGAGGATCGAGGAATAGTCGTCGTGGTCCTTCTCGAACGCCCGGCAGAGCGCGTCGACGCCGACGCCGGCCGTCACGGCGAACGCGCCGACGAAATCCGGCCGCCCGCTCTCCAGCGGGGCCACGAAGTCGGCGAGAGCCTCGAGGGGCTGCCCCTCCGGCTTCTCCATCTGCTGCCGGAGCGTGTGGAGCGTCGCGAGAGGCCGCGCCCGCGACGCGTCCGTGAAGAGGCGGACGTCGTCGCCGTCCGCGTTCGCCGGGAAGAACCCGTAGACGCCGTGCGCGAAAAGCAGGCGTTCGTTCACGATCCGGTCGAGGAGAGCCCGCGCGTCCGCGAAGAGGTCTTTCGCCCTTTCACCGAGGACCGCGTCTTCCAGGATCTGGGGATATCGGCCGCGCAGCTCCCAGGCGTGGAAGAACGGCGACCAGTCGATGAACGGCACGAGCGTGGCGAGCGGCACGTCGGGGAGGACGCGCGCGCCGGTGAATGCCGGCACCGCGAGGTCCGCGCCCGCCCAGTCGAATCGCGGCTTGCGGGCGCGCGCGGCGGCGAGAGACAGGAGCGGCCGGGCGGACCGCCTTTCGTGCTCGGCGGCGAGAAGGGACTGCTTCTTCCGGTTCGTGTCGGCGAACCCCGCCGCGTCGGCGCCGAGGAGGCCGCTCACGGTGCCGACGGCGCGCGACGCGTCGAGGACGTGGACGACGGGCGGCCCGTAGGCGGGCGCGATCTTCACGGCGGTGTGGACGGGGCTCGTCGTGGCGCCCCCGATGAGGAGCGGGACCGTGAAGCCCGCGCGGTCCATCTCCCGGGCCACGTGGACCATCTCCTCGAGGGACGGCGTGATGAGCCCCGAGAGCCCGATGACGCGCGCCCCGTGCTCCTTCGCGGCCGCGAGGATGCGGTCGGCGGGCACCATGACGCCGAGATCGACGACCGCGTAGCCGTTGCACTGCAGGACGACGCCCACGATGTTCTTCCCGATGTCGTGCACGTCGCCCTTCACGGTCGCGAGGAGGACCGTGACCTGGGTGGACGCGGCGCCCGGCTTCTTCTCGGCCTCGAGGTAGGGCTGCAGGACCGCGACCGCCTTCTTCATGACGCGCGCGCTCTTGACGACCTGCGGCAGGAACATCTTTCCCGACCCGAAGAGGTCGCCCACGACGTTCATGCCGGCCATCAGCGGTCCCTCGATCACGGCGAGCGGCGCGCCGTACTTCTGGCGCGCCTCCTCGACGTCGACGTCGATGAAGTCGACGATGCCCTTGACGAGCGAGTGCGACAGGCGTTCCTCGACGGCGCCGCTCCGCCACGCGTCGGCCACGACCTCGGCCCGGCCGGTCTTCTTCACGGACTCGGCGAAGGCGACGAGGCGCTCCGTGGCGTCGGGGCGGCGGTTCAGGAGGACGTCCTCGACGAGGGCGAGCAGGTCCTTCGGGATCTCCTCGTAGACCGCGAGCTGGCCCGCGTTCACGATGCCCATGTCGAGGCCGGCCCGGATCGCGTGGTACAGGAACGCCGCGTGCATCGCTTCGCGCACGACGTTGTTCCCGCGGAACGAGAAGGAGATGTTCGAGACGCCGCCGGACACCCTGACGTGCGGCAGCGTCGCCTTGATGCGCCTCGTCGCCTCGAGGAAGTTCAGCGCGTAGGCGTCGTGCTCCTCGATGCCGGTCGCGACCGTGAGGATGTTCGGGTCGAAGACGACGTCCTCGGGCGGGAAGCCGATCTCCTCCGTGAGGATGCGGTACGCGCGGCCCGCGATCGCGACCTTGCGCTCGACGGTCGTCGCCTGCCCGTCCTCGTCGAACGCCATGACGATGACCGCGGCGCCGTACCGGCGCACGAGGCGCGCGTGCTTCCGGAAGGAATCCTCGCCCTCCTTCAGGCTGATCGAATTCACGATGGACTTGCCCTGGAGGCACTTCAGGCCGGCCTCGATCACGTCCCATTTCGAGCTGTCGAGCATGATCGGAAGCTTCGCGATGTCGGGCTCCGCCGAGAGGAGGTTCAGGAACCGCGTCATCGCCGCTTTCCCGTCCAGCATCCCCTCGTCCATGTTCACGTCGAGGACGTTCGCGCCCCCTTCGACCTGCTGGCGCGCGACGGCGAGCGCCCCCTCGTAGTCGCCCGCGAGAACGAGCTTCGAGAACCGCGGAGACCCCGTGACGTTCGTGCGCTCTCCGACCACGGTGAAGACTCCGGGCCGGAACGTGTAGGGCTCGAGGCCCGAGAGGCGCGTCGTGCGCTCGGGCGCCGGAAGCCGGCGCGGAGGCAGCCCCTCGACCGCGTCCGCGATCGCGCGAATGTGCGCGGGCGTCGTGCCGCAGCAGCCCCCCACGATGTTCACCCAGCCCTCGCGCGCGAAGCCGCCGACGTCGGCGCACATGATCTCGGGCGTCTCGTCGAAACCGCCAAATGCGTTGGGAAGTCCCGCGTTCGGGTACGCGCTCAGGAACACCGGCGCGAGACCGGACAGCTCCTCGATGTAGGGGCGCATCTCCTTCGCGCCGAGCGCGCAGTTGATTCCGACGGACAGGAGCGGCGCGTGCGAGACGGAGTTCCAGAACGCCTCGACCATCTGGCCCGAAAGCGTCCGCCCCGACTTGTCCGTGATCGTGACGGAGACCATGAGCGGGACGCTCCGGCGGGCCGCCTCGAAGTGCTGGAGCGCGGCGAACAGCGCGGCCTTGAGGACGAGCGTGTCGAAGACCGTCTCGATGAGGAGAACGTCGACCCCGCCGTCGAGAAGCCCGCGGATCTGCTCCGTGTACGCCGCCACGAACTGGTCGAAGACGTGCGTCCTTTTTCCCGGGTCGTTCACGTCCACGGCGAGCGACAGCGTGCGGTTCGTGGGGCCGACCGCGCCGGCGACGAAAGCGTCCTTCGCCGTGCGCGTCCGGTGGGCGTCCACGGCCCGGCGGGCGGCGCCCGCCGCCGCGACGTTCAGCTCGTACGCGAGGCTCTCCATGCCGTAGTCGGCGAGGGAGATCGCCTGCGCGTTGAACGTGTTCGTCTCGACGATGTCGGCTCCCGCCTCGAGGTACTGGCGGTGGATCTCCTCGATGATCGCGGGCTGCGTGAGCACGAGGAGGTCGTTGTTGCCCTTGACGTCCTTCGGGTGGTTGCGGAACCGCGCGCCGCGGTACGCCGCCTCGTCCAGGTGGCGGGCCTGGATCATCGTTCCCATCGCGCCGTCGATGACGGCGATGCGCTCCTTCAGGAGCGCGCGGAGGCGGACCTCGGCAGGCGTGCGCGTCTCGGCGGTCATGCGCGCTTCGCTTCCGCGCCGAGCGCCTCGACGATCCGCTTGACCGCGTCGTAGCGCGCCATCGGCATGATGTGGAGGCCGCGCGCCCTCTCGGCGACGGCGCACGCGAGCTCGACGCCGATCGCGAGGCCCTCCTCCTCCTCGAACTCGGGGCCCTTCTCGGCGGCGCGGCGCATCCGCGCGAGGATCTCCTCGGGCACGACCATGCCCGGGACCTCGTTCGCGAGGTAGAGAGCCTGCTTCAGGCTCTTCGGCGGGATGAGGCCGATGAGGATCGGAATCGCCGCCGCCTCGGCGCGCGCGTAGAACCGGTCGAGCGCGAGAACGTCGTAGACGGGCTGCGTCTGGGCGAACGTGGCTCCCGCCTCGATCTTGGCCACGAGCTTCGAGATCTCGACGTCGAGGTCCCGCGCCGCGGGATTCGCCGCGCACGCGATCGCGAACGACGTCGCCGAGCCGATCACTCCGCCCGCGAGGTCCGTGCCCCCGTTCAGGCCCTTCACGAGCCGGAGGAGCCCGAGCGTGTCGATCTCGCCCACGGATTTCGCCTGCGGGTAGTCGCCGATCTTCAGGGGGTCGCCGCCCACGACGAGAAGCGCCTTGATGCCGAGGCCCGCGGCGCCGAGGAGGTCCGACTGGAGGCCGAGCACGTTCCGGTCGCGCGGCGAGACGTGGAAGATCGTCTCGGCGCCCGTCTCCGTGCGGATGAGATGCGCGACGGCGATGGACGACATCCTGAGCCGCGCCATCGGGTTGTCCGTGATGTTGATCGCGTCGACGCCGAGGGCCTTCAGGGTGCGCGCGCCGTCCACGGCCGCCGAGGCGTCGATGCCTTTCGGCGGCTCGACCTCGGCCGTCACGACGAGCGCGCGCGGGTCGGCGAGCTTGCGCTTCAGGGCGGACGTCTCGAGCGCGGCCTCGCGCGGGCGCGCCTCGCGGCCTTCCGTCACGACGACGATGCGCGCCGCGGGCGCGGGGGCGGTGCGCGCCTTCCCCGTGACCTCGCGCGCCATCGCGGCGACGTGCTCCGGCGCGGTGCCGCAGCAGCCTCCCACGAGCGCGGCGCCGGCACGCACGAAGTCGCGCGCGCTCTGGCGGAAGTAATCGGGCGTCGCCGGATAGACGGTGCGCCCCGAGACGACCCACGGATACCCGGCGTTCGGCCGCACCGACATCGGAACGGACACCGACCCGGCGACCCGGGAGAAGTTCTCGAACGTCTCCTGGGGTCCGACGGTACAGTTCATCCCGACGACGTCGGCGCCCGCGGCGACGAGCGCGGCGAGCGCGCCTTCCGCATCCTCGCCGAAGCCCGTCTTGCCGTCCGCGAGGAACGTCATCGAGGCGGCGATCGGGATCGTCGCCGACAGGGCGCGCGCGGCGCGCAGCGCCTCGACGGCCTCGAGCGTCGAGGAGAACGTCTCGAAGGACAGAAGGTCGACGCCTTCCTCGAGGAGGATCCGGATCTGCTCCGTGAAGAGCTCGCGCACGTGGAGGCGCGTGAGCGGCCCGTACGGCTTCACGAGCTGCCCGAGCGGGCCGACGGATCCCGCCACGTAGACGTATTCCCCGTCGGCCGCGGCGCGGGCGAGGCCCACGGCCGCGCGGTTGATCTTCTCGAGCGAGTCCGACCAGTCGAACCTGGAGAGCTTCGCGCGGTTCGCGTCCCACGTGTTCGTGGAGAGCACCTGCGAGCCGGCCGCGACGTAATCGTCGTGGATCTCGCGCACGAGCTCCGGCGCCGAAACCGAGTTCGGCGAGCGCGGCCCCTCCGCCGGGGCGCCGCGCGAGACGAGCAGCGTCCCCATCGCCCCGTCGGCGAGGAGGACTTCGGCCTTCAGCCGCTCCCGGATGTCTCTCTTCATGAAAAACGCCCCTTCGAGGACGAAGGGGCGTCGGGGACTCCGCGCCATGTTCGGCCTCGATCTCATCTTCCTCCGGGCGCGCCCTGCGCCCTGGAGCGGGATTTGGCACCTGGCATCCGTCGCTTCCCGCGGGAAACGCCGGACCGGTTGCCGCGGCATCGCAGGGCCCGTCCCTCCGCCGCTCTGGATGAAACCCGGTCAAAGAGCCGGCCGAAGGTTACGGCGCGTCGGCCGCGGACGTCAAGCCGCCGGTGAGGTTAAACTCGTCTTCTGATCACATGAGGATCCTCGTCGTCGGTTCGGGAGGTCGAGAGCACGCGCTCGTGTGGAAGCTCGCGCAGGCGCCGGGCGTGACCGACATTTTCTGCGCGCCGGGGAATCCGGGAATCGCTTCGCTCGCGACCTGTCTTCCGATCGGCGTCGAGAACGTCGTCGAGCTCGCGGACTTCGCCGAGTCGATGAAGATCGATCTGACCGTCGTCGGGCCCGAGCTCCCGCTCACGCTCGGCCTCGTGGACGAATTCGCGCGCCGCTCTCTCCTCGCCTTCGGACCGAACCGCCTCGCCGCCGAGCTCGAGGGCTCGAAGGTCTTCTCGAAGCTGTTCATGAAGAAGTACGGCATCCCGACGCCGGACGCGGAGGTCTGCCAGACGCGTGCCGAGGCGGCGCGGGCGCTCAAGTCGTTCGGCCTGCCGTGCGTGTTCAAGGCGGACGGCCTCGCGGGCGGCAAGGGTGTCGTCGTGGCGCAGGAGCCCGAGGAGGCCGAGCGCGCGCTCAAGCTCTTCTTCGAGGACCGCGTCTTCGGGTCGGCGGCCGACCGCGTCCTCGTGGAACGCTTCATCGCGGGCGACGAGGTCAGCTTCATGGTCCTGTGTGACGGTGACCGCGCGTTGCCGCTCGCCACCGCGATGGACTACAAGAGGATCTACGACGGAGACCGCGGCCCGAACACGGGCGGGATGGGCGCGCACAGCCCGTCGGTCGTCCTGGACGCGTCCACGTCGTCCGACGTCCTCGCTTTCGTCGTGCAGCCGACGCTCAAGGGCATGGCGAGCGAGGGCCGCCCGTTCCGCGGCGTCCTTTTCGTGGGCCTCATCCTCGAGGAGGGTATGAACCCGTACGTGCTCGAGTACAACGTGCGGTTCGGAGACCCCGAGACGCAGGCGGTCGTGCTGCGCCTCGACGGCGATCTGCTGCCGTTCCTGATGGGCTCGGCCCGCGGCCGCTTCGACGAGGGCGCGCAGCTCGCCTGGCGGCGCGAGGCGACGGCCACTCTCGTGATGACGGCCGAAGGGTATCCGGGCCCGTTCGAGCGCGGGCGTCCGATCACCGGGATCGAGGACGCCGAGGCCACGGAGGGCGTGTTCGTGTTCCACGCGGGCACCGCGCGAAGCGCCGACGGGCGCCTCGTGACGTCGGGCGGCCGCGTCCTCAACGTGTGCGCGCGCGGGCGCGGTTTGTCGCAGGCGCTCAGGACGGCGAAGGAGGCGGCGGGGAAGATCCGCTTCGAAGGCGCCCACTTCCGGCAGGACATCGGGCACAAGGCGCTCGAGATCCTCATGGAGCGCTCGGGCTCGATGCTGCGGTAGTCGCCGACGAAGCGCTTCTCTCAGTCGCCGCTTTCGAAGTCGCGGATGACGGGCGGGGGCCCGGGGGCCTCGAGGAGCGCGAAGGCCGCGCGAAGGATCCGGGTCTGGAGCGCGGGGTCTCCCGGGTTCCCGAGCGGATAGCCGAGCGCGTAGGGCACCGCGAGCGCGCGCGGAGTCCGGACCTTTTCCGTGACCTCCCGCAGCATCGTGACCGTGGTCGTCGCGATCCCGCGCGTCTCGAGCTCGCCGGCGATCAGACCCACGGTCTGATGGCACATCGGTCAAAGGGGGACGAGGAACGCGACGTCCACACGATCCGCCTCGAGGAGCGCCGCGGCACCGGGCGCCGTCTCACGCACGAGGCGCCCGGGCGCCGTGATCGACCCCATGAACGAAAGCGCGCGCCCGTTCAGCGCCCCGATCTCGCCGCGCGCGGCCATTTCGCGCAGCCGGTCGAGCGGAAAGCCGAGGTTGCGGTCCGCCCGGAAACCCGTCTGGTCGAACGCGTCGGACTTGTGCGCGATGACGAGCGTCTCGACGTCCGTCCCGGACGGGATTTCGCGAAACGACGAGTCGCCGCCCTTCACGGCGCCGTCGAACGGGGCCTGCGACGGCAGGTGGACGCCGCCCGTCGTGACGAGCGCGACGCGCGCCCGCGCGAGCGGCTTTCGAGGGCGCGCGAACGGGACGGGGTCGAGCGCGCGGTAACGGTATCTCGCCATGAAGACGCGGTTCCTGAGCGAAAGGTCCGAGAGGCGCGCCATCACGGGCAGTATGCCGAACTATGATCGCGCCCATGCAGATTTCCGCCGCCGCGCTCCTTGGACTTCTCGCCCAGCTCATGTCGTCCCATGGCGGCCCGCCCGTTCCGCTTGCTCCCGCCGCCACGCCCGCGCCCGCGGTCGCCGTGACGTCGGGGGGCGGCCTCTCGTGGACGGTTCCGAAGACCTGGACGCCGGGGCCGTCCTCGGTGATGCGCCTCGCGACGTACTACCTTCCGGTCGTGGCGGGCGACACGGACCGGCCCGAGCTCGCGGTTTTCTGGTTCGGGCCCGCGCAAGGCGGCACGATCGACCAGAACGTCGCGCGCTGGTTTGCCCAGTTCGAGACGGGGCCCGGCGACCCGAAGCCCACGCGCAGCCTCACGCGCGTCGGAACGATTCCCGTCACGCTCGTGACGGCCGCGGGGACCTACTCCGCCGGGACGGGCATGGGCGCGGCGCCGCCGCCGAAGAGCGGCGCCGTGCTTCGGGGCGCCATGGCCGAGGGGCCGAACGGGGCCGTCTTCTTCAAGCTCACCGGCCCGCGCCGGAGCGTGGCCGCCGCCGCGAAGGATTTCGACGCGCTCGTCGCGAGCCTCAAGCCCTGAGAACCGGCGTTCACGCATCGCGTATCACGGGGACGTGAGACCCCTCGACGGTCCCCGGGCGCGCCCGGCATGGGCGGTTCTGTCCGCCGCGGCCGCCCTGCAGGCGGCGCTTCACGTGGCGTCGGTGGGGCGGTACGGCATCTTCCGCGACGAGCTGTACTACCTCTCGTGCGCAAGCCGCCCGGCCGTGGGGTACGTCGACCAGCCGCCGCTCTCGATCCTCTTCCTCGCCGCGTGGCGCGCCGCCTTCGGCGACTCGGCCGCGGCCCTCATGGTTCCGCCGGCCCTCTGCGGCGCCGCCGTCGTCGTCCTCACGGGCCTCCTCGCGCGGCGCTTCGGCGGCGGGCCGGCGGCGCAGGGCATCGCCGCGCTCGTCGCGGCGGTCGCGCCCGCGTGGCTCGGGCTGACGGGGTATTACTCCATGAACGCGTTCGACATCCTCCTCTGGACGCTCGCGGCGACGCTCCTCGCCGCGATCCTCGACGACGAGCCCGGCCCGCGCGCTGCCCGTCTCTGGCTCCTCGTCGGCCTCGTCCTCGGCCTGGGCCTCCTGAACAAGATCAGCGTCCTCTGGCTGGGCTTCGGGATCGCAGCCGGGCTCGTCCTGACGCCGGCCCGGCGCTGGCTCCGGACGGCGGGCCCGTGGCTGGCCGGCGGAATCGGCGCGCTCGGCCTCGCGCCGTACGTCCTCTGGAACGCGACCCACGGCTGGGCGACGCTCACGTTCATGCGCCGGGCGGCGGCGGAGAAGTACGTGCCATCCTCGCCCTTCACATTCGGCAAGGACCTCCTCCTCTTTTTCCACCCGCTCGCCGCGCCCGTGTGGATCGCGGGTCTCGTATGGCTCCTCGCGGCCCGGGACGGGGGGCGGTTCCGTCTCCTCGGCGTCGTCTTCCTCTCGACGCTCGGGATCCTGCTCGCGAACCGGACGAGCAAGACGGAGTACCTCGCGGCTTCCTTCGCGCCGCTTCTCGCCGCGGGCGGCGTCGCGGCCGGGCGGCTCCTGCACCGCGGCCGGAGCGCGGCGCCGGCGATCGCGTACGCCGCCGTCCTCCTTGCGACCGGCGTCGCCCTCGCGCCCCTCGCGATCCCGCTCCTCCCGCCCGAGGCGTTCGTCGCCTACGCGCGGCGGCTCGGCGTCGGCGCGCCGGCGACGGAGCGGAACGAGAAGGGCGTCCTCCCGCAGCACTTCGCCGACCGCTTCGGCTGGCCCGAGATGGCGGCGGAGGTCGCGCGCGTCGCGCGGACGCTCCCCGAAGCCGAGCGCGCGACGGCCCGCGTCTGGGCGCGCAACTACGGGGAGGCGGCGGCTCTCGAGAAGTACGGACGGGCGCTCGGCGTTCCCCCCGTCCTCTGCCCGCACAACAGCTTCTGGTTCTGGAGCGTCGCGGACGTTCAAGCCGCCGGGAAGATCGCGCCGTTCGAGGGGCCGCTCGTCGTGATCGGCGGCCGGCGCGAGACGCTCACATCCGTCTTCGGAAGCGTCGAGGAGGCGGGCCGGACGGGCCACCCCCTCGCGATGCCCTACGAGAACGGCCGGCCGGTCTGGATCTGCCGCGACCCGAAGCAGCCGCTCGCCGGCGTCCTCGAGCGCGACCGCCTCTTCATCTGATCCCGAACGTCGCGAGAAAGAACGTCGGGCCCGGCTTGCGCGCGACGCCGTGGTCGGGATTCGCCGCGACGTGCTCGAGGATCCTGAAGACCGTCTCGGTCTCGTCGGGAGCGCCGAGGGAAGCCGCGATGCGCTCGGCGGTCCGGAAGACGCCCTTCTGGGCGCCGAGGTCCGCGAGGACTTTCGCCTGCAGGGTCAGCACCGCGGCCGCTGCCTTCTTCCCGGCCTCGACGCCGGGCTGGTGGTACGCGTTGACGCCGACGAGCTGCGCATACAGGCCGACGGCGCGCTCGTAGAGCGCGATGAGCATCCCGATGGATCGCCCGGACACGTCCGGAATCGTCAGCGTGATCGAGCCGCGCCCGTTGTCGTACAAGGCCTTCCGCGTTCCGAGGAGGAAGCCGTGCAGGTAGTCGCCCGACGTGACGCCGCTCTCCACGGCGAGGGACGCCGCGCCGTTCTCGCGGTCGGACGCGACCTCCACGAACGTCACGAAGAAGTTCGGAACGCCCTCGCGAAGCTGCTGGACGTACGCGTGCTGGTCCGTCGAGCCCTTGTTCCCGTAGACGGCGATCCCCTGGTGCACGACGTTTCCGGAAAGATCCTTCTCCTTCCCGAGCGATTCCATGACGAGCTGCTGGAGATAGCGCGAGAAAAGGAGGAGCCGGTCGCGGTAGGGGAGGACGACCATGTCCTTCTCGCCCTTTCCGCCCGTCTCCCGGAACCACGCGAGGGCGAGCATCGCGGCAGGATTCTTCGCGACGTTCTTCTCCCGCGTCGCCGCGTCGCAGGCGGCGGCGCCGGCGAGAAGGCCGTCCACGTCGAGGCCCTGGAGCGCCGCGGGCAGGAGCCCGACGGCCGACAGCTCGGACGTGCGGCCGCCGACCCAGTCCCACATCGGGAACCGCGCGAGCCAGCGGTTCTGCACCGCCACGGCGTCGAGCGCGCTGCCGTCGCCGGTCACGGCGGCGGCGTGGCGCGGGAACGCGAGGCCGACCCGGCGGTACGCGTCGGCCGCTTCGAGCATGCCGTTGCGCGTCTCTTTCGTCCCGCCGGACTTCGAGATGACGACGGTGAGCGTTCCTGCGAGGCCGCCCCGCGTCTCCGCGATACGGGCCAGCTCGCGCGCCATGCCGTCGGGGTCCGTGTTGTCGAAGAAGAAGGGGCGCAGGGGATCGGACGGCGCGCCGAGCGCGTCGGCCACGAATTGCGGGCCCAGCGCCGACCCGCCGATGCCGACGACGAGGAGGTTCGAGAAGCGCGGGGCCGTCTCGGGGGCGATGCGCCCGGCATGGACGTCCGCCGCGAAGGCCTTCACGCGCGCGAGCGCCGTCTCGATCGCGCTCCTCGTCTCGGCGTCCGGCGCACGCTCCGGATCGCGCAGCCAGTAGTGGCCGACCCGGCGGTTCTCGTCGGGATTCGCGAGCGCCCCCCCTTCCAGGGCCTCCATGGCGAGGAAAGCGGCCGGGAACGCGCCGGGAACGAGCGGATCGCGCGCGAGCGCGTCGTCGGCCAGCGACGTCTTCGAGAGGTCGACGAGAAGCGAGAGCGACGGTACGTGAAGGGAGAGGGCCTGAAAGCGCTGCCACGGACGGAGACTCATGCCGCGAGACTATCCTTCCCGGCGAAAGCGGAGGTCAAGATGGCCGCTCGAAACGCCGGAAAAGTGACACTCGGGATCGATCTCGGAGGCTCGAAGGTCCTCGCGGGCGTCGTCGACGGCGCGGGCAGGATCGTCGGGCGCTGCAAGCTCAAGACTCCGTTCCTGCGGGGCCCGGCCGCGATCGGCGAGACCCTGGTCGCCGCGGCCGAGCACGCCCTTCGGGAGGCGGGTGTGGCGCGCGGGAGGGTCGATGCGATCGGGCTCGCGGCCCCGGGGGCCGTGAACGCGGAGAAGGGCGTGCTCTTCCGGGCGGGGAACCTCTCCGTGAAGAACTGGAAGATCCTCGACGTCTTCCGCGAGCCGTTTCCTTCGGCCCGTCTCCGCCTCGAGAACGACGTCCGCCTCGCCGCGCTCGGCGAAGCGCGCCTGGGCGCGGGCCGCGGAGCGGCCACGATGGTCGCCGTCTGGGTCGGCACCGGCATCGGCGGGGCGGTCATCCGGGGCGGGAAGATTCACACGGGCCACAACCGCAACGCCGGTGAGATCGGCCAGACCCGCATCGACTTCCGCCGCGTGAAGAAAGGTTCGTTCGAGGGGACGCTCGAGAGCATCGCCGCGAAGGTCGGGATCACGGCGTGGCTGAGGAGCAAGATCGCCGACGGGCAGGAGACCTGCCTCGCGAAAGCCGTCGCGAAGAGGGGATCGCGGCTGAAAGGCTCGCAGCTTCGCGCGGCGTGCGAAGCCGGGGACCCGCTCGCGCTCCGGGCCGTGGCCCGCTCCTCGAAGGCGGTCGGAGTCGCGATGGCGAACGTGTTCAACGTCCTCTCTCCCGATCTCTTCGTTCTCGGCGGAGGCGTCGCGACGGACGTCGGCGCGCGGTACCTCGCGGACGTGAGGAAATGGGCAGCCACGTTCGCGTTCTCGCAGGAGCTCGGAAGGCTGCGGGTCGAGCCCGCCGCCCTGGGAGACGACGCGGGAGTCCTCGGGGCGGCCCTCTACGCGCGGGAATAGGCACTCTGGCACAATCCTGAGAATGAGTTGCACGGGTTGCTCCCTCGGAACCTCCGCGAACCCCGGCGGGAACTACGTGGGAGTCCGCGTCGCCGACTCGGTGGACGGGCGCACCGTCCTCGTGTTCACGGGCGAGGTCGCCGTGAAACCGGGGGAACGCGTCATCGTGGAAGCCGAGAACGGCCCCGAGTTCGCCGAGGTCACGACGACGACGCCGGTCCTCGGGAAAGCCTGCTCCTCGAAGAAGGCGAAGCGCTTTCTGAGGCTCGCCTCCGACTCCGAGTACGCCGACTACATCGAGAGAACCGAGCTGCAGGACGCGGCGCGCCTCTTCGCGGACGCGACCGTGGAGGAGCTGAAGCTGGACGTCCACATCGTCAAGTGCGCCGTCGGCTTCGACCGGCGGCGCATGACGGTGCTCTACACGTCCGAAAAGAAGCCCGAGACCCGGGAGCTCCAGCGCCGCATCAGCGATCACTTCGAGATCCGCGTCGAGATGAAGACGATCGGCGTGCGGGACGAAACGAAGCTGATCGGCGGGATCGGCTCGTGCGGCCTGACCCTGTGCTGCTCGACCTGGCTCAAGAGCTTCCACCCCGTGGCGATCAAGATGGCCAAGATGCAGGGCCTCACGCCGAACCCCTCGAAGCTCACGGGCCAGTGCGGCCGCCTGAAGTGCTGCGTCGCCTACGAGCTCGAGGGCGGGATCGAGGCCGCGCGCCGGATGAGCCACGCGGCGGACCGCGACCGGGGACGCTCCGCCCCGCCCCAGCCCGCGGCCTGAGCGGTTTCTCGAGGGATTCCGCCCCGGAGGCCGTTTTTTCCGGTCTGGCTTTTCTTCGCGCCCCCGGAATAGACTCCCCGCAAAGTTCGTTTCCCAGCGCATGGGTCTCGCCAGAGGAGTCCTCGACATGGCCTCGGTGAAAAAGCCGCCGTCCGGAGCAGAGCCTTCCGCGGACGCCCCGACGGCCGAGCTGGGCCCGCGCAAGCTCATCCGCCCCTCGCTCGCGCACGTCCTGAGGGATCAGGGCGTCTCGCGCGGCCCCTCGTCGCGAAAGATGGTGCCCCCCGAGCAGACGAACGCCGAGGCGTACTACTACCTCAAGCAGATGCAGAGCAAGACGCCGATCGTCGTCCGCCTCGTGGACGGCGAGGAGCTGCGGGGCTGGATCGAGTGGTACGACAAGGACGTCATCAAGCTGAACCGCGAGCACGCCCCGAACCTGCTCATCCCGAAGCGCTCGATCAAGTACCTCTTCAAGGAAGAGGAGGAGCGCATGCACAAGAGGAAACGCCGGCCCGGGCCGCCGTCCTCGGAAGGCGTCCCCGGCTGAGATTTCCCGGAGGACGCACGGACCCTCGGCGGAGCTAGACTCCGGGGATGAATACGTCCGCGCTCACCAGGGACGCCCTCGCCTCCTTCGCCCGCACGAACCGCTCCCGATTCGAGGGGCTGCTCCGCGACTTCGTCGAGTGCCCGACCGTTTCCGTCGATCCCGAGAGGAAAGCCTCGATCGGGGACGGCGTGAAGCTGGCCGCGGAGACCATCCGCGCGTTCGGCGGAACACCCTCCGTCCACGAGTCCGGAGGCAATCCGATCGTCAGCGGCCGGTGGGGCGACGACGCCTCCCGCCCGACGGTCTCGGTCTACAACCACCTGGACGTCCAGCCGGCCTCGAAGGAGACCGAGCCCTGGGAAACGGAGCCTTTCGTCTTCACGAAGAAGGGCGACCGCTACTTCGGCCGGGGCGCGACCGACGACAAGGGCCCCGCGCTCTCGGCGCTCTTCGGGGTGAAGGCGGCCGTGGACGCGGGCGTGCCGGCGAACGTGAAGGTCCTGTGGGAGTTCGAGGAGGAGATCGGCTCGCCGAACTTCGCGAAGGGCGTCGCGGGCGCCATGGACGCGCTCGCGACGGACTCCGTCATCGTCTCGGACACGATCTGGATCGCGCGCGGCAGGCCCGCGGCGCCGGCCGGCCTCCGCGGCCTCCAGGGCATGCTGTTCACTCTCGAGACGGGCGCGACGGACCAGCACTCGGGCGTGACGGGCGGCGCCGCCCGCAACCCGATCGCCGAGCTCATGCAGCTCGTGAACGACTGCTTCGACGCGAAGACGGGCCGGGTGAAGATTCCCGGCTTCTACGACGACGTCGTCGCGCCCTCGAAGGCCGAGCTCGAGGACTTCCGCCGGTCGGGGTTCACGGTGTCGGGATTCAAGAAGGACCACCTCTTCAAGTCCCTCCGCACGACCGACGCGCTCGACGTCATGAAGCGCATCTGGGCGATGCCGACGTTCGAGATCCACGGGGTCGTCGGCGGGTACACGGGGCCGGGCGTGAAGACGGTCATCCCGCCGCGCGCCGAGGTGAAGGTCTCGTGCCGGCTCGTTCCGAACCAGACGGGCGCGAAGATCGCGAAGCTCGTCACGGCCTTCGTGAAGAAGAAGAATCCCGACGTGAAGGTGATCCTCGAAGGCCGCCTCGACCCGTACCGCGGAATCACGACCGGTCCCCTGTCCGACGCGGTGCGGAGCTCCGTGAAGTTCGCGTTCGGCAAGGAGCCGGTGTTCGTGCGGGAGGGCGGCTCGATCGGCGCGGTCGTCACGATGGAGAAGCTCCTGAAGGTGCCGGTGCTCTTCCTCGGGCTCTCGCTTCCCGAGCATGGCTACCACTCCCCGAACGAGAACTACGACTGGGAGCAGGCCGAGGGCGGCATGATCGCCTTCGCGAAGTACTTCGAAAGAGTCGGAGAGCTCGGCAAGGTCGGCGCGAAGGGTTACCGGGCGGCGCCGCCCCGATAGCCCGCGTCAGCGGGCCGGCCACGAGACGCCGATGACGCCGGAGTAGAAGCTCAGGCCGGGGTTGTCGGGCCCCACGAAACCGAGGTTCGACACGTGCGTCCGGCGGAGGCCGCCGGAGACCGCGACTCCAGCCCGGAACCGCACGTGCACGCGTCCGCCGAGAATGTCGAGAAAGTTGAAGCGCGAGCCCTCGGCGGGGACGGGCGAGAACGCCCAGAGGGGTCCGGCGCTCGCCTCCAGGCGCAGACCCACGGGAGAGAGCGGGAACGCCTCCCAGGAAAGGAACGGCGCCGCGGCGACCGCGGCGCGGCTTTCGCGCGGGCGGCCCGGGAGGTCCACGCGCGTGAGGTTCACGAGGAAGAGCGGCGTCAGCTCGAAGCCCCAAGAGAAGCCCGCCCGGAGCGGGGCCTCGCGCGCGACCGAGAGCGTCGCGGCCTCCGCGAACCCCTGCGACCTCGGCGCGGACGCCTGGCCATAGGTGGCAATGACGTGCCATTCGGCAGCCGCGTACGAAGCCGACGGCGCAGGCGGCGCCTGTGCTCGGGCGCATTCACCTTCTAGGAAGAAACAGCAGTGCGGCGAGAGAGAAGGCCGCTCGGCGCGCCCGGGTCCCTTTCCCCCTCAATCCGGTTTCTTGACGACCTTGCCGCGCGCGATCACCGCGACCGTCTTCTCCATCACCTTGATGTCGAGGAGGGGGTCTCCCTTCACCGCGACGAGGTCCGCCACGCAGCCTTCGTTCAGGCAGCCGAGCTTTCCGTCCTTGTGCGGCCCGAGCAGATCAGCGGCCGCCGTCGTCGCGGTGCGCAGCGCGTCCCACGGCGTCATGCCCCACGCGACCATGAACGAGAACTCCTCGGCCT
The DNA here is from genome assembly GCA_963809425.1 of Thermoanaerobaculia bacterium. Lineage (GTDB taxonomy): Bacteria > Acidobacteriota > Thermoanaerobaculia > UBA5066 > UBA5066 > Fen-183. Next base: position 158,572 of record CAWEJK010000010.1, read on the forward strand.
CGTTCCGCTTGTCCCAGTCGAAGCCGCCCGCGTCCGTGCCGAACGCGATCGGCGCGCCCGCCTTGTATGCGCGCTTGAACGACTCCTGCGACGCGGCCCAGAGCTGGTCCCAGATCGGGTTCGTCTTGCTGCGGGGGCCTTTCACGAAGTCCGCGACCGTGATCGTCGGGCAGTAGGCGACTTTCTTCGCGACCATCGCCTTGACGGTGTCGTCGTCCAGCACGTCGCCGTGCTCGAGGGAGTCGACGCCCGCGGCGAGCGCGATCCGGTGGCCCGTCGGCGTCATCGAGTGCGCCGCGACCTTCTTTCGCAGGCGGTGGGCCTCGTCCACGATCGCGTTCATCTCGTCCTGCGTGAAGTTCGGGACCGACGCCCAGCCGCCGTCGGGCGTCCGGTAGTAGGACGAATCCGCGTAGACCTTGATCCAGTCGACTCCGTACTGCGCCTGCCAGCGGACGCCCTTGCGGCAGTCGTCGGCGCCGTCGCACTTGAGGACGCCGTCGGGCATCTTCCGCTCCCACGAGAACCCGAGGAGCGGGTATCGGCCCGTCGGCGTCATCGCGGGGCCGGCGGCGAGAACGCGCGGCCCGGGCACGATCCCGAGCGCGAACGCCTTCCTGAGGTCCACGTCCGTGAAGCCCGCGCCCTCGGTCCCGAGGTCGCGCAGCGTCGTGAAGCCGTGGTCGAGCGCGATGCGCGCGGCGGCCGCGGCCCGAAGCGCGCGGTAGGGAGTCGATTCCTTGAGAACCTGCTCGTCGTAATCCTCCGCGGTCGCGTCACCCTGCAGGAGGAGGTGCGTGTGCGCGTCGATGAGGCCGGGGAGGCACGTGTATGCGCTCAAGTCCAAGACGGCGCCGCCGCCGCTCGCCGATCCGCTGTTTGAAGATTTCTTAGAGGGTGAAGAGGGCGGGGGCGCCGCCGCGTCGCTCGAGGAAGCGAGGCGCTGGACCTTTCCTCCTTCTAAGAAGATCTCGACGTTGGCCCTCGCGGAGCGGCTCGCGGGATCGAGGAGCTTCCCGCATTTCACGGCGAGTGGCTCGGCCGCCGCGCGCGGCGCGCCGAAGGAAAGAGCGAGAACGGCGAGAGTCGGGACGAGAGATCGCTTCATGGACGAGGCCTCCGCTTCGGTGAGAGGATGAGGATTATGAGCCGGGTGGAAGCGCTGCGGGAGGCCCGCGCGAAAATGGAGCGGGTCCGCGCGGAGATCTACGCCGCGGCCGCCGGGAAGACCGACAGCGAGCTCCTCGCGCTGCCGGCAGACTGCGGCTGGTCGGCCGCGGAGATCCTCGACCACATCCGCACGGCGGAAAGCTCCCTCGTGAGAGCGCTCTCGAAGCTCGAGAAGGGTGAGCCGACGCGCGTTCCCGCGCGCGCCTGGTACTACCGCCTCCCCATGGCCCCCGTGTTCTGGCCGATGAAGCTGCCGGCGCCGAAGCTCGTCCGGCCGCGGCCGCGCGCGGAGCTGAAGCCGGCGGAAGTCCTCGAGGGCCTCTCCGCGTCGCGCCGGGACCTCCTCGCGCTCGCCGACCGGATGGGCGACGAGCGGTTCGCGGGGCTCGTCTTCCCGCATTTCCTCCTCGGCCGCTTCACGGGCGTCTCCTGGTTCCGGTTCATCGCCGGGCACGAGGGCAAGCACCTGAAGCAGCTCCGGCGCACGCTGTCGGCGCCGAAGGTTCTGCGCTGCGCGGTCGCCGTCTCGCGGGGCTGAGTCAGCGGACCGCGGCCGGGTCGAGGAGCACGGCGAGCCTGAAGCTCGCGTACGCGAAGAGCGGCGCCACGAGGACGTCGACCGTGTAGTGGACGTGCTGCCAGAGGACGCTGAGCCCCACCGCCGCGGTGCAGACGAGGAACACGACCTTCGAGCGACGGCCCGGGGCCGCGAGGAAGAGGAGGAACAGCGTGGACGTGTGTCCCGAGAAGAAGAGGTCCTTCGTCAGGAGCTTTCCCGGGCCGAAGAGACGCACGAGCGGGTCGTGCAGCGGGATCATTCCGGGCGGGGCCTCGAGCGGCGTGACTGCCATGGCGGCAATCCTGAACAGCACGAGCACGACGTAGGCCTGGAGCGCCACGACGAGACGCCGGGGCTCCGCCCCGAGTCGCGCGACGCCGAAGAAGATGCCGAGGTAGATCAGGGAGAACGTGAGCCAGGTCAGGTCTCGCGGCGGGAGGAGGGCGAGAACGGGATCGGGCAGCACGGCGCCCGGCCGCGCCTCGACGAGCTCCAGAAATCGCGCCAGGGCCGCGAGCACGGCGACGAGCGCCGGGACGGTGAGGATGAAACGAATCCGGAAGCGCGGGTCCCGCCACGCGTCCGGCCACGCGGCCCACGCCCGCGCCGTCGGTGCCGACGGGGCCGCGTCCAAGCGGTCGAGCCCGCCTATCGCGCGCCGCGGCCCGTGAGGACCGTGGGAATCGTGCGCAGCAGAATCTTCGCGTCGAGGCCGAGGCTCCAGTTGTCGATGTAGGCGAGGTCGAGGTTCATCCACTCGTTGAATCGCGCGATTTCACTGCGGCCGGAGACCTGCCAGAGCCCGGTGACGCCGGGCTTCATCGAGAGGCGGCGCCGCTGCCACCGCTCGTAGCGGGCGACCTCCTCGGGAAGAGGCGGACGCGGCCCGACGAGCGACATCTCGCCGCGCAGGACGTTCCAGAGCTGCGGCAGCTCGTCGAAGGAGAAGCGGCGGATGAGCCGCCCGAACGCCGTGAGGCGGGGATCGTTCGCGGCCTTGAAGACCGGACCTTCGTGCTCGTTCAGGTGCGCAACGCCCGCCATGAGCTCTTCGGCCCCGTCGACCATCGTGCGCAGCTTGACGAGCGTGAACGGGCGTCCGTTCAGCCCGCAGCGCGTCTGGCGGAAGAGAACCGGACCCCGCGACGTGAGCTTGATGACGAGGGCGGCGAGCGTGACGGGCACGAGGGACACGACGCCGATGAGGACCGAGAGGAAGACGTCGACGACGCGTTTCACGAGGAGCGAGGGGCCTTCGCCCGGCGTCGTCGAGAACGTGAGGAGCGGCGTTCCTTCGAGCTCCTCGAGCTCCACGCGCGCGAGGACGTGCGGGAAGAAGTCCAGCACGAGCCGCGTCTTCACGCCCATCTCCTCGCAGAGCAGGAAGATGTCTTCGAGCTTCGGCAGGTCGCCGCGGTCCACGGCGAGGACGACCTCGTCGACCGTGAATTCCGTGAGGATCTTCGGGAAGTCCTGCAGCGAGCCGAGAAGAGGCACTCCGTTCGCGGTCGTCGTCTGTCCGTCCTCGGCGGGCTTCTCGCGCACGAGGCCGAGGAGCTTCAGGCCCCACCAGGGGTGCTCGCGGATGAGCCGGGCCATCGACGCGGCGCGCGGCGTGTCGCCCACGAGGACGACCGTGCGGAAGTTGAACCCGAGCGAGCGCACGCGCCGGGCCACGAGGCGGACCGTCACCCGCTCGGCGACGAGGAAGAGGATGTTCACGACGAAGAACATGGCGAGGAACGGGCGCGAGATGAAGTCCCAGCGCGCGCCGAACACGACGAGCGCGAGGAGGAGGCTTCCGAAGAAGGACGTGCGCGTCATGAGCGCGACTTCATTCTTCAGGCGCAGCGTGCGGTGGCTGCGATACGCGCCCTCGAGGAACAGGAGACCCGAGAAGATGAGGACCGTGGGCGCGACGAGCACGAGATAGAGGTTGAATTCGTAAAGGGGTCCGAGCCGGACGAAGATCCGGGGAAGGACTTCGCTCCGGAGCGCGTATGCCACGGGCAGCGTCGCGAGCGTGACGCTGAGGTCGGCCGCGTACAGGAGTGCGGCGATCGTCCGGGCCTGTTGCTTCAGCATTCGGAGCCGGGAGCTTTCCCGCTACCCCCTGATGCTAGCAAGGGCCGGGCCTTCGGCGCCGGAGGGCGTCCCGATCCCGCGCGCGAGGAGGGCTTCGTAGGCGTCCGTGACGGCGTCCCAGCGATACCGCGACCGGGCGCGCGCGGCGGCCGCCCGGCCGGACCTTTCCCGCGCCTCGGGATCCGAAAGGAGCGCGACCAGGCCGGCCGCGAGGCTCTCCGCGCGTCGGGCGTCCACGTAGAGCGCGGCCTCCCCGGCCACCTCGCGGTTCTCCGGGGTGTCGTGGACGACGAGGGACCGGCCGAATCCCATCGCCTCGACGAGCGCGGGATGCGTGCCGCCCACCTCCGTCGCGTGCACGTAGACCGCCGCGTTCGCGAGGAGCTCGCGGTACGGCTCGCCGTAGATCGCGCCGGGCAGCAGGATGCGCGGATCGCCCGCGGCCTCCGCCCGGATGCTCGAAAGAAGGGCGTTCGCGTACGGCGCCGCCCCGACGAGGACGAGCTTCGTGTCGCCCGGAACGGAGCGAAACGCGCGCACGACCGCGTCGGGGTTGTTCTCGGGCTCGAAACGCGACACGTAGAGGACGTACTTTTCGGGGACGAGACCGAGCCGATCGAGCGCCGCGCGCCCGGCCGGAGAGGCCAGGTCGGAGCCGTACGGGATGTAGACGGACTCCTTGCCGTAGGTCTTCTCGTAATAGGCCTCGATCGAGCGCGCATCCGTCACGACCGCATCCGGCAGCACGCACGACAGCCGCTCCGAAAGCGCGTAGGCGAGCCGTCCGAGGCCGTTCCACTTCCGGCGGTTTCGCTCCAGGCCGTCCACGTTCAGGACGATCCGCGTCGGGGCGCCGAGGAGGCGGGGCAGCCGGCAGAGGAGCGCGTTCACGCCGTTGCAGACGAGGACCGCGTCGTAGCCCTGCGTCGCGGCGTGGAGACCCGACAGGGCCGCGTGCACCACCGTGTCGAAGTACTTCGTTCGAAGCGTGGGAAGGTGGACGACGCGCGAACCGCGGTAGCTCGCGAGGACGGAAGACACCCCGTGGGTCCGGGCGTACACGGTGACGTCGTGCCCCCGGGCGGCCAGCCGGGCGGAGAGCTCCTCGGCGAGCGTCTCGAAGCCCCCGTACGCGGCCGGCACGCCGCGGGTGCCGAGAATCGCGAGCTTCATGCGCCGGCGCGGCGCGCCCCCTCCGGAGAGGACGTGAACCACGGAAGGAGCGCGCGATCCGGGACGCGCCGCGCCGCGGCGATCGCGGCGCGCTTGGCGAGAAGGCGTTCGCGGTTCGCCGAGAGCCAGCGGAGCGCCGGCAGCGACGTGCGCTCGACGGTGAAGCAGGCCGCCACGACGACGAGGTCGCGCACGAACGTCCGCAGAAACGTCGCGCGAAGGTGCACCGTGCCCGCGTTGTTGATCCGCAGAAGGAAACGGTTCTTCACCGAGTGGAGGTTCGCCGCCGGCGACATCTCCCGCCGGCGCTCCGGCAGGTTGCGCCGCCGGTGCCACGCGCGGGCGGCGGGGACGCAACGGGCGGTCCAGCCGCGGCCGCGGAGCCGCCAGGCGAGGTCCACGTCCTCGCGGTAGAGAAAGAAGTCGTCGTCGAAGAAGCCCGTCGCGATGCGGACGTCGACGAGCGCGGCCGTCCGGTAGAGCGCGATGCAGCCCGAAACGCCGAAGACCTCGGCGGCGTCGTCGTAACGCCCGTCGTCCCGGAGGCCGGCCCCGATGTCGAAGTGGCGGCCGTTCGGCGTCATGCGGATGCCGACGGTGTCGAGCACGTCCGTGGGCACGAGGTCGGCGCCGTCCGCCCGGAGAATCTTCCCGGTGAATGCGCCGGCGCGCGCGTATTCCGGGCGGCCGGCCTCGGTGAGCAGACACTCGAGGTAGTCGGGAGCGAGGACGACGTCGGAATTGAGGACGAGGACCCACGGGCTTCCCGCCTCGACGGCGCGCGCGATCGCGAGGTTGTGGCCGCCGGTGTAGCCGAGGTTCTCGCGGGACGCGACGACCGCGAGCGGCACGGGCGTGACCTTCTCGAATGCCGCGAACGTGGCGCGCGTGCCGTCCTCCGACGCGTTGTCGACCGCGACGATCGCGAAGTCGCGGAACGTCTGCGCGAAGAGGGAGGGGAGAAGTCTCTCGACGTCACGCGACTCGTTGTGCGTGACGATCGAGACGAGGACGGCGGGCGCCTGCCGGGCGCTCACGCGGCGCCTCGCTCCGGCAGGAGCGCGGAGCGCCAGCCGAGACCGAGGAGCCCGCGGACGACCCGCGCGTGCGCGACCGCCGCGTCCCATCGGGGGTGGTCGGGCCGCGCGACCGGCAGGAGCGCGAGTCTCACGAGCGCGCCGAGGAGCGTCGCGAGCCGCGCGACGGCCCGGACGCCCGGGGAGGCATGGCGCGCGAGGTACCGGAAGAGGTTCCGGACGTACGCCGGCCGGAAATCGCGGTAGGGAAGCGCGTTCATCGTGACGCCGCCCACGTGCGTGGCGCGGCCCGCCGGAACGTACCGGATTCTCCGGCCCGATGCCAGGAGACGCGCGCAGAAGTCCACGTCCTCGAACCACGCGGGCAGGAAGGCGGGATCGAAGCCGCCGAGCGCCTCGAACGCGTCGCGGCGGACGAGGAGAGCCGCGGCCGCGGGCTGCTCCACGTCGAAGGCCGCGTCGCGGTCCCGGTCGAGGTACCGGTCGTGCCGCAGCCCCGGGTTCTCCGGGAAGAGGCGGTCGACGAGGAGCGCGTCGCGGACGAGAGAGCCGATCGACGGGAGCCGGCGGAGCTGGAAGCGCTCCTGACCGTCGCCCGTGAGCCGCGGCGCGACGGCGGCGACCGCGGGATCCGCGTCGAGCTCGTGCAGGAGGGCGTCGAGTGTACGGCGACCGTCCACGAGCGCGGCGTCCGGGTTCAGGAAGAGGATCGTCTCGGAGGGAGCCCCTTCCCGCGCGGCGCGGTTGCAGGCGGGCCCGAACCCGAGATTCGTCCCCGCCTCGACGACGCGAGCGCCCGCCGACCGGGCGATCTCCGCCGAGCCGTCCGAGGAGGCGTTGTCCACGACAAGGACCGGAACGCCCTCCGGCACCGACGCGACGGCCTCGCGCAGATGGAGGGACGAGTTCCAGGAAACGAGGACGACGAGAACGCGGGGGACGGTCAAGCGGGACGATGATAGTGCCGCCTTGAATACCGGAGGCCCGCCCGACAGAATGGCGGTCCTATGCTTTCGCGGGATTTTCTTAGAAAGGAATATGAGCGCCTGCCTGACCTGCTGAGGCAGCGCGACGTGCCGGCCGGCGCGCTGGAGGAATGGCGCGAAATCGACGCCGTTCGGAGAACGAGGCTGACCCAGGTGGAGGCCGCGCGCGCAGCGCGGAATTCACTTTCGCAGAAAATCGGCGCGAAGCGCAAAGCAGGCGAAGATTCGGCCGCCGAGGAGCAGCTTTCGAAAGAGACAGCCACGGAAATTCTTGCTCTCGAAGCAGAATTGAAAACCCTGGACGAGCGCCTCGTTCCCATCGAAGAGACGCTCCCGAACATCCCGGACGATTCCGTCCCCGACGGCACGGACGAGACGCAGAACGTCGTCCTGAAGACCTGGGGCGAGCCGACGCGCTTCGACTTCGCGCCGCAGGCGCACTGGGATCTCGGCCCCGCGCTCGGCATTCTCGACTTCGAGCGCGCGGCGAAGATCACCGGCGCGCGGTTCACGGTCCTTCGGGGGCCGGCCGCGCTGCTGTCGCGCGCGCTCATCCAGTTCTTTCTCGACGTGCACACGCGCGAGCACGGGTACACCGAGGTCCTGCCGCCGTTCCTCGTGAATTCCGCTTCGCTTTTCGGCACGGGCCAGCTCCCGAAGTTCGAGGAAGACCTGTTCCGCCTGCAGGGGACGGACTGGTTCCTGACGCCGACGGCCGAGGTCCCCGTCACGAACCTCCACCGGGACGAGGTCCTCCCCGAGGCCGCGCTCCCCATCTCGTACTGCGCGTACACGCCGTGCTTCCGCGCGGAAGCGGGAGCCGCGGGCCGGGACACGCGCGGCATGATCCGCCAGCACCAGTTCGACAAGGTCGAGCTCGTGAAGTTCACGCGCCGCGAAACCTCGCAGGGCGAGCACGAGCGGCTCACGCGCGACGCCGAGGACCTCCTCGAACGCCTCGAGCTTCCGTACCGGCGCATCGTCCTGTGCCGCGGGGACCTGGGGTTCGCCTCGGCGAAGACCTACGACCTCGAGGTCTGGCTGCCCGGTCAGGACGGCTACAAGGAGATCTCGTCGTGCTCGAACTTCGGCGACTTCCAGGCCCGCCGCGCGGCGATCCGGGTGAAGGTCGAGGGGGCGGGCGGGAAGTCCCGGAACGAGCTCGTCCACACGCTGAACGGCTCGGGCCTTCCCGTCGGGCGCACGCTCGTCGCGATCCTCGAGAACTTCCAGCGGAAGGACGGCTCCGTCGCGATCCCGAAGGTGCTCCGGCCCTACTGCGGGGGCCTCGTGGAGATCCGGAAACCCTGAGGACGCCGGGGTTGGCGGAGGAGGAGGGATTCGAACCCCCGGAACCTTTCAGTTCAACGGTTTTCAAGACCGCCGCCTTAAACCACTCGGCCACTCCTCCGCTGTCCAGGGCTCGATTATCCTCTCTCCCTGCTAGACTTCGCGGCTCGGCGCTCACGCGGACAGGTGGGTGAGTGGCTTAAACCAGCGGTTTGCTAAACCGCCGTAGGGCTTTAAATCCTTACCGGGGGTTCGAATCCCCCCCTGTCCGCCATTTCCGACGCGTGGCCGGTCCCGGGAACGGAAACTTTCGTCCCGAAGAATCCGTACCAAGCGAGGGGAATCAAGCGTTTTGCGCCGGAAGGGAGCCTTACCGTGACCACGCGGATCAAAGTTGCGATCGGGGTGGGCGTCGCCGCCGTGCTCGGCCTCGTCGCTTTCGCCTCGGTGAAGAGCCGGGACAAGAACATCGTCAAGGTGACGACGGCCAAGGTCACGAAGGCTCCGCTCGTCGCGACCGTGAGCTGCAACGGGCGCGTGCGCGCGAAGACGAAGGTCGACATCTCGTCGCAGGTCATGGGACAGATCGTGACGCTCGCGGTCGTCGAGGGAGAGCACGTCAAGAAGGGCGACCTCCTGCTCCAGATCGACAAGGCCCAGTACGACGCCGGCGCGCAGGCGACGCAGGCCGGACTCGAGGCGCTCTTCGCCCAGCGCGAATCCGACAAGTTCACGCGGGAGCAGGCCGAGCGCGACCTCGAGCGCACGAAGAAGAACTTCGAATCCCGCATCGAGTCCGAGCAGAACCTCCAGAAGGCCCAGCTCACGCTCGACTCCGCGCGGGCGAACGAGCGGGCGGACGAGCGCCGCATCGAGCAGGCGCGCGCGAACCTCATGGGAAACAAGGACAGCCTCAAGAAGACGACGCTCACGTCGCCGATCGACGGCGTCGTGACCGCGAAGCCCGTCGAGCAGGGCGAGAACGCGATCATCGGCACGATGAACAACCCCGGCACGATTCTCCTGACGGTCTCGGACATGTCGGTCGTCGAGGGCGAGATGGAGGTCGACGAGACCGACGTCCCGCACGTGAAGCTCGGGCAGAAGGCGAGCCTCACGTTCGACGCGTATCCCGACAAGAAGTTCGAGGGCGTCGTGACCGAGATCGGCGGCAGCCCGATCACGAAGTCCGCGCTCGGGACCGACTCCTCCGCCGTGAACTTCAAGGTCAAGGTGCAGGTCGCGAACCCGCCGACGAACATCCGCCCCGGCTTCTCGGTTTCCGGGAAGATCGAGACCGATCGCCGCGAAGCGGCGCTCGCGATCCCGATCCCGGCCCTCGTCGTCGCCGACCCGGCTTCGCTCGAGCGCGCGAAGAAGCCCGCCAAGAAGGAGACGCCGGCCGCCGGCGCCGCGGTCGCGTCGCCGGCCACCGCGGCCCCGGCCGCCGCAGCGGCGGGCGCCGCCGAGAAGAAGAAGGACGTCGAAGGCGTCTTCCTCGTCAAGAAAGACGGGACGGTCGAGTTCCGCAAGGTCAAGACGGGGATCAACGCCGACCTCCAGACGGAGGTCCTCGAGGGCGTCGCGGACGGCGAGGAGATCGTCACGGGCCCGTTCAAGGCTCTTCGCCAGCTCAAGATCGGCGACCGCGTGAAGGTGGACAACTCGGCCCCCGCGGCGGACGCGAAGAAGTCCTGAGGCAGCATGCTCGTCGGGGAGCTCCTGCGCGTCGCCTGGAAGGCCGTCACGGCGCACAAGCTCCGCTCCTTTCTCACGCTGCTCGGCGTCATCATCGGCGTCATGACGGTCATCGCGGTCGTCGCGGTGATCTCGGGCCTCAACAACTACGTCGCGACGAAGATCTTCTCTCTCTCGCCCGACGTCTACGCCGTCACCCGCTGGGGGATCATCACGTCGCGCGAGGAGTTCCTCGCCGCCCTCAAGAGAAAGCCGGTCTCCAAGGCCGAGGTCGAGCAGGTCATGCGCCTCGCGAGGTCGGCGGAGAAGATCGGCGCCTCGTCCGGGACGTCGAAGCTCGCACGCTACGAGGGCCGCAAGCTCTCCGACGTCCAGATTTCCGGGACGACGGCGAACATGAGCGACATCCGGAACCTCGACCTCGAATCCGGGCGCTTCTTCACCGAGATGGAGAACGAGCACCGCGCATACGTCGCCGTGATCGGCTCGGACGTCAAGGAGGAGCTCTTCCCGCGTCTCGACCCCCTCGGCCGCACGTTCACCCTGAACGGGATCCCGTTCGAGGTCATCGGCGTCCTCGTGAAGCAGGGCTCGGTCCTCGGACAGAGCCAGGACACGATCGTCTACGTTCCGCGCGAGACACTCTGCAAGACGTGGGGCTCGAACCGGAACATCAACATCCTCGTCCAGGCGAAAGGCGGCGTCCCGGGCGTTCCGGCCTCGATGGACGAGATGCGCTCGATCTTCCGCGCGCTCCGTCACACGGAGCCGAAGGCGCCGGACCCGATCTCGTTCGTGAACGCGGACGCGATCCAGGTCGTCTGGAAGGCGATCACGGCCGCGGCCTTCGCGCTCCTCGTCTTCATCAGCGGCATCTCCCTCGTCGTGGGCGCGATCGTGATCGCGAACATCATGCTCGTGTCCGTGATCGAGCGGACGAAGGAGATCGGCCTCCGGCTCGCCGTGGGGGCTCGTAAACGGGACATCCTGTTCCAGTTCCTGCTCGAGGCCGGCCTCCTCGCGCTCGGCGGCGGCTGCCTCGGCGTCTTCTTCGGCTGGCTCATCGCGCTCTGCGTCGACGCCTTCACGCCGCTCCCGACGCTCGTGACGAGCGGACTCGTCGTCTCGGGGCTCGTCCTCGCGACGATCACGGGTCTCGTCGCCGGCGTTTTCCCGGCCGTCAAGGCGAGCCGACTGACTCCCATCGAAGCTCTCCGGTACGAATGACGAACGCCCTCGAGTCCTTCCGCCGCATCGTCGCCGAGAACCTGCGGTTCGCGCTCACGGCGCTCCGCGCGCACAAGCTGCGCGCGTTTCTCACGATGGTCGGCATCGTCATCGGGGTCTGGACGGTCATCAGCATGGTCGCGCTCGTGACGGGCTTCGACCGCTCCCAGACCGAGGCCTTCTCCTCTTTCGGCACGACGCTCGTGCAGTTTCAGAAATTCGAGCCCCGCTTCGGCCCGGGACACCGCACCGAGGAGGAGAGGAAGCGCAAGGACCTCACGATCGAGGACGCGCAGGCCCTCCAGGAGCTCTGCCCGTCGATCCTCGCCGTCTCGCCCGAGCGTTACATGTGGAGGCCTTCGGGGGTGAAGGGCAACGGGAACGAGGCGAACGCGCCGACGGTAGCCGGCGGGAACCACAACTACGCGATCTGCAACAACTGGGCGATCAAGGACGGACGCAACGTCACGGAGACGGACGTCCTGCACGCGACGGACGTCGTCGTGCTCGGCCAGGACGTCGTCGAGTCGCTCTTCAAGGGGAAGGATCCGCTCGGTCACGACATCACGATCAACGGCAAGAAGGTCCAGGTCATCGGGACCTTCGAGAAGAAGGGCTCCTCGGGCTTCGGCGGGCAGCCCGACAACATCGTCCTGATCCCGATCTCGACGTTCGACCGTCACTTCCCCGAGACGAAGAACTCGCACGACGACACGATCCACATCGCGACGATCCCGCGGTCGCCCGAGCTCGTCGAGAACGTCATCGAGGAGGGCACGACCCTGCTTCGGACGCGGCGCAAGGTGCCCTTCAACGCCCCGAACGACTTCGCGATCTTCACGGCCGAGAAGATGCTCGCGCAGATGCAGGCCGTCACGAACGCGATCTCGGGCGTCATGGTCCTCATCGCGGCGATCGCGCTCGTCGTGGGCGGCGTCGGCGTGATGAACATCATGCTGGTCTCGGTGACCGAGCGCACGCGGGAGATCGGCCTCCGCAAGGCCGTCGGCGCGCTCAGGCGGGACATCTCGCTTCAGTTCCTCACGGAGGCCATGACGCTGACGGCGCTCGGCGGCGTCGTCGGCGTCGGCCTCGGTCTCCTGACCGCGCTCGTCGTGCGCCTCGTCTCGAGCCTCCGCACGGAGACGCCGCTCTGGAGCATCCTCCTCGGGCTCGGCGTCTCGATCTCGATCGGCCTGTTCTTCGGAATCTACCCGGCGATGAAGGCCGCGCGCCTCGATCCCATCGACGCCCTGCGGTACGAGTAGGCGGCCGACCCGGCCCTGGAAGGGGCGCCTCAGCGCGCGCGACGGAGCCCGCGAACGAGGGCGCCGTCCTCGTCCGTTTCGAGCGTGAAGAGAACGGTGCCGTCCGGGCTGACGTCCCGAGGCGCGATCGGGAGGTCGAGGGACGTCTCCCCGTTCACGGTCCCGGCGGCCTCTCGTCCGGCGCCCCACCGGACGACGAGTCGCGGGGGAAAGCGACCCGGGGCGGCGACGTCGAGCGACCAGGGGCCGGGCGCCGCCGGAACGAGGAGGAACGCGCGCGCACGCGTCCAGCGGCCCGATTCAGCGCCGCGTTCGCGGAAGCCTCCTGCCACGGCGCCGAGCGCGAGAGCGGCGTCCTCCTCTCTGGCGGTTCGGAAGCCGGCGTCCTCGAGTGGAGCGAGCGGGACGTTCGGAACCGCCCAGGCCAGCGCGAGGCCCGGGCTGTACGCCGTCCGGTCGAAGCCGAGGCGCGCCGCCGTCTCGCGCTGGGGCGACACGTCCGGCGCGAGGACGAAATCGACGTGCCAGCGATGCCTGAGCCACGCGGCGGCCGCGCCCATCGGGACGCGGCTCGTGCGGGCCGGATCGAGGAGAGGGCCGACGACGGGATCCGAGAGGCGCTCCGCGAGCGGGAGCCCGGGCGCGCGCGAGAGGTAGCCGAACGTCTGCGCCCTGCCGTGGCCGAGCTGCCGGATGAGCGCGCCGGCCCCCGGATCGACGTCGAGGACCACGGCGGCTCCCGGGTCCGGTTTCGCGCGGGAAATGGCCGTGAGCGCGGGATCGTCTTTCGCGAACGGGGACTCCATCGCGCCCGGGTCGCGCGGCGCGTATTCGGCCGCGAGGAGAAGCCCGGCCGCGAGGGCGATACCCGCGGAGGCTCGCGTGCGGCGCGCGAGCAGGCGTTCCGATGCGAGGGCCGTCGCGAGCGCGAGCGGGAGGAAAGCGAGCGCCTCGAAGCGGTTCACGCACCCGCCGAAGTCGAGCGCCGGAAAGATCCGCGCGAGGCCGGCCCAGGGAAGCGGCACGTCGAGGAGCCGGTCGAAGACGCGCGGCCGAGGTCCGAGCGAAAGGACGAGGGCGATGCCGCCCGCGAGGAGCGCGAAGTCGATGCTTCGGCGGCGCGGGTCTCGCAGGACGACGAGAAGGGCGAGCAGCGGGACGAAGCCGAGGTAACCGGCGCCCTCGGCGAGGTTCTGGTGGTTTCGCTCCGTGAGCGCGGGCGTCAGGGCCGAGGCGAGCTGCATGCGGGACGGCACGACGAGAGACGTCAGAGCCGTCGAGCACCACCTGGCCTCGTGGCCGCCGGTTCCCGAGGATGCCGCGCGGGCGAGCCCGCGGACGGCGGGGAAGCAGGCGGCGAGCGAAAGCGCGGCGGCGAGTCCGAAGGCGGCCGCGCGGCCGGCCCGTTCGCCGCGCCCGGCGCGCGCGACCTCGAAGACCGCGAAGCAGGCCGCCGCGAGCGCGCCGAGAAGCGCGAGGTACCAGTCGGTGAACGCGAGCGCGAGGAGCATGCCCCCCGCGAGCGCCGCGGCACCCCACCGCTTCGCGCCAGCCGACCGGCTCGCGACGAAGAGCGCCTCCAGGGAAAGCGGGATCCAGCCCGTTCCGAGGAGGTTGAGGTGTCCGAGCGCGCGCGCGAAATGGGGCGGCGCGAACGCGAAGACGGCCGCTCCCGCCGCCGCGGACAGGGGGCCGGCGCCGAGGCGGCGCGCGAGGCGATAGAGGCCGACGAACGCGAGCGTGAACGCGAGGACGACGAGCGCGTTGTACGCGGCGAAAAAGCCCGCTGAGCGCGCGAGGAGAGCGCCGGGGAGGCTGTTCGTGAGGGACAGCGTGTGCGCATACAGCGAGCAGCCCTCCGGCGCCCAGAGTCGATCGGTCTGCCAGAAGGACCCTCCGGTCCTGAGGACGCGGTCGACGTGGTGGAGGTTCCAGAGGTTCTGCCACGCGTCCCCGCCGCCGATGACGGCATGGGTCCAGGCGGGCCGCGCCCTGAGGAGCAGAAGCGCGAGCGAGGTGCCGGCGAGAGCGGCGAAGAACGACTCGCGCCCGAGGCGGAGGAAGGGCCGCTCGACCGACATGGGGGGCCGATCTTGCCTCATCCGTTACCATCGGGGCGTGACACCGGTCCCGAAGAACCTGCAGGTGCTCGGCAACGAGCTCGCGATCGCCTGGAGCGACGGCGCCGAGTCGTACTTCAAGCTCGCGGATCTTCGCCGGCTGTGCCCGTGCGCCGAGTGCGCGGGCGAGCGGGACCTCCTCGGACGTCTCATGAAGCCTCCCGCGCGCCCGCTCACCGCCGAGTCGTACGAGGCGCGCGGCACGAGCCCCGTGGGGGGCTATGCGCTCCAGATCCACTGGGGGGACGGCCACGCCGACGGCCTCTACACGTACGCGAAGCTGCGTGAGTGGACGGAGCACCCGCCCGAGCTGCCGCCGCTCGCGGCCGCGTTCCCGCTCCTGCCGGTCCGCTGACGCTTCAGGGCTTCCCGGGCTTCTCCGCCTTCTCGGGCTTTTCCGGCCTGGGCTCGGGCGTCTTCGCTTCGAGCGCCTTGCGCGCCGCCTTCGACAGCTCGGGCACGCGCTTTCCCTTCATGACGCCGAGGTAGAGCGAGAGCACGGCGCGGGGCCCGGCCTCGAGAGCGGAGAGGTACCTCTCGCGGCCCGCGTAGCGCAGGAGCGCGTCCGTTATCTGCACGCCGACGATCGCGGGATATCGTGTCCAGAAGTCGCCCTTCGACGCGTTCGCGAAGAGCTCCTGCCGCTCGGAGTCTTTCCTCTTCCCCTCGACGAGGAGGTCCGCGGCGCGATTCCAGCGCGCGTAGGCGCGCGTGATCGGCGCCTCGAGGAGCGGGACGATCGGGAAGAAGTCGTCGGGGATGAGGAACAGCGTCGGCGGCCCTTCGGCGGCCGTCCGCGCGAGAAGGGTCTCGAAATCGGCGGCCCGCTCGTCGGGCCAGGCCGGAGCCTTCCGCACGTCCGCGTCGAAGAGCGCGCGCCAGGCCTCGGCGGACGCGGCCCGCAGCATCTTGAGAAGCAGCTCGCGGGGCATCGGCGCCGAGCCGAGGTCGCCCGTCAGCCGGGGCAGATCCGCGGCGAGGACGAGCGTCCCCCCGTCGTACGCTCCCGCGACCTCGGCGAACCCCGAGACCCCGAAGAAGGGCACGAGGACGATCGTCGCGGTGATGGGCTTGCCCGTCGGCAGGAGAGACGCGATTCGGCGGCCCACGATGCCCGCGGCCGGCAGCCCCTCCGTCTCCAGTTCGTCGAGGACGCGTGAGAAATAAGGGCTCTTCGCGACGAAGGTCGACAGGAGCGGATCGGGGGTGCCCGCGACCGTCGAGACGAGGCGCCCGTAGAAGTCGTCCGGCGAGAGGCCTTCCGCCCGGATCGCCGCCGTCGCGTTCGCCGACGCCCTGAGGCGCCGCAGCGTGGCTGGAGGGTCCGGCGCGCCCGCCAGGAGCGCGAGAACGTCACGGGCGGGGGCGGTGTCGATCGTGAACGACAGCTTGTGCGGAGTCGGAGCCGCGAGGTCGAAGGGCGGACCCGGCGCCGTAACGGCGGGTGAAGCCGGAGCCGGCGGGGATTGGAACGCGGCGCCCGAGGCAGGCGTCGTCAGCGCCGCCAGCGCCGCGAGGGCGAGCGCCCGCGGCAGGGCGCCGCGTGCGTCGCGAGGACGGCTCGTCTCAGCCAAGGATCGCCTCCAGCGCCCGGTCCGTGTCGGAAAAATCCGCGAGGACGACGTGGGCGCCCGCGGCCTCGAGCAGCGGCAGCGGCGTGCGGCCGGTCGCGACCGCAATCGCGCGCGCGCCGATCGCGAGGCCGCACGCGATGTCGTGACGCGAGTCGCCCACGACGACGCACTCGCCGCCCGTGAACGCGAGGCCGGTCGCGGGCCGGACCCTCTCGAGCGCGACCGGCCCCAGCGCCTCGCGGGTCGTCGCCTCGTCGCCCCAGACGCCGAAGGCGAAGCGGTGCCAGAGGCCCGCGGCCGAGAGCTTCACCCGCGCCCCGCGCTCGACGTTGCCGGTCAGGAGCGCCGGGACGAGGCCGGGCACCTTTTCGAGCGCGTCGAGGAGCCGCAATACGCCGGGTTTGAGCACGGGGGGGCGCGCGCGAAGGCCGGTTTCGAGCCGGTCGAGGTAGAGCGCCATCGCGTCCCCCCGGCGGAGGGCGATCGTTTCGTCCGGCACGCCGGCCGCCTGCATGAGCTCCGTGACGATGTGGGGATCGAGGCGCCCCTCGAACGCGTAGCCGTCGATGTCGCCGCTCGTGCCGAAGACGTCCTCGAGCGCCGACTGAAAGGCCGTTCGCGCGGAAGGCCCGGCCGAAAGCAGCGTCCCGTCGATGTCGAAGAGAACGAGGCGCTTGGCCTCGACGACCCTGGCGGCCGCCGGCGCGGCGCTCGTGGCGCTCATCGTGCTGCCTCCGCGAAAGAAAGCCGGGTCGAGAGCGCGCGCACGAACTCGGGGAACACCCTCCTCCAGTACGGCCAGGCGTGGACTCCGGTTTCGAGGACGACCTCGTGCGCGACGCCGAACGCGCCGAGATACCGGTCGAAGAAAGACAGAATCTCGGCGATCCGGTACTTGTCCTCGGTGCCGCAGCGCACGTAGAGGAAAGGCGCGCGCGCCGCGAGCCCCGGATCGTCGAGGAGCATGGCGTAGAGATCGTTCTTCCTGAGGACGTTCTTGACGGGATCGCCGCCGAACGCGCGCTTGAGCGACGGCCGGATGAAGAACGGCATCGACTGGACGGACGGCCAGCACATCTGCTGGACCGCGGGGGAGAGTCCGCCCGCGGCCGCGAAGAGCCCCGGCTCGGCGAGCGCCCAGCGCAGCGCGCCGTACCCGCCCATCGAGATCCCGGCGACGAGACGTCCGCCTCGCGAGGCGATCGTGCGGTAGTGCGCGTCCACGAACGGCACGAGCGATTCCGTCAGGAACGTCGCGTACAGGGAGGAGGCGCCCGGCCCGCCGCTCGGCGCGTCCACGAACCAGGTGCCGACGCCGCGCGGCGAGACGACGAGCATTTCGGGGAGGCGCCCTTCGCGCATCCCGGCGTCGAGCGCGTCCGCGACGCCCTTGCGGAAGAGGACGTCTTCGTCCCCGCCGCCGTCGTGCAGGAAGTACAGGACGGGATACCGCCGCGCGGGCTCCGCCTCGTACGAGGGAGGCGTCATCACGAGAACGCGCACCGGCGCCGCCAAAGCCGGCGAGGCGACGTGCTCGACGCTCCGCCGCGCGGGCGCCGCCGACGCGCGCGCGGAGAACGCCACGGTGGTGGCGGCGGCGAGAAGGGCGGCGGCGTGCCGGAGGCTGCTCAAGGGGTGATTCTAGGGTGCCTGCTAACCTAACGAAAATGACGGGACCTGCCGACCGCGTCACGCGGACGCTCGAAGGCGAGACCGCGATCGTGACGGGCGGGGGACGCGGCATCGGCCGCGCGATCTCGCTCGCCCTCGCCCGCGCGGGGGCCGCCGTGGTCATCGCCTCGCGCTCGGTGGACGAGATCGAGCGGACGAAGGCGGAGATCGAGGCCGAGGGCGGAAAGGCCTTCGCGATCGCGACCGACGTGACGTCGCGGGTCGCCGTCGAGGCGCTCGTGGCCCGGACGCGCGAGGCGACGGGGCGCATCGACATCGTCGTGAACAACGCGGGCGTCTTCGTCTGGAAACCGCTCGGGAGGCTCGACGAGGCGGAGTGGGATCGCGTCCTCGACACGAATCTCAAGGCGAGCTATCTGCTCGTTCACGCGGCGCTGCCGGATCTCGTCGCCTCGGGGCGCGGCCGCATCCTGAACGTCTCCTCCATCCACGGCACCGTGGGCGACGCGAACGTCGTCGCGCACTGCGCGGCGAAATTCGGGCTCGTCGGCTTCACGAAGGCGCTCGCTTCGGAGCTGCGCGGGGCGGGCGTCACCGTGAACGCGATCTGCCCGGGCTCCACCGACAACAAGAGCCGCGAGGCGTCCGGGAAGTCGCACGCCTCTCCGCTCCAGGAGAAGCTCGACGCGCACGACGTCGCGGGCGCCGCCCTGTTTCTCGTGTCGAAGGCGGCGGCGCCCATCTCGGGCGCCGTCCTCGACGTCTGGGGCGGGACGACGGTCTCGATCACGGGCTGAGCGGGCGCTAAACTCCCCGCGGCCGTACCCTAGTCTGCCCGTAGCTCAGCTGGATAAGAGCATCGGCCTTCTAAGCCGAGGGTCGCCGGTTCGAATCCGGCCGGGCAGGCCATGCGCCTCTTTCTTGCCGACCGCGAACCCGGGGTCCTATTCTTCGTTCGGAGGACGTGCAGATGGCGACCAGATTCGATGCGGCGGGGAGTTTCATCCGTTCAATTTCGGTCGGTCTTCTCGTTGCGGGAAGTGCAACGGCCCTCGCGAGCGAGAAGCCGTTCGAAATGATCCGTGGTGCGAGGATCCAGGGCGTCGTCATCACGCCGCAAATCGGCTTCAAGCTGGAAACCGTCAAGAGCAGCCTCGTCGGCTTCGGCATGTCGGGACGCGCCGGCGAGGAGGTCCTCCAGAAGTTCGGGGTTCCCGACCCCGCCTTTCGGCTCCGGGAGCGATTCCTGTCTGGCCTCGGAAAAGACCACACCGGAGGGGTGCAGCTCTCTCCCGATGCACGCGCCGACGACGACGCCGATTCCTTCAAGAAGGCGTTCGGCGAGGGCTTCGTGCTCGACTTCCGGACCCGCATCTGGAGGCTGATGTACTCCGCGGGCAAGAAGCACCACAGGTACGAGTACTGGGGGCGTGCGCGACTCGTGCGGCTCGCCGACTCGAAGGTGGTCTGGAACGAGACCTGCAAGTTCCTTGGAGACGCGCCGAAAACCGAGGGCGCCGCCGAGGACATGCTCGCAAATGACGCCGCGCTCCTCAGGGCCACCATGAACATGGCGGTCGATCACTGCGTGACGGAGCTGTCGCAGAGGTTCGGCGTTCAGTAGGAGCCGCGAGAAGGCAGGCCATCTCAACCGAGACGGTTCTCGTGCTCTGATGGGAGGCCGTGAGAGCGCAAGCGTAGGCGGGCGGCATGACAGGCTCCTTGCTCAGGCTCGGCGCGTTCGTACTCGGGCTTCTCGGCCTCCGGGGAGTCGAGCTCGTCGCGCCGGACCATCCCCCGACCGTCCCGCTGCGAAACCGCTGGCTGGTCAATCTCGGATTCGGCGCCGCCAACGGGATCGTCGTGTCCCTTGCGTGCGCGTCCTGCTACCTGCTCTCGACGCAGAGCGGACTCGGGGCGCGTCTGGGGTTTCTTCGAGGGCTGAACCTGAGCGTGTGGGCGCGGGTCCCGCTGGAAATCGTCCTCCTCGACCTCGTCACGTACTTCCTGCATCGCGCCTACCACGTCGTGCCCTTGCTCTGGCGACTTCACGTCGTCCATCACTCCGACATGGATCTCGACGTGTCGTCCGCGTCCCGGTTTCACACGGGAGAGGTCGTCGTCTCCTCGATCCTCAAGATCGGAGTGGTCGTCGTCGCAGGGATCTCTCCTCAGGGCCTCGTCGTCTTCGAGGCCGTCATGCTCGCCTGCGCGCAGTTCCAGCACGCGAACATCCGGCTCCCCGGCCGCCTTGAATCCGGTCTCTGGCTGGCGCTCGTGCCCCCCGCGATGCACCGAATCCACCACACGCCGACGAGAGAGGACACGAATTCCAACTACGGAACGATCCTCACCGGGTGGGACCGGCTCTTCGGGACTCTCCGTCGGCGGGCGCCGGACCCGGTGTCGCTCTTCGGCGTGGAAGCGCTTCGCGATCCTCGGTCGCTCGGGATCACGAGGCTTCTCGTCCTCCCGTTCACGCTGCCGAGATCCCCGGAAGCGAGCTAGTACTTCGTGACCTTGTCGACCTTGCCGTTCGGCTTGAACTGGACCATCCCGCCCGGCTTCGCGCTGACGATCCAGCCGTGGCTCTTGCAGAAGACGCCGGGGCTCAGCTGGACGACCTCGACCTTCCCCTCCGGGGCGCCGAGGAGGCCGGGAGCCTGCTTCACGAGAGAGGGCACGACGGAGAAGTCGACCTTCGCGAGGGCGATCTTCTTCTCGCAGTCGGAGCTGCTCCCCTCGTCGGGCCCGGTCACCGTTCCCGCCTCGTACTTGAATCGGCAGCGCTTCGTCGAGGTCTCGGGGCAGGCCGTCGTGGCCAGGGCGAACCCGGGATAGATCGCGAGCTCGTAGACCTCCGGCACGCGCCCCGGCAGGACCGACTGAAGCTGCGAAAGGTCGTCCCAGAGGATCCCCTTCTGCTTGGGACGCGTCGCGTCCTCGATCGCCGAGATCTCTTCCTTCTTGTTCGGCTCCACCCGGAAGAGCGCGTTCCGCGCCGCCTGGGCGATGAACCCGTCCGGGTCCCTGAGCGCCTCCCTGAGCAGCGGGATCGCCGGCTTCGCCGCCTCCCGCATCTCGCCGAGCGCCGTGAGCGAAGAGGAGCGGACCTTCGGCCACTTGTCCTCCTTCGCCGCCTTCATGAGCGGGGGGACCGCCGTCTTCGCGCACTTCGGGCCGATCTCGCCGAGGGCCTCGGCCGCCGCGACGCGGGTGTCGTTGTCGCGGTCGGTCTGCAGGAGCTCGACGAGCCGGGGCACGGCGGGTAGCGCGGCAACCCTCTTGTACCCGAGCGACCGGGCCGCGCTCGCGCGGTCCTTCGCCTCGGGAGAGTCGAGCTTCGCCTGCAGCTCCTGCACCTCCCTCGGGGCCTTCTGGGCCGCGGCGACGGGAGAGAGGAACGTGAGACAGAGGGCCGTCACGAGGGTGCGTCGCATCGATGTCTTCTCCTGGCTCCGGAATCGGAGTTCAATTACCTTTCGAGATCCTATCTCTCAAGTCTGCAAGACGTGGAGCTCCGCGTTGGCATAGCGCAAACGGATGGCGAGCACGCGGGCCAGCCCCTCGAGCAGGTTGATCGCCATCCGCTTGTGTTCCTCGGCCAGGCCGTCGAACTGCTTGCGCGAAAGCGCGAACAGCTCGGTGTCGGTCGAGGCGATGGCGTCTGCCGACCGCGCCTGGCCGTCGAGGAACGCGATCTCACCGAAGAAATTGCCGCGGCCGAAGGTGCCGACGTGGCGCCATTGGGTTTCATCGAGCTGCAGCATGATGCGCACCGCCCCGCGCCGGACCAGGTAGAGCACGTCGTCGGTGTCGCCGCGCTTAAAGATCTTCTCCCCGCTCTTGTAGGCGCGTTTCTCCATGCAGGCCTCGAGAGCCTGGAGGGTCTCGGCCTTGCGCCCCTTGAAGAGGTCGATCTCGTGCAGCTCGAGCGGCTGCTCCTCCGACCTCGTGAACTCCGCCTCCGCCAGGATGCGCTCCTCGACCCATTCCAGCGCGTTGTCGAGCTCCGCGAAGATCTTCGCCCGGCTCTCCGCCCGCACGAGCCCGACTTCGTCGAAATAGCGCTGCACGTCCTGGCCGCTGGGCAGGCGCGGCGGGATGTGGCTGAACAGGAGGAAGCCCCCGCGCTCCGCGAGGATGTCCTCGACCTGCTCGAGCAGGTGTGCGGCGGTGACATCCACCGACTGCACGCGGCGCAGGTCGAGGATGACGTAGCGCCGCGTCTTGAGCTCGGGCTCGAGAGCGGAGTAGAGCTTGTCCGCCGTGCCGAAGAACAGGCTGCCCTGCAGCTCGAAGATCACCGCCTGGGCGCCGTCCCGCTGGAGAATGGCCATGGCCGCGGGCAGCCGCGTCTGGCGCGAGAAGATCCTGTTGCCGTCGGTCTTGCGGTGCACGACGCTGCCGCCGATCTGCTCGCGGATGAACAGCACGATGGCGAGCACGACGCCCACGCCCGATGCCGCGATCAGGCTGACCGCCTGGGCGGTGACGACCACCGCGGCGATCACCACGAAATCGAAGATCGTCGAGCGGGCTCTCAGGAAATGCAGGCTGTGGAGGTCGATCATGCGGACGCCGACCACGACGAGGATGCCGGCCAGTGCCGCCACGGGCATCCAGGCGATCAGCGCGCCCAGCGCCAGGAACGCGAGCAGCGACAGTGCCCCTTCGAACAGCCCCGACCGGCGGCTGTTCCCTCCGCTCGAGATGTTCACGAGGGTCGCGCCCATCTGCCCGGCGCCCGGCATGCCGCCGATGGCGGCCGAGGTGAGATTGCCCAGCCCCTGCCCGAGCAGCTCCCGGTTCGAGTCGTGCCGGCTGCGGGTGAGGGTGTCCACGACGACGCAGGTCTTGAGCGTGTCGATCGAGAGCAGCACCGCCAGAGTCAGCGCAGGCACGACCAGGGCGGGCAGATCCGCGAGGCCCATCGCCTTGATCGCGGTCAGGCGGCCGGCGAACGCGCTGAAAAAGCCCGTCCCGCTCGCACCGAGCGGCCCGATGACCTGTGAATTGCCTGCCAGGACGCGCAGCGCCGGATCGGCCCAGGCGAAGCCTCCATAGGCGATCCCGCCGGCCGCCAGCCCGAGGATCGTCGCAGGCACAGCGGTGGTCAGGCGCGGCGCTCCCACCATCGCCGCGACCGTCACGAACCCCACCGCAATCGTCTGCCATTTCCATGTGGCAATGCCGGACAGCGCGGGCCAGAAATTCGTGCCCGTGGGCGCGCCGAGCAGAATCGGGATCTGGCTGGTGAGAATGATCAATCCGACGCCGCTCAAATAGCCGCTGACCACCGGATAGGGCATGTACTTGATCAGCCGCCCGAGCCCGATGAGCCCGAACAGGACCTGGAACAGGCCCGCCAAGCAGTCCCACCGCCGACAGGATCAGCAGCGCCGCGTCGATCGGCACGCCCTTCCGCATGAGGCCGATGGCGAGCGCCGCCATCACCGCGGCGGCCGGCGCGCAGGGCGCGGTGATGAGCCGTTTCGTGCCACCCGCGGCCGCCGCGACGAGCCCGAGCGCGGTTGCGCCGAGGATGCCTGCCAGCGCCCCGTAGGCCGCATAGCTGCCGCCCAGGGGCGTGTAGATCGTCACCCCGAAGGCGATCGCCGACGGCAGCGCCACCAGCATCGCCGCCAGCCCGCCCCAGAAATCGCCTCCCAGGCCGCCATGGCCGGAATGTGTCGCGAGTTTGTCCGGCTCTGGCTTGAGTTCGGTCACGCTCGGCCCTCGGGTCGAAGCCGCTACTTCTTGACCAGTTCCACGCGCCGGTTCTTGGCGCGTCCTTCCTCCGTGCGGTTGTCGGCGACGGGCGTCGTCTGTCCGTAACCCTTGGCGGTCAGCCGGTCGGCCTTGACGCCCCGCTCCACGAGCGCGGCCATCACGGCCTGCGCGCGGTCCTGCGAGAGCTTCAGGTTCGCCTCGGGCGTGCCGACGTTGTCGGTGTGCCCGGCGACCTCGACCTGAATATCCCCGGCCACCTTGAGCGCCGCCGCGGCGTCGTCGAGGGTCTTGGCCGAGTCGGGCTTGATCGTGGACTTGCCGGTGTCGAAGTTGACGTACAGCGTGACGAATCCGTCCTTGTGAGCTTGTCGGCCAGCTCGTTCACGCTGATCGTCCTGCTTCATCGCCTCGCGTTCGGAGACCGTCATCGAGTACGACCCGTCGCTTTCGCCGGCCTGGAGGAAGACCCAGGTCTCCTTGCCGCCGCGAAGGAACTTCAGGGTCAGGGCGTAACTCGTGCACCCGTTCCCCATCTGCGGCATCCCCTCGGTGTCGTACATGGCCTTGCACCAGCCCGGGTACTGTCCCTCGACGGTCCCCCCGGCCTTCTTCGCCGCGTTCTCGAAGTTGCGCATGATCTGGAGGCCGCTGGGCGGAGTCGCTCCGTCCTTCAGCACATAGCTGAGCCAGCGCACCGGACCTTCGACCTCGACCGACTTGAGGGTCTGGTCGTCCTTGCGATGGCGCACCGACGGGGAACTTCCTCAGGTCGAATTGACTGCTCTGGCAGTCGCCGATGTGCGTGTTCGGGAACCGGGTGAACAGCGGATGGTCCTTGCAGCCCTCCGCATCCTCCTGCGCGAACACGGGAGCTGCAGCGAGCAGCAAGATCGACACGAAACCGAGACGAAACCGCCGCATGTCCGTTCTCCTTATCGTCTTGGGTGGAGACACTCGTAGACCTCAGGATCGTCGAGAGTATCAACGCGGCAGGCCAATGGCCCGAAGACCGCTTGCGGCGTTTCCGACCGCCGCCGCCGGGGGCACGGGTTTCGCGGACCCGGCGATTTCTCAACTCATGTCTTTTCAGCACGTTGCGGGCGAGCGTTGCCGTCGCGCACTACCTGACGAGGCGCAGCCATGAAACGAACGCTTCTCGTTCTTGTTCCTGCAGCTACCTTGATCCTCGTCCCGTTCCTCGGCGGATGCGGAGGCGGGGAGAACTCGTTGACCGGGCCCACGACGGGAGAACGCGCTCTCAGCGGTCAGGTCATGCCGGTCGGCGACCTCGCAGGCGCATCGCCAGCGGGAATCGGCGTGACTGCGGTCGGGCAGCTGGCGGTCGCGGGCCCCGCGGGCCGGTCGGCGCTCGTCGACAAAGTGACGGTGACGGACGCCGCGGGCCGGTTCGCGCTCATGGGACTCTCGAGCGGGAACGTGCAGCTTGCGTTCTCGCGCGAAGACGGAATCAGCGCCAGCGTGACCGTAGGCGGTGCCGCGGCGACGGTCGTCGTCGACCTGCAGAAGAAGCAGGCGACGATTCGCGAGGCCGGCCAGTCGACGCGCGAGCTCGAAGGCCTGATCACCGCGATTGCGGCGACCTCGATTACCGTGAACGACGCGAGCAGCGGCCCGCAGACCGCCGCGATCACGCCGACGACGGTGATCCGCAAGGGCAATACGGCATTCACGCCCGCCGACCTGAAGGTCGGCGACCGCGTGCACGTGAAGGCGAGCGTCGGCGCCGACGGGACGCTGACCGCGTTCGAGATCATGCTGCAGAACGGGGAGACGACCGGCGGTCAGACGAAGGAGCTCGAAGGTCCCATTACCGCGGTCTCGGACACGTCGATCACCGTGATGAACGCGAGCACCGCGAGGCCGGAGACCGCCGCAATCACGACGAGCACGATCATCCGGAAGGGCAACAAGACTCTCACCGCGAAGGATCTGAAGGTCGGCGACCGCGTGCACGTGAAGACGACCGCGAACACGGACGGCACGCTGACCGCGACGGAGATCATGCTCCAGAATCCCGCGTGATCGCGGCGGGCCGCACTAGACTGAGGCGGTGAAGGCCGCGCGGACGGGGCCGAACGCGTTCACCCTGGAGTTCGAGACGAGGACGAGCTCCGCGAGAGGACCGGCCCGCGCTGTTCTCGGCCGCGCAATTGACGCTCCGCGGCCCCTCCGGCCGCGAGGCGCGCGTGAAGGGCACGGTCGTCGCCCCGCTCCCGGACGGGGTGGCGCTGTCGTTCGAGGGGGACGCGGACGCGCTCCTCGCGGCCCTTCTCGCTTCGCCCGCCGGGCGGGAATCCGGGGGGAGGGACGTCAGCGACTGGGACCGGCTGCGCGGGATGTCGCGCACCGAGAAGCTCCTGTACGCGCCGCGGGCCGAGCGCAACGAGCGCCTCGTCCTCGTGCAGGATCCCGACCCGCAGGTCCTCTACGCGCTCCTGAAGAACCCGCGCCTCACGGTGGACGAGGTCGTCCGGGTCGCGAAGTCGGCGTATCTCACGTACCAGACCGCGGAGCTGATCCTGAAGACGTCACAGTGGGCGGCGAACGTCGAGGTGCGGACGGCCCTCGTCCACAACCCGAAGACCCCGCCGATGTTCGCGCTCCGCGTCCTCCCGTCGCTGCCGGAAGCCGAGCTCAAGGCGATCGCGCGCGGCGCGGCGACGAGCATGGCGCTCAAACAGGCCGCGCTGAAGCGACTGCAGTCCGGCGTCTGAGGAAGCCGCGCCGGAGGAGGGTCTTCCAGCGACCTCTAATCCTCAGGCAGGCGGTCCGTCGTTTCCGCTTCATCCAGCTTGTCTGCCGCCGCAAAAAGGGCCTTGAGCTCCGACACCTCTTCGTCGTTGCCGGCGGCCTGTGCGGCGCGAAGCACCCCGGCGCGCTCTCCGGGGCCGAGCGCGCGGGCCGCCTGCACGAGCGCCGCGAACTCCTCCTCCTTTCGCTGCTGGACTTCCTGTGCGCGCGTCCACTTGCCGCAACCACAGGGATCGAGGTCGGCGCGGGGGACGCCGTTGACGCGCATCCCCGGGGCGAACGAGTCGCCGCCGTGCTCCGTCTGGACCGTGCCGTCCTCGCTCTCGCTGCAGATGATGTAGTGCCCGCCGGCCGCGTCCCGGTAGCACGTCTCGGATTTTTCGCTCACGTCCCCGCCTCCTCCGCCTTCCCGCATTACCGAGGTGTGACAATCCCGGAAGATTTTGCCCCGACCGGGCAGGAATATTCGAATGCGTCACGGCCCGTCAGGGACGAAACGGGGCGGAGGAAAAAGCGGTGGTGGACGGCGCGGGCGAGGCGGACATGGCGGACGTGGCGATCGTCGGCGCGGGCGTCATCGGCTGCAGCGTCGCGTTCCACCTCGCGCGGCTCGGGTGCACGAACGCTCTCCTTGTCGACAAGGAGCCGCTGCCGGGAAGCGGCTCGACGTCGAAGGCGAACGGAGGGATACGGGCCCAGTTCACGACGGACATCAACATCGCGATGTCCCTCGCGTCGATGGACATTCTCGACGCCCTCGCGGACGAGATCGGCGAGCCGCCGTTGTACCGGAAGGCCGGCTACCTTTTCCTCACGGGCGACCGGGCGCGCGCCTCCGCGATGCAGAAGGCCGCGGAGTTCCAGCGCGCGCGAGCCGTCAGCGTCGAATTGCTCGACGCCGAAGGCGTCCGCGCAAAGGCGCCGTACGCGGCCGGGCCGATCCTGGGCGGGACGTTCGGACCACGCGACGGATTCATCGACCCCGGCGGTCTGACGAGCTTCTTCCTCCGCGAGGCGACGCGGGCCGGCGTGAAAACGCGTTACGGAGCCGGGGTGACGGCGATCGACAGGGACGCGTCCGGTGAGTACCGCCTCCGCACGGCAGCCGGCGACGTCCGGGCGTCCGTCGTCGTCGACGCCGCGGGGCCGTTCTCGGGCCGCGTCGCGGCGTTCGTCGGGGTGGACCTTCCCGTCGTGCCCGTGCGCCGGCACATCCTCATCAGCGGGCCGTGCTCCTCGCTCCCGCAGACGATCCCGATGACGATCGACGCGGACAGCGGCGTCCTGATCCGCCGCGAGGGGAACCGGGTCCTGGTCGCGTACTCGAACCCCGACGAGCCCCCCGGCTTCAACACCGCCTTCGACCCGGATTTCCCGCTCCGCATCGCCGAGCCGCTCGAGGCGCGTTTTCCGAAGGTCGCCGAAGCGGGCCTCGACATCAGGCGGAGCTGGGCCGGGCTCTACGAGGTGACGCCCGACCACCACGCCGTCATCGGCCCCGTTTCCGGCGTGCCCGGCTTTTTCGTCGTCTCCGGTTTCTCCGGCCACGGCGTCATGCACGCGCCGGCGGCGGGCCGGGCGGTCGCCGAGATGATCGTCCGGGGACGGAGCGAGAGCGTCGACGTCGGCGCGCTATCGATCGAGCGGTTCGCCCGCGGCGAGGAGATCCACGAGACGATGGTCCTTTGAGGGCGGAAGAATCGGCGGGCGGACTCTTTCAGGGCGCCGCTTTCCCCGCCACCCAGACACCGCGAGCTCCGGGCGGTAACGAGTCCATGTGTTTCGCGAAGAGCGCGATCCGCCATATCTCGGGGCCCGACAGCGTCCCGCCGAAGGCAGGCATCCCGGTAAATCGAATACCGTGGGCGACCTTCCAGTACGTCACCCCCTCCGGATCATCCTCGACCCCGTCCTTTGCGAGTTGCGGGGCGTTCGGCGTCAAGCCTCTCGCGATCGGCGAGACCGCGGCATCGGCTCCTCCGTGGCATACCTGACAGTGGGCGCGGTAGAGCGCGATTCCCGCGGTGAGATTGTCGTCCGTGGGTTGAAGGGGGCTCTTGAGGCCCTGAGCCTCTCGGCGCATCGTCGCCTGGAGCGATCTCTTCGCAGCCCACTTCTCGAGCCCGCTCGGCTTCGAGTCCTGTCCGGCCGGCAGGGCGCCGCTCGTCACGAAGAAATAGCCGGCGGCGATGAACGCGGCGATGGCAGCGGCGAAACCCAGAACGAATCCCTTTCCCACGGTGACCTCCTGGCGGGCGCGGACGAAGCGAATCGACTTTGAAAGGTCGCGCCGCGCATATCATGGTACGCGGAAACATGGACTCAACCTCAGACAGCACGGACGTCAGGAGACGCGTCCGGGAACGGGCGGAACTGGTCCAGGCGGCAGCTTTCAGGATCGCCGAGGCCGTCGCGGGGACCGAAAGCCTCCAGGAGCTGTTCTCGAGGATCCACTCCATCGTGGGCGGGCTCATGGAGGCCGCGAACTTCTACATCGCTCTGCACGGTCCGGACCGGGACGTCCTGAGCTTTCCGTACTTCGTCGACGAGGCGGACGAGCCGTTTCCTCCGAAGCCGCTCGGCAAGGGCCTGACCGAGTACGTGCTTCGGACGGGCCGGCCTCTTCTCGCGTCGCCCGACGTCTTCGAGGCGCTCGTCGCCGCGGGCGAGGTCGAACGGATCGGC
The DNA here is from genome assembly GCA_963809425.1 of Thermoanaerobaculia bacterium. GTDB lineage: Bacteria > Acidobacteriota > Thermoanaerobaculia > UBA5066 > UBA5066 > Fen-183. Next base: position 187,581 of record CAWEJK010000010.1, read on the forward strand.
AGCGACTCGGTCGACTGGCTCGGTGTTCCCCTCTGCGGACGCGAAAGGACGATCGGCGTCCTCGTGGTCCAGAGCTATTCGGGCAAGGTCCGCTATACCGAGGAGGACCGCGACCTCCTCGTCTTCGTCTCCTCCCAGATCGCGCAGGCCATCGAGAGGAAGCGCTCCGAGGAAGCTCTCCGCGAGAGCGAGCTGCGATTGCGGGCGATCGTGTCGGCCCTTCCGGACCTCATCCTCGTTCTCGACCGCGAGGGGCGCTATCTCGAGATCCACACGAACCGGGCCGAGATCCTGGTCCAGCCGCGGGAGGCGCTTCTCGGGCGCACGATCCCCGAGTTTCTGCCCGCGCCGGTCGCGGCGCTCTGGCTCGAGAAGATCGCGGCGTGCCTCCTCACGGGAACGCCGCAGGCGCTCGAATACGCGCTCGAGGTTCGGGCGGGACCGCGGGTCTTCGAGGCGCGCATGGTCCCCTACACGCCGCGCGCCGTGATGACCGTCGTGCGGGACGTGACGGAAGGAGCGCGGGCGGCCGAGGCCCTCTACTCGGCCCAGGCGGATCTGAAGCGGTTGACCGACAACATGGTCGACGTGATCAGCCAGGTGGATCTCACGGGGCGATTCCAGTTCGTCAGCCCGTCGCACGAGGTCGTCACGGGCTGGACGTCGGCCGAGCTCCTCGGCGCGCAGGCGCTGGACCTCGTTCACCCCGACGACCGCGGGATGCTCGCGGAGAAGCTGAAGCGCGGAGCGCTGACCGGCAAGTCGGGGGGGGCGGAATACCGGTACCGGGCCCGCGACGGGCGGTACCTCTGGGTCGAGACCGTCTCGAACGTCCTCAAGGGCGCGGACGGCAAGCCGCAGGCCTTCGTGCTCGGGTCGCGCGACGTGACGGCCCGGAAGCGGGCCGAGGCGATTCTCGGCGTCCTCCACGAGACGGAGCGAAAGATCCTCCGCCGCGAGCCGATCGAACGGATCCTGCAGTTCATCTGTGACGAGGTCGCGGGCCGGTTCGGGTTCGCGGTCGTGTGGATCGGCATGAAGGAGCCCGACGGGTCGATCAGCCAGCGGGCCGTCGCGGGGCCTGCCGGGGATTTCGTGAGGCAGAGCCGCTTCCGATGGGACGGGGCGCCGGAAGGGCGGGGCCCGAGCGGGGAGGCCATCCGCAGCGGCCGGCCGGTGGTCATCACGACGAAGGCGGACGAGCGAGTCGCCGCCTGGAAGGACGGCGTCGAGACGTTTCATCTCGGCTCGGCGCTGTCGATTCCGTTCGTCGTCGGGGAGACCGTCCTCGGCGTCCTCGCGAGCTACTCGGACCGCCCGAACGTTTACGGCCAGGAGACGACCCGCCTTCTCACGCGCTTCGCCGACCAGGCCGCCCTCGCCCTCATCGAGGCCGGGCAGCACGACCGGATCGAGCTCCAGACCGCGGCGCTCGAGGCGGCGGCGAACGCGGTCCTCATCACGGACCGCGCGGGCCGGATCGAATGGGTCAACCCTGCTTTCACCGATCTCACCGGATGGCAGAGGGAGGAGGTCATCGGCAGGACGCCGCGGATTCTGAAGTCGGAGATTCAGCCTCCCTACTACTACGAGAAGCTCTGGGAGACGATCGTGGCGGGGAACGTCTGGCGGGGCGAGCTTCACAACCGCCGCAAGGACGGAACGGTCTACGTCGAGGAGCAGACGATCACGCCGGTGCGGGCGGCCGACGGCGAGATTCGTCACTTCATCTCGATCAAGCAGGACGTCACCGCCCGAAAGCAGAACGAGGAGCAGATCCGCCACCTCGCCCTGCACGACCCGCTCACGAACCTCTCCAACCGCCACGCGTTCGAAGAGTCGCTCGCGCGCACGGTGTTCCGGGCGCGCCGCGGATCGCCCTCGACGCTCCTCCTCCTCGACCTCGACAACTTCAAGATCGTCAACGACGCGCTCGGGCACCCCGCCGGAGACCGGGTCCTGATCGAAGTCGCCCGCCTCATCGGCACGCTCGTGCGGCCGAGCGACGAGGTCGCCCGATTCGGCGGCGACGAGTTCGCCGTCCTGCTCGACGGGGTCACGCTCGACGGGGCGCGGCTCACGGCCGAGCGCCTCCGCCGGTCCGTGGACGAGCACCGGTTCTACGTGGGCGACCGCGCCTTCGACCTCGGGATCAGCGTCGGAGTCGTTCCGGTGGAAGGCACGGTGGACGCCCCGTCTCTGATGGCCGTGGCCGACACGGCGCTCTACACGGCGAAGGAGAAGGGCCGCAACCGCGTCATCGTCGTCGATAACCCTTCCAAAGGCGTCGGGTCTCTGCTTTCCGAAGCGAGCCTCTGGGCGTCCCGGATCAAGAAGGCCATTCGGGAAGACCGCTTCGTCCTCCACTACCAGCCGATCTTCGGGCTCAAATCGGGGCGCGCGGTCCACTACGAGGCGCTCATCCGTCTCCGGGAGGGACCGGCGGACCTCATCGCACCCGGCGTCTTCCTTCCGGCCGCGGAGCGGTTCGGGTTGATGCCCTACGTCGACGGCTGGGTCGTGGACCGGGTCGTCGACCTGCTCGTGAAGCGCCCCGCGGTGGAGATTTTCGTCAATCTCTCGGGGGCGAGCCTCGGTGACGAGGCGCTCCTCTGTCACATCGAGGAGCTCGTGACCGCGAGCGGGCTGCCGGCCGGCCGCCTGGCCTTCGAGATCACCGAGACGACGGCCGTGCGCGACATCGTGGCGGCCCGCGAGTGGATGCGCCGGCTGAAGGAGCGCGGGTGCCGGTTCGCGCTCGACGACTTCGGCATCGGATTCTCGTCTTTCTCCTATCTTCAGAGCCTGCCGGCCGACTACGTGAAGATCGACGGATCCTTCATTCGCGGCCTCGCGACGGAACCGGCGGCGCGCGCCCTCGTGCGGGCGATCGACACGATGGCGCACACCCTCGGGAAGGAGACGATCGCAGAATGCGTCGAGAACCTGGAGTCCGTGGCGACGCTCGTCGAGCTGGGCGTCGAGTACGGCCAGGGATTCGCGCTCGGGATGCCGGGGCCCGAGCTCCTGCCCGACGACGCTCCGGCGCTGCGTCTCCCGAAAGTCGGCGCGTGAGAAGGGGCTCGTGAGAACGGCGGCACTCGTTCTTCTCTTCCTTCTCTTCGGGCTCCTGTCCGCGTGGCCGAGCGGCGCGGAGGAGACCGTCATCGTCGTGCCGGACTCCGAGCGCGAGGTCGCCGCCGCCCTGCGCGCCTCGGTGGACTCCGGACGGAAGCGGGTCGAGGCGTACTTCGGGCGTCCGTTTCCGAAGCCGTTCCTCGTGGAAGTCCTGTCTTCGCGGGAAGAGATGGACGCCGCGTTCGCGCGGCGCTGGAAGACGCAGAAGAGCGCGTGCTGGATGGTCGCCGCGGGCTTGGGCGACCGGCTCATCGTCCTCTCGCCGCGCGTGTGGAAGACCCAGGCCTGCGAGCACGACGCGCGGCCCGCGCACGTGGACGAGATCGTCGGCCACGAGCTCGTCCACGTCTTTCACGGCCAATACGCCCCGAACGGCGATTTCAACGGCATGGACGAGCTCGCCTGGTTCGTCGAGGGGCTCGCGACGTCCGTCTCGGGACAGCTGGAAGACTCCCACGCGGGGGACGCGCGGGCCGCGCTGAACGCCGGCAGAGGGCCGAAGAGCCTCGCGAAGGCCTGGTCGGGACGCTACCGATACGGTGTCTCGGGATCCCTCGTTCGCTTCATCGAGACGACGCGGGGCCGCGCGATGATCGACCGCCTCCTGCGCGTCGGCACGAACGCCGCCGCGATGGCGACGCTCGGAACCTCCGAAAGCGCGTTCCTGTCCGCGTGGCGAAAGGAGATCCGGAAGACCGCGAAGCGCGGAGGAGCGAGGCCGGTGCGCCCGGCCGCGCAAATGCGATAAAATTTCGCGAAAAGAAAAAGCGAGGAGTCATCGTGACAAGAACACTTCGATTCGCCCGAATTTCCGTTCTGGCCGTGCTGTCGTTCACGTTCGTCGCGTGTGTTTCGAAGAAGGAGTTCGAGCAGCTGAAGGCCGAGAACAAGACGCTCGGCGAGGAGAAGGTGCGCTCCCAGCGGGAGCTGGGCGCCGCGGGCGCGGCGACCGCGGAAATGCAGGCCACCCTCGACGACGTCCAGAAGAGCCTCGAGGACCTGCGCGTCAAGGAGCTCAAGGCCGTCCGGACCTCCCTCTCGGTCGCCCAGGAAGGAAAAGCCGCGCCGGGGCGGCGCGAGGAGCTGAAGGCCGAGATCGAGGAGATCCGCCAGGTCGTGAAGGCGAACCTCGCGAAGCTGGCGGCCCTCCAGAAACAGAAGGGCGCAGCGGACCAGAAGGTCACGACGCTCGAGCGGCTCGTCGGCGAGCTGCGGAAGAACCTCGAGGAGAAGGAATCCACGATCGCCGCGCTCGAAGAGAAGACGCTTCTCCTCGCGAAGGAGACGGACGAGCTGCGCGGCACCGTGAAGGAGAAGGAAGAGGCCGTCAAGGAGAAGGAGGCCGCCCTCACGGACCGCGAGACGCAGATGTCGACGGCTTACGTCCTCATCGCGAAGCAGAGCGCGCTGAAGAAGGCGGGCCTCGTCGAGAAGAAGGGTTCCGTCCTCGGCCTCGGAGGAAACTGGCAGCGGACGGGCCAGTTCGACGAGACGCTCTTCAAGCAGATCGACACGCGGAAGGAAACGGAGTTCGCCGTGGGCGCCGCGCCGGACAAGGCTCGCGTCCTCTCGGACCACCCGAAGGACAGCTACGCGATCGCCGGGACGGGCCCGAAGGCGAGCACGCTCACGGTGACGGACGCGGCCCGCTTCTGGAAGGGGAGCAAGTACCTCGTCGTCATGCTGCCGGACTGAGGCGCTCCGCCTGCACGCTTTCGTGCGCCGGCTCACCCCATGTGGTCTCGGGAGGGCGGCTGCCAGGGCGCTCCGTCACGCCATTCCGTTGCAAACCGACTCGATCGGGGCGCCGGCGGCGTGGCACCTCGATTGAATCAACAGCCTCCGGTCCCGGCAAACGTAAGGAGGAAGAAGAATGAGAAAGACCACCACCGCAGTCGTCGCCACCCTCGCCGCGTTCGTCATGGGCAGCGCAGCCCTCGCCACGATGGACATCCAGAAGGAGTACAAGGCGAAAGACCCGAAGGCCAACTGCCAGACCTGTCACGTCGCGAAGATGCCGAAGAAGGAAGCGGCCGAGCTCAACGATTACGGCAAGACCGTCAAGGCCGCCAAGGGCAAGGACGGCAAGGTCGACTGGTCGAAGGTCAAGGTCCCGACACCGCCGGCCTGAGCCGTCGGCTTCCCTCCGTCCAAGTCAACGCCCCCGGGTTCAAACCCGGGGGCGTTTTCGTTGGACGCTCAGTGACGCGAGCACGGCGCGGCGGGTCCGGACGGGACGCCCGGACCCGCCGCCGAAGGGTCAGCGCGGGACGAGAGCACTCGGGTCGTTCGAGCCGTTGTCGATGCGCGAGGCGGCCGCCGTGAACGCGCCGTTCGGGGTGGAGGTCGAGAGGACGAGGCGCGCGTCCTCGTTGATCTCGGCTCCTTCGGCGAGCTCCCGGGCCGCGTCGTTCACCTGGTGCATCTCGAGAGGCTCGAGGTGGACCTGCGCGGCGCCGCGCTGCCTTCCGTCGGCGCCCATGAGCTTGATGTCGACGTCGAGCGGCTTGGCCGTCGCGTTCAGGAGCATGAGGTTCGTCCGGAACCGGCCATCCGAGCGCACGCCGGCGATCGAGCGCGACCGGCCGCTCGTGATGAGATCGTTGTGCTCCGTGGCCCGGAGCTGCTGGCCGAACGTCCCCTGTCCGTTCGGCGTTCCGGTGTGGCTGTCGGCGACGAGCGTCGGAACGTTCGACGTGATGCGAACGCCGCCGAAGTCGTCCCCGATGCCGAAGAAGGTGCCGAGAAGGTCGTCGATCACGACCGTCGCGCCGGCGGCCACGGTGATCGTGCGTTCGATGCCGTCACGGCCGTCGCGGTCGTGCCCGAGGAACTTGATCGTCACGGTCGCGTCGGCGGTGCCGGAGTTCGAGAGGGTGAGGCTCGTCGTGAAGAAGCTGCCGTTCAGCCCGGCCTTGCGGGCCGCGGACGACAGGTGGAAGTCGTTCGCCTGGCCGGCCGCCGCCGCGTCTTCGCCGAACTCGACCTCGATGCGCTTCGCGTCGATCGAGCCGTCGGTTTGAGCCGTGCCCTTGACTTCGACCATGGCGCCGACGGCGAGCGCGCCGTCCTCCTGGTCGATGCGCGTCGTCGCCGTGATGTGGATGGTGCGGCCGCTCACGACGGCGTCGCCGACGAAACCGGGTCCGGCCGGGAGCGACTCGATGGCGCCGCGGAACTCCGTGGGCGCCGGCGTGCCCGCCGGCGGCGCGAACTTGACCTCGATTTTCGAGGCGTCGATCGAGCCGTCCGCCCGGCTCGTTCCCTGGACTTCGACGAACCCGCCGACGGTGGGCGTGCCGCCCGCCGGCACGATGCGCGTCGTGGCCGACACGTGGACGGTCTTCCCCGACACCATCCAGTCGCCGACGATTCCTCCCGCGGGCAGGGACTCGATGGCACCCCGGAAGTTCGACTGACCCGGCGGCATGCCGGCCGGCGCGGAGGACTTCAGCTCGATCTCGGTCGCGTCGATCGAACCGTCCGTGCGCGTCGTGCCCTTCACCTCGACGGACGAGCCGACGGCGAAGACGCCGCCCTCCGCGTTAAGTCGGGTCGACGCCGTCACGTGGACCGTCTTGCCGCCGACCGTCCAGTCGCCGACGAATCCCGCGGCCCCGGGAAGCTCCGTGATCGCGCCGACGAAGTCGTCGTCCTCCGGTTCGCCGGCGTTCCCGGCGCGCTTCACCTCGATCCGCGAGGCGTCGACGGAGCCGTCCGCGCGGAGAGAGCCCTTGACCTCCACGGAAGCTCCGACCGCCGCGGCGCCGTCCTCCTGCCGGATCTCGGTCGCGGCCGTCACGTGCACGGTTTTGCTTCCGACCGTCCAGTCACCCGTCATGCCGGACGCAGGCAACGTTTGTATGGTTCCGGTGAAGTCGAAGTCCTTCGACCCTCCGCCATGGTCGTCCGCGGCGGCGGCGAAGCCGAGAAGGGAGAAGGCGACGAGCAACGACACAAATCCCGATACCCGACGAATCTGCATGATGTCCTCCTTAGACTGTTGACGAACGGTGCGGCCAGGGAAGCGATCCGTTATGCCCGAACATTCTTTTCGTTCGCCGGGGTCCCGGAAGACCCCGACACATTGAGAGGGCGTCTCAGGGAGTCGGAAAAATATAGGGGCGGCCAGATTCATGAGTCCGAAGGGCCCAAGTTGGATTGTCGATATGCAGAATCACCGTACTGGACGACGACTTTAGGTGGGCCTTGTTCTTGAGTCTCATTCCAGAGAGAAGTGCCGCACGTGTCACGACCTAACGCCGCAACGTGGGTGTTTACATGACGATACGAGCGACTCGAATCGTGCGGTCCGTCACGATTCGAGCGTCAACTGTGCGGTCCGTCACGATCCGAGCGGCTGAAATCGCGCCGTGAAGTGGCGGAGCGCGCGCGGGGCCTCGGTGATCCGGTAACCCGTCAGGACCGCCGCGGTTTTCGCGACCTCGAGGACGGCCTCGGCCACGTAATCCACGTGCGACTGCGTGTAAACGCGGCGCGGGAACGCGAGGCGCACGAGGTCCATGGGGCCGGGGTGCTCCGAGCCGTCGGGATGCAGCCCGAACATCACGGTGCCGATCTCGACGCCGCGCACGCCCGCGACCTCGTACAGCGCGTTCACGAGCGCGATGCCGGGGTACTGGAGCGGCGGGATGTGCGGGAGGAGAGCGCGCGCGTCGAGGTACACGGCGTGTCCGCCCGGCGGCCGGATCATCGGCACTCCCGCGGACTCGAGCTTCTCGGCGAGGTACTCGATCGACCGGATGCGGTAGTGGAGGTACGGTTCCTCGACGACTTCCTCGAGCCCGCGCGCGATGGCCTCGAGGTCGTAGCCGGCGAGGCCGCCGTACGTCGGAAACCCTTCCGTGAGGATGAGAAGGTTGCGCGCTTTCTCCGCCCACCCGTCGTCGTTCATCGCGAGGAAGCCGCCGATGTTCGCGAGTCCGTCCTTCTTCGCCGACATCGTGCAGCCGTCCGCGAGGGAGAACATCTCCCGCGCGATCTCCTTCGGGGTCCGATGCGCCTGCCCCTTTTCCCGGAGCTTGACGAAGTAGGCGTTCTCGGCGAACCGGCAGGCGTCCAGGAAGAAAGGCTTCTTGAAGCGGTCGCAGAGCGCGCGCACGCCGCGGAGGTTCTCGAGAGAGACGGGCTGCCCGCCGCCCGAGTTGTTCGTCACGGTGACCATGACGACCGGAATGCGGTCGCCGTTCTTCACGAGGGACGCTTCCAGCGCCGCGAGGTCCATGTTCCCCTTGAACGGGTGGAGGAGGCTCGGGACTCGCCCCTCGGCGATGACGAGATCGCGCGCCTCGGCGCCCTCGACCTCGACGTTCGCGCGGGTCGTGTCGAAGTGGTTGTTGTTCGGGACGACGTCGCCCTTCCCGAGGATCGTATGGAAGAGGATGCGCTCGGCCGCGCGCCCCTGGTGCGTCGGAATGATGTGCGCAAAGCCGGTGAGGTCCTGCACCGCGTCGCGGAAGCGGTAGAAAGAGCGGCTGCCCGCGTAGGACTCGTCGCCCTGCATCAGGGCGCCCCACTGCGCCGAGGACATCGCGCCCGTGCCGGAGTCCGTCAGGAGGTCGATGAGGACGTCCTCCGCGTGAAGGAGGAAGACGTTGTATCCGGCCGCCGCGATCGCCCTGCGCCTTTCGTCCGGCGTCGTCGTCTTGATCGTCTCGACGGACTTGATCCGGAAGGGCTCGATGATCGTGCGGAATTCCACTGCGGGCGAGGATAGCAGCGGGCTCAGGCCGGCGAGAGTCCGACCACGCGGCCGTCCACGAGGTCGATGCGCTCGGCCGCGGGGACGGCCGGAAGGCCCGGCATCCGGATCATGTCGCCGAGCAGCGGCACGAGGTAGCCCGCTCCGGCGGCGAGGACGACGCCCCGCACCGTGATGTCGAAATCCTCCGGGCGGCCGAGGAGCTTCGGGTCGTCCGAGAGCGACTTCTGCGTTTTCGCGACACAGAGCGGGAGGTCGCCGTATCCGAACGCGGCCGCACGCGCGAGGTCGGACTCCGCCTCGCGATTCCAGACGACGTCGGTCGCGCCGTACATCGCGCGGGCGATCTTCGACATCTTCTCCTTCGGGGGGTCGGCCCTCTCGTAGAGCGGCCGAAACCAGCTGCCGGGTTGATCCGCCTGCGCCACGACGGCCTCCGCGAGCTCGACGCCGCCGTCTCCGCCGCGCGCGAAGACGTCCGAAACCGCGAACGGAGCCCGGAGCCTTTCGCAGGCGCGCTCGACGAGGGCGATCTCCTCGGCGGTGTCCGTCGCGAAGCGGTTGAGGGCGACGACGGGACCCTCGCCGAAGATGCGGATCGACTCGACGTGCTTCTCGAGGTTCGACAGTCCGCGCTCGAGCGCGGCGGGGTCGGGCCGCGTGAGGGAGTCCTTCGCCGCGCCGCCGTGGAGCTTGAGAGCGCGCACCGTCGCGACGAGGACCACGGCCGCCGTGTCGAGGCCCGCCGACACGCATTTGATGTCGAAGAACTTCTCGGCGCCGAGGTCGAAGCCGAAGCCCGCCTCCGTGACCGTGTAGTCGGCATAGGCCATGGCCATCTTCGTGGCGATCACCGAGTTGCAGCCGTGCGCGATGTTCGCGAAGGGCCCGCCGTGGACGAGGGCCGGCACGCCGTCCACGGTCTGGACGAGGTTCGGCTTCAGCGCATCCTTGAGGAGCACCATCATCGAGCCCACGGCCTTGAGATCGGCGGCCGTGACGGGCATCTTCTCGCGCGTGAGCGCGACGAGGATGCGCGCGAGGCGCGCGCGCAGGTCCGCGGCGTCCTCGGCGAGACAGAGAGACGCCATGACCTCGGACGCCGGGGTGATGTCGAAGCCCGTCTCGCGCGGCACGCCCTCGAGCGCGCCGCCGAGGCCGATGACGACGTGCCGGAGCGACCGGTCGTTCATGTCGATCACGCGCCGCCAGAGCACGCGCCGCGGGTCGATGCCGAGGCGGTCGCCCTGCTGGATGTGGTTGTCGAGGAGCGCGGCGAGGAGGTTGTGAGCCGCCGAGATCGCGTGGAAGTCGCCGGTGAAGTGGAGGTTGATGTCGTCCTCGGGCACGACGTGCGCGCGTCCGCCTCCCGTGGCCCCGCCCTTCATCCCGAACGTCGGGCCGAGGGACGGCTCGCGCAGGGCCAGGCACACGCTCCGGCCCGTCCTCGCGAGCCCTTGCGCGAGCCCGATGGACGTCGTCGTCTTGCCTTCGCCGGCGTCCGTCGGCGTGATGGCGGAGACGAGGATCAGCTTGCCGGGCGCGCGCCCGTTCGCGCGCGCGGCGAGCGCGATCTTCGCCTTGTCGTCGCCGTAGAGCGTGAGGTGCTCACGAGGGATCCCGAGGCCGGCCGCGACGTCCACGATCGGAAGCATCGAAATACCTCCCGTTCACATGGTGGTACGCGAACCGGAGGAATTTCATTGGGGCGGGTGCATCAGAGGAAAAAGGGAGATCCAAGATCCGGCTCAGCGGGCGGGCGGGGGCGACGGGACGACGCGCACGTCCGGCCACGCCCGGGCGAGGAGGGACGAGAAATCGGCTCCCGCCGCAGCGGCGGCCGAGGCCGCGGTGAGGTCGAGACCCGCGCCGTGGCCCTCGCCCGTCCCGCGGAACGCGTAGCCGGCGTCCGTCACGACGACCTCCTCGGGGCACGACGGCAGCCGGAGCTGATTCCTCAGGACCTCGCAGGGGAGGCGCAGCCCTGCGATCTCGTAACCGCCGTCTTTCGCGCGGACGAGGCGTGCGGGCTCACGCTCGAGGCCGAGCGCTTCGGCGACGGCGGCGCCGGTGCGGAACTCGTTCCATCGGCCGCCACCGCCGAGAGAGAAGGGAAGCCACTCGCGGCCGCCTTCGGGGGCGGCGATCTCGAGCCGTGCGGCCACGGCCACGGCCCTCCGCGCGCGCGCCCTCGCCTCTTTCGAGACGTTCGCGTCCTGTCCGAAGAGGTTGCAGTGCGTCGTGTCGCAGGGAGGGCGGTAGCCGTGGCGGCGCGCGAGCCGGTTGTTGCGCACGACGAGAGAGAGGGCGGCGAGGAGCTCCGCGTTTCCCTCCGGGAGCTCGGAGAGGAGACTCGACGTGACGTAAGCCCTCTCGCTCGTGGCGAGGACGAAGCGCGAGCCGCGCCGCGCGCGGGCGCTCCGCTCGCGGAGGGGCACGGGCGACGGCGCACCGGCCGGAGGCGGCCCTTCGACGCGCATGGCGCCGAAGTAGCGCCGGCGGGTCGCCGCGCCGCGGCCTCCTTCGAACGTGACCGCGAGCGCGGCGGCGGGACACGCGTACGTCGAGCCGGTCGCGAGCGTTCCCTTCGGGAGCCCCGTCCCCGGCGGATCGAGGCGCCATTCGCCTTCTCGCGCGCGCACGAGAAGCGGCGCCCCCCCGTCGCAAGCGAGGCCGACACCCGCCTCGGGTACGAGGCCGAGGACCTGCACCTCGGCGTCCCGCTCGAGACCGGTGAGCTCGGAGGCGAGCCGTCTCTTCAGGTCCGGCAGGAGCGCGGACGTCGCCCGCCCCGTGGCATGAAGCGCGGCGACGAACGAAGGTGCGCCCGAGGCTTCGCGCGGCCCGACCGCGACGATCCACGCGTGGAGCGGCTCGCTCGCGAGATCGCGCACGGTTCCGGTCTTCAGGGCGATCCCTCGCTCGGCGAACCAGCGGGCCTCGGGAGCCGCCGCGAGCGTCCCGTCTCGCGGCGTCCCGCGAAGCGCATCCACGACGAACGGGGCCTTCCGGTCCAGCCAGGAGAACAATCTCACGGCGGCGAGAGGTGAAAGGGTGATCGCGTCTCGCAGCCCGATCCGCTCTTCCATCGTCGTCGGTCGCTCGGGAAGCGTCGCGCCGAGCCGTCGCATCTCGTCCTCCCAGGCCTCGAAGCCGTCCGGGGAAGCCGCGGCGAAATCGAGGAAGAAGCCGTTGCACGAGCTCGTCAGCGCCCGCTGCCACGTGAACGTCTCGCCGGGCATCGGCCGCGCGGGACAGCGCCACTCGGGCGCATCGCGCGCCGGGCGCTTCTCCATGAGGGCGGGCACCGCGGCGACGAGCGAAGGCTTCAGGATCGAGGCGGCCGGAAAGCGCGCGCGCGGGCGTCCGTCCTCGGCGAGCGTCTCGCCCGCGAGACCGTCGACGAGCAGGAAGTCCACGCGGGAGGGCGCGGGGACGGCGGTGGCGCCGCGCACGACGTCGAGGAAGGAGGCCACGGCGCCGCTCGCGGCAAGGCTCTCACCCCGGCACGACGCGAGAACGCCCGCGAAGTGCGCATCGAACGCCTGCGATTTCTCCGGCAAGGCAAGGACGCGCGCGAGCGCCTGCTGGGCGGCGCGCGAATCCCCGCGCGCGCCCGGCGTCTCTCCCGCGTGCGCGACGAGCCAGTCGCGCGCCGAGGCCGCGTAGAGGAAGCGCGTGCCTTCGAAGGCGCGCCTCGCGGCGTCGCCCGAGGCGAAGAGCGCGAAGGCCTCCGAGAGGATCGGCGCGCTCTTCGCGAGGTCCCCGCAGCGGCTCTCGAAGAAGACGTGCGCGAGCTCGTGCGAAAAGACCTTCCCGGCCGCGTCCCGTGTCAGCAGGCGGTTCAGCTCGATGCGCCCGTTCCGCGAGCGGCCGAAGTCCGTCTGCATCGCGGAAGCGTCCGCGAGCGAGACCGCGAGCGCACCGCGGGCGGCACGAACGCCGAACCGGCTCTCCCACGAGGTCCAGTCTTCGCGAGCACGGGATTCCCACTGCGCGGCGTCCGCGGCGGGAATTTCCGGCGCGAAGCGGATCTCACTTGCGCGGGCGGTCGGGCAGAGGGTCAACGCCCACGCGGCGAGAAGCCGTCTGCGAATAGAGCGACTCATCGTAGAAATCCTCGAGGCGCGCCACGCCGGTCGCAAAATCGCCGGCGTACTGCGCGCGCAGGACGTAGCCCGTCTGGTACGAGTGGTCCATCCAGTTCCGCTCGAACGCGAAGTTCCAGCGGATGCGGTCGCTCCTGATGTCGCGCGTCACGTAGCCGCCGGCGTGGAGGCTCAGCCTGAAGGGCGCCCCGTCGTAGACCTTGTCCTCTTCCACCACGCTGAGCCCCGCCGGAATCTCGTCGGAGAGCGCGTAGTACGACGAGCCCCACCACGGGAGCGATCCCCTGCGCGGCTGGAACGTGAGCCTCACGTAGACGAGCTCCCCGATGCGCACGCGGCCCTGGAGGGGCGCGGTCGCGCCCGTCTTTCCGTTCAGCCGGAAGTACTCCTTCTTCAGGCCCCAGCCGCCCGGCACGGCGGGCGCACGGTCGAGCGGAACTTCGCGGGTCACGCGCGCCCTGAGGACCACACCAAGGCCGACGCCCGCGACGGTGATCGGCTCGCTCGCGACCACGCTCGGGTCCACTGCGATCTCGATGCCGCCCGGCGTCTCGCGGATCGTAAGCTTCGCAGCCGGGACCTCCTCGCCGGCCACGGTCACGCGCGGGCGCGGCAGCGCGCGGGCGGCGCGCATCGAGTCCTTGAGCAGCCACGCGGAATGGACGAGGACGCCCGACGTCTCGAACGTGGACCCGAAGTGGCGTCCGTCGAACGACGCGAGGAGACGCTTCGAAAGCCCGCGCGTCGCGGCGGCGTCGAGCCGGCCGTATTCGTGAAGCGCCCGGCCCGCGACGGAGAGCGTGGAAGGAAGGCGCCCCGGATAGCGCGGCCAGTCGCCGAGGAGCGGCGTCAGGGTCCTGGGCTCGGGAGCCGGCCCGCCGCCGAGCGCGGTCACGGCATTGCTCACGTCGTCGAGGAGCTCGCTCGCGATCCGGTCGAGGCCGGGCTTCTTTTCGAAGCCGAAGCCCTTGAGCGCGAGAAGAAAAAGCCCCTTGTCGAGGACCGTGCCCGACGCCTTCACCCAGTCGGCCTGGAACCGCAGCGTGGCTTCGAGCGTCCCGCCGGGCTCGGGCGAAAGGCCGAGCACTTTCAGCCGCGCCTCGACGTACGTGGTCGCGACGCCGAGCGACGAGGCCCGATCGGGCACCTGCGCCTTCAGCCAGCCGAGCGTCTTCTGCGCGTCGAGCGCCTTCGCGGCCTCGGGGTCGTCGAGCGAGGAGAGAAGGACGAGGACGAGCGCCGTCATCGACGGGTCGCCTTTCCCCGTGCCGGGCCACCACACGAAAGAGCCGTCCAGATTCTGGAGCGTCTTCAGGCGCGCGAGGCCCGCGGCGGAGAACTCGAGCGCGTTCTTCCGCATTTCCTCCTGCTCGGGCGAGAGCGCGCCCGCGGCGCCGGCCTTCGGATCGAGGAGCTCTTTCGCGAGGAGGCTCGGCACGGTCGCGCTCGTGACCTGCTCGGCGCAGCCGTACGGATACGCCATGAGCCAGCGCAGCGCGGGCAGCAGCGTGGCGGTCAGGCTGTTCGTCGCGAAGATTCGGACCTCCTTCAGCCTCTCGCCGGCGGCGGGAGCGCCCGCGACGGCCCCGCTGGAGCCGATGTAGGGCGTCTCGGCGAAGGTCACGGTCGAGGGGAGCGTGCGGACGGAATTCTCGAAGCGCTGCGTCTCGCCCGACGAGACGAGCGTCGTCTTCAGGACGATCGCACCGGAAGGGTCGGCCGCCTCGAGCGCGATCGTGCCGCGGCCCGAGGCCTCGGCCTTCGGCGAGAGCTTCGTCGAGATTGCGGGCGGCGCCGCGGACGTCGCGCCGGCTGGCAACGCGAGCGTCGCCTTCACGTCGCGGGCCGCCTTGTCCTGGTTCGAGACGAGGAGGCGCACCTGGGCGCTGTCGCCCGCGCGCAGGAACGCGGGGGCGGCGACGGAGAACGTGATCTTCGCGTTCGTGCCGAACTGACCCGACCCCTCGCCGAAGCGGCCGCGCGTGTCCACGGCGACGGCCGACACGTTCCACGTCGTCTGGTTCGCGGGCAGCCGGAACGAGACCGTCGCGCGCCCCTCGGCGTCCGTGAGGACCCGCGCGTTCCAGTAAGCCGTGTCCTCTTCCTTCTTGTCCTTCTTGTCGGGCTTCGTCGCCGCCATCCAGAAGTTCGGCCGGAACAGGCGCGCGAGGCGCTCGCCGTAGCCGTACGACTGGAATTCGCGGCTGGTGAAGCTCATGAGGTTGAGCCGTTCCGTCGGATAGAAGAACGAAAGGAGCGCGGGCCGGAACTCGGGCTGGAGCGCGAGGACGGCCTTGTCCACGACGGAGACCGAGACCTCCGCCTCGACGGGCCTGCCCGCGGCATCCACGACGCGGAGCGAAACGGCCTGCCGCTGGCCCGGCTTGACGAACGCGGCCTGGGGCTTTACGGCCACGGCGAGCGCCTTGTCCTTCGGCGGCACGCGGAACGTGAGCGTGCGCTCCGTCCAGCCGCGCGCGGGATCCGCGTACGCGAGGACGGCGTACGCGGCCGTCCCGTACGCGGGAAGGATGGGCACCGAGAGCCACGTCGAGAGCCCGTCGACGTTCTGGACGCGGTGCTCGTGGATTTTCCGGCCCGCGACCGTGAGGTGAAGCCTGCCGCGGTTCTCGCCTCGCTCTCCCCAGCCCTCGGGCAGGAGGACGAGAGCCCGGGCGGTGTCTCCGGGCACGAAGACCTCGCGCTCCTGGAGGATCGTGACCTCGGAGACGTCCACGACGGGAGCGCCGGCCTTTTGCGGAGCCACGACGATCGAAGCTTCGGCCGTCGTGGGCTTCTCGAACCGGTCGAGGAGCGTCACGACCGCGTCGAGGCGGCCGGACGCGTCCACGGGAATCGGGACGTCGTAGCGTCCGTCCTCGCCAGTCACGAAACGCGTCTCGCGCGTCACGGGCGCCAGCTTGTACGGCGTCAGCGTCCATGCGACGCGCCCGACCGTTCTTCCGTACGCCTTTCCGGACGGGTGGACGGCGCGGATCGAAAGGCGCGCGGGGCGTTCAGCGCTCGCGTACACGGAGGACATCCGAAGGAGCGCCACGACCTCGCTCCTCACGTCGAGGAAGGATTTCGAAAACGAGGCGGAATTGCCGTCGGGATCCCGCCCGAACAGGCGCAGAACGAAGCTGTAGTCGTAGTTCGGCGGCCCGGGCAGCGTCTCGGGCAGCCGGAGAACGACGTTCGCCTTCCCGTGCGCGTCGAGCTCCACGTCGTCGACGTTCGCGACGGGATAGGGCACGGATACCGAGCCCGCGCCCCCCTTCGCGTCCCAGCCGTACGTCGTCGCGCTCCCGGTCTCGCCGAGGCCGGCGTCCTCGACCCACTGCGGGGTCTGGGCCCTGACGCGGAAGAGCTGCGCCGACACTCTCACGCCCTCGGGTACGCCGCCCGCGTAGCGCTCGACGGCCACGGACGCCGTCAGCTTTCCGCCGGCGTGCAGCGTCTCCTGGTCCGTCTTCACCTTGAAGAAGAAAAGCGGCTTGACGTATTCGCGGACGCGGAACTCGCCCGTGTGGCTCGCGCCCGCGATCTGGGCGCGCACGCGATAGACGCCGTTGAGGTCGCCGCCCTGCGCGATCGTGAGCGCGCCCGAAAACGTCCCGAAGGCCGTCAGCGGCGCGTCGACCTCCTTCACGACGACGCCGCCCGTCAGATCCACGATCGAGACGCGCGCGACCTCCGTCTTTCCGGTCAGCGAATTCCAGAGCCGGCTCAGGCCGTCCACCGGCTGGCGAAGGACGCCCTTGAAGCGCACGGTCGCGCCGCTCTTGTAGAGCGGGCGGTCCGTATAGAGGTAGACGTCCGGAAAGACCGCCGTCGTCGGGAAGAACTCGGTGTCCACGATGGCGGTCGAGTCCTTCTCTTTGACGACGACGAGAAGCTCGGTGTCCTTGAGGTCCCGGATCGAGAGCACGCCGTCGGGATCCGTCCTACCCGTCGCGACCCATTGGCCGCGCAGGTTTCGGACCTCGACGTCGGCGCCGGGCACGGGGCGGCCGTCGCGGCGCGCGACCCGGACGAGAGCGGCGCCGTCCGTCTGCTGCACCGACGCAGAGAGGTCGTTCACGGCGAGGACGACCTGGCCCTCGAGGTCGCCCTGCAGGACCTGCACGAGATAGAAGCCCGGCCCGATCTTCGGAAGCCGGATCATCTTTTGGCGCAGGCGGCCCTCGCGCGAGAACCACCAGTCGAAGCCGGGCACGTCGAACGGCGCGCGTTGGTCGGCGCCGTCGGGCTGGAACGAAAGCTCCGTGACCAGCGTGAAGTTCGCCGGGCCCGCGACGATCTTCGCGGGGCCTTCCGAGAGACGCGTCCGGGCGGGCGCGGACGAGCCGCCGCCGAACTCGTCCTTCAGGCCCTCGCGCAGCCGGAAGTTCGCGGCCGAGCGCAGCCACTCGAGCTGCAGACGCGTCTTGTTGAGGCCCGAGAAGAGGTACTTCGCGCTGTTCCACTCCACGGCGGGCTCGCGCCACGCCCGCCTGAGGTCGATCTGGCTCGCCACGAACTCCTTCGTGTCCTTCGGGCGGTAAATGCGCACCAAGAACGGCGCCTCGCGGCTGTAGTGCAGCTCCACTTCGGGCGACTCCGCCGGGCCGAAGTCGCGCCTCACCGTGATGTAGAGCTCCTTGGCGAGGAGCGGCGCCGCCTGAAGGCACGCGAGGAGGACGAGGAGCCGGCGGGACATGCGGAACATCGCGGTTCTCACGGCTCGACTCCGGTCATCACGACCGCGCTGCCCGCGGCGCGCCCGGCGAAGGCGTACATCGGGAGGCGGTCGAGAAGCTGCATCGCGTCGGCGAGCTCCTTCGGAGGCGGAGCGTCGCCCCGGCGGCCGGCCGGGTCCTCGTCGTTGCGGTCCGGCGCGTCGCGCCGCCAGCCCCACGCGACCGCGGCTTTCAGGAACGCGCCTGCGTTCCAGAATGCGCCCGACGACACCGGCCGCCTCGTGAAGGCCTCGAGGAGCTTCGGCGGCATCTGGCGGAAGGACGGCCGACGCCCTGCGCAGACGTCTTCGATGCGCCGAAGCGCCGCCTTCGACGGCGACAGCGCGACATATCCGGGACAGGCGTTGGATACGAGAACCCTGTACGAAGCGCTCTGGTTGAAGAGCGCGTCGAGGTCCGCGAGCGCGCGGTCGTCGCCCTTCGACTGCGGCACGAGAAGGGCCGAGAGCGCCTCGGGGCGGTCCTTCTCTCCCGTCGTCATGCCGAAATGGAGCAGCGTTACGGGTACGGCGCGCGCGTCCCTCTTTGCCCGCGCGGTTCTGAAGTACGTCTCGACGGAGGCGACCGAGAGCGCTCCCGGATCGGGAAGGAAGACCGTCGCGAAGAAGAGTGTGTCCGCCGGGATCGCGCCGAGGAGCGCCGGATCGACGGGGCCCGAGCCGAGGAGGTGATCCTTCGAAAGAGCGAGCTCGGCTCCCGCGGGCGTGAAACGGGCGCGCTTCGCATCCCATTCGAACGTGATCCGCAGCCGCTCGTCGATACCGAAGAGGCGGTGGAGGACGGGCGACCACGCGGAGAAGAACTCGCGCGTGTCGACGTCGATGACGGCCGCCGCGAGCCGGGCCTCTCTCGTGCACCGGCGGGAAAGGACGGCCGCGACGCGCGGGTCGCGGCTGATCGCGAGACACTCCGTCGTCTCGACGGCCGCGAATCTCTGGAGGCGCAGGACGAGAGGCGTTACGGGGACGTCCTCGACGCGCCTCTCCTCCGGCGAGATCTTCGTCACGACGTCCTCTCCCGACCGCAGTACCTTCAAGACGAGCCTTGCGGCCTCGTGCTCCCGAGGCGACAGCGCGGGCAGCGTGACGCCGAAGGGGCTCACGAGCTTCGGAGAATGGAAGTAGCTCAGGCGCACCGGGCGGCCGTCCAAAAAACGCTCCGCGAGGAAGTCCACGAGACGGCCCTTCCACGAGTCGTTCGTGCCCGCGGCGTAGAGGACGGGGCCGAGGCGCACCATCGAACCGCGGAACAGGTTCGACGCCTGGAACTCCTTCATCCACGCGTTCTCCTTGAGGAGCTTCTTCAGCCGCGCGCCGTCCGAGACCGTGACCTCGTACTCGGGCGCCAGAACCGGCGGCGGCGTATCCGCTGCCCGGGCGCCCGCTCCCGGGAGCGCGACGGCGGCGAGCGCGGCGATCGCGAAGGAACGGAACGTGCGCGACATGTCAGGGCTCTCCTTGCGCGCGGGGCTGCCAGCGGTTCCAGCGGAACGTGCCGACGAAGCGCGGATTCGAGACTGCGGGACGCCACTCGGGCGGTCCGGCGAGAAGGTCGTCCAGCCACACCTTGCGCACGGCGGCGTCGGGACCCGCCGCGCCGTTGTGGTAGACGACGAGGACGCGGTCGGGCGCCGCACCGGGCGGGTTCAGGAGCAGCATGAGGTGCCAGGCGTCGGCGGGCGGCTTCTCGGGGTTGTAGAACGCGAGGAGGTCGCCGGTCTCGATGCGGTCTTTCGCCGGCGCGCGCGAGACGGGCGAGAAGTTGTAGCCGAGCAGCTCCTCGGCCGTCACGAACGAGGCAGCGGCTCCGGCCCTGTCGCGCCAGAGGGCGCTCTTTTCGCCCAACGCCTTGCGGTAGAGGAAGCGCACGAGCCCGGCGCAGTCCCGTTGTCCCGGATCCCAGTCGGCTCGCGGTCTCTCGGCCTGCGCGAGCGCTTCGTTCAGGAGACGGAAGCGGGCGCCGCCGGCGGGCTCGCGCGGCGGAGCGGCCGACGCGACGAGGACCGCGAGCGAGAGTGCGGGCGGCGCGAGAAGAATCGCGCGCACGTCAGTTCTCCCCGTCCATGAATTCGTTTTCCTCCGGTTTCGGCCGGAAGTCCTTCACCCACGCCGGCCAGACGCGCGCGTCTTCGGGCTTCTTCTCGAGCGTTGGCAGATAGACGTGCGCCTGCGAGCCCTTGTCCACGCGAATCCACGCGAGTGTCTGCGTCTCGCCCGGCTTCACGAGCGGCAGGCGCACGTGCCGCCGGATCTCGTTCGAGGTGCCGCCGAAGAGGACGACGTTCAGCGTCGCGACGGTGTGGGCCTTGTCGCCGCTCGGCCAGTAGTTCACGTCCACCCGGTAGAACCCGAGCGGCGGTGAAGCGTGCGTGTAGAGATACGGCCCGAAGCCGGGGCTGTCGAACTCGCCGCCCTGCTCGTTCAGGTAGAACGTCCCGCCCGAGGGCGAGCTCGTTCTCGCCCAGAAGACGTGCGTCGCCGCGTCCTTGCCGGCGGTCTCGGGGTCGGTCGCCTCCGGAGGCGGCTCGTAGACGTGCAGGTCCGTGTAGACGCCGTCCGTGTCGCTCGTGAGGACGAGGAACACGGGCACGGGCGGCACCTGCGCGTACACCGTGCGTTCCGCGCGCCCCGTGCCACCGCGATTCACGCCCTGGACGACGATCGCGTTCTTGCCGGACGTGACGGGGAACTTGCGCTGAAAGGCGCCGTTCACGGTCTTGAGCAGGTAGCGGTCCCCGTTGATGCTCACGGTCACCGGGTTGATCGTCGCGTCGTTCACGCGGCCTTCCACGAGGACCATCCGGTCCACGGTCCAGCCGCCGGCGGGCGCCGAGAGCGTGATGACCGGCGCCGTCTCGCCCGTGCCGAGGACCTTGCCCGTCTGGCGCGTCGCGGGCGCCGCAGCGGCCGGGGCGGCGAGGACGAAGCCGAGAAGAGGCGCGAGAAGCGCGAAACTCATGGCGTTCTCCTGCAAATTTCCGGACAGAAGGTGCGGCTCGGAATCTGCGCTCTCTTATCTCTCATCGCCGGGGATTCATCAAGTTGGATGCCGGAAGGCGGGGCGCTGCGGCCACCGCGCGGGAGGCTTTACCCGCTTCCTGGCGCAGCATCGCGCTCCGTTCCGGAGAGTGGACGGAGCCCGAACGCGCTTCCTAGGGCGTTTCGGGAGAACCCTCGGCGTTCGGATCGAGCGGCCGGGGGAGCCTGACGACCGTCACGGTGCAGGGGGCTTTTGCCACGACCTCCTGCGACACGCTGCCGAGGAGGGTGCGCAGTGCGGAGTTCGCCCGCGCGCCCATCACGATGTGGTCCACGCGGTTCGTGCGCACGTACTCGAGGAGCGCCGCGGCGGGGTCCGTCGCCCCGAGGACGTGAAACGTGATCCGGTTCTCGAGCGCGGCGAGCGGCTGCGCCCACTGCTTGAGCTCCACGAGCCGCTTCAGGTGCTTGCTCCGGCCCTCCTCGTCGAGAGTCGTGTCGAGCGCGATACGGCGCTGCTTGAGGACGTTCACGCACGCGAAGCGCGCGTCCGGCACGGTCTCGAGGATGCGCTTGGCGGTGACGCGCAGGGCTTCGTGAAGCGGCTCGGAGCCCTCGTCGAGGTCGATCGCGACCGCGACGATCGGCGCCGTCGAAACCTGGGCGAGGACGGCCTGCCGGGGAGCCGGGCGGACGAAGTCGGGATTGAATCGCCGCCGGATCACGGCGCTCCAGGGATCCCGACTCAGCCGCTCCGAGCGCCCCGTGAGCTTCGTCTCCTCGGGGTGCGTGAGGTCGAACGCGAGCTGGGCCGCCGTGGGATAGCGGCGGGAAGGGTCCACCTCGAGGCAGCGAAGAACGATCTCCTGCAGCCAGGGAGGGTAATCGGCCCGGCGCCTGCGCGGCGGGACCGGATCGCGCCAGAGTCGCCTCTCCAGCCGGCGCTTGCCCTTCGGGTCGCCGAAGGGCCGCACGCCCGTCGAGAAGAAGTAGAGGAGGACGCCGAGCGCGAAGAGATCGCTCCGCGCGTCGGTCCGGTCGCCGAGGATCTGCTCGGGCGCCATGTAGGGCGCCGTCCCGTAAGGGATCCGGAACTCCTCTCCCATGAGATCGGGGAGCTGGTCGTGGCGCGCGAGACCGAAGTCCACGAGCGCGACGTCGCCCGACCCCTCGCGCAGCACGATGTTCGAAGGCTTCACGTCGAGGTGGACGACGTGCTGGCGGTGCAGGTCGTCGAGGGCGGCCGCGACCCTCGCGCCGATCTCCGCGACCTCCGCGTACGAAAGCGGCAGGTCGTCGAGGCGGCGGAGCAGCGTCTGGCCGGCGATGCGCTCCATGACGATGTAGGGGTGGACCGAGAAGTCGCTCGCGGCCACGAATTTCGGCACGTGGATGCCCGAGAGCCGCGGCAGGATCATCTGCTCCATCTCGAAGCCGACGATGGCGGCGGGGTCGTCGCCCTCGAGAATCGTGGGGATCTTCATGAGGATCGGCATCCGGATGTCGGGCCGCGTGACCGCGCGGAGCGCCGCCATGCCGCCCGCGTGAATGAGCTCGCCGACGAGGAAGCCGTCGATCGTCGCGCCCTTCCGGATCGGGTTCGCCGCCATCCCGGTCAGAGTCCCCGCTCGAGGCGGTCGGCGAGAACCGCGGGGAGGCCGGCGGCGCGGATCTTCCCGGCCGCGGCGTCGACGTCGTACGCCACGCGAAAGGTCGTGATCTCGGCCCGGGCGGTGTCGACGAGGGCGTACGCCGCGGCAGGATTGCCGTCGCGCGGCTGGCCGACGGACCCCACGATCGCGAGCCAGCGGCGCCGCGGAAGGAGCGGCACGGGGATTCCCGCGACGGGCCGGAACGCCGTCGTCCTGGCGGCGCGCGCGGCGCCAGTGGCGCCAAAGCCCTCCGGCACGTTGTAGAGCGCGGGCCTGTGCACGTGCCCGCACAACGTGAGGCGCTCGGTCGTGGCACGGAGCGCGCGCGCGGCATCCTCGGTGTCCATGACGTAGGACCATGTGGAAGGCGCGGAGGCGTCCGCGTGCATGCACCGGAAGCCGTCCTCCGCGTGGGTCAGCGGCAGTCCCGCGAGGAAGGCGCGATGCGCGGGGCCGAGCGCGTTCCGCGTCCACTCCAGGGCGATCTCCGCGGGCGAGGTCATCGACTCGCCCCGTTCGCCGACGGCGGCATCGTGGTTGCCACGGAGCGCGATCCCGCCCTTCTCGACGTGGTCCATGAGCGTCACGACGACGGATTCCGGATCCGCGCCGTAATTCACGTAGTCGCCCAGGAAGACGAGGCGGTCCGCGTGCTGCTCCCGCGCGTGCGCGAGGCACGCCTCGAGCGCCTCGCGATTCGCGTGAATGTCCGCCATGAACGCGACCCGCATCGAACCAATTCTGATCGTATCTCTCCCCGGGGGCTATTTCGTTCCGGGCCGACTACACTTCTCTCCGTGATCCGGGGTTCGCGCCAGGAGGATGTGATGAAGAACCGCCACCGCTCCCTCGGACTGGCCGTGGCGCTCTGCGCCGGCTGTTTTCTGGCAGCGGCGCGACCCGCCCGATCGGACACGGCGTTCTCCCGGCTCCTCGCGAAGTGCTCGTCGCTTTCGCTCGCGGGGTCTCCGCATCCGGTCGAAGGACTGCGCCTCGCCGCCGGACACCTGACGCTCGTCCTCGTCAAGGGAGACGCGGTCCCCGTTCTCGCCGGTGATGAAGTCGTCGGTCTCTTCTTCCGTGGGCAGGGGACGCTCGAGCACCTCTCCGCGGATCCCGTCGAGTTTCCGATCGAGTCGTACAACGTCCGGAAGAACACCGGCCTCGCGCTCTCCCCCGAGGGGAAGACGCTCGCGATCCGGGACAAGTTCGAAGAGGTGCTCTGGCTCGCCGGCGGCAGCGCGCTCCCGCCCCTTCCCGCGGCCACGTCCTCGACGACCCAGGACGAGCCGTTCGCCCGGCACGTGAAGAAGTTCGGCCGGATCCACGCCTCGCCGGTGGCCCACCAGCTCGTGGCCTCGCGCCTCAACGGGCCCGACCGGCCGTTCGTCCGGGCCGAGATCGCCGGCGGGAGCGAGGACCTCGTCTACGTCCTCGACGGAGGGGACGCGAAGAGCGAGACGCTCCTGGCGGTCAGCAAGCGCCGGGCGCCCGACAAGGCTCTGCAGGACCGTCTCGAGCTCACGGTTCTTTCAGACCAGCCCTCGGGCCGGGACCGGAGGGAAACCCTTCCCCCCCGATTCATCCTGACGGACGTCGACCTCGCCGTCACGGCGTCGGACGGGAAGGGCGTGTCGATCTCCGTGACGGAGACGATCCGGTCGGTGGCCGAACGAACGAACGTCCTCGTCATGGACCTTTACGACACGAGGTTCGCCTTCACGAACATCGGAACCCTCGATCCGAGGCAGCTCCGGCTCAAGGGCGTCTTCGATGAATCCGGCGCCGCCCTGCCGTTCGACCACCGGAACGACGAGGTCGCCGTCGGGTTGGCGGCCCCGCTCGCACCGGGCAATTCCGTGAAGGTCCGATTCGAGATCGAAGGGGACATCCTCTACAGGCCCGGAGGAGACAACTACTGGGAGCTGGGGGTGGAGCCGTGGTTCCCGCAGCCCGACCTTTCCGGCCAGTACTACACCGTCCATGCCACGGTGAAGGTCAAGAAGCCGTTCGTCCCGTTCGCGCCCGGGAAGACCGTCCGCCGGGCCGCGGAAGGGGAATGGAACATTCTGGAGACGCGGGTCGACAAGCCCGTCCAGTTCATGGTCGTCCTCGCGGGGAAGTACGAGTTCGACGAGGAGACGAAGAACGGCGTCACCGTCCGGGTCGCCTCGTACGGGAGAAGGAACGAGGCGGGGATCAAGAAGCTCCTGAGCCTGAGCCACAAGGTGATCGGCTACTACGAGCAGTTCCTCGGTAAGTTCCCTTTCGAGGAGTTCAACGTCGTCGAGATCCACGCGCTCGGGTTCGGGCAGGCCCCGCCCGGCTTCATGTTCATCACTTCCGAGGCGTTCAACCCGATCGGCGAAAAGGTCAACCAGATCTTCTCGCGGGGCGTGAACGAGCGCTTTTCGCACGAGATCGCCCACCAGTACTGGGGCCACGTCGTGAAGATGCCGGACGCGGAGGAGCAGTGGCTGACCGAGTCGTTCGCCGAGATCTGCGCGGGGCTGTTCGTGAGAGACCTGCGGGGGAAGAGCGACTTCGAGGGGCTTCTCGCCGTCTGGAAGTCGCGGGCGAAGGAGGCGGCGGAGACGGCGCCGATCCCCCTGGCGAACAGAATCCGGAACGACTCGGACATGGCGGTCGCGAACATCTACCGGACGTACCTCCTCTACTTCAAGGGCCCCTGGATCCTGAATTCGATCCGGCAGGAGATCGGCGAGCAGGCGTTCCTGACGTTCCTCAACTCGGTCCAGGCCACGTTCCGCTGGAAATTCGGCAACACGAAGACCGTCCAGGCCGTCCTCGAGGCCGTCACGAAGAAGGACTGGAAGCCGTTCTTCGACGCGAACTACTGGGGAACGGCAATGCCCGCAAAATAGATCGGCGCCCGCTTCCCGCGCGCGAGGAACGCCCGATCCGCCGGAGGTTTCCGTGAACCCGTCCCGTCGTCGCCTCTCGAGCCTGCCTTTCGCCGCCGCGCTCGTCTTCGCCGGCTTCGCCGCCGCGCAGCCGCTTCCCGAAACGCCGTTCGCGGAGATGCGCTGGCGGATGATCGGGCCCTTTCGCGGCGGGCGCACGGTCGCCGCGAGCGGCATTCCCGGGAACCCGAACGTCTTCTATGTCGGCGCGAACAACGGCGGGGTGTGGAAGACCACGGACGCGGGACGGGTCTGGGCGCCGATCTTCGACGAGCAGCCGACGGGCTCGATCGGCGTCCTCGCCGTCGCGCCGTCCTCTCCCGACACGGTCTACGTCGGAAGCGGGGAGGGCCTTCAGCGGCCGGATCTCTCGGTGGGCGACGGGATCTACAAATCGACGGACGCCGGGAAGACGTGGACGCATCTCGGCCTCAGGGACGCCCAGCAGATCGCCGGCCTCGCCGTTCACCCGCGCGATCCAGACCGCGTTTACGCGGCCGTGCTCGGCCACCCGTACGGCC
This sequence comes from Thermoanaerobaculia bacterium, assembly GCA_963809425.1. Taxonomy (GTDB): domain Bacteria; phylum Acidobacteriota; class Thermoanaerobaculia; order UBA5066; family UBA5066; genus Fen-183. Next base: position 213,367 of record CAWEJK010000010.1, read on the forward strand.
CGAACGCGGAGCGGGGCGTGTTCCGCTCCCAGGACGGCGGGAAGACGTGGACGAAAGTGCTCTACAAGGACGAGAACACGGGCGCCTCGGCCGTGGCGCTCGATCCGGGCAATCCGGACGTCGTCTACGCGGTTCTCTGGGCGGCGCGCCAGGGTCCGTGGGAGAACGGCGAGTGGCAGGGGCCCGAGAGCGGGCTCTTCAAGTCGCGGGACGGCGGGACGACGTGGAAGAAGCTCACGAAGGGGCTCCCCACGTTCGCCGAAGGGCTCGGGCGCATCGGGTTCAGCGTCTCGCCGGCCGACCCACGGCGGATATACGCGACGGTGGACGCGGCCGAAGGAAAGGCCGGGATCTACGTGTCCGACGACGCGGGCGAAAGCTGGCTGCGCACGAACGGCGAGGCGCGTGTCTGGGGCCGCGGCGCGGACTTCGCCGAGGTGCGCGCGCACCCGAGGAACCGGGACGAAGTCTGGGCGGGAAACACGTCGACGTACCGCTCGACGGACGGCGGCCGGACGTTCACGCCGGTCAAGGGGGCGCCGGGCGGGGACGATTACCACACGATCTTCATCCACCCCGAGAACCCCGACGTGATCCTGCTCGCGGCGGACCAGGGGGCGACGATCTCGCGTGAACGGCGGGGCGACGTGGAGCAGCTGGTACAACCAGCCGACCGCGCAGCTGTATCACGTGTCCACGGACGACCGCTTCCCCTACTGGGTCTACGGCGGGCAGCAGGAGAGCGGCTCGGTCGCGATCGCGAGCCGGGGCGACCACGGAGCCATCAGCTTCCGCGACTGGCATCCCGTTGGGGCGGAGGAATACGGGTACGTCGCGCCCGACCCTCTCGACCCCGACATCGTCTACGGCGGCAAGCTCACGCGCTTCCGCCATTCCACGGGAGACGCGCAGGACGTCTCGCCCGCTCCGCTCCGCGGCAAATACCGCTTCCTGCGCACGGCGCCCGTCGTGTTCTCTCCCGCGGATCCGCGCGTCCTCTTCTACGCGGGCAACGTCCTCTTCCGGACGACGAACGGCGGAAAGAGCTGGGACGTCGTGAGCCCGGATCTTTCGCGCGAGACGCCGGACGTTCCGGATTCGATCGGCGTCTACCGGAAGCCGGAAATGGCGAAGCAGGCGCGGCGCGGCGTCATCTACACGGTCGCGCCTGCGAAGAAGGACGCGAACGTGATCTGGGCGGGCACCGACGACGGGCTCATCCACCGCACGGCGGACGGCGGAAGGACGTGGGCGAACGTGACGCCGCCGGCCCTCACGGCGTGGAGCAAGGTATCGCTCATCGAGGCCTCGCCGTTCGACGACCTCACGGCTTACGCGGCCGTCAACCGCCTCCGCCTCGACGATCTCAGGCCGCACGTCTACCGCACGCACGACGGCGGAAAGACCTGGAAGAAGATCGTGAAAGGGCTGCCCGACGATCCCGTGAACGCGGTCCGCGAGGACGCAGCTCGAAAAGGGCTTCTCTACGCGGCCACGGAACGCATGGTCCACGTCTCTTTCGACGACGGCGAGAGCTGGCAGCCGCTGCGGCTCAACATGCCCGCGACGTCGGTCCGCGACCTAGTCGTTCACGGGGACGATCTCGTCGCCGCGACGCACGGCCGCGGCTTCTGGATCCTCGACGACGTGACGCCGCTCCGGCAGGCGGACGCGAAGCGGGACGCGGGCGCCGGCGAGCCTTTCCTGTACGCGCCGCAGACGGCCGTGCGGGTGCGCCGGAACCGGAACACGGACACCCCGCTCCCGCCCGAGGAGCCGGTCGGGCAGAACCCCCCCGACGGCGCGATTCTCGACTACGTCCTCGCCGCGCGGCCGGCGGCGCCGGTGACGCTCGAGATCCTCGACGGGAAGGGAATGCTCGTCCGCCGGTTCGCGAGCGACGACGCGCCCGAGCCGCTCGTCGAGCCGCTCGTCGTGCCCGCGTACTGGGTGCGCCCGCCGCGCGTCCTTTCGGCCGCGCCCGGCATGCACCGCTTCGTGTGGGACCTGCGGGTCCCGCCGCCGCCCGTTCTCGAGCGCGAGTACCCGATCTCCGCGATCGCGGGCGACACGCCGCCCGAGCCGCTCGGCGCCTTCGTGCCGCCGGGCTCGTACAGCGTGAAGCTGACCGTGGACGGGAAAGTGGTCACACGGCCCCTGACGGTCAAGATGGACCCGCGCGTCGCGATGTCCGACGCCGACCTCGCCGCGCAGTTCGCGCTCCTTCAGAGGCTCGCGCGAGCGCTCGCGCTGCTGGACGCGGGGCACGTGAAGGCGGCGGGGCGGCGGCATCGGGATCGGACCTCGCTCGAGGCGGCGCTCCTCAGGGTCTACGGAATCGTCGAAGGCGCGGACGACCCCCCGACGACGCAGATCGAGTCAGCGGTCGGAGAGCTCGAAAGGAGACTCGACGCAGCGCTCGCGAAAAAGGAGACGGGCCGTTAGACGGAGGGCCGGGCGACCCCGCGCGCGGCTTCCTTCACCCCGGCGGCTGCGTGCCGCTTCGCGAGCGCCGAGCGCTTGTCCCAGGTCTCGCGCGCGAGGGCCACGTCCTCGAGGAACCAGCCGAGCTCCGAGAGGAGCAGGGCCTGCGGGCCGTCCACGAAGGCCTTCGCGGGATTGGGGTGGAAATCCACGAGGACCATGTTCGCCCCCGCGACGACGCCCTGCGCCGTGACGTGCATGAGGTCGAGGATGCCGTCCGGCGCGCGGTCGCGCGAGCCGACCGAGTGGGACGGGTCGATGCACACCGGGAGGCGCGTGAGGCGCTTGACGACGGGCACGAGCGCGAAATCCACGAGATTGCGGTGCGGGTCGCCGAGGTTCGTCTTGACGCCGCGGAGGCCGAAGACGATCTGCGATTTGCCCTCGCTCGCGAGGTACTCGGCGGCGTTGAGGGATTCGTTCAGCGTGATGCCGAAGCCGCGCTTCACGAGGACCGGAAACTCCGGCTGCCGGCCCACGGCCTTCAGGAGCTCGAAGTTCTGGATGTTGCGCGTGCCGATCTGGAGCATGACGCCGGTGGGCTTGCCCGTCTTCTCGAGGCACTCGGCGATCTCGTCCACGTGGCTCTCGTGCGTCACCTCCATCGCGATGACGCGGATGCCGTACTTGCCCGCGAGCGTGAAGACGTCCGGCAGGCACCTCTTGCCGTGCCCCTGGAACGCGTAGGGGCTCGTGCGCGGTTTGTAGGCGCCCATCCGCGTCGTCGTGAGCGAGAAATCCCGGAGGGCGCGGAACATGGCCTCGACGTTCTCGTTCGTGTCGACGGCGCAGAGGCCCGCGAAGACGTTCAGGTTCTCCTGCGAAAACTCGACGCCGTTGTACGTGAAGCCGCTCGCGCGCCTATCGTCCTTGTGACGCCCGAGGACGCGGTACTCCTCGGAGACGCGCACGACCCGCTCGACGCCGGGCAGGACGCTGATGTCCTCGATCCCGAGGCGATGCGTGTCGCCGATGAGGTAGACCTCGGTCACCGTCTTCTGGGCGCCCTTCACGCGGTGCACCCGCACCTCGATCCCGGGCAGGCTGCGCAGCGTGTCGAGGAGCTCGCGCTCCCTGGCGGCGTTCGCCGCGAGCGCGGCGTCCAGGAGGACGATCATGCCGTCGCTCCCTGGCCTCCCGGAAGGCGGTCGACGCGGCCCCTCTTCGTCGTGCGGGCCGGATAGGAGCCGAGCACCTTGAGGTACGGGCACTCGGCGGTCAGGGACGCGATGGCCCGCGCGGCGGCTTCCTCGGTCTCGGCGCCCTCGAAGTCCACGTAGAAGAGGTACTCCCAGGGGTGGCGCGGCACGGGGCGCGACTCGAGCTTCGTGAGGTTGAGGCCGTGCGCGTCGAGGAAGTTCAGGCAGTGCGCGAGCGCGCCGTGACGATGGGGCGTCGAGAAGACGAGCGAGGTCTTCGTCGGGATCCGCGCGTCGGGCGTCAGCGCGAGCGCCGAGACGACGACGAAGCGCGTCCAGTTGTCCTCCTGGTCCGCGATGTCGCGTCTCAGGACCTCGAGAGAGTTTCGCTGTCCGGCTTCCTCGGAGGCGATCGCGGCGAGCGCGACGTCGCCCGTCTCCCGCACGTGTCGCGCGGCCTCCGCGGTGTCGACGAACGGCACCGCCGTCACACCCGGGAGCGCCGCGAGGAAATGGCTGCACTGCGCGAGCGCCTGCGGATGCGACACGACGCGCCTGATTCCGGGCACGGAGGATCCGGGCAGGCCGAGGAGGCAGTGGCGCACCTCGAAGATCTCCTCTCCCACGATTTTCAGCTCCGTGTGCCGGAGCAGGTCGTAGGTCTCGTTGATCGAGCCCGCCGTCGTGTTCTCGATCGGGAGAAACGCGTATCCGGCCTCGCCGGACTCGGCCTCCGAGAGGGCGCGCGAGAAGGTCGGGAAGCCCGTGAACTCCATCGTCGCCTCGCGGTCGCCGAAGTACTTGCGCGCGGCGAGGTGGCTGTACGCGCCCTCGGCGCCCTGGAACGAAACGCGGTGCGCGTTGCCGAGGACACGCTCCTTGACCCTCCGGTCGAGGAGGGTCTCCTCCTGGACCTTCACGGACATCGCGATGACCTCGCGGAAGATCTCCGTGGCCCGGAAGGGGTCGAGACCGAGCTCGCGGGCGATGGACTCGACCCGGGCGAGGAGACGCGCTTCGCGTTCGAGGTCGCGCAGGAACGGACCACCCTTCGCTTTCAGGCGCCCCACCTCGGCGACATGCGCGAGGCGCGCGGCAAGCGTCTCGAGCAGGCGGCGATCCGTCTCGTCGATGCGCTGCCTCAGGATCTCGAGCTCCTCCATGGAGAGGGCATCTTACGATTCCGGATCTATAGTCCGCCCGTGACCATTCCCGCGAGAACGGCGGCCGCCCCGACCGTTCCGGATCGCGTGCGGTTCGCCGCGGGCGTCTTCGGCGTCTTCACGGCGATCGTCGTGGCGAGCGCGCTCCAGCACGCTCTCGTCGACAGGGTGCTCGGCCGCGGGATTCCGTTCGGCCGGTCGCTCGCGGCCACGGCGCTCACCTGGTATCTCTGGGCCCTCCTGACGCCCGCAATCGCGTCCCTCGTCCGGCGCTTTCCGTTCACGAGGGACCACTGGCGCTCGAGCGTTCTCGTGCACCTGCCCGCGAGCGCCGCAGTGTTCAGCGCGGAGGTTGCCCTCTTCGGCCTCGCGAGCCGTGCCTTCGGCCTTTCGCCCGCGCTCCTGCGACCCCGCCTGCGCGCGCTGCCGCCGATGCCTCACCGAAGCGCCATCCAGGACGTCCTCGTCGGGTACGCGTTCCGGGGCGCGGGCACGTACGCCCTCATCGTCCTCGGTCTCATCCTTTTCGACTACGTGAAGAAGGACCGCGAGCGCGTCGCGCTCGAAGGCCAGCTCGCGCTCGCCGAGCTGAAGGCGCTGCGCATGCAGCTCCAGCCGCACTTTCTCTTCAACACGCTCCACGCGATCGGGGTCCTCATCCACAGCGACCCGAAGGCCGCGCACCTGATGCTCACGCGCCTCGCGGAGCTTCTCAGGCTCTCGCTCGACACGGCCTCCGAGCCCGAGCTGCCGCTCGAGACGGAGATCGCGTTCGTCGAGAAATACCTCGCGATCCAGAAGGTGCGGTTCGGCGACCGGCTCACCGTGCGCTACGCGCTCGAGCCCGGCGCGATGCGCGGGCTCGTCCCGACGCTCGTCATGCAGCCCCTCGTCGAAAACGCGCTCGAGCACGGCCTCGCGCCGCACGCCCGGCTCGGCATGATCGAGATCACGGCCGCGCGGGAAGGCGATGCGCTCACGATCCGCGTGCGGGACAACGGCGACGGCCTGGAGGAGGGCTCCCTGCCCTCGAAGAGCGGCGTGGGCCTCGCGAACACGCGAAGCCGGCTGCGTCAACTTTACGGCGATCGCTCGCGTCTCACCCTCTCGAACGCCGCGGGCGGCGGTCTCGAGGCCGTCCTCGAGATGCCGTGGCGCGAAGCGCCGCTGCCTTCGTCGCCGGGAGGAACATGAAGCAGATCCGGGCCTTCATCGCAGACGACGAGCCTCTCGCGCGCGATTGGCTGAAGCTGCTGCTCGCCGAGGAACCCGGCGTGACGCTGGTCGGGGAGGCCGGGGACGGCCGCGAAGCGGTCGCGAAGCTCGAGGCGGTCAAGCCGGACCTGCTCTTTCTCGACGTTCAGATGCCGGAGCTCGACGGGTTCGACGTGCTCCGGGCCCTCGACCCGGATTCGCTGCCCGTCGTCGTCTTCGTGACGGCGTACGACGAGCACGCCCTGAAGGCATTCGACGTCCACGCGCTCGACTACATCCTGAAGCCTTTCGAGAGGGACCGGTTCCGGCTCGCGATGGAGCGCGCCCGGGAGCATCTCGCGTCGCGCGGGGGCGAGGCCGCGGCTGAGCGGCTCATCGGCCTTCTCGAATCGCTCCGGACGAAGGCGGGCGCCCTGGAGCGCGTGGCCGTGAAGACGGACGGCGTCATCAAGCTCCTCCGGCTCGCCGACGTGGATTTCATCGAAGCCGCCGGCCGCTGCGTGACGCTGCACGTCGGCAAGGAGCAGCACCTCCTAAGGGAGACCATGAACGACCTCGAGGCGCAGCTGGACGCGTCGGTGTTCGCGCGCGTGCACCGCTCGGCCATCGTGAACCTGGACCGCATCAAGGAGCTCCAGACCGAGAGCCACGGCGAGGTGACGATCGTTCTCGAAGGCGGCCGGACGCTGCGCTGGAGCCGCAGCTACCGCGAGCGGCTGGAGGCGCTCCTGGGATCCGCGGGATGAGCGGGACGCCGTGAAGAAGCCGCCGTCGCGTTGACGCTCGATGCCGCGGCCCAAGCGGTTCGAAATTTGTACTGGCGCCGCCTTTCTCGGGGTGCGACCTTTGAGGGCGTGAAGAATTTCGGCCGGTACTGCCCCGTCGCTCCCGCCGGCTCGCCCGCGCCGATTCGCAAGTGCAGCGGGCTGATGGAGGTTGCCGTGAGGAATACAAGCACCTGTGTCGCGCTCGCTGTCGCCGCCGCGCTCCACGCCCCCGGTTCCCTCGCTCAGGAGCACCAGCATTCCCACGGCGAGGCAGAGGACTTCGGGACGGTCAACTTTCCGACGTCCTGCCGCCCCGAGGTCGCCAGGGAGCTCACGCGCGCCGTGGCTCTTCTGCACTCCTTCGGCTACGAGGAGTCGCGCCGGTCCTTCGAGGCCGTCGCGAAGAAGGACTCCGCCTGCGGCATGGCGCAGTGGGGCATCGCGATGACCTATTACCATCCGATCTGGGCGCCTCCCAGCGCGGAAGATCTCGCCGCGGGAAAGGCCGCCGCGAAGAAGGCGGAGGAGCTCGGCGGAAAGACCGAGCGAGAGCGTGGATACATCGCCGCGATCGGCGCGTTTTACCGCGACTTCGAGAAGCTCGATCACGCGACGCGGGCCCTGGCCTACAAAACCGCGATCGAGGAGCTTTCCCGGCGCATCCCCGACGACCACGAGGCCACGATCTTCTACGCACTGTCGCTGCTCGGCACGGCGCCGCCCAGCGACACCGCCTTCGCGAATCAGAAGAAAGCCGCCGGCATCCTGAACGGCCTCCTCCCCGTGGAGCCGAACCACCCCGGTATCGCGCACTACATGATCCACGCTTTCGACTACCCGCCGCTCGCCCAGGAGGCGCTCCCGGCAGCGCGCGCCTACGCGAAGATCGCCCCGTCCTCGCCGCACGCGCTCCACATGCCCTCGCACATCTTCACGCGGCTGGGACTGTGGCGGGAATCCATAGACTCGAACATCGCCTCGGCCGACGCCGGCCGCAAGCTCGTGGCGGTGCGGCATCCCGGCGCCGCGTCCTTCGACACGCTGCATGCCCTCGACTACCTCGAGTACGCGTACCTCCAGATCGGCGACCAGGACGCCGCGCGGAGGGTGCTCGAGGAGGCCGCGACGGCGAAGACGTTCGACGAGCCGAACTTCGCGGCGGGCTACGCGCTGGCGGCAATCTCCGCACGCTGGGCGCTCGAACGAAGGGACTGGAAGACCGCGGCGGAGCTCGCCCCGCCCTCGGCCAAGCTGCCCTGGGAGCGCTTCGCCTACACCTCGGCCATCCCCGACTTCGCCCTGGCGATCGGCTCGGCGCGGAGAGGCCGGCCGGACCCGGCCCGGGCCGCCGTCGCGAGGATCGAGAGCACGCGTGCCGCCCTCGCGAAGTCGCCCGTCCCCGGCCCCTATGACTGGGCGAGTCAGGTCGAGTCGATGCGCCTGGCGGCCTCGGCGTGGGTCGCTTTTGCCGAAGGGAGGAAGGAGGAAGCCGTGAAGATCGCCCGCTCCGCGGCGGAGCTCGAGGAAAAGGTGGGCAAACATCCGGTGACTCCCGGGGCGATCCTTCCCGCGAGGGAGCTGCTCGGAGACATGCTGGTGGAGCTCGGGCGGGGCGCGGAAGCCATGGCCGAGTACGAGGCTTCCCTTCGGGAGGCGCCGAACCGCTTCAACAGCCTCTACGGCGCCGCCCGCGCCGCCGCGCTGGCGAAGAAGACCGATCGCGCGCGGGAGTTCTACGCGAAGCTCCTCAAGCAGTGCGTGGAGGGCTCGCCGCGGCCCGAACTCGCCGAAGCGCGCCGGTACCTCTCGAGGGAGGGCAAAGACGCCTCGCGGGAGCACTAAAATGTCCCGATGCATCCTCGCCTCGCCGAGATCGCCGAATTCCTGGAGGAAACGCGCGCCGCGGTCCTGCGCGCTGTCGCGCCCCTTTCGCCGGAAGACGCGGCCCGGCGACCCGGGGCCGACGCCTGGAGCGTGGACGAGATCCTGACGCACCTTTCGCTCGTCGAGCCCGGTGTCGCGAAGCGGATCGCGAAGAGCGTCGGGCAGGCGAAAGGCGAGGGGCTGGCTCGCGAGACGTCCGTCGAGTCGGTGATGCGCTCGCTCGACGGCGCCGCGCTCGACACGCTACTCAAGAAACAGACTGCGCCGGAATTCGTCGAGCCGAAAACGGTGCTAACGCTCTCCGAGTCGCTCGCCGCGCTCGCGGTTTCGCGCGACGGCCTGCGGCAGTCGATGGCGAAGGCCGACGGCTGGGCGCTCGAACGGGTCGTCGCCCCGCACCCCCGCCTCGGCGCGCTCGACATGTATCAGTGGCTGCTTTTTCTCGGCCACCACGAGCGGCGGCACCTCGCCCAGCTCGAGCGCGCGATAGCGACCGTCACCGGGCGTTGAGGACAGGCGAGGCAAACCGGCGTGAGCGACGCTGCCACGCCCGCCTCCCTCGGCGGCCCGTTCGGCCCGGTGGACGTCATCCTCGTCGCGATCGCGTTCGGCGTGTGGGCCGCCGCGCTCCTCGGGTGGGGGCTGCTCGCGGCGGACGCGCTCGGCTGGGAAAGCCGGGACCGCGCTGCAGGGCTCGGACGGCTCGCCCTCGCGACCGCCCTCGGGAGCCTCGCCGCCGCGACCGGGGCCGCCCTCTGCGGCGAGATGGGCCTCGTCGGCGCCCGCTTTGCGGCGATCCCCGTCGCCTTCGTCGTCACCGGCGTCGTTCTCCTGGCTCTCCGCGGCCGCGGGCTTCTCGTGCCGCTCGTGGCTTTCGGAGCAGAGCGGCGGCCGGACCCAGCCGGCCGCATAGCCAGGGTCCTCGGAATCCTCGTCGTCACGGACGTTCTCCTCAGGCTCGTCCAGGCGACCGTCCTGGCACGGCACGGCGACCCTCTCTCGTACCACCTCGTCGGTCCGGTCCTCTGGGTGCGTGCCGGCGCTGTCGCCTTCGACCCGGCCCACCCTCTCAACCTGATCGCATCTCTCTGGGACGCCCTGTACCTCTGGCCGGCGCAGGTCCTGACGGGCCCGGGCGAGCGCGGACTCGTCTCGCTTCAGCTCTTCGCGCAGTGGACGCACCTCCTCTTCGGCTGGGCCGGGATCGGCCTCGCGACGGCCGCCCTGCTGCGCGTCGCGCGCGTCCCGCCCGCCCTGTCGGCGCTCGGTGCGCTCGCCGCCCTTTCGACGCGCTCGCTCTGGTGGCCCGGCGCCCTCGCGAAGAACGACTGCGGCGCGGCGTCATGGGTCCTCGCGGCGATGCTCCTCGTGGCCGTCCCGGGGCCGCGTCCGGCCCGGCGGCTCGTCGGGGCAGGTCTCCTCATCGGCGCAGCCTTCGTCGGCAAGTACACGACGGCGTTCACGTCGCTTCCCCTCGCCCTCCTCGCCGTACTGCCCCCGGCCGCGCGTCTCCGGACGCCGCGGGCGAGCCGGTGGGCCGCGGTGGCGCTCCTTTCCCTCGGAGCCCTCGCAGGGAGCGCCGTCGTTCTCGCACGCAACACCCGGGCTGCCGGGAACCCCGTCTTCCCGGTCCGGTCGAGGTTGATCCCTCTTTTCGACGGAGCGAGGCCGGGCGTCAGCACGACGCGGAGCGAGTCGATCCGGGACCAGACCCCTTCGGGTCTGGAGCCGGGGATCTCGTGGCGTTCCGCGAAAGTGTTCGGACTTCTCGACGAGGGCCCCCTCGCGATTCTTTCGCTCGTCGGCGTTGCGACGGTGCTCGCGCCGAAACGGTTCCGGGCGCGGCTTCCGCTGGCTCGTCCCGTGCGCCCGGTTCTCCTCGTCGGCGGAGCTGCGTTACTCCTCTTCCTCGTCTCCTCGACGGCGGTCGCCGAGCTGCGGTACGCGGGCCCAGGACTCGTCCTTCTCAACGTCGGCGGGACGCTGACGGCGTTCGCCCTCCTGCGCGTCGCGGTCCGCCGTTTCCGCGCCCTGCCGAAGGCTCTGCCCCTTCTTGCCGTCCTGGGCGCCGTCGCGGGCACGTCCCGAATCGCTCCGGAGGCGCTCCTGGACCTCCCCGGGCGCTTCCCGCTCGAGAAAGGTCTTCTCCGGCACACGGCGGGCGACTCCAAGGAGTGGATCCGCAAGACCGCGGCGCCCGGCGACGCCGTCGTCACGAGCGGCGACGACGAGATCTACTACCTGCTCGGCCGGCGGGTCTCGGCCGCAACCGACGACCTCGCGCTCGACGCTCTCTGGCGCGGGATCCTCGCGAGGGGAGGGCGCCCGGAGGAGATCCTCGTCGCCTTCCGAGCGGTCGGATTCCGTTGGCTCCTCGACACCGACCGCCCGGGAGGAGAGCCGTGGCCGGGCCTCGCGCCACACCTGGCCCCGGTTCTCGCCGCGCACCCGGAGTTCGTCGCCTTTCGAGGCGCGTCCTCACGCGTCGTCGACCTCGAAAGGACCGCGGTCCGCAGGCCGTGACGGGAGTTTCTGCTATTCTCCCCGGTCCGATCGAGTGCGGTGGGAGTAGCTCAGTCGGTAGAGCGTCGGATTGTGGTTCCGAATGTCGCGGGTTCGACCCCCGTCTCTCACCCCAGTTTCCCAGGCCCTCCGTGTGCGCCCGTAGCTCAGCTGGATAGAGCGTCAGACTCCGGATCTGAAGGCCAGGCGTTCGAATCGCCTCGGGCGCACCATCCCAATCCGTGTGAGTCGAATGCTGATATCACAGCGGCGCGACGTGGACTTTCTTCGTCCTCGTCGGGGCGGCCGACACGCATATGATGGGTGCGACGCGCAAGTCGACGTGAAGCCAAACGGGGGAGCCGCACATGCCGCTGCGATCCAAGCTGTTCCGTGACGATATGCGCTTGCAGGCGTGCCTGATCTCCGACCCCGCGCATGTCGTGCCCGACTCGGCGGGTGATTTCGTGGGCAGGATCCAGCGCGCGCTGACGCTGATCGACGGCGCCCGTATCGACGCGGGTGAACAGTCCACGCGGCGCTACGGACCATCCACGGCTTCGGCCGTGCTGGCCTACAAGCGCAAGCGCAACATCGTCAACCGCAGCTACCAGACGAAGGCCGACAACATCGTCGGCCGGATGACGATCGCGTCGCTCGACAAAGAGATGGCCCAGCGCGAGCAGCGCACCATCATCAGGGTCGAGGCCATCAGCTGTCGTTTCGATGGCGACGGTCCAAACGTCGCGTGAGCGTTCGAAGGGAGCGGGTGCATGGGTACAGCGTGGGAGGCACCGATCCAGCGAGCGAAGCGACTCGGCGTCTTCACCGGCTCGAGCATGGGCTCCGGCGCTTGGGCCGGCATCGCAGCCAACGCGATTCGCGAGTTCAACAACCTGTCGACCACCCATTCGCTGGGCGTCACCCTGGGTGCCGTCACCACGCCGCCCGACCCCAGCGGCGTCGGTGGTGCCGACGTCCAGATCGAGGCCGGCAACGGCACCGTCAATTTCACGACCTTCGGCCAGCAGGTCTCGGTCGCGATCAGCGGCACCGGCCTCAGCGGCGATACACGGCAGGTCAAGATCGTGCTGGGCGGCATCGCGCACATCGCGAAGGCGTTCATCGTCGTGCCTGCCACGCCGACGATCAATGCGAATCCACCGCGCGCGGTCGGCGACCCGGTCAAGCTGGTCATTCTGGTCCACGAGCTGCTGCACGCCTGCGGGCTCTCCAACGGGGACCACAACCCGGACGATCTGTTTTCGGGCTTTCCTCAGGCGCGGTCGGGCAGCGGTCCGGCCGATGACCGGATCGAGGTGAATCAACAGCGCCGCTTGCCGCCGATGTTCCTGACACCGGCCACGGCCGGCAAGGTCAAAGCGCTGTGGCCGTGAAAAGCCGGCGACAGAACGTCCTCGCAGGGATTGTGCTGCGTTGGCCTCACGGCCGCGACCTCAGGCGGGCAAACTTGGATTGCCATTCCTTCAGGGATGTGGAATAGCGCTCCTCCATGCCGGCGGTGCCAGTCGTATCTTCTGCGCTCCTGGCGCTGTTTTGCAGACTCCTGACGTCCTCCTCGGTGAGGAGTTGTTGGGCGTTTGCATAGAGTTCATTGTGTTCCAGGTTTATGTGGCGACGCAGATTCTCGACATAGACTCGAGCTTCTTTCGCGAATCTGTCGCGCCCGGCGGCGTCTGTCGTGTCGGACTCGGCGAGTATCGAGACGCTATTTCGACATCTCTCGTGCTCTTCCAGCAAGACCGCAATGGCTTCATCGAAAACACCTGGTGCCCGTGTCTGCAAAAACGGAAACAAAGCCAATTCCTCTTTGGCGTGATGATGGCGGTCGGCATAGCTCCTGAGGAAATCGATCAGCCAGTGCTGAAACCCGGCCGGGAGCGGATCTCCCTTGCCAAGGAGGTCCGCTGCCACTTCGAGGCAGGACAGTACCGGCTGGATCGTGTCGTGTTCGTGCATCAGCTCATCGATGAGGTCACGACGATTAGACACTGCCATTGAGTTTCCTCATTGCCGAACCGGTATTAGACGGCAAGCGGGCCGCGGAGGAAACGGGCATCGCTATTTCAATTCTTGATTGGATCGGCAGGGTCCCGGAGCGGCCGGACGTGGTCCCGGGGCGTCAGGCGGACCGCGTCGCGCGCTCGGGCAGACGCGTGGCGCTACGATGAGGGTCGTGCCACGCCCTCCCGGCCGCTCTCCCACGGCCGCCGCGCTTCGCGGCTCGCCCTATTCGACCCTGCTCGCGAAAATGGCGACGCATCGGGGCGAGGTCTATCCGCTGCACGTGGGCGATACCTGGAGACAGGCGCCCGAGGGCGGCCGGCCCGAGGAGCTCGGGCGAGGCATTCCGGGAATCAACCGGTATACCGACGTCTGGGGCCTCCCGGCGCTGCGCGACGCGATCGCGGCGCGGACCGCCGCGCGGACGGGCGTCCGTGTGTCGCGCGAGAACGTCCTCGTGACCGGCGGCGCGACGGCCGGTCTCATGGCGGCCGTGGGCGCTCTCGTTTCGCCCGGCGAGGAGGTGCTCCTCCTCGCGCCACGCTGGCCGCTCATCGAAGGACACGTGCGGCTGGCGGGTGCGACACCGGTCGAAGTCCCCCTGCTCCTGGGCGCCCGCGACCTCTCGCCGGAGGCCGCCGTTGCGCGTCTCGAGGCGCATGCCACGGAGAGGACCGTCGCCTTGTACCTGAACACGCCGAACAACCCGTCTGGCCGCCTGATCCCGCGCGCGGCGCTCGCGGCCATGATCGCCTGGGCGAGGCGGCGGGATCTGTGGATCTTCGCCGACGAGGTATACGAGGACTACGCGTACGCCGGCCCGCACGCATACGCCTTCCCGTTCGCGCCCGAACGGACGGTTTCCGTGCATTCCCTGTCGAAGGCCTACGGCCTCGCGGGCGCCCGCCTCGGCTGGCTCGTCGGGCCCGAGGCCGTGCTCTCGGAGATCGTGAAGCTCGGCGCGCACACGAGCTACAGCGCGCCGACGGCGTCCCAGCATGCCGCCCTCCGGATCCTCGCGGGCGCGGGCGACGCCTGGGTCGCCGAGGCGCGCGCCGAATACGCCGCCACCGGCGCCGAGGCCGCGCGCCGGCTCGGCGCACCGCCGCCGGAGGGCGGCACGTTTCTCTTCCTCGACGTCGCCGATGCGCTCGACGCCCGGGGGCTCGGCGGCCTCCTCGAGGACTGCGCGGAGGAAGGCCTCTTCCTCGCGCCCGGCCCGAGCTTCGGCCCGTTCCCGACGCACGTGAGGCTCTGCTACACCGCGGTCCCGCCGGAGGCCGCCCTCCGCGGCGTCGAGGTCCTCGCGAGGCGGCTCGTGCGTTGACAGAGTCGCGTAGGATTTCATCCCAATCTATTCTAAGAAAATCTCTTATTCCGAATCTCAACAGAGCTGACTCACATCGGGGAATAGCTCGCAATTGAGGGGCGTTATCGGGGTATGTCGGAATCCCTGACTCTTCCCGTTCTCCCCCTCCGGAACGCCGTCCTCTTCCCCGGCGTCAGCTTCCCGATCTCGGCGGGACGCGCCGGAACCCTGCGCGCCATCGAGCACGCCGTCCGCCAGCCGAACTCGCTCATCTTCGCCGTAGCGCAGCGCGCCGACGTCGAGCGCGTGACGCCGGAAGGTCTCTTCACGATCGGCACGATCGCGAGCGTGAGCTCGGTCCAGCGCGGGCCGGGCGGAATGCGCCTGCTTCTCGAGGGCAAGCGGCGCGGCATCGCGATGCGCGTCGTCGAGAAAGAGAACGGCATGATGGAGGCCGTCGTCGTCGACGCGCGGGAAATGGCGCCCGCGGACCCGAAGGACCCGCTGTTTTCCGCGCTCCACAAGGAAGCGCGCGAGCGTGCCGCCGAGCTCGGCTCGAAGATGGGCCTGCCCGACGACGCCGTCGAGCAGTTCCTCGCCCAGGTCGACCAGCCAGGGCTCCTCGCGGACCTCGTCGCGGGTTACATCGACATCCCGACAAGCGAGAGGCAGCAGCTTCTCGAGACGCTCTCGGTGGAGGACCGCCTGCGCCGCGTGCTCGTGCACGTGCAGAGGCAGATCGGCGTCCTCGCCGCGCAGGAAGACATCCAGTCGAAGGTGAAAGAGCAGATCGGCGACCGCCAGCGCGAGATGCTGCTCCGCGAGCAGCTCCGCGCCATCCAGAAGGAGCTCGGCGAGGGCGAGGGCAAAGACGCCGCCGACCTCGAGGAGCTCAAGAAGAAGCTCGCGGCGCACCCCTTGTCCGAGGACGCCCGCAAGGAGGTCGATCGCGAGCTCGCGCGCCTCGAGCGGATCGGGCGCGAGTCGATGGAGTCGCAGGTCATCCGCACGTTCCTCGAGACCGTGGCCGAGCTGCCGTGGGGCGTCCGCAGCGACGAGAAGCTGGACGTGAACGAGGCCTCGCGCGTTCTCGACGAGGATCACTACGCGCTGCACGACGTGAAGGACCGCATCCTCGAGTTCCTCGCGGTGCGCCAGATGCGGGCAAACGCCCAAGACATCAAGGACGCGCCTCGAGGCAAGGGGCGCATCCTGCTCTTCGTCGGCCCTCCGGGCGTCGGCAAGACGTCGATCGCGAAATCCATCGCGCGCGCGATGGGCCGCAAGTACGTGCGCATCGCGCTCGGCGGGGCGCGCGACGAAGCCGACATCCGCGGCCACCGGCGGACGTACGTCGGCGCGATGCCGGGCCGCATCCTGCAGGGGCTCAAGCAGGCGGGCACGAAGAACCCCGTCTTCCTCCTCGACGAGATCGACAAGCTCGGCGTGTCGTTCCAGGGAGATCCCGCGAGCGCGCTTCTCGAGGTGCTCGACCCGGCGCAGAACGACTCGTTCACGGATCATTACCTCGGCCTGCCGTTCGACCTGTCCGAGGTTCTCTTCATCGCGACGGCGAATCTCCTGCAGGGCATTCCCGCGCCTCTCCTCGACCGGCTCGAGGTCGTCGAATTCTCGGGCTACACCGAGAAGGAGAAGCTGATGATCGCGCGGCAGTACCTCGTGCCCCGCCAGCAGGGCGAGAACGGCCTCACGGCCGAGCAGCTCGTGCTGACGGACGGCGCGATCGCCGAGGTCATCACGAGCTACACGCGCGAGGCGGGCGTGCGGCAGCTCGAGCGCGAGCTTGGAAAGCTCGGGCGCAAAGTCGCGCGAAAGATCGCGGCGGGCGAGGTCACGGCCGTCACCGTCGACGAAGCGGACGTCTTCCCGCTCCTCGGCAAGAAGCGCGTGCACCCCGAGAAGAAGATCGTCAAGGACCAGGTCGGCCTCGCGACCGGCATGTACTACACGCCGGCGGGCGGCGACATCATGTTCATCGAGGCCATGCTCATGAAGGGGAAGGGCGAGGTGATGCTCACGGGCCAGCTCGGGGACGTCATGAAGGAGTCGGCCCGCGCCGCCTGGACGTACGCGCGCTCGCACGCGGTTCTTCTCGGCATTGCGGACGACGCCTTCGAGCGGGATCTGCACATTCACGTGCCTGCGGGCGCGATCCCGAAGGACGGGCCGTCGGCGGGCATCGCGATGGCCACGGCGATCGTGTCGGCCCTCGCGAGGATCCCGGCCCGGCACGACATCGCGATGACGGGCGAGGTCACGCTCTCGGGCCGCGTGCTTCCGATCGGCGGGCTCAAGGAGAAGGTGCTCGGCGCCGTCCGCGCGGGGATCCGGACGATCGTCGTCCCGAAGGACAACGAGCCCGATCTCGCCGACCTGCCGAAAGAGGTCCGCGACATGATCACCGTGCATTCGGTCGACGATCTCGGCGAGGCGCTGGCCGTGACGCTGCGCGGGGCGGCGCTCCGGGGCGGGCTGCTGCTGCTGCGCGGCGAAGGGCCGGCGCCGCAGGCGGGCACCGTCTCGAACTGAAGCGGCGAAAAGTGGACGGGCGGCCGCGCCTCAGGCGTGCGTGAAGAACGCGCGGTGCCGCTTGGCGACCCTGCCGATCGTCGCGGCGTCGCCCGGCCCGAGCGGGAGCACGTAGAGGGCGCGGTAGAGCGCCTTCTTCACGGTCGTCGAGACCGGGAGCGCCGAGAGCCGCCGCCACGTCGCCAGGCTCGCGGCCCGGATCGGCATGAGGCGGCCGACAGGGCGAATGCCGCGGGCGAGGACGATCGGCGTGCCGAGCGGTCCGCGGAGGAGTTCCTTCCAGGCGAAGCGGGAGAAGCGGACGGTCTTCATGACCCCTAGGATACCGCGCCTTCCGGGGGGAACGCACGCCGGTCGAGCAGGAGGAACGCGGGCACCGAAAGGACCGCGACCGCCGCGGCCATTCCGTACGCGGCGGGAAAGCCGGCCCGCCCGATGATCGCGCCGAGCGCGATCGAGCCCGTGCCGATCCCGACGTCGAAGGCCGCGAGGATCGCCCCGAACGCGGCCCCGCGCCTCTCCGGCGCGACATGCCGCGTCACGTGCGCCGCGAAGACGGGGTAGACGTTCCCGAACCCGGCGCCGAAAAGAAAGGCCGCGAGCGCGAGGAGCGGCCGCGTCGTCGCGACGGCGAGGAGCGCGAACGAGACGGCCGTCAGGCCGAGCAGGGGAACGAGGACGCGCTGCGGCCCCGTGCGGTCGGCGTGGCGGCCGACGAGCGGCCTGAGAACGAGGACCGTGAGCGAGAAGACGGTGAAGAAGAGGCCCTTCGGGGCAAGGCCGTTCTTCTCGGTCCACATCGCGACGAAGCTCGTGACGCCGCCGTAGCCGAAGCTGCAGAGAAAGAGCGCGAGCGACGGAGCGAGGACGCGCCACTCGACGAGCCGACGGGAGAAGAAGGGGCCCGGGGCCGCGGGGTGCGGAGGGTCCGGCTCGAGGTTCCATGCGATCGCCGCCATCGCGAGGTTCAGGACGCCGACGGACGCGCAAAGCGCCTTCCAGGAGAGCGCGTAGATGGCGAGGCCGAGCGCCGGCGCGAACGCGGTCGCGAGAACCGTCGCCATTCCCCAGTAGCCGATCCCCTCGGCGCGCCGCTCGTTCGGGATCAGGCCGGTCATGTACGCGGCCGACGCCGAGAGGAGTCCCGACCAGAAAAGACCGTGGAAGAAGACGAGCGCGACCAGAATCTCCCAGCGCGGCGCGAAGGCGTAGGCGAGGGCGAAGCTCGCGATCGCGACGCTCGAGACGAGAAGCATCCGGCGCCGCCCGATCCGGTCCGCGAGCGCGCCCGTGAGCGGGGCCGACAGCGCGGAGGCGTACGTCAGGAGGCCGAGGAAGAGCCCCGCGGCCGTCGTGGAGCCGCCGAGCTCGAGAATGCGGAACGGCGCCGTCGGCAGGAGCTGGAAGAGGGAAAGGAAGACCGTGAACGTGAACCCGCACATCACGAAGAACCGGCGCGTGAAGAGGGGGTCGTTCCGGGTCACGACGTCAGTCTAGGGCGGCCGGTTCCGCGGCCAGCAAAAAGAGGCCGCTCGAGAGCGGCCGGAGGAGGAGACGTGCGCTGCCCGCTCTTTCGCACGCCGCATGCCAGCGCAAGCGCGCCGAAACGACGCCCGGGCCGCTCAGGCTTCGAGGACGATGTCGAAGCGCTCGTGGTGCAGGTGCTCGTCGCTCTGGACGTGTACCGGCATGCCGATCTGCTCCTCGAGCTCTTCCACGAGGCGTCGCTCCTCCCCCACGAGCGCGC
Organism: Thermoanaerobaculia bacterium; assembly: GCA_963809425.1. Lineage (GTDB taxonomy): Bacteria > Acidobacteriota > Thermoanaerobaculia > UBA5066 > UBA5066 > Fen-183. Next base: position 232,152 of record CAWEJK010000010.1, read on the forward strand.
GGTAGACCTCCGGATGGACGCGCAGGACGAGCGAATGCGCCTCCCCGACCTCGACCCGCTTCAGGACCTCACGGCGGATCTCGAGGACGATCGTGGGGACGCTCTTCGTGCGGCCGGAGCCCGCGCAGTAGGGGCACGGCATCGTGAGCGCCCGCTCGAGGCTCTGGCGCTGCCGCTTCCGGGTGATCTCGACGAGGCCGAACTCCGAGACCGGAAGCATCCGGTTCTTCGAGCGGTCCTTCCGCATCTCGGCCTCGAGCGCGGTGATGAGCTCCTTGCGGTGCTCCTCCTCCTCCATGTCGATGAAGTCCACGACGAGGAGACCGCCCAGATCGCGGAGGCGAATCTGGCGGACGATCTCCTGCACGGCTTCGAGGTTCGTCTTCACGACCGTGTCTTCGAGACGCTTCTTGCCGACGAATTTTCCGGTGTTCACGTCGATCGCGACGAGCGCCTCGGTCTGGTTGATGACGATGTAGCCGCCGGACTTGAGCCAGACCTTCGACTTGAGCGCGTTCTCGATCTCGAGGTCGACGCCGTACTCCTCGAAGAGCGGAGCCGACTTGCGGAAGAGCTTCACCTTCGAGACGAGCGCGGGCTGCACCTGGTCGAGGAACTCCACGATGCGCTGGTATTCTTCGTCGTCGTCCACCCAGAGGGTCGCGAAATCCGAGCCGAAGATGTCGCGCGCCGCGCGTAGCGTGAGGTCGAGATCGCGGTGCAGGAGGGTCGGCGCGCCGGCGCGTTCGCCTTTCTTGCGGATCTGCTCCCAGAGCTTCGTGAGGTAGCGGCGATCGGCCGCGAATTCGTCCGCCGCGCGCCCTTCGCCCGCCGTGCGCACGATGTACCCGCCCGGGCCCTTCTTGAGAGCGACGAGGATCTCCTTGAGCCGGATGCGCTCGTCCTCGTTCTCGATGCGGCGCGAGACGCCGATGTGGTCGATCGTGGGCATGTAGACGAGCGTGCGCCCCGGAAGGGTGACGTGCGTCGTGACGCGCACGCCTTTGTGCGCGATCTGGTCCTTCGTGACCTGCACGACGAGCTCCTGCCCCTCGCGGAGCAGCTCGTCGATCGACGGCAGAACCGGCTTCAGGACCGGCTCGCCTTCGCCTGGAGCAGGGGTGTTCTCCGCCATCGCCGGTGACGCCTCGAGCGCCGCCGCGGCGCCGCCGCCGCCGAAGGCGTCGAAGTCGTCGACTTCCTCTCCGACGTCGGCCACGTAGAGGAAGGCGTCCTTCTCGAGGCCGACGTCCACGAAGGCCGACTGCATGCCGGGCAGGACGCGCGTCACGCGCCCCTTGTAGATGTTCCCGACCGTGCCGCGCTGCTTCCGGCGCTCGATCTGCACCTCGGCCACGGCCCCCTCTTCGAGGACGGCGACGCGCGTTTCGCGTTCGGAGGACGAGACGAGAAGCTCTTTCGGCACGCGGGGAGTGTACGCGGAGGGTTCCCCTAGACGTTCACGTACCGTCGGTACGCGACGGACAGCATGAGCCCGACCATGCACCACGTCGCGATGAGCGAGGACCCGCCGTAGGACACGAACGGCAGCGTGATGCCCGTCGTGGGCATGACGCCGACGTTCATCGCGACGTTCACGAGCGCCTGCGCCGCGAGGTTGAGGACGAGCAGGATGACGAGAATCGACCCGCCGCGGTCGCGCGCGTCGCGCGCGAGCGCGAGAGAGCGGGCGATGAGGGCGCCGTAGAGCGCGAGAAAGGCGGCGACGCCCGCGAACCCCCACTCCTCGGCGAGCGCCGCGAAGATGAAGTCGGTGTGGCGCACGGGCAGGAAGCCGAGCCGGCTCTGGGTGCCCTGCTTCCAGCCCTTGCCGAAAATGCCTCCCGAGCCGATCGCGATCCGGGCCTGCCGGACCTGGTAGCCCGCGCCCCGCGCGGCGAGGTTCGGGTCGAGGAACGTGCGGATCCGGTCCTTCTGGTAGTCCTTGAGGAGGAACCACGAGCCGCAGACGGCGAGCGACCCCGACACGATGAGGATCGCCCACCAGCGCCCGGGGAGGCCGCCGAAGAAGAGCGCCGTGACGAGAAACGGCAGATACGTGAGCGCGACGCCGAGGTCCGGCTGCGCCATGACGAGAACCACCGGCAAGCCGATGGCCGCGGTCAGCGCCCAGATCGTGCGCGAGCGCAGGAGCGCGCGGTCGTCGTTCTCGAGGATCCACGCGAGGAGCAGCGCGATCGAGATCCGCGCGAACTCCGACGGCTGGAGCTGGAACCCGCCGCCCACCTTGACCCACGACCTCGCTCCCGCGATTCGATTGCCGAAGAACGGCAGCCAGAGGAGCACGAGAAGCGTGACGCCGTAGAGCCCCGGCGAGTACTGGAGGAGGACGCGGTAGTCGACCGCGAGGAGCACGCCCGCGGCGACGAGGCCGAGAACCGCGAAGAGAATCTGCTTGCCGGCGAGATCGGCGCGCGGCGTCCCGGCGGTCGTCGAGACGACCATCCCGATTCCGATGGCCGTGAGCGCGAGCGCGAGGGACAGGATGCGCAGGTCGATCCGCCGGGGAATGACCTCGGCCAGCCGCGACATGACGTCAGTTCGCCCGCGCGGGAGCGCGGCCCAGCGGGCGCCCGGCGACCTGCGCGAGCATTTCGGGCGTTCCGCCGCGGCACTTCGCGACCCAGTATTCGGCGAGGCGCGCCGCGAGAGGCGCCGCGGCCGATCCGCCGTGCTCGCCGTGCTCCACGAAGACCACGACGACGACCTTCGGGTCGTCCCGGGGCGCGAAGCTCGAGAACCAGCCGTGATCGCGCAGCTGCTCGGGGAGGAGGTGGCCTTTCTTCGCTTCCTTCTGGCCGACGACCTGGACGGAACCCGTCTTGCCGCAGAGGTCGAGGCCGGGGACGCGCGAGGCGTACGCCGTTCCGCCGGGCAGGTTCACGACGCGCCAGAGGCCCTCGACGATCGTCTCGTGCGCGCCGGGAGGGTACGGGATCGACTCCTTCGACTCTGGGCGATAGACGAAGCGCTCGCCCGTGCGCACGTTCTCGCCGATATGGAAGAGGTGCGGCGTCGGAAGGGCTCCGTCCGCGTTCGCGATGCCGGACATCCCGCGCGCGATCTGCATCGCGGTCACGAGGACGGGCCCCTGGCCGATCGCCACGGAGATCGTCTCTCCGAGATACCACGGGTGCCTGCGCGCCGCGAGGCTCCAGGCCGGCGAGGGAACGATGCCGCTCTTTTCATTGGCGAGGTCGATGCCGCTCGGCCGTCCGAAGCCGAAGAGCCCCGCCGACTCGGCGATCGCGTCGATCCCGAGCCGCTTTCCCATCGTGTAGAAGTACGTATCGCACGAGACCTGAAGAGCCGTCGTGAGATCCACGAGTCCGTGACGGCCGTGGCAGCGGAAGTAGCGCCCGTAGAACGTGGCGCCGCCCGGACAGAACACGCGCTCCCCGGGGTCGATGCCGTGCGTGAGGATCGAGTAGGCCATGTAAGGCTTCCAGATGGACCCCGGCGAGTAGACGTTCTGGAGCACGCGGTTGTTGAGCGGGCGGTCCGGGTCCTGCACGATGTCTTCCCAGTCCGAACGGCTCACGCGCTTCGTGAAGAAGTTCGGGTCGTACGCGGGAGCGGAAAGGAGCGCGAGGATCTCGCCCGTCTTCGGGTCGAGCGCCACCGCGGAGCCCACCCGGTCCGCGAAGTAGTCCTCGGCGATCTTCTGCATGCCGAGATCGATCGTGAGACGGAGCGTGTTGCCGGGCAGCGGCGACTCGTTCCCGGACTCGACGACCTCGCGTCCGAAGGAATCGATGACGTACGTCCGCGATCCCGAGACCCCGGAGAGAAGGTCCTGGTACTTCGCCTCCACGCCCTGCTGGCCGATGGCCTCGCCGGGCCGCGGCAGGTTCGGATCGCCAGGGTGCGCCTTCGCCCATGCCGCGACCTGCTCGGCGGTGGCCTCGCCGAGGTGGCCGAGGAGATGGGCGGCCGCCGTGCCCTGCGTGTACACGCGGCGCTCGGTCTTCTGGACGACGAGCTCGGGATGCTCGAGCGCCCGCGCCTGGACGGCGCCCACCTCGGAGATCGTCAGGTTCTCCTGCAGCACGACCGGCACGAAGTCGTAGTACGAGCGATCGCGCTCGACGCGGCGCTTGAGGTCCTCGAACGGCCGGTTGAAGAGCTCGGCGACGAAATGCAGCGAGGCGTCGAGGTCTTTCGTCTCCCGCCGGTACAGAAGCAGCGTGAACGCGGGCTCGTTCTCGGCGAGGACGATGCCGTTTCGATCGAGGATGAAGCCGCGGGGCGCCGTGACGGGCACGCGGCGCAGGCGATTGTTCTCGGCCTGGCGCTCGTACTCCTCGCCGCGCAGCACCTGATGGACCCAGTAGACGCCGGCGAGGACGCCGATGAGGATCCACGCGCCGCGCGCGACGACGTCGATGCGCGAGAGAACGGGGCGGCGGTCTTCGCGGGCGCTGGCGGGCATCAGCCGAGCCTCACGCGCCGGCGCGCCTCGCGCCGCTGTCTCCACGGCACGCGCGACGCCGCGTAGAGCAAGCCGCCGAACACCCCCGTCGCCAGGGCGCGTGCGGCGAGCGGCCAGGGCGCAGGCGGAAGAAAATCGCCCTTGAGCACCCAGATCAGAAACGTGAGCGTCGCCGCCTCCACGAGAACGGCGCCCGCGAGAAAGGACAATATGCTCGAACGAAGTAAAAGAACAGAAACAGCAA
>CAWEJK010000011.1:0-172765 GCA_963809425.1 Thermoanaerobaculia bacterium
GGGATCAGTCACACTTGTTCTCCGATGAGCCGCCACTTCGACCTCCTCGTACTCGTTACCTAGCGCACGGCGCCTCTTCGCGTCCGTGCGCTGCCGCCCCTCGCAACGAGCGAGGGGTTTTTCATATCCCGAGCCAGATCCCCCAGAAAGCGATCCGCCATGAAGCTGACCGGCGCCCAGGCCCTGATCAAGAGCCTCGAGATGGAAGGTACGGAGGTCATGTTCGGCCTCCCCGGCGGCGCGATCCTCCCGGTCTACGACCCGCTGATCGACTCGTCGATCCGCCACATCCTCGTCCGCCACGAGCAGGGCGCCGGGCACATGGCCGAGGGCTTCGCCCCGCACGCGACCGGTCGCCCGGGCGTGGCGATGGTGACGAGCGGCCCGGCGGCGACCAACGTCGTGACGCCGCTGTGCGACGCCTACATGGACTCCATCCCGATCGTGATGATCACGGGGCAGGTGCCGTACACGGTGATCGGCACCGACAGCGGTTCCAGGAGTGCGACACCGTCGGGATCACGATGCCGGTGACGAAGCACAACTGGCTCGTCACTAGGACCCGGCCGACATCCCGCGCATCGTCCGCGAGGCCTTCCCGCGTCGCGACGGCACGGGCCGGCCCGGCCCGGTGCTCGTCGACGTGCCCAAGGACGTCGCCAACATGGAGATGGACTGGTACTGGCCCGAGTCCGTCGACCTCCCGGGCTACAAGCCCAACACGAAAGGTCACGCCAAGCAGATCAAGGACGCCGCCCGGCTGATGGGGGAGGCCCGCCGGCCCGTCCTCTACGTCGGCGGCGGCATCCTCAAGGCTCGCGCGCCGCGGAGACGCTGCGTGAGCTCGCCGAGCTCACCGGCTTCCCGGTGGTGACGACGCTGATGGCACGCGGCGCGTTCCCCGACGACCACGAGCTGTGCCTCGGCATGCCGGGCATGCACGGCAACTACACCGCGGTCACCGCGATGCAGCAGGCCGATCTGCTCGTCGCGCTCGGCTCGCGCTTCGACGACCGCGTCACCGGCAAGGTCGGTGCGTTCGCACCAGGCGCGAAGATCGTCCACGTCGACATCGACCCGGCCGAGCTCGGCAAGGTCCGCCGTCCCGACGTGCCGATCGTCGGCGATTGCCGGCCTCGTCATCGAGGAGATGGTGAAGGCCGTGCGGGCCGAAAAGGCGCGCAAGGACTGGCCGGTGCTCGACGAGTGGATCGCACAGATCCACACGCGTGGCAGGAGCAGTACCCGCTGGTCTACGAGCAGTTCGAGGACGGCCCGCTCAAGCCGCAGTTCTGCATCGACATGCTGCGCGACAACACGCCCGACGACACGATCGTCGCGTCGGGCGTCGGTCAGCACCAGATGTGGACCAGCCAGCGCTGGAAGTTCAACTATCCCTACACGTTCGTCGTGTCGGGCGGGCTCGGCACCATGGGCTTCGCGGTGCCGGCGGCGATCGGCGCCAAGGTCGGCCGCCCCGAGAAGATGGTGTGGGCGATCGACGGCGACGGCTGCTTCCAGATGACCGCGCAGGAGCTCGTGACGGCGAGCAGCGGAACGCATTCCGATCAAGGTCGCGATCCTCGACAACGCGTACCTGGGCATGGTGCGGCAGTGGCAGGAGCTCTTCTACGAGGAGCGCTACAGCGAGGTGTACCTGTCGCCCGACCTGCCCGACTACGTGAAGTGGGCCGAGGCGATGGGCTGCATCGGCATGCGCTGCGACACGCCCGAAGACGTCGTGCCGACGATCGAGAAGGCGAACGAGATCGACGACCGTCCCGTCGTCATCGACTTCCGGACCGACTATCGGGAGAAGGTGTACCCGATGGTGCCCGCTGGGGCGTCCAACGACGACATCATCCTCGATCCGGCGCACGACGTTCCCGGAGGCCGTGACTGATGAACGGCACACCCCAGCACCACCAGCCCGACCAACATCACATTCTCTCCGTCCTGGTCGAGAACAAGTTCGGTGTGCTCACCCGCGTTGCCGGCCTGTTCGCACGGCGCGGGTTCAACATCGTGTCGCTCGCGGTCAGCCCGACCGAGGACGAGCGGTTCTCGCGCATGACGATCGTCGTCGACGCCGAGTCGACGCCGCTCGAGCAGGTGACCAAGCAGCTCAACAAGCTCATCCCGGTCATCAAGATCGTCGAGCTCACGCCCGGCGACGCGGTCGAGCGTGAGCTCATGCTCGTGACGGTGAAGGCGACCCCCGAGGCGCGCTCGCAGATCACCGAGCTCGCGTCGATCTTCGAGGCCAAGATCGACGACGTCGGCTTCGACGCGATCACGATCCAGGTCGCCGGCGCCCCGAGCAAGCTCGACGCCATCTCCGACCTGCTCCAGCCCTTCGGCATCGTCGAGCTCCAGCGCACCGGCCGCATCGCGTTGCCGAAGCTGGCCCGCCGCCCGGCGCGCCTGCGAGCGGTCAGGACGCCCGCGCGCGGGGTAGACGGACGAGACGGTCGTCGGATCGGAACAGACGTTCGATGCTGCTCGTGTGGTGTGACTGCTACACCCCGCCGGGGTCGGGCCGATCAAGCGGATGTGAACCTGCATGATCGTGGTCGACCGTGATCGGCAGCGGCGGTGCGCTGGCCTTCGCCGGAGCCGTGATGTGCGCGCTCACACTCGTCTACGACCGGATCTGGTGCGGCGTCGCGCGAACCGGCGGAAGCGGTGAGGATGGGCCGCGTGCTGCGCGGGGTCGCCCTCGGGTGCGTCGCGGTCGGCGGCATCGTCGCCGTCGTCGGCTTCTTCGTGTAGCGAACGAGCGAACGAGCAGCGCTGGGCCCGCGACGGGCCACCTCGGGTAGCCTGAATGGCCGCCGCTCGAACCAGAAACCGGAGATTCCGCCATGCCCGCGACCATCTACTACGACGACGACGCCGACCTGGGGCTGCTGCAGGGCCGCAAGGTCGCGGTCCTCGGGTACGGCTCCCAGGGCCACGCCCACGCACTGAACCTAAGGAGTCGGGGGTCGACGTCCGGGTCGGGCTGCGGGAGGGATCGGGCTCGGGGCAGAAGGCGGAGGCGGCCGGCCTGCGGGTCCTGACGACCGCCGACGCCTGCAAAGAGGCCGACGTGATCATGGTGCTGCTCCCCGACACCGAGCAGGCCCGCGTCTACAGGGAGGACATCGAGCCGAACCTCGACGGACCGCGACTCGCTCGCGTTCGCCCACGGGTTCAACATCCACTTCGGGCAGATCAAGCCGCCCAAGGGCGTCGACGTGTGGATGATCGCCCCGAAGGGCCCGGGTCACCTCGTGCGCCGGACGTTCGAGGAGGGCGGCGGCGTGCCCGCGCTCGTCGCCATCTCCGCCGACGAGACCGGGCAAGGCCAAGCAGACGGCGCTCGCGTACGCCCGGGGCATCGGCGCGACGCGCGCCGGCGTGCTCGACACGACGTTCGAGGAGGAGACCGAGACCGACCTGTTCGGCGAGCAGGTCGTCCTGTGCGGCGGGCTCACCGAGCTCATCAAGGCGAGCTACGAGACGCTCGTGAACGCGGGGTACCAGCCGGAGTCGGCGTACTTCGAGACGCTGCACGAGGTGAAGCTCATCGTCGACCTCATCTACGAGGGCGGCATCGCCAACATGCGGTACTCGATCTCCGACACCGCCGAGTACGGCGACATGACCCGCGGCCCGCGCATCGTCACCGACGAGACCCGCGCCGGAGATGCGGAAGATCCTCGGCGAGATCCAGTCGGGCGAGTTCGCACGGGAATGGATCCTCGAGAACCAGGCCGGCCGTCCGGGGTTCAACGCGCTGCGGCGCAAGAGCGCCGAGCACCCGATCGAGGAGGTCGGGGAGCGCCTGCGTTCGATGATGCCGTGGATCGCCGCGGGCAAGACCCGCCCCCAGGACGTCTCCGGCGGCTGACCGGGACCCGGCGCGCAGCGCCGAGAGCGGGTAAGCCGTGCACGGGTTCTGGGGCGCGGTCGTCGGTGCCATCGCCGGCTACCTCCTCGGGACGTTCCCGACGGCGGTCATCGTCACCCGGCTGGCGACTCGCGGCGCGGTCGACATCCGGACGGTCGGGAGCGGCAATCCCGGCGGGTTGAACACCGCGCAGGTCGTCGGTAAGAAGTGGGGCGTCGTCGTGATGCTCGTCGATGCCGGCAAGGGCCTGGCCGGCGGGCTGGTCGGGTGGGCGATCGGCGGCGATGGAGGCGCCTACGCCGGCGCGACGACGGCGATCGCCGGGCACATCTGGCCGGTGTGGACCGGGTTCAAGAAGGGCGGCAAGGGCGTCGCGACGTCGGCCGGGTCGGTGCTCGCCGTGTTCCCGATCTTCTTCCCGCTCGACGCCACGGTCGCGGCCACCGGCGCGATCGGCGTCCGGAACGCGCAGCGGGCGATCCAGTTCAGCTGCACGGTGTGGGTGATCGCGGGGTTCGTCTCGTGGCGCGCCGACCTTCCCAACCTCTGGGGGCCCGACGCGAGCTGGGGCCTGTTCGCGTTCTCCGCGATCGGCGCCGGGCTGATCCTGCTGAAGTTCGCGACCAGCGGACAGCCTCCGATCGTCGTGAAGCGCGGGACCGTGTGATCGCGCTCGTCACCGACTCGAACTCGCAGCTGCCGGCGGATCTGCGCCGCGGTACGGCGTCCGCGTCGTCCCCCTCGTGGTCGTGGTCGACGGTGAGGAGCACGAGGAGGGCGTCGACCTCGACGAAAGTGACTTCTACGCACGCCTGGGCACGGGCGCGACCGTCTCGACGGCCGCGCCGGCGCCGGGCCGCTTCGTCGAGGCGTACCAGGCGGCAGCCGACGCGGGCGCGACCCAGATCGTCTCGATCCACATCGGGTCGAACACCTCGGCGACCGTCAACTCGGCACGCATCGCGGCCGGGATGGCGCCCGTGCCCGTCGAGATCGTCGACACGGCCACCGCGTCGTTCCCGATCGCGTGCTGCGTGTGGATGGCGGCGCGTGCCCTCGAAGCCGGCGGAGGTCTCGCCGAGGTCGTCCGCGCCGCCGGCAACGCGGCCGCGGCGGTCGACAACGTGTTCGTCGTCGGCGCGCTCGACCTGGCGCGCCAGGGTGGCCGGCTCGAAGCCGGCGCCGAGCTGGGCGGCGGCGTCCCGGTGCTCGCCATGCACGGCGGGACGATGAACGTCGTTGCGCAGGTCCACGAGGTCGACGCCGCCGTCGACGAGATGGTCGCCTACGTCCGCGACCGCGCCGGCACGACGCCGCAGCTCGTCGGGGTCGGCCACGCCGGCGCAACCGAGCTCGCCGACGCGCTCGCCGCGGCGTTGACCGGGGGAGCAGGCGCCGGGGACGGCCCGGTCGTCGCCGAGCTCGTCCGCTACACCGTCGGCCCGTCCGTCGGCGCCCACACCGGCGCCGGCACCGCCGGCTGCGTCTTCCTGCCCGCCTCGACGGAGAACCCATGACCGAGCTCGGGGACCTGCAGCGGCTCATGGATGCGACGTACGGGGACCGGGACCGTGCCCGTGGGATCCCCGGGACGGTCGCGTGGCTCGCGGAGGAGGTCGGCGAGCTCGCGAAGGCGGCACGCAAGGGGACCGCCGAAGAGCAGCTGCACGAGCTGGGCGACGTCCTGGCCTGGGTGGCGTCGTTGGCGAACCAGCTCGGGCTGTCACTCGACGACGCCGTCGCCCGGTATGCAAACGGTTGTCCCCGCTGCGGGAACGTCCCCTGTCGTTGCGACGAGTGATCGGGCTCGTGCGGATCTCGTAGCGGCGATACCCGCGCTTGAGGAGGCCGCGTCCCGCCCGATGAATTCGGCGTAGCCGACGACGGGAGATCCGTAGCGTGGTGCCCGTGAATCCGCATTCCAACGACGAGTTCCGCCGTGTCGCCGAACGTGGAATGGTCCTGCGCGTCCTCGTCGGCTCGGGCGTGCACGGCACGGCGGTCGACGGTCAGGACGACCGCGACGAGATGGGGATCTGCGTCGAGCCGCCCGAGTTCGTCATCGGGCTGCGTCGCTTCGAGCAGTACATCTTCCGGACCCAGCCCGAAGGTGGGAGGTCGGGGCCGGGCGACCTCGACCTCACCGTCTACAGCCTCCGCAAGTGGGTCCGGCTGGCGGCGCAGGGCAACCCGACCGTCCTCCTGCCGCTGTTCGTCCCGCCGGAGCACACGTTCGAGATCACCGAGATCGGCGAGGAGCTGCGCGCCAACGCGGGAGCGTGATGACCCGCAAACCCGCCGGACTGGCCGCGAAAGCCCCGCGAAAACCGTCGGAACCCCTCAGAGCGATGGCGCGCTGCCGATCAGGAGGTCGGCCCGGCCGCATCCGGCGCGCCCGGCCCTGGGAGGCCCTGTGCTCGACCTCGACTCGCTGGCCCAGGCGGCATCCAACCTCGAACCGCTGCCGGCCAGCGTCGCCCGGCTCGCGGCGGTGGTGGCGTGCGGCGACCCCGACCTCAACGAGATCATCGACGTCGTTCGCTACGACCAGGCGCTGACGGCGACGCTCCTGCGCAACGCCAACTCGGCGGCCAGTGGCACGGTCAACCCGGTCACGAACGTGCGCGACGCGGTGATCCGGCTCGGCACCGGTTCGGTCCTCTGGCTCGCGGTGCAGTCCAGCGCGGCGCGCTGGCTGCAGCGGGCCGTTCCCGAGTACGGGTTGTCCGAAGGCGACCTGTGGCGCCACTCGGTCGCGACGTCGATCGCCGCGTCGGCGCTCCGCCGCTACACCGACGTCGCCATCCCCCCGGAGACGGCCACGGCCGCTCTGCTCCACGACATCGGCAAGCTGCTCATGTCGCGGTTCCTCGGCGACGAGGTGCTCGAGACGATCTACCGCGCGCAGCACGACGGCGGGCTCACCCGCATCGACGCCGAAGTCGAGATCCTGGGCGTCCACCACGCCGAGCTCGGCGGGTTGATGGTGCAGTACTGGGACTTCCCGGAGAGCATCCAGCGCGGGATCTCGTACCACCACACACCCGACGAGGGCGTCGACGTCATCTGCTACGCGACCCACCTCGCCGACGTCGTCGCGAAGGAGGTCGGCGAGCTCGCGACGACAACCCGGACCTCGAATCGTTCGCGCACGCAATGCTGGAGCTGGGTCTGTCCGTGGACGACTACGACCGTCTGTCGACCGAGACCGAGCTCACGTTCTCCCAGGTTCTCGACTCGTACGAGTGAACGACGCGTCCGCGGCGTTGAGCTCGGCGCCGACGGCGTCCGCCGCCTGGGCCTCGGTGAGCACGATCAGGACCCGGAGCCCGTGGGCGTTCCCGGGTGAGCAGACGAAGCAGTTCGACTCGAAGCCCCAGTTCGAGTTCAGCAGCCGGGTGACGTCCGCGGTCACGTCCGTCTCGTCGTCTTCCGGCTCGTCACTTCCGCTTCACCAGCCAGCGCAGCTTCTCGGCCTTCTCGAACGCGGCTTCGCCGGCCAGCTGACCGATCGAGGTCGACACCGTCGGGTAGACGTGCATGAACTGCGACAGCTCGTTGAGCTTCACGTTCTCCTCGATCGCGAGCGCGAACTCGTGGATCATCTCACCGGCCGCGGGCGCCAGGACGTGGGCGCCGACGATACGGCTCTTGTGCGTGACCACGAACACCGCGCCCTCGGGGCGCGCCGTCGCGTGCGCCCGATCGTTGTGGACCAGGTCCTGGCGCCACACCTCGACGTCGGACCTGTACTCCTCGCGGGCCTCGGCTTCGGTCAAGCCCACGTGCGCGAGCTCGGGGTCGGTGAACGTGCACCACGGGACACCCGCGACAACCTTGCCCTTTCCGGGGAAGAACATGTCACGCACCGCGCGCGCACGCCTTCGTACGCGGCCGAGTGCGTGAAGAGGAAACGGCCGGCGACGTCGCCCGACGCGTACACGGTGTCGACGCTGGTACGGCCGCGGTTGTCGACGACGACGCCTTTCGGCCCGGTCTCGATCCCGAGCTCCTCGAGGCCGAGGTTCTCGACGTTGGGCTTGCGCCCGACCGCGACGAGCAGCTCGTCGGCCGACCAGGAGGCGGGCTGGCCGTTCTCGGTGCCGTGGACGACCTTCTTGCCGCCCTCGAGGGTGACGCGTTGGGTCTCGACGTCGAAGCGCAGGTCGACGCCCTCCTTGCGGAGCTTGTCGACGAGCAGGTCGACGAGCGCGGGCTCGTCGCGGGGCAGGATGCCGCGGGCCCTTCTGCAGGAGCGTGACCGCGATGCCGAGCCGGGTGAAGCCCTGCACCATCTCGACCGCGATCGGTCCGCCGCCGATGTTGACGAAGCTCGCGGGCGGGTCGGTGAGCTCGAACAGGTTCTCGCTCGTCACGTAGCCGGCCTCGGCGAGCCCCTCGATCGGCGGGACGGCCGGCGGCTGCCGGTGCAGAGCATGATGAACCGGGTCTCGAGCCGGCGTTCGCCGTCGACCTCGACGGTGTTCGGGCGGCCGACCAGCCGACCGTGGCCGGCGACGAGGTCGAGGCCCATGTCGCGGAAGCGGTCGGGGTTGTCGTCGCTCTGGGCGATCTGGGCCTGCACGGAGCGGATCCGGGCCCACACCTTGGCCCGGTCGACGACCGGCTCGACCGGCTCGATGCCGAAGTCGGCGGCCGTCCGCATGCGGTGGGCGACCTTCCCGGAGGCCAGGAGCGCCTTGCTCGGCACGCAACCCGTCCAGAGGCAGTCGCCGCCCACCCGGCCCCGCTCGACCACGGCGACCTCGAGGTCGAGGGTGGCGGCGAACTCGGCGGCGACCATGCCCCCCGAGCCCATCCCCACGATGACGAGGTCGTACCGGTCGGCCATGTCGTTGCCACCCCTCCGTCCCCGGATCTCGGGGCGAGACTAGGGCGGGCTGCGAGCCCGATTCCTCGCCGATCGGTCGGCGGCGGAATTTCCTTCCTCGAAGTGATCCGCGAGCATGGGCCACGGCGAAGAAGGTCGTATGGCTGTGGGGGAGATGACGGTCGAACGGGCCGGCGACTGGGAGCTGGGCGTCCGGAAGCGGATGGCCTCGGGCGACGAGTCGGCGCTGACCGAGGTGTACGACCAGTACGCGGTCGTTCGTGTACGGATTGGCGCTTCGGGTCATCGGCGATCCGCGCGCTCGCCGAGGACGTCTCCCAGGACGTCTTCGTGAGCGTGTGGGAGCGGCCGGAGGCGTTCGACCCGGAGCGGGGCTCGCTGCGGACCTGGCTCGGCACGCTCGCCCACCGGCGGGCGGTCGACTACGTGCGCCGTGAGGAGGCGCGTCGCCGCCGCACGGAGCGGGACGCTGTCCCGCCGGACGACGGTTCCCGACGTCGAGGAGATCGCGGTCGCACTGGTGACCGCGGAGCGTGTGCGCGACGCCCTCGACCTCCTGCCCGACGACCAGCGTCGGGCGATCCAACTCGCGTACTTCGGGGGGAAGACCTACCGTCAGGTGGCGGAGGTATGGGCATCCCCGAGGGAACCGCCAAGTCGCGGCTGCGCCTCGGGCTGCGCCGCATCGCCGCCGCCCTGGAAGCGCAAGGACTGGAAGCATGGACATGAGCGAGCGTCCGCTCGACACCGCGGACGTCGAGGAGCTGCTCGGCGACGTACGCGCTCGACGCGGCGATCTCGACGAGACCGAGGCGATCGAGCAGATCCTGGCCGGCGCCCCCAGCTGGCCCGGGAAGCCGAGCGGCTGCGCCACGCCGCGGCCTGGATCGGCGCGACCGAGGCGCTGGAGCCGCCGTCGGGACTTCGTGACTCGACCTCGCCACGGTCGCGCCCGGACCTCCGCCATCCGTGCGTCCGGCGGGTCGGGCGGGTCGGGCACGTCCGGCAGCGTGGATCCCTCGGCTCGAGCTGTACGCGGGCGAGACCCGCCGCGCTCGCGGACGTCGCCGAGGGTCTCAGTGACGAGGAGCTCGAGCTCGGTACTGCGAACGGCCTGACGGTGCGCGACCTGATCGTGCACTGCGCCGCGGAGGAGAGCCTCGCCGCCCAGCTCGCCGGCCGACCGACCGTCCCCGACGTCACCGACACCGACATCGACGCCCGCACCGAAGCGTTGCTCGCACGCTTCGGCGACCGCCCGACCGCGGAGACGCTGGCGCTCTGGCGCGAGTCCGTCGACGCGCTGCAGAGCTGGGCCTCCGAGCCCGCCAACCAGGACGCGACCGTCCAGTGGCTCGGCGCCGACATCCCGCTGCTCGACGTGCTCACGATCCGCGCCTTCGAGAGCTGGATCCACGCCGACGACATCCGGCGTGCGATCGGGCAGCCCCTGGCCTCGCCACCCGTCGAGCACCTCACGATCATGTCGGACTTCTCGGGCCGCACGACCGGGTTCGGGCTCCTCATGGCGGGGCGGTCGCGGCCGGGCAAGACGGCGCGGCTCGTGCTGACCGGCGACGGCGGCGGCGACTGGCTCATCGCGATGGGCGGCGGTGACGTGGCCGCGACCGCCGACGTGACGCTGACCGCCGACGTCGTCGACTGGTGCCGCCTCGTCGGCGAGCGCATCGCACCCGCGGATCTCGACTGCACCATCGAAGGCGACGCCGACCTCGGCAACGACCTCCTCGTCGCCGCATCCGCATTCGCAACCTTGTAGCCCGCTCCTGGCGCCTTCGGCGCCGGGCCGCTCGGGCCACGGCTCGCTGCGGTGCGTGCGGACCTGGGGCGTGGGGACGCTCGCCTCTTGGTAGCCCGCTCTTGGCGCCTTCGGCGCCGGGCCGCTCGGGCCACGGCTCGCTGCGGGCGGGCGGCCTGCGGCGTGGGGACGCTCGCCTCGGTTCCCGCTCTCTGGCGCCTTCGGCGCCGGGCCGCTCGGGCCACGGCTCGCTCGGCGGTGCGTCCGGACCTGGGGCGTGGGGACGCTCGCCTCGGTCTCCCGCTCTTGGCGCCTTCGGCGCCGGGCCGCTCGGGCCACGCTCGCTGCGGTCTGTGCGGACCTGGGGGCGTGGGGACGCTCGCCTCTTGGTAGTCCGCCTGCTCGGGTCAGACGTTGCCGAAACGGGCGATGCCGAAGTCGGCGGCTTCGGCGGGGGCTTCGCCGGTCGTGATCGAGCGGGCGAGGAGCTCACCGGTTGCGGGGGCCATGAGGATGCCGGTGCGGTAGTGCCCGCAGCTCACCCACGCGTTCTCGAGCTCGGGAACCCGGTCGATCACGGGTTGGCCGTCGCCGGCCATCGGCCGGAAGCAGCACCAGCCGTGGGTCACGTCGACGGCCTCCGTCGCCGGGAGCAGCGCGCCGCAGACGGTTCGCGATCCCGGCCACGACGGCGGGATCGGGCTCGGCGGTCATCCGAGAGCCAGAGATCGGACTCGTACGTGCCCTTCAGGTTGATGAAGAGGATCTTGACCGCGTACCTGCCGCTCATGCCGAACCGGTCGCACGCCCGGCCGTCCACGGTGTCCGGCCCCTTTTCCGTGACTTCGCTCCCGAAGTCGACGAAGCCGAGGACGCTTTGCATCATCGGGCGGAGCATCTCCCATGGCATCTCCGCCGCTTCCTTGCCGTCCTCCTGCGTGACGACACGCTCGATGTACTTCATGAAGTCGAGCGGGTTCTTCTCCGGCTGGAACCGGGGGGTCAGAAGGTAGCGCGTCGTCCCCGCTTTCTGCTTCGAGCCGGCCTTCGGATCGATGCGGTTCTCGATCCAGACCATGTCCCCCTCGTTCTCGAGGCGGGCAACGGTCATCTCGACGCGGACGTCTTTCCCTTCGGATCGGTCGTGGTCTGCTCCCACTTCGCGTACGTTCCGGGCTTCGTCTTCGCGAAGTAGGATTTCGTCACGCTCGAAAGATCGGCGCCGGCGGCGCCGGTCGAAACAAACAGGCCGATGCCGAGGAGAAGAGCCGTCTTTCTCATCCGGTGAGTCCTCCGGCGGGAGTCTAGTGCAGCCGCGTCAGAACGGCGTTTTCTGGCGCGCCTGCAGCTCCGCGACGCGGGGCGCTCGAGCGCCCGGGCAGCGCGAAGACGGCTTCGCGCGTCACGCGGCAGCCAGTTCGACCGGCCTTCCCGCGGCATCGAGGAGACCGGCTGCCGCCAGCGCCTCCTCCATCGGCCGATGGTGCGCGGGCGAGAGCGGAACGAGAGGGAGGCGCAGCGTGCCGCCGACGAGACCGAGCCGCTCGAGCGCCCACTTCGCGGGGATCGGATTCGACTCGCGGAAGTTCGCCTTCATGAGCGGGAAGATCCTGGCCTGAAGCTCGGCGGCGCGCGCGCGGTTGCCCGCGAGTGCCGCCGCGATCAGCTCCGAGTAGAGGGCCGGCGCCTCGTTCGAGACCACCGCGATCACGCCTTCCGCCCCGCACGCGATCATCGGAACCGCGAGCGAGTCCTCGCCCGAGAGGACGGAAAAACCGGCGGGCCGCGCCCGGAGGATCTCGCAGGCCTGGTCGAGGCTGCCCGAAGCTTCCTTCACGGCCACGATGCGCGGGTCCTTCGCGAGCTCGAGCACGGTCTCGGGCTGCATGTTGAGCCCGGTCCGGCCCGGCACGTTGTAGAGCACGACGGGGAGCCCGCCCGCGTCCGCGACGGCCTTGAAATGGGCGACGAGGCCGCGCGGCGACGGCTTGTTGTAGTACGGCGTCACGACGAGGAGCGCGTCGGCGCCGGCCCGCCGGCACCGCTCGGCGAGAAGCTGCGACTTTTTCGTATCGTTCGAGCCGCAGCCCGCGATGACGCGCACGCGGCGCGCGGCCGCGCGCGCTTCTTCCACCACGGCCGTCACGACGCGCCCGTGCTCGTCCGCATCGAGCGTGACGGCCTCGCCCGTGGTCCCGCACGGGACGAGGCCGGCGACGCCTCCCGCGATCTGGCGCCGGACGAGCCGGCGCAATCCTGGTTCGTCGAGAGCGCCGTCGTTCCGGAACGGGGTCACGAGGGCCGTGTAGACACCTGAGAACGAGAGATTCGAAGGTGAAGAGCTCATGGGGTCCGCCTTCCTCTGCTGCGCAATGCGTTCGCTTCCGCCGTCGCCGTGAAGAACTCGTCGAAAGTCACGGGGCCTTTGCGCCCCGAGGAGAGCATCCACTCGGCGGCACGGACCGCGCCCTGCGCGAAAATCGCGCGCGATCGGGCACGGTGCACGAGCTCCACCGTCTCGTCGTCGCCTTCGAAGAACACGTGATGCTCTCCCGGCGCTCCGCCCTGCCGAAGAGACGCGACCGGCACGCCCGAGCGTCCCGACGCTTCTTCGAGCGTCGAAGCCAGCATCTTCGCGGTTCCCGAGGGCGCGTCCTTCTTCTTCGAGTGGTGTCTTTCCGCGATGCCCGGCTCGAACTCGGGAAACGCGGCGAGGGCGGCGGCCGCCGCCGTCGCGGCGCGCCGCAGGGCGGCGACGCCGAGGGAAAAATTCGAAGAATGAAGAAAGGGAACGTTTTGCTCCCGAGCGATCCGTTCAGCCGGAGCCACATCCCAGCCGGTTGTGCCGGACACGACGGGGATTTTCTTAGAAAGGAGGACGGAAACCCGCGCGAGTGCCGAATCCGGCGCTGTGAACTCGAATGCGAGGTCGCAGCTTTCCACGGCGGCCTCCTTCCCCTCTTTACCTTCTAAGAAGATCTCTCCTCTTCCGAAACGGCCTGCGACGCCGTGTCCCCTCCGGATGAGTGCCGCCTCGATCGCGCGCCCCATCTTCCCGTATCCGACGAGCAGCGCCTTCATCGCCCCTCCCCCTCGCCCTCGAAGAACTCGCGGTGCAGCCGGCGGAGCGCTTCCGGCGCGTCCGCCTCGGCGACGACGAACGTCATGTTCGTGTCGGAGGCGCCCTGCGAGATCAGGACGACGTTGACGTCGCCGAGCGCGGCGAAGACGCGCCCGGCGATGCCCGCCGTCGACCGTATGTTCCTGCCCACGACGGAGACGACCGCGAGATGCCTCAGCAGCGAGACCTCCGCGAACTCGGACAGGTCGCGGACGACGCCTTCCAGCGGCGCCTTCTCGTCCACCGTGATCGAGATCGACACCTCGCTCGTCGCGATGACGTCGACCGCGACGCGGTGGCGCTCGAAGACGGAGAACACCTTCGCGGCGTAGCCGTACGCGAGCAGCATGCGCGGGCTGCCCACGAAGAGCGCCGTGACGCCCTTGCGCATCGCGATCGCGCGGACGCCGGTGCCGGTCGCGTCCTGCCGCACGACCGTGCCCGCGCCGTCGGGCCGGAACGAGTTCCGCACCACGACCGGGATCCCCCGCGCCACCGCGGGCCGGATCGTCGCCGGATGGAGGACCTTGGCCCCGAAGAACGCGAGCTCGGCCGCCTCGGCCGAGCTCACCTCGGGCACGAGGCGCGCCTGGGGGACGACGCGCGGGTCCGCCGTGAGGATTCCGTCCACGTCCGTCCAGATCTCGATGGCGCCGACCTCGCGGCCCGCGTCCTTGAGCGCGGCGCCGAAGAGCGCGGCCGAGTAGTCGGATCCGCCGCGCCCGAGGGTCGTCGTCGCGCCGCCCCTGGCCGCGCCGACGAAGCCGCCCGTCACGACGACGCGCCCGGCCGCCAGCTCTGGAAGGACGCGCGCCGCGACGCGGCGCGCCGTCTCGGCCTCGTCGGCCAGGGCGGCGCCATGCGTCGCGTCCGTCGCGAGGAGCTCGCGGGGATCGATCCACACGGCCTCGGTGCCGCGCGCGCGGAGCGCGGCGGCGAAGAGGCGCGAGGAGATCAGCTCTCCGATCGAAAGGAGCGCGTCCGAGGTTCGAAGAGAGACTTCTTCGAGTAGAAAGACACCAGCGGAGAGCTCTTCGGCTCGCCGCAGCTCGGCCGCCAGGGCGGCGTGCGCCGCCTCGCGCTCCGCCGCGGGCAGATTCAGGCCGTCGAGCGCCTGCTCGTGGCGCTGCGCGAGGACGGTCTTCGCGCGCTGCGCCGCCTCCCGATCTCTTTCACTCGAAGAAATCTTCAGACCTTCCAACAGGTCCGTGACCCCCCCCATCGCCGAGACGACGACGAGGCACGGGTCTCCCCCGCGCGTCCCGACGAGGCGCGCGGCGTCCCGGATCCGCTCGGCCGTTCCGACCGAGGTCCCTCCGAACTTGAGGACGTCGGTCAAGCGGTCACCGGGCGAGCGTTCGCACGGCGAGGCGGCCCTGCGCGAGCAGGAGCTCGGCGTTCAGGAGCGCCGCGCCCGCCGCGCCGCGGACCGTGTTGTGGACGAGCAGCGTGAAACGGACGTCGTAGACCGGGTCGGGGCGGAGTCGGCCGACCGTGACCGTCATGCCGGCGCCGGCTTCGACGTCGCGGATCGGCTGCGGCCGGTCGCGCTCGTCGCGCACGGCGATGGGCCTGGCGGGGGCCGACGGAAGCTTCAGGCGCTGCGGCTCGCCGGAGAAGCTCTCGAGAACGGCCCTGACATCCTGCACGGCGGCCTTCGCCTTGAGCTTCAGGAAGACCGACTCGGTGTGGCCGTCGCGCACCGGCACGCGGTTGACCGAGACGCTGATCGGGAAGTCCGCGTCGACGACTCGCCCGCCTTCGAGACGGCCGAGGATCTTCTTCGGCTCGCGCTCGACCTTCTCCTCCTCGCCCTCGATGAACGGGATGACGTTGGCGTTCGAATCGAGCGACGGAACGCCCGGGTAGCCCGCGCCCGACAGGGCCTGCAGCGTCGTCACGGCCACCGCCTCGATGCCGAACGCGCGGTGGAGCGGCGCGAGCGCCATCGCGAGGCCGACGACGGAGCAATTCGGGTTCGTGACGATGCCGCCGCCCGACGCGCGCGTCGGCTGCCCGTCCAGGAGGGCGAGATGGTCCGGGTTGACCTCGGGGATCACGAGCGGCACGTCGGGCCGCATCCGGAACGACTTCGTGTTCGAGACGACGAGCTTGCCGCGTCCGGCCTGGAGCGGCTCGATCGTATCGGCGACGGCCGCGTCGAGACCCGAGAGAAGGACCTGCGACGTGAAGTCCGCGTCCACCGCCGTCACGAGAAGGCCGCGCGCCTCCTTCGGGATGTCGCCCGGCAGGATCCACCGCGTCGCCTCCGCGTACGTTTTCCCCGCCGAGCGCTCGGAGGCGGCGACCTCGGCGAGGACGAACTGCGGGTGCCCTTCGAGCAGCGAGACGAGACGCTGTCCGACGGCGCCCGTCGCGCCGAGGATCGCGACTGGAATTCGGAGGTCGTGCTGGGTCGCCATGAGAACTCCTCTCTGCGTGCAAAAAGCAAAGGGCCCGCCTTCCGGCGGGCCCTGGTGTGTCTCGAGATCGTCGAAAGTCCGCGATCTACAGAACGCTCCATCGCCCGCCGCTCGGCGGCGTCGTCTTCTTCGCGGTCATCGGCTTTCGGGAAACGGCGGCGGCGTTCATGGACGCGGAGCCTAGGCGGAGAGACGGCCGGGTGTCAAGACGACCATCCGGCGCCCCTTCGTCGCTTCGCCTTGGGTCCGGAGCGTGACCGGAAAAAATGGCGGTTTGACCGTCTCGACACGCCCTTCGATAATCGCCGTCCGCGCCGCGTTCCCGCAGCGTACACACGACATGACGACGTCTCTCTCTCCCGAACGCCAGAAGGACCTCTACCGCACGATGCTGCTCAACCGGCTGCTCGAGGAGCGGCTCGTGAACCTGTATCGGCAGGGGAAGGTGGTCGGCGGCCTCTACCGCTCGCTCGGGCAGGAGGCGACGTCCGTCGCGAGCGCCTTCGCGCTGGACGAGGGCGACATCCTGGCGCCCCTCATCCGCAATCTCGGCTCCGTCCTGGCTCGGGGGATCCCGGCGCGCGACATCTTCACGCAGTACATGGCGCGTGCGACGGCGCCTTCCGGCGGCAAGGACGCGAACCTTCATTTTTCGGTCCCGGGAAAGGGCGTCTATTCCCCCATCGCGATGCTCGGCACGCTCGTGCCGGTCGTCTCCGGAATGCTCCTCGCCGACCGCATGCAGGGCAAGCGCACCGTCGGCATGACGTATCTCGGAGACGGGGGCACGTCCGTCGGCGCATTCCACGAAGGCATCAACTTCGCGGCCGTCCAGAGGCTTCCGCTCGTCGTCGTCCTCGAGTTCAACGGCTGGGCGTACTCGACGCCTTACGAAAAGCAGTGCGCGGCGCGGACGCTCGCGGACAAAGCCGCGGGCTACGGGATACCCGGCGTGGTCGTGGACGGCAACGACGCGCTCATGGTCTACGAGGTCACGCGGGCGGCCGTCGATCGCGCGCGCGCGGGCGGCGGACCCACGCTGCTCGAGTGCAAGACCTACCGCATGAAGGGCCACGCCGAGCACGACGCGCAGGCGTACGTCGACGCGAAGGATCTCGCCGCGTGGCGCGCCCGCGACCCGCTCCAACGCCTCGAATCCGCCCTCGAAGCCTCGGGGGCGATGCCGGCCGCCGAGCGGCACCGGATCCACGATCAAGTGGAGACCCAGCTCGACGAGGACGTGGCCTTTGCCGAAGCTTCGCCCTTCCCCGACCGGGCTCTCGCCTTCCGCGGCGTCTACTCCGACGAGAGCATCCTCGAGCGGGCCCGCGCCGGCGTCTTCACGGGAGGCCTCTGATGGCCGACCCGCGCGTCGCCCGGAGCGGCGCCACGTTCACGCTCGTGGCGGATGGCGCCGGCGGCGTCGAGACCTCCTACCTCGAGGCGATCCGCCAGGCCCTCTTCGAGGAGATGGAACGCGATGCGCGCGTCTTCGTCCTCGGGCAGGACGTCGGCGTCTACGGCGGCGCCTTCAAGGTGACGGAAGGGCTGCAGGAGAGGTTCGGGAAAGAGCGCGTCCTCGACACGCCGCTCGCGGAAGAGGCGATCGTGGGCGGCGCCATCGGCGCGGCGATGCGCGGCATGCGGCCCGTCGCGGAGATGCAGTTCATCGACTTCATCTCGCGCGCCTTCGACCTCCTCACGAACTTCGCGGCCAAGAACCGCTACCGCACGGGCGTCGGCGTGCCGATGGTCGTGCGCGGGCCCTGCGGAGGCGGAGTCCACGGCGGGCCGTACCACTCGCAGAGCCCCGAGATGTACTTCGTGAAGACGCCCGGCCTCAAGGTCGTGGCGCCCGCGACCGCGTACGACGCGAAGGGTCTCCTGAAGGCCGCGATCCGCGATGACGACCCGGTACTCTTTCTGGAGCACAAATTCCTCTACCGCCGGGTGAAGGACCGCGTGCCGGAAGAGGACTACGTCGTCCCGATCGGAAAGGCCGCGATCCGCCGGTCCGGGACGGACCTCACGATCGTGACGTACGGCGCGATGGTCTGGACCGCCCTCGAGGCGGCCGACACCCTCGCGAGGGACGGCGTCTCGGCCGAGGTCCTCGACCTCCGCACTCTCCTCCCGCTCGACGAAGAGGCGGTCCTCGCGTCCGTCCGGCGGACCGGCAAGTGCCTCGTCCTCCACGAGGACACGCGCACGGGAGGCCTCGGCGCCGAAATCGCCGCGACGCTTTCCGAGAAGGCGTTCGAGTGGCTGGACGGCCCGATCCTTCGCGTCACGGCGCCGGACACGCCGGTGCCGTACTCTCCTCCTCTGGAAGAGGCGTTCCTCCCGAACGTGAACACCCTGCTGGCTGCCGCGCGTAAGCTCGTGCGGTACTAGACGACCGGAGAACAAGACCATGCCGACCAACGTCATCATGCCGCAGATGGGCGAGTCGATCGCCGAGGGAACGCTCACGAAGTGGCTCAAGAAGCCGGGAGACGCGGTCAAGCGCGACGAGCCCCTGTTCGAGATCTCCACCGACAAGGTCGACGCCGAGATCCCTTCCCCGGGCGCCGGCACCCTCCTCGAGATCCTCGTCCCCGAAGGCCAGACCGTCCCGATCAACACGGTCGTCGCACGCCTCGGGGAGGCGGGAGAAGCCACGGCAGCCGCAGCGGCGCCTTCTGCGCCGACGGCTGCGCCGGCGGCGGGAAGAGAGGAGAAGGACTCTTTGAAAGGGGAGAGAGGCGGCCAGCCCCGCGGCGCCGCCGGCCCCGGCTGTAACGGCCGTTCCCGCGCCTTCTCAGCAGTCTTCGGTCTCTCCCCCGGTTCCCTCCCAGCAGAAATCTCCCTCCCCGTCCTCGTCTGCTCCCCCCCAGCCCGGCGAATCCCAGGACGAGCTGCTGAAGCGGCGCTCGTCTCCCGTCGTGCGCGCGATCGCGGAGGAAAAGGGCGTCGACATCTCGCGGATTTCCGGCACCGGCATTTCCGGCCGCGTGACGAAGCAGGACATCGAGGCGTTCCTGGCGGGCTCGGGAGCGCCGCCTGCGCCGGCGCCCGGGGATCGCGGAGAGAAGATTCTTCGAAGGGTGTGCAGGCTGCTACCCCCGCGGCTCCGCCGGCTCAGGTCGCGCCGACAGCGCCCGCGCCTTCTCAGAAATCTCCTGAATCCCCCGCTCCCTCTGTCCTCGCCGCTCGTCCCGCCGATCTGCCCGTCCCCGCACGCGCGTCCGCGCCTTCCCCCACGGCGCTCGCGTTTCCGTCCGGGAGCAGCATCACGATCGAGCCGATGAGCGCGATGCGCAAGAAGATCGCGCAGCGCATGGTCGAGTCGAAGCAGACGTCGGCCCACGTCACGACCGTGTTCGAAATCGACTACTCCGCGATCGCGAAGCTGCGCAACCGCGTGAAAGGCCGCTTCGAGCAGCAATACGGCACGAAGCTGTCGTACCTGCCGTTCATCCTCCGGGCGACCGTCGCGGCGCTGAAGGCGCGTCCTCTCGTGAACGCCTCGATCGTGGGCGACGACATCGTGCACCACCGCGAGGTCAACCTCGGCATCGCCGTCGCCCTGGACTGGGGACTCATCGTGCCGGTCATCCGGCGCGCGGACGACCTTTCGCTCGTGGGCCTCGCGCGGGCCGCGAACGACCTGGCCACCCGGGCGCGCGCCAAGAAGCTCGTGCCGGACGAGGTCGCGGGCGGCACGTTCACGGTGACGAACCACGGTTCCTTCGGCTCGCTGTTCGCGACGCCCGTCATCAACCAGCCGCAGGTCGCCATCATGGGCGTCGGCGCGATCGAGAAACGGGCGAAGGTCGTCGAGATGCCGGACGGCTCGGACTCTCTCGCGATCAAGACGATGGGCTACATCGCCCTCACGTTCGACCACCGGATCATCGACGGCGCCGAGGGCGACGCGTTCGTGAACGTCGTGAAGTCGGCGCTCGAGAACGGGTCCTGGAGCGAACTGGAGTCTCTCGACTAGAATCATCCATGCCCCGGTCGCTCGACGTCGTCTCGCTTCTCCCTGAAGGCCGCGTCTCGTGGGACGCGGCCTTCGCGCTTCAGAAGGCGGCCGAGGCGCGGGTGAAGGCGGGCGGACGCGAAGCGCTCTTTCTCCTCGAGCACGCGGCCGTCGTCACGGCGGGCCGCAACGCCGACCTCGGCGAGCTGCTCATCTCGGAGCATCTCCTCCTGCAGCGGGGCGTCCAGCTTCGTATCACCGACCGCGGCGGCAAGCTCACGTTCCATGGCCCCGGCCAGCTCGTCGCGTACCCGGTTCTCGACCTCTCGCACGGGCGGCGGGACGTGCGGCGGTACGTGCGCGACCTCGAGGAGGTGCTCATCCGCACCGCGAGAGACTTCGGCGTCGCCGCCGGGCGCAGCGCCGTGCCCGAACGCTGGGCCTCGGTCTGGGTGGGCAACGAGAAGCTCGCGGCGATCGGCGTACACCTGTCGCGGTGGGTCACGACGCACGGGTGCGCCCTCAACGTGACGACCGACCTGGCAGGGTTCTCGCTAATAGTTCCGTGCGGGATCGCCGACGGCGGCGTGACGTCTCTTTCGAAGGAGAATCCCGGAAATCCGCCGCCGACGCTGCCGCAGGTCGCGGAATGCTTCGTGAGCCACTTTCTCGAGGTCTTCGAGAGGGAGAAGGGTGAATCGCCATGACGTCGCCCGGCAGCCGCGGAATCTACGAGCTCCTGACCGCGCGCATCGCGCCGTACACCGGAGAGGGCGAGACGCTCGCGTTCGACCGGATCGTGCGCGCTCCGGTGGACGACGAGACCGTCGGTCTGGTCGCGCAGGCGCTCGTGGACGCCGACGCCGACACCCGCCGGGCCGGCCTGTTCGTCTTCGCGGGCCTCCAGGACGACACGCCGGGCCGTCTCGAACCGTTCCGGCCGCTCGCCGGGAAGATCCGCGATCTCCTCCTCGACGTCGAGCCGTCGGTCCGGTGCGACGCCCTCATGGCCTTCGCCTACTTCGATCCCGAGGATCTCCACGTGGCCGTGCGCGAGTTCCTGACGGACCCGAACGGCCGCAACCGCCTCCAGGCCGTGCGGATTCTCGACGTCGAATGCAGCCCGAAGAACCTGCCCACGCTCCTCACGCTCGGCGTGGACCCGTACCACGAGAGCGCCGAGGACCTCGCGGACGAGCGCGAATGGCTCGTCGTCCGCGAAGCCGCGCGGGCCGCCGTCGAACACACGGTGGACGTCCGCTTCCCCGCGCCCCTGGAGGAGGAAGAGGTGGAAGGAATCCGCTGCGTGTACCACGCGTGGGACCCCGTGTGGCAATGGGCGGCGCGGGAAGGAATCCGGAAACGCGACTAGCCGGGGTGCGCGCCGGTCACCTCGGCCAGAGCCAGCCGAAGAAACCCGCCGTCAGGAGCGCGTAGATCAGGCCGTCGATCGTGCTCCGGATCGTCGTCCCCCAGGACTTCTTGTACCAGATCGACGTCTGCCAGAGCGCGAGGGCGTAGCCATAGAACGCCGTCGCGCCCGCGAAGCGGAAGACCTGGAGGTAGTGCGCGCCGGGACCGAGGGCGCGTCCGGAAATGTAGGCGGCCGTGATGCCGATGAGGACGCAGTACAGGAACCACTGGATGAACTGCGGCCCCATGCTCACTTCGCCGCCGCCCCAGAACGTCATCATCGCCCGCGGCCCGGCCTTGAACTTCTCCATGAAAGCCGGATCCTTCATGGCCTTCGCGCTCCCGGCGCACGGGACCAGGTAGTCGCCCGGCGGGATGTCGAACTTGCGGAGCGCCGCCATGACGTCGTCCTCGGCGGGGAGCTTCCTGTAGTCGGCGGCGTGGTAACCGAGGAACATGTGGATGATCGAGCTCGCGACGAACACGGCGATCGCGGAAAGGAGAATGGGCAGCCAGAGGGACACGATGGAAACCATGGGGCCTCCTCATTTTTGAGATCGATTCTCCGGCGGATCCTAACCCGTCCCGGTACACTCGCGGCATGAGCGCGACCGCCCGCCCGCTCTACGGCATCACGCCCCGGCCGGAGTGGCTGAAGGTGCGCGTGCACGACAACGAGCTGTCGCGCGGCATCGCGGCGCTCGTGGCGGACAAGCATCTCAACACGGTCTGCCAGGAAGCGCGCTGCCCGAACCTCTTCGAGTGCTGGGGTGTCGACAGGACGGCCACCTTCATGCTCATGGGCGACGTCTGCACGCGGCGCTGCGGCTTCTGTGCCGTGAGTCAGGGAGAGGCGCGGCCGCTCGATCCGGAGGAGCCGCGGCACGTCGCCGAGGCCGTGAGAACGCTCGGGGTCCGGCACGCCGTCGTGACCTCCGTGAACCGCGACGAGCTGCCCGACGGCGGCGCCGCGCACTTCGCCGCCACGATCCGGGAGATCCGCGCGCTCACCGCCGGCGTCACGGTCGAGGTCCTCATCCCGGATTTCCTCGGCAGCGAGGCGGCGCTCTCGGTCGTCCTCGACGAGGAGCCGGAGGTCCTGAACCACAATACGGAAACCGTCCCGCGCCTCTACAGGCGCGTCCGTCCAGACGCGATCTACGCGCGATCGCTGGAGCTCCTCGCTCGCTCCGCGAAGAGGAGAGACGAGGAGAAGAACGGGATTTCTCTGAAAGTAAAGAGCGGCATCATGGTTGGTCTCGGCGAGTCGAGAGAGGAGCTCTCTGCGACTCTCCGGGATCTCCGCTCTTCCGGCGTCGACGTCGTGACCGTCGGCCAGTACCTCCAGCCGCACGCCCGCCGCCTGCCCGTCGAGCGGTACTACACGCCGGAGGAATTCGAGGAGATCCGGCGGGAAGGCGAGGCGCTGGGATTCGGAGTCGTCGAGTCAGGGCCCTTGGTGAGGTCGAGCTATCACGCACGAAAGGCCCTCACAGCGGGTCTCGGTCTGCAAAGTTCTTAGAAAGGTGAATGACGGCCGGCCCGGCCTTCCTCTCTTACCTTCTAGGAATCCTGTCTTCGTCTTCTCGTCGAGCTTCTTCAGCCGTCGTTCCCGATGGCCTCGACCGGGCAGGAATCCATGGCTTCCTGGCACTGGGCCTCTTCTTCGGGCGTTTCGGCCTGTTTCATCACGAACGAGAATCCCTTGTCTTCCTGTCGCGTGAAATTGGCCGGCGCGGTGACGCGGCAGACGTCGCAGTCGATGCACTGCGTATCGACGTAGAACTTCCCGGGTACGTTTTCCTCGTAACGGTCGTCTTTGTTCGCCATCGCGGGGGAAGATAACATGCCGCAATCGGGACTCACACATCAGGTTGCATCATTCTCGAGCCATGACCCCACGCCGACTCCTCCCCCTGTTCCCGCTCCCGAACGTCCTCCTGCTTCCGGAGACGGACCTCCCTCTCCACATCTTCGAGCCCCGCTATCAGGCCATGCTCTCGGACGCGCTCGCGGGCGAACGGCTCCTCGGCATCCAGCTCCTGAATCCGGCGGGCCCCCCGGACGCCGCGGGCCGGCCGGCAGTCTTCGAAGTGGGCTGCGCGGGCGAGGTCGTGGAGCACGAAGCGCTCGAGGACGGCCGGTCGAACATTCTCCTCAGGGGCACGTTCCGGTACCGGATCGCCCGCGAGCGGGACGGACCCACGCCCTACCGGGTTGCCGAGGTCACTCCGCTCGAGATGGCGCCGCTCGCGGCGACACCCGGCGGGCTCTCCCGGGTCGAGCTGCGGCGTCTCCTCGCGGCAAGCGTCGAGCGCCTCGCGGACTCCGTCGGGCGCGCGCAATCGCGCTCGCTGCCTCCCGAGCTCTCGGACGAGGGGTTCGTGAACGAAGCGCTCACGCGGCTCGGGCTGGACTCCGAAGAAGGCTACCGCGTCCTCGTGATGGACCGGCTCGAAGAACGGTACGACTGGGCGCTCGCGTACATCGCCGGGGTCCAGAAGCGGCTCGACTTTCTCTCGCCGTTCCGGCGGCCCGAGGTCGACTCCCGCTGGAACTGAAGGCGGGAATGCGGTCGTCGGCGTGCGCTACGGCGCGCGCGCTCAGACCTTGGACGCCGGCATCGCGCGGTCGTGCGCCCAGCTCTTGATGGCCTTGATCTGCTCGTCCATCGTTCGCGAGAGGGGCACGGTCGCCGTCAGCATCTTCGACATGTCGTCCTCGTTCAGCTTCCGCCCCTGGTTGAAGGCCTCGACCGCGGCCGACTGCACCGCGGCCTCGATCTCCGAGCCCACGAAGCCCTTCGTCGCCTTCGCCAGGAACACGACGTCGAAGAGGCTCGCATCGGACCCGACCTTCCTCAGGTGGACGTTGAAGATGGCCTTGCGCTCGTTCTCGTTCGGCAGGTCGAGGAAGAACACCTGGTCGAAGCGGCCCTTGCGGATGATCTCGGCGGGCAGGAGGTGGATGCGGTTCGCCGTGGCCGCCACGAACACGAGCCCCTGCTTCTCCTGCATCCAGGTGAGGAACGTCGAGAAGATGCGTCCGAGAGAGGCGTCGGCGCCGGTCCCGGCCTCCCGGCCGCCCGTGATCGCCATCTCGATCTCGTCGATCCAGAGGAGCGCGGGCGAGAGGGACTCCACCGTGTGGAGGGCGCGCTGAAACGTCTGCTCGGGATTGTCCGTGCCGAAGACGAGGTTCATGTCGAGGCGGAAGAGCGGCAGGTTCCAGAGGGCGGAGATCGCCTTGACGGAGAGCGATTTTCCGCAGCCCGACACTCCCATGAGGAGGATTCCCTTCGGCACCGGCATTCCGGCGTCGAGCGCCTCCTTCGTGAAGAGCTTCTTGCGCTTCACGAGCCACTCCTTGAGGTTTTCGAGGCCCCCGATGTCCGCGAGGGAAAAACGCGGCGGCACGAACTCGAGAACGCCGTCCTTGCGGGTCGCCTGCTCCTTCTCGGCGAGAACCTCGGAATACGACTCCTCGTCGAACACGGGCCGGCGCGAGAAGACCCGCGAAACGACGTGCTCGGTCTCGTCCTGCGTGAGCCCCTTCAATCCCATGGCGAGGCGTTTCGCGTCCTCGTCCGAGAGGCCCTTCTCGCCGAAGTAGCGCTTCCCGAGGTGGCCGAGGAGGAAGAGGATCTCGCTCTCGTCCGGAAGGTCGTAGTCGAGAACGTAGATCTCTTTCCGCAGGTCGTCGGGGATGACGAGGCGCGGCGAGACGAGGACGAGAAACCGCCCCTTGCCTTTGAGGGCCCGATAGGCGTCCCGGAGCCTCCGAACGACCTCGGGTTTCGCGACGAAGGCGGTGAGGTCCTTCATCAGGTAGAACCCCGGCCCGGGCGCCGCGAGAATCGCGTCGAGCGCCTTGAGCGGGTCCGCCGTGTCGGGCCACCGCTCGGATCCGGCCACGATTCCGTCGACGCAGCTCCAGACGGCGAAAGGCACGGGCTTGTCGTAGAACTTCTGGGCGAGGGTGGCGATCGCGCGCTCGACGCGCCCTTCCTCCCAGGACACGACGTAGAGAAGCGGGTAGCCGCCCAGCAGGGCGCGCCGGATCCGCTCGGGCCCCCGGACGGCGATTTCGTTCATTCCCGGGAATGTTACAGGCTCCGCTAAACTACACCGCCGTGAACCCGGAACACCTCGAACTCGTGCAAACGCCCGGCTGGAACGAATGGCGGGAGGCGCGGCCCGCGCTCACGCCCGATTTCACCGAGGTGCGCCTGAGCGGCGCCGATCTCTCGGGAAAGAACCTCTCCGGCGCCGACCTCTCACGCGCGAAGTTCGAGGGGTGCAACCTCGAGGGGGCCAACCTCTCGCACGCCCATTTCACGGGAGCCTCCCTGAACGGCTCGAAGCTCGACCGGGCCGACCTCTCCGAGACGGACCTCGACTACCTGATCTTCGAGCGCGTGTCGTTCATCGGCGCGATCTTCAGCAACGCGACGCTCAGGAGCGCGAGCGTGCGCGAATCGGTCATGACCGCAGTGGACATGACGGGCGCGAAGCTCGACGGTACCGACTTCACGGCGACCGACTTCTCCTACGGACGCCTCCTGTACGCGAATTTCCGCGGCGCGCAGCTCGACCGCTGCATCTTCGAGGGCACGGACCTCACACAGGCGATCTTCGACGGCGTGACGTACCGGAAGGGCCGGTTCGACAAGGCGAACCTCACGCTTTCGTTCTTTCGCGACGCGAAGCTCACGGGCACGTCGTTCAAGGGCGCGAAGCTCCAGCGCGCCGTTCTCCGCGGCGCCGAGGCGAACGCAGCCGACTTCACCGGCGCCGACCTTTCCGAGGCCGACTTCGAACGCGTCGTCGCGCAGGCCGCGAACTTCACGGACGCCGTCCTCAGGAAGACGAGCGCCCACCGCGCGGACTTCCGGAACGCGACTTTCATGAACGCGCAGCTCGAGGAGACCGACTTCACGGGCGCCTCTCTCGACAAGATCGACCTGAGAACGCCGAAGATGCGCCTCCCGAACTTCACGGCGGCGCGCCTTCTCGAGGCGAACGCCGTCCGCGCGAACCTGCGCGGCTCGAACTTCACGGAGGCCGACCTCTCGGGCGCCGACCTCTCGGAAGCGAATCTCGAGGGCTGCATCATGGCGAAGGTGAAGCTCGCCCGGACGAACCTCCGCCGCGCGAACATGAAACGTTCCCGGCTCTCGGGCGCGATCGCCGTGGGAGCGAACCTGTCCGGCGCCAACCTCTTCGGCATCGAGGCCGAGGACGCCGACTTCTCGGCCTCCGATCTGCGTTTCGCCCAGCTCGTGGGCGCGAAGCTCGACGGAGCCGCGTTCAAGCAGGCGAACATCGGGGGCGCCGACTTCTCGGAGGCGCGGCTCGGCGGCGCCTCTTTCGTCGGGGCGTTCGGGGAAAACGCGAAGTTCACGGGGCAGCTCCACCTGAAGCTCGTCCTGGCGGCGAGCTCGTTCCTCGGCTCGGCGAAGAAGAAGAGCGCGAAGATGGAGCGCGAGAAAGAGACCGAGCGCCTCTCCCGGCTCGCCACGCTCGAGCGGAACGCGGACGACCGCGCGCGCGCGATGGGCGTCCGCCGCGACGACGACGTCCCTGGGGAGCCGGTCCGTTCGTCGCCCGGCACGCCGAAAAAAGCCTGACCGGCTACTTTTTCGCGGCCGGAGCGATCTTCGCGGGAGGGCTCGGCCCCGGCGTGGACCGGGACTTTTCGGCCGCCTTCGCGTTGGACGGTTCTTTCAGCTTCCCGGTAGCCGCGTCGCGGAGCGCGGACGCCTTGCGCCGGAGGTCGTCGAGAACGGCCTTGTCGACGAGCATCGGTTCCGGACGGCTCGTGGCCTCGGCCAGGAATCCCGTGACTCCCGAAGGCGCCTCGAAGAAGGACACGACCTGCGCCGGAGCCTGCCCCTCGGTCAGGAGCTCGAGCGTGGCGAGCGGCTTCTCCTTCGCGGCCTTGCCGACGCGTCTCGGCAGGAAGGCTTTCACCTCGGCGCGTGAGACGCCGCTTCCGAGGGCCTCGGCGACGTTCGCGGGAATGTCCCGTCCCGCCGAGCGCCACGCCCCGTCGACTCTTTCGGCTCCCGCCCGGACCTCGTCCGCCGCGAACGACACGCGCCTCAGGGCGGGAAGATCGACCGGCAGGACCTTCCCCTCCCGCCAGGCCGACATCTCGGTGTCGAGCGCTTCGCGCACCCGGTCGTCCACCACGCATACCACGTTCCCGGCCTTCGCGTAGATCTTGCCTCCGGCGTCCGCTTTCGCGGAGCCGAACGAGACCGTCGCCACGATCTCCGCGCCCTTCTCGAGCTTCACCGTCGCCCACCCCGGCGCCAGGCCGACGCGGCGCCAGATCCCCGGCGGGGATCGCCGGAAACTCCGAGATCCGCTCGCTCGCGAGGTCGCTCAGAAGCCGGTCGACGAACGCATCCGACGCGAAGTCCGAGACCGGCTTCTCCATCTTCCAGCCGCCTGCGGCGCGATCCGGCTTCGCTCCGCGCGTGACGACGACCGTGCCCAGGCCCTTCGTGATCGAGAGGCGCGTGATCTCGGCCGACGGCGTCTCGAAAAGGGAGCGGCTGCGATACTCGTCCACCGGTTTCGTCAACCCTGCGAGAGGAGCCGCGCGGACGGCCGCGAAACGCGCCCCTTCCGCCGCGGCGGTCGCGTCCGTTCCCGGAATCGCCTGCCCGAACAGGAACGTCTTCACCGATTTGTCCTTGAACGTGAGCGTCGCTTTCGCCTTCGGCGTGTCGAGGCCGAACTCCTTCGGGTCGACGTCGGTGTGCACCTCGCCCACGACTTCGAGCCGCCCGAGGTCGCCCACGAGGTTCTCCGCCGCGAACCCGTCCGCGGGTCCCTCCGGATCGCCCTTGAACGTCCACCGGTTCTTCTCACGGCGGAGAAGGTCCACGTTCGGGAGCGCGGGGCGCTCGAGCAGGACCGAGACGACTTCCTCCGCGTTCACCTCGACGAAACGCTTCGCGGCCTTCGCCCGCTCGGCGGACGTCGGCTGCTTGCGCTCGAACAGAACGACGAACGCGAGGAGGGCGAGGAAGACGCCGCTCAGGACGAGAAGTTTGCGTGTCGGCATCGAGCGGTCACTTTCTGCGGCGCGCCCAGATCGCGACGCCCATGGCGATGGCCGCGACCGGAAGGAGAAGCATGACCACGAACGCGACCTGCCCGATGTCGCGGCGCGTGAGCGTCACGGCGACCACATCGGCGCCTTTCGGAGGAATCGCCACGAGTGATTCCCGTTCGAGGGCCCAGTTCGCTGCCGACGACAGGAGCAGGCGGTTCGCGGCATTCGCGATTCCGGCGTTCGACGCCCAATCCGCGTCTCCGAACACGACGACGCGGCTCCTCTTCCTAGAAGCCTCGGCCGGCTTCGCGCCGCCCGGCCCGGGGGTCTCGTCCGACTCGACTGCCGCGGCGAGGGACACCGGACCGGCGACGTCCTTGTCGTCCTTCTTCGGCTGTCCCGATTTTTCGAGATCCTTGAGATTCGTCTCGCCCCAGCCGTCGGCCGAGGTCTCGACGAGCGGCGTCGTCTTCCATCCCGGGACCGGCGCCTTCGCCACGCTCACCGACCGCGCGAGCGGGAACACGACGGGCATTCCCGTGAGGAGCTTCGTCACGGGATGCGCCCGGTAGGAATTCGCGAAGACCGTCTCGGCTCCCATCATGGGCAGCGCGTTCTTCGGGTCCACGACGACGTCGCTGTCGAGCGTCAGGCCCACGGACGAGAGCAGCGGCGCGAGCCCGAAGTCGGAGAGCGAGCCGCCCGCTCCCGGCGAGAACTCCACGTCGAGGAACAGGAGCGCGCGGCCGCCGGCGTCGACGTACTTCTTCAGGACGTCCCGCTCGGCCTCGGTGAAGGGAGCGCGCGGCCCCGCCACGACGACGAGGTCGGCGCCTTCCGGGACGGCGGCCGCGCCGAGCGAGGCCCACGCCTCGACGGTGCAGTTGTCGGCCTTGAGCGACTCGGCGACCTCCGAAAACCCCTCGCGGCTCCGGGCGACGTCGAACGCGCGCTCGCCGTGGCCGGACGTGAAGAGGACCTTTGGAACCTTCCCCTGCGTGACGGCGAGGATCGCGGACGTGAACTCCTGCTCTCCGCGGAAGTTCTTGACCGACGGTTCCCCGCCCATCATGGCGCGCGAGTAGTCGTACTCGACGATGCGGTCCTTCGTGACGATCTTCTTCTTGTCGTTCGCCCGGAAGACGACGGCGAAATCCCTCAGACCCGTGTCCTTCACGAATATCTCCGCGCGCGCGCGGTTGCGCGTCGGGTCCAGCGTCTCGACCGTGAGCATCGCGCTCTTCGCCTTGTAGCGCTTCAGGAGCTCGTCGATCTCCGGGTAGAGCGGCGTTCCGGCCGTCATGAAGACCGTGATCTGGACGGGCGTCTTGAGGTCCTTGAGGACGTTGACGGTCTTGTCGGAGAGCGAGTAGCGGCCGGTCGTCGTCCAGTCGAAGCGCGCGTAGCGCTTGGAGCCGATGTAGTTCACGAGGACGAGGATGCCCAGGCCGAGAAGAATCGAGATCGTGAGCGTCGCGCGATACGTGGAACGGGAGGGCGTGTCGTTCGCCGGTCGCGGTGTCGTCGTGTTCGCGCTCATCTCAGCGTCCCTTGTTCGCCTCGAGGGCGCGCGTGGAAAGGAAGAGGAAGAAGACGACGGTCGAGACGACGTAGAGGATGCGCCTCGTGTCGACGATGCCGCGGGCGAAGTCGTCCATGTGCTCGAGGATGTTCAGATACGACAGGGCGTCACGCAATTCGGGGAAAGGCAGGAAGTCCCGCGCGATCCCGATGATGAAGCTGCCGAGGATGAGGACGAACGCGAGGATGGCGGCGACGATCTGGTTCTTCGTGAGCGCCGAGGCGAACGTGCCCGCGGAAATGAAGAGCGCCCCGATGAGCGCGATCCCGAGGTACCCCGCGAGAACGGGTCCGAGGTCGAGCCCTCCGAAGCGGGAGAGCAGAAGCGGGTAGAGCGCGGTCGGAACGAAGAGGAACAGGAAGAAGCACCAGGCGCCCGCGAACTTCGCGGCGACGACGGTCGCCTCGGACACGGGCGCCGTCAGAAGCGTCTCGATGGAGCCCGACTTGCGTTCCTCCGTGAGGAGGCGCATCGCGATGATCGCCGAGACGAGCATCAGGAAGATCCACTGGAACACGTTCGTGAAGAACGTGGACATGAGGGACATCCGCGGCGTGTCGGGCGAATTGAGCGCCCCGACGAGCACCATGAACACCCATCCGCTCACGAGCAGGAAGGACGTGAGCACGAGGTATCCGAGAGGCGAGACGAAGTACGAGAAGAACTCTCTCTTGACGATCGCGAAGAACGCTCTCACGGGCGCGCCTCCGTGCCCGCGGCCGGCGTCGACTCGTCGGGTTCGAGGACACCGGGCAGCGTGTCGACTTCGACGGCCGCGTCGCGCGAGACGAGGCGTACGAAGACGTCTTCGAGCGAGGCCTCGCGCGGCGTGAGCTCGAGGAGAGTCCACCCGCGCAGGACCGACTCCTTGAAGACCGCCTCGCGGAGGTCCATGCCCGACTCGCCGTCGAGCGTGACGCGCGTCTCGCCTCCGGCGCCGATGCGCGACGCGCCCGCGACGCCCGGGAGCTGACGGAGGACCGCGTCCGCCTCGGGGACCTCGCCCTTCAGCGCGACCGTGACGCTCGGAGTCTGCGACATCTGGTGGCGGAGCGTCTCGGGGGTCCCGGACGCCACGATCCGGCCCTTGTCGATGATGAGAATGCGGTCGCACACGAGCTCGACCTCGGGAAGGATGTGCGTGGAGAGAAGGATCGTGTGGTCCTTCCGGAGGTCGCGGATGAGCGCGCGGACCTTCACGATCTGCCGGGGGTCGAGGCCGACCGTGGGCTCGTCGAGGACGAGGACTTTCGGCTTGTGAACGAGGGCCCCGGCGAGGCCGACGCGCTGCCGGTACCCCTTCGAGAGGTTCCCGATGGGCGTCCTTGCGACGTCGTCGACGAAGCACTTCCCGAGAGCTTCGTCGACGCGCGCCTTGACGTCTCGGCCCGCCACGCCGCACAGCTCGGCCCGGAACGCCACGTACTCCCGGACCCGCATCTCGGGGTAGAGAGCGAGAGTCTCGGGCAGGTAGCCCAGCGACCGCTTCGCGAGGATCGGGTCTTTCGCGACGTCCACGTCCGCGAGCGTGACCTTGCCGGCCGTCGGCGTCAGGAAGCCCGTGATCATGCGCATCGTCGTGGTCTTTCCGGCGCCGTTCGGGCCGAGAAATCCCAGTATCTCGCCGCTCTCGACGCGAAAGCTCACGTCCGTGACGGCGGGCGTTCCGTAGAACGATTTCGAGAGTCCCTGTGCTTCGAGCATCTGTTTCGGTGACCTCCGCGGGGGGCCTCGACCGGACACCGCGTCGCCGCCGGCGGGCCGCAGAAGCGATGGGAATATAGCAGGCCTTTTGTGGGAGAGTGCGAACGTGACGGCGCCCCTGCGACGACCCCTCGCCGTCCTCGCTGCGCTCACGTCCGTCGTCATCTGGGCGGTGAACTACCCGGCGATGAAGGTCGCTTTTCGCGAAATCTCCCCGCTCGCGTTCACGGGATGGCGGTTCCTTCTCGCCACGTCGCTGCTCTTCGCCGAGGCGCTCGTCCGGCGGGAGCGCCTCGTGCCGCCGCCCGGCGCGCGCGGCCTCGCTCTCGTGCTCGCGCTTTCCGGCGTCGGCCTGTACCAGTGGCTCTACGCGCTCGGCCTCGCCTCCACGAGCGGCTTTTCCGCGGCCCTCCTGAACTCGGTCTCGCCGCTCATCGCGATGCTCCTCGTCGTACTTCTCGGCTGGGAGCGCATGTCGAAGCTCGCGGGCGCAGGCTCTCTTCTGGCCTGGGGCGGCGTCGCCCTTTTCGTCGCCTCGACCGGCGGCGCGGACTTCGGAAGCACGGCGGGAAACCTCATGTGCCTCGGAGCAGCCACGTCCTGGGCCGTCTACAACGTGGCGTCCGCCCGCGCCGGCCGGTTCCTGTCGCCTCTCGGCGCCCAGCTCGCGGCTTTCGGCGGCGGTACCGTCCTGATTCTCGCGTACGCCCTGCCCGACATGCTCCGCCAGGACTACGCGCGCGTGAGCCCGACGACCTGGGCGATCCTCGTCCTCTCGGCTCTCCTTCCGCTCGCCGTCGCTTTCCGCCTCTGGCTCGAGGCCGTGCGCGCGCTCGGCGTCGCGCAGGCGACGAGCTTCGGCTTCCTCGTGCCCGTTCTCGCCGGCATCGCGTCGGCGATCTTCACGGGCGAGCGCTTCAACGCCCTGAAGATCCTGTCGGCCGCCGTCGTTCTCTCCGGCCTCGCGCTCATCCGGGTCGCGCGGACCCTCCCGCGTTAGGATCGGGGAGACTTCCTGGAGGTCCGATGTACCGATCCGTCGCCCGCGTCGTCGATCTCACCGATGCCGCGCTCAATCGTCTCCATGGCATCTCTCTCGAGGAAGCCCGCGCGCGCGTGGCCTCGGGCGACGCCGCGGCCGTCTCCGCCCTCGACGGGTCGTTCGCCCTCGTCGGCGTGGACGGCATCACCGTGCGGCTCGCGCGCTCGCTGGACCGCCCGCTTCGCTACTTCCTCGCGAAGGAGTCGGACGGTCCGACGCTCGTCGTCGCGGACCGGATCGACGCGCTCGAGGAGTGGCTCAGAGGACACGGTCACGGCGACCAGTTCCACCCGAGCTACACGCGCATGGTGCCGGCGCACCACGTCGTCACGCTGCGCCTCGTCGGCTGCCCCGACCCGGCTCCGACCTACGTGAGCGACGTTCACGCCCGCGCGGAACTCCTGCCGCCGGACCTCGACGAGATCGGGCGCCTCTACGTCGGCGCGCTCGCCGACGAGATCGCGAAGTGGGTCGCAGGCGCATGTCCCGCGCGCGAGCCGATCGGCGTCGCCTTCTCGGGCGGCATCGACAGCGGCACCGTCTTTCTCGTCACGCATCACGTCCTGCGCCGCCTCGGCCTCAGTCCCGCGCGCCTCAAGGCCTTCACGCTTTCGGCCGGCGAACGGCCCGGACGTCCGCAGGCCCGCGCTTCCTCGACGCGCTGGATCTCGGCTTCTTCCTGGAGGCGATCGACGTGGATCCCGCGTCGCTCGACCCCCGCGAGGCGGTCCGCCTCATCGAGGACTACAAGCCCCTCGACGTCGAGTCCGCCACGATGGCCCTCGCGCTCTTTCGCGGAATGCGGGAGCGTTACCCGGAGTGGCGCTTCGTCCTCGACGGCGACGGCGGCGACGAGAACCTGAAGGACTACCCGATCGAGGAGAACCCGGAGCTCACGATTCGAAGCGTCGTCAACAACCTGATGCTGTACCAGGAGGGCTGGGGCGTCGGCTCGCTCAAGCACTCCGAAACCTACACGGGCGGCCAGAGCCGTTCGTGCGCGCGCACGTACGCGCCGCCTGCGGGCGTGCGGCTTCTCGGGCTTCAGCCCGTTCACGAGGCCGCGCGTGATCGCGGTCGCCGAGGGCATCCCGTTCGCCGCGCTGACGGAAGGAAGCGTCGAGAAGCTCTACGCGCTGAAGGGCGAGATCGCCTGCGGGGGGTCCGGGCGATCACGGGCTTCGCGATGCCCGTCTTCCCGAAGCGTCGTTTCCAGCACGGCGCCGGCGGGGACGACGTCTTCGCGCGCCGCTTCGGGTACACCGAAGCGCAGTACCGCGCCGCGTTTCTCTCGCGATACCTCGGCGCCGCGTGATCGACCCCGGGACCGCGGACCGGAAGGCGCGCGACGCGTTCGTCCTCGGTCTCCGGTCGCCGCGAAACGCCGCCGATCCCTCCCGTCCGTCCGGATTCTTCGTGGAAGAGGAGCCGAAGCCGGGCGGAGGCACGGAGCAAGTGGCGACGATCCTCCTCACGAACCGCGAGTGCCCGTGGCGCTGCCTCATGTGCGATCTCTGGAAGAAAACGCTCGAAGGACCGACGCCGGCGGGAGCCGTTCCGGGACAGATCCGCTTCGCTCTCGAGCGGCTCCCCCGGGCGGACGTCCTGAAGCTCTACAACGCGGGCAGCTTCTTCGACAGGGCCGCGATCCCCGCCGGGGACCACGCGGAGATCGCGGCGCTCGTCCGCGGCTTCGACCGCGTCGTTGTCGAGTGCCATCCCGCCCTCGTCGGCGATTCGGCGCCGAGATTCCGCGATCTCCTCGCGGGCCCGGACCTCGAGGTCGCGATGGGGCTCGAGACGGCGAACGAGGAGGTTCTGAGAAGGCTGAACAAGGCGATGACCGTCGAGGATTTCGAAGACGCCGCGCGGTTCCTCCGCGCGCACGACATGAGTGTTCGCAGCTTCATCCTTCTGGGAATTCCTTTTCTTAGAAAGGAAGAATGGCCAGCGGCGACGCGCGCGAGCATCGCCCTTTCATTCCGGGCCGGCGCCGGAGTCGTCTCGCTCATTCCGACGCGCCTCGGCAACGGGGCGCTCGAGGAGTTGCAGCGGCAGGGTCAGTTCCAGTCCCCAACGCTTCGGGATCTGGAAATGGCTCTGGAAGATTTCTTAGAAGGTGAAGAGGGGCGGGCCCCCGCGACGGGCCTCGTTCTCGCGGATCTGTGGGACGCCGAGGCGCTGGCCGCTCCACCGTGCTGCGCCGCGGCTCGCGTGGAAAGACTCCGCAAGATGAACTTCATTCAAAGAAATCTTCCTCTTCTCCCTCCTTGCCTCTCGGGCCTGCGTCACTCCTGAAGGAGCCGACCGAGGTCAGCGCCTCTTGCGCGGCTTCTTCGGCGCCGGCTTGACCGGCCGCGGCGGGGCCGAAGCCGCGCGCATCGCGACCGCGGGCGGCACGGGGCCGTAGAGCCCAGGCGGCGGCCCGCCGAAGAAGCTCACGATGGCCGACGCGAGCGACTCGGCGACGGAGTCGCGGAAGCCCCGCGTCTTCATGAGCGCGCGGTCCTCCTCGTTGCCGAGGTTCGCGAGCTCGACGAGGACGCGATTCGGGACCCGGTTGTACCGGAGAACGGCCGGCACCCATTCGCGGCCTCCCCGGATGACGTGCGTGCGCACCGGCGAGAACGGGTGGACGGGCAGGCCGGCCTCGCGCAGCGCGGTGACGATGCTGTTCGCGAGGGCCGTGGACGCGCCTTCCGACGCGACCCGTTCCTTGCGGTTGAAGGAGACGACGGGCTGCTCCTTCACCTCCCGGTACGCCGCGTACACCGCGCCCGTCTTGCCGTACCGGTCGCGCAGATAACGTTCGCCCGGCACGTACACCATCGCGCCGCGCACCGACGGGTGCAGCGAGTCGGCATGCAGCGAGACGAAGACGGTGCGCTCCGGCGGCACCTTCCCGCCGTCCGGCCCCGGCCGCCGGATCAGGCTGTTCGCGAGGTACCACCTCAGGTTGACGCCGACGGCGGGATCCTGCAGCGCGTACGCCGGCTCCGTGAGGAGAACCTGGTTCCGCGCGCTGCGAAGCGCGTCGCGCTCGGGCACCTTCCACCCGAGAACGGCGTCCCGCGTCGTCATGAGGACCTCGGCTCGGGTCTTCTCGGACAGGATTTTCCTGAGCCGGCAGGCGACGTCGTAGACGTAGGTCGACTCCCACACGCCGCCGTGAAGCGTGCCCGTGTCGCGGCCGCCGTGGCCCGCATCGAGGATCACGCGCACGCCCGCGAGCCCGCGGGCGATCCCGGGACTCGCGAACTGCGCCGTCTCGGCCTTCTCCCGGGCGTGCTCCACGGCGCGTGGGTCGTCCCCCGGCAGGAACTCCTCGGACAGGAGCTCGAGAGGAACCTTCACGGGAAAGCCGACGGGGATCGCGTGGACGTTCTCGATGCCGGAGCGCGCGGCGATCGTCCCGGCGAGCTCGTTCACGTCGATCGCGTGGAGACGGCCCGTGAAGCGCACGACGACGGCCGAATAGAGCGCCTCGCCCTTGCGCAGCCTGTAGACCGCGTAGCGACCCCTCTCGTCCTGATCGAAAACGAGATTCGGGGGCTCGCGTGTCGGGCACGGGCTCCGCGTCGCGGAACGGGTTCGTGAGCAGCTCCGCGGGAATCCGGATCATGGCGCCGGGCGGAACGAGGTCGCCCGCGAGAGCGTTCTCCCTCGCGAGGGCGGCGGCGTTTCCCGGCGCGCCGGTGAACCACTCGGCGATTTCGGCGAGGCGTTCCTCCTCGACCGCGATGTGGAGCCAGCCCGCCGTCGCGCGCACGTCGGAAGGGAACAGCGCCTGGATCGCGGCGCGCCGCGACTCGTCGGACAGCGCCCCGAAGGAAAGCACGGCGCCCCGCGAGCCCGAGACGACTCCCGGCAGCGCGAGGACGCGCTCGGCGGTCGCTTCGTCCTTCGAGACGCGGCGCGCGAACTCCACCGGCGTCTCGCCCTCGAGCGGCCGCGTCTCGACGGAGATGGCGCCGTCGACGCGCTGCACGATGAAATCGCGGGACACCTCGACGCGGCGGGCGGGGCCGGGCGGGGACGAGGCGGCCGGGAACAGAAGGGCGGCGCAGGCCGCCGCCGCGAGCGCGCGGCGGCCGCTCAACTCACCGCGCCCGGTGCGCGACGCGCGAGGACGCCGCTCGCGTCCTCGAGGACGCGCGCGAGCGCGAAGAGCAGCGGTTCCGCGTCGCCCGGTCCGATGAGCTGCATTCCGATGGGGAGACCGTCGCGGGAAAAGCCCGACGGCACCGAGACCGCGGGAAGTCCCGCCAGGCTCGGCGGGACCGTGAACACGTCCGCGAGGTACATCGCGAGCGGGTCCTCCGTCTTCGTCCCGAGGGCGAAGGCGGGCTCGGGCGACGTCGGGCACAGGATCGCGTCCACCTCCCGGAAAGCCGCGGCGAAGTCCCGGGCGAGGAGCGCGCGGACTTTCTGGGCGCGGCCGTAGTACGCGTCGTGATACCCGGACGACAGCGCGAACGTTCCGAGCAGGATGCGCCGCTTGACCTCGGGACCGAAGCCCGCCGACCGCGTTTCCCGGTAGAGCGCGGCGAGCGACGCCTCGCCCTTCCTCGCGCCGTACCGCACGCCGTCGAAACGCGCGAGATTCGACGAGGCCTCGGCCGTGGCCGTGAGGTAGTAGATCGGCACGGCGAAGGGCACGCGAGGGACGGACACCGTGGTGACGACGGCCCCCGCGGCCCGCAGCGCCGCGGCCGCCTTCTCGAAGGACGCCTTGACGTCCGCATGAAGGCCGCCGCCGCCGCCTTCCGCGGACGACGCCTCGGCGAGAAGCCCGATCCGCTTTCCGAAGGGCCGCCACCCGGGCACGGCCGCGACGTCGGGGACGGGCGTCCCGAGAGCCGTCGCGTCCTTCGGGTCGCACCCCGCCATGACCGAGAACGCGCGCGCCCCCTCGTCCACGGACCGCGTGAGCGCGCCCGCCTGGTCGAAGGACGACGCGAACGCGATGAGGCCGTAGCGCGAGACGCGCCCGTACGTCGGCTTCCATCCCACGAGGCCGCAAAACGCGGCCGGCTGGCGCACGGAGCCGCCCGTGTCGGTCCCGATCGAAAGAGGCGCGGCGCGCGCGGCGACCGCGGCGGCCGAGCCTCCCGAGGAGCCGCCCGGCACGCGCGCCGGATTCCAGGGGTTTCGCACCGGCCCGTACGCCGAATTCTCGTTCGAAGAGCCCATGCCGAACGCGTCGCAATTCGTCTTGCCCACGACGACGGCGCCCGCGGCCACGAGCCGCGCGACACACGTCGCATGATCGGGCGACACGAATCCGGCGAGAATCTTCGAGCCCGCCGTCGACGGGCGGCCCGCGACGTTGATGTTGTCCTTGACGGCGAGGGGAACGCCGGCGAGCGGAAGCCGCTCGCCCGAGCGCGCGCGCCGGTCGACCTCTTCGGCCTCGCGGAGGGTCGCCGCGGCGTCCGTCGAAAGGAAGGCTCCGAACGCTTTCTGCGCCTTCTCGACGCGCGAGAGGGACTCCTCCGCGACCGCGCGCGCCGTGGCGCGCCCGGAGCCGACCGCGTCGGCGAGAGTGATGAACGATCCTTCGAGAAGCGCGGCCGGGGAGAGCTCGCTCACGACCGTCAATCCCTCGTGACGACGCGCGGCACCACGAAGTGCCCGTGCGCGAATTCGCGCGCGTTCGCCTCGACGACCGCGACGGGAAGGCACGGGACCAGAGTGTCCGCGCGGAGCGGCATCACGCGGGGAGTCTCCTCGCCCGCGAGGAGCTCGTCCGGGATTTCCCGAAGCGCCTCGAAATGGTCGACGATTCTCG
The DNA here is from genome assembly GCA_963809425.1 of Thermoanaerobaculia bacterium. GTDB lineage: Bacteria > Acidobacteriota > Thermoanaerobaculia > UBA5066 > UBA5066 > Fen-183. Next base: position 38,615 of record CAWEJK010000011.1, read on the forward strand.
TGAGCTGCTCGGCCATCGCGCTTCGCTCGGCGTCCGTCAGCTCGAGGGACGCGAGCGCAGCCACCTTCGCCACCAGCACGGCGTCGATCTTCATCACGAAAGTATAGCGACCCGCTTGACGCCCGCCGGGCACGCCCGTACCGTCTCTTTCGAGAGTCGCGGACGTGAGACCCTTCCTCCTCTTTCGCCCCGGCGGCGAGGTGCCGGAGGCCATCCGGGGTCCGCTCGAGAAGGCGGGCACCAAGGTCCTCGTCGCGCGCTCGCTCGAGGAAGCCGGCACGCTCCTGCGCGCCTCCATGCCGGACGTCCTCCTCATCGTCCCCCCCGGCACGGCGGCGGACGCGGCGCAGCTCCTGTCCTTCGTCCCCCAGGCGGTCGCGCCCTTGTCCGTTCTCGTCCTCAGCGAGGATGGAGCCCCGCACCGACCGCTCGCACTCGAGACGATCGCCCGCAATCCGTGGAACCGGGCCGCGGCCGCGCTCGGAACCGGTTCGGACGACCCTACCCCCGCGATCCTTCTCTCCCGCGTTCAGCTCACCTCCCTCCTGGAGCTGTGGGAGCAGCTCGCGGCAGGGGGACGCGACTTCGTGGAGTACGCGCTCCGGGCGCTCTCGCTCTCCCTGGACGCGTCTCGGGTCAGCCTGTTCCGCTGGAAAGCGGGCTCGGCCGCCGCCACCCTCGTGGGCTCGAGCCTCGGGCCCGGGGTCGTCGGGCGCGAAGTCGAGATCGCGCGCTATCCCGAGCTGCGCGCGGCCGCTTCGCGCTCGGGCCCGGTCCTCGTGGAGGAGATCGACCGCGATCCCCTCATGGGCGAGGCCAAGGGCTTCCTCGAGGGCACGCCGATCCGGTCCCTGCTGTGCCGGCAGCTTCCCGGCGAAGGCAGCGACCTCTACCTCCATGCCGTCCGTGAGCGCGTGCCCTTCGGCCTCGTGGACGTCGCACTTCTCGGAACCGCCGCCCGCCTGCTCCGGGCCGCGCACGACCAGGTCCGCCCGCGCGAGCCTCTCGAAAAGAACCCGGACCGCAAGCACCTGCGCACCGTCCAGCGCATCCTGACGGGGATCCCCGACGCGACCGCGATGGTGGGACCGACGGGCGAGATCCTCATCGTGAACACGCCCTTCTGCAGGCTCTCGGGCCGACTCGAGTCGGAGCTGATCGGGCTCGACTATCACGCGCTGCTACGCCCGACGCTGCCCGAGGACACGCTCGACGAGCCGCCCCTCGCGGACGGGTCGCCTCTCGCGCGGGAACGGGTGCGCCTCCTCACCGGCTCGGGCCAGACGATCCCCGTCGAGGTCATTTCGATGCCGACGCCGGACGAGACGTCGGGACAGGCCGGCCTGGTCGACGCTCACGCTGCGCGACCGCCGGCAGGAGAGCTCGCGCGCCGCGCGCGAGAAAGAGCTCGGCAAGGACCTCGCGGCGACCTCGCATCAGCTCGAGACGCTCGAGGCCGGCGTGCGGGAAGCCGAGGTCGTGCGCGCGCGCTTCTGGACCGCGGCCGCCCACGAGCTGCGGACCCCTCTCGCGATCGTGCAAAGCTACCTCGAGGTCGTCCTCACGGATCTCGCCGCCGAGGTTCCCGAGAGGCCGACTCAGCTCCTGAGGACGGCTTCGGACGGGCTTTCGCGTCTCGAGAGGCTCATCGCCGACGTGCTCGACGCGGCGGTCGCCGGCCGCGCGCGGGCCACGCTCCGTCTTGCCGACGTGGACCTGGCCGAAGTCGTGCGCGGCCTTTCGGGCACGCTCTCGTCGGCCGCCTTCAAACGAGGACTCCGGCTTCAGGTGGACGTGCCGAAGGGCATGCCCTGCGTCAGCGGGGACCGCGAGAAGATCGAGCGCCTCCTCACGAATCTCGTCGACCACTCCCTGAGATCGACGCCCCGCTCGGACGAGCCCGTCCTCCTCGTCGCGTCGCGGGAGGGCGACCGCGCCGTGATCCGGATCGTGGACAAGGGTCCGACGATTCCTTTCGAGCGGGCGTCCCACCTCTTCGACGACGTCGGTTCGTCGCGCAGCGGAGGGGAGTTCGGACTCTCCGTCGCGCGGCGCCTGGCGGACGCGATGAAGATCGACCTCACCGCGTACCCGGAACGGGACGGCTCGAACGTGAAGTGCGTCGAGTGGCCGGCCGCGTCCGCGAAGGGCGGGACGTCCCCCTGAGCACGACCCGGCCGTTGAAGACGAAGGCCGGGATTCGGCGCGCGTTCGGTGTCCTGATGCGGCGCCCCGACGCGCGCGCGGCCGCGTCCGCCGCGCGGCCCGCCGATCACGTCCGGATCGTCGGAGGCGCCGTCCGCGACGCGTTTCTCGGCAGACGGGGCGGCGATCTCGACCTCGTGGCGCCGCCCGGCCGCGCCGAGCCGCTCGCGTGGGCGCTCGCGAGGCAGGCCGGCACCCGCGTCGTCGCCGTCGGCGCGGCGCCGAAGCGCATCCTCAAGGTCCCTTTTCAAGGCCATGAAATCGACATCTGGGAGGAGACGGGGGATCCTGTCGAAGACCTCCTTCGGCGCGACTTCACCGTGAACGCACTCTCCTTTTCGCTGCCGGATGGCGCGTTCACGTGCGCCCCGGGCGCGCCGGCCGATCTCGAGGCAAAGCGCCTCGTGCCCCCTCGCCCGGGCGTCTTTCTCGAGGACCCACTCCGGGTCCTGCGCGCGGCGCGCTTCCTCGCGGAGTTGCCCGGATTCCGTATCGCACGAGGGGCGCTTTCTGAACTACGTGACGCCGCGAAGATGCTTAGAAAGGTGGCTGCGGAAAGGAGTCTCGTCGAATGGAACAAGCTTCTCGGCGCGCCCGCCGCGGCAGACCGCGTGCGCGCCTTGCGGTTCCTCGAGCGCATCGGGGCTCTTGAAATCCTCCTTCAAAGCACGGCGCCGCGCGAGCGGCGCCGCGGGATTTCTCTTGTCGGAAAACTGAAAACGCCCTCGCCCCGCGTCGCGCGCGCGCTTCTCCTGCTGCCCCTCGGCTGGGAACGGGCGCAGGATCTTCTTAGAAGGTGGAAGACGAGCCGGGAGGAGCTGAGGCTCGCGAGCAGGCTCTTCGCGCTCCCGCTGCGCGGGCCGAGGCGCTCGCGGACTCGCCGCGACGTGGCTGAACTGCTCCGGCGCTCGTCCCCTTTCGAAGAAGAATCCACCGCGTTCCTGCGCGCCGCCGGCGACCGGTACGCGCGGGACCTCGCCGACGCGGCCCAAAGCGTCCTGTGCCGGCCTGCCGCGCTCCGCAGGATCCTGAAGCCCGTCCGCCCTCTTTCATTCGAAGAAATCCAGCGCGCTCTGAATCTGAAAGAAGGGGCCGAGCTGGGGCGGCGTCTCGCGGCGTTCGATCTCGCCCTCGCCTCCCGCGAGGTCCTCGGCCGGCGCGCGGCGCGTGCCTGGCTCGAGGTTCGGCGCGCGCTTGGAAACCCGCCGTCCGGCTGCTAACCTAAAGAGTCCTCTCAGCGGACACGAACCACCATGGACCTCACCGAGCTTCTGAAGTTCGTCACGAAGAAGGAGGCCTCGGACCTCCATCTGAAGCCGGGTCGCCCGCCGCTCCTGCGCGTCAACGGGCGCCTCGTCCCGCTGAAGACCGATCCGCTCTCGCCGAAGGAAATCGAGGACATGGTCCTCCCGATCCTGACGCCGTACCAGAGAGACAAGCTCCAGCAGAACTACGCCGTCGACATCGGCTACGGCATCACGGGCGTCGCGCGCTTCCGCGGCAACATCTACCTGCAGCGCGGCACGTGGACCGCCGTCTTCCGCCGCATTCCTTACCAGATTCCGCAGGTCGCCGCCCTGAACCTGCCCGAGGTGATCGAGACGTTCGCCGACCTGCCGGCCGGCCTCGTCCTCGTGACGGGCCCGACCGGATCCGGCAAGTCGACGACGCTCGCGGCGATGATCAAGCTCATCACCGAGCGCCATCCCGTCCACATCGTCACGATCGAGGACCCGATCGAGTATCTCTTCCAGGACAACATGGCCTCCGTCTCGCAGCGCGAGATGGGGACGGACACCGTGTCGTTTCCGGAGGCGCTGCGCAACGTGATGCGGCAGGACCCCGACGTCATCATGGTCGGCGAGATGCGTGACTGGGAGACGATGTCGACGGCGATCACGGCGGCCGAGACGGGCCACCTCGTCTACTCGACGCTCCACACGAACAGCGCGTCGCAGACGATCGACCGCATCATGGACTCGTGCCCCCCGTCGCAGCAGAACCAGGTGCGCCGCCAGCTCGCGCTCGTCCTGAAGGCGATCGTCTCCATGCAGCTCATCGACCGCGTGGACGGAAAGGGCCTCGTGCCCGTCGTCGAGGTCCTCATCAATTCGCCGAAGATCGCGAAACAGATCGAGACCGGGGAGACGAAGGACATCCCGGAGGAGATCGAGAGCTCGGTCGCCTACTTCAGGATGCAGTCGATGAACCAGTCGCTCATCGCGCTCCTCGTGAACGCCGCGATCGACGTGAACGCCGCGATGAAGCTCTCGACGGACCCCGAGGACCTCTCCCTCAAACTCCGAAAGCTCTTCCCGAAGATCGAAGAGCGTGGCCGAGGAGGAATCATGGCCCCATCCGCGAACGACTTCTCCGCGATCACCGAGCTCATGGACGTGAAACGCCTCTACGAAGAGCAGGAAGACAAGTGGAAGCAGCGCCTCGTCGAGAAGGACGAGCTCATTTCGTCTCTTGAAGCCGATCTGTCGGAGAGGGACCGGATGATCCAGGCCAAGGCCCAGCAGGGAGCCGAGGCCGAGAACGAGATCCAGAGGGTCCGCGCGGACGCCGAACGGCAGCGCCTCGAGATGGCCGCGAAGGTCGCGCAGCTCAACGACCGCATCCGCGACCTGAACCAGAAGCTCCTCGGCACGAGCGGCTCTTCGTCGACGCCTGCCCCGGCGCCTCAGGGCTTCTTCAAGCGCTGAGCCGCGCGAGCCAGCGTTTCCTCAGTCGCCGGGCCTCCGGCGGCGCGTCCACGAGGGCGTCGATTTTCCAGACGGAGGCGCGCCGCCCCCCGAGGCGTACGACGAGCTTCGCGAGGACGTCCCGCCGAAAGACCGTCACGTCGACCCGGGTCTTCGGTTTGCGCTCCTTTTCCAGCCGGGCGACGAGCTCCTCGGTCGCGCGGAGCCCGTCGACCGCCACGAGGTGGTCCCCCGCGTTCACTCCGGCGCGCTCGGCAGGGCTGGCGGCGAGAACCTCCGCGACGACGAGCCGCCCGCTCTCGGCCTTCGTCTTCCAGCCGAACGTCGCACGGACGCGCGGAGGCTGCGCGTCCGTCACGCCTTCCTCGGCCTCGGGCGCCTCGCGGAGCCGGAGGCCCGCGCCGCGCAGCAACCGCGCGAGATCCGGCGTCCCTACGCCGCGCACGTAGCGATCGAAGAAACGGCGGATCAGTGGACGCGCGCCCGCGACGCGAACGGACGCCTCCTCGACGGCCCCGGGCGGATAGCCCTTCCCCTTCGCGGCGTACGCCCGGAACAGCCGGCGCATGACGTCGTCCAGGCCGCGTCTTCCGCCCGTCGCCCGCCGGAGCGTCAGATCGAGAGCGAGCCCGAGCAGGGCCCCGCGCCGGTAATAACTTTCCGAGACGTTCGGCGAATTCTCGTCCGGACGATAGAACCGGATCCAGGTGTCGAAAGAAGCCATCTCGGCGCTCTGGATCTTCCGGCCCGGCGTCTCGAGATGTTCCTTCCAGCGGGTCGCCCACTGCTCGAAGGCCTGCGCCTCCGTGAGAAGGCCCGCGCGGAGGGGCAGGAGCGTCTCGTAGTACGACGTGATGCCTTCGAGCGCCCAGAGGTCCTTCGTGTGGACCTCGCGCCCGTAGTCGAACGGGCCGAAGGCCTCGGGCCGGATGCGTTTGACGTTCCAGGCGTGGAACAGCTCGTGCGCGAAGAGGAGCAGGGCTTCGCGATAGGACTTCTCCGGCCGGAATGCGTGCGGGTCGAGCGCCACGGATTGCGAGGCCCGGTGCTCGAGCCCGCCGCGTGCCCCGGCCGACAGGTGGACGAGGAACAGGTATCGCATGTAGGGAAGACCGCCGAACAGGGCCGAGGCTTCCCGGACGAGCTTCTTCAGATCCCTGACGAGTCGGGCCGCGTCCTCGTTGCCGCCGCCCCAGAGCGCGAGCGTGTGCGGAACGCCGTGGACCGAGAACGGGAACGTGCGGTGCGTCCCGCACTCGAAGGGGGAATCCACGAGCTCGTCGTAGTCGGCTGCGCGGAAGACGCCGCCCCGCGACGGCAGCGCGATCGAGACTTCCAGCCGCGCGGAAGGCGGAAGCGCAACTTCCTGCGGCTCGTCCTTGCGCCCCTCGACGTAGAAGAACAGGTTCGCCCCGTTGCCGTAGCCGTGCGAGGAGTCCAGATGCGAGGTCCGAACGGTCAGCTCGTGGGCGTAGACCCGATAGGAAACGGAGACGAGACCGGGAGGATTTCTTTGAAGGCAAAGAGAGACGCCACGTGTTCTTCGCGACCTTTTCGGCGGGAATGGGGCGCCGGCTGTTCTTCTCTTTCGCAGAAAAATCTCTTACGTGTCTCGAGAACTCCCGCACGAGGTAGGAGCCCGGAGTCCAGACGGGAAGGACGAGGTCGAGCGAGTCTGCCCCGTTCGGGTCGACCTCCATCGTGATGTCGAAGAGGTGCGTCTCGGGCCGCGGCATCGCGACGGTGAACCGTGTCGTGCGCATGACCCGAGGATACTAACGGTCGAGGAACGCGATCACGCGCCGCGCGAACGCGACCGGGCGCTCCGTGGGCGGCACGTGCCCGCAGCGCGGCAGGATCTCGAGTCGCGCGTTCGGAAGGCCGCGCGCGAGCCGGCGGCCCGCCTCGAGCGGGAAGATACGGTCGCGGTCTCCCCAGAGAACGAGCGTCTCGTTCGTGATCCGCGCGAGATCGCGGGGCTTCACGGCGTCCTCCCCCGCCGCCATCGACGCGACGAGCTTCATGAGCTGCGGCCGGTTCCTCCGGCGTCCCTTGTAGAGCGCGGCGGCGAGGGCGACGAGCGGATGCCCGAGCAGGCGCGAATTCACGCTCGTCGCGAGGAGGCGCCGCGCGTCTTCGTAGCTGCCCGGCACGAACGACAGCGAAGACGCGAGGAGATCGAGGGTCTCGGCCACCGGCTGGCCCGCCGCGTCGACGAGGACGAGCCGCCTCACGAGGCGCGGGTGGCGACGCACGAGGTCGAGCGCCACCGCGCCGCCGAGCGAGTGTCCGAGCACGTCCACGCGCCGCGGCCGGTCGGGGTGCGCCTCGATGGCGCCCACGACGGCGTCGGCGAGCAGGCGGACGCGGTACTCGACGCCGGGGCCGGCGGGCTTGTCGCTCCGGCCGTGTCCGAGCAGGTCGATCGCGAGAACGCGCCGCCGCCGCGCAAAAAGGGGAAGGGTGAGCGCCCACTCGCCGTGGTCCGCCCCGATGCCATGCAGGAGGACGAGCGGCGGAGGTCCCGAGTCACGCGACCGCCCCGCGTCGAGACAGCCCACGTGGAGTCCGGACGGAAGGGCGAGGCGCCTGAACTTCAAGAGCTCATTGTGCGTGAAGAATGGAAAAAGGTCGGATTGAGGAAGAAAGACCGAAAAGAAAAAGAATTCCTGGTCCTAGTATTTCCTCATCAGGCCGACGACGACGCCCTGGACCTTGAGATCGCCCTCGGCGACCCAGATCGGCTTCATGCGCTCGTTCGCGGGCTGGAGCCTGATGCGGCCATCGGACTCCCGGTAAAAACGTTTGAGCGTGGCCTCGCCGTTCAGGAGCGCCGCCACCATCTCGCCGTTCGATGCCTTCTCGCGACGATTCACGACGATGTAGTCGCCGTCGTGAATCCCGTCGTCGATCATCGAGCTCCCGTTCACGCGCAGGACGTAATTCTGCCCCTTGCGCGTGAGCACCTCGGGGACCGCCACCATCTCGCCGTCGGACTCGGTGTTTGCCTCGATCGGTTGCCCGGCGGCGATTCGACCCGCGAGCGGGATCTCGACGGCCCCGGCGGGCCGGTTCTCCTCGGCGAGAACGAGAGACCTTCGCTTGTTCCAGTCGCGGACGAGCACGCCCTTCTCGAGCAGCAGCTTGATGTGCTTCTGGAGCGTCCCGAACGAGGAGTAGCCGAACTCCTCGCAGATCTCCCGCTGGGTGGGTGAGAGGCCCCGCTTCTGCCGATACGCCCGGATGAAATCGAGGATTTCTTTTTGCTTCGGAGTGAGAGTGAGCGCCATATGAAATAAGGCTTTCTTAGCACATTCCCTTATATTCTAAGAAGAATATTAATATTCTTAGAATGAATATATGCTCTACCGCTGCCGCCACTGCATCACGCGCAAGATAGGCGTAAATCCTGGCTGCGTCAAGGAAAAACCTCGTGCATGCTTTAGACTTCCGCCACGGTGCCCGAGCTGATTGTGCCGAAACGCGGGGCGTCCTTGGGTCGTCGAGTCCTGCGCGGCGTCGTCCTGGTCCTCCTCGCTGCGTGCTTCGCGTTCGGAGGGATTCTCTATCTCCTGAACCGGCCCTTCAGCAGGGACCCGAAGACCTTCACCGCCTCTCGCATGACGTCCGGCAACCTGCTTTTCCCGGTGCAGGTGGCGGTCTTCCCCGACCGCGTCGCGCGTCACAAGCCGCGGTTCTTCGGGCACACGGAAGACTCGATCTCGACGGACCTCATCGCGTCCGTGAAGGTGCAGGCCGGCGTCGTCTTCGCGGACGTCGTCCTCGACACGGCCGGCGGCTCGCCCCCGGTCGTGATCCACGGGCTCTCCAACAAAGACGCGGAACAGCTGCGCGCCCTCATCGGAACCGTGCGGGAAAGCCGGCGCAAGCCGCCCGCCTGATCTTTTTGACTCATTTGTACGAACCGCGGTTTGCGCGACAATCCGCGAACCGAAAAACCGAAACAGATGGAGGAGATGGAATGAAGAACGCTCTCAAGATCACCGCCGCGGCGCTGTGCTGCCTGGCTCTCGTCGCTTGCAGCCAGAAGGGCCCCGCCGAAGCCGCCCTCAAGGCTGCCGAGACCTCGATGAACGAGGTCAAGGCCGACGGCGCGAAGTACGCCGCCGAGCAGACGAAGGGCCTCATGGCCTCCTACACGGCCGCCCAGGAAGCCTTCAACAAGGGCGACTACAAGACCGCGATGGAAGTCGCGCAGGGCATCCCCGCCAAGGCGAAGGACGTCGCCGCCGCCGTGGCCGCCAAGAAGGACGAGCTCACGAAGTCCTGGAACGCGCTGACCGCTTCCGTTCCGGGCATGGTCGAGCAGGTCAAGGTCAAGGTCGATGCCTTGAGCGCGATGAAGAAGCTGCCCAAGGACATGGATGCCGCGAAGCTCGACGCCGCGAAGGCGAGTCTCGCCGACATCACGAAGTCCTGGGGCGAGGCTTCCGATGCATTCAAGTCGGGCAACCTGATCGACGCGAACGCCAAGGGCAACGCGGTCAAGACGAAGGTCGCCGACGCGATCGGCGTCCTCGGCCTGACGGCCGGCGCTCCCGCGGCCGCCCCTGCCGCCGCGGCCGCTCCGGCGAAGCCCGCGAAGAAGTAAACCCCTCGAATCCCGGAACCTCAGGCCCGCGGCAAACCGCGGGCCTTTTTTTCAGCTCCGGTAGTCCGCGTTGATCGAAACGTAGCCGTGCCCCAGGTCGCACGAGAGCTTCCATGCCTTCGCCCGGCCGACGCCGAGGTTCACGACGATGGGAACGCGCTCGCGCGAGAAGACCCGGACGGCCTCGCTCTCGCGATATGGGGCCGGGAGGCCGTTCCGCACGAGCGTCAGCGGACCGAGCGTCAGCGAGACCCGCGTCGGCGACAGGCGCGCGCCGCACCGTCCGACCGCCGCGAGGATGCGGCCCCAGTTCGGGTCGCCGCCGTGGAGCGCCGTCTTCACGAGCGGCGAGGTCGCCACCGCGTGCGCGGCCGCCTTCGCTTCGGCTTCGTTGCGGGCGCCGGCGATCGCGATCTCGAGGACGCGCGTCGCCCCTTCCCCGTCGCGCACCATCATCCAGGCGAGCGCGCGGCAGACCTTCGTGAGGGCCGCGCGGAACGCGGCGCCCTCGCGCGGGTTTCGGAGCTCGCGCCCGCCCATCTCGCCCGAAGCCATCACGAGGAGCGTGTCGTTCGTGGACGTGTCGCCGTCGACGGAAATCGCGTTGAAGCTCGCGGCCGCGGCCTCCCGGAGCGCCGCCTTGAGATACGCCGGGCTCGCCGCCGCGTCCGTCATGACGAACGCGAGCATCGTCGCCATGTTCGGGTGAATCATGCCCGCGCCCTTCGCGACACCCACGACGCGGCCGCGCCGGCCCGCGAGAGTGAACGACGCCTGCGCCACCTTCGGGCCGACGTCGGTCGTGAGGATCGCGCGCGAGGCTGCCTCGAGGCCCGTGGCCGACAGGCGGTTCTTCGCGTCGGGAAGCGCGGCGCGGATCTTCGCGTCCGGCAGGACGACGCCGATCACGCCTGTGGAGGAGACGAGGACCTCCTCCCTCGGGAAGCCGAGGAGCGCGGCCGCGCGGTCGCGCACGCGGCGCGCCGCGTCCATCCCGGGCCTGCCCGTGATCGCGTTCGCGCAGCCCGCGTTCACGACGACCGCGCGCACCCGGCCGCCGCTCCGCCGAAGGTCCGCGCTGCCGAGGACGACCGGCGCCGCCAGAAACCGGTTCTTCGTGAACAGCGCCGCGGCGTTCGCCCCCTTCGCGGCGACGAGGAGGGCGACGTCGGGACGCTTCTTGCGGATTCCCGCGCGCACGCCCGACGCGAGGAAGCCCTTCGGAAGCCTCACGACGCGCCTCCCTGGAGCCGCCGCACGGCGGCCTTCGCCGCCCGGGCCACCTGCCGCGGCGCGGTCCCGCCCGTGGCGTCCCGCTTCGCGAGGGCGCGCCTGACGTCCAGCGCCTGCAGGTCCTGCGCCGTGATCTCCTTCGAGGGCCCGAGAGCCGCCAGCGTCGCGCCGAGCGCCTCGGCTTCCGCGATGCGGCGGCCGACGACCTCGTGCGCTTCGCGGAAAGGCATGCCCCTCATCGCGAGCGCGTCGGCGAGCTCGGTCGCGAGCAGCCGGTCGTCCGAGGCCGCGAGCGCCATGCGCTCGCGGTCGAGGAGGAGCCCCTCGACGAGCCCCGTGAGCGCGGGCAGCGCGACGGCGAGAACGCCGCGCACCCGGAACACCGGCTCCTTGTCGAGCTGGAGGTCCTTGTCGTACGCGAGCGGCAGGCCCTTGAGCAGCGCGAGGAGCCCGGTGAGCTCGCCGATCGCGCGGCCGGCGTGTCCGCGGGCGAGCTCGAGGACGTCCGGGTTCTTCTTCTGCGGCATCCGCGAAGAGCCCGTCGCGAGGGCGTCCGGAAGGACGGCGAACGCGAACTCGTCCGACGTGAAGGCGATGAGGTCTTCCCCGAGCCGCGAGAGGTGCACGAGGTGGAGCGCCGCCGCGAAGAGAAATTCCGCGGCCGCGTCGCGGTCGGAGACGGCGTCGAGCGAGTTCGCCGTCGGGCGGAGGAAGCCGAGGCTCCGCGCGAGCGCCTCGCGATCGATCGGGAGAGGCGTGCCCGAGAGCGCGCCGGAGCCGAGCGGGCACTCGTCCGCGCGCGACGCCGCGTTGTCGAAGCGGCTCGCGTCGCGCCGCAGCATCTCCACGTAGGCGAGGCACCAGTGGCCGAACGTGACGGGCTCGGCGCGCTTCAGGTGCGTGTATCCCGGCATGGGCGTCGCGGCCTCGGCTTCCGCGCGCCGCGCGAGCGCGAGCGCGAGGGAGCGCGCCGACGTCGCGCCCTCGGCGAGCGCGTCCTTGACGTAGAGGCGGAAGTCGGTCGCGACCTGGTCGTTCCGCGAGCGCCCCGTGTGCAGTTTTCCCGCGAGCGGCCCCACCTTCGCGGCGAGGCGGGACTCGACGAAGGAGTGCACGTCCTCGTCGTCCGCGTCGCGCGGCACGCCCGTCCTCGAGACCTCGACGTCGATCTCCTCGAGGCCGGCCACGAGCTTCCTGACGTCTCCCGGAGGCAGCACGCCGGCCGCGCCGAGGGCCTCGGCCCAGGCGATCGAGCCGCGCAGGTCCTCGGCGAGGAGCGCGCGGTCGAAGCTGAACGAATCGTTGAAGGCGCGGAGAGCTTGCGCAGGGGGCTCGGAGAAGCGGCCTCCCCAGAGCTGGCGACGGGCCAACGCGTCACCCTTCCCCGGAGACGACGGCCTGGTACGTCGTTCCGGCTTTCAGGCGCAGACGGCCCTTCGTGGGCAGGCCGAAGAGCCGGATGAATCCGGCCGCGTCGGCCGGCGTGTAGCCGCGCATGTCGAACGACGCGAGGTGCGCCGAATAGAGCGCGTGGGGCGACGTGCGGCCGACGACGGACGAAGAGCCCTTGAAGAGCTTGAGCGTGACGTCGCCCGTCACGGTGGGCATCAGCGCGTTCATGAACGCGTCCAGCGCCTCGCGGAGCGGCGAGAACCACTGGCCGAAGTAGACGAGCTCCGCATAGCGGGCGGCGAGCTTTTCCTTCTCGTGCACGCTGTCGCGGTCGAGCGTGAGCGTCTCGAGCGCGCGGAGCGCCATGACGAGGAGCGTGCCGCCCGGCGTCTCGTAAACGCCGCGCGACTTGATTCCGATCAGCCGGTTCTCGACGATGTCCACGCGGCCGACGCCGTGCCGGCCGCCGATCTCGTTGAGCTTCTGGATGAGCGGAACAGGCGCGAGCCTCTGGCCGTTCACGGCCACCGGCAGGCCGGCCGCGAACGAGATCGTCACGCGCTCGGGTGTGTCGGGGGCCTTCTCGGGGTCCACCGTCAGCTTGAACATCGACGCCTCGGGCTCGAAGCCGGGCTCTTCCAGCGGGCCGCCCTCGTGCGAGAGATGCCAGAGATTGCGGTCGCGCGAGTAGGAGTCCTTCTTCGTGGCGGAGACGGGGATGCCGCGTGCCGCGGCGTAGTCGATCGCGTCCTCGCGCGACGTGATGTCCCACTCGCGCCACGGGGCGATGATCGCGAGCTCCGGCGCGAGCGCCATGTAGGCGAGCTCGAACCGGACCTGGTCGTTGCCCTTCCCGGTGCAGCCGTGCGAGAAGGCGTCGCAACCCGTCGCGAGCGCGACCTCGACCTGCTTCTTGGCGATGAGAGGGCGCGCGGTGGCCGTCCCGAGAAGGTAGTCGTGCTCGTACGTGGCGCCGGCCTTCAGCACCGGGAAGAGGTAATCGCGCGCGAACTCGTCCTTCGCGTCGATGAGGAAGAACTCCGACGCGCCGGTCTTCTTCGCCTTCTCCTCGAGGCCCGCGGTCTCCTCGGCCTGGCCGACGTCGACCGCGACGGCGACCACCTCGCAGCCGTAGTTCTCCTTCAGCCAGGGGATGATGATGGACGTGTCGAGTCCGCCCGAGTAGGCGAGCGCGGCCTTCTTGATCTTCGGCTTCACGGGACTTTCTCCTTCGGCGCCTCGCGGAGGATCTCCTCGAGCGCCTTGATGAATCCGGACAGCGCCGGGCGGGGCACGACGTAAGGGGGCAGGAGGCGAAGGACCTTCGTCCGCGACGTCCCGACGACGAAGCCCTTCGCGAGGAGCGCCTTCTGCACCTCGGCGGCGTCGCGGTCCAGCTCCACGCCCCACATGAGGCCGCGACCCCGCACGTCGACGATCGCGCCCTTGCTGCGCTTCTTCGCGTTCCGGAGCTTCTTCCCGAACCACTCGCCCATGGCGCGGTTCTTCCCGGGATACCCGCCGTCCACGATCTCCTCGAGCGTTTCGAGCCCGAGCCGGCACGCGATCGGATTGCCGCCGAACGTCGTGCCGTGGTGCCCGCTCTTCACGAGCGGCGCGATGCGCTCTCCGACGAGGACGACGCCGAGTGGCAGGCCGCCCCCGATGGGCTTCGCGAGCGTCACGAGGTCGGGCACGACGCCGAGCTCCTGGAAGACGAAGAGGTGCCCCGTGCGGCCGAGGCCGGACTGGATCTCGTCGAAGACGAGCCCCGCGCCCACGCGGTCGGCCGCGGCGCGCGCGGCCTTCACGTATTCGGGCGTGAGCGGCACGATCCCGCCCTCGCCGAGGATCGGCTCCAGGAAGATCGCGGCCGTTTCCGGCGTGACGGCGCGCTCGAGGGCGCCGACGTCGTTCGGCGGGAGGAAGACCGTTTCGCCCACGAGCGGCAGGAACGGCGTCCGATAGCCCTCGTTTCCCGTCAGGGCGAGCGCGCCCATCGTGCGCCCGTGGAATCCGCCCTCGAGCGCGATCATCCGGCTCCGGCCGGGCGCCGCGAGGCGCGTGAACTTGACGGCGGCTTCGACCGCCTCCGTGCCGCTGTTGCAGAAGAAGACCCTCGGCATTCCGGAGAGGCGCGTGAGGCGCTCGGCGAGAAGACCCTGCGCCGGGTGGAAGAAGAGGTTCGAGACGTGCAGGAGGTGATTCGACTCCTCGCGGAGAGCCTTCACGAGACGCGGGTGACGGTGGCCGAGCGCGTTCACGGCGATGCCGGCGAGAAGGTCCCAGTAGACCTTCCCGCCCGCGTCGACGAGCTTCGCGCCCTTGCCGGCGACGGGGTGAAACGGAGTGCGCTTGTACGTGCCGAGGATGTTGTCGGCATCGCGCTTCTCGACGAGAGACGGATCTTCACGCGGCGGCTGAGGCAAGACGGGTTCCTCCGTTGCCCTCGGCGAGAGCCGAGGCGTGGCCATTCGGACCGGCGATGACGACCTGGGAAACGCCCGCCTTGACGGCCTCGAGGCAGGCGACGAGCTTCGGGCGCATGCCGCCGCCCACGGCGCCCGACGACAGCATGGCCCATGCTGCATCGGCGTCCAGCTCTCTCACGAGCTTCCCCTCGGCATCGAGGAGACCTTCGACGTCCGTGAGGAAGACGAGCCTCTCGGCGCGAAGGGCGATCGCGAGCGCGGAAGCGGCGGAGTCGGCGTTGACGTTGAGGAGAGTGCCCTCCCGTCCGAGCGCGACGGACGCCACGATCGGGAGGAGGTCGGCGCCCAGGATGGCGCTGATGAGCTTCGGATTCGAGAACGTGACCCGGCCGACGAATCCGAAGTCCACGCCGTCGAGGCGCGGATGGAATTCGGCCCACAGCGTCTCGCCGTCCGCGCCCGAGAGGCCCGCCGACGTGACGCCGAGAGAGCGGAACTCGGCGACGAGCGACTTGTTCACGAGGCCCGACAGAATCGAGACGACGACGTCGAGGGTTTCGGGATCCGTGATCCGGAGCCCGCGGTACGTCTTCTTCGGAATCTTGAGCGCCTGTAGCGACGCGTCGATCCTCTTGCCGCCGCCGTGCACGACGACGATGCGCTGCCCGGCGCTCCAGCGCGCCGCGATCGCGGCGAGCGCCCGGGCCCGCGGCTCGGCGTCCTCGAGAAGGCTCCCGCCCAGCTTGACGACCACGGGGCGCCCGGTATGCGTCGCGCTCACGAGAGGCCCTCCGTCTCCGGGTAACCGAGCACCAGATTCATGTTCTGCACGGCCTGGGAGGCAGCGCCCTTGAGCAGGTTGTCGACGACCGAGACGAGGACCGCGCGCCGCCCGCCCGGAAGGACCGCGAAACCGATCTCGGCGCGCGGGGTCCCGACGACGTCGCGCAGCTCGGGCAGCTCGCCCGCCGGCCGCACCCGGACGAACGGCGTCGCCGCGTACGCCTCCGCGAATGCGGCCGAGAGGGTCTCGGGCGTCTGGGGCCTCGCGAACGCGACGTGAACGGTCGACAGGAGCCCGCGCACCACGGGAAGGAGGTGCGGGACGAAGACGAACGGAGCCTCGGGGGACAGGCCGAGCTCCTGCCGCATCTCCGGTTCGTGCCGGTGCGTGCCGACGCCGTACGCCTTGAAGTTGCCGTCGAGCTCGGAGAAGGAGTACGCGACGTCGCTCTTCTTCCCCGCCCCCGAAACGCCGCTCTTGCTGTCGCAGACGACGGGCTCGCCCGGTGCCAGCAGCGAGAGCACGGGCTTGAGCGCGAGGAGGACCGACGTCGGGTAGCACCCCGGGTTCGCGACGAGCCGGGCACCGACGATTTCCTCGCCGCACCACTCGGCGAGGCCGTAGACCGCCTCGGCGAGGAGGCCCGGAGCCGGGTGCTCGAACCCGTACCACTTCGGGTAGTCCGCCGCCTCCCGGAGGCGGAATGCCCCCGAAATGTCTATGACCTTCGCGCCGGATTCGAGGATCTTCGGCGCGAGCTCGGCCGACGTTTCGTTCGGCGTCGCGAGGAAGACGACGTCGGGCCTGCCGATCTCGAGGCGCCGCTCGGAGAAAGGCTCGGCATCCGGCCCGCTCGCCGCCGCGAGGAGCGGGTGCAGCCGCGTGAATGGAACCGGCCGCGCGTCCTTTCTTCCGGAGGAGAACACGGACACGATCGCGGCGTGTGGGTGCCGCGCGAGCAGGACGCACAGCTCCGCTCCCGAGTACCCCGTGGCGCCGAGGACCGCGACTCTCGTCTTTCGCCTCATTTTTCGCCCGGCCAGCCTCGCCCCCGGCGGGAGCGTCCGACGGCGAGGCCCGGCTCGAGACGGCGCGCGAGCCGCTGGGCGGCCGCGACCGTCGTCGCCGCGAGGAAGATCGTGTCGTCGCCGGCGATCGTCCCGACGGCCCCTTCGAGCGCGGCCTCGTCCAGGGCGCGCGCCACGGGGTGGGCCGCCGCCGGCGGCGTCTTGACGACGACGAGGTTGCCCGCCGTCGCGACGCCGAGAACCCACTCGCGGAGCGCGCGCTCGAGGCGCTCCTCGCCGCGGGTCCGAAGCTCTCCATCCCGCGCGGATGCCTCGCCGCCCGGAACGACGTATCCCCCGGCGGTCTTCGCGAGGCCGAGGTCCTTGAGATCCCGGGAGAGCGTGGGCTGCGCCACGTCGATGCCGCGGCGCGCGAGGCGATGCTGCAGCTCCTCCTGCGAGTGCACCGCGCCGTCGCGGATGAGCTTGAGGATCTCGTCGCGTCGGCGGAGCGCCGTCGAATGACTATTCACGTATGTGAATATTCATTCATTCGCGCCGCACGTCAAGCATTTTCTTTTCGTGACGCCGGGCACGCCGCCGGAAGTCACGGAGGACTAGAATTCGTGCATGCGACGCAACGCTTCCCGGCGGACCCCTCCGTGATGAGTCCGACCCGCTTTTACGACCCGTTCGAGACCGAGATCGGACGGCTGCCGGAAAAGTTGCGCCGTTTCTTCCTGTCGCGCGGCGTGCGCACGGAGGACGACGCCCGCGACCTCGCGCAGGAAACGCTCCTGCGCGTCCTCCAGAGGCTCTCGCGCGGCGAGCTTCTCGATTCGCCGGAGGCATTTTCGCTCGGGGTCGCCAAGAACGTCTTCTTCGAGTACTGCCGGAGGGTGGCGAAGTCCCACGCGCACGACGGCCTCTCGGGCGCGCTCGATCTCGCCGGAGGCGAGGACCCCCTCACGGACGCGCTGGCCTCGAGCCAGGCCGTTCGATTCCGGCGGGCGCTCGAGCTCCTGCCCGAGCGCATGAAGAGCCTTCTCCTCAAGCGGTTCGTGGAAGAGGTGCCGTCGCGAACGATCGCCCGCGAGGAAGGAATCTCGACGGACGCCATCGACATGCGCGTCTATCGCGCCAAGCGCGAGCTCAAGAGGCGCATGGACCGCGAAAAGGCGGCGCGAGACGGCGCCACGCCGCCTCCGGAACCGGACTCCCGCCCGTGAGCCCCCGCCCGTGAGCGCCCTTGCCCCCGGCCCCGAGGAAATTCGCGATTACCTTCTGCGTCGCATGCCCGACACGGTGCGAGGCCGCTTCGAGGAAGCCTACTTTCGCGACGACACCCTCCTCGACCGGATCGAGGCGGAAGAGGACGCGCTCATCTCCGACTACGTGCTCGGGCGGCTGGACGCGGCGGAGCGGCAGCTCTTCGAAGAAGCGCTGCTCGAAACGCCGTACTACAAGAACAGGGTCGATACGACGAGCCGGCTCAAGCTGAAGATCGACGCTCCGGGTCTCTTCGCCGATCGCGCGGCGGCGCCCGCCGGCGACGCGCGTCTTTTCCCGGGCCGCTCCGGGACGGGCGTGGCCTTCTCTCTCCTGACACTGCTCCTCGTGGCCGCCCTCCTCTCGGCGCTGCGTCTCAAGAGCGACCTCGCGCGCGCGCACCTCGAGCTGGCGGCACGGCCCGCGCGCGCCGCCGATCCCGCCGCGCACGCGGGCGTCGTGCCTCTCGCCCAGACGGTCGTTTTCGGAGCGGAGCGGAGCGCGGGTCCCGCGATCACGACCCTCAGGCGGGCGGCGGGCGGGGCGATTCTCCTCAGCTTTCCCCGATCGCTCGCGGGGCCGGCGGCTTCGACTCTGAGCGTGGCCCTCCTCGACGGGAAAAAGGTGGCGTGGGAATCGGCCGCTTTCCCCTCGAAGGAGATCGAAGACGGAGACGTGTCGCTTCGCCTCCCTCCGGGCGTGCCGCCCGCGGGCTCGTATGCCGTGCTTCTCCGGACTCCGAGCGCCTCCGGCCAGGTCGAGACGCTCCTCGGGATCCTCGAGATCACCGACCGCTGAGCCGCGGCTCCGTGCCGGCGGTGGCGCGCAGGCCTTCGAGGAAGATCCCCGCGAACTCCTCGCCGATCTCGTCCGCGGAGGCTCCCCCGCCCGCGCGGTACCAGCGGGCCATCCAGTTCATCGCGCCCAGGATCGCGAACGCCGCCAATTTCGGGTTCACCGGGCGGAAGACCTTCTGCTGCACGCCC
Source organism: Thermoanaerobaculia bacterium (assembly GCA_963809425.1). Lineage (GTDB taxonomy): Bacteria > Acidobacteriota > Thermoanaerobaculia > UBA5066 > UBA5066 > Fen-183. The sequence continues at coordinate 57,243 of CAWEJK010000011.1, forward strand.
TCGGCGATCACGCCGCGCAGGCTGTTCTCGTACGCGTCGCGGACGCTCACGACGGCGGCGCGGCGCCGCGCGTCCAGGGCGTCGACCTGCAGCGCGAGAGCGGTCCCGTGGAACTTGTCCACCATGACGCGCGCGTGCTCGACGATGATGCGGCGGAGCGCCTGATCGGGCGGAAGCGCCGAAGCGCGGACGCGCTCCGTGACGTCGAGCATCGCCTCGAGGGCCGTCTCGTGGCAGAGGGCGAGAATCTCCTCCTTGTCGCGAAAGTAGTAGTAGAGGCTGCCGCGCGTCAGGAGGAGCTCCTCGGCGATGTCGTCCATGGACGTGCCGTAGAACCCCTTCGCCGCGAAGCTCCGGACCGCACTTTCGAGGATCCGCGCGCGCTTGGCCTTGCGCTTCGTCTCGACGTGCGCCGACGGGACCCGCCGCCGGGCCGTCCCGCCGCCCCGCGCTCCGGGAGGTTCCTTGTGCGACATCGCGGCGCGATCTTAGGCTCACGCCGGCGGAAAGGAAAAAGGCCGCCTCCCTCACGAGAGAGAAGCGGCCGCGCGGGAGGAATGGTCGGGGCGAGAGGATTCGAACCTCCGACCCCACGGTCCCGAACCGTGTGCGCTACCAGGCTGCGCTACGCCCCGAGGAGCGCGGACGATACCATCCCGGCGCCTTCCGCGAAAAGGGGCGCCGGCGTCCCTACGGTCCCGCCGCCGTCCCGTAGCCGCGCGGGTCGGCGGCCCCCGTCAGCGAGCCGTCCTTCTCGAACGCGATCGCGTGGACGGCACCGATCGGTCCGCGCTCCCTGAGCGCGTGGCCCCTCGCGCGGAGCGCCGCCTTCACGTCCTCGGGAAACGCGTCCCTTTCCAGCTCGATCCGGTCGGGGAGGTGCTGATGGTGAAACCTTCGCGCGGCGACAGCCTCGCCGAGAGGCTCGCCGCGGCGAGCCGCGTTCAGGTAGACCTGCAGAACCGTCGTCGGAATGGTCCCGCCGCCCGGCGAGCCGAGGACGAGGCGCGCGCGGCCGTCCTCGAGGACGACGAGCGGCGCCATCGACGAGAGCGGTCTGGCGCCGGCGCGCACGGCGTTCGACTCGCCCTGAACGAGGCCGTAAGCGTTCGCGGCGCCCGGCTCCACGGCGAAGTCGTCCATCTCGTTGTTCAGGAGGACGCCGACGCCGGGCACGACAGCGCGGTTCCCGAGCGTGTCGTTGAGCGTGTACGTGAGCGCGACGGCACCCCCGTCGGCCGTCGCCGTGGAAAGGTGCGTCGTCTGATCGGGTTCGCGCCGCCAGGCCCCCCCCTCGATTGCGCTGGACGGTGTCGCGCGGGAGGCGTCGATCGCGAACCCGAGCGCCGCGAGTCGCGCGGGGGCGAGGAGCGCCGCGAGCGGGACGTCGACGCACTCCGGGTCGCCGAGGAACCGGTTGCGGTCCGCATACGCCCGGCGCTCGGCCTCTGCGACGAGGTGGAGCGTCTCCGCCGCGTCGCGGGAGTCGACCGCGCCGCGGACGAACCGGAGCTGCCCGAGGATCGAGGCGAGGAGGAAGCCCCCGGACGACGGCAGCGGCATCGTGACGAGGCGGAAGCGTCCGTCGTCGAAGACGAACGGCGGCCGCCACTCGGGCTGGTATCCCGCGAGGTCCTCCGCCGTCAGGACGCCGCCCGTTGCCTGCGCGAAAGCGGCGATCCGAGCCGCGACGGCGCCCCGGTGAAAGCCGTCAGCCCCCTTCACCGCGATCGTCTCGAGCGTCCGCGCGAGATCCTCCTGCACGAGGGGCGCGCCCGCCGGCAGCGGCGCGCCCCCCGCGAGGAAGAGCCTCGAGGCCCCGGCGTCCTGCGCGAGATCCCCGGCGTACTCCGCGAAGATCTTCGCGAGGCCCGGCGGGACGCGGAAGCCTTCGCGCGCGAGGCGCACGGCGGGCGCGACGAGGCGCGGCCACGGGAGCTTCCCGTAGCGCCGGTGGAGCGCTTCGAGGCCGCGCACCGTGCCCGGCGTGGCGACCGCGAGGCCTCCGAGCGTCGAGGCGCCGCGGCGCGCTTTCCCGTCCGGACCGAGGAAGCTCTCCCTGAACGTGCCGGCGGGCGCGGTCTCGCGAAAGTCGAGCGCCCAGAGCTCGCCGCCGGGAGTCCTGCCGACGGCGAAGCCGCCGCCCGCGAGATTCCCGGCGGGCGGGTACGACACGGCAAGAGCCAGCGCGGTCGCGACCGCCGCGTCCACCGCGTTGCCGCCCGCCGCGAGGACTGCCGCGCCGGCCGCCGTCGCCTCCGGCGTCGCGGACGCGACGGCGCCGAGCCGCGAGTGCGCTGTCGGCGCCTCGCCGAAGGGCGCGCGCGCAGGGGGCGGCCCTCCCCCGGCCGACAGGACGACCGGAACGGACACGGCGAGAGCGAGTCCGACCGCGAAGCGGGTGCCCATCGGCAGAGACTAGCGCAGGGAGACGGTCAGGTTCTTCGAGGCGTCCACTTCGAGCGCGAGGGTCCGGCCGTCGCCGCCGAGCGTGAGCGGAACGACTTTGTACTGGTTGACGCTGCGATCCGTGGCGATGACCCAGGCCTTCCACTCGGCCGGTCCCGAGGGCACTTCGATCTCGCCGTCGATGCTTCCGCCGCCCGACTTCCGCCCGAAATCGAAGGTGCGCCGGAAGACCTCGACGTCGTTGCGGCGCAGCATCACGTAGCCCTGCGGCGCCGGGACCGTCACGGCGATGCGCAGGCGGACCTGAGCAGGCGTCGGGCGCGGGGTGGGAGCCGGCGTCTCGATCCGGGGCGCCGCGACCGCCGGCTCCGGTGCGGCAGTCGGCAGGACCCCGGACCGGGAGGACGCCCTCGACGAGCGGGCCTGATCCGCGGCCTTCTTCTGAGCCGCGCGCCCATGCTTGGCGATCTCCGCGAGCGCCGCCGCCTTGAGCTCCCTTGCCTCCGCCGAGTCGGGGGCGAGAGCGAGGATCGCGTCCGCCTCCACGACGACGCGCGCGAAGTCGTTCGCTTCGCGCGCCTCGCGCGCGACCGCGAGGCGCGCGCCGGCTTCCGCGAGGCGGCGGTCCTGGTCGTCCTTCTTCGCGAGCGCCGCCTCGGCCTTCTCGAGGGCCGCGCGGGCAGCCCCGGACTCCGGCGCCTGCCGCACGAGATCGAGGAAGGCGGCCCGCGCCTCGGCCGGGCGGCCTTCGTTGAGCGCGCGCGTGCCGTCCTCGAGAAGCTTCTTTCGGGCCATCGTGTCCCGTTCGACGGTGTCATCCGCGGCCTTGCCGGCGATGGCGCAGCTGCGCTGGACGAGGAGGCCGACGATCACGGCGGCGATGAGAACGGCGGCGCCCACGGTCAGGAAGGCGAAACGGTGGTTGACCTCGCGCTTGAGGACGTCCGGCAGCTTTTCGGGAGCGGTCGTCGCGCCCGGCCCGGAAGGGGCCGCGCCCACCGCGGTCGCCGGAGGCCGAGGCGGGAGCGGCGAAATCGGTCCCGTGACATCGCGGCCGGGGGCGCGCGTGGCAGAAGCGGCGGGCCGTCCCGGGAGCGGCCGCGCGGGCGGCCCGGAGGGCGCACCGGCGGCGGGGCGGACGGGTGGAATCGGTCCCGTGATGTCCCGACCCGCCTTGGCGACGCGGGGGGCTCCGCCCGGTGACTCCGGTGGCGTAACGGGGGGAGCCGTCCGCGGAATCGTGGACGAGGGTTCGCCGGCGGCCGGGACCGGCGCGACCGGTCGCGTCAAGGGCCGCATCGGCGAAAACGGCGGCGGCGTCCCGCCCGCAGGCGGCAGCGGAACGACGGAACCGGGCGTCCGGGGCGGCGGGATCGTCTGAATTCGCTCCGTGAGCTGGGAGAGCGGGTCGACCGCGCTCTCTTTCAAGACCGCACTCTGTTTCAGGACGGCGGCGGCCATCGGCGGATCCGCCGGACGCTCGGGCGACCGGATGCGTCCGCTCTCACGCTCAGTCGCTGGTTTCACGCCGCGCTGGACCTCCGAGACGAGAGTGCCCGGCGATGAGGGCGGGGGCTCGTGCGCGTCGTCTTCCTCGCGCCCCTTCACCGAGCTCGGCTTCAGGGCGTCCGTGTCCAGGCTCCATTCCGGACCCGTTCCGGAGGTCACGCGGGCCGGGCCCGGCATCGCCGCGAGCGACGGATCCAGATCGCTTCTCCCGCGCCGGGCGAGATCCTCGAGCGACGTAGTCCCGCCGCCGAGAAGGCCCGGCGGTGCCGGGCGCGCGAACGGCACAGAAGGAGCCGGCCCGTTCGACCCCGGGGACGGTCGGCTCTCCTGGGACTCCACGGCCGAGACCGGCCCGAGTCGCTCGGCCTGCGCGACCATTTCGCCCAGGTCCTTCAGCATTTCCATCTCGGCGTTCCGCGCCCGGAACTCGGAGAGCGCCTGAACGAAGTCTTTCCCGCTCTGGAACCGGGCAGCGGGATCCTTCGCGAGCGCGCGCGCCAGGATCGGGTTGAACTCGGCGGGGACCGCGGCGTCGTACGTCTGCGGAGACGGATAGTCCTCGTGGACGATCTTGTACGAGATCGAGGTGAGGTTGTCGCCGGCGAACGGCTTCTTCTTCGTGAGGAGCTCGTACAGGACGACGCCGAGCGAGAAGAGATCGCTGCGGCCGTCCACGGCCTCGCCGGTCACCTGCTCGGGCGACATGTAGTTCGGCGTCCCGAGGAACTGCCCGGTGGCCGTCAGGCTCGAGCTGTTGATCTTCGCGATCCCGAAGTCCGTGATCTTCACGGTGCCGTCATTCGTGAGGATGATGTTCGCCGGCTTCACGTCCCGATGCACGATGCCGCGGCGGTGGGCGTAGTCGAGGGCGTCCCCGACGTTCGTCACGATCTCGGCGATCCGGTCGTACGAGAGCGAGACCTTGTCCTTCAGGAGCTGCTTGAGGTTCTTCCCCTCGACGTACTCCATCGCGATGAAGGACGTTCCGGTCTCGACTTCCTCGCCGACGTCGTGGATCGTCACGATATTCGGATGGGAGAGCGTTCCCGCCGCCTGCGCCTCCCGGAGGAAGCGCTCCGTGAATTCACGGGTCTCCGAATCGTCCTCTCCGGTGGCCCGGATCGTCTTCAGCGCGACGCGCCGGCCGATGACCGGATCGCGTCCGAGGAACACGACGCCCATCGCGCCCTTGCCGAGCTCACGCTCTACCTCGTAGCGCGCGAACTTCCTGGGCAGACTGGGCGGACCCGGTTCGGGTGGCAGACGACCTCCTCGCCTGCGCTCTCGCGCAGGTGACCCAGGACGACCCCGGAGGGCGAAATTCTAGCAGCCGCGGCTCCTGCGGCCCGCGCGGGGCGCACGCGTGCCATGCCCTATTCCTGAGCAGATTCCCGGCGGAGAAAATGAACCTGCCCGGCCGGGAGGGCGACCGCCTATAATTCCGACCCCGAAACGTAAATCCGGAGGGTCGCCGAATGAAGGTCTATCCCGCTTCCGCTATCCACAACGTCGCCGTCGTCGGGCACAACGGCGTCGGCAAGACGACGCTCGTTTCCGCCCTCCTGCACGAGGCCGGCGCGACGCCGCGCTTCGGACGCGTGGAGGAAGGCAACACGCCGACCGATTTCGACCCGGAGGAGATCGAACGGAAGATCTCGATCTCGCTCGCAGTCGCGTCGCTGGAGTGGAAGAAGAAGAAGGTCAATCTCATCGACACGCCCGGCTACGGCATCTTCGTTTCGGAAATGATCTGCGGCTTGAAGGCGGCCGACGCCGCGCTCCTCGTCGTGGACGCCGTCGCCGGAGTCCAGGTCCAGACCGAGAAGGCATGGAAGCTGTGCGACGAGCTCGGCCTGCCGCGCCTCGTGGTCGTCAACCGGATGGATCGCGAGAACGCGGACGGCGGCCGCGTGATGGAGCAGCTCGCCCGGAAGTTCGGCCGGACCTGCGTCTGCCTCGAGGCGCCCATCGGGCGGGAGAAATCGTTCCGGGGGGTCATCGACCTCGTCGCGATGCAGGGTTATCTGACGGACGGCGCAGGGAAGACCGCCGCCGACGCGATTCCCGCGGAGTTCGAGAAGGACGCGGCGACCCTGCACGAAGCGCTCGTCGAGATGGTGGCCGAAGGCGACGACAAGCTCATGGAGACGTTCTTCGCGCAGGGCAACCTCTCCGAGGAGCAGATGAAACCCGCCCTCACGAAGGCGATCCGCGATCGAAAGATCACGCCCGTCCTGTTCACGGCGAGCGGAGACCACGAGACGGGAGTCGAGAAGCTCCTCGACGAGATCGTCGACCTGCTCCCGACCTCGGATTCGTTCCAGACGGTCGCCGTCAACAAGGCCGGGGCGAGCGAGGCCCTCTCCGCCGACCCGTCCGGCCCGCCGGCGGCGTTCATCTTCAAGACGATCTCCGACCCGTACGCGGGGCGCCTGACGCTCTTCCGCGTCGTCTCGGGCACGTTCAAGAGCGACGGAACGTACATGAACCCGACGCGGGAGACGTCCGAGCGCTTCGGACAGGTCTTCTCGCCCCTCGGCAAGGCGATGCAGAACGTGCCCGAGATTCCCGCGGGCGACATCGGAGGCGTCGCGAAGCTCAAGGAGACGCTCACCGGGGACTCCCTCTGCATGAAAGAGAAGCCCTTCGTCTTCGCGCCGCCCTCCATCCCGGAGCCCGCGATCGCCTTCGCGATCGAGCCGAAGTCCAAGGGCGACGAGGACAAGATCTCCGTCGCGCTCCACAAGCTCATCGAGGAAGACCCGTCCCTCCACTTCTCGCGCGACATGGACACGCACGACTTTCTCCTCGCGGGCGCCGGACAGCTCCACGTCGAGATCGCCGTCGCGCGCATGCGGAGAAAGAGCGGAGTCGAGGTCATCCTTCACCCGCCGAAGGTCCCCTACCGGGAGACGATCACGCGTCCGGCCGAAGGTCACGGCCGCCACAAGAAACAGACGGGCGGCCACGGCCAGTTCGCGGACTGCAAGATCCGCATCAAACCCCTCGCGCGCGGCGAGGATTTCCAGTTCGTCGACGACCTGTACGGCGGCTCGATTCCGCGCAACTACGTGCCCGCCGTGGAGAAGGGCATCCAGGACGTGCGGAAGCGCGGCTTCCTCGCCGGTTTCCCGATGGTCGACTTCCGCGTCGAGCTCTACGACGGGCAGTACCACGACGTCGACTCCTCGGAAATGGCCTTCAAGATCGCCGGCTCGCTCGCGTACAAGGACGCGATGGAGAGGGCGAAGCCGACCATCCTCGAGCCGATCATGAAGATCGCGATCCGGGCCCCCCAGGAGTACATGGGCGACCTGATGGGCGACCTCACGTCGCGCCGCGGACGTCCCGCCGGCATGGACCAGGAGGGCGACGACTCCATCATCCGCGCCGAGGCGCCGCTCGCCGAGATGATCTCGTACGGGTCGATCCTGCGGGCGATCACGCAGGGGCGCGGCTCGTTCCACATGGAGATGGGCCACTACGAGGAGGTCCCGCGCCCTCTCCAGGAAAAGCTCATCGCGGAGCGCGCGAAACACCGCAAGGTGGAGGTCGTCGAGGAGTAACCGGCGCCGAAAACGCCCTGATCAGCCCGCATCATGGCGGCCGGACGGCCCCGGGGCGACCCTTGTTTCAGGGGTGTGCCCATGCCTATCGCCACGGCCGGGGAGGATCTCCTCGGCAGTTTGATCGCGGACGGGACCGTCTCGCGCCCGTCCGCTTCCGCGCCCGAAACCCTGTGGCTCCAGCGCTTTGCCCAGAGAACGCAGCGCATCACGGCCTCGATGATCCGCGAGCTCCTCAAGCTCACGGAACAACCCGACATCATCTCCTTCGCCGGCGGCCTGCCCGCGCCCGACGTTTTCCCCGTGGAAGAGATACGCGCCGCCACCGAGCGCGTCCTGAGGGACCACGCGACGACCGCGCTCCAGTACACGACGACCGAGGGCTACAGGCCACTCCGCGAGCTCCTCGTCCGCCACATGAGCCGCTACGGCGTCGAGGTCAGGCCCGAGAACGTGCTCGTGACCTCCGGCTCGCAGCAGGCGCTGGACCTGATCGGAAAGCTCCTCATCAACCCCGGCGACCGCGTGCTGACCGAGGCCCCGACGTACATGGGCGCGCTGCAGGCCTTCAACGCCTACCAGGCCGAATACCTCCCGGTGCCGATCGACGACGACGGGATGAACGTCGACGCGCTCGAGGAGCAGCTTCGGGGCGGGCCGAAGTTCGTCTACGCGCTCCCGAACTTCCAGAATCCCGCGGGCGTCACGCTGAGCCTGGAGCGCCGCCGCCGCCTCGTCGAGCGCGCGACGCATCACGGGATCCCGATCATCGAGGACGACCCGTACGGGCAGCTGCGCTTCGAGGGCGACCATCTCCCGTCCCTCGTGAGGCTCGATGCCGAAACGCACGGCTGCGCGAACGGCGAGCGTGCCTTCACCGGGAACGTCCTCTACCTCTCGACGCTCTCGAAGACGCTCGCGCCGGGCCTCCGGATCGCGTGGGTCGTCGCCCCCGAGGTCGTCATCTCGAAGCTCGTCCAGATCAAGCAGGGCGCCGACCTCCACACCTCGACGTTCTGCCAGTACGTCGCGCACGAGGTCGCGAGGGGCGGGTTCCTCGACCGGCACGTGCGCCGGATTCGCACCGTCTACGGCGAGCGCCGCAACGCGATGCTTCGCGCGCTCGACCGCCACGCCCCTCCCGGCGTGCGCTGGACACGGCCGGGCGGCGGGCTCTTCCTCTGGGCGACGCTGCCGCCGGGATTCGACACGCTGAAGCTCCTGGACGAAGCGATCGCCGAGAGGGTCGCGTTCGTCCCCGGCGCCGCGTTCTACCCCTGCGGCGGCGGCGAGCGGACGATGCGCCTGAACTTCTCCTACGCGGCGCCGGACGTCATCGAGGAAGGCATCAAACGGCTCTGCAAGGTCATCGAGAGAAAGATGTCGATCTAGTTCTTCTAATATGCGGCGGCCGCTGTGGCGGCCGCCGATAGCAGGAAATCTCTTCCCGGATGTCCGGTGTCAAGGGTCCGCGACCGCTGCGCGGCGCGCGAAGCGCGCCCTTGACTCCGGACATCCGGGGAGCATCCGACTCTTCACTCTTTCTAAGAAACCCCCGGTCCCCTCTTCCTCAAAATCTTCTTCTTCCTTCTCACGCCCCGTGGATGCCCTGCTCGGCCGACGCGATGAAGTCGCGCAACGTCTTCACATCGGCTGACACAGCCGCGATCGGCTCGAGCGCGGCCATCATCGCGGCCCGGTCGTGCCGGTTGCGGTGGAGGATGCGGTAGGCCTTCTGCAGGGCCGCCACGCGCTCCTTCGAGAAGCCCTTGCGCTCGAGCCCGACGCTGTTCACCTTCCAGGCCCTGACGTCGCGGTCCGACGAGCTCCAGAGGAACGGGAGCACGTCGTGGTTCATGCCGGCGAACGCCCCGACGAAAGCGTGCTGGCCGACCCTCAGGAACTGCCGGACGGCGGCGAAGGCCCCGAGCACGACGTCGTCGCCGACGACGCAGTGGCCTGCGAGCGAGGCGCCGTTCGCGAAGACCGTTCGGTTCCCGACGACGCAGTCGTGCGCGACGTGCGAATAGGCCATGAAGAGGTTGTCGTCGCCGATGATCGTCGTACCGTGCCCCGTGACCGTTCCGCGGTGCACCGTGCAGAACTCGCGGAACGCGTTTCGGTGCCCGATGACGAGCGTGGTTGGCTCCCCCTTGTACTTGAGGTCCTGCGGAGGCCCTCCGAGCGCCGCCTGCGCCGAGACCCGGTTGTCTTCACCGAGCGTCGTCGGACCTTCCAGGACGGCGTGGGCGCCGACCACGGTCCGCGCGCCGATCGTCACCCTGGCCCCGACGATCGCGTAGGGTCCGATCTCCGCGGTCGGATGAACGGAGGCCGCCGGATCGACGATGGCCGTCGGGTGAATCGCCATCAACGCACCGCCGAGGGGCGATCGGCGAGGCTGCACATGAACTCCGCTTCCGCGCACAGGGCGCCGTCCACCCGCGCCTCCGCCTTCATCCGCACGAGGTTCGAGCGCACATGGAGGATCTCGGCGACCACGACGAGCTGGTCTCCCGGAAACACGGGACGCCGAAAGCGCGCCTTGTCGACGCCCGACAGGTACATCAGCTTCTTCTCCGGGTCGGCCTCGCTCGCGAAGAAGAGGCAGCCCCCCACCTGGGCCATGCTCTCGAGGACGAGGACGCCGGGCATCACCGGGTTCCCCGGGAAATGTCCCTGGAAGAACGGTTCGTTGACGGAGACGTTCTTGATGCCTTTGACCTTCGAGCCCACGACGACCGGCCCCGGGGTCATCTCGAGGATCCGGTCGACGAGGAGGAACGGATAGCGGTGCGGCAGGAGCCGCAGGATCTCGAGAATGCCGGCCTTCGGTCCGGGTTCGCTCATGAGTCCCCTCCCTTGAGAAGCCCGGCCTTCTCCGCGAGGCGGCGCACGAGGCGGGCGGTCTCCGGCAGCCGCCGGAGCTCGATCCAGGACTTCTGGTAGGCGCGATAGCCGAAGGCGGGCGTTCCGTGCAGCGCCTGCCCGGGCGGCACGTCGGCTCCGATGCCGCTCTGGGCCTGAACCTTCGCGCCGTCACCGACCGTGAGGTGGCCCGCGACGCCCACCTGGCCGCCGAGGACGACGCCGTCGCCGAGGACGGCCGAGCCCGCGATCCCTGTCTGCGCGCAAATCACGTCGTGGCGGCCGATCGTCACGTTGTGGCCGACCTGGACGAGGTTGTCGATCTTCGTGCCGGCCCCGACGGACGTCGTCTCGAGGGCCGCGCGGTCGACGCACGAGTTCGCGCCGATCTCCACGTCGTCGCTGATCGCGACGCACCCGACCTGCGGAATCTTGACGAGGCCTTTGTCCGTCGTCGCGTAGCCGAATCCGTCCGCCCCGAGGACGGCGCCGCTATGGACTTCGACCCTCTCGCCCAGGGCAACGTCGTCGTAAAGGACGACATGGGGGTGCAGCCACGAACCCGCGCCCACCCGGCACCTGGCGCCGATCACGGCGTGCGCGCCGACGATCGCGCCCGCCTCGATCTTCGAGAGATCGCCCACGACGGCGTAGGGCCCGATTTCGGACGACGGATCGACGAAGGCGCCCGCGTCGACGATGGCCGTGGGATGGATGCCGGGCCGCGGGGGTCGCGCGGGATGGAAGAGGCGAAGGGCCTTGATGAGCGCGGTCGACGGCTCGGGGACCTCGATCACGGTTCGGCCCGGAAGGGCGGCCGCCGAACGCGCAAGGAGAGCACCGGCCGCGGAAGCGGTGGCACGCGGGAGCGCCCGCTCCTCGTTCACGAACGAGAGGGCGTCGGCGCTCGCGCCCTCCAGGGCCCGAACGCCGACGAGCCGCCGGTCTCGGTCGCCGACGACGCGCCCACCGCAGGCGGCGGCCACCTCGGCGACGGAGAACGACGCCACGCCCGGGTTACTTCTTGGGAGCGGCGGGCGCTGCGGGCTTGGCGGCAGCGGGCGCGGGCTTGGCGGCGGCCGTGCCGGGCTTCGCCGCGGCCGGCGAAGCCGGAGCCGCGATCATCGAGTTGAACTTCGTGATGACGGCTTCCGTCAGGTCGACGGACTTGTCGTCGGCGAAGAGCAGCCCCGAGTTGAACTTGTTGAATACGAGGGCGTAACCCTGCTCGCGCGCGACCTCGTTGATCACGGGCATGATCCGTTTCTCGAGGTCTCCGAGCTCCTTGCGCTGGGACTCTTCCAGCTCGCGCTGGGCATCGTCCTGGAAGCGTTTCAGGTCGAGCGCCTTGGCCTGATAGTCCTTCTGGAGCTTCTCCATCGCGTCCTCGGACAGGGCCTTCCCCTGGTCCTGGATCTTCTGCTCCATGTCCCGCAGCTCTTTCTGGCGCTTGCCGAGCTCGTCCTGCTTCGCCTGCTGGACCTTCTGGACGCGGGCGAGGCTCTCCTTGCCGATGGCCGACTCCTGGACGATCTTCTGGACCTCGATGATGCCGATCTTTCCGCCCGCGACGACCGGTGTCTGCGCGGAGGCGCCGCCGGCGAGAACGCCGAGGGCGAGAGCGCCGGCGGCGAGAGTGACGGTGCGATTCATGGATGGAACTCCTTCGTTGATTTTGGTCTCCGCGAGGACGCCGTCTCCACGGAAGCGCGGATCATACTGGAAAAGGCTAGAAGGTAGTCCCGATGGAGAACTGGAAGTCGGTCTTGGATTCCGTCTGGATGACCGTGCCTGCCGCGTCCTTCAGGTCTTTCGGCTTGAGGTTGATCCCGTAAATGAACCGCAGGGGCGCCTGGAAAATGGGCAGGAATACGCGCATTTCGAGGCCGGTGGAGGTTCGCATCGAGCCGAGGTTCAGCGACTGGCCCTCGAGCCAGGTGTTCCCCGCGTCGAAGAAGACCGCGACCTTCAACGGGCCTGCGAGCGCGTACACATATTCGAAATTGAGGACCCCGAACCGGTTCCCTCCGAGAAGCGCGCCGGAGCTCGTGAAGAAGGCCCGGCCCTGAGAGTCCACCGGGTAGATGGAACCGTACTTGAAGCCGCGCACGGAGCGGTCTCCCCCGATGCGGTATCGCTCGAAGGGGGGAAGCCGGCTGTCGGAGGTGACCTCGTTCGGGTCCTGCTCGCCTTTGTAGGCCTTGAGAAGCCCGAGGTCGATGTTCAGCGCGAAGTTGCCTTTCTTTCCGAACGGGATGTAGCGCGTCGCGTTCGCGCTCAGCTTGTAGTACGAGAAGTTGCCGCCGAACGGGCCGCCTGCCACGGACAGGGAGGCGCCGATCTTCGTGCCCCGGCTCGGGTCGAAGGGATCGTTCCGGCTGTCGTACCGGTAGCCGGGCGTCACCGCCGACGTCTTGCCGGAGAACGTCGCGAACGCGATCGGGACGGCGCCGCCGCCGGGCGGGGCGGGCGGCGGGTAGACCTGGTACGTGCTCTCCGTGTCCGTGTAGCCGTAGAAGATCGAGACGACGTCGAATAATCCCAGCCCGTAACCCAGCGAGAAGTTCGCGCCCTTGCTTTTCTGGTCGAGGCCGCCGGCGACGTCGCTGTAGTCCAGCGTCCGATTGAAGATCGAGCCGCCGATCGACATCCGCTGGTCGAGGAACCACGGCTCGCCGAACGAGATGTCGAAGAAGTTCGACCGGTTGCCGCGCTGGAACTGGAACCCGAGGGTGTCGCCGCGGCCGAGGAAATTCCGGGTGTTGAACTGGAACTGCCCGAACAGGCCGTCGAGCTGCGAGTAACCCGCGCCGAACTGGACCTCGTTGCGGTTCGTGTCCGTCCCCTTGATCGAGACGTCGACCGTCTTCTTCTCCGGGTTGACGCGAAAATCGGGGTCCTCCTCGATCTTGAAGTACCCGAGCTGCGTCACCTTGAAGAGGCTCTTCTTGAAGGTTTCCATGTCCATGATGTCGCCTTCGAACACCTGGAGCTCGCGTCTCAGCACCTTGTCGCGCGTCGTCTTGTTGCCCGTGAACTCGATGCGGCCGAGCCGGTACTGGTCGCCTTCCGTGACCTTCACGGCGACGTCCACGACGTGATTCGGCTTCTCGGTGTTCTCGGGGTTCATGAACACGTAGATGTAGCCGCGGCTGCGGTAGACGGCGTCGATCGCCTTCATGCCGTCGGCGATGACGGCCCTGCTCATCGGCTTCCGCGCCTTGTAGGCGAAAAAGCGTTCGAGCTGATCCGGCCGGAACACCGTGGAGCCCTCGACCGTGACCTTGCCGAAATAGAACTTCTCGCCCTCGACGATCGGGATCGTGATCCGGACGCGTCGGTTGATCTTCTCGCGGCGTTTTTCCTTCGGGTTCGTCACGAACACGTCGAGGATCGGATCCTTGATGACGACGTCCTTGTAGCCCGCGTTCTGGTAGACCTTTCGGAGGCTCTCGACGTCCTCCTCGTAGCCCGCCTGGTTGAACGTGGACTTGCTGTCGAAGAACCGCCACCAGTGCGCCTGCTTCGTCTTCGAGATCGCATACCGGAGCTTCGTCTGGCCGAAGACCGTGTTGCCCGTGAACCTGATCTTCTCGATCTTCATCTTGTCGCCCTCGTCCACGAGGAAGACGATGCGGCGTTGCAGCTCGGACACGTTCTCGGTCGTCGCGTCGATCGCCACGGACCGGAATCCCTCTGCCTTGTAGGCCTCGAGGAGGACCGACTTCGCCTTCGCGACGTCCCGCAGCGAGACCGGCGCCCCCACGCGGATCTCCGCCTTCCCCTCCTTGAGCTTGTCCTTGAGCTGGGACGTCGTCAGCTTCTTGTTGCCCCGGAATTCGAGGTCCGAGACGGTCGGCCGCTCGACGACGATCGCGACGAGCACGATACCGGCGGGAGTCGACTCCTTTTCGAGCGTCACGTCCTCGAAAAGGCCCGAGTCCCAGAGCTTGCTGAAGTTCCGCTTGATCTGGTCCTCGTCATAGGGATCGCCCGCCTTGATGCCCAGGTAGAACCCGACCGTCTCGGCGGCGGTCGTCTTCCCGCCGCGCACGACGATCTGCGCGATCTTCGGTTTGGCGGCCGCGGACGGTGCAGGGGCCGCGGGCGCGGCCAGCGACATGTCCGGTTTCGGCAGGGTTCCCGAAAGCGGCGATTCCGGCCGGGTGCCGCCCCCGAAAACGGAGTCGGCCGGCCGAGTCGGGGCCGGCGTCGGGGTGGGCGGTGGCGATTGGGCGAGCGCCGTTCGGCACGCGAAAAAGGCCAGCAGGGCGCCCGCGAGGGCCCGGGCCGGAATGGCGCGCACGGTTCGGCCGGAGACGAGCCCGGCTGGATGGCCGGACGGACGTTTCGAAGACACCCGGGTTACCGGCCCGTACCGATTGGCTCGGGAGACCGAACCTGAACCTTCAGTTCGTCTCCTGATACGGTCACTTCGACACACTCGATAGGCTCTCGCGAGCCGATCAGCAATTCCGATACCGCGTCCTCGACGTGCCGCTGGATCGTCCGGCGCAGCGGGCGCGCTCCCGAGTGCATGTCGTGACCCGAGGCTTTGAGGAGCCAGTCCACGGCCGGCTCGTCGACCACGAGCTTGATGCCGCGGTGTTTCAGCGTCGCGCCGACGTCGTCGAGGAGGAGGCGCCCGATCGACCGGAGCTCCGGGAGACCCAGCGAGTTGAAGACGATGACCTCGTCGATCCGGTTGATGAACTCCGGCGAGAACTCGCGCCTGAGCTCCTTGAGCACCATCTCCTCGACCTCACGCTTCTCGGGGGTGTTCTTCGAGTCGCCGAAACCCATGCGGCTGCCGGTGACGAGGTACTTCGTCCCCACGTTGGAGGTCATGATGATGAGCGTGTTCTTGAAGTCGACGACGTTTCCGTAGGCGTCCGTGAGCTGGCCGTCCTCGAGGATCTGCAGGAGGAGGTTCGCGATGTCCGGGTGGGCCTTCTCGATCTCGTCGAGCAGGATCACCGAGTAGGGCTGGCGCCGGATGCGTTCCGTGAGCTGGCCGCCCTCCTCGTGCCCGACGTACCCGGGGGGCGAGCCGATGAGCTTCGAGACCGCGTGCTTCTCCATGTACTCGGACATGTCGAACCGCACGAGCGCCTTCTGGTGGTGGAAGAGGAACTCCGCGAGCTGGCGCGCGGCCTCGGTCTTGCCGACGCCGGAGGGCCCGAGGAAGATGAAGGAGCCCATCGGGCGGTTCGGATTCTTCACGCCGAGGCGCGAGCGGCGGATCGCGCGGCTGATCGCCTCGAGCGAACGGTCCTGGCCGATGACCCGCTTCTTGAGGGTCTCCTCCATGTGGAGAAGCTTCTCGGCTTCCTCCATCTGGAGCGCCGTCACGGGAATGCCGGTCCAGCTCGAGATGATCTCCTCGACGTCCGCGCTCGTGACCTCGACCGGCGCCCCGTCGTCGACCGTGGACGTCTTCGTGCGCTCGATCTCTTCCTTGATCTCGATCTCGCGCTCGCGAAGGAAGACCGCCCGCTCGAAGTCCTTCTCCGAGATCGCCTTCTTCATCTCCTTGACGATCTGCTTGATCTCGTTCTCGAGCCGCCTCAGGTTCTGGGTGTCGGCGGTCTTCCGGAGCTTCACCTTCGCGCCGGCCTCGTCGAGGATGTCGATGGCCTTGTCGGGGAAGAAGCGGTCCGGAATGTACCGGTTCGCCTGGTAGACGGCCGTCTTGATGGCGTCCGCCGTGTAGCGCACGCGATGGAAGGTCTCGTAACGCTCGCGCACGCCCTCGAGGATCCGGAGCGTCTCCTCCTCGTCCGGCGGGGCCACCGTGATGGCCTGGAACCGGCGCAGGAGCGAGCGGTCCTTCTCGATGTACTTGCGGTACTCCTTGAGCGTCGTCGCGCCGATGCAGGAGATCTCGCCGCGCGAAAGCGCCGGCTTGAGGATGTTCGCGGCGTCGAGCGAGCCCTCGGCCGAGCCCGCGCCGATGAGCGAGTGGATCTCGTCGATGAAGACGATGAGGTCCTGGTTCTCCTTCAGCTCCTTGAGGATTCCCTTCAGGCGCTCCTCGAACTGGCCGCGGTACTTCGTGCCCGCGACGATGAGCGACAGGTCGAGCGCGAGGATCTTCCGCTGCGCGAGGAACAGCGGGACCCCGCCTTCGACGATGCGCTGCGCGAGGCCCTCGACGATGGCCGTCTTGCCGACGCCCGGCTCGCCGAGAAGGATGGGGTTGTTCTTCGTGCGCCGGGAAAGGATCTGGATGATCCGCTCGACCTCCTCGTCGCGCCCCACGAGCGGGTCGAACGCGCTCTGCTGCGCGAGGGCGGTCAGGTCCCGCGCGTACTCGGCCAGGAACGGGAGCTCCTTCTTCTGCTTCGAAGCCTCGCGCTCCTTGATCAGCGCGATCGTCTCCTCGCGCACGCCGTACAGGTTGAAGCCGTGCGCCATGAGGATGCGACCCGCGACGCAGGGATCGACGCGGAGGATGCCGATCAGGAGATGTTCCGTGCCGACGTAGGGATGCATCATCGACTCGGCCTCGTGCGAGGCGTACGCGAGGATCTTCTTGGACTCCTCCGAGAGCGGAAGCTCCTGCGTGGACGACACGCGCTCGACGAAGACGCGGTCGCCCTCGATCTCGCGGCGGATGTCGTCGGGCTTCACGTTGAAGCGCGCGAAGATCTCCTTGATGATCTCCTCGCCCTCGCGGAGAACCCCGAGCAGGATGTGCTCGGACTCGATGACCTTCGAACCCAGCTTCGAGGACTCGTACCGGGCGAAGAACAGCGCCCTGCGCGCCTTCTCGTTGTACTTTTCGAACATCAGAGTACCGTTTTTGACCCCTTGAAACGACCGTTAAGGCGACCTACGCGACATCGCTCAAACCCTCTTCTCCCAGTAATTTGATCGTAGCACAGCGACGCGCCCACTCCGGGTCGTGCGTCACGATGATCGCGGCCCCGGCGCGCTCCTTCGCGACCTCGGCGAGGAGATCGAAGACGCGCAGCGCGTGAGCGGCGTCGAGACTGCCCGTCGGCTCGTCGCAGAGGAGGAGCCGCGGCCTCCTCACGACCGCGCGGGCGATCGCGACGCGCTGGCGCTCGCCGCCCGAGAGCGTCCGCGGAAACGCGCCCGCCCTCCCGAGCAGCCCGACGCGGTCGAGCACCTCGCGCGCGACATTCCGGCCTTCCCGTTCCCCCGCCCCGGCGAGGAAGAGCGGCAATGCCACGTTTTCCTCGGCCGTCAGCTCCGGCAGCAGGTGGTGAAACTGGAACACGAAACCGACGCTCGCGCCGCGCACCGCCGCGCGCGGCGCGGGCGCGAGGGCGGCCCAGTCCGCACCGTCGAGCGCCACCTTGCCCGCGTCGGGCGAGTCGAGCCCGGCGAGGAGATGGAGCAGCGTCGATTTTCCGCAGCCCGAAGGGCCCGTGACGGCGAGAAGATCGCCCGCGAGGACGCGCAGGGAAACGCCGCGAAAGACTTCCACCCGGGCTTCGCCCGAGCCGAAACCTTTCGACAGGCCCTCCGCGACGAGCAGGGGCGCGTCTCAGGCGCCACGCAGGGCCTCCACGGCGGGCCGCCGCGCGGCCGTGCGGGCCGGCACGGACGCGACGACGAACGCCCAGAGGATCGACAGCGCCGCGACCGCGGCGACGTCGAAAAGGTCCACGCGAAACGGCGCGTGGCTCATGCCGTAGAGCTGGGCAGGCAGAGGCACGAGGCCGAACTTCTCGAGAACGAGCGCGACCGACGTCCCGAGCGCGACGCCGAGCGACCGTTCCGGCGACGCCCACGCCGCCCCCTGCGGCGCGAAACACCTGCTCCACGATCTTCGGCGACGCCCCGAGAACCGACAGCACCGCGGCGTCTCCCGCGCGTGTCGCCGCGAGGACGGCCGACGTCGCCGCGAGGTTCAGGCCCGCGACGATCACGATCAGAAAGACGGCCGCGAAGAGGACGAAGCGCTCGAGCCTGAGAGCGAGAACGAGCGCGCGGTTCTGCTCCTCCCACGTCGTCACGGAGACGGTGGGGCCGAGCGCGGCCGCGACGGCTCCGGCGGCGTCCTTGCCCGCATCGGTTCTTTCAGAAGCACCTCGTAACCGGTCGCCCCGTCGGGGCCGAGCGCGAACAGGCGCCGCGCCTCGTCGAGCGGCAGGCTCGCCTCGGCCGCGCGCCGCCCCGCCGACGCGGGCGCGAGGCCCGAGACCTGCATCGTCGACACGATCGGGACGGGCCCGAGCGGCGACAGCCGCGAGCGCGACGAGACGAGTGTCACGGTCTCGCCCGGCACGATGCCGAGCGGCCGGGCCTGCGCGACGTCGAGGACGAGGCCCTTCGTCTTCTCGCGGCCCACGATCTCGGCCGGGGCGGCGTCGCGCCCCATCGAGATCCAGACACGGCCTCGCGCGACGGGAGAGACGGACACGACACCGGGGACGGCGGCGAGTCTGCCGCCCAGGCGGTCCACGTCGTGGAAGGCGCCTCGCCCGGAGGGCGTCACGAGAAGGTGCGGCGTCTCGGCGAGGAGCCGGCTCTTCACGTGCGCCTGGAAGCCCGCGAGGAGCGCGAGCGACACGACGAGCGCCGCCACCCCGAGCGCCAGCCCGAGGAACGCCGCGAGCGCGACAATCCCCACCTGCGCGTCACGCCGCGACGCGAGAAGGTATCTTCGAGCGAGGAAGAAAGAAATCAAGAGAAGAAGATTCTCTTAGAACGTGACGCGGGCAACGCGCTCCGCGCGGCGCGAGCCTCTCTAAGCGACCGTTTATCCTTCTTCGGCCGCATCAACGGAAACAGGATCACGTCGCGGATCGAGTGCGAGTTCGTGAAGAGCATCGCGAGCCGGTCGATGCCGACGCCTTCGCCGGCCGTGGGCGGCATGCCGTAGGCGAGCGCCTCGACGTAGTCCTCGTCGTAGAGCATCGCCTCGTCGTCGCCCTTGCCCCGTTCGGCCACCTGCGCGCGGAACTTCTCGGCCTGCTCGTCGGGGTCGTTCAGCTCGCAGAAACCGTTCGCGACCTCCATGCGCCCGATGAACAGCTCGAAGCGGTCGGCGGTGTCGGGGTCGTCCGGCTTCGTCTTGGAAAGCGGCGAGATCTCGGCGGGATAGTCGATCACGTAGGTGGGCTGCACGAGATGCTTCTCCGCCACGGCACCGAAGATTTCTGCTAAGAGTTTTCCTTTCGATTCGCCGAACCTCTCGACATTTTCCACGCCAAAGTGCTCGGCGGTTCTTCTCAGAAGGTGAAGATCGCGGAGGTCGGCGGCCGTCAGTCGCGCGCCAGGCCGCGCCATCCTGCTCGGGACCATTCGCAGAAATCTTCTCCTTCTTTCTTTCCTCTTCAGCCGCATCAATATTTTCCAGGATCGCGTCGACCATGGAGATCCGCTTGAACGGGGCCTTCAGCGAGATCGTCTCGCCGCCCCAGGCAAGCTCGGTCGTCCCGAGGATCTCCTGCGCGGCTTTCGCGAAGAGCTCCTCCGTGAGCGCCATCTGGTCGCGCGCGTCGGCATACGCCGTGTAGAACTCGAGCATCGTGAACTCGGGGTTGTGCTGCGTCGAGATTCCCTCGTTCCGGAAATTGCGGTTGATCTCGTAGACCTTCGGGAACCCGCCCACGACGAGGCGCTTGAGGTACAGCTCCGGCGCGATGCGCAGGTAGAGGTCGAGGTCCAGCGCGTTGTGATGCGTCCGGAACGGCCGGGCGGCCGCTCCCCCCGCGAGCGTCTGCATCATCGGCGTCTCCACCTCGACGAAGCCGCGCCGGTCGAAGAAGTTGCGGATGAACGCGACGATTTTCGCCCGGATCTCGAAGGTGTGGCGCGTTTCGGGAGAGACGATCAGATCGACGTAGCGCTGCCGGTACTTCCGCTCGACGTCCGTGAGGCCATGCCACTTGTCGGGAAGCGGCCGCAGGGACTTCGACAGAAAATCGAGCGAGGCCGCCTTGACGGAAAGCTCCCCCGTTCGCGTCCGAAACATCGACCCCGCCACGCCCACGTGATCGCCGAGATCCAGCTGCTCGAGGAGCTCCCAGTCGCCGGAGCGAAGCGCGTCCTTCTTCACGTAGGCCTGGACCCGCTCGGCGCCGTCGGAGAGGTCGAGAAAAACCGCCTTCCCCATCTTCCGGATCGCGAGGATGCGCCCCGGCACGCGCACGAGCCTTTCAGCCGCGGGCAGGGCCTCGAGAGCCGCGGCGTCCAGCGGCGACCATTTCGCGATCACCTGGGAGACGAGGTGCGTCTCGGCCCAGCGGTTCGGGTAGATCGGCCGCCCGAGGGCGGCGATGCGGGCGCGCGCGCCGCGACGGTTCGCGATCTGCTCGGGAACGTCGGGGGTTTTTCGGGGTTCCAGGGGGGCGGAGACCTTCGGAGCTTCGGCCATCGGGCCGATTAAACCATCGACCCGCGCCCGCGCGCTGTCGCGGCCGCTACTTCCCGCCGAGGGCGTCGAAGAGAAGCCACAGGCCCGCGAAGGTCCGGAGGTGGCGGAAGCGCGAGCGGGTCAGATGGTTCCAGGACTCGATCCCCTCCGATTCCGCGGCGACGAGGGCCTCCCGGAACTGGCCGTCGATCTCCCGGGCGCGCGCGAGGCACTTGCGGGTGAGCGCGAGCGTGTTCTCGGACGCGGACGACTCTCCGACTTCGTTCACGAGATCGCGCAGCTTCTGGGCCTCCTCGTCCATGATCTGGCGCAGGACGGCGGCATTGAAGAAGAGGCGGTCTCGCGCGGCCGGGGGCTCTGCGTCCCCTCCTCTTGCCAGGATCCGCAGGGCCGACCGGACTTCCCACCCCTCGAGCCGGGTGCCGTACTCGGGCAAGCCCCCGGGCGAGCGGACGAGGTCGACGCTCGCGAAGACACGGCGAGCCGCTTCCGACGTGAGCCGGTCCGTCTCGGCGCGCCAGGCCACGGTCGAGTCCGCATCCCGGCGGATCGGGAGAGGCGTCGCGCCCTTCGCGACGGCTTGCTTCTTCCGCCTGCTGAAGCCGGCCGTGGAGTCCGAGCCCACGTCGAATTCGTCCGCGGCGGCGGGGTCGAGCCGCGCGAGGAGCCGGTGGAGCGAATCCTTGAGGCGTTTGACGTCCCGCGGGCGCACGCCGCGCCGGCGGCTCGCCTTCTCGAAGTCGTCCTTGTCCTTTCGGAAACGCTCGAGGTCCTCCCGGAATTCGGGGCTCATGAAGCGCGCGTCCTTCTCGAGGACCTTTTCCTTTTCGAGGACCTCCCTGGAGGCCGTGAGGATGCGCTTCTCCTCCACCTTGTAGAGGAGCTGGAACTTCTTCTTGACGGCGATGTTCGAGGACAGGATCGCGCGCATGACCTCGGGTTCGTAGAACGCCTTCCCCATCCGGTGCTTGAGCGTCCGGATGTTCTCGAGCGTCTTGCGGTTCGAGAGATCCTCGAACCGTTCACAGGCCTCCAGGTCGCGCCGCAGGATGCCGAGGAGGGAGACGACCGAATGCACTTCCGCCGCGTCGGCTCGGGGCCGCTCCGTGAGCGACAGGAGCGCGTCGCTCAGCACCTGCAGGTCCGCAGGAGACTTCAGCTCCGCTTCGCCTCCCTTGCCGGGCGTCGTGCCGAGGCGCGTGAGGAGGAAGTCCACCTTGTCCATCTCGTCGGGCGAGAGCGTGTTCGCGTAGTAGTAGAACTTCAGGATCGAGAGGAGAAGCTCTTCGTCGCCCGCCTTCACGCGCTCGAAGAACTGGCGCATCGTGCTGGGCGAGATCTTGCGATCGTCCTCGGTCAGGGTCGCGTGCAGCGCGTCGAGCTGGACGTCGAGGCGCGCCATCGCCGCCCGCGCGTCGGCGTCCGGTTCGACGCCGTTCGTCGCCTTGATGCGCTTCATCTGCTCGTAGAGCGGCGCGAAGTAGACGACCGGTCCCGTGGCGCCGCTCAGGCTCGTCCGGTGCACGCCCTGGAGGAACTGATGGAACGTCCACAAGGTCTTGAACTTCGTGGACAGGCGGGCGTACGCCCGCGAGATCGCGTCGGACTCCGGCTTCGTGCTCGTCACGTTTCCTGAATGATAATCTGACTCCCGTGATCGACCGCATCCTGCTTTCCGAAGAGACCATCGCGAAGCGGCTCGACGTCCTCGCGAGGGAGATCGACACCGCCTACGCCGGCAAGGACCTCCTCGCCGTCGGAATCCTGAAGGGCTCGGTCTTCTTCCTGACCGACCTCCTGAAGCGCCTCAAGGTTCCGGTCTCGGTCGACTTTCTCCAGGTGCGCTCCTACGCCGGGACGAGCTCCTCGGGGAACATCAACATCGTCCACGACCTCTCGATGGACGTGCTGGGCAGGGACGTCCTTCTTTTCGAGGACGTGATCGATTCGGGGCTCACGCTCCGGAAAATCCTCGATCTCCTCGGATCGCGCAAGCCGCGCTCGCTCTGTGTCGCCGCCCTCCTCAAGAAGAAGCTGCCCGAAAATCGTGACATCCGCACGGACTTCCTCGGGTTCGAGATCGGCCCGGAGTTCGTCGTGGGCTACGGCCTCGACCTCGACGAGAAGTTCCGCAATCTGCCGCACGTGGCGGTATGGGACCCCACGCGATAAAACAGGACCACCATGAACATGAACCCCGTCTCCGTACCCGACGCCCCCAAGGCCATCGGCCCGTATGCCCAGGGCATCGTCGTCGGCGGCCTCCTGTTCACGGCCGGCCAGACGCCTCTCGACCCTTCCACGATGAAGCTGGTGGAAGGCGACATCGCGGCGCAGACGCACCGCGTCTTCGACAACCTCGAGGCCGTGCTGCGCGGCGCGGGGGCCACGCTCGCCGACGTCGTCCGCGCCGGCGTGTTTCTCGTCGACATGGCGGACTTCGCGAAGATGAACGAGGCCTACGCCGCCCGGTTCGGGTCTCATCGCCCCGCGCGCACGACGGTCGCCGTCGCCGCGCTTCCCGCCGGGGCCCGGGTGGAGATCGACCTCGTCGTCCGCGTAGGATAGGGGCCCCGTCCGGACACTCCGGACGCCAAGGAGTCCCCATGCGCTGGAATCGCTGCCTCCTCGCCGTCGCCCTTTTCCTCATCCTTCCCGCCCGCGCCGACGAAGGCGCGGCGAAGTCGGCGCCCCGGGGAGACGGAAAGGCGGCCGAAGAAAAGATGCGTTGCTGCGCGGGCGAAGGCGCCGACCAAGGCGCTGTGCCCGAAGGGAGAAGCGAAGAAAGCCGGGAAAGAGCGGAAGAAGGCCGCGTCAGAGGCGCAACCGGCCACCGCCGCCGGGAAGCAAGCCCCGGCGAGCGCTTCCTCCACCCCGGGCGCGGCCAACATGGTCGTCACCCGCGACCCTGAGACAGGCGAGCTCAGGAACGCGACCGCCGAAGAGCGGGCGAAGCTCTTCGCGGGCCGCGCGCCGCAGGCCGCTCCTGCCGCCCCGCGCGTCGTCACCCTTCCGGACGGAACCAAAATGGTCGAGCTCGGCGAGGACTCGATGAGCTACGCGGTCGCCACGAAGACACCCGACGGCTCCGTCAAACAGCGGTGCGTACACGGCGCCCAGGCCGCCGAGAAGGCCCGCACGGCGCCCACGCCCGCCCCCGCGCCCCGCGCGGAAGAGCGGTAGGCGATGCGTCGCGTCTCATTTCTCCTCTCGTTCATCGTTCTCCTCGCCGCCGTTCCGGCTTCGGCCGCGAACCTCGTCGTCGTCGTGACGGACCCCGCGGGGCAGGGGTTCAACGACCCGACGCCTGCGACGCCCGTCGGCGGCAACATGGGAACGACGCTCGGAGAGCAGCGCCTGAACGTCTTCAAGGAGGCCGCGCGCATCTGGGGCGGCCTCCTTCCGAGCGGCGTCGACATCAGGATCGACTCGAGCTTCCAGTCGCTCAGCTGTGACGCGACGTCGGCAGTCCTCGGCTCGGCCGGCACGATCTCGATCTTCTCGGACTTCCCGAACGCGCCCGTCGCGAACACGTGGTATCCGAAAGCGCTGGCCGACAAGCTCGCGGGCTCCGAGATCGAGTCTGCGGGCAGCGCCATCAGGGCTCGTTTCAACAGCGAGCTCGGGAAGCCCGACTGCCTCGCGGGCGCCTTCTTCTATCTCGGCCTCGACAGCAATCAGGGGAGCAACATCAACCTGCTTTCCGTCGTGTTGCACGAGTTCGGCCACGGGCTCGGGTTCCAGTCCTTCACGAACTCCTCGGGCACGTTCGAACAGGGCGTGCCCGGAATCTTCGAGCGCCACCTCCTCGACACGACGTCCGGCAAGACCTGGGACCAGATGGTCGACACCGATCGCGTCTTTTCGGCGATCAACACGGGAAACCTCCGGTGGACCGGCTCGAATGGCACGACGTTCGCGAACGCGTACATGAACTACTACACGGGCGTCACGGTCTCGGCGCCCGCCGCCGCCGCCGGCAGCTACTCCTACGGCGCCGCCGACTTCGGGCCGGCGCTCGCGGACGTTCAGTTTTCGACGCAGATCGTCGCGGCTCAAGACCCCGCCGACACCGCCGGCGCCGTCACGACGGACGCGTGCTCGGCGATCACGAACGCCTCGGCCCTCGCCGGGAAGATCGCCCTGATCGACCGGGGCTCGTGTCCGTTCATCATCAAGGTCAAGAACGTCCAGAACGCGGGAGCCCTCGCCGCGATCATCGCGAACAACGCGACCGGGCTCATCGGGATGACGGGCGTGGATCCGACGATCACGATTCCGTCCCTCCTGATCGCGCAGGCCGACGGCGCGAAGCTTCGCGCGAACCTTCCGGCGACGGCCTCGATCGGCCTGGACACGACCAGGTACGCCGGCGCCGATTCCACCGGGCGCCTCCTCATGTTCGCCCCGAACCCCGTGCAGAGCGGCTCCTCCGTCTCGCACTGGGACACGAGCGCCTCGCCGAATCTCCTGATGGAGCCGAACGTCTCGAGCGATCTCAATTCGAACGTGGACGCGACGCTGGCGGCGTTTCAGGACATCGGCTGGTTCCTCGGGTCGACGGCGCTCCCGACGACGTACGTTCTTCCGTCGAGCGCTCGCGTCACGGGCGTGAACGGCGCCTTCTACACGACGAGCCTCACCGTCACGAACACGGGCTCCTTCGACGCGAACCTGAGAATCAAGTTCCTCGGCAACAATCAGGACGGCCGGAACGGTGCCGAGGTGACGCGCACCGTCGGGGCGGGCCGAACCGTCACGTACCCCGACGTCCTCAGCTCCCTCTTCGGCGTCTCGAGCGGCTACGGCGCCATCCGGATCAGCGCCGACACGAACCTCCTCAAGATCGTGAGCCAGACCTCCACGCCGCCGCCCTCGGGCGTCGGAACGTTCGGCCAGGCCGTGCCGGCGCTCGCTCCGAACGACCTCGTCACGCCCGCCTCGTCGCAGGTCCTTCTCGGCCTCCGGCAGGACTCCGCCTTCCGGACGAACGCGGTGATTGCGAACGTCACCGAGGCCGACGCGCACGTGGACCTCGCGCTCAGGTCGTCGGGCGGTTCGCTCCTCGGCTCCCACGGCTACGACCTTCTTCCCCTCGAGATGCGTCAGATCAGCGGCGTCGTGACGGCGCTCGGGGCGCCGGACGGCACCGCGAACGCGGTTCTCGTCGTCTCGACCCCGACCGGCTCGGCACGCATCGCGACGTATGCCGCAGTCATCGACCAGCAGACGAACGACCCGCGGACGATCCTCGGAGTCCGCGCGGCCCTCGACGGGAACTCGAAAACATGGCTCCTGCCGTCGAGCGCGCGCGTCCACGGCGCGAACGGCGCGTTCTACACGACGGATGTCACTCTCGTGAACGAAAGCAGCTCGGCGGCGAGCTTCACGATGAAGTTCCTCGGCCACGACCGGGACGGTCAAAACGGGGCGGAAGCGGTCCGCACCGTCGCGGCGAACTCCCTGCTCGCGATCCCGGACGTTCTCGGAGCCGTCTTCGGCGTCTCGAGCGATTTCGGTGCGATTCTCTTCACGGCCGATCAGGCCGCGGTGAGGGTATTGAGCCAGACCTCCACGCCGCCGCCTTCCGGAGTCGGCACGTTCGGCCAGGCGGTGCCGGGCTTCGGGCCGGCGGACTTCGCCACGGCCTACGTCCCGAAGACGCTCGCGGGCCTTCGCCAGGACTCGTCGTTCCGGACGAACGCCGTGATCGCGAACGCGACCAGCCGACCCGCGCACGTCGACCTCACGCTGAAGTCCGAGACGGGCGCGACGCTCGGGACGGGCGCCTACGACCTCCTGCCGTACGAGATGCGGCAGGTCGGAACCGTCGTCACCGCGCTCGGCGCCCCCGACGGCACCGCGAATACGTCGCTCGTCGTCTCGACGCCGACGAGCGGAGCCCGCATCGCGACGTACGCCGCCATCATCGACCAGGCGACGAACGACCCGCGCACGGTCCTCCCGTAGGGCTCGAGAGAAGGATCACGACACGCACATGGCCATGACCGTCGGCATCGTGGGCTTCGGAAGGATCGGGAGGAACGTCTTCCGGATCCTCTACAAGAGAGACGACATCCGGATCGGCGCCGTGAGCGACCTCGGCGACGCGGCATCGTCGAGTACCTGCTGAAGTTCGACACGGTGTTCGGCGCGGTTCCCGGACGAGGTCGCCGCCAGGGACGGAAATCTCTACGTCGTCGGGCGCCAGATCCCGCTCCTGACGGGACAGGAGAAGGGCGCGATCCCGCCCTGGGGCGACCTCGGCGTCGACATCGTCATCGAGGCGACGCGCGCAAGAGACGCGGGCCGAGCTGGAGAAGCACCTTCAGGCGGGAGCGAAGCGCGTCATCCTCTGCGCGCCGCCGGTGGACCCGGTCGACATGACGGTCGTGAGCGGGATCAACGACGAATCTCGGACGAGAGAGCACCGGATCGTCTCGAACGCGTCCTCGACGGTCCACGCCGTGGCGCCGCTCGCGAAGATCCTGCACGAGCCGTTCGGCATCCGGAGGCTCCTTTTCACGACGATCCACTCCTACACGAGCCAGCACCGGCTCGCGGACGTGCCGGCCGAGGACATGCGCCGGGGCCGGGCCGCGGCCGAGAACATCATCCCGCAGGAGTCGCGCTCGCCGTGGATGGTGGCGGAGCTGCTGCCGGAGCTCGCGGGAAGGGTCGTCGGCTACGCGATGAACGTGCCCGTGCCGAACGGCTCGGTCGTCGACCTCGTGTGCTGGTACGAGAAGAAGGT
The DNA here is from genome assembly GCA_963809425.1 of Thermoanaerobaculia bacterium. GTDB lineage: Bacteria > Acidobacteriota > Thermoanaerobaculia > UBA5066 > UBA5066 > Fen-183. The sequence continues at coordinate 84,703 of CAWEJK010000011.1, forward strand.
CACGCTCGTCGCGATCAACGAGGTCATCCGCACGGCCATCGCGGCGCCGCTGGAAAGGGGTCATGGCGTACGAGACCGAGCCGATCGTCTCGAGCGACATCAGCTGCAGCACGTATTCGAGCACGTTCGACTCGCTGGCGACGATGGTTCTCGGCGAGAACGTCTCGAAGACGCTCTCGTGGTACGACGCGGGCTACGGGTACGCCCACCGCGTCGTGGAGCTCATCGAGCGGTTCGACGCCCTGGACCGAGGAGGCTTCGCCGATGATCCGCGTCGCGATCAACGGCTTCGGCCGGATCGGCCGGACCGTGTTCCGCATCCTCAGCGACCGCAACGACATCGAGGTCGTCGCCATCAACGACCTCTACGACAACGAGCAGCTCGCGTACCTCCTGAAGTACGACACGGTGATGCGCGTCTTCGACAAGGAGGTGCGGGTCGAGGGCGACACGATGACGGTGGACGGCCGCCGGGTCCTCATGACGGAGGAGAAGGACCCGGCGAAGCTCCCCTGGGGAAGGCTCGGCGTGGACGTCGTCGTCGAGGCCACGGGCAAGCTCGTGACGCGCGAGAGGCTGCAGAAGCACCTCGACGCGGGAGCGAAACGGGTCATCCTGACGGTGCCGCCGAAGGACGAGATCGACGCGATGATCGTCGTGGGCGTCAACGACGGCGCGCTGCAAGCCGGAGCACCGGATCGTCTCGAACGCCTCGTGCACGACGAACTGCCTCGCGCCGATCGCGAAGATCCTGGACGAGGCGTTCGGCATCGAGGACGGGTTCATGACGACGGTGCACGCCTACACGAACGACCAGCGCCTCGCGGACGTGCCGCACAAGGACCTCCGCCGCGCGCGCGCGGCGGCGGAGAACATCATCCCGACGACGACCGGCGCCGCACGCGCGGTCGGAAAAGTCCTGCCGCAGCTGAAGGGAAAGCTCGACGGCATGGCGATCCGCGTGCCCGTGCCGGACGGCTCGGTCGTGGACCTCTCCCTGCGGCTCCTGAAGAAACCGTCGGTCGCGGACGTCAACGCGGTCGTCCGGGCCGCGGCCGAGGGGCCGATGAGGCGGATCGTGGAGTACAGCGAGGTGCCGCTCGTCTCGTCCGACATCATCGGCAACCCGCATTCGTCGATCTTCGACGCCCTTTCCACCCGCACGGATGGCGACGGATGGCTCAAGGTCGTCGCCTGGTACGACAACGAGTGGGGCTACTCGAACCGCGTCGTGGACCTGATCGACCGGCTCGTCGCGCTGGGCTGACGGCGGGGAGAGGATTTCTCAGAAGGTAAGAGGGCGACGAGCCCCCGGTTTCGACGGGGCCTCAGTGCCCCTTTGCGATCTCCGAAAAGGCGCGCAGCGCGCGGTCCACGTCCGCGTCGCCGACGTCGGCATGCGTGACCATGCGGATGGACGAGGGACCCGCGGCGCCCGCAAGGACTCCAAGCGAATCGAAGCTTCGCACGACAACCCGGCCGGTCGCCCCATTCACCTTCGAAGAAGAAGAACACGATGTTGGTTTCGACGGCCATCAGGTCGAGCGTGGATACGCGGATGTCCGCCAGTCCCTCCGCGAGCTTCTTCGCCCGGGCGTGGTCCTCGGGCAGGCGCGCACGCTCGTCCTCCAGCGCCACGAGGGCGGCCGCCGCGATGACGCCTGCCTGGCGCATCCCGCCCCCGAAGAGCTTGCGGACGCGCCGTGCCTCGGCGACGAACGCCTTCGAGCCGGCGACGGCGCTGCCCACGGGCGCGCGCAGGCCCTTCGAGAAGCACGTCATGACCGAATCGAAGCCCGCGGCGAGGGACGCCGCGGAGACGCCGAGGGCCGCCGCCGCGTTCCACAGGCGGGCGCCGTCGAGGTGCGTCGCGAGGCCGTTCTCCGCCGCGAGGGCGAGGAGCGGGTCGATGACCGAGCGCGGGACGACGGCGCCGCCCGCGAAGTTATGCGTGTTCTCGAGGGCGAGAACGGACGTACGCGGCAGATAGTAGACGGACGCGGGTCTGATCCACTCCGCCACCTGCTCCGCCGTCATCCGGCCGCGCGGCGCGTCGACGGGGCGCGGCAGGAGGCCCGACAGCGCGGCCATGCCCGCCATCTCGTAGTGGAAGATGTGGCTCCTGCCCTCGAGGATGACCTCCGTTCCGGAGCGGGCGTGGACGCGCAACGAGATCTGGTTGCCCATCGAGCCGGTCGGCACGAAGAGAGCCGCCTCCTTGCCGAGGACCTCGGCCGTCCTCTCCTCGAGGCGCCGGATCGTCGGGTCCTCGCCGTAGACGTCGTCGCCGACCTCGGCCTCGGCCATCGCGCGCCGCATCTTCGCAGTGGGTTTCGTGACGGTGTCGGAGCGGAAGTCGGAAACGGGAGCGGTCATGCCCTCGATCATCCCAGAACGAGCGCGGCGAGCGCGAGAAGGAAGCCGAAAAAATCGATTTTGCTCCCGCGCGCGCGAGCGGCGTCTCTTCGGGCATGCCACGCCGCCCGGAGATTTTCTTCGAAGGTGGAAGAGCGCTCGTCGTAGTACCGGGCCTTCGGTGCGACGACCATGACGGAGTAGACGAGGGAGGCGACGAGCAGAAAAAGCACTCCCGCCCGCCACACGTGGCGCGGCGGCAGCGCGCTGCCCACGACCTGGACTTCGAGGAGCACGCCGACGAGCAGGGCGCCCGCGGCTACGAACTTCGCCCTGCCGAATCGGTCGGCCGCTCCCCCTCTTTCCCCCTCTCTCTCCTCTCTTCTTTTTTCCCCTTCTAAGAAAATCTTCTTCTCTTCGTTCCCGGTGCGCCCGAAAAGGCCCGCCAGCGGGACCCCGACAAAAACGGCCAGCCCGAGCGCGATCAGGACGCGCGAGGCCTCGAGCAGGAAATCAGGCAGCGACATTTCGACTAGTCTAGCGGGATAATCGGCGCCACATGGGCCTCTTCGTCATCGACTCCTTCGCGGTGGGGCCGCTCGCGTGCAACTGCACGATCGTCGGCGACCCGAACACGAAGGAGGCCATCGTCGTGGACCCGGGCGACGAGCCCGACCGCATCCTCGAGGCGCTCGCGGGGAGCGGGTTCCATCCCGTCGCCCTCGTCCACACGCACGCGCACTTCGATCACGTCGGCTGCTCGGGGCTCCTCAAGCGCATCACGGGCGCGCCGATCCTCATGCACGAGGGCGACCGGCCGCTCTACCAGAACCTCGCCGAGCAGGGGAAGGCGTTCGGCTTCACGTTCGACGCTCCCGGCGCCATCGATCGTCACCTCGCGCACGGCGACCGCGTCGCGTGCGGCAAGAACCAGCTCGAGGTCCTGCACACGCCCGGCCACACGCCGGGCAGCCTCTGCTTCCGGATGCCGGGAGAGGACGGAGACGTGCTCTTTTCCGGCGACACTCTTTTCCGGCGATCCATCGGCCGCACGGACCTCTGGGGGGGGTCGACGCCGCAGATCCTGGAGTCCATCAAGGCGCATCTCCTGACGCTCCCGGGCGCCCTGCGCGTGATCCCGGGACACGGAGCCGAGACGACGATCGCCGAGGAAGGCCGGCGAAATCCGTTCGTCGGAGATCCGAATTACCGGCCGGTATAATCCCCGCGCATGAGACTCACCCACGAGGAGAGCGCGGCGCTCCTGAACAAGTTCTGGTCCGGTCAGCCCGTTCCGTCCCCGAAGACGGGCCGCCCGATGCGCGCGTTCTTCGTGGATCGCAGTTTCAATCCGCAGGTCGTCATGATCGGCAGCGCGGGCGAACACCTCCGTTTCGACCAGAAGCCGCGCCAGATCGAGTTCTCGGCCGGCCACATCAAGTCGATGGTGCGCGACGCGAAGGAGCGCGAGAACCCGGTCTGTCCCCAGGAATTCGAGCCGCTCATCGTCTCGCGCACGCCGGCCGTCCGCTTCCCGAACGAATGGGACTGGCGGTTCTACTGCCCGAAGTGCTTCTCGTTCGGAAGCTGGGAGTACACCGACAGGACGGACGACGTCGCCCCAAAGCCGGCGGTCCGGAAGGACGCGCCCGCGTTCCACGACGAGACGATCCCGCTCGCGAAGCGCATGGAGATGGCGAAGGGGGGCGACCTCGCGCTCAAGCTCTACGCGGCCATGGCGCAGACGGACTGCACGGCCTGCGGGTACGACTGCGAAGGCTACGCGAAGGCCATCGCAGACGGGACCGAGAAGAACATCTCCCTGTGCGTCCCCGGCAAGGCCGAGACGGAAGACGTCCTCAAGAAGCTGGTCGCGGGCACCTACAGCTTCGCCTGAGACTCCGCGAGCATCGCCTCGATCACGGGGCGGCAGCGCTCGCCCGCGCACTCACCCGTCGTGCAGCCGGTGGCTTTCGCCACCTCCCCGACCGTCCGCGCGCCGCGGTCGATGGCCTCTTTCACGCGCGGGTACCGGATCGTGTTGCAGATGCACACGGGCCGGAACTTCAGCAGCATGAGCTGACGTTTCTCTTCGGTGGTGAGGGACGGGACGGAAGACATTTTGCTTAAGAGAAGACGAAGAGGGGATTTAGGATTTTCTTAGAAGGGTGAGTGTGGCCTGGGCCGCGAGATCCGCGGGAGCATCACGCAGCGGCGAATCGCTCGACCACCTTCTAAGAAATCTTCCTCTTTCTCTTTCGCTTTCTCTTTCTCTAATTCTTTCTTCTCTTATTCCTAGAAATCGACCGTGTAGCGGATCGACGTCCGATCGCGCACGCGGTCGAGGTACACGACGCCGTCGAGGTGGTCGCTCTCGTGGAGGACGACGCGGGCGTGGAAGCCTTCCGCGACGAAGATGACGGCCTTCCCGGACGTGTCGAGGGCGCTCACCCGGATCTTCTTCGGGCGAGGCACCTTCGCGGCGAGGAACGGCACCGAGAGGCAGGCCTCGAAGTCCTCGTCCTCCGTTTCGTCGAGCACCTCGAACGAAGGGTTCACGAGAAGCGTCGGGGGGATCTCCAGGATGTCCTTTCCGCGTTTCTCCCCGTGGACCTCGTAGAGCACGACGCGGAGACCCGTCGACACCTGTGGAGCGGCGAGGCCGGTGCCGTGGTACTCGACCATGGTCTCCATCATGTCTTCGAAGAAGGCCCGGAACCGGCCCCTCCTGAGGTCCTGCGCTTCGATTTCCGACGCGCGCTTCCGGAGGATGGGCGAGCCGAGCTTGGCGACTTTGAGAATGGCCACGTGGTCTCCCGGCGGGGCGCGATGCGCCCGCCTTTCCCCCGCATTGTAGGGGGGCCTTAGAATCCGTCTCATCCGACACGTCTTCCTCTTCAATCCCGCGGCCGGGAAGGGCCGGGCGATGCGCGACCGGGAGCGCATCCGGGCCGCGCTGGCCTCCGCCGGCCTCGAGGGCGCGTTCCTCGATACCGGGCGGCCGGGGCACGCCATCCACCTTGCCGAAGAGGCCGGGACGAGCGGCGTCGACGTCGTGGTCGCGATCGGCGGCGACGGCACCGTGAACGAGGCCGTGAACGGCCTCATGCAGCTCCCCGCGACGAAGCGGCCGGCCTTCGGTCTCGTGCCGGACGGCACGGGGAACGATTACGGGTTCGCGCTCGGCCTCAGGCCCGGGGACCTCGCGGATGCTGCGCGAGTCCTCGCCGAGGGAAAGACGCGTGACCTCGACGTGGGAGAGGTCAACGGGCGCTTCTTCGCGAACAGCGTCGGCCTCGGGTTCGACGGCGCCGTCGCGGAGGCCGCGTCGAAGGTTCGGTATCTGAAGGGATTTCCGGCTTACCTCTGGTCCGTTTTTTCAGTCCTGAAAAGCTGGGCGAACTTCGAGCTGACGCTGACGGTCGACGGCCGGGTACTCGACGGGCACGCTTTCCTCGCCGCGGTCGCGAATGGCCCGCGCAGCGGCGGCGGCTTCCTCCTGGCGCCCGCGGCGCAGCCCGACGACGGCCTTTTCGACGTGTGCCGGCTCGGCGACCTCGGCAAGCTCGAGGCGCTGCGTCACCTGCCGAAGGCGCTCGACGGGTCGCACGTGGGGCTGCCGTGGGTGACGATCCTGCGCGCCCGCGAGGTCATCCTGGCCTCGGACCGGCCGCTCACGATGCACGTCGACGGCAATCTCGTATTCTCCGCGGGGCACCCCGAGCCGCTCGTCTTCAGGATGCACGCGCGCGCGCTCCGCGTCATCGGGAACTGGCCGTGATCGAATCCGGGAAGGAGAATGGTGCCCAGGGGCGGAATTGAACCGTCGACACCGCGCTTTTCAGGCGCGTGCTCTACCAACTGAGCTACCTGGGCAGGCCATGCGACTATCGCCTACCGCTCCGCGGGCACGTCCCTTGCGAACGGGCGAGCCGCGAGGCGCCTGCGCGTTATAAGTGGCGCGCCTAGAATAGTCAATCGAAAGGGAATGATGCTCGCTCTTCTGACTCTCCTGCCCCTCCTCGCCCAGGAGCCGGCCTCCGCCCCTCCGCCGAATCCTTCGCCCGCCGCGGGTCAACCCGAGAAGGGCAGCGCCATGGCCGGAGCCGCCGGCCTGGACGTGAAATGGGCGAGCCGCCTCTCGGAAGCCGTCGAAGGGGCCAGACGCATTCCCGAAGGCCGCATCCTCATCTTCTTCGTGGAGCCGGACTGCGGCCAGTGCAGGCGCATGGAGGCGCTCGTCGTCCCCTCGACGTCCTTCTACGCCTTCACGCGCGACAAGGTGCCGCTCTACGAGGACGTGTCGACCGTTGAAGGGAAGGACCTCGCGCGCCGCCTCCGGGTCCGCACGACGCCCACGTGGATCGTCGTCACGCCGGACCTGCTCGAGTGCGGCCGCCAGGAAGGCCCGACGACTCAGCACGGCTGGGTGGACGCGTTCATTCAGGCCGAGCGAGGCTGGGCCGCCTACCGGAAGGTCCTCTCCGACGAGGCCGCCGATCCTTCCAATCCTCAGCTCGTCTTCGAGTCGGCACGACTGACGTATCAGCGCGGCGGGGACGCGCTCGTCGAGACGCGGTTCCAGCGGCTCGTGCGCGACGCGAAGACACCGGCCCCGATCAAAGAGCAGGCCCTCGGATACCTCACCTCGCTCGAAATGGATTCCGGCCGGTTCGACGACGCGATCGTCCACCTCGACACGCTCATTGCCACCGCGCAGGATCCCATGCTCAAGATGCGGGCCCAGCTCCGCCGGGCCGACGTGGAGATCGCGCGCGGCCGGAAGGACCTCGCGACCTGGCGCCTGAAGGAGTTCGTGAAGGCGTATCCGGATGCTCCCATCTCCGCCGAGGCGCAGGCGCTCCTCGACGCGCTCCAGGGCAAGGGCCCCGCTCCCGCGGCCACGAAGGAGCGCTGATGTCTTTTCGCGCGCCTTTTGCCGCGTTCGCGCTCGCCCTCGCCGCCGCGGCCGCCGCGCCCGGTCAACCGGCCCCGGCGTCGAACACGATCGTCGCGCCGAGCCTCGCGGCCGACGGCGACCGGCTCGTCGCGGGCGCGCCGTTTCGCCTCGCCGTCGTCGCCGACGTCAAGGCAGGCTGGCACGTGAACAGCCACACGCCGAAGGAGGACTTCCTCATTCCGACCGAGATCAGGATCAAGCCCTCGGCGGGCCTCGTGTTCTCGGCGGTGACGTATCCGAAGCACAAGGAGACGAAGTTTTCGTTCTCCGACCAACCGCTCGCCGTCTACGAGGGCCGGGCCGTGTTTCTCGTATCCGGCACGGCGGACGCGAAGGCCGTCCTCGGTCCGCGCACGCTGACCGCCACGATTTCGTACCAGCCCTGCAACGACAGCCAGTGCCTCCCGCCGACGGAGCTCACGACGACGCTCACCCTCGAAGTCGCGAAGGCGGGGACGGCGAGAAAGCCCGCGAACACCGACCTCTTCGCTCCCCCTGGCGCGACCGGCAGCGGTGCCGGAGCCGCGCCGCCGGGCGCGTCGGGCCCCGCGGCTGATGTCGCTGCGGCGGGCGGCCCGCCCCTGGGGGCCGCGGCGCTGCGGGAGAAGTGGAACGTGCAGGGGGTCCCGACCGTCCTCTTCATCGGCCCCGACGGCAAGGAGACCGGCACGCGGGTCGTCGGTTTCGAGCCGCCCGAGACGTTCGCCCCGCGCTTCAGCGGAGGCGGGCCGGCCGCCGCCGACGGAGGCCTCGCGGGGAAATCCCTGCCGCTCCTCATCGGACTCGTCTTCCTGTCCGGCCTCGCCCTCAACCTGACCCCCTGCGTCTACCCGCTCATCCCGATCACGCTCGGATTCTTCAGCCGCCAGACCGGCGGGAAGAAGGGCGGGACGTTCGGCCTCGCGTTCCTGTACGTCCTCGGCATGAGCGTCACGTATTCGGCCCTCGGAGTCTTTGCCGCGCTATCGGGCTCGCTCTTCGGGGCCTGGCTGCAGAAGCCGGCCGTTCTCGTATCGATCGCCGCGATCGTCGTCGCGCTGGCGCTTTCGATGTTCGGTCTCTTCGAGATACAGGTTCCGCACTTCATCACGGACCGCACGGGTTCGAAGTCGGGCGCCGTCGGCGCCCTCACGATGGGACTCTTCGTGGGGTTCGTGGCCGCTCCCTGCATCGGCCCGTTCGTCCTGTCGCTCCTGACCTACGTCGCGGCAAAGGGCTCGGCGGCGCTGGGCTTCGGCCTCTTCTTCACGCTCGCGATGGGCCTCGGCCTCCCGTATCTCGTCCTCGGAACGGTGTCCGGCAGCCTCAAGGCTCTCCCGCGCTCGGGCGAGTGGATGACGGCCGTGCGCCGCGTCTTCGGCTTCGCGCTCCTCGCGCTCGCCGTCTACTTCCTGCATCCGCTGCTGCCGGCGCGGATCTACGAGGTCGGTCTCGCGCTTCCGCTCCTCGCCGGGGGCGTCTGGTTCCTCTTCTTCGAGAAGAGCGGGGCCGGCGTTCGCGGCTTCGCGGTCGCGAAGGGCGCCGTCGCCGTCCTGCTCCTCGCCGCCGGCGGGGTCTTCGCGATGCCGGCGCGATCCACGGCCGGGCTCGTCTTTCAGCCTTACTCCGACGCCGCCGTGGCCGCCGCCCGGGCGGCGGGCAAGCCCGTGGTGATCGACTTCTACGCGGACTGGTGCCTGCCCTGCAAGGAGCTCGATCACAAGACGTTCCGCGACGCGCGCGTGATCGCGGCGGCGAACGGCTGGGTGCTGTTGAAGGCTGACCTGACCCGGTAGCTAGGGTAGCTAGGCCGGGCCGGCGACGCTCCTGAGCATCGCCTCCGCTGCGGCCCTCTGGGCCTCCTTCTTCGAAGACCCCTCGCCTGTCGCCCGATCGTTCTCGCCGTAGAGGACCTCGTAGACGAACCGGCGCTCGTGATCCGGCCCGATCTCCTCGACGAGGCGGTAGACCGGCAGTGGCTTGCCCTCGGCCTGGGCGCGCTCCTGGAGCGCGCTTTTCGGGTCGCGGCGGGTCAGGGTCGCGAGGTCGAGGGCGCTGATGTCGTCCGCGAAAAGCCGCCTCGCCGCAGCGCGCGCCGCCTCGATGCCGCCGTCGAGGAGCACCGCCGCGAACACCGCCTCGAACGCGTCCGCGAGGCGCGCATCCCGGTCGCGGCCTCCCGCCCGCTCATCTCCTGCCGAGAGTCGCAGCAGCGGTCCAAGCCCGACCCGCCGCGCGAGCGCGGCGAAGTGACCCTCGAACACGAGGAGCGACCGCGCCTTCGTGAGCGCGCCTTCGCCCTCCAGCGGGAATGCGTGAAAAAGGAGCTCGGCGACGAGGAAGTTCAGGAGCCCGTCCCCGAGGAATTCGAGAGTCTCGTTGTCCTCGACGTCTCCCGCTTCATTCGCGAACGAGGCGTGCGTGAGGGCCTGCAAGAGCAGCGCGCGGTCCCGGAAGGAATGGCCCATCGCGCGTTCGAGCGGGTCGAGCACGTCCGGGCCGTTCGCCGACATCAGGCCTCCCCCAGACTCCAATAGGGTTGTACGCTAAAGCGGATTTCGCCAGCGCAGGCCGGCAAACCTCGAAAAGTCGGCGTCGCTCGAGTGAAGCTCGCACTGGTGCTCGATGGCAATCGCGGCGAGGTGCGCATCCGTGGTCAGGTTAGCCGCGACGCCCAGCGACTTAAGAAGCCTCTCGAGGATTTCGAGGTGCCGCGGTCCGGGCTCGAGCACCTCGACGAGCGGCCGCTCGAACCACGACCGGACATGGAGAAAAGTTCGCCCGGGGTCGAGTGGGTCGACGAGAACGGCCGGATGCGTCATCAGGCGGACGAACCCGCACACGACTGCCCACGGCATCCCGACCGGTTCCGATCCGTTCAGCAATCCTTCCCACCACGCCCGGGCCCCGGCGTGGTGCGGGGCGTGGCGGTTGTACGCGTAGACGAGTAGATTGATGTCCGGCAGGATCATCGATCGGCCCGCGTCTCGCGGACGAAGTCCTCTGCCTCGAGCCGATCCACGAGCTGGTTCAGCTTGCCCGGATCGAGCCCGGGCTGGAGACGTCCCGAATGGGGCTCGACGGCGAAGCGGCGGCGCGGCGAAGGCGCATTCTCCTGGGCGGCGAGCCCCCGGCGAAGAAGTGTGTTGAGCGCGACCTTGAAGGAGGTGCGCCTCCGATGCGCGTACTCCTTGAGCCTGTCGGCCAGGTCCTGCTCCAGTGTCACCGTGGTTCTCATGGAGGCATCATGATGCCGAATGGCGTTGCTGTCAAGACGCTATCCTCTGATCGTGCCTGGCGAACCGTGGATCCACACAAACCACGACCGTAGGACTGGTACCGGAGGCGGGACTCGAACCCGCACGACCCTTTCGGGTCAGGGGATTTTAAGTCCCCTGCGTCTGCCATTTCGCCACTCCGGCATCGCGAAGCTTACGCTGGACGGAAGACCTCGGCGGGGGCGGGAGTGGAGGCGACGGTCGGAGTCGAACCGACGAATGAGGCTTTTGCAGAGCCTTCCCTTAACCACTTGGGTACGTCGCCATCCCGTCCGGAGGCGGGATGTTAACAGGCTCCGGCGTCAGCTCGACATCGCGCGCGCGAGCGCGAAGAGAGCGGGGTCGAGAGGCTTCGATCCCCCGACGACGTCGTCGAGCGGTGTCGAAGCGACGGATCCCCTGATCTGGCCGACGAGGACGCCGGACTCTCCCAGCGCGAGCCGCCGGACGGCCTCCGCGCCGAGCCGCGTCGCGAGAAGCCGGTCGAAGGCTCCCGGTGAACCGCCGCGCTGCACGTGACCGAGCTGCGTGACGCGGAGGTCGAATCCCAGCCGCTTCTCGTTCTCCCGGAAGTACTGCGCGAGCGCCCGCGCGTTGTGGCGCGCTCCTTCCGCCACGACCACGATCGCGTGCTTCTTCCCCCGCGCGCGCGCGGCAAAGAGCTCCTGCGCGAGCTCCTCGGGGCTCGTCTCCATCTCGGGGACCACGATCGCCTCCGCTCCGCCGGCGATCCCCGCCATGAGCGCGAGGTAACCGCAGTTGCGCCCCATCACCTCGACGAGAAACGCGCGCTCGTGCGACGAGGCCGTCACCTTCAGGCGGTCGATGGCCTCGAGCGCGATGTTGAGGGCGGTGTCGACGCCGATCGTGATGTCCGAGCCCGGCAGATCGTTGTCGATCGTCGAGGCGACTCCCACGACCGGGAACCCCGCCTTCGTGAGCAGGTGCGCGCCCACCTGCGAACCGTTTCCGCCGATCACGACCAGCCCCTCGACGCCGCGAGCCCTGAGGACGCCGAGCGCCTGCTCGCGTCCCACGGGGGTCTTGAACGCCTCGCATCGGGCGCTGCCGAGGATCGTGCCGCCCTGCTGGATGATTCCGCCGACGTCGCGCGGGCCGAGCGGGATCAGCTCGCCGCCGAGGAGGCCCGCGAAGCCGTGGCGCACCCCGGAGACGGTCCACCCCTGCGCGATGCCGGCGCGCACGACCGCGCGGATCGCGGCGTTCATGCCGGGCGCGTCTCCCCCGCTCGTGAGGACGGCCATGTGGCTCATGGGGTCTCCTTTCGGCTCCGGCCGGAGGCCGGGGCGGTGAACGGCCACTCGGATTTTCGCCGGGCCGTGACGAGATACGCGACGATGCCGGCGCCGAGCACGGCGAGCCCGGCGGCCTTGAAGCCCTTCTCGGGCGAGAACAGGACGAAGCCCCAGAGAAGGAGCGCGATGAATGCCGGCAGCGGGTACAGCCACATGCGGAACGGCCGCGCGAGATCCGGGCGCGTCTTCCGGAGAACGAGCGCCGCCGCGATCTGCGCGATGAACGGGATGATCGCGCGGATCGACACGATGGCCGAGACGACCACCTTGAGGTTCAGGAAGGAGAACACGGAGGCCGCGCCGCCGAGCGCGAGGAGCGCGACGACGGGATAGCCTTCCGTCGGATGCAGCTTCGCGAACACGGGGAAGAAGTTTCCATCCCGCGCCGCGGCGAAGAGGATGCGCGAATAGCCGAGCGTCAGCGAGAACACGGACGCGAACGCCGTCCACAGGATGAGGCCGGTGACGAAGCGCGCCATGGGCCGGCCCGCGAGCACCGCGACGAAATCCGCGACCGTGGACTTCGAGCTCATGGCCTCCTGCATCGGGAGAACCGAGACGATGCAGGCGTTCATGAGGATGTAGAGGACCGCCACCGAGAGGATCGAGACGACGATGACGCGCGGAATCGTCTTCGTGGGCTCTTTGATCTCCTCGGCGAGATAGCAGACGTTGTAGTACCCGAGGTAGTCGTACACCGCGAGGATCAGCGCGAGGCCGAGCCCGCCGAAGACGCCCGCGGGCGGCGGAATGCCCGGCGCGGAGACGACGGGCGCCTCCCAGAATCGGAACGCCTCGAGCTTCAGGTGCGGCAGGCCCAGGCCGATCACGATCCCGAGCGTCGCGAGGACCCCGATCCAGAGGACGACCGAGAATCTCCCGATCGCGCCGATCCGGCGCATGAGGAGGAGCGTCACGGCGATGCAGAGGAGAGACGCGACGGGCGCCTCCCAGCGGTCCGGGATCTCCGGGAAGATGAAGTGGAGGTAGCGCGAAAAGCCGATCGCGCCGGAGGCCATCGAGAGGGGCGCGGAGAAGACGATCTGGAAGAGAAACAGGAAGGAGATGAGCCGGCCCCAGCGGGCGGGTCCGTACGCCTCCCGCAGAAAGGCGTAGGAGCCGCCCGCGCGCGGCAGCTCAGCCGAGAGCTCGGCCGTCACGAGGCCGTCCGCGATGGCGAGGACCGCGCCTAGGATCCACGCGCCGAGCGCGCGCCCGCCGCCCATCGCGGCGAGAATGAGGGGAAGGGTCACGAAGGGCCCGATCCCCACCATGTCGATGATGTTGAGGGCGGTCCCCTGCCAGAGGCCGATGTCGCGCTTCAGCGCGCCCCCGTTCCCTCCCGCGGCCGCCATGTCCCGCAACCTTACCTGATCGACCAGGAGCTCGGCGTCTCAGCGCCGAGCTGCCCTTCCGGCGTTGAATCGCGCCGTCAGCCCCGCTTCAGGACGTCCTTCGCGATCGTGTTGAGCTGCATGAAGGAGGTCCCCTCGTAGATCTTCCCGATCTTCGCGTCGCGGTACATCTTCTCGAGGGGATAGTCCTTCACGTAGCCGTACCCGCCGAGAAGCTCGAGTCCCCTCGACGTGCACATCTCGGCCACCTCGGAGCCCTTGAGCTTCGCGATCGCGCCCTCGCGCGCGAACGGCAGGCCCGCCTCCTTGAGTCGCGCCGCGTTGTACACCGCGAGCCGGGCACACTCGAGCTCCATGTCCATCCGCGCGAGCTCGTGCTGGACGGCCTGAAACTGCGCGAGCGGCTGGCCGAACTGCTGACGCTCCTTGACGTACTTCGCCGTGTAGTCGAGCGCGGCGCGCCCGATCCCGACCATCTGGGCGCCGATGCCGATGCGCCCTTCGTTGAGCGTTTCGATCGCGATCTTGTAGCCCTCGCCGACGTTCCCGACGACGTTCTCGGCCGGGACCTCGAGGTCCTCGAAGGCGAGCGCGAGCGTGGAGGAGGCGCGGATTCCGAGCTTGTCCTCCTTCTTGCCCTTCACGAAGCCCTTCCACTGTGATTCCACGAGAAATGCCGTGATGCCCTTGTATCCCTTGCTCTTGTCCACGTTCGCGAACACGAGGAACAGCTCGGCCTCGAGGCCGTTCGTGATCCAGAGCTTGCCGCCGTTCAGGACCCAGCGGTCGCCCTTCGGAGCGGCCGTCGTCGCGAGGGCGAACGCGTCGGAGCCCGAGCCCGCCTCGGAAAGCGCATACGACGCGACCTTCTGCTTCGCGAGCTGCGGGAAGTATTTCCTGTGGATCGCGGGAGACGCCCACCGCTTGATCGCGTTGTTCACGAGAGTGTTCTGGACGTCCACGACGACCGCGCAGGCCGCGTCGACGCGCGCGAGCGCCTCGATGATCGCGATGGACGTCGTGAAATTCGAGCCGAGGCCGCCGAACTCCTCCGGGATCTCGATCCCCATGAGGTCGAGCTCGAAGAACTTCCGGATGAGATCCGGATTCATGACGTTCTCGCGGTCCATCCGGGCCGACTGGGGGCCGATCGACTCGACGGCGAAGTCGTACACGCCCTCGGCGAGCTCCCGCTCGTGGTCCCCGAGGACGGAGATGGGCGGGATCGCGGGAAAATCGGTGGTGACGGGCATCGGACTTCCTCCGGCCATGGAGGATACCGAAAAAGAAACGAAAGGTCAGAAGTCGTATCTCCCCGAGAACTGCAGCGTGCGCGGCGTCGTCGTGAAGCCGTTGAGCGTGCCGAAGGCCGAGTTGAAGGTCGTGTTGCTCGTGAAGCGGTTGCCCGTATTCGTGAGGTTGAAGATGTCCACGAAGACCGCGAGCGTCCCCGGGCCGACCTTGTAGCCGGCGCCGAAGCGCACGTCGACCGTGTAGAAGTCCGGCTGGCGGAAGCCATTCCGGGCGGTGACGACGCCGTCGATCGTCGCCCGGTCCGTCGTGTTGCGGTCCTTGTTGTTGTCCGTGCCCGTGAGCGCCGAATACGGGCGGCCGGTCTGGTAGGTGAAGAGAACGGACGAGAACGTGTTGATGTTCCCGAGCTGGCGCTCGTAGGAGGCGTTCGCCGCGGCGCGCCACTTGATGTCGCGGTCCGACGGGCCCCAGTTCAGCTCGGGGTTGCCCAGGTCCCAGAGCGTGAACCCCGAGAAGTTGCGCTCGTTCGAGTCGGTGTCGTAGTCCGAGGCGCGGGTCAAGGAGCCGAAGAAGCGGAATCCCGCCGCGAAGTTCTTCCGGAACGACAGCGTGACGGCCTTGAAGTCGGACCGCGCATCCGACGTGTACACGGTGACGGCGCCGTAGTTCGGGTTGATCCGGTTCTGGGCGCTCGACGTCGGTGACGCGCCGTAGCACGCGGCACCCGAGCTCGGGTCCAGCGTCGGGCAGTTCGCGGCCGGCGCCGCGAGGAGGTTCACGTCGTTGTTGCGCTCGAGGTTGTAGCCCTTGGCCCAGGTCGCGTCGATGCCCCACGCGATGCCGAAGAGCTCGCGCTCGGCGCCGAGCGAAATCTTGTCCGTGTGCGGGTTCTTGAAGTCGGGCGTGATGCTGAAGACGCCGGGAGCGGCCAGCGTCGTGCCCGGAGGCAGGTTGCCGAGCTGCTGGATCCGCGTCGGGTCGAACGCGGCGCCCCAGCCGGGGGCCGGGATGCCGACTTGCGGGCCCGTCGCGCCCGCATTCACGGTGTACTGCGTGCCCTGGATGCCGTTGGACTGGTAGAGCTGGGCGAAAAGGAGCTCGGGCGTCCGGCTCCAGTACCGGCCGAGGGAGAGGCGCACGACGCTCTTCGCGTTCTTCTCGGGTGTCCAGGCGAAGGAGAGACGCGGCGACCACTGGTTGTTCGCGTCGGGGATCCGCGAGTCGGGCTGGACGAATTTGGCGCCCGTCGCAACGACCTTGTCGAGGTCGAGGATCGGGTCGTTCGGGTTGTCGAGGCGTTCGTACCGGAGGCCCGCGGTGACCGTGAGCGAGGACGTGACGTACCACTGGTCCTGCGCGAAGAAGGCGAGCTCCTTCTGGTCCTCGTTGAACCGTCCCGCCTGGTCGACGGTGAGGCCGTTCAAGCCGATGAACTCGCGGTACTGGGTCCATTTCCCGGCGAGAATGGCGGCCTTGCGGTCCGCGTCGTTCGCGTAGCTGAACACGAACACGCCGCGCCAGTTGCCCTTGAAGATCTGGTCCATCCCGGTCTTGTTGTAGTCGGCGCCGATCTTCACGGCGTGAGCCCCGAAGAGAAACGTCGCCGTGTCGGCGACGCTGACCCGGTTGTCCGTCGCCACGATCGGCAGGAACGAGACCTCGCCGAGAGCGTTCGCGGAGTTCTGGAACTGGATCTCCGGAAGGCCGAGCCCCTTGTCGGCGCGCGGGATGTCGTTCTTCGCGTACTGGACGTTGAAGTCGTTGATCGCGCTCTGGCTGAAGATCGCGTTCCAGCTCCCGACGACGGACGTCGACTTCAGGCCCTCGACGCCGTTGTGGCTCGTCGCTTGCGTCTGGCTGGAGGACGTGCCGTTCGGCCCGTCGTACGTCGCGTAGTTCGCGCGCCCGTAAATCCGGTGCCGGTCCGTGAGCTGGAAGTCGAGCCGTCCGAAGAAGACCTTTCCGTTCTGCTCCTGGACGTAGTTCGTGTCCGTCTGTCCGAGCTGCGGATATCGGGTCAGAATGTCGGGATCCGTCACGAGGGCCGACGTGATGGGAATCGTCGTGGACTGGAGCTGCTGGTCCCACGCGCCGAAGAAGAACAGCCTGTCGTGCATGAGCGGGCCGCCTGCCGACGCGCCGAACTGCTTCGTCGCCTGGTCCTTCGGGTCGGTGCCGTTCGCGAACTTCGCCGTGGTCGCCTGCGGGCGGTTGTAATAGAAAGCCGAGCCGTGGAAGTCGTTGCCGCCGCTCTTCGTGACGACGTTCACGAAGCCGCCGCCGGAGCGGCCGAACTCGACCGAGGCTCCGTTCTGGATGACCTGAAACTCGCGAACGGACTCCTGCGACACCGTGAACGGCGCCCGTCCCTCGGCCGAGCCGTCGCCCGCGGAGCCGCCGAAGAAGGCGTCGTTGTAGTCGACGCCGTCCAGCGTCACGCTCGTGTTGATGCCGCGCTGGCCGCCGATCGCGATGTTGCCGCGCTGCGTCTCGCGCTGCGCGTTCGGAGCGAGGAGGACGAAGTCCGTGAAGTTCCGCCCGTTGATCGGGAGGCTCCTGATCGCGTTGTTGTCGATCGTCGTCTGGGAAGCGGTCTGCGTGGTCTCGATCGCAGGCACCTCCCCGGTGACCGTCACCGTCTCGGCCTTCGAGGCGAGGCGGAGCTTGAAGTCGATCGTCGGCGCGGAGCCGAGCGTGATGACCACGGCCGCGTCGCTCTGCTTCCCGAAGCCCTGCAGCGAGGCCGTCACCGCGTACGTGCCGACGGGCACGCTCACGATTCGGTAGATGCCGCGCGAGTCGGACACGGCGACGAGCGTGAGGCCCGTGCCCTTGCTCCTGGCCTCGACCGTCGCGCCGGGCAGCGGCGCGCCGGCCTCGTCGAGGACCTGGCCGGAAATACGGCCGGTCGTGACGTCGACCTGTGCCCGGACCGGTCCGGCCGACAGGAAGAGGACCGCGACCGCCGCGAAGGCGAACGCAAGACCGAGACGGCGGCGCATTTTCATGTGTGGAGCTCTCCCTCGAACAGTTTTCGCCAGTTCGCCGCGACACTGGCGGCTTCCGAACCCCCTTCTTCGGGAGCCCAGGCGGCGGAATCGGCTTCGCCGGGGGGCACGTAGGGGCCCTCCTTGGCCTCGAAAACGACGGTCCCGGGCGCGAGGGAGACGAACGAGTGCCACGTGCCGGCCGGCACCTCGACCCCGAACGTCTCGCCGCCCGCCTCGAGCACGGTCGTCTCCCTGACCGCGCCGTCCTCGTCGAAGACGAGGAGCCCGAGCCGGCCGGAGACGACCACCATGGTTTCGGCCTTCGGCGGGTGGAGGTGACGATGGGGACGCACGTAGCTCCCGGGCTCGATCGCGTTGAAAAGGCGATGGACGACATCGTCCATGTCGTGCAGGTTCCGGTTGCGGCGGCGCCTCGGGGAAATCCGAGCCTCGGCGCTCAGGCGCGTGAGATCCGCTCGCCCGAGCAGGACCACGTCCCGCACCCCCACTGTCATTGGGCACCAATTCTATCGTTGGTCCACTAAACTCCGTCAACCGGAGGATTTGCATGTCCGAATCTCAGTCTCAAGGGTTCCTGGACACCGTCAACCAGAACTTTGACGCGGCCGCCAGCTTTCTCGACTATCCGCCCGGCCTGCTCGAACAGATCAAGGTATGCAACAGCGTCTACAAGTTCCGCTTCCCCGTGAGACGGGAGGGGGGAGGCTACGAGGTCATCGAGGCCTGGCGCGCCGAGCACAGCCACCACAAGCTTCCCGTCAAGGGAGGGATCCGCTACTCGCCCGACGTGAACGAGGACGAGGTGCTCGCGCTCGCGGCCCTCATGACGTTCAAGTGCGCCATCGTCGACGTGCCGTTCGGCGGAGCCAAAGGCGGCATCAAGATCGACCCCAGGAAGACGTCCGTCGAGCAGCTCGAGCGCATCACGCGCCGCTACACCGCCGAGCTGACGAAGAAGAACTTCATCGGACCCGGAATCGACGTCCCCGCTCCGGACTACGGAACGGGACCCCGCGAAATGTCGTGGATCGCGGACACGTACGCGCAGTTCCATCCGGGCGAAATCGACGCGATCGGCTGCGTCACGGGGAAGCCGCTGAGCCAGGGCGGCATCCGCGGTCGCAAGGAGGCCACGGGCCGCGGCGTCTTCTTCGGCGTCCGGGAAGCTCTCGCGGACGCCGAGCTGCTCAAAGAGCTCGGGCTCTCGGCCGGCCTCGCCGGGAAGCGCGCGGTCGTGCAGGGCCTCGGAAACGTCGGGTCCCACGCCGCGAGGTTCCTCCAGGAGGGCGGAGCCGTGATCGTCGGCCTGTCCGAGTGGGAAGGGGCGATCGCGAATCCGAAAGGTCTCGACGTCGCCGCGGTGATGAAGCACCGGGCCGACACGGGCAAGATCATGGGATTCCCGGGCGCCACGGACATCCCCAGCGAGAACGCCCTGTTTCTCGACTGCGACGTCCTCGTCCCGGCCGCGCTCGAGAACGTGATCCGGGGCTCCAACGCGGCGCGCGTGAACGCGAAGATCGTCGCCGAGGGAGCGAACGGTCCGATCGCCGCCGACGGCGACGCGGTCCTCCGGCAAAAGGGCGTCTGCGTGATACCCGACATGTACCTCAACGCGGGCGGCGTCACGGTTTCGTACTTCGAGTGGCTCAAGAACCTCTCGCACGTGCGCTTCGGCCGCATGGAGAAGAGGTTCGAGGAGATGAGCGCGGCCCGGATGGTGAAGTCGATCGAGAGCGCGACCGGCAAGCCCCTGGCCGACACCGAGAGGAAGCTCCTCATTCACGGGGCCGAAGAGGAAGACCTCGTGAACTCGGGGCTCGAAGAGACGATGTCCGTCGCCTGGCATCAGATCCGCGACGCGCAGCGGAAACATCCGAACGCGGACCTTCGCACGGCGGCGTTCATATCCGCGATCGACAAGATCGCGGTGAGCTACATGGAGCTGGGCATCTTCCCGTAGGCCAGCGCGCGGACCCCTTCGCGCAGCGCCTCGAAGACGGCGCGGTGTCCGCCGGGGTTCCAGTGCATGTCACCTCCGGGGAGGTACTGGCTCCTCCCCGAACGGTGGTACGCGGCCGCGAGAGCGGCCGCCGGATCGAAGCAGGTGATGCCCTCGCGCGCGCAAAATGCGCGCAGACGCCGCGCGGGGGCGCCCGGGTCGAAGCACGATCGGCGGAGCCCGTATGCGGCGACCGTCGCGTTCCAGTCGTCCTCTTGCACGGCGTAGCGCTGCGGAAACAGGACGACGGCGAACGTGAACCCGCGCGCGTTCGCGAGCGCCCGGTAGCCGAGCAGCGTCCGCGAGAGTCGCTCGAAGAAGACGTCGATGAGGGGCGGCGGCGGGACGATACACATTCCGAGCCCGTTGACCCCGTCGAGAAGGAAGCGCGACAGGCCGGGGCCGCGGGAGCTTCCGATCGGCTGCGCGGGCAATCCGAGAGCGAGGTCGAGGAGGCGGAGGCGTCGCCTCAGCGGCGTCTCCGCGAGCGAACCCGCGAGACACGCTTCGGGAATCACGGCGCGAATCTCGTCGCGCTTTTCGAGGGCGAGACCCACCGCCGCCTGCTCGATGCGAAAGGCCGGTGGCTCGATGCGATACCCGCCGGGCGCGTCGAGCGCGAGGCCCGCCTGCGCGACGTCGTTCCCGAGCGTGACGCCCAGTAGCACGACGTCCGGATGAAACCGTGTTCCCGACCGGTCGAGCCAGAGGAGACCCGTCACCGGCTCTTCGACATCCGATATCAGCACCTCCGCGGGACCGCGCGCGTCGAGGTCCTTTTCGAGGAGGCGGGAAAAGGTCTCCTCCTGGTCCACGCGATAGCCCGCCGTGAACGAGTCGCCCATCGAAAGCACGCGCACGACACCCGGGGAAGGCGTCTCCGGCGAATCCTGAGAGCGCCGGAAGCCCTGCGCGTTGTTCCGCCAGAAGACGGTGCCGCCGAGACCATTCACGACACGCCCCTCGAAGCCCTCCTTCAGGAGCCCACCGGGGCCGAGGCCGCCCGCGCGCACCGCGTCGCCGTAGTCGAGGCCGCCCTTCGCCGCGGGGGCCCGAACGCGCTCGCGGAGACGCAGGAGGCCTTCGGCGAACCCCAGCGCGAGAGCGCTCGAAACGAGGACTGCCGCGGCGGCCGTCAGTCGAGCGTGAACGTCTTTTTCCAATCCTCACCCTCGGCGAAAGCGGGCTGGCCGTCGCGCACGAGGACGTGATTCTCGAGAACGAGCGCGTCCATCGCCGTCCGCATGAAGCACCGGTAGGCGTCTTCGGGCGTGCAGACGATCGGCTCGCCCCGCACGTTGAAGGACGTGTTCACGACGACCGGGCAGCCCGTCAGGTCCCGGAAGGCCGACAGAATCGCGTGGTAGACGGGGTTCGTCTCCCTCCGCACGGTCTGGAGGCGCGCGGAGTAGTCCACGTGCGTGACGGCCGGGATCGACGACCGCGGGACATTCAGCTTCTCGATGCCCCAGAGCGCCCGCTCGGCGCCCGTCATCTCGCGCCGGACGTTCTTCGCGACATCCGCGCAGAGGAGCATGTAGGGCGAGTCCCCGTCGAACTCGAACCACCCCGCGGCCTCCTCGCGCAGGACGGAGGGTGCGAACGGCCGGAACGACTCGCGAAACTTGATCTTCAGGTTCATGACGGACTGCATCGCAGGCGAGCGCGGATCGCCGAGGATGGTGCGTCCGCCGAGCGCCCGTGGCCCGAACTCCATGCGGCCCTGCAGGAGTCCGACGACCTTGCCCGCGGCGAGAAGTTCCGCGACGGCGGCCGGGAGCGCGGCGGGATCGACGGCGCGAAACGGGTAACCCTTCGACGAGAGCCAGGAAGAGATTTCTTCTGACGAGTAGGAGGGACCGAGGAAAGCTCCTGACATGCCGTCCTCATAGGGGGGTAGGGACGAGGAGGAAGAGAGCCTCCAGGTCCCCCGCTTCTCCGCGCTCTCCCGCGGCATCCCGAGGTGCCGGTGCCACACCGCGAGCGCGGCGCCGACGGCGCCGCCCGCGTCCCCCGCGGCGGGCTGGATCCAGAGGTCGTCGAAGATGCGCGCTTCGCGCAGCTTTCCGTTCGCGACGCAATTCAGGGCGACGCCGCCCGCCAGGCAGAGATATTTCGCGCCCGTCGTCTGCTTCGCGTGCAGGGCCATCTTCAGGACGATCTCCTCGGTCACGTCCTGGATGGACCTTGCGAGATCCATCTCCCGCTGCGTGAGCTTCGATTCGGGCGCCCGCGCCGGGCCGCCGAACAGCCTCTCGAAGCCTTCGCCCGTCATCGTCAGTCGATCGGCGAAGTCGAAGAACTCCATGTTCAGGCGGATCGACCCGTCCGCGCAGACCTGGACGAGCTTCTCCCGGATCAATTCGGCGTACGTCGGCTCGCCGTAGGGAGCGAGACCCATGAGCTTGTACTCGCCGCTATTGACCTTGAAGCCGCAGAAGTACGTGAAGGCCGAGTACAGGAGGCCGATGGAGTGCGGGAACTTCAGCTCCGAAAGCATGTCGAGTCTTGGTCCGCTGCCCATTCCGAGCGACGAGGTGGCCCACTCCCCCACCCCGTCCATCGTGAGGACGGCGGCCTCCTCGTAAGGCGACGGATAGAAAGCCGAGGCCGCGTGGGACTCGTGATGCTCGGAAAACAGGACCCGGCCCCCGTACCCCAGATCCTTGCCGATGCGCTCGGACATCCAGAGGCGGTCCGTGATCCAGAGCGGCATCGCCTTCCGGAACGAGGCGAATCCGCGCGGGGCGTACTCGAGGTACGTCTCGAAGAGGCGCTCGAACTTCTGCAGCGGCTTGTCGTAGAAGGCCACGTGATCGAGCTGCCCGGCCGCGAGACCTCCGGCCTCCAGGCAGTAGCGCGCGGCGTGGGCGGGGAACTCGGCGTCGTGCTTCTTGCGGGTGAAGCGCTCTTCCTGGGCCGCGGCCACGATCTTCCCGTCGACGAGCAGACACGCGGCAGAGTCGTGGTAATAGGCCGACAGGCCGAGAATCGCCGCCACTAGAACAGCGTGTAGATGAAGGGCGCGATGACGCTCTTCTCGGCGAGGACGAGCAGGAGGCCCACGAGAACGAGGAGAAAGACGATGGGCATGAGCCAGTACTTCTTCCTGTATTTCAGGAACTCCCAAAGCTGCGAAAGGACGTCGCCCTTGCCCATTACCAGATCGTCTCGTAGTGGCGGGGATCTCTGTTCCTCCCGGGGTACGGCGTCCACATCGAGGTCGGCGCGGGACCGCGTCGGCGCAGCTCGTCACGGCCGAACAGGCGCAGGACGATGCCGAGCGGGGTGAGGACGAGAAAGAACGTCAGGAAGAGGAAGACCGCGGAGTTGACGCGGCCGAGGGCCCTCGCGAACGCGAGCCAGGCGCGGTGCGGGCCCGCGAGAAGCGCGGGCGCCGCGGCGGCGAGGAGGAGCAGCGAGCCGCCGAGCGACACGGCGACGGTCCCCGCGACCGTGCGGTGCCGCCACAGCAACAGAGCGCCGAGGACGGCGAATACGCCGCCCACGGTCCACCCGAACCTGCGATCTTCGGAGCCCGTCGCCACCGCTCTGATCTTAGCTTGCCCGCAGCTCGCCGCTGCGTTCCCGCTCCGCGGCGAGAAGCCCGGCGAACGCGGCGGCGGGGACCGGAGCGCTCACGCCGAAGCCCTGCAGCCGGTCGCAGCCGGCTTGTCGCAGGAACTCGATCTGACCCGGCGTCTCGACGCCTTCCGCGACCACGACGAGCCCGAGGTCGTGCCCGAGCGTCACCATCGTCTGAACGAGCTTCGCGGCGCGTCCGGCGGGGTCGACCGGCGCCGTGAGATCGCAGAGGAAAGCCTTGTCGATCTTCAGCTCGTCGATCGGGAGGAGCTGGAGGTAGGAGAGCGACGAGTAGCCGGTCCCGAAGTCGTCCACCGCGAGGCCGAGTCCGAGAGCCTTCAGGCGCCCGAAAAGCGCCATCGTCGAGGCGACGTCCTTGACGAGGAGGCTCTCCGTGACCTCGAGCCTCAGGAACGACCCGGGCACGCCGTGCTTGCCGAGAAGGCGCTCGAGCGTCTCGGCAAGGTCGGCCTGCGAAAACTGGACGGGCGACAGGTTGACGGACACCGGCACGGCGCCGATTCCTTCGCGCCGCCAGGCCGCGATCCGCGTGCAGACCTCCTCGAAGACCCAGAGGCCGATGGACTGAATGAGGCCGCTCTCTTCCGCGACGGGGATGAAGCGGCTCGGGCGCACCTGGCCGAGCTCGGGATGATTCCAACGAAGGAGCGCCTCGGCTCCGACGAGCGTTCCGTCGCGGTCCACCTGCGGCTGGTATTCGATCTCGAGCTCCCGGCGCGCGAGGGCGCGGCGCAGGTCGTTCTCGAGGCGCAGCCGCTCACCTCCGCCGAGCACGACATCGGGTCCGAACACGCGATACCTGTTTCCGGCCATCGCCTTCGCGGCATACATTGCCGCGTCGGCGTGTCGCTGAAGGGCGACGACGTCGCGCGCGTCGTCCGGGAACACGCTCACCCCGATGCTGGCGCCCACGAACACCTCGTCTCCGCGCAGCTCGAACGGGGCCTTCAGAGCCTCGAGAAGGCGTGCCGGCAGCTCCCCGGTCCGTCCGGCCTGGCCGTGCGTCTCGACCCTGAGGACGCAGAATTCGTCGCCGCCCATGCGTGCCAGGACGTCTCCTTCGGCGAGCGCGCCCGAGAGCCGGAACGCCACTTCGCGAAGCAGCTCGTCTCCGCCCGCGTGTCCGAAGGTGTCGTTGACCTGCTTGAAACGATCGAGATCGACGTACGCGAGGAGGACGCATGCTCCGCTCCCCACGGCTCGCGAAACGGCGCTCCGCAAGCTCTCTTCCAGAGAGAGTCGGTTCGGCAGACTCGTCAGCGGGTCGAAGCGCGCCTGGAAGAGGAGCTGCTCGGCGAGCTGCCGTTGCTCGATCGCGATCGCTGCGAGCGAAGCCGCGCTCGAGAGCAGGGCAATGTCGGCGCGTTCCGGCCGGCGGACCTCGGGCAGGAGAATGCTCAGCGTGCCGAGCACGACGCCGCCGCCCGTCTCGATGGGGACGGTCCAGCACGTCTTGATCCCGTGCGGGGCGAAGGTTTCGCGGCACGCGCTCCAGAGAGGATCTCCGGGCACGTCGCTCGTCACGACGAGACGGTGCTCTTCGACCGCGCGCGCGAGAGGGGGCGTCGTGGACCCGAGCGGGATGTCCTCCTGAGGACTTCCGAAGGGGCCCGCGGAACCCGTGCCGAGGGCGCGAACCCCCTGGCGGAGCGGAGAAATCGCGCAGATCGCCCTGGGGCGCTGGTGCTCGACGAGGGCCGCGATCTCCGGAAGAATCACGCGCAACGGCTCGCCGCGCGCGATCTGCTCGAGAATCACGCGGCGGTCCCGCTCCAGGAGGTCGCGTCCGGACAGCGTGCCCTCGACGAACCGCCGGTCCTTCCGCTCGCGCTGGAGGAGGACGTCCGTCTCGGCGACCGATTCGGCGAGCGCGTTGCGCTCCACCGTGAGTCGCTCGCGTTCCACGTTGGCCTGCTTCACGTGCTTCTGGAGGGGAGCGAGCACCGACATGGTCGCGGCGCCGGCGCCGAGCGCCGCGAGAGCGAGCGCTGCCGCGAGGCTGCCCCGCCTCTCCCGGCCCGCCGCCTCCCGTGCGGAGGCCGTCGAGAAGCCGAGGACGAGCGTGCCGACGCGCTCGCCTTCGTAGGTCACGGCCGCGCGG
Organism: Thermoanaerobaculia bacterium; assembly: GCA_963809425.1. GTDB lineage: Bacteria > Acidobacteriota > Thermoanaerobaculia > UBA5066 > UBA5066 > Fen-183. Next base: position 109,920 of record CAWEJK010000011.1, read on the forward strand.
GTCACGTGGGTTTCTCCCGCAGCCGGCGCCTGCCAGACCGCGGCCGGAAGGCCCGTCCGGTTCAGGACGACGGCCGAGACGAGCCACCCGCCCGGCACGATGTCCTTGACGGTCTCGATCGCCCCATCCGCGTCGTGAAACACGAGCAGCGATCCGATCGCCGACGCCGCCCGGCTCGCGACCGCATCCGCTTCCCGCCCGGCGGCCGCCAGGGAACGCGCTTCGGTCCCGGTCAGGCGGACGACGAGCGCGACCGCCGCGGCGAGACACGCGAGCGAGAAGACCTGGGCGAGACGGCGCGCGACCAGCACGTCAAATACTCTACGCCCTTCAGCTCCCATCAGCGGTCGCGGCCGGCGGCGAACATCGCGAGCCCGGCGAGGAGCCCGGAGTCGCCCTCGAGATCCCGGGCGGCCTCACGTGCAGCCGCGAGCGCGAGGTCGCGCTCCTGAAACGCGCCCGCGAGGCCGAAGACCGACGGATACGTGAGTTTCTCCTGCGCGGAGTCCTTCCCGGCCGTCTTGCCGAGCGTTTCCGACGTCTGCGTGACGTCGAGGAGATCGTCGGCGATCTGGAAGAGAAGCCCGAGAGCGTCGCCGTACCGGGAAACCCCGCGGAGCCGGCTCGCGTCCGCTCCCGTGTGAAGGGCTCCGAGCTCGAGGGACAGCCGGATCAGCCGCCCCGTCTTCAGGGCATGTATGCGACGAAGACGCGTCGCGCGCTCCGTCGCGGGAATTTCGGCGCCCGTCGCCTCGAGGTCCAGCGCCTGGCCGCCGGCCATGCCGAGGACGCCGATCGCGCGCGCGGTGCGGGCGACCGCCTCGGACCGCCGGGCCGCACGCGCGTCTCCCGTCGGCCGCGTCGCGAGAAGCTCGAACCCGAGCGTCTGCAGCGCGTCGCCCGCGAGGAGGGCGGTCGCCTCGCCGAAGACGACGTGGCACGTCGCCCTCCCTCGCCGGAGCGCGTCGTCGTCCATGCAGGGGAGGTCGTCGTGGATGAGCGAATACGTGTGGATGAGCTCGAGCGCCGCGGCGGCGTCGATCGCATCTGCGGGAAGGCGCTCCGGACCGGCGGACTCCGCGCCCGCGAGAAACAGCAGCGGCCGAAGGCGCTTTCCGCCCGCGAGCACGCTGTAGCGCATCGCGGCGACGAGCGTCGCGGGATCGCACCCCTCGGCGGGCAGGACCGCGGCGAGCGCGTCCTCGATCTCCTGGCGGCGCCTTTCGAGGGCCGCCGGCAGACCGGCCGCGCTCTTCCCGTCCGCCATCGTCAGGGTTCTTTCCCGTCGAGGGCCTCGTCGTCGAGCGCGTCCTCGAGAGGCTCCGTCACGAGCGCGCCGGCCGTCTCCTTCAGGACGACCTCGACGCGCTTCTCGATCTCGTCGATGCGCCCCCGGCAGAAACGCGACAGCGCGACTCCCTCCTCGAAGAGGACGAGGCTCGCTTCGAGCCCCTTCTCGGGATCCTCGAGCTCGCTCACGATGTCCTGGAGGCGTGCAAGCGCCTTTTCGAACGTCAGGTTCTTCGGAAGGCTCTCGGTTTTCCCCTTACTCATCGTCGACCTCCGTGGAAATGACCCGAGCGCGAATGCGGCCCCGCGCGAGGCGAACCCGAAGCCCCTCTCCTGCCGCGACGCGGCCGGCATCCGTGACCGGCGCCGTCTCCCCTTCCTTCGTGACGACCGCGTACCCGCGGGCGAGGACGCGCAGCGGACTCAGCGCCTCGAGGCGACCCACGGCGACGGCGATCTTCTCGTGCGCGGCCGCGACGCGCGCCGCCATGCGGTCCTCGGCGGCACGTCGCTCCTGGGCGACGCGGCCGAGGAGCAATGGAAACGCAGCGCGGTCGACCCAGCCCGCGACACTGCGTTCGGCAGCAGCGACGCGCGCCGCGAGGGTGGAAGGGATTCTTCGAAAGGAGGAGAGGAGGGCGGCTGTCGAAGCGCGCGATTCGAGGCGGCCCTCGGCGACGGCCGCGGGAAATGCCGCGAAAGCGGGCACCGACGCGAGCCCCGCCAGGTCCCGCGCGGCCCTGTCCATTCTTCCTTTCAAAGAAATCTTCAAATCCCGTTCCCCGCGCTCGAGCCGTTCCTCGAAGCGGTCCAGCCGCTCGACGACGATCTCCGCCGCCTGCGAAGGCGTGGCGGCGCGCACGTCTGCCGCGAGGTCGGTGAGCGTGAAATCCACCTCGTGCCCGACCGCCGAGACGACGGGCACCGCGCGAGGCCGCGACGGCGCGAACGACGGCCTCGTCGTTGAAGGCGGCGAGGTCTTCGCTCGAACCGCCGCCCCGCGCGACGATCACGACGTCCGCGGAGTCCAGCACACGCGAGAAGGCGCGGATGGCGCGAACGATCCCCTCCGGGGCCGCGGCGCCCTGCACGGCGGAGGGGTAGAGAATCACGTGGGCGCTCGGAAACCGGGCATCCAGGACCTTCAGAATGTCGTGCAAGGCGGCGCCGTGCCGCGAGGTCACGACTCCGATGCGGCGCGGCAGCAGCGGGAGCGGCCTCTTCTTCGCGACGTCGAACAGGCCCTCGGCCTGAAGGCGCGCCTTGAGCTGCTCGAAGGCGAGCTGCAGGGCGCCCACGCCGGAAGGCAGCACGTCTCCGACGACCAGAGAGAGCTTTCCGGAAGGTGCGTACACGTCCGGGTACCCGCGAGCCAGGACGAGAAGTCCTTCTTCCGCTTCGAAGGGAAGACGGAGGACCGTGCTTCGCCACATCACGCAGCCCACCGCCGCTCTCTCGTCCTTCAGGGAAAAATAGAGATGACCCGAGCCGGGGCGCTGCAGGTTGGCGATCTCCCCCTTCACCCAGACGTCCGGAATTCCGCCCTTGAGCAGGCCATTCAGACGCTCGACGAGCTGCGAGGGGGTCATCGCCCTCTCTTCCGGAGCCGCGTCGCCGAACGACATCTGCGTCTCGCCGACGCGGCGGGCGGCCGGGCGGCGGAGCGTGTATGGGCGTGCGGGAAATCTCGACGACATGGGGCGATTCTAGTCGGCGGCCGACTGCCGGGCGCGCCCCGCGAACGGAATCGTCGCGACGACGAGCGTCGCCATGAGCACCTCGACGTCGCCGAAGTTGTACTCGAACATTCCCGCCACGAATACCGAGGCCATCGCGCCGATCGCGCCCAGGGTGACGCCCCGGAGGGGCGCACCGCGCGCCGAGGCGCGCACCTGGCGGAGCGCCGCGGCGAAGAAGGCGCCGACGAACCAGAGAAAGGCGAGGAGCGACGGGAGCCCGGTCTCGGCGGCGATCATCACGACGTTGTTGTGGAGGTGGCCCGGACGCGGCTCCACCCAACCGCTCACCCGGTAGACGGGATACAGCGTCTTCACGCGTCCCGGTCCGACTCCGAACAGCGGCCGCTCCCGGATCATCGTGGCGCCCGCCTTCCACATCGCGACGCGGTCGTTCATCGTCACGTCCTTCGGGTTCGTGGCCGACATCAGACGGTCGCGTACGGCGAGCGGCATGAGGACGGCGAACAGGGCGATTCCGAACGGCGCCGCGAGCGCGAGGCGCGGGCGCGCCGCGAGCAGAACGACGAGAAACCCGATCGCGAGGCCGAGGTATGCGCTCCGCGTGAGGGTCAACGCGATCGCGAGCGCACCTGCCGCCGCGACGCCGGCGTCCGCGACGCGCGAGGTCCGCCGGCCGCCGGAGAGGCCTCGGCTGCCGAGAAGGGGCACGAACACGAGGAGGAGGCCCGCATACGTCATGTAGACGGACAGCCCGCCCGTCACGCGCGAGTCCAGGTTGTCGGCGCCCGCAAGCCAATCGACGAGCCCGCGCAGCACGAGATAGAGGGCTGTCGACCGCCAGAGGTCGACGACGAGGCGCACGTCGCCCTCGTCGTCCAGCAGGGCGGACACGAAGACGACCAGGAGAAACGTCCCGAAGCCCTTGATCTGGATGAAGGAGCGGGACGGAAGCGTCGAAAACACGCACGACAGCACGGAGAGCAGCACGAACGCGCCGATCGGGACATGGAGGGGCGTCGTCCGCCGGAACGGGCCCAGGAAGTCCTCTCCGCGCGCGCGCGCCGACAAGCGCCACGCGATGGTGCAGAACAGGGCAGTACCGAGGCAGACGTTCGCGACGCCAACGGCCGGAACGCACGACACGCCGAGCAGGAAGAAGACGAAAGCCGCGCGCTCCCAGCCCCTTCGGCGCGTGATCGGTTCGGGAAGGAGCCTCAGGGGAAAATCAGGCCACCCGGGCGTCCGCCGGAAGGGCCTCCTCGACGAGCATCACGGGAATGTCGGAGACGATCGGGTAGACGCGCCCGCACGCGGCGCACGAGAGCCCCTCGGTCACGACGGGCTCTTCGTCTTTCAGGCTTTCGCGGTACTTTTCGACGACGGCTTTCGCGACGTCGGCTTTCAGCACGCAGAGAGTCACCGGCGGCCGCGCCTCGCACGCGGGGCACGCGAGAATGTCGAGCAGTTCCTTTTCGACGGCCATGCGTCGATCCTAGCGCAGAGATTCGCCCGACGGTCCCGGAAAAGCGCCGGCCCCGATTCGAAACCCGTTCAGATCGACCTCCCGGCCGGACGTTAGAATCGGCCCTGCCTCAAGTCCGGCTCGCCGCGGCCGACGGGAGCCTCGCCCGCGGACCCTTCGAAACGCAGGAGAACGCGATGGCCCATACCGTTGCTCCCTTCTACGCCGTCGACGATTCCGTCGGGAAGAACGCGACCAACAGCACGCAGGACGTCATGCTGGTCCAGTACTTCCTCTTCAGCATCTTGATCGACTCGAGCTGGCCCACGCCCTGGGGGCCGGACGCGCCGCCGGGAACGGGGACGGAGGCGATCTTTCCCGCCGACGGCGTCTACCGGCCCGGGCTCGTCGACTGGATCAGGACGTTTCAAGCGTACGCCAACACGAACGGGCAGGGGCCGCTCATCGTCGATGGGGTCGTGAGTTACGGGGGACGGGGATGGGGGGAGCGCGCAACGACCACGCGTCGCTGGCATGCGATCCACGCGATGAACCACATCCTGTTTCTCACGAACAGGGCGCGATTCTGCAACCTGCCGAATGACGGGAGCCTCCCGCCCGGCCTCAAGGGAGCCCTCGGCCTGGCCTGGAGCTTCTGACTCTCCGAAGCCCGGCCCTAGCCGGCCAGCTTCTCCTGGATCGGCGTGATGCCGCGGGCCTTCCCCGTCGCCTCGTCCACGTCCACGATCGCGCCGCACATGCGGACGTCCCGGCTCGCCGTCTCCATCGAGCGCGGGGTCTGGTAGAGGAACTTCTCGAGGATGGCCTTCGGGTCGAACCCGATGATTCCCTCATAGGCGCCGGTCATGCCCGCGTCGCCCTGATAGGCCGTACCCTTCGGCAGGAGACGCGCATCCGCCGTCGGGACGTGCGTGTGCGTGCCGATGACGAGCGACGCCCGGCCGTCGAACCACCATCCGACGGCCTGCTTTTCGGACGTCGCCTCGGCGTGGATGTCGACGACCACGACCTTCAGGTCCGTCCGCTTCGCCTTCATCTCGGCGAGCGCCTGATCGCCCACCCTGAACGGCGAGTCCGTGTTCGCCATGAAGACCTGCCCCTGCAGGTTCAGGACGCCCACGGGAATTCCGGACGGCGTGTCCTGGATCGCCCACCCGCGGCCCGGGTTCCCCGGAGGGTAGTTCGCGGGCCGGAGCAGGTTCTCGAGGTCTGAGAGGAGCGGCACGAAGTCCTTCTTGTCCCAGATGTGGTTGCCCGAGGTGAAGACGTCGATCGGCAGCTTCGTGAGGTCCGCGAACAGCTCGGCCGTCACGCCGAAGCCTCCCGCCGCGTTCTCGATGTTCACGACCGTGAAGTCGATGTGCTCCCGCCCGATGACTTTCTCGAGGAGAGAAAGCGCCTTTCGGCCGGGCTTGCCGACGACGTCACCGATGAACAGGAGTTTCAAGAAAGATCCCTATTTGGCAAAATCTACCGCTCTCGTTTCCCGGATGACCGTGATCTTGATCTGCCCGGGGTACTGCAGCTCGGCCTCGATGCGCTTCGCGAGGTCTTTCGACATCCAGAGGCATTCGTCGTCCGTGACCTTCTTCGCGTCCACGATGACGCGCAGCTCGCGGCCCGCCTGGATCGCGAACGTCCGCTCGACGCCTTTCATGCCGTCCGTCATCTTCTCGAGCTTCTCGAGGCGCTTGACGTAGGTCTCGAGGATCTCGCGGCGCGCGCCGGGGCGGGCGGCCGAGATCGCGTCGGCGGCGTTCACGAGCACGGCCTCGATCGTCCGCGGCTCGTAGTCGCCGTGGTGGCATTCCATGCCGTGGATCACCGCCTCGGTCTCGCCGTGCTTCTTCAGAATCTGCCTTCCGAGCTCCAGGTGCGTGCCCTCCTGCTCGCGGTCGATCGCCTTGCCGATGTCGTGGAGAAGCCCCGCCCGCTTTGCGACGGTGACGTCCGCGCCGAGCTCGCTCGCGAGGTGGCACGCGGCCCAGCCGACTTCCTTGCTGTGCTGGAGCACGCTCTGTCCGTAGCTCGTCCGGTACTTGAGCCTCCCGAGCAGCTTGACGACCTCGGGGTGAAGGTCGGCGATGCCGAACTCGAACGCAGCGGCCTCGCCCGTCGCCTTGATGTCCTGCCACAGCTCCTCGCGGACCTTCTCGACGACCTCCTCGATGCGCGCCGGGTGGATGCGGCCGTCCTGGATGAGGCGCTCGAGGGCGCGGCGCGCGACCTCGCGGCGGATCGGGTCGAAGGAGGACAGAAGGATGGCCTCCGGCGTGTCGTCGATGATGATGTCGACGCCCGTCGCGGCCTCGACGGCGCGGATGTTCCGGCCCTCGCGCCCGATGATCCGCCCCTTCATGTCGTCCGAGGGCAGGTCGAGAACGGAGACGGTCGTCTCCACGACGTGCTCGGACGCCATGCGCTGGATCGTCATCGAGAGAAGGCGCTTCGCCTTCCAGTTCGCGCTCTCGACGGCATCCTCCTCGATGCGGCGGACGGAGCCCGTCGCCTCGAGCCGCGCCTCGTTCTCGAGCTCGCGGATGAGGTCCCGCTTGGCCTGCTCGGCCGTGAGGCCCGCGATCTTCTCGAGCTTGTCGCGCTGCTCCTGGATGACGGCCTCGGCCTTCTTCAGCGCCTCGGCCTCGATCTCCTCTATGTGCTTCTCGCGCTTCGTCAGGTTCTGCGCGCGGTTCTCGGAATCCAGCTCGCGCTTCTCGGCGGCGACGATCTTCTTGTCGAGGGATTCTTCCTTCTGCAGGAGCCGCTTCTCCTGGTCGAGGAGCTCGGCCCGCCTCTTCGCGGCCTCCTGTTCGGCCGCCTCACGAGCCTTGAGCGCCCGCTCCTTCGCGTCGAGCTCGGTTTTCTGGGCGGAGGCTTCGGCGCGGCGGACCGCGGCTTCCGCCGCGAGCTTCGCTTCCTCGAGCTTCTTGCGAGCCTCGAGCTCGGCTTCGGCCTTCGCGAGGGAGGCCGTGCCCCGGGTCCTCAGGGCCCAGATGAGGATGCCCACGGCAAAAGCCGCGAGCACGACCTCGATGGCGATGATTACGTTGGGATTCACGGGTCGGTCCCCCTCGATCGATCAATTTTTTCGAGGGTGAGCCGGGTCGAACGCTAGACGAGCTCCCGAACGCGTCTCTCGCCGCGGGTGAAGAAAGAAAGGCGCCCCGCCTCGGCCGTGTGGGAAAGGTCGATTGAACCCGTCGTAAGACAGGGGGAATCCCCGGGGCAGACCATTAGTTCCCCCGAAGGGGCGTCACAGGACGGCCCATGTACGGTGATTCCACGATAGATATATCGGTTCAAAGACACATCCCATTCACGCACCGCGCAGGGTGCCAATCGATTCGCTGCCGGCCCTCGCCGGAATGACCCGAGGAGACGTCTTCAGGAGCTCGTCGAGTTTTTCGACGAGGCGTGTCGCGCGCTTTGCGGCACGCCCCGGATCACCCTCGGAGCCTGACTTGGAACGAAACTGGTGAAATTCGTCGGAAATGTTGAGCGCCGTCAGGATGGCGATCTTGGCGGCGTCCACCGTCGGCGCGTGCTCGGACACTTCGCGCATCTTCTTGTCGACGAAGTCCGCGAGCTCCCGGATATACGCAGGGTCCCCCGCGGCCCGGACGGAGTACGTCTGGCCGAAGATCTCCACTTGCGTGACGGACGGTTTGGGCGCCATTTTTCTCGCGCGGCGACCGGTTCGCGCCGCGTCACGAGAATAACACGCGAGGTCAGGCCGGACGGCCAGCCTGACTCGACTCCTCGAGCGTCTTGAGGAGGCGCTCGATGCGCGTCCGGACGGCTGCCCGGTCGGCCTCGTGCTTCGCGAGAGCGGCGGCTGCTCCGCTGTTCTTCTCGCTCGCCTCCCGGGCCGACAGAAGCTCGGCCTCGAGGCGCGCGTTCTCCCTGGAGAGGCCTTTCACGACGTCCACGAGCGACTCCAGCCGCGACTCGATGGCGTCGAGGACCTCGTCGAGAGAGGCCTCCGCGTTCGGTTCCGCCTTGCCTTCTCCGCGACCCTTGGTCTCTTTCACATCGTCCTCCTCAGGCCTCTTCCTTCACGCCGTCCACCTTCGCCCCGGGAAGCGCCTGCAGGCGCCGGGCCGCCGCGTCCCGCCACGCGTTCACGTCTTCACGAGAGAGAGAGCGAAGCGTCGAGCCAAATCGCAGAGTGAGCGTCGTCTTCACGAAACCGTCCGGCACGCCGGGGCCTCGATAGCGGCCCTTCGCCTCCACGGTCGTGAGCTCCGGAGGCGCCTCCGCGCGCGTTGCCGCCTCGAGCGTCTTCCAGGCGGTCGTGACACCGTGCGTCACGGTGATGTCGACCTCGCTTCCGGGGAAGCGGGTCGGGAGTTCGACGGACGCCGCGGGCTCGGGCAGAAGGGCGCCGAGGGCATCGAGATCGAGGTCGGCGACGACGGGATCCGTGAGATCCCACGACGCGGCCAGAGACGGCTCGAGGACGCCGACCCACCCGGCGAGTTCGCCCGACACGAAAACGTCGGCCGCCCTTCCAGCCGCAAGGAACGAAGAGAACCGAAGATTTTCTTTGAAGGTAATAGGGGCACGGGGCTCACCCAAGCCGAGCCCTTTCATGAGCGCTTCGGCAATTCCCGCCCCTTCGAAGAAATCTTCTCTTTCTTCGACCTCGACGGACCAGTGTCGGCGGCGGGCGCCGGCGAGGAGGATCCCCACTCTTTCCCGTTCGATGATTCTTCCGTCCCCGGTCTTTTCTTCAGCAGAAATCTCCTCCCTCTTCTCCGGGTTCCAGCCGAAGCTCTTCCCGACCTCGAACAGCGCGAGGTCCTTCTGGCCGCGCCGCACGTTGTGGCGCGCGCTCTGGAGGAGCCCGATCACCGGCGTCGCGCGCATCGTGGTGAACGGCTCTCCGAGCGCGTTCTCGATGACGACCGGTGAACCCGGAGCGGCGGACTCGAACGGGAGATTCTCGGAGGCAGCCACGAACGAGTACGTCTGGCATTCGAGAAGCCCGAGCCCGGCGAGAAGATCGCGCGCGCGGTCCGCGACGAGCGCCGAGGGCCGGGGCCGCGCCGGGGCGTACGGGCGCGGCAGCGTCTCGGGCAGCCTGTCGTAGCCCTCGCAGCGGATCACTTCCTCGATGAGGTCCTCCTCGCAGGCGACGTCGATCCGCCACGACGGCACCGTGACGCGGATCGCGTCGCCCGCGCGGCCCGGCGAGAAGCCGAGCGCGGCGAGGATCTCGAGCGCGCGCGGCGCCGGAATGTCCATGCCGAGGAAGGCCGCGAGACGGGAAAGGCGAAGCGTCCCGGCGCGAACCGGCGGCGCGTCCGCGCGGGCGTCGATCGTCCCCCGGCAGAGCGCGCCCCCGCAATCCGCGAGGATGATGCGCGCGGCCCGGTCGAGCCCGTCGCGCGTCATCTCCGGATCCGTCCCGCGCTCGAAGCGATGCGAGGCGTCCGTGTGCATCCCGAGGGACCGTGCCGTGCGGCGCACGGCGCGGGGCTCGAAATGCGCTCCCTCGAGGAGAACGCGCGTCGTCGTCGGGGAGATCGCCGTCGCGAGACCGCCCATGACTCCGGCCAGGGCGACGGGCTTCTCGGCGTCGGCGATCACGAGATGCTGGGCCGTGAGCGTCCGGGTCACGCCGTCGAGCGTCACGAGCGTCTCCCCCGCCTTCGCGCGCCGGACGACGATCGTCGGGAGGCCGTCGCTCCCCTTCGCGAGCGTGTCGAGGTCGAAGGCGTGAAGCGGCTGCCCGATGTCCCAGAGCACGTGATTCGTCGCGTCCACGGGCGCCGAGATCGCTCCCGAGCCCAGAGCGGCCAGGCGCTCGCGCAGCGCGGCCGACGCGGGAAGCACGCGGATTCCCTCGATCACCCGCGCCGAGTACCGCGGGCAGAGCGCGGGCTCCTCGACGAAGACGCGGGCCCGCGCGTCGGCCGGCGTCGCTGCCTCGGGGGGAGGCGCGGCCGCCGGCTCCGCGAACGCGCGGTCCATCGCCACGGCCGCCTCCCGCGCGAGGCCGCGGTGGTTCATCGCGTCCGGGCGGTTCGCGGTGATCTCGACGTCGTACACGGTCGCAGTGCCCGAGCCCTCCACGCCCTCGACGATGAAGCCGACGGCCGTCAGCCGGTCTGAGAGCGCCTTCGGGTCCGGCGCGGGCCCCGGCAGGTAGGACGCAAGCCAGGAGTACGAGAACCTCATGCGCGCCCCTCAGCTCCACACGCGGTCGAGGAAGCGGACGTCGTTCTCGAAAAACAGACGGAGGTCCGGCACGCCGTAGAGCAGGAATGCGATGCGGTCGATGCCCATCCCGAACGCGAAGCCGGAGTATTTCCCAGGGTCGATTCCGCCGTTCTTCAGGACGTTCGGGTGAACCATGCCGGCGCCCATGATCTCGATCCAGCCCGAGCCCGAGCAGGGGCGGCACGTCGCGCCGTTCGCGGTGCCGGCGCCCGCGCAGAACACGCACGACACGGCCACGTCCACGCCCGGCTCGACGAACGGGAAGAACGTCGGCCCGAACCGGATCCGCGTCTCGGGCGTGAAGAGCAGTCGCGAAAAGGCCGCGAGCGTGCCTTTCAGGTCGGCGAACGTGACGCCCTCGTCCACCGTCAGACCTTCCATCTGGTGGAAGACCGGCGAATGGCGCGGGTCGATGTCGTCCTTCCGGTACACGCGGCCGGGGATCACGATGCGGATCGGAGGCTTCTGGGCGAGCATCGTGCGGATCTGGACCGGCGACGTGTGCGTGCGCAGGAGCAGGCGCTCCCTGCCCTCTCCGCCTCCCTTCACGAAGAAGGTGTCCACCGCGTCGCGCGCGGGGTGATCGGGGGGGAAGTTGAGCGCCTCGAAGTTGAGCCAGTCCGATTCGACGTCCGGCCCCTCGGCGACTTCGTAGCCGAGCGACGCGAACGCGCTTTCGATCCGGCGCCTCACGATCGTGACGGGATGCAGCCGCCCCACGCGCGGGGAGCGCGGGGGGAGCGTGACGTCCACGGCGAGATCGCGCTGCTTCTGAAGACGTTCGAAGAGGAGAGAAGATTCTTCGAGTGAAGAGAGCGCGGCCTCCACGTCCTTCTTCAGCCTGTTGATGGCCGCGCCGACGGGGGCCTTTTCTTCCTTCGAAAGGGCCCTGAGTCCCGCCAGGAGCTCCGTCACGACGCCCAGCTTCTGGCCGAGCCACCTGACGTGCAGCGCCCGCACGTCCGCCGGGAGGAGGCCGCTCGTGGCGGCCTTCGCCCGCGCGGTCTTCAACTCTTCGAAGAAAACTCTTCGATTCTCTTCGACCGAAGCGAGCAGATCCGCCACTCGTCGTCGCGGATCAGGCGTTCGCGGCCGCAGCCGCGGCCGGGGGCAGCCCGAGGGCCGACTTGGCGGAGGCGACGATGTTCGCGAAGCCCTTCGGATCCTCGACGGCGATCTCCGCGAGAACCTTGCGGTTCACGTCGGAGCCGGCTTTCTTCAGGCCGGCCATGAGCTTGCTGTAGCTGAGGTCGTGCTGGCGCGCGGCGGCGTTGATGCGGATGATCCACAGCCCGCGGAACTCCCGCTTCTTCTGCTTGCGGTCGCGCGTCGCGTACGCGAGCGAGCGCTCGACCTGCAGCTCGGCGATGCGGAAGCAGTTGTGCTTGGTGCCGTAATAGCCCTTCGCGAGCTCCAGAACTCTGACGCGGCGGTTCTTCCTCTTGGGTCCACGCTTGACGCGAGGCATGGCATTACTCCTTGTCTACTCTTTTGACTCGTCTCGGTCTCGACTCTCGGGTCAGGCGTAGGGAAGCATCGAGCGGACGTTCTTCGTGTCGGCCTTCGACACGAGCCCGGCCTTCTTGAGGCCCCGGAGGCGGCTCGAGTTCTTCTTCGTGAGGATGTGGCGCTTCATCGCGTGGCTGCGCTTGAACTTGCCGGTTGCGGTCTTCTTGAATCGCTTCGCCGCGCCGCGATGCGTCTTTCTCTTCGTGGCCATGTTCGGGGCTCCTTCTTGTCCCAGGTTTCAGTGCTTCTTGATCGGGCCGAGAATCTGGTGCATCCGGTTTCCCATCATCTCGGTGCCGGACTCGGCATGAGCCCTTCCCTCGAGGTCCCTCACGAGCCGGTCGAGGACCTTCCGCCCGTTGTCGAGGCGCGACATCTCGCGGCCGCGGAACTGGACGGTGGCTTTCACCTTGTCGCCCTCCTCCAGGAACCGGAGGATGTTCTTCAGCTTGAAGTCGTAGTCGTGCTCGTCGATGTTCGGCCGGAACTTGATTTCCTTGACCTGGGTGATCTTCTGTTTCTTCTTGCTTTCGTGCTCTTTCTTCTTCTTCTCGAACGTGAACTTGCCGAAGTCCATGATCTTGCAGACGGGGGGATCCGCCTGCTCGGCGATCACGACGACGTCGAGCCCTTCCTCGCGCGCTTTCGCGATGGCTTGGGGAGGATCCACCACCCCCAGCTGCGCGCCGTCCGAGCCGATGAGCCGGACCTGCTGGAAACGGAGGATGAACTCGTTGATCGGAGAGTTCTTCGTCGGTGGAACGCGGGGGCCTCCTCTGAAAAATGCCAGGGTGTTTCCCTCCTTAGGTCTCGGTGCGTTGTGGTGCTGGTGATTCGTGCCACGCGAGGGCTCTCGTCGCCACCGCGGTCTTCATCATTCGGAGCAGCTCTTCGATCTTCTGGTCCTTGAATTCGCCGCCGTGGCGGACTCGGAGGGAAACGGTGCCGGCCGCGGCTTCCTTCTCTCCGACGATGAGCAGCGCAGGAACCTTCTCCATCTCCCCGTGGCGGATTTTTGCGCCGAGCTTTTCGTTGCGGGAATCCACCGAGGCGCGCAGGCCTTCTTCTCTTACCCTTCTAAGAATCTTCTCCGAATATTCGTTAAATTTCTCAGACACAGGCACGACGCGCACCTGCTCCGGCGCGAGCCAGAACGGGAAGTCGCCGCCCGTGTGCTCGATGAGGATGCCGAGGAAGCGCTCGAGGGAGCCGAGGATCGCGCGGTGCAGGACGACGGGGCGCTTCTTCGATCCGTCCTCGGCCGTGTAGTGGAGGTCGAAGCGCTCGGGGTTCGAGAAGTCGACCTGCAGCGTGCCGAGCTGCCACGGCCGCCCGATGGCGTCCGTGACCTGGAAGTCGAGCTTCGGTCCGTAGAACGCCCCGTCGCCGGCGTTCAGGAAGTACGACCAGCCCGGGAGCGACGCGGCTCGCTTCTCGAACGCGTCCGACAGCGCCTTCTCGGCCTTGTCCCAGTTCTCGATCGCCCCCATGAACTTCTCCGGACGCGTCCCGAGCCCGACCTTCACTTCGCGGAACGCGAACGTCTCGTAGACCTCGCGGATGAAGTCGAGGAAACGGTTCATCTCCTCGGCCATCTGGTCGATCGCCGCGAAGATGTGCGAGTCGTCCTGCGCGAACGTGCGGACGCGCGTGAGGCCCTGCGTGACGCCCGACTTCTCGTAGCGGTGCAGGCGCCCGAAGTCCGCGAAGCGGACGGGCAGGTCCCGGTAGCTGTAGGCCTGCGACCCGTACATGAGGAAGTGTCCCGGGCAGTTCATGGGCTTCACGCCGAACTCGCGCTCGTCGATCGTCGTGAAGTACATGTTGTCGTGGTAGTTCTCGTAGTGGCCCGACGTCTTGAAGAGCTCGACGTCGAAGATCTGCGGCGTCACGACTTCCTGGTAGCCGTACTTGACGTACAGGTCGCGCATGAACGCGACGAGGAGGTTGTAGACCGTCGCGCCCTTCGGGAGAAAGAACGGCGACGCGGGCGCCCACGGGTGGAAGACGATGAGTCCGAGGTCCTTTCCGACCCGCCGGTGGTCGCGCGCGCGGGCGGCCTCGAGCCTCGCGAGATGCTCGTCCAGCTCCTTCTGCGTGAGAAAGGCGGCCCCGTAGATGCGCTGGAGCATCGGGTTTCGTTCGTCGCCCTTCCAGTACGCGCCCGCCGCGTGCGTGAGCTTGAAGACGCCGAGCTTCCCCGTGGACGGCACGTGCGGGCCGCGGCAGAGGTCGATGAAGTCCTTCTGCTCGTAGACCGAGAGGCTGCCCTCGGGAATTCCCGCGACGATCTCGACCTTGAGCGCGTCGTTCTGGCCCTCGAAGATCTTCACGGCCTCGGCCTTCGTCATCTCCCTGCGGACGACGGCGTTGTCCTCGGCGACGATCTTCCGCATCTCGGCTTCGATCTTCTCGAGGTCCTCGGGCGTGAACGGCCGGCCCGGGTCGAAGTCGTAATAGAAGCCGTTCTCGATCGCGGGTCCGATCCCGATCTTCACGCCGGGGAAGAGGCGCTTCACCGCGTTCGCGCAGAGGTGAGCCGTGGAATGCCGATAGAGCTCCAGCGCGTCCGGATGCTTCGGCGTCACGACCTCGAACGCGCCCGACTCGGTGAGCGGGCGGGAGAGATCGAGCACCTGGCCGGACAGCTTCACGCCGAGGGCGTCCTTCGCGAGACGGGGCCCGATGGAGGCGGCGACGGCACGGCCCGTGGTGCCGACAGGCACCTCCCTGACCGATCCGTCCGGCAGCGTCAGACGGATCTTTCCGCCTTCGCCTGCCGCCTGATCAATTCCGTTCGCGCTTCCCACCGACGACATCCCAGTCCCTCTTCCCTTCCCGGAAAATCTTCATCTCTCTTCTCAGAAACAAGAAGAAACACGACGTCGGGGCGAGGGTGGGAACACAGAGGATGGTAGGCGCTAGCGGACTCGAACCGCTGACCCCTTCCGTGTGAAGGAAGTGCTCTACCGACTGAGCTAAGCGCCTTCGAGCTGCCTTTGGCGGCACGGGAAAGAAGCCGCGATGGTAGGCGCTAGCAGGATCGAACTGCTGACCCCTACCGTGTCAAGGTAGTGCTCTACCGCTGAGCTAAGCGCCTGAACGTGTCGCGATTCTTCTTTCCGAGGGCTACCGCCGGGAGCCGTTCGTCGCCGAACGTCCTTGTGATCCCCGACCTCGACCCGGATCGTCTTCTCCAAAGAGCATTTCCGGCGTTCCGGCCGGAGCCGCGGAGGATAGCACGGCGCAGCCCGTCAGTCTCCGACGTGGATCTTCACGTCGCGCGGCGCCGGGTGCCCGTCCGATTTCTCCAGCAGGTCGCGCAGGCTCAGCAGGAACGTCGCCCACTTCGTGCTGCAGTGATGCATGAACTCGACGGGCTCCTTCCAGTTCGCGTGCGTGAAGAGGATGAAGGTCTGTCCGTCCTTCCAAGAGAGGTCGAACGTCACCTGGGTCCCGACCCACTCCGGGGGGCCGCTCACGCAGCGCCACTTCACGCGCTCCTTCGTGGCTTCGAGGACCTTCATCGTGCAGAACCCGAAGTCGATCGTTCCGCCCTTCTTCGGGTCTCCCTTGGCTCCCGAAACCCACCATCCCCTGAGGCCGTCGATCGTCGTGAGCGTTTTGAGGACGGCCTCGGGCCGAACGTCGATTCCCACGCGGTGAAGAATGTCGGGCATGGCGGCCTCCTGATTCTGTCCGTGAGCTTCGCCGGTCTCAGCGCCCGGCCCAGGTCTGCAATGGTCGCCCGGTCTCGAGCAGGGATTTCAGGCTGGACAGCACGCGCGGCCACCCCTGCGAGACCTTGCGGTGCATCTCCGAGCCCGCCTCGAGCTCGTCGTGCGTCACGGTCAGGCGCACCATCTCGGCGACAGGCTCGATCTCGAACGTCACGCGGGAGTGGCGGTCCCTGCGGGCCCTGTCCCGGGGTTCGGCCCAGGTGATCACGAGGAGGCGCGGCGGCCTGGCCTCCAGGACCTCGCCCAGCAGCACGAGCGTCCGCGCCGCATCGGCGCGCCGGTGCTCCCACGGCGAGCCTCTCTTCCAGTCCGACACGTTGTCGTGACCCCAGTACTGGCGGGTGAACTCACCGTCCAGCAGAGCCTTCCATACCGTCTCCGGCCGCGTGGCGATGTAGGTGACGTAAACGAACGTCGCTTTAGCCATCGTGCGTTCCTTCGAGCCGCCTCTTCAGATCGCGCATCGCTCGGAGGCGCGAGCGCTCGAACCCGCAGATCCAGCGGTCGTAGATTTCCTGCAGCGGAACCGCATTGAGGAAGTGCCGCTTCTCGCGGCCGTGGCGGCTCGTGGCGACGAGATTCGCGGCCTCGAGGACGTCCAAATGCTGCGTGACCGCCTGCCGGGTCATGTCGAGGTGCTCGCACAGCTCGCTCAGCGTCTGACCGTCGTTCGCATTCAGGAGGTCCAGCAGTTTCCGGCGGCTCCGGTCGGCGAGCGCCTTGAAGACGCAATCCGTGTCGTTCTTCCATATTCCCGGCACGCGCGGATAATAGGCAAGCATTTACTTGCATGTCAACCTGCCCGTTGAGATAGCATCTCAGTAGTCGTGCCACGCTGCTCTCGCTGCGACGCCGAGGTGCCGGAGTCCGGCCGCTTTTGCCCGGCGTGCGGGCAGCCCGCCTCGGGCTCCCTCTCGCACCTGCCGACCGAAATCGGCTCCGCGCCGAAGCCGAGGCCGCCCTCGTCCGTCGGCCGCCTCGTCTCTTCGGGCTCGCTCGACCTCGGCGCGTTTCCGCCCGGCGCCGTCCTCGGGGAGCGTTACCGCATCGTAGGCCTCCTCGGCCGCGGCGGAATGGGCGAGGTCTACCGCGCCGACGACCTCAAGCTCGGCCAGGCCGTCGCGCTGAAGTTCCTTCCGAAGGCCGTCTCGGGCGACGAGGCCCTCCTCGCGCGTTTCCATGCGGAGGTGCGCCTCGCGCGACAGGTCTCGCACCCGAACGTCTGTCGCATCTACGACATCGGCGAGATCGAGGGCCGTCACTTCCTCTCGATGGAGTACGTGGACGGTGAGGACCTCGCGTCGCTCCTGAAGCGGATCGGCCACCTGCCGGTGGGAAAGGCCGTCGACATCGCGCGCCAGCTCTGCGCGGGCCTCCACGCGGCGCACGAGAAGGGCGTCCTTCACCGCGACCTCAAACCCGCGAACGTCATGCTCGACGGGCGCGGGCGCGTCCGCATCACGGACTTCGGCCTCGCCGTCGCGGCCGAGGAGGCCGCGAACGTCGGCGAGGTCTCCGGGACACCGGCTTACATGGCGCCCGAACAGCTCGCCGGCAAGCCCGCGTCCGTGCGGAGCGACCTCTACGCGCTTGGCCTCGTCATCTACGAGGTCGCGACCGGCAAGAGAGCCTTCGACGCGCCGACGCTCGCGGAGATGCGGCGAAAGCACGAGCAGGAGATGCCGGCGGCGCCGTCGGCGGTCCTTCCGGGCTTCGATCCCGCCGTCGAGCGCGTAATCCTGCGCTGTCTCGAAAAGGACCCGCGCGCGCGCCCGTCGTCGGCCGTCCAGGTGGCGGCCGCGTTGCCCGGCGGAGATCCGCTTGCCGCGGCGCTCGCTGCCGGCGAGACGCCTTCGCCCGAGATGGTCGCGGCCGCGGGGCCCGAAGGTGTCATCGCGACGGCGCGCGCGGCGGTGCTCCTCGCTGGCGTCCTCGCGCTCCTCGCCGCCATCTTCGTCCTCTCGCGCTGGGCCACCGACCTCGGCCTCTCGCCGCTTTCGAAACCGCCCGATGTCCTCATGGAGCGGGCGCGCGAGGTGGCGCACCGGCTCGGCTATACGGACGCGCCCGGGGACTCCAGCGGCACTTTCGCGCGTGACTCCTCGTACCTCGACTTTCGCGCGCGCACGGGCGCACCGGGCTGGGCGCGACGGCTCGCGGCGAGCTGGTGGAAGCCCGCGACCTTCGACTATCGCCAGAGCCCGAGGCCGCTCATTCCCGCCAATGTCAGTATCGTCACGCCCGCCGACCCGCCTCTCAACGTCACCGGGATGGTCACCGTGATCCTCGATTCCGAAGGACGCCTCCGAGAGTTCGTCGCCGTCCCGCCACAGGTCCCGCCGACGGCGACCGAGCCGCCGGCCACGCCAATGTGGGACGTCCTTTTCGCGGAAGCAGGCCTCGACCCGAAGACCTTCACACGCTCGGATCCCGCCTGGCTGCCGAGCGTGCCGTTCGACACGATCGCGGGGTTCACGGGCCCGATGCCCGGGGAAAAAGACGTGACGCTGCGCGTCGTCGCGGCGGCATTCCGCGGCCGTCCCGTCTCTTTTCAGCTCGTCGCCCCGTGGAGCCGGCCGGACCGCGACGCCGCGACGCCCGTGACTCTCCGATCGCGCATCCGCGGCGCCACGTTCTCGCTCACCACCCTGATCATCGCCGGCGCCGCGGTGTGGTTCGCGCGGCGCAACACCCGCCTCGGGCGAGGCGACCGGCGGGGCGCCGCGTACATCGGGACCACGATCTCCGCCTGCATGTTCGTTGTCGCCCTCCTGCTGAGCCATCCCGCCGCCCTCTGGAGCCAGGGGTTCGCGAGGCCACTCGTCCTCCGTTGCGGGGGTCTCGGGGTTCTTGCGTGGGGCATCTACCTCGCGTTCGAGCCGTATTTCCGGCGACGGTACCCGGAGCTGCTCGTGTCGTGGACCCGGCTCCTGGGAGGGCGGTGGGGCGATCCTCTCGTCGGCCGTGATCTCCTCGGTGGCCTCCTCCTCGGTAGCGGCGCGGTCCTCGTCATCGAGGCCATCAACGCGACTCCCGCGATCTTCGCCTCGGAGGGACAGACTCCCCTCGCCTTCGAACCGGTGGCGCTGATCGGGATCCGGGGAGTGGCCGGCGGGATCGCGGGTTGCTTCATCGATGTTCTGATGTTTTCCCTCGCCTCCGCGACGCTCCTGTTCCTCGGAAGTCTCCTTCTGCGCAAACGTCCACTCGCCGTGTGCCTCGTGTGGGCCTTCTGGTTCGCCGTGAAGGTGGGCCGCGAGAACCCGATCCTCGAGGTGCCCGCCGGCGCGCTCATCGCGACCCTTGCGGTCCTGGCCCTGCTCCGGTTCGGGCTGCTCGGAATGGCTGGGTTCGTTGCCGTGGACGGGCTGCTCGTCAATACCCCGATCACGACCGATTTTTCGGCCTGGTACGCAGGCTACGGCGCGGTGTTTGGACTCGTCGTCCTCGCGCTCGCGCTCTGGGCCTTTTGGACTGCGCGCGGGGGTGGCCCGCTTTTCGGAGCGGCGGATCTCGATGCGTGATTCGGGCAGGGAGCTTGCTAACCTTCTCGCGGAGGGCCGCGACTGTGATTTTTTCCAGAAAGACTCTTCTCGCGTTCGCCTCGCTCGTGCTCCTTGTCGGCCGCCCCGCTCACGCCCAGTTCTCCTTCGGGGGACATGCCTCCTACACGAAGGCCGGCGAAGCGGACGGCTCCTGGGGCGGGGGCGCACAGCTCCGGCTGCGCTTTCCGGGTCCGATCGGCCTCGAGGGCCTCGTCGACTACAAACGGACGACGTACACGGCGGGCGGCGTCGATGTGCTGCGCGTCGAGCAGTACCCCGTGCAGGCCTCGCTCATGCTGTTCATCCTGTCGGGTCAGGTCCAGCCCTACATCCTCGGCGGGGGCGGCTGGTACTACACGAGATCGACCTACCTCGGGCCGCTCGCGGCTCAGGCCTCCGACACGCAGCACACGTTCGGCGGACACGTAGGGGGCGGCGTCGAGCTGGGGGCGAAGAGCAGGGTGTCCGTCCATGTGGACGTGCGCTACGTCTACATCGGCGTGGATTCGATCGACGCGATCCGCGACCGATACAACAACAACCCGAAAGCGGACTTCTGGCACGGCACGGCCGGCGTCAACTTCAAGTTCTAGGAAGCTCCTTCTTCTTCACCCACAGCCGCTTCGTGACGCGCGCGACGAGCGCGCCGTCGTCGTCGACGATTTCGGCGACGAGAACCGGCTCGACCTTCTCGCCCCGGTCGGCGGTCTCGCGGATCTCCACGATCTTCTCCGGCGGAACGTGGAACGTCGCCGTCACGCGCCCGCGGCCCGGCCTCAGGAACTCGATCTGGGCCGCCTTGTCCCACACGAGGTAGCCGGGCCCGAGGTTCCGCACGACGATGAAGACGAAGTGCGGGTCGCACATCGAGTAGAGCGACCCGCCGAACTGCGTCCCGAAGAGGTTCCTGTTCCACCAGTGAAGCCCCATCCGGGCGACGATCCGGTACGCGTCGTCCTTCGGGTACGAGACGCGGACGCCCGCGCCGAGGTACGGCGGGTACAGGGTCACGAGCCTCATGAAGAGGCGGTACCGGAAATTCGCCACGGCCTCGCGCCTCGCGCCGGCGAAGAACGGGCGCGGCAGTGACCCGCCGCACCTCGTTCTTCGCGATGAACGGCGGGACTACTTCTTGACTTCGAACTCCTTCGTCGCCGTGACCGTCCCGTCGGCCGACACCTCGACCTTGTACCTTCCAGCGGGCCAGCCCGAGGCTTTCACGACGTGGAACTCGGTGACGGCCGGACCCGTGGGCGCGATCTCGCGCGCCTCTTCGTTCACGAGCGTCCCTTTCGCACCGTAGGTCCAGCGCGCCTTGAGCGTCGTTTTCGCGGCAACGCCCTCGGTGGAGACGACCGCGTAGATCGTGTCCTTCGGGCCGAACGTCGTCGCGGCTTCCTTCACCTTCTTGTCGTCGCCGATGGACTTCCCGAGCTCGACACCAGCGACCTTGAACGGGACGGGCGGCACGGCCGTCGGGGCCGGCACGGGCGTGGGCGGCGGCGGCGGCTCCTTCTTCGCGCAGGCTCCGAGCGAGACGGCGCCCACGAGAACGAGCACGGGCAGTGCAAGGCGGTTTCGCATCGTCATCTCCTTGTTGATCAGGCGCCGGGGATCTTCAGTTCCTGGCCGGGATGGATGAGGTCCGGGTTCTTGACCTTGTCCTTGTTGGCTTCCCAGATCTCCTTCCAGCGGCTCGCGTCGCCGTAGATCTTCTTCGCGATCTTCGAGAGGCTGTCGCCCGCGACGACCGTATAGGTCCTGGTGACGGTCTCGCCCGCGGGCGCGCCCGCGGTGCTCGAGCTGCCGCTGGTCACGTCCGAGAAATCGGGTTCCTTATCCTTCTCGTCGGGAAAGCTCATACGACCTCCTCGTGCCGGAAGTGTCATATCACGGCCCCCTGCTAACCTTCTGCGGGCACACCATGAAGCTCGTCATCCAGATTCCCGCCTGGGACGAGGCCGACCAGATCGGATCCGCGCTCGCGGAGCTGCCTCACGGCGTGCCGGGGTTCGAGTCGGTCGAGACGCTCGTCGTGGACGACGGCTCGACCGACGGCACGGCCGAGGCCGCGCGCCGGGCGGGCGCGGATCACGTCGTGCGGCTTCCCATTCACCGCGGCCTCGCATGCGCCTGGCGGACCGGGCTCGACGCCGCGCTGCGCCTCGGCGCCGACATCATCGTCTCGACCGACGCCGACCGGCAGTACGCGGCGGCCGACATCGAGGCCCTCGTGGCCCCCCTTCTCGCGGGCAAGGCCGAAATCGTCGTCGGCGACCGCGGGGTCGCGACGAAAGCCGACTTCTCGCCCGGCAAGCGACTCGCGCAGCGCCTCGGCTCGTGGGTCGTGCGACGCGCGTCCGGCACCGACGTTCCCGACGCGACGTCCGGCTTCCGCGCCCTCACCCGCGAAGCCGCTCTCCGGCTCCACGTCTTCTCGAAAATGACGTACACGCTCGAGACGCTCATCCAGGCGGGCAACAAGGAGATGGCCGTCGCGTCGGTCCCCGTGCGCACGAACCCGCCGGTGCGCGCCTCGCGCCTCATCCGGCGCGCGTCGGACTACGTCCTCGTGCAGGGCGCGAACATCCTGCGCATCACCGCGCTCTACAAGCCGCTGCCGGTCTTCTTCGGCTGCGCCGGCGCTCCTCGCGCTGCTCGGCTTCGGGCTCGTCGGGCGCTACGTCTTCTTCGTGATCACCGATCACAACCCGGCCGGCCACCTCCAGTCGCTGCTGCTCGCGGCCGTGCTGTTCGTCGCGGCCGTCGTCAGCGCTCTCTCCGGGCTTCTCGCGGACCTCATCTCGATCAACCGGACGCTCCTCGAGGAGCTCGTCGTCGAGCAGAGACGGAAGGGTTCGGACGGGAACCGGGAGACTTTCTGCTGAAGACCGCCCGTGAGCGGGCGCGGCGCGTCGAGTGGACTCTGAAGCAGGACGATTCGTCCGAAGGTTTCTTAGAAGGTGAATGAAGGTCCGCGCGCCGCGGAACCGGCGCAGCCGGTATCGCACGGTGGAGCCCCGCGCCGGACCCCTCTTACCCTTTCTAAGAAGATTTTCGGCGCTGCCTGCGTTGCGGCACTTCTCGTGCTCTTCGTCGTCGCGTTCCGACACTCTTCAGCAGACCTTTCCTCCCGCCTCGCCTCCGCGAACCCCTGGCTCGTCGCGCTCGGCTTCCTACTGAACGTCCTCGCCTTCGGCGCGCGGGCGTACCGCCTCAACCTGCTCCTTCCGCCGCCCGATCGGATCCCCGTCGCGACCGCCTGGTCGCTCTCGGGCGCCACGACGCTTCTCCTGCAGGTCATGCCGTTCCGAAGCGGTGAGATCGGCTCCT
Source organism: Thermoanaerobaculia bacterium (assembly GCA_963809425.1). Lineage (GTDB taxonomy): Bacteria > Acidobacteriota > Thermoanaerobaculia > UBA5066 > UBA5066 > Fen-183. The sequence continues at coordinate 132,745 of CAWEJK010000011.1, forward strand.
GGGCGTCGATCAGGTCCGCGCTCGGCGCGAGCTGGGCGCGCTCGGGCGCCGTCCTCGCGCTCGTGAAGCTGCTCGACACGGCAACCCTGCTCCTCGCGGGGCTCGCGGGGGCGGCCTGGCTCCTTTTCACGCGCGGCACGCACGTGCTCGGAGTAGGCGTGGCCGCGCTCGTCCTCCTCGGGGCAGCCTTCCTCCTCGTTCTGCCACTCGCGGGCGGGCGGCTGCTCGTTTCTCTCGTGCCGCGGCTTCCCGAGAACAGCCGCCGTCACGCCATCGCACGCGAGGTGGCCGAGGGGCTCTCCGTCGCGCGGCGGGCGCCGGGCTCCTACGCCCTGGCCGCTGCTGCGGCGGCGGCGTTTCTCGCCCTCCACGTCCCGGCGCTCTGGCTCACCGCGCGGGGGCTGGGGCTCCCGATCCGTCCGGCGACGCTGCTCGTCGCCCTCTTCACGTCGATCGCGACCGCCGCGGTCCTCCCGTCGCCCGCGGGCACGTTCGGCCCGTTCGAATCGGGATTCGCCGCGGCGGCCGCGCTGGACGGCTTCCCGCTCGCGACGGGCGCCGTCCTCGGCGGCCTCCTGCACGTGCTCACGACGCTCGCGGCGGGGGCCGTCGGCCTTCCGTTCCTTCTCGGGCGACTGAGAGACAATTCGCCTCGATGAAGGCGCGCTGAAGAGGTGGACAACGTGCGTCGGGAAAACGTCTGCAAATTTCTTGGAATGAGAATGACATCCGGCCGACGGCCGTCGATTCTCGCGGCGATCGTGGTGCTGTTCGTGGCGGCACGCCCCGCGCCTTCTCAGAAATCCTCTTCCGCGTCTTCCTCTTCTCCGAAGCAAAAGACCTCGGTCTTTTCTCTGCTCGAAGAGGACTACCTCCGGACCTTCCTCGAGCGGTTTCCCGTCGTCGCGACGTACCTCGGCGCCGTGGGGATCGACCCCGCGTACGAGTCCCTCGACGGAAAGCTGCGCGACTACTCCCCCGTCGCCCTGCAAGCCGAGCGCGACGCGTGGACGGGTTTTCAGGCGCGCCTCGCGAAGATCAACACCCGGAAGCTCGCGGAACCAGACCGCATCGACGCCACCGTGATGGCGACGCAGCTCGCGTTCCTCGTCCACAATCTCGACCGCCGCGCGCACGAGAAGGCGCTGGACGTCTTCCTCGAGGAGCCGCTCCGCGGCGTCGAGTGGTCGTTGCAGGGTATGACCCCCCGCGCGGACGGCGCGCGCGGCACGGTCCCGGAGTGGCGCTCCGTCGCGTTGCGCGCGGCCGCGGTGCCGGCGTACCTGAAGACGGCCCTCGCGAACGTGCGGCGCGGCGCGTCGGGCAACGCGATCCCGGATCGGCGACTCATCACGGCCGCGGTCGACGCGGCCGAATCGACGGCCGTCTACTTCGAGAAGACCCTTCCGGAAAGGGCCGCCGCCTGGGGCGCGGGCGAAGACACGAGGTCCGCGCTCTCGGTAGGCGGGCCGGCCGCGGCCGCGGCGTTTCGGGACTTCCGCAAGGGTCTCATGGAGCTCTTCTTCGAGGCGGGCGGGAAAACCCTCAAGCCGGCCTTCGACAGGGACCGGTTCGCGGCCGGCGAGGCGGAATACTCGTGGGCGCTGAAGAACAATCTCCTCGTCACGCGCACCCCGCGCGAGCTGCACGCCGACGGAAAAGCGGCCGTGGCCGCGACCCTCGGGGAGATGACCGCGCTCGCGCGGCGCATCGCCGCCGCCAGGAGCCTTCCGAACCCCTCGCTCGGCGCCATGCTGACGGCCCTCGGAAACGACATCCCGAAGACGGACGAGGAGATGCTCTCGTGGTACCGGGACGCCTGCCGGCGCCTCGTGGACTACGGGCGGAAGACCGGAATGTTCGACCTGCCGGCCGACTACCGGCTCGACGTCGTCTTCACGCCGCCACCGCTGCGCGACACGATCGACGCGGCCTACTATCCGGCTCCGCAGTTCAAGGCGGGCGGCGTCGGCCAGTTCTACGTGACGCCGACGGGCGACGACCCCGCCGCGCTGCGCGCGCACGCCCGCGCGGCGATCGCCAGCCTCGCGGCACACGAGGGCTTCCCCGGACACGACTGGTACTACCAGTTCGGACGCTCCCGCGCCGCGTCGATCCCGAGGATCCGCTGGTTGACGCCCGGCGGGGTGGAGGATTCGGCCTCGATGTGGGAGGACGCGATGTCCTCGGAAGGCTGGGCTCTCTACGTCGAGCGCCTCGTGGGAGAACCGCGCACGAACTACCTTGACGGCTTCTATACCCCGGAGGAACGCCTCTTCCAGCTTCAGAATCAGTTGTGGCGCGACGCCCGCGTCGTCGTGGACACGGGCATTCACTGCGGATTCATGTCGTTCGAGGAGGCGGTGACGTACTTTGCGCGCAACGCGGCCTTCGTGAAGGGCCCGGTCTCGACCGACCCGGCGGCGAACCCCGACGCTGCCGAGCGCGCCGCGGTCGCAACCGCCCGCAAGGAGATCTTCCGCTACTCGAAGTGGCCCACGCAGGCGATCACGTATTTCCTCGGAAAGGCCGAGATCCTCGCGCTGCGCGAGGAATACCAGGCGGTCGAGGGGCCTGCTTTCTCCGAGCGGCGATTCCACGAGGAGTTCCTCTCGGAGGGTCAGATTCCGCCGGGGGCGTTCCGCGCGCGCCTCCTCGCGAAGGCGCGCTCCCGTTCGGCCGCGACCGGCGCCCCGGACGCGACGAACATCGGAATTTCGCGCTGAACGGCGCGGCGCTCAGGCCGGCGGCTGGCTCTTGCGGTCGAGCGCGCGCCGGACGCTCCGCGCGAGCGTCTCGGGGTTGAAGGGCTTCTGGATGAAGTCGCTTCCGGGCTCGAGGATGCCGCGCTCGTCGAAGTAGCCAGACGCGAAGATGATCTTCATCGTGGGGCGCTCGGGGCCCAGCAGATCCGCGAGGCGCCGGCCGTTCAGGCCCGGCAGGACGACGTCGGTGAGGAGCAGATCGATCTGTCCCGCGTATCCGCGCGCCATCTCGAGCGCCTCCTCCGCGGTCGACGCGACGAGGAGGTGATAGCCGCTCCGCTCGAGCAGGAGGGAGGCGAGGCGACGCACGGATTCCTCGTCCTCGACGAGCAGGATCGTCTCCGTGCCCCCGCGCGGCAGGGATCGCGGAGACACGTTCGAAGGCGAGTCCGCGGAACCGTGGACGCGCCCCAGGTACACGAGCACGCGCGTCCCCTTCCCGGGCTCGCTCTCGATGTGGATGTAGCCGCCGCTCTGCTTCACGATCCCGTAGACCGTCGAGAGCCCGAGGCCAGTGCCCTTCCCTCTCTCTTTCGTCGTGAAGAAAGGCTCGAAGGCGTGCAAAACGGTCTCGGCGTCCATCCCGTGGCCGGTGTCGGAGACCTCGAGCATCACGTAGTCCCCTTCCGCGACCTTCGGAACCTCCGGCAGGTTCGGGGCACGAAGCGACACGTTCCGCGTCGCGATCCTGAGGACCCCGCCCTCGGGCATCGCATCCCGCGCGTTCACCGCGAGATTGAGGAGCACCTGGTGGATCTGGCCCGGATCCGCCTGGACGTGCCAGAGGTCCGGGTCGCGCTCGGCCTCGTACGTGACGTCCTCGCCGAGCGTGCGCCGCAGAATTCCGTCGACCTCGGCGAGCACTTCGTTCAGGTCGAGGATCTTGGGCTGGAGCACCTGCTTGCGGCTGAAGGCGAGAAGCTGTTTCGTGAGAGCGGCGGCGCGCTCTCCCGCCTTGCGGATCTCGTCCGCGGAGTGTTTCACGTCCGGAGTGGGGTCCGAGTCGAGCAGGAGCTCCGCGTATCCGAGGACCGCCGTCAGGAGGTTGTTGAAGTCGTGGGCGACGCCGCCCGCGAGCCGTCCGACCGCCTCCATCTTCTGGGCCTGCCGGAGCTGTTCTTCCAGCGCGCGCCGTTCGGCGAGGCTGTGCACGACGCTGAACACGGTCTGGCGTCCGCCCTCCTCGATGAGAACGGCGTCGATCTCGACGAGGATCTCCTTGCCGTCTTTCCGCCGGAAGGCGCGGTTCGGGATCGTCAGCGTCTCCCGGGCGAGGAGCCGATGGATGTTCGCGTCGACCGAGGCGCGATCGACGGGCGCAAAGTCGTAGAGAGTCATCGCCGACAGCTCGTCCGCCGAGTAGCCCAGCATGCTCTGGAACGCCGGGTTCGTCTCGAGAACGCGCCGCGTCGCGAGATCGAAGAAGAGAAGGCCGTCCCGCGACGACTCGATGACGCTTCGATAACGCTCGCGGGACTGGCGCAGAGCTTCTTCCGCCTCCTTGCGCTCCGAGATATCCAGGATCGTCCCTTCGATGACTTCCGGAGGACCCGGCAGGAGGGACGCGTGCTCGAGCGTCCAGAAGAGCGTCCCGTCCCTGCGGCGGGAATGCGATTCGTGGGCGAGGAGCGTGCCCTTGTCCCTCAGGGTCTCGAGAAAACGCTGCCGGGCTTCCACGCTTTCGTGCAGAGAGGCCGCGGAATGATCGAGGAGATCCTGCCGCGACTCGTACCCGAAAAGGCGAGCGAGCGCCTCGTTGCATTCGAGAATCCGGCCTCCGGGCGTCGTGCGGTAGATTCCGGCGAGGCTCTGCTCGAAGAGACGCCCGTATCTCTGCTCGGAGGCCCGAAGCGTTTCCGTCATCTTTTCCGCGAGCGTGACGGCGCGCGCCTTCGTGGCCGTCTGCGACCAGATGATCCCGAACAGGAGGCCGGTCATGAGAAGGCCCGCTGCGAGGAGGTCGCGCGACCGGCGGCTTCCCTCCGTGACCATGAACCCCGGGCGGGCTGCGAACGTCAGCGTGAAGGGGTGTCCGCCGAGCTCGAGCGGCGTCGTGACGCGTGGAGCGCCGGGCGGCTCCTCTCCCCCGTACCGCGCGTAGAGGATCACCGAAGGCGCGCCCGCCGCTCCGTCGCGTAGCGAGACCGCGATGTCGGCGTCCTCCTCGCTCAGGATCCCTTCCATGACCGGGCGGATTCGGACGAGCAGGGAGACCCAGCCCAGAATCCTCGCCCCGGCGCTCCTCGACGGAGGCGGGACTGGCCAGCCCACGGTAAACGGGATACTGGATCGCCATTCCCAGGCCGATCGTGGGGTCGCGCGGGGTGATGGGCGCCGCGACGCGCGCGAGGCCGAGATCACGCGCCTTCTCGAGCGCCTCCCGGTTCTGCGCGACCGCTCCCGTGTCGAAGCCGACCACGCCCGGCGAGGGCTCGGTGCCTTCGTAGAACTGGATGAGGAAGAGGTCCTCCCGCTCGCCCGACGTCTGCAGGTTCAGCGCCGGTCCCGCGAGGCGCCTGCGCTCGAGGTAAGCCTCGAGGTCGGCGCGCCGCACGGGCACGATGAATGCGAGCGAGCCTACGCTCGGGTCTCGATCCGCAAGGCCGAGTCTCCGCCAGTAGCCCCGAAACTCGGATTCCGTCACCTCGCCGTTGAGGGCCAGGAAGCCCGCGCCGGCCCGGAGCGTGCTCTCGTAGGTGCCGAGGCTCGCCTGAAGCATCGTCGTGACGTGCTGGGCCGAACGCTGCAAGCGCGCGTCCGCTCTCTGCCTGATCTGATCGCGGCTCTCCCGCCAGAGGGACAGGGACGCCGCGAGGCCGAGCGCGAGCACGATCCATGCAATCGCTCCCGGGGCGCGGGAGCCGGGCCGAGGCGAAAAGTCCGTGGACACGCGTTCGAATCATAGCCCTGGACTCCTGCGACTCAGTCTTGGGAGACGACGAGGATCGCTCCAGCGGAGAAGGCGTTGAACTCCGGCGCATACATCGACTGTACGGTCGCGGGCCCGACGCGGAACGTGCCCGCCATGTTCGCGCGCAGGCGGTACTTGAACGTGTACTGACCCACCGGAAGCCGCTCGAAGAAGAAGTTCGTGGCCGAGTCGCGGGTCTCCTCGTACCAGGCGATTCCGAGGTCCCACTTCCAGCGCGAGACCGCGTTCTCGGGCTCGAGCCCTGCCGCCCGCGGATCGCGGAGGTGGACGTATTCGGCCTCGTGCTTCGTCGCGAGGGAGACCTGCACCTCGATCTCGTCGCCGGGCTTCAGGACCGTGCCTTCGGCCAGAGGCGACAGGACGAATTCCCGGCCGTTCGTCGCGCGCCGGAAATACCTGCGGGAGACCGAGAAGAAATCGCCGCGGCCCTCGGCGGGCAGCTTCTCGGTCGAGTAGTGCCACACGGCCGACGCGAACGCGAAGCCCTTGCCCTGTTTCTCGACGACGACGGTGGACGTCCGCTCGGCGTCGACCTTCTCGCCGGGGATCACGATCCGGTTGTTGCTGCCGGTGTATTTCTCGGGATCGAACGTGAAGGCGACCTTCTGCGTCCCGACCGTGACCGTCGCGTCCTCGGGAATGCCGAGCGCGCCTTCCTTCTTCAGGTAGTGGACGAGGGAGTAGATGACCTCGGCCGTCGCGCGCGTGGATTTCCACTGGTTGAGCTTCTTGTTGAGGAGCAGCCACTGGACGATGCCGTCCTTCTTCGCGTTGGCCGGATCCAGCTCGAGGAGCGTGCGCAGGGCGAACGCGTGCGTCTCGATCGTGTCGTTGTACCAGAGCCACGAGCGGTCCTCCGGCGCCCAGAACGTGCCCTGCTCCTCGTTCGACTTCGCCGTGTCCATGACGGAGTCCCACACGAGCTTCGCGTCCGCGGGCCTTCCCATGCGCTTGAGCGTCAGCGACAGGTAGCCCTTGAGGTACGGCGCGTGCCGCTTCCAGTGCCGGAAGGAGAAGTCCAGCATCTCCCTGCGGTCGGCATCGGTGAAGACGCCTCCGGTCCACGAGACGTCGGGGTACGCGGACAGGACGTAGTTCAGGAGCGTGATGAACTCCCAGCACCCGTCCTTCGCCATGCAGGCGCGCCAGTCGCCGCGATAGTGCTGCGCGACGTAGCCCCACGCGCGCGTCGTCACGTCCTTCGGGACGTCGACGCCGAATTCGAGCGCCTTCGCGAAGCCGTGGAGGATGTAGAGCGTCATGTAGGGCGACGGCGGACCGCCCGGGAACCACGGGAACGCTCCGATCGAGGTCTGCGCCTTGCGCAGCCGGCCGAGCGCGGACTCGCGGTTCGCCAGCGCGACGCGCGGGTCGAGGACGTCGATCGAGGGCGATGTCGGCCGCGGCCGCCCCGCGACGTCACGAGCCAGGGCGTCTCCTCGAGCGCCATCTTGCGGTTCGGGTCCATCGCGTCCCAGACTTCGAGCGGCGTCGTCCGCTTCGCCATCTCGGCCGCCATCTTCGCGACGGCCGGGTAGTCCTTGTAGACGCTCGAAACGATGCCCGTCGAGAGGAAGCGGTTCAACGTCTGCTCCGTGCACTCGTACGGGTAATTGACCAGGTAAGGCAGTGCCTGTAGCACGGCGTAGAAGAGCTGGGCGTCGACCGTGACGACCATCTGCTCGTTCACGAGGCTCGGGTCGTCGTTCCGGGCGAGGTCGTCGAAGCGGAGCGTCTTCCGATCCTTGTTCTTCAGCGTGACGAAGCGCGACTGGACGAGGTGCATCCGGCCCGGCAGGACGGGCAGCGGCCGCACCTCGCCGTCCGACACGTCGCCCGCCGTCGCGACGGCCTTGAAGGCGACCGTCGTGAGGCCCTTCGGCGCCGTCACGCGAAACGTGAGGTTCGTCCCGCCGCCGGCGGGAGCCGTGAACGCCCGTGACGCGGCGTTCGCCGCGAGGCCGAATGCGGGCAGGAGGCTCTTCCCGGTCGACGGATCCGTGATCTCGAACGCGAGCGTGCCGCTCAGCGGCTTCCCCGACGCGTTGTTCACGACGACCTTGATCTCCGCCCTGTCGCCCTCGCGGAGAAAACGCGGGACGTACGGCCGGACCATGAGGTCCTTGACGGTCTTCGTCTCGGCTTCGGCGGAGCCGCCGCGCAGGTCTTTCGTGACGGCGTGGACGAACACCTTCCACGACGTGACGGAATCCGGCACGGTGAATTCGATCGAGGCCGATCCGTCCGCGCCCGTCAGGAGCTGCGGCTGCCAGAACGCGGTCTCGGAGAAGTTGCTCCGGAGGGCCGCGGCCGAGTCGTCGCCGGTGACGGCCGGCCTTGCCGAGTCGCTGTCTTTCTTCTTAGAAAGGGAATCGGTCCCTCGTCGCGTTCGTCCCTCGAGTCGGCCATCTTCCTTCCGCGACGGCGCTGACCGCCATCTCCTGCCGCGTCAGACCGCCGACTTCATCGCCATCGGCGCCGACGCGGGGTACGGGCCGTTGAAACGCCCGCCCATCCCTCCCCGTCTTCCCGGGCCGCCGATTCCATAGCCGCTCTCGAACTTCAGGCGGTCCGGATGGAGGTACGGCGCGGACGGGGGCGAGGGGAAGCCGGTGCTCGTGAGCCAGAGCTGCGGCGCCTGCCCGAGCGTCGCGCGGGTCACGATCGGTGTCGCGCGGTTCGGGAGAAGGAACAGCGGACTGGGCGGCCGGTGCGGGACGAAAGAGTCGAGGCTCCGATCGTACATGTACGCGAGGAGCTCGGCCGCCTCGGCGAGCGGGTGCTCGGGCGTCGCGCCCTTCACGGTCACGCGCCAGGTCTCGGTCTGTCCGGGCCGCAGGCGGTCGCGGAACGTCGCGAAGGACACCTTCAGCTCGCGGTCGTCCCAGGGCACGAACACGGTCTGCGTCTGCTGCAGGAACTGATGGTCGCGCACGGCGGTCAGCGTGACGCCGAGACCGCCGCGGTCTCCCTCCGTGATCGTCCGTTCGATCACGACCGGGTCGGCGCCCGCCTTCAGGACGCGGCGCTCGATCACCTTTCCCGCGCGTGCGACATCGAGGAAAAGCGTCTGCTCGCGGAGACCGGACGCGACGAGGAAACGCGCGACGCCGCCCACCTTCACGGAGGACGACTCGGCGAGAAGGACGATCGGCAGCGCGGGGGCGGCCTTGCCGCCCGCGACGAGGAAGTCCTGCGCCATCTCGTACTTCGCGCCGAAGTCGTCGATCGTGGAATAGCGCAGGCGGAAGGCGCCGGAGGATAGGGCCGGCAGCTCGACCTTCGCCTCCCCCTTCGCGTCGTGCGTGAGGGCACCGGATGCCTCCTCGGGACCGTCCTTCCACGAGCGCAGCCATTCCTCGACCGAGTAGCCCGTCGACCAGCGGGGACGGAGAAGATCGCCGGGGGTTGGATGCGTCCCTGTCCGCGCGGCATCGTTCTCGACTCGTCGCACCGGCGTTTTCGGATTTCTTAGAAGGTAATTCAGCCGGGAGCAGGGTCTTCTCGGGCGGCGACGAGGCGAAGCAGCCGCCAGGTTCCCTTGCCCGCACGCGGCGCACCGTCCAGGTCGGTCCTGACGATCCTCGCTGCGCCCTCCCCCTTCTTACCTTCCAAGAAAAAATTCCTGTCCTTCTCAACTCTTGCTTTCACGTTCACGAACCCGAGCCGAAACGCCCTCTGGGCCGAGCGCGTCTCGCCGCCCTCGTCCGTGACGTCCGCCGAGAGGCGATAGCGGTACGTCACGTCCCTCCCCGCGCGCTCGTCCGCCTTCGGCGTGAACGCGACGGCGAACTTCCCGTCGGCGCCGAGCGCGGCGTTGCCGGTCGCGACGGTCTCGGGCGAGGCCGCGCGTCCCGCGCCCAGCCAGCCCCACCACCACCAATACGGGTACTCGGCCTCGCGCGTCACGCGCCACGCGACGCCCCCGTTCGTGACGGGCAGGCCGAAGTAGTAGCGCGCCTCGCCCCGGAAAATCGCCGCCCTGTTCAGCCGCAAGGCCTCCTTCGACTCATCGAGCGTCGTCTCGAACGTGGGCCGCTTGTACTCCTCGACCCGGATCGAGGCGGCGCCGCCCCAGTCGCATCGCACGCTCCACGCGCCGAGCGCCCGGCCCGCCGGGAGCGCGAACTCCCCCGCCGCCGAGCCGTATGCGTTCGTCGTGACGGGCTTCGACTCGACGACCTGGCCGTTCGCGTCCACGAGCGTGATCGAGACGGTCGACGCCGGCGCCACGCGGAACCGCGCCTCGTCCGCGCGGCCCCGGTAGAGGATCGCCTTCCAGAGCACCTTCTGCAGCGGCCGGTAGATGCTGCGGTCCGTGTAGACGAGCGCGGAGGTCGCGTCGCCCGGCTTTCCGCGAGTCCACATCGAGAGGGAGCTCGCGTCCAGCGCGACGTCGTCTCCGCGCCTCGCGAAGAGAAATACCGGTTTGCCGCTGCGCTCGGGCGTCGGTTCGAACGTCGCGAGGCCTTCGCGCCCGGCCGTGGCGTCGGCGAGACGGCTGTGGCCCTTCTGCCAGTCGTAGAGGAACAGCGAGACCTTCGTTCCCGCGGCGGGGCGGCCGGTCATTCCCGATAGGGCCCGCGCCTCGACGGCGTTCGTGTCCGTCTGGCGAACCGCGAGGACGAGGTCCGTCTCGATCGTTCCGACCGCGCGGAGCGGGCCCTTGCCGGGAGAGAAGCCCCTGTCGGCGGAAGCGACGACGACGTGAAAGCCGCGCCCGAGCGGCGGCGGCGTCACGAACGTGCGGTGCGACTTGTAGTCGCCCGTGGCGGGGAGCGCCGTCTCGAACGACGCGGCGGGCGTCTCCCGCGCGACGAGCGCGTCGAGCTCCTTGCCCTGCGGGAGGAGGTTGTAGTCCTTCGCAGCGCCGATGCGGGCCTCGAGGTCGACCGCGTACGCGCGGAAGAAGAGGGCCGGGAGGTTCCGGTGCGTGACCTCGATCGACCGCCGGCCCGCGCCGTCGGCCGCCATCGCGGCCATCTGCCAGTCCGGCGCCTCGATCTGCCCGACGATCGCCCGGGCGCGGTCGGCCCCGAGCGATTTCGGGTATGCCCCGATCGCCTCGAGCGCGAGGGTGCGCGCCCGCACGAGGTTGCCGGGCTTGTCCTCGGCGCGCGTGAAATCGGCGAGCTCGGCCTTGCCCATCGAGAACCACGGGACGCCTCTGCAAGCCGCGAGCTTCGCGGCGAGGTCCTTGCGGATCGCGGCCTTGTCGCCCGTGTCCGTGAGCGCCGCGTCGAGGCGGCGGAGCCGCTCGAGCCGCGCTTCGAGAGCGGCTTCCTGCTCGCCCGCGGACGCGTGCCACCGTTCGAGATCGTCGAGGACCGCACCGAGCTTGAGAAGCGGGTGCGCCGCGGGGTCGTCGAGCTTCACGAGCCTCGAGACCGCCGGATCGCCCGCGACGAGAGCCCCGGCATCCAGCGCGAAGACGCCGTTCGACTGCTCGGGACGCCAGAAGGACGAGTCCGAGAGAAGCGCCACGAAGAGATACGCGGTCGCGTCCCGGAGAGTGTCGCGGATGCCCTTTGGGTAGTTGTTCGGCTCCACGAACTCGGCGACGGCGTTCACCGGCACGCGCCCGAGAGCCTCGCGGTCCTTCCAGACGTCGACGTAGGTGCGCACGGCCTCGGCCACGATCTCCTCGCGCGTCCAGGCCTTGAGGTCCACTGCTCCGGTCGAAGCGACCTTTTCGCGCTGCCCGATCTCCCACGAGTAGGCCTGCGCGTACGTGACGAGCGACTGCGCGTAGAAGAGCCGCAGAGTGGTACGCGGGAGCAGGCTTTGCGGCCAGGGCTGGTCCTTCAGGAAGCGTACGGAGGTCTCGTACCCGTGGAGCGCCGTGCGGAGCTGGACCTCGCGAACGAGCGCCTTCGCCTCGTCCGCCTCGTCGCCCGAGGCGCGTGCCGCCTCGCGGATCTTTCCGACTTTCCCGGCCGCCTCCTCGAACTTCTGCTCCGAGACGAGCCGCTCGATCTCCTTCCAGGTCGGCGTGCCGCCGGTCACGCGCGCACCGGGGCGAGCGATCGCGATCGCGCCGCCGGCCGCGAAGGCCAGGGCGCCGAGACCGAGGAGCGAGAGCAGTCGTGATGTGCGTCGCATGGATCCTCCGCAACCCTGAGACCCGGGCCCGGAGAGAAGGTTCCCGGGGCGCTACCGCATCAGCCGGAACGCGGCGACGGCCTCGAGCTTCCGGCCCTTTCGCTCCGCCAGCATACGGCGGGAGAGACGGCGCACGAGCGCGGCCCAGTCCGGCGCGCGTCCGCCCGCGGCCTTCCGGAGGACCTCCAGCCAGTTCTCGGGACGAATCCCGCGGACGGAGATTCCGCTACCGAGGATCAGCTCCGCCCATTCGGGGCGTGGCGAGCCGTCGAATCCCGTCGCCGCCACTTCGATCCCCGTGCCGCGGCGCAGGACGTAGAGGAGACCCGCCCCCGAGACGCCCGCCTTCTCGATCAGGAGGAGCCCGGTCCGGCCGCGCGCGCCGTCCTCGAGCTCGCGGAACAGCCCTTCCACCAGCGCGTGACCCGAGGCGAAGAAGTCAAGGTCCTCCTTGCGTACCGCCTCGTCGCGGTCGAACGTTCCGAGCCAGCGCGCGCCTCCGGCCACTCCGGGCAGGTGCTCGACGAGCGCGTCCGCCCCGAACTCCACGTACCACGTGCGCTTCCCCGCCCGTTCGGCCGTGTCGAAGCCGTGGAGATCCGAAGCATCGAGGACGAAACGCTCCATGCGCGCGTCCAGATCGGCGGGCACGCGGGCGAGAATCTGGTCCGCCTTCTCCGGCACGTAGCCGTCCTGGTGCAAGTGGTGGTAGACGGCCTTCTGCCGCGCGTCGGCCGCGCGTCCCATCTCCTCCGCGAGAGCCTCGATCGGCAGCGCCTTCCCGACCTTCGCGAATCGCTCGGCCCTGAGGATGGCAGCTTCCACGTCCGCCAGCGAGCGCTCGAGCCCGCCGAGCGGCGACGTGAAAAGGCCGATGCGTTCGTAGAGATCGACGATTTCGCGCTCGAAGCCTCCGGGCGGACGGAAATAGACGATCTCGACCGGCATCGACCGGTTGATCCGGTCGAGCCGGCCGATCCGCTGTTCCACCGCGGCCGGATCGCGCGGCAGGTCGAACAGGACGAGACGGCGGCAGAACTCGAAGTTGCGGCCCTCGCCGCCCGCCTCCGTCGAGATCAGGATCGACGGCCCTTCCGGCCGCCGGAATTCGGCCACCTCGACGTCTCCGCGCTCGGGCGCGAGCTCCTCGTGGAAGATCGCGACGCGCTTTCGGGTCGCGGACTCCAGCCGCTCCTTGAGAGCCGACAGCGTCACGCGCTCGTGGACGAAGACGAGCGTCTTTGCCGTGCCGAGAGACCGCCAGATCTCGTCCTGCCGCGCGATCCATTCGACGCGCGGGTCGGCCGCGTCTTCCTTCTCGTCGCCGGTCAGGCCGGCGGCGGCCGGCGCCGTCTCGAGGTCCACCGGCGCGGGTACCCGCGGCTGGAGCCCGCCGATGTCCAGGCGCCGCGTCGCGCTCGTGCACGGCGGCAGCGGCTCGCCCCGTTCGAGGGCCTCGAGAAACGCGTCCTCGGACGTGTAGGCGTCGGGCCGGAGCAGCTCCAGAAGGCGGAAAAAGCCGTGGGCGTCCGCCTCGAGCGGCGTCGCGGAGAGAAGCAGCACGTGCCGCGCGACGCGCGCCAGGGGCGCGATCGCGCGATAGGCGTCGCTCCCCGCCTCGCCCTTCGCGCGTTCCAGGCGGTGCGCCTCGTCCACGACGAGGAGCTCGAACCCCGCGGCCTCGGCCTGCTTCGACAGCGCGGGTTCCTCGATGAAGTCCTCGAGCGCCACGATCGTGTGCCGGTGGGCCTCGAAGGGGTTGAAGCCCTCGCCGTGGTCCTTCACGACGTCTTCCCGCCTCCTGCGGTCGAGGAGCACGAACGTCTGGTGGAACTTCCGGTACAGCTCCCCGAGCCACTGCACCGTGAGCGTCGCGGGTGCGACGACGAGCGCCCGGTCGGCCCGGTCGGTGCGCAGGAGGCGCGACAGGATCAGGCAGGCCTCGATCGTCTTGCCGAGCCCCACCTCGTCGGCGAGCAGCCAGCGAACCGGGTCTGTCGCGGTGGCCCTTTCGGCGACGTCGAGCTGGTGCGGGTAGAGCGCGATGCGCCCGCCGAGGAAGGACCCAAGGCCGGCCGCCTGCCGGATCTCCGAGAGCCGGAGCCCGTCGAGCCGGTTCCGGAAGGCGGCAGCCCGATCCGTCTGGAGCGCGGCGAGCCGCTCGATGGGATCGTCGGGAGACGCGAGCGGCCACAAGAGGGCCGCATCCACCGTGCGCCCGTCGGCGAGGCGCACTCCGGAAGGAGTGATTTCGTCCACGACGACCGTGCCCGCCTCTCCTTCCAGCCGCGCCTTCTGGCCGGCGCCGAGCACCAGTGGGCGCAGGGCCTTGTCGTCGGCCGCGAGCGTCAGGCGGGTTTCGGTCGACGGAAAGAAGACGACGATGCGGCGCCCGTCCACCTTCTCGACGCGCCCCGGCCCGAGGTCGGGATTGAATTTGTGGAAGAGCTTGTCGTTTTCTCGGAAAGCGGGCACGGGGGCGTCCATGGTGCCGCCTGAAGTCGATTCGGGCAAGCGCCGTCGTAAGATGAACTCATGAGGAACGGCAGGTTTCCCCGCGATCTGGCCTCGGAGGCCGAGAAGTTCTTTCGCGGCTCGCCCGAGGAACGGCTCGCGGACGCTCTGCGCGTGGATCCGCTCGCGCTTGACCTCTTCCTGGCGGGCCTTCCAAACGGAACGACCCGCAGGGAAGCCGCGCGCCGCGCGCAACTCCTCACGCACGGGGGCCGGCGCGTCTCCCGTGTGATGGCGAAGCCGCGCGAATGACGCTCCTCGGCCTGACGGTCCGCCGCCTCGCCGACGCATCCTCGCCAACCGCACTCATCGGAGGCCTGGCCTTGGCGGTTCACGGCATCACGCGGTACACCCAGGACGCAGACCTTCTCAGCGCGGACGGGCGCGTTCTTGTAGACGCATTCTGGGAGGTTCTTCGAAAGGAAGGAGCGCGCGTCGAGGTGCGCCGGGGAGACTACGACGATCCGATCCGCGGTGTGGTCCGGCTCACGGCGGATGGAGAAAGGTCCGTGGACGTGGTAGTAGGTCGATCCGCCTGGCACGAACAGGTTCTGTCCCGGCGGCGAATCCTCCGCGTCGCAGGAGAGGACCTGCCGGTGGTGGATCCCGCGGACCTCGTCCTTCTCAAGCTGGAGGCCGGTGGACCTCAGGACCTTCTCGACGTCCGGCTTCTGCTCGCAGGACCGGAAGGCGAGGCCATCCGGGTCGACGTGGAGACCCGCATCGCGTCGCTCGCCCCACAGATGCGCGCGGCGTGGGCGGCGCTCCCCTCCCCCTAGCCCAGGGCCTGGTCCAGGTCGCGGATCAGGTCGTCCGGGTGCTCGAGCCCGATCGAGAGCCGAACGAGGTCCTGCGGCGTCGTCGAGCTCGGGCCTTCGCTCGTGGCGCGATGCTCGATCAGGCTCTCGACGGCGCCGAGCGACGTGGCGCGCACGAAGAGTCTCGCCTTCGAGACGGCGGCGATCGCCGCTTCGCGGCCCGCCTTCACGTGGAAGGACATCATTCCGCCGAACCCCGACATCTGCCGGGCCGCGACGGCGTGCCCCGGGTGCGACGGCAGGCCGGGGTAGTTCACGCGGGACACCGCGGGATGCCCGTCCAGGGCGCGCGCCACTGCGAGCGCATGCGCGCTGTGCGCGGCCACGCGCACGGCGAGGGAGCGCAGTCCCCTGAGCGCCAGCCAGGCGTTGAACGGCGCGAGAACGGCTCCGAGAATGTGGCGGATGTGCATGGCCTTCTCGAAGCTCTCGTCCCGGACCTTGAAGATCAGCGCGCCTCCATGCACGTCGCTGTGGCCGCCGAAATACTTCGTGACCGAGTGAATCGCCACGTCGGCGCCGAGGTCGAGCGGGCGCTGCAGCGCGGGCGTCGCGAACGTGTTGTCCACGGCGGTGCGCGCTCCCGCGGCGCGCGCGATCTCGGCGATCGCCGCGATGTCCGAGACCCGGAGAAGCGGATTCGACGGCGTCTCCACGAAGACGAGCTTCGTGGCGGGGGTCACCGCCCGCCGGACGGCGGCGAGGTCGTCCATCGCGCAGAAGCTCGCCGTGAGGCCCCAGCGCGGCAGGAACTCCTGCGCGGCGACCCGCCAGCCGTAATACGCGTCGTCCGGCAGGAGAACGTGCGCTCCCGCCGGCAGCGTCTGCAACAGCGACACTCCGGCCGCCATCCCCGACCCGAAGACGAGCGCGCCGGCGCCTCCCTCGAGCGGGGAGAGCGCGTCCTCGAGGAGCGATTGCATGGGGTTCGACTCGCGGATGTAGGTGTGACCGCCCAGCGGCACCATGCGGGCATCGCGCTCGAACGTCGTCGAGAGATAGATCGGGGGCGCGACCGAGCCCGTGACGGTCTCCGGTCGCCGCCCCGCGTGCACTGCCAGCGTCTCGAACTTCATCCCATCGTGCGGTGCGTCGGTCTGTGGCACGATTCCCTCCGTGATGCTTCGGCCTCTCCTGTTCGCCGCCGCCACTCTGACCGCTTTCCCTCTCGCGGCGCAAGCCCCCGCGCCGTCCAAGCCGGACGTCGGGAGAGGCCTCCGGGTCGAGCGCGAGCGCCTCGCGGCGTATCAGTGGCGGCTCAAGACGGAAATGAAGGTGGATGGCGTCCTGCGCGTCGCGCGCATCGAAAACGTCCATCTCGGCCCGGACGGCGAGCTCGTGAAGAAGATCGTCAAGTTCGACAAGTCGATCGCGCCGACGCCCTTCCCCGAGAACGACCCGCGAGCGCGGCTCGTCTCGCCGATGTCGAACGCCGAGGAGGACAACCTCTTCGAACAGGCCCAGTCGCTCATGCAGTTCTACGCGCGCCTGTCGCCGGCTCGCGTCGCGGCGTGGGCCGAAAGGGCCGAGCTGATGCCGCCGGACCCCGACCGCGCGGGCAAGATCCGCCTCCACGGCCGGGGACTCGGGAGGGCGCAGGACGACGCCGTCCTCTACCTCGACCCGAAGACGAAGATCGCGAGCGAGATCGAGGTCAAGACCACCGTCGACCCCCGCGTCGTCGACATCGCGTTCCTGAGGGCCACGTTCGAGCCCCTCCCCCAGGTGCGGCCCGACGTCCCCGCCGTGTCGGTGCCGAAGAAGATCTTCCTGAACATGAATCGCGGCAAGCGCGCGGTCACGCTCGAGATGGAGACGTCCGACTGGCGGGCCTGGACGGGCTCGTAGGCTAGAGAGAGGCGACGCCCTCCGGATTGTTCCGGAGCAGGACGGTCAGCCCCACGAGAACGAGCAGCGCCCCGTTTCCGACGAGCATCCACGGCGTCGGCATGAGCGTCACGAGGAGCGCCGCGACGATCTTGCCGAGCGGCATCGCGCCGCGGAACGCGAGGGAGTAGACGCTCACGACCCGGCCGCGCATCGCGTCGTCGACGTTCTGCTGAACGAGCGTCATGAACATCGCGAAGACGATCATGAGGGCCGCCCCCGCGAGAAAAAGGAGCGCGAAGGAAATCCACTTCGTGCGCGAAAGGGCGAACCCGATCATCAGAGCCCCGAATGTCGTCTGCATGGCGACGGCGACGGCGCCGCGGCGCTTCACGTGCCCGAAGCCGGCCGTGCCGAGCGCGCCGCAGACGGCGCCCACTCCGAAGACGGCGAGGAGAGAGCTCAGGACCTTGATGTCGCCGGAGAAAACGTCCTTCGCGAAGACGGGCAGGGACGTCAGAAGCGGGAACGCGCAGAGGCTGCCGATGAACGCGAGGCCGATGAGCCCGCGCAGCGCGCGGTCTTCGCGCGCTGCCGCCAGGCCGGCTTTCAGGTTGTCGAGGACGCTTCCGCTCGCGACTCCCGTCGGCGCGCCGCGCCTGAGAGCAAGGAGCGCGATGATGACCGCGAAGAACGAGAGCCCGTTGAGCCCGAAGCATGCGGCGGCGCCGAGCGTCGCGAACGCGGCGCCCGCGAGGACCGGACCGATGACGCGCGCCAGGTTGAACTGAATCGAGTTCAGGGCGACCGCGTTCGGGAGGTCCTCCCTGTCGACGAGCGTCGGGACGAGCGCCTGGTACGCCGGCCCCCCGAAGGACTGCGCGAGACCCACGACGAAGGAGAGGACGAGGATCATCCAGACCTCGACACGGTTCGTGAAGACGAGCCCCGCGAGGAGGAACGCCGTCGAGAGCTGGACGACCTGCGAGAGGAGCAGGATCCGCCGGCGGTCCATCCGGTCGGCGAGGACGCCGCCGACGAGAGAGAAGGCGAGGAAGGGTGAGTCCTGCAGGACCTCCGCCAGGAAGAGATACGAGGCCTTGCCCGAGATCGTCAGGACGAGCCAGCTCTGCGCGACGGCCTGCATCCACGTCCCGCAGCTCGACGTGAACGCGCCGGCCCACAGGAGGCGGAAGTCCCGATACGTGAACGCCTTGAAAACGCGAGTCAGCCGCTCACGCACGGGCGCGAGTCTCGCACGAACCGCCCGGCCGGTGGCCGGGTGCTACATTGGCCCGGAATCCGGGCCCTCGGAGGTCTCCATGGACGACGAAACCACGAAACCTCTCTCCCGCACGAAGCCGGGCGAAGCGCCCCACGCCTCTCACGAAGAGCGCGTCCAGGCCGCCTTCGACGACCTCGGCGCGAAGCTCGGCGAACGGGCCACGCCCGAAGCGCGCGCGTCCGTCGAGAGCCTGCGCGCGGCGACGCTCGACAAGGATGCCGTTCGCCTGCGCGCGCACCTGGATGAGGTGAAAGAGAAGCACGGCTGGCTCTGGGAAGAGCTGACGACCCACCCGCGCGTCACGGCTCTCATGAACGAGCTCGCCTTGATGGGCCTCTGAAGACGCCCCGGTCCTTTTCGATCCTCCTGCACGGGGAGCGGTACGGCTACCAGAGGGCGGGACGCGGCCCCCTCGTGGTGCTGCTGCACGGGGTCGCGGGCACTTCCGCCACGTGGGACGCGGTCCTCCCGCGCCTCGCCGAGCGCCACGACGTCCTCGCCCCGGACCTCCTCGGACATGGCGAATCCGCGAAGCCGCGCGGTGACTATTCCCTCGGGGCGTACGCGAACGCGGTGCGCGACCTTCTCGAGGCGCTCGGGGAGAGCCGGGCGACGATCGTCGGGCATTCGCTCGGAGGCGGCGTCGCGATGCAGTTCGCATATCAGTTCCTCGAGCGCTGCGAACGCCTCGTTCTCGTCGACAGCGGGGGCCTCGGCCGCGAGGTGCACCCGTTGCTCCGCGCGGCCGCTCTCCCGGGGGCCGCGCTCGTCCTCCCGTGGCTCAGCACGACGACGAGTCGCGGCGTGGGCGCCCTCGTCCGGGGCCTCGGTCGGCTGGGCATCCGAGCGGGCCCCGACCTCGACGAGATATGGCGCAGCTTCGTCTCCCTCGAGGACCCCGAGGCCCGACGGGCGTTCATCCAGACGGTCCGCGGCGTCATGGACCTCTCCGGCCAGCGCGTGAGCGCGCACGAGCGCCTCTATCTCGCCGAGGTCCTCCCGACCCTGATCGTGTGGGGTGAGAACGACCCGCTTCTCCCCGTGAAGCACGCGCGCGCGGCCCACGCCGGCATCGCCGGGAGCCGGCTCGAGGTCTTCCCCGGGGCCGGACACTTCCCGCATCGCGACGACCCCGAGCGCTTCGCCGCCGTGCTCGGAGACTTCATCCGGACGACGAAGCCGCCGCCGAGGAGGGCGAAGCGCCTCGGCGACCTCCTGCGGGCCGGACCGGCCGCGCCCTCCTAGACGATAGATTCGGTCTCCTCAGGTAAGGCGGAACGGCAGCGCGCGCAACCGCTTCCCGGTCAGGGCGAAGACGGCGTTCGCGACAGCCGGCGCGACCGGCGGCGTGCCCGGCTCCCCGGCCCCGCCCGACTTCTCGCGGCTTTGGAGGATCTCGACGTCGACGCGCGGCATCTCGTTCAACCGAAGGACGCGGTAGCCGTTGAAGTTGCCTTCGAGAACGCGTCCTTCCTGGATCGTGATGGCGCCGTGGAGCGCCGCGCCGAGACCGAATGCGATCCCGGATTCCATCTGGGCCGCGATCGAAAGGGGATTGACGGCGATCCCGCAGTCGATCGCGCAGACGACGCGGTGAACCCGGATCTGGCCGCTCTCCACGGAAACCTCGGCCACCTGGGCGACCCAGCTCCCGAACGACTCGTGCACGGCGATGCCGCGCGCGCGCCCTTTCGGGGGGGGTGTCCCCCATCCCGCCTTCGCGGCCGCCCGCTCGAGGACGGCCAGGTGCCGCGGCGCTTTCGCGAGGAGGGCCCGACGGAACTCGAGCGGATCGCGTCCGGCCGCGTGGGCGAGCTCGTCCACGAACGACTCGACGGCGAAGGCCGTGTGCGAATGGCCCACGGAGCGCCACCAGAGCACCGGCACGCCCTTCTCCATCGTGTGGAGCTCCACCCGGTGATTCGCGATTGCAGCGACGTACGGCGAGTCGGACGCGCCTTCCACGGACGTCTCGTCGACGCCGTTCTTGATCATCATCCCGGCGAACGGAGTGCCCGCGGTAATCGACTGGGTCGCGATCCGGTGCCGCCACGCGGCAGGAGCCCCCTTTTCGTCGAGAGCCCCCTCGACCCGGTGAACGGCAAGCGGACGATAGTACCCGCCGCGCATGTCGTCCTCGCGTGTCCAGACGAGCTTGACGGGAGCGTCCACGCCCTTCGCGACATGGGCGGCCTCCGAGACGAGATCGGAGACCGGATTCGCGCGCCGGCCGAAACCGCCGCCGAGAAACGTCGTGCGGATCGCCACCTGCTCCGGCTTCAGTCCGAGGATGCCCGCGATGTGCTGCTGGTCCACCGTCTGAAACTGCGTGCCCGTCCAGACCTCGCAGCCTTCAGGGGTCTTCCGGATCGTGCAGTTGAGCGGCTCCATCGGGGCATGCGCGAGGTACGGAACGGAATACTCCGCCGTGACCTTTTTCCCGGGGCCCGAAAGAGCCGTCGCGACATCGCCGGCGGACTTCGCTTCCGCCCCCGGCGTCGCGGTCTTCGCGCGGTACGTCTCGAGGAGACGCTTCGTGTCGAGGCCGGCGTTCGGGCCTTTCTCCCATTCGACCTTGAGCGCGTCGCGTCCCAGCTTCGCCGGCCAGAACGAGTCCGCGGCGACGACGACGCCCGTCGGTATTTCGTAGACCGCTTTGACGCCGGCGACGCGCTTCGCCGCCGCCGCGTCGAAGGATTTCACCGTTCCGCCGAAGGTCGGAGCGTGCGCGACGACGGCCGTCAACATGCCGGGCAATTGAATGTCGAGGCCGAACGTGGCCTTGCCGGTCACCTTTTCGGGCGTGTCGAGGCGGCGCGTCGGTTTCCCGATGACCGTCCAGTCTTTCGCGTCCTTCAGGGTCACGCGCGTCGGCGCGGGCAGCTTCGAGGCGTCTTCGGCGAGCGCGCCGTAGCTCAGTCGCTTCTCGCCGTGCATGACGAAGCCCCTCTCGGTTCGGCACTCGCTTTCGGCGACGCCCCAGCGGCGCGCGGCCGCCGAGACGAGGAGCTGCCTCGTCGCGGCCCCGACCTGCCGGTAGCGGTCGAACTCCGACCACGTCGTGGTCGAGCCGCCCGTCGCCTGGATCCCGAACGCCGTGTGCGCGTACGTCGGGGCGGCGGGCGCGTGCTCGACGCGAATCCGGCTCCAGTCCGCGCCCAGCTCCTCGTTCACGAGCATCGGGAGCGTCGTCCAGATGCCCTGCCCCATCTCCGAGTGGGCAAGCAGCACGGTCACGCTGTCGTCGGGCGCGATTCTCAGGAACGCGTTCGCCGCCGGCAGCTTCGCGGCCTCGGGCGCTCCCTGCGCGAGCAGGCGCCGCATACCCGTCGGGACGAAGAAACCGACCACGAGACCCCCGCCGACGACGGTGGAGGTCTTCAGGAACCCGCGGCGCGTGAGCTCAGGGGCGGCGCGCATCTCAGGCCCCTCCGAGCGCGGCGGCACGGTGTACCGCCTCGCGGACGCGCTGATAGGTGCCGCAGCGGCAGATGTTTCCGGACAGCGCCGCATCGATGTCGGCGTCGGTCGGCTTCGGCTTCGCCTTCAGAAGCGCGCAAGCCGACAGAATCTGCCCCGACTGGCAGAAGCCGCACTGCACGACGTCCACCTCGGCCCAGGCGCGCTGCACGGGGTGGTCGCCGTTCGGCGACAGACCTTCGATCGTCTGAATCGCCCTGCCCGCGACCGCGCTCACCGGGCGCACGCAGGAGCGCACGGGCTGGCCGTCGACGAGGACGGTGCAGGCGCCGCAGAGGGCCATCCCGCAGCCGTATTTCGTTCCGGTCATTCCGAGGACGTCCCGCAGAACCCAGAGGAGCGGCATGCTGTCCGGGACGGTGACGTCGTGCTCTTTCCCGTTCACGAGCAACTTCATCGGTTCACCTCGAGGTGCGGCAATTCTAGGGCGGAGACGCGAAACTTGCGACGAAATCTCACTGGAGGTCCCGCGGCGCGTCGACATCGCGCGCGAGACCCTCGTTCCGGAGAACGGTCACGTCGCGCGCGTGCTCGCGCAGCAGCGCGCGGGCACCCCGGTCGCCCGGCTCCTTCGCGAGCGCGCCGAACCACGCCCGGGGGAGAAGCGCGGGCACTCCCGCGACGCCGCCATAGCCCGAGGCGGCTGCGCCCGAAGGGGTTCGGCGCCACGCGTCCCGCACCGCCACGAGATGCTCGGGGGTGAGCGCGACCTGGTCGCAGAGGACGACGAGGGCGCCCGCGCACCGCGCGTCGAGAGCCTCGAGCCCGTCCGCGAGGGAGCGCCCCATTCCCTCCTCCCACCGGTCGCAGACGAAAGCGTCGAATCGAAGCCCGGAGAGGGCAGCTCGAACCGCGCCCGCCGCCGCACCGAGGACGACCACCATGTGGAGCGGCTCGGTGACGAGCGCGTAGCGCGCCGCGCGCCTCACGAGGGGCTCGCCGTCGACGGCGAGGAGCTGCTTGGCGCGGCCCAGCCGCCGCGACGCCCCCGCCGCGAGAAGGACGACGCCGTGCGGCGGTCCCTCAGCCGCCAAGGGGGGCCCCGGCGAACCGCTGCTGGAGCTGCACCGCGATCCCGAGCGCGATCGTCTCGGGCCCGTTGCCGGAGAGCCGCAGTCCGACTGGCGCGTGGAGCCTGCCGGCAAACGAGGCGGCATCGACATTCAGCTCGGCGAGGAGCGCGTCGCGCCGCGCGGTCGGCCCGAGGAGTCCGATGTACTCCGCCTTCGAGCCGAGCCAGCGGCCGAGGTGCTCGCGGTCGACGTCGAAGCTGTGGCTCATCACGAGAACCGCATCGAATGGCCGCTTCGACAAAGCGTCGAAGGCCTCGCCGGGCGACAACTCGTGAAGCTCGTCCGATCCTGCTTCGCGCGCGGCCGCGGACCAACGGCGCCTCGTTTCGACGAGAGTCGTCATCCAGCCCATCCGCCGGGCGAACGTCACGAGCGTGGGCGTCTCCGGCCCGGCGCCGAGGAGGAGAAGAGACGGAGGCCTGGAAACGTCGAACGAGAAGACGTGTCCCGCGGAGACGAAGGCGGGCGCCTCCAGTCCGTCGGGGTGCCACGCGCGCGCGGACGCTCCGTCGCGCGCCTCGCCGGCGCCGAAATCGTTCCCGGCGATCGCGACCGACACGCGGAGGGCCTTTCGATCGGACACCGCGCGCTCCAACGAGGCCAGAAGGTGGGCGCTCGATTCCACGGGAAGCGGCATGAGCAGGGTCTCGATCCGGCCGAGGCAGCCGACGCCGGAGCCGTAGATGCGGTCCGAGTCGTCCGACGTGTCGAAGAACGCGCTCTCGGGTCGGCGTGTCGCGAGCACGTGGCGCGCGCGACGTTCCAAATCCGGTTCCAGACATCCGCCGCTGACCGCCCCGAACCTCAGCCCGCGATCGTCGAGAAGCGCCATCGCTCCCGGCTTGCGATAGGTCGATCCCGCCGTGCCGGTCACGAGCGCGACGACCGAGGGCCTTTCGACGTCCCGACAGGACCGCCAGGCATCCAGGAGTCCCGGGAGACCCCCTCGCGCGGTCGCTGATGCGCCGCCGCGTTCGCCCTCGGCCGGTTCCGTCACGCCTTCTTCGGCTCCCGCTTCTTGAACGCCCACGCCATGCCGACTCCCAGCAGGTACAGCGCGCACATCGGCAGCGCGAACGCGCATTGCGTCGGGATATCCGGCGTGGGCGTGATGAGCGCCGAGATGATGAAGATGATGAGGACGGCGTAGCGGAACTTCGCGAGGAGCCATTTCTCGGTGACGACGCCCATGCGCGCGAGGAAGAAGATGAGGATGGGCGTCTCGAACACGAGTCCCATGCCGAGCAGCAGCTTCGACGTGATGTCGAGGTAGTCGTCGATCTTCAGGACGGGCATGAAGTCCTCGCCCGTCGCGACGAGGAACTTCGCGACCATCGGGAAGCCCACCGCGTAGCCGAAATACCCGCCGCCGACGAAGAAGAGCACGGACAGGACGACGAACGG
This sequence comes from Thermoanaerobaculia bacterium, assembly GCA_963809425.1. Taxonomy (GTDB): domain Bacteria; phylum Acidobacteriota; class Thermoanaerobaculia; order UBA5066; family UBA5066; genus Fen-183. The sequence goes on from CAWEJK010000011.1 coordinate 156,945, forward strand.
CCACACCCATTTCCGCTCGTGGCGGTAGAGGCCGGGCGCGATGAAGAGCCAGAGCTGGTACAGGATCACCGGGCTCGCCACGAACACGCCCGCGAGGAGGGCGATGTTGATGTAGAGCATGAACGGCTCCGTGAGCTGCGTGTACGCGAGCTTCGTCCCGGGCGGCAGCGCCGAGAGGACGGGCTTCTCGAGCCACTGGAAGATCTCCTTCGCCCGCCACCAGCACAGAAGGAACCCGACGGCGATCGCCAACGCGGACCAGAAGAGACGCTTGCGAAGGTCCTCGAGGTGCTCGAGGAACGACATCCGGGGGAGCTCGTCCTCCGGGCTTCGCTGCTGTTCGTCGTCCGTCACGAGGGTTTGATCGCTTCGACCGGCTTTTCTGGGGCGACGTTCTCCTGGGAGATCGCGCCTTCGGCGAGCACGGGTGTCGGCGTCACAGGCCTTGGATCCGCCTTCGGGGGATCCATGATTCCCTTGAGGTCGGCGCTGACGTTCGCCTTCTCCATCTCGTCCTCGATCGAGCGCTTCAGATCGTTGGACGCCCGCTTGAATTCCCCGAGCGCTTTCCCGACCTGCTTCCCGATCTCGGGCAGTTTCTTCGGGCCGAAGAGGAGAAGGGCCAGAAACATGATCATCATGAGTTCCGGCATTCCAAGGTTGCCCATCGAGGCGCCTCCTGAGCGCGCACGATGCTCCGACGGGCACCCGTCGAAGTCAAGGAACGCCTCCCGCGCGTGCTACGCTTGAAGCGTCCTGGGAGGGCCCCAAACGTGACCGATTCCCCCGTACCAAGCAGCCGTTCCCGGCGACGCCTGTTCGTCGCCGCCGCATTCCTCGTCGCGGTCACCGTGGCCGGCGGGCTCGCGGGCGGGCGCCTCGGCGCCGTTTCCGACGCGACGAACCCGGGCTTCAAGGAGTATTCCGACATTCTCGCCACGGCGCGCGCCTGGTACGCCGACGACGTGCCCGCGAACAAGCTCGTCTACGCGTCGATTCACGGCATGCTCGGCACCCTCGACCCCCACACGAACTTCCTCGAGCCCGAGGAGTACTCCTCGATGGTCGAGAAACAGCGCGGGTCCTTCTACGGGCTCGGCATCATCATCAGCAAGCGCAACGGCAAGGTCACTGTCATCACGCCCGTCGAGGGCTCGCCCGCCGCCCGCCTCGGCATCCGCGCGGGCGACATCATCGACCGCGTCGAGGGGCAGAGCATCGACGACCTCCCGGTCGACGCCGTCGTGAAGAAGCTCAAGGGCCCGAAGGGCACGAAGGTCGCGATCACGATCCTGCGCCCCGGCCTCGACGAGCCGCTCCAGATGACGGTCACGCGAGCGGAGATTCCGACGAATTCCGTGTCGTACGCCTACATGCTCGAGCCCGGCGTCGGCTACATCCGCCTGAAGGACTTCACGCACACGTCGGCCCCCGAGCTCCAGGAGAACTGGGACAGGCTCGAGAAACAGGGCATGAAGAAGCTCGTGTTCGACCTCCGCGGGAACCCGGGCGGCCTCCTCGACCAGGCCATCGCCGTGTCGGACTTCTTTCTCGAGAAGAACGAGAAGGTCGTCGTGACCCGCGGCCGCAACGGCGCGCAGGAACAGAGCTTCTCGTCGCCCGGCAAGAACAACCACGCCCGCATCCCCGTCGTCGTCCTCGTGAACAAGGGCTCCGCCTCGGCGTCCGAGATCGTCGCGGGCGCGCTGCAGGACCACGACCGCGCCGTGATCGTCGGGCAGACCACGTGGGGCAAGGGCCTCGTGCAGTCCGTCTACAACCTCTCCGACGGCGCGGGCCTCGCGCTCACGTCGGCGAAGTACTACACGCCCTCCGGCCGCTGCATCCAGCGCGACTACAAGGACGTGCTCGAGTACCTTTCGCCCGAGGACGAGGAAGGCGACGGCGAGGAGACCGGGCCCGCCCGGGACGCGGCCTCCTCGCAGAAGAAGGAAGCTTTCCGGACGGACGGCGGCCACATCGTGTTCGGCGGCGGCGGCATCACGCCCGACGTCTTCGTGAAGTCGCCCGCACTCTCGCGTTTTGCGGCCACGCTGTACGCGCGCGGGCTCTTCTTCGAGTTCGCAGTCGATTACCGGGCGAAGCATCCCAACGTGCCCCGCGATTTCCAGATCGCCGATGCGGTTCGTGAAGAGTTTTTCAGGTTCGTCGACGCCAAACCCAACGGGCTCGACACGAAGACGAAGGCGTCCTACGAGGCCGAAGCCGACCCCTCGATCCTCGACCGGGCGATTCGCGAGGAGCTCATGACCGCGGCCTACGGACGGGAAGCCGGCTACCGCGTGAGCCAGGAGGGCGACGTTCAGCTCAAGAAGGCGCTCACCCTTTTTCCCGAGGCCGAGAAGCTCGCGCTCGCCCACCAGCAGATGCAGCTCGCGAAGAACTCCTCCCTGAAGGGGGCCGTGAAGCCGTGAAGGCGGGCGCGGCCGCCGCCCGCACGAGGGACCACCACAGGAGGAAGGCCGCCGCGTAGCAGCCCACGAACCGCCAGAAATGCGTGGCGGTCGTCCAGAGGTTCCGGCTGAACGCGCCGTAGTGCGCCGCGCTCCACGCGCCGAGGCGCGTCGCATAGAAGGCCTCGACGTTCGCGACGACCGCGAGGACGTGCAGCGCGAAGAGGACGCCGAACGAGAGTGCGATGCCTCGCATGGCACGGTCGCGCACCAGATCCCGCGTCGTGGCCGCGAGCGTCAGGAACAGGATCACGTCGAACGTCAGGTCGTCGACGGGCAGCGACGGCCGGTCCGAGGTGGATGGAAAGTCGGCGCGGTCGATCACGAGACGCCGCTCCTCGGCGTAGAGCCGTGTCGCGGGCGGCCTCTCGACCGCTCGAATCGCTCCCTCGGCCACGCCCGCGAGGAGGCGGTCGTAGGCCGGCGTCGCCCACCACCAGAGCGCGAGGCCGGCCAGAAAGCCGAGAAGGACCCTAACCGCGAGCTTCAACGGGGCCGCCGCCTCTCGCGATGCGGCTCCAGGCGAGGAAGATCCCGACGGCCAGCAGGATGAGGGCCGTCTGCCAGACCGCCGCGTGAAACAGCTCGAAGACGTTGCGGTAGTGCACGCCGAGCCAGAACAGCGACACGATGCGGAACAGGTTCACGCCCTGGATCACCAGGAGCCCGGCCGCGATGCCGAGCGCGCGCTCCTTCGGCGGCGCCGGAAACGCGAGCATCGCGGCCACGAGCAGGAGCGCCGCTTCGATGCCGTTGCAGCCGTTCTTCACGTCCACCGCGAACGCGGGCGACTGAATGATCGTGCCGGCGGCCTGCGTCTTCTCGCCGATCGCCGCGAGCATCGCGCTCGAGATTCGGACGAGAATCTCGGTGAAGGGCGTAACGACGCGGTCGTTCACGGGCGGAATCGCGACGAGCAGATAGAACGCGCCGAGGGCGGCGACGAAGCGGATGAGGAACTTCTTCTGGGCAGGCTGCATCGACCAGGAAAGGATAGGAGATTTTGCTTCGAAGCGCGCCTGCGGCGCGCGGCGGGGGGCGCGCGCCGCAGGCGCGCGCCCCCCGGGAAGGGAACCGGGGAAAGGGACCGGGGATTTCTTAGAAGGTAATAGAGCTGGCGAAAGCGGCGCACCATCAAAGAAAAGGCCCGGCGGTTGCCGGGCCCGAGTTCAATTTCTTTCTAAGAGAATCTTCTTTCTTCTCTTCCTCTAATTCTTCTTTTCTCTATCAGCGAACCAGCGTGTTGTTGTCCACGATGAAGCGGCGCGTGCCCGCGGAGCGCACGTTGCCCCGCGCGTCCGTCACTTCGATGAGAAGGTCGTGCTCGCTGTTCGAAATCTGCGTCGTGTCGAGGAAGAACCGGAAGCGCGCCGCTTCTTTCTGCGGATAGCTCGGGTACTGGAGCGCGATGTCCGGGCTCGCGAAACCGGGCTCGGCGAAGTCCACGCCGCGCACGGCGTCGATCTGCGCGACGCCGTCGATCAGGATGCGCACCTTCACGACGGAGTCGAGATCCAGCGCCCAGCCGATGACCGGGAACACGCCCCCGATGAACTTGTAGTTCGTCGGATCGTCGATCGATCCGATCGGCGGCGGGTCGAGGTTGCCGGTGGCGCATTCCATGACGATCGGCACTTCCTTCAGGAGCGACGCAGAGTCCTCCTTGTCGATCGCCTTGATCTGCAGAATGTGGCCGCCTTCCTTGAAGTTCCGCTGCGTGAGGAGGAAGCCCGCGTCGACGAAGAACTGGAAGCCCACGTTCGGCGCCTGCTGGAAGCCGGGGTACAGGACCTCGATGTCCGGCCGGTAGTAGCCGTAGCAGTCGACGAGGGCGTTCGCGAGGAGGAACTCGCGGTGGCAGTCGACGCGGCTGTCCTTGATGGTGACGCCGTCCATCTCGAGGACGACGTGCGCGACGCCTCCGCGCTCCTGCGCGACCGACGTGTCCATCGCCCAGCCCGTCACGAACATGAGAAAGCGCGGGTCGATGATCGTGCCGACGCCGGACGGCGTGCCCCGGCCCACCGGGAAGCAGTTGCCGAACCACGTGGCGTTCAGGAGCGGGAACTCCACCTCGCCGAACGGCGCGAGATTCGGGGAGTTGTTGAACATCTGCACGCGGCGCGAACCGAGAAGGCCCTGCTGGCCCTGATCGTCCACGGCCTTGACGGTGACCGTGTGGACGCCGTTCGCGTAACGCGTCGAATCGATGTTCAGGACGAACCCGGCGACGATCGCCTGGATGTTGTCCGGATAGTTCGCGGCGACGTCGGCGCGGTAGATGCCGGTCACGGCCTGCCGTTCGATGAGCCCGTCCACGAAGACGTCGACGTGGTCGACCTTGCGGTCGTCGAGAGCCCAGCCCGCCACCTCGAGGACGCCGTTCGCGCTGACGCCGCTGTCGGGCAGCGGGAAATCGACGCCTCCGAAGGGCGGTTGGTTCCGGGTGTTGTCGATCTTGACGGTCCGGGGCGTCAGGAAGAACGAGCAGCCTTCCACGTCGGTCACGCGCACGAACACCGTGTGCGTGCCGTTCGAGAAGAGAGACGCCTTGAAGGAGGCCTGGTACCCCGGGTTCTTGCCGGCCGTCCCGCCGTACTGCGGGAAGAACTGCATGACGTCCGGACGCGGGAGGTTGATGTTCGCGCCGCCCGCCGCGCCGACGCGATTCGCCTCGTCCGTGCCGTCCACGAAGACATCGATGTTGGACACCAGGTTGCCGTCGAGAGCGAAGCCGATCACCTGCACATAGCCGGAGACGGTCGCGCCGTCGACCGGAACGTCAATGCTTCCCAGCGTTTGCGACGTACAGGCCAGTGCCTGCGCCTCCGCGCGCATCGCCTGCGCGGACGGTGACGCGAGCAGAGCCGCAACCGCGGCGATCACTGGGAGGATGAGGGCCTTCCGCTTCATCACGAGCCTCCGTGCATCGAGATTTCCAGAGATACGCCGAGGTCAGGACCGACGAATAGAGAGATTGACGCAAATGGAGTTTATCCCCCACGAAAGACTCTGTCAAACATGGGGTTACGGTCAGATGAGCCCGCCCGTGCGCGCGAGGACGCGCACGTGTTCCACCGCCGCCGCCGCGGTGGCCTCGGGGTGATAGCCGCCCTCGAGCAGCGACACGACGCGCCCTCCCGCGAACGTCTCCGCCACGTCCTCGAGGGCGCGCGTCATCCACGCGAAGCCCTCGGTCGTGACCCGCATGCCGCCGATCGGATCGAGGACGTGGGCGTCGAAGCCCGCGCTCACGAGCACGACTTCAGGGCGGAAGCGTTCGGCGAGCCTCTCGAGCGCCGACGCGAAGCCGCCCGCGTACGCCGTGTCCCCCGCTCCCTGCGGCAGCGGCACGTTCCGCGTCGTGCCCCGGCCGCGGCCGGCCCCCTCCTCGTGCGCCGCGCCGGTGCCCGGATAGAACGGATACCTGTGCACCGAGAGGTAGGCGACGCGCCCGTCGTCCCAGAACAGCTCCTGCGTGCCGTTTCCGTGGTGCACGTCGAAGTCAGCCACGAGGACGCGTCCGACGCCGTGATGCTCGATGAGGTCCTTCGCGGCGATCGCGATCGTGTTCAGGAAGCAGAAGCCCATCGCGCGCGACGCGGGCACGTGATGGCCCGGCGGCCGCGCCGCCACGAAGACCGAGGACGCGCGTCCCGCGACGACAGCGTCGGTCGCCGCGAGCGTCAGGGACACGGCGCGCAGCGACGCCTCGAACGATGCGGCCGAAACCACGTTGTCGGGGCAATCGAACAGCGCGAAGGGTCCCTCGAAATCGGCCGGCGCGTTTCGGCAAAGAGCCGCGAGGCGCTGCACGTACGCCGGGTCGTGCACCCGCTCGACGGCTTTCAGGGTGCGTTCGGGAGCGGGCGGCGACTCGATGCGGCGCCCGTCCTGACGCAGCGTCTCGACGACGACCGCGAGCCGGTGCGCCGTCTCCGGGTGATACGGGCCCGTGTCGTGCCCGAGCATGACGGGATCGAAATACACCGGGACGGCCCGCACGCTCCGAATGTACTCCAACCGTGGGCTACCATCGACGCATGGCCCGGGCGAACAGAGCTCTTCGTGTCGCGATCTCTCTCGGACTTGCGGCCCTTCTCCTCGTCCTGTTCCTCAGGACCCTCGACTTCGCCGCCGTGGGCAGAGCCATCCGCGGCGCGCATTTGGGCTGGCTCCTCCTCGCCACGGCGTGCGGCCTCGTGGCGACACCCCTCTTCCGGTCGTGGCGCTGGGGGCTGCTCCTGAAGAAGGCGGGGCGCCCGTCCTTCCTTCAGCTCAACTCGGCGACGGCCATCGGCTTCGCGGCCTCGACTCTCCTCCCGGCGCGCGCCGGGGAGATCGTGCGCCCCGTCGCCCTCGCGAAGAACGCAGGGGTTCCCCTCGCCCCGTGCCTCGCCTCCATCGCCCTCGAGCGCCTCATCGACCTCGTCACGGTCATCGTGCTCTTCGTCGCGTACGCGGTCGGCTGGGCGCCGGCGGGAATGGGCGGCGAAGAATCGGGACGATTCGAGCTCCTGCGCCGCTCCGCGTTCCTCCTCGGAACCGGCACGCTCGCGGGCCTCGCCTTCCTCGGCTTTCTGGCGGCGAAGCCCGCGCGCGTCGACCGCCTCGTGAGGCCGTTCCTCCGGCCCCTGCCCGACCGGATCGGCGCGAAAATCGAGTCGATCCTCCACTCGTTCCTCGACGGTCTCGGCGCGCTGGGCACCGTGCGCGACGTCCTCGTGGTGGGGGCGGCGTCTTTTGTCCTCTGGATGATCATCTCCTTCCAGATCTGGTCCACGATGCGCGCGTTCGACCTTGCCTTCCCGTTCCCCGTCGCGTTCTTCGTTCTCACGTGGGCCGTCCTTGGCCTCGCCATCCCGACCCCGGGCGGCGTGGGCGGCTACCACACGGCGGTCGCGTACGCGCTCGCAGGCTTCTACGGCGTCTCGAAGAACACGGCGGCGGCGTTCGCGCTCGTCTCGCACGCGCTCTCGTTCGTGCCGATCACGCTCGTCGGCCTCGCGTTCCTCGTGGCCGGCGGCTTCAGCCTGAAGAGCCTGGCAGGCGAGCCAGCGCCATCGAGTAATCCGAGCCCCACACCCCCGGATTCGACTCCAGCAACTCGACCCCGAGCTTGAAGAACCCGGACTGATCGAGCCCGGCCTGCCACACGACCCGGCAGTGGCAGAGCACACGCGTGCGGACGTTCTCGAGCTCGAAGATGTCACCCACCGTGACGTTCCGCTGCGCGTACAGGAGCGCTCCGTGGTTGTTCACGATCAGTGTCGATCCGACGGACCTCTCGCCTTCCCAGCGCAGTCCGATCGGAATCCGCAGCGCGACGCGCGGGCTCCGCCTCAGCTCATGGTACGCAGCGGGTTCGAGCACTGAAAGGACCTCCGGAAGCCGATTATCGCCAGACCGCGGCCGGATGCCTAGGAGCCGCCCTCGGCCTCCGCCTTCGGCGGGGCCGTCTCGTTGATCCGGTCGTGGCACTTCTTGCAGACGAACGCATTCAGCGCGGCGAGGAAGTTCCACTCGTCGGACTTGTCCGCGTCGCAGAAAAAGCACCGCCGCCGCGCGCGCGGCGCCGCCGTCTCGTCGAAAGGTTCTTTCTGGTCGCTCACGTCGGCGAAGTTTGGGCCCCGAAGACGTCGGAATCAAGGCAGGCCGGAGACGGGCGTCGCCGCCCGTGATACACCTGCATCGGCGACCGGCGTCGCGGGATGAGACAGGATCGCCTCGTGAGCGTGGTCCCGAAGGAATTCCAGGACACCCTCCTCACGACGCCGCGCCTCCGCCGCGAGCAGCGGACGATCGAGGCAATGATCCACATCTGGTGCGAGGCGCATCCTCTCCACGTCCGGCCGCGGAACGGCGAGCTGTGCGCGGGGTGCGAGGCCCTGTTCGACTACGCGAGCTACCGGCTCCTCAAATGCCCGTACGGCGAAGAGAAGCCGACGTGCAGGAAGTGCCCGATCCACTGCTACACGAAGGACATGCGCGAGCAGATGCACGAGGTCATGCGCTTCGCGGGGCCGCGCATGCTTTTCCGCCGCCCTGTCCTCGCGATCCGGCACTTCCACGACGAAAAAAGGCTCGCGCCGCCTCTCGAGACAAAGCCCAAGCCGCTCGGAGAGGCATAGGAGGCCCGGGTTTCATGCAGATCGACCTCACGTGCCGCGAGACGGAGTACCTGAAGCACGTGCTCGACATGGCGCGCAAATCGCTTCTCCACGCGCTCCGTCACACGCACGGCGACGAGTTCAAGGGCGCGCTCAAGCACCAGCTCGACCTGAACGAGAAGGTGCTGCAGAAGGTCGAGCCCGAGCCCGTGCGGCGCTGAGACGCGCCGCGGCCCGGCCCGGGTGGCTATACTTCCCTCGCACGAAGCACGCGCGGCCGGACGCACATGGCACCTCCTTCGAAAAACGGATCTTCCTCGAAAGGAAAACGGTCTGCCGGGGTTTCCTCGGGACCTTCGAAGGCGTCGTCGAAGCCGTTCCTTCGCTTCTATCACTCCGAGAAGCTCCGCAAGAAAACGCTTTCGATCCTTCTCGACCTCGAGCAGGCGCGGGATGCCACCGAGCACCGCGACGCCCTCGCGGACGTCGTCGTGGAGCTGGCGAACAGCGGCATGGACTGTTACTTCATCGAGCCGCTCAAGCTCGCGAAGGCGGGGTTCATCGTCGAGCAGTCGGCGAGCCTCGGCCTGGCAGGGGCGAAGCAGGTCATGGGGTCCGTCATCCGCAACATCATCGGACGCATGGGCGGGCCGCAGCTCCTTTCCGTGTGCATCTCGATCCGGCAGTTCATGCGTTGACCGGATAAAGGAGAGCGACTCGATGTCTTCGAACGTAGCCGCATGGGCGGCGCCCGCCGCGAAAGCCCCTCTCGTCCCTCACGCCATCCCACGCCGCGATCCGGGGCCGGACGACGTCGGGATCGAGATTTTGTTCTGCGGCGTCTGCCACTCCGACATCCACCAGGCCCGCGGCGAATGGGCGGGCTCGGTCTTCCCGATGGTGCCGGGCCACGAAATCGTGGGCCGGGTCACGAAGGCCGGCGCCGGCGTCACGAAGTTCAAGGCGGGCGATCTCGCCGGCGTGGGGTGCTTCGTCGACTCGTGCCGCGCGTGCGATCCGTGCCGGCGCGGCCTCGAGCAGTTCTGCCAGTCCGGGGCGGCGTTCACCTACAACGGCACGGAGATGGATCGCAAGACGCCGACCTACGGCGGCTACTCGACGCAGATCGTCGTGAAGGAGCGGTACACGCTGAAAGTTCCGGCCGGCCTCGACGTCTCGGCGGCGGCTCCCCTTCTGTGCGCGGGGGTCACGACGTACTCGCCGCTCCGGCAATGGAAGTGCGCGTCCGGCACCCGCGTCGGTGTCGTGGGGCTCGGAGGCCTGGGCCACATGGCGGTGAAGCTCGCGGCCGCGATGGGAGCCGAGGTGACGATGCTCAGCACGTCGAAATCCAAAGAGGCGGACGCGCGCCGGCTCGGGGCGCATGCGTTCGAGCTCACGACCGGGCGCGGCGCGTTCAAGAAGCTGTCGGGACGGTTCGATCTCCTGATCGACACGGTCTCGGTCGCCCACGACCTCGACGCGCACCTCGGCTTGCTGAGGGCGGAAGGCGCGATGGTCATGCTCGGCGTTCCGCCGTTTCCGGCTTCGCTTGCCGCCATGTCCGTGATCTTCGGGAACAAGAAGCTGGCCGGCTCGATGATCGGCGGAATCGCCGAGACCCAGGAGGTCCTGGACTTTTGCGCGGTACGGAAGATCGCCGCGGATGTCGAGGTGATCCCGATCGGAAAGATCAACGAGGCTTACGACCGCATGCTTCGGAGCGACGTCCGCTACCGCTTCGTGATCGACCTCGCGAGCCTGCGCTGAACGCGATCGCCGGCGTCCGGTCTCGTCAGCCGGCCGCCGCGTCCAGGAACGCGCGCACGCGGTGCGCGAGCGCGTCGGGGGAAAAGGGCTTCTGGAGGAGCGGCGCCCCGTCCGGCAGGAGGGCACCCGAGTCGGACTCGGCGTAGCCCGACATGTAGAGCACGGGGAACCCGAGCCCGCGGGTCGCGAGATGGCCGGCCATCTCGGGCCCGCTCATTCCGGGCATCACGACGTCCGTCACCACGAGGCGGATCGCCCCCGCGTTCGCCTCGGCGAGCGCGATCGCCTCCAGGCCCGACGCCGCCGCGAGGACCGTGTAGCCGCGGCCGCGGAGGACTTCCGCCGCGAGCCTGCGGACGAGCTCCTCGTCCTCCACGAGGAGGATCGTCTCGGTTCCGCGCGCCGGCGCCTGGCGGCGGACGCCGGACCGCCGCCGGGCTTCGACGGAAGACTCCTGCGTCCGGGCGAAGAAGACGCGGAACGTCGTGCCCTCCCCCGGCTCGCTCGCGACCTCCGTGAAGCCGCCCGCCTGGTGGACGATCGAGTAGACCGTCGCGAGGCCCAGCCCCGTCCCCTTGCCCTTCGGCTTCGTCGTGAAGAAGGGTTCGAAAATGTGCCGGAGCGTCTCCGCGCTCATCCCGACGCCGTCGTCCGCGATCGTCAGGACGACCCACGAGGCGTCAGGGGACACGTCGCCGACACTCCCGTTCACCCGGGCGCGCGTCACGTTCGCGGCCTCGACGCGGAGCGTCCCCCCGTTCGGCATCGCGTCGCGGGCGTTGACGACGAGGTTCAGGAGGACCTGCTCGATCTGCGAGCGGTCCGCCCGGATGCGCCCGAGGTCGTCGGGGACGACGGTCCTGAACACGACGTCCTCGCCGATCACGCGCCGCAGCATCTGCTCCATCCCGCGGATCGCGGCCGCGACGTCGACGACGTCGACCTGCTCGACCTGCTTGCTGCTGAACGTGAGGAGCTGGCGGGTCAGCGCGGCGGCGCGCTGCGCCGCGGCGAGGATCTCGTTCAGCTCGGCGGTCTTCGGGTCCTCCGGCCCGACGTCCTGCAGGAGAAGCTCCGTGTAACCGAGGATCGCCGTCAGGAGGTTGTTGAAGTCGTGGGCGATACCGCCCGCCAGGCGCCCGATGGCCTCCATCTTCTGGGACTGCCGAAGCTGCGACTCGAGCTCCTGCCTCTCGGAGAGATCGCGCGCGTTGATGATGAGGCCCTTGATCCCGGTCTCCGGCGGGAGGGGCTTGCCGACCGCCGAAAGGGTCCGCCACGTCCCGCCGGAGTGCCGCATGCGGAACTCGACGTGCTCGAAGCGAGAGCCCCGGGCCAGGACTCCCGCGATGCGCTCCTTGACGTGGGGGGCGTCCTCGGGGTGGATGAGGTCGAGGGCGTTCATCCCCTTCGCGTCGTCGGGACGGATCCCGAGCAGCCGCTCGACGGACGGGCTCGCGAACAGGACCCTGCCGTCGGGCGCGAGGACCGCGGTGAGGTCGAGCGCGTGCTCGATGAGCGAGCGGTAGTACAGCTCGCTCTTCGCGAGGGCGGACGCGGCTTCCTTGCGGGCGGTGATGTCTTCCTTGATCGCGACGAAGTGCGTTGCGTTCCCGTCGGAGGCGACGACGGGCGAGATGGAGGCGAACTCCCAGAAAAGCGTGCCGTCCTTGCGCCTGTTGTGGAACTCGCCGTGCCACTCGCGGCCGTGCGTGATCGCGTCCCAGAGTGCGGCATACGCTTCGGGAGGCGACTCGCCGGACTTCAGCACCCGGGGGTTCTGCCCGATGACCTCCTCGCGCGCGTACCCCGTGATGCGCGTGAACATCGGGTTGACGTACTCGATGTTGCCCTTCAGGTCCGTGATGACGACGGAGGCGGGGCTGTACTCGACCGCGCGCGAGAGCTTGCGCAGCTCCTCCTCGGCCCTCTTCGATTCGGAGATGTCGTGGACGAAGCCTTCCAGCTCCATCGCGCCCGGTTCCTCGCCCGGGACGAGCCGCGTGTCGATGCGCACCCAGAGAGGAGAGCCGTCCTTTCGCCGCAGCCGGACCTCGTAGCCGTGGAGCTCGCCATGGCGCTTGTATTCCTCGAGGAGGCGCAGGCGGTCCGTGGGCTCGAAGTAGAGCTGCGTCGGGATGTCGAGGAGCAGGACCTCCGCGGCGCTCGCGTATCCGAGCATCCGCGCGAGCGCGGTGTTCGCGTACAGGAACCGCCCCGCGCGCGTCGCCCGGTAGATTCCGATGGGGGCGCGTTCGACCAGCTCGCGGGCCCGGGTCCCTTCCATCGGTCAGTCGGCGCGCATTCGCCGGGATTCTACGGGGCTCTCGGGACAGCGCCCGTTCGAGAGGTCGCGGCATCAAACTTACGCTTGACTTACGTCTCCACCGGACATACGTTTGCGGCGTGTCGGCGCTGCCTCTCCCCGCCCTTCCTCGAGAACTTCCCAAGGAAATAGCCGCGCAGATGACAACTGCCGCGGAGCTTTCGCTTTCACTCTCGCGCGGGCGCTTCGTGACGGGCCCGGCCTGTCTGCCGACGGGGTGCGAGGGGCTGGACCGCCTCCTCGGGGGCGGGTTGCCGCGCGGGGCGCTGGTGGAAATGTCCGGGCGCGCGTCCTCGGGCCGCTTCTCGGTCGCGCTCGCCGCGCTCGCCGCCGCGACAGAGGCGGGCGAGGCCGCCGCTTTCGTCGACCCCGGCGACCATTTCGACCCCCAGGGCGCGGCCGCCGCGGGCGCCGAGCTTTCGCGGGTGCTATGGCTGCGCCCGCGCGGGCTGAAGATGGCGCTCGCCGCGACGGAGACCGTCCTCGCCACCGGCTTCGCCCTCGTCATCCTCGACCTCGGGCTCCTTCGCGTCTCGCGCAGGCGCTTCGACGACGCCGTGTGGCTGCGCCTCGCGCGGCGCGCGCGCGTTCACGACGCGGCGCTGTTCGTGCTCGCGCCTTACCGCGTCACGGGCACCGCGGCGCGCATCGTCCTCGCGGCGGATGCGGCGCGGGCGGGCTGGGACCGCGCGCGACAGAACCTCTCGCTCCTCGACGGCCTCTCCGCGCGCCTCGTGGTGGAGAAAAATCTCGAGAGGCGCGACGCGCATACGGCACAGAAGACCAGCTTGCTGAATCTCTCTCTTCTGGAAGCGGTTCACGCAGGGAAGAAAGAAAGAAAAGAAAAAAGAGGAAGAAAAAGAGAACGCCGTTGCGTTTTCAGGCCTTTTGCCCGCATTCGGGCGCTGAGGGTTGGAGTGGGGGGCCGCCGGGATATTCACCTTCTAAGAAAAACAACCTGATGAAAAGCGGGGCAAAGCAATGGAGGACGAGCGGGCGGGTGCGCGCGGGGAGCAGCAGAAAAAATCTCCTCCCGTCGCGGGCGCGGCCGCGTCCGCGGCCGCGCCCGCCCCCCGCCTCGCGTGTCTCGTGGTGCCGCTGTTCCCCCTCGCCGCGCGGCTGCGCAGCGAGCCGGCGCTGCGGGACGAGGCGGTCGTGCTGTGCGAGGGAAACGGGACGGCCGCGCACGTGGTGGCCGCCACGCGCAAGGCGCGCAAGACCGGCATCCGCCCGGGCTTCACGCTGCCGCAGGCGCGGGCGCTCCTGCCCGATCTCCTCACCCGCGCGCGCGACACCGAGAGCGAGCGCGCCGCCATGGAGGCGCTCCTCGACGTGGCAGGCACGGTGTCACCGCGCGTGGAGGACGCGGGCGACGGCGTCGTGTACCTCGACGCGGATGGCCTCGAGCGCCTCTTCCCCGACGAGCGCGACCTCGGCCGCGCGCTGATCGCCGCCGCGAAGAGGGAGTCGCTGCCCGCCCGCTGCGGCCTCGCGTCGAGCAAGCTCGCCGCGCGCGTGGCCGCGACGCTGCCGGACTCCCCCGTCGTCGTGCCCGCCGGCGGCGAGGCCGCGTTCCTCGCGCCGCTGCCGCTCGCGAAGCTGGACCCCGAGGCCGAGATCGTCGAGACGCTCGCGCGCTGGGGGCTCGCGTCGGTGGGCGACCTTGCGAAGCTGCCCGCGGCCGACGTCGCGAGCCGGCTCGGCGCGCGCGGGCACGCGCTGCACGAGATCGCGCGCGGGCGCGACCCGCGCCCCCTCGTGCCGCGCCGGCCGCCGCCGGGCTTCACGGAGGGCATGGAGCTGGAGTGGCCGCTCGTCACGCTCCCGCCGTTCCTCGCGCTGGCCGAGGGCGCGCTCGAACGGCTCGGGCGGCGCCTCGAGGCCGAGGCCGTCGGCTGCGCGCGGCTGGACGTGTCGCTGACGCTCGAACCCGAGGGCTGCGACACGCGCACGATCGAGCTGCCCGCGCCCACGCGCGACGTGAAGACGCTGCTCACGCTCGTGCGCCTCGGCCTCGAAGGCCGGCCGCCCGGCGCCGCCGTGACGGGCTTCTCTCTCACCGCGCATCCCGACGCGCCGCGCAAGGGTCAGCTCACTCTGTTCGGACCGGCCGAGATCTCGCCCGACCGGCTCGCGACGGCGCTCGCGAAGCTGTTCGCGCTGCTGGGACCCGGGCGCGCCGGCGCGCCGCAGGCCGTGGACGGCCACCGCCCCGAGCGCTTCGCTCTCGTGCCGTTCGCGCCACCTCCTCCCCCCGTGACGCGCAGGTCTCCGCGGACGGGGCGCGGACTGCTCTCCGTGCGGGTGCTGCGCCCGGCCGTGCCCCTCGAGGTGCTCCTCGAAGGCGAGCGCCCCGCGTCGCTGCGCGCGCTGGCCTCGACCCCTCCCGCGGACGGCGGCGCGCGGCCGGCACTCGAGGTGGCCGGCCCCGTGCGCGTGGCCTCGGGCCCGTGGCGCCTCGAGGAGGGCTGGTGGCAGGAGACGCCCGCGTTCCGCGCGTACTGGGACGTCGAGCTTTCGGGCGGCGGCCTCTATCGCATCTTCCGCGACGAGCCCGGCGGCGAGTGGTTCGCGGACGGCGTCTACGACTAGACCGGAGAGACGCCGAAGAGAGCGGTATCGTCGGCGGACAAGGAGAGCCCATGTCCAATCCGCCCCTTCCGCCGAATCCGGTTCCGCAGCCCGAGCTCGTCGCCCTGCAGCCCGGCGCCGTCGTCAGCCGCACGCTCGTGAAGGCCGCGGGCGGCACCGTGACGGCGTTCGCGTTCGACACGGGCGAGGCTCTCAGCGAGCACAGCGCTCCCTTCGACGCGCTCGTCCTCGGGGTCGAGGGAACCGCCGAAGTGACGATTGCGGGCTTACCCCACCACGTTTCGGCGGGAGACATCCTCCTTCTGCCCGCGAACAAGCCCCACGCGCTGCGCGCCACCACGCCGTTCAAGATGATCCTCGTCATGGTCAAGGCGTGACGCGGAAGGCGGCCTGCGAACGGTGGAAAAAGGAAGGCCTCGTCTGACGGAAAAGCGTTACGACGCGGCCTACTTCCGGAAGTGGTATCGCGACCCCAGGAAACGGATCGTGCGCCGCGCGGGCGTCGCGCGGAAAGTCGCGATGGCCGTGGGGGTCGCGGAGCATCTCCTC
>CAWEJK010000012.1:0-212755 GCA_963809425.1 Thermoanaerobaculia bacterium
CTCTCGAGAAGATCACGGCGAAGCCGTAGGGCCGCACGGGCCGCGAAGAAGGCGGGCGCGGACTATTTGTTCTTGTCTTCCCCTGCCTCCAGGACGCGCACGTCTTCAAGGCGAAGGACGCGAACACGGTCCGTAGACTGTTGATCAGGTGGAACCTCGCCGAGCTCGGGCTGGTTCTGGAGCGCCAACTCTGTGAACTCGACGAGCATCGCCATCCGCTCTTCCAGGGAAAGCGACTGGAACCAGCGCGATTTTTCCTCTTCCGTTTCGAAGTTTCGATCGTGGCTGACGAGCGGTTTCACGGAGGGATTTTACCCCCGAGGTCGCGGCCAGAAAGGGACTTGCGGATATGCACAGATGTGCATACACTTCTTTTTGTGGAGTACGAGTGGGATGACCGGAAGGCCAGGTCAAACCTCGAGAAACACGGGATTGACCTCGCTGATGCTGTCAGCGTCCTCGAGGATGAACTAGGGCTGACGATCCAAGACGACGAGGCCGCTGAACGCCGCTTCATCACGATCGGCGAGGACTCGCTGCGCCGCATCCTCGTCGTGGTGTTTACGGAGCGTGCCAGCCGCATTCGAATCATCTCCGCCCGAAAGGCTACGAGGCTCGAGCGGAAGCAGTATGAGGGGTGATTTATGAAGAACGAATACGACTTCAGCAAGGGAAAGCGGGGGGCGATCGTCGCCGTGCCGCGCAGTAAAACCCGAATCACGATCCGCTTGGACGAGGACGTCCTCCGGTGGTTCCGGGAGCAGGTTCACGCCGCCGGCGGCGGGAGCTATCAGAACCTCATCAACGCGGCACTCCGCGAGCACATAACCGTTCGCAAGGAGACACTCGAGACGACACTAAGACGGGTGCTTCGGGAAGAGCTACCTAAGAGGGTGGCGCGGTAATGGGGAAGGGGGCGAAGAAAAAGATGGCAGCCGACCATCTGCAGGAGCGTGCGAAGCGTGGAGACCGAAAGGCCTTCCAAAGGGCCCTCGCGCGAGTACCCGCCGCGGATCCCGGGCCCCTGGATCGCGTCGACACAAAACCCTCGCGGAGAACGCGGGCCGGAGTCGGAAGGCGTACCACGAGGAAGACCAAGGCGACCGATCGGTGCTGATCGAGGCATCCTTCTTCTCGATCAAGACGCGCCACGACCGGCAGGACGCCCTTCCCGAACTACCGGATCACCTCCGCCGGAGCCGACCGGACGTTCGAGAAGCGGGGTCCCCTCGGCTGCCCGGAAGACAAGGGAGCCGCGGTCGAGGTCTCTGATCCGCGCCGGGACCTCGTCTTCTACAACGGGAGATTCGTTCAGTCCGTCCGGTAGGCCCGCCTGAAGAGTCAAGAAACCACTTAACATCATCCATTGACAAAACATCAAGCTGACCGGGTTCGAACCGCGCGAATGGCGGTCGTAATCGTGTTCCGCTCGGCATCGGAAGTCGTGGTCGTAACGGCACGGAGAGAAAAGCGATGACGTGCATTCAGTGCGGTGGAAAGCTGACGACGAAGCGTGAGAACTACAGGTACACGGCCTGTGGGCTGCCGAACGTCACGCTCATCGGCGTGGAAGTCAGACGGTGCGCGAAGTGCGGAGACCACGAGGTCGTCATCCCCCGCATCGAAGAGCTCCACAGGGTGCTGGCTGCGGCTGTCGTGCGGCAAACGTCCCGCGTCACGAAGGACGAGATCAGGTTTCTGAGAAAGCAACTGGGTTACTCGGGCGTCGATTTCGCCAAGGTCATCGGCGTTTCCGCGGAAACGATCTCGCGGTGGGAGAACGGCAAGGAAAAGATGGGCTCAAGCGCCGAGAAGCTCGTTCGAATGCTCGTGGTGCACACGCAGCCGACACGCCACTACCCGATTGAGACGCTGGCGACGATTACCGAGGAGCGGTCGCCGAAGCCTCTCGGTGTCCGACCGAAGGGAAATAGCTGGGTCCAGCACGAGCTCGAGGCCGCGTAGGAAGCCTGCCCGGAGCATTCGCCCGCCCACGGGGCGCCCCAATTTCGCCCTTTTCCATCTTTCTCGTCCTTCCTCGGTTGAAAACCAGGCTCGAAAACCGTCTATAGGTGTAGGAGAGGCTCCGGCCACATGCCCCTAGACTACCCGGACACTCCCTGTCCGTTTCCTCCTCCCACCTTCAGGCCGGCCGGAGCCCGCCTCCCGCCACTTTTCGACTGATGCATTTGCACGTTTCCCGACACTTCCCGGACACGCCATGTCGAATCCCGCGCCAAATGCGGTGGAAGGGGAATTGCATTCGCCCGACGAACCCATGCCCTTCAACGACCGGCCCTACTTCCGTAGGCTCCTGGACTTCGACGACCTCGTGCGCCGCGGGCGCCCCGTCACGTGCGAGTCCCTCGCCGAGCGCTGGGAGACGTCCACGAAGACCGTCCAGCGCTTCGTCGACCAGATCCGCGCCGACTTCGACGCCCCCGTCGTCTTCGACCGCAAGATGCACTCCTTCCGCTACGAGGACCCCGACTGGCGCTTCCCGTTCCTCGACGTCTCCGGCGCCGACCTCTTCGCCATCGGCGTCGCCATGAAGGTCTTCCAGATCTACGAGGGCACGCCCGTCCTCAAGGACCTCAAGGCCACCTTCGACCGCATCGCGCGCCTCCTCCCGGAGTCCGTCCGCATCGAGCCGTCGTCCCTCGTCGAAAAGCTCTGGGTCCACCCGCAGCCCGTGCGCGCCATCGCGCGCGAGGTGTGGGCCGCCACCGCGAACGCCCTGCGCGAGAAGACCCAGCTCGAGATCGACTACCGAAAGCCCACGGGCCAGGCCTCGCGCCGCCTCGTCGAGCCGCTCGTCCTCGTCCACATGAACTGGGACTGGTTCCTCGCCGCGCGCGACCCCGAGGACGGCGTCACGAAGACCTTCTACCTCGCGCGCATCCGCGAGGCCAAGAACACGAACTTCCACTTCACCCCGCCGAAGGACTTCGACGCCGCCAAGCACTTCGGCGACTCCATCGGCCTCTACGTCGGCGGCAAGCCCTTCCGCTTCAAGGTGCGCGTCGCGAAGGAGATCGCCCCCTGGATCACCGAGGTGCGCTGGCACCCCGCGCAGAAGCTCGAGGCCCTGAAGAACGGCGACGTCGTCCTCGACCTCCCGGCCGGCTCCCTCATCGAGGCCAAGCGCTTCGTGCTGTCGCTGGGGAGGTTCGGGAAGGCGCTGGGGCCGAAGGAGCTGGTGGGGGAGATGAGGGAAGAGGTTGGGCAGATGAGGAAGGACTACGGGGCATGACGCCGTCTCTTCGAAGCGGGTCCTTTGACCGTGCTGCCGTTACGGCCTACGATTCGAGGTCATGAGCGAAGTGATCTTCCTCGTGGAAGACGCGCCGGACGGCGGCTACACGGCCAGAGCCGTGGGCGCGGCCATCTTCACGCAGGCGAAAGACCTTGATGAGCTCCAGGAGCGCGTGCGCGACGCGGTTCGTTGCCACTTCGATGAGGGCTCCGCTCCGAAGCTCATCCGGTTGCACAACTGAAGGTCAACCGCGACGACCTG
This sequence comes from Thermoanaerobaculia bacterium, assembly GCA_963809425.1. Classification (GTDB taxonomy): domain Bacteria; phylum Acidobacteriota; class Thermoanaerobaculia; order UBA5066; family UBA5066; genus Fen-183. Next base: position 3,518 of record CAWEJK010000012.1, read on the forward strand.
GCGACGAGGCTCTTCTCCTAGACGCTCGACGGGGCCGCCACACCCTCGCCGCGAGCGGAGCGCCTCGCTGATGCACCTCTCCTCCTCCACCCTCCAGCTCGCCGCCTCCGACCTCGGCCGGTTCCTGTCCTGCCGGCACTGCACCGCGCTGGACATGGAGGTGGCGCAGGGGCTGCGGCCGAAGCCGCCGATGTATCCCGATCCCTTCCTCGACCTCCTCATCGAGCGCGGGATGGCGCACGAGAAGGAGTACGTCGAATCGATCTCGTCCGCGGGCGACGAGGTCCTCGATCTCGGCGATCTGGCCTTCCGTTCCCCGTCCGAAGCCGCCGACCGCACCCTCGATGCCATGCGCAAGGGCCTGCCCGCCATCGCACAGGGCCTGCTGCGCTGCGGCGAGTGGTCGGGCATCCCCGACGTCCTTCGCCGCGTCGAAACGCCCAGCCTCTTCGGCCCGTGGTCGTACGAGGTCTACGACACGAAGCTCGCGATGGAAACGCGCGGCACGGCGATCCTTCAGCTGTCGCTCTACTCGGACCTTCTCGCCGGCGTCCAGAAGGCCGTGCCCGAGATGTTCCACGTCGTCACCCCGAAACCCGTCGATCCGGTCCAGTCGTTCCGCGTCGCGGACTTCGCGGCGTACTACCGGTCCGTGCGCAGGAACCTGACGGCCGCGGTCGCGCAGGACCCCGCTTCGCTTGCGCTCGCGAACTATCCCGAGAAGGTCGACCACTGCGACGTCTGCCGCTGGTTCAGCGACTGCAACAAGCGGCGCCGCGGCGACGACCGCCTCTCGTTCGTGGCGGGGCTCTCGCGGCTCCACTCGCGCGAGCTCGAGGCCCAGTCCATCACCACCCTCGAAATGCTGGGCGATCTGGCCCTCCCGCTTTCCTTCAAGCCTCACAGGGGCTCGAGGGAATCGATCGAGCGCGTCGCCAACCAGGCGCGCCTCCAGCTCGAGCTTCGCCGCACCGGCAAGCACGTGCACGAGCTGCTCCAGCCCATCGAAGCGGGCCGCGGCCTCGCGAAGCTGCCGCTGCCGTCACCGGGCGACGTCTTTCTCGACCTCGAAGGCGATCACTTCGCCCGCGAGGGCGGGCGCGAATACCTCTTCGGCTTCACGATCGTCGATGCAGCGGGGAAGACCGCGCCACGTCAAGCTCTGGGCCCACTCGGACGCCGAAGAGAAGGCCGCCTTCGAGAAGACCGTCGACGAGATCTTCGCCTCGTGGGCCGCCCACCCCGGCATGCACGTGTACCACTACGCGCATTACGAGCCCACCGCCTTCAAGAAGCTCATGGGCCGCCACATCACGAGGGAGACCGAGATCGACAGGATGCTGCGCGCCGGCCTCTTCGTCGACCTCTTCTCCGTCGTGAGGCAGGGGCTCAGGGCCAGCGTCGAGAAGTACTCCATCAAGGACCTCGAGAAGTTCTACGGCTTCAAGCGCCTCGCCGTCCTTGCCGAGGCCGGCGCCGCCCGGCAGATCATCGAGCGCGCGCTGGAAGCGGAAAAGCCCGAGGCGATCCCGCCCGAGCTGCGCACGCTCGTCGAGGACTACAACCAGGAAGACTGCGTCTCCGCCCTTCAGCTTCGGGACTGGCTGGAAACGCTGCGCCACGAGCTGGAGGAAGGCGGCACCCCCGTCCCGCGCCCGCTCCCCGTGGAAGGCGAGGCCTCCGAGAAGGTTCAGGAGCGCAAGGCCGAGATCCAGAAGGCGATGGACGCGCTCCTCGCCGGCGTCCCCGAGGAGAAGAGCGCCAGAAGCCCCGACCAGCAGGCGCGCTGGCTGCTGGCCCACATGCTCGAGTTCCACCGCCGCGAAGACAAGGTCACGTGGTGGGAGTTCTTCCGGCTGCGCGACCTCGTCGACGAGGACGACCTTCTCGACGAACGCGCCGTCGTCACCGGGCTCGACGTTCGTGCAAGCGAACGCCTCCGACGGGCACGAGCGAAGTGCCCGATCGACCGCTACACGTTCCCGCCGCAGGAGTTCGAGGCGCGCGAAGGACGACGAGCTGTTCACGAACGACGGCAAGACGCTGGGCGACATCAGCGACATCGATCTACGCCGCGCGCTGGATCGAGGTGAAGAAGCGAGCTGCGACAGGGCCGACGAGCATCCGCACTGCGGCCTTCGTCCACTCGCACGTGCGGTCCGACGTCATCGCCGGCGCCCTCCTGCGCCTCGCGGGCGACCTCGAGCGGGCCCGGCGAACGGAGCTTCTTCTCGCCAACGCTCCGCGCCTGAAGAAGGGCGCATTCGCGCCGGCGCGATGGCGAGAGCAGCCTCGACTTCGCGAAGCGCACCGTCCTCGCCCTCGATCACTCCATCCTCCCCATCCAGGGCCCGCCGGGAGCCGGGAAGACCTACACCGGCGCCCGGATGATCGTCGAATGCGTTCGGCAAGGGCCTGAAGGTCGGCGTCACGGCCGTCAGCCACAAGGTCATCCGGAAGCTGCTCGATGCCGCCGTCGACGGCCGCCGCCGAAGAGAAGCGTGACGCTCTCGTGCGTGCAGAAGGTCAGAAGGACGAAGAGAGCCGGACCCACGGTCCCGGGCATCGAGGAGGTCACCGACAACGAAGACGTCCTGGCTGCGCTCACCGACGGGCAGCGCGCAGGTCGGCGCCGGGACGGCCTGGCTCTGGTCGCGCGAGGAATACGCGGACGCGCTCGACGTCCTCTTCGTCGACGAGGCCGGCCAGGCCTCGCTCGCCAACGTCCTCGCCATGTCGCAGGCCGCGAAGAGCGTCGTTCTTCTCGGCGATCCCCAGCAGCTCCAGCAGCCGCAGCGCGGCACGCACCCCGAAGGCACCGACGCCTCCGCGCTGCAGCACCTCCTCGGCGACCACAAGACCATCCCCGACGACCGCGGCATCTTCCTCGCGGAGACGTGGCGGCTCGCGCCCGCATCTGCCAGTTCACGTCCGAGCTCTTCTACGAGGGCCGGCTCCACTCGAGGGACGGGCTCGAGAAGCAGGTCCTCTCGGGCGCGCCGCCGTACGAGGGCAGCGGCCTCTGGTTCGAGCCCGTCGAGCACGACGGCAACCGCGACGTCGTCGTCCGAAGAAGTGAGCGGCCGTCGAGGCCATCGTCGACCGCCTTCTGAAGAAGGGGAGCCGCTGGACCGACGAGGACGGCGAGACGAAGCAGGCTCACGCCGGCCGACATCCTCGTCGTCGCCCCGTTCAACCGCCAGGTCAACCGCCTGCAGGAGGCGCTCGAAAGCCGCGGCATCCGCGTCGGCACGGTCGATCGCTTCCAGGGGCAGGAGGCGGCGGTCGTCATCTACTCCATGGCGACGTCCCGGCCCGAGGATGCGCCGCGGGGAATGGAGTTCCTCTACGATCTCAATCGCTTGAACGTCGCGACCTCCAGGGCGCGCTGCGCCTGCATCCTCGTGGCGAGCCCGCGGCTGCTCGAGCCCGAGTGCAAGACGCCGAGGCAGATGCGGCTGGCGAATGCGATGTGTCGATATGTGGAGCTTGCGACCGTCAGTGCGGAGGCGACGCCAGGATGATTCGAGGCCGCAGACCTCACTCAACGAAAGGAACGTGACGGCGACCGCGCGGCGACCGGTAGAGTCGATGCGCAAGTTCGCCCGGCCCAACGAACCTTCAGTGAGCTGCAACTTTCTGTGTAACCAGAACCTTCTTCCCCCAACATGTCAATGATCTTCACCGCAACCGTTGTATCTGGCCGGCGCCGGAGCCTCGTACTTCCCGGTTACGAGATCCGTCTTATGCTCCGGTACGTCCGATATCGCGATAGTGAAGACCTTTCCATTGTAAGCCGGGTCGATCATCACGCAGTCGACCATCACCCGCCAGTCATCGATCTTGGGTCTTAGGATCCCCGCCTGCTCGCGAAGGCGCTCGACGATCGTCGGCGAGACAAAGTCCTCGATCTCGATGGTGATCTTGCCCTTACGGCGCTCGATCTTCACCTTGGCGCCGGCGCCTCATCCGCAACGGCCGCCGTGACGCGGTTGCTGGAGGAGGCGGGGAGGAGGGTGGGGACGCACCCACCCACGCACGATAGAATGTTCGAGTGAGCCGAGACCCCCTGCTCTCCCGAATCACGCTGGACCCCAAGGTCATGGTGGGGCAGCCGGTGGTCCGTGGCACGCGCCTGACCGTCTCCTTCATCCTGGGCCGTCTCGCCCACGGATCCGCGGTCGAGGAGCTGCTGAGCGAATACCGTGGGCTAACCCAGGAAGATGTTCAGGCCTGCCTGCTCTTCGCTGCCGAAGCGGTGGGCGACAACACCTTCGCCCCCCTCGCCAACGCGAAGTAAGTGCGTTTTCTCGTCGACGAATCGACGGGGCCGGACGTGGCGCGGTGGCTTCGAACCCTCGGCCACGACGTGCTCTCGGTATACGACGAGCGACCTGGCCTTCCTGACGACGACGTGCTGCGCTGGGCCGAGAGCGAGAAGCGGGTCCTGATCACGAATGACAAGGACTTCGGCGAGCTGGTCTTCCGCGATGCGAAATCTCACGCGGGAGTCGTTCTGCTCCGAATCGAGGACGAACGTCCCGCAAACAAGAAGGCGATCCTGGAGAAGCTCCTGCAGGGGCACGGCAAGGACATCCCCGGCAGCTTCGTCGTCGTGTCGGAGGACACCGTGAGGATTACGCGTTTCTCGGGCAGCGGGAGCTGACCTCGTCGATACAGAAATCGCGCCATCCCACGAGCGCCATGTCAACGGTTCCTCACCTCCTTCGCGTCGGATCGAATGCTGATCGTGCCGCGTGGTCACGAGCTGGCGGGGAAGAAGCGCCCGACTCTCAGGGACCTCGCTCGCCATGCGTTCGTGATCCCCCCGGCGGGTTCGCGATGGAGGCGGGAGGCTGGATGTCCATGGGCTGGTGACGCGGGAGGGCACCAGCGCCTCATCCGCAACGGCCGCCGTGACGCGGTTGCTGGAGGAGGCGAGGAGGGGGGTGGGGTAGGGGGGCGGCGCATAGAATGAACCGGTGGTTCGGCAGCGAACGCTTCTGGAGAAGGTCCTGCGCGGAGATTCCGATGCGTCGGTCGCATTCAATGACCTCTGTCACCTCTTGGCGAGTCTGGGTTTCGAAGAACGTTCGAAGGGAAGTCATCACATCTTTCGGCGAGCCGGAATTGAGGAGAGAATCAACCTGCAGCGCGACGGAAAGCACGCCAAGACTTATCAGGTTCGTCAGGTGCGTGCCGTGATCCTGCGCTATCGTCTGGGGGGAGACCTGTGATGCACCGCTACGAAATCATCATCTATTGGAGCTCCGAGGATCAGGTCTTCGTGGCCGAAGTGCCGGAACTCCCGGGCTGCGCGGCGCACGGAAAGACCCCGGCCAAGGCACTGGCGGAAGCGCATCAGGCGATTTCACTCTGGCTGGACGCTGCGCGCGAGTTCGGGGATCCGATTCCCGAGCCAAAGGGCCGCCGCCTTCAGTACGCCTGAGGCGAGCTGGACCTCGCGGTCCGGTCCCGGGAGGCGCTGCCGCACGGTTTGAGGTTCGAGCCGCTGTTCGCGTCGGATCGAATGCTGATCGTGCCGCGTGGTCACGAGCTGGCGGGGAAGAAGCGCCCGACCCTCAGAGACCTCGCTCGCCATGCGTTCGTGATCGCCCCGGCGGGTTCGCGATGGAGGCGGGAGGCTGGATGTCCATGGGCTGGTGACGCGGGAGGGTACCGGCGCCTCATCCGCAATGGCTGCCGTGACGCAGTTGCTGGAGGAGGCGGGGAGGAAGGTGGGGTAGGGGGGAAGAGTCCGCGCTAGACGCGGCTTATGCGACCTCAGCTCGCCCTCAGGAGCGGTCTCGGCAGACTCTGAACGTGTCCCGCGGCTTCGTAAAGATCGACGGCCTTCTGTGCGTTCATCCAGAAGTCCGGCGAAGTGCGGAAGGCCGCGCCGAGCCTCAACGCCATCTCGGCCGTTACGGCGCACCGGCCGTTGACGATGCGGTTCACGACCTTGACGTCGCACCCCAGGTGGTCGGCCAGAACCCGCTGGCTCAGCCCGAGCGGGACGAGAAACTCTTCACGAAGAATCTCTCCGGGGGATGTCGGCTTGCGGCGGCGCAGGCGGTCACTCATGCGCAGGCGGTCACTCATTTTCACACCTCAGTGGTAGTCCCTGATGTCGACGTCAATCGGGCCGGAGGCAGTCCAGCGGAAGACGACCCTCCATTGGTCGTTGATCCGGATGCTATGGAAGCCAAGCAATTTTCCTTTCAGCGGTTCGAGGCGATTCCCCGGTGGAGAGGCGAGGTCCGACAGCTGCACCGCGTAGTCCAGCAGGTCGAGTTTGCGGGCCGCGACTCTCGCCACACCCGACCATCTCACGCCCGGGCCGAGCCGGCCCTGTCGAAAAAACGTCTCCACGGCGACGCTGGAAAAGCCCCGAATCGCCATCAACGTCAATATACCTACATGCGGTATACCGTGTCAAGGTACATTACCCGCGGCCGATGCGGCCCGGATGGCCGTGCGCGCGCTGACCGAGGTGTTCGAGATCCCGCATCCGGGATACCTCATGTACAAGGCGTTCGACAGGAACAAGCGGACGATCCTGGTCCCGACGCTTGGGCTGAAGCGCGAGGAGCCTGCGCCGCCGCCCGGGAAACCCCCGGAGGATACGGTCGACGGCATCCGCAAGCTCGTTCTGAAGGCGATCCGGGAAGCGTCGGGAAACCCGAAGCTTCAGTGCGCGGCCGACGGGGAGCTGGCCCTGCGGTTCGGAAGCGCCGCCGTGTACGTCCGCGTGCTGGAGGCTCCGCCGTTCGTCCGGATGTTCTCCCCGGTGCTGGAGGACGTGGAGGCCGACGACCGGCTCCTCGGCCGCCTCAACGAGCTGAATCTCGACACGCGCTTCGCGCGGTTCCTCGTCGTGGAGGAGAGGGTCGTCGTCTCCGTGGACGTGCCCGCGACCCCGTTCGTGGCCGAGCACGTGGCGGAGGCCTGCCTGCGGGTGGGCAGCCTCGCCGACGAAATCGGCGGGACGCTGCAGAAGGAGTTCGGGGGGCGAAGGGCGTTCGAGGAAGCGCCGGAAGGGCAAGCGGTGCAGTAGCGATGTGGCTGATCACGACACGAGGCTTTCTTTCCGTCGTCCAGAACGCTGACGCGAAAGCACCGCGCGAGGCTCTCCTCGTCCGCGGCCGCGTGCGTGAGGATCTCGACCACTTCGCCGACTTCGTCGCGCGTCACGGCGACCGACCGGCCGTCACCGGGACGCCCCACTTCGACTACGGCTACCGGCTGACCACGTCACGTGAGATGTTCGCGTCGTACCTCACGGAGCACGTGGCCGCCCTGAACTACCCGAACTTCAAGAACGAGGTCGCGAAGGCGGACCCGGTCCGCGCCCACATCTACATGGGCGTGTGGACAGCCCTGCACAAGCTGCGCGGCCTCCATGCGAAGGCGGGGAAGCCTTGAGGGCGACATCCAGGAGTTGGAAGACGGAGCCGTTCCCGGCCAATCGCGGGCGGCTGAAGCTGGACCGCTCGTTCGATCCGGCCGAGTGGGATGCCCTTCAGGAGGGGGTGATTCCGGAGGAGATGGAAGACAAGTGGTTCATCTACGAGGAGGGCGGCTGGCTCAACTTCCACCGTAGCTGGACGGGATTCTGCAATTACCGGGTCCACCTTCGGAAGACGCAGAAGGGGGGCGAGATCGCCGAAGCCTGGGCCAGTCGGGACAAGGATCAGTACTCCGGGGTAGATGACGGCTACGACGCCCGGCTCTTGTCGTGGCTAATCGACGTGCTTCTGCTGAAGAGGCCGGCGCCGTGGCCCGACTCCGGCGAGGGCGACGAACCGCTGCGGCAGTGGAGCCGCGTCGGCAGGAGGCGGGGAGGAGGGTGGGGTAGGGGAAGCGGCCTTACGTGCCTTCGCGCCGGACCCTTAGCCGGCCGAGCGCCTTGTTGACGGCGTTCAAGTCGAAACGCTCGGGGTCGAAGCGAGAGCCGGCCCACCTTCGCATCTCCTCGTGGTCCTCGTGCTTCTGGTCGCCCCAGGCCTCGAGGAACTCGTCATAGCCATGGGGGCCACCGCTGTCCTCGGGCGGGCACGCCCGCGCGCCCCCGAGACAGACGGGGTAGCGCGCAGCGGGGTCTTTCGGAAGGCGTTTCTCCATTTCGATGTCGTGGATCCACTCGTCCCCGAAGTCGTAGACATAGGCGAAGCGTCGAATGTCCGGAAGGAGAAGTTCCGTCAGGCGCGTCTTTCGCGGGTCGAGCGGGGCCGGCCGCTCGGATCGATCGGGATCCGGCGCGGCCACCCTCTGCCGGCCGACCTGGAACTCGTAGAGGTGGTAGTTCTTCCACCCGAACGCGCCTTGAAGGGCAAGGTGCAGCCCGTGGAACGTGCTCGCCGATCGGACCTGGATCACGCGCCAGACCGTGGGTTTGACGTCGCGGATCGTGACGCGAAGCTGGAGGACTTCACCGGCGGGAGGAGCTGTCATGGGATGTAGTTTCCGTCATGGAGGGAACCCACCCATGCACGATAGAATGGTTGAGTCAGGGAGCAGTCATGAGCACGATCGCCCCGCCCCACATCAGGATCGATAGCCAGGGCCGCCCCTGGGTAGACGAGACGCAAACAAAGGTCATCGAGATCGTGCTCGATCGGCTCGGATACGGCTGGAGCCCAGAAGAGATTCACTTCCAGCATCCGTACCTGTCGCTCGCGCAGATCCACGCAGCTCTCAGCTATTACTACGACAACCAGGTCAAGCTGGACGAGCAGATCGCCGCGGACGAACAGGAGATCGAGACGCTGAGGCGCGCCATGGATGGGTCGCCGATCGTCCAGAGGCTCAGGGCAGCCGGCCTTCTGCGGTGATCCTGCCGCTTTACATGGACGTCCACATCCCCAGGGCGATCACTGAAGGCCTGCGGTTGCGGGGCGTCGACGTTCTGACAGCTCAGGAAGACGGCTCGGGTGAGGTGTCGGACAGCGACCTCTTGACCCGTGCAAGCTTGCTCGGCCGAGTCTTGTTTTCGATGGACGCGGACCTGCTCCGTGAGGCTTCACGCCGGCAGAGCCTCGGCAAGGCTTTTTCGGGCGTCGTGTTCTCCCGGCAGCTCGGCACCAACGTGGGTGACTGCGTCCGCGATCTCGAGCTCCTGTGCAAGGCGGTAGAGCCGCGAGAGATGCTGAATCGGGTCGAGTTCATTCCGTTGAAGTGACGGGTCCAACCCGTGTTGGGCTGACTCATCCCACGAGCGCCTCTAGGTACGGGCGCATCACCTCCCGAACCCGGCAGATTCGGGCGAATGGGTCGATCTCGCCGGGCTTGACCTTCCTCGACCGGATTGACTCGCGCAGGGCTTCGACCGCGACCTCGAGACCCACTTTGTGCCGGTACTTGAAGAGATCGGCGATGGTCTTCGCGAGGCTGTAGATGCGCACGTGCCGGCCTTCGATGGCGATTCTCTCCACACCTCGCGTAAACGCTCGACCGGAGAAACGAAATACGCGGAGGGGCGGATAGTCGAGCTTTGGCGCGCGGGACCGTCTTTCGATCGCGAGCCAGATTTCTGATGGGTTCTGGGTGGTGACGTCGTGAAAGCGAAGGGCGGACAGCAGACAGACAACACTCTTCGGTGCGGCTGACGCCGCAATCGCAAGGCCGTGGTGTTCGGTGATCTCTGCGCCCGGGAGACGGTACCTTCCATGACTCACGCGCTCGACCGCGCCCCGATCGACGAGACGCGCAAGCGTCTGCGGGTGAACGCCGGCCGCAACCGCCTCGGCTGCGGAGAAGATGCTTCGACGAGCGAGCGTGCGGGGAATGACTGGGGCGGAAACCATGTGAGAGATTGTTTACATATGAGATAAAAATGTCAATGATTTCTCACAACGGACAGGTCAGTCGAGCCCGAGTTCCTTCCGGATCCTTTCGTGGGGGATGGGGACCTCGTTCGGGTCCGCGAGCCTCTTGCGGGCCACTTCGATGTCCAGCCGGTCCGATTCCTCGCGGCTCAGCCCGAGGAAACGTCGCGGCGGAACCAAACTTCCAGCCTTTCTTTTCGAGGCGCGCCTTTTTCGTGCGGCCCTCCGCCCGATACGCGTGCCAAAGATCCCAGCTCATTTGAAGGTTCAGCCAGAACTCGGGCGAGGTATGGAGGAAATCAGCCAGGCGAAGAGCCGTCTGAGCGGTCACGCGGCGCTTCTTGCGAATCAGCGCGTTCAGGCGGCTTGCGGAGATGCGCATGCGGCGCGCGGCACCGGCCTGGCTCAGGCCCCGCGCCAGGAACTCCTCGAGCAGGATCTCGCCGGGGTGGGTTGGCGAACGCTTCATGCGTCGGATGTCGTGGTAGTTCTTCATTTGTCGCTTAACAGCTTGAGATTATCCCGCTCTATCAAACGTCTCGGATAGAACCGTGCGGAAGAACGCGTTGAGCGGTTCGAAGCCCGGATACTGGACTTTCCTCTCCGGGTGAAGTTGCTCGAGGCGCGCAAGCTCCGACGAGACGAAGTCAGTGATGACCGGGATCGCCGGGCCACGATCGAGCTCCTCCCCGGCCATCTTCCGTTTCCTAAGAGTCTCGATTTCGAGTACGAGTTCCGGCTTGTCGGAAATCGTCACGAGCACGTCCGTGAACAGCATCGGCACTGGGCCCCGAGCCTGCTCGATCCATCGGACGGCCAGCAAGGGCCGCAGCACGTAGAAGTACTTCTTCACCCAGACGACGTCGCCGCGAAGGTAGTCCTTGAAGTTGCCCTGCGCCATATGAAGGTAGTGATAGAGGCTGGCGTTTGGTGCGTAGTAATCGGGCAGGAGCGCCCTGAGCCTTGGGGCGAAGGTCTGCGTGTCCTTGTAAACGAGCGGAGAGCTCAGCCATTCGAGAAGGGGCGGGTTGGACTTCGCGAAGAGCAGAAGCGCCTTTCGGATTTCCCAGCCGCTCAGGTCTATCTCGTCGACGATCGGGCGCTCGATGACGTCGCGGCGCAGGTCGGCGTCGACCGACAAATACCATTCGGGCGGGTGGATGTATAGGAACCGAACGTCGTAGTCGCTGTCTCTCGATGGAAAGCCCCATGCGCGGCTGCCGGACTCGACGGCGAAAAGGACGCGCACCCCGTCGGTCGCCTCGACATCAGCGAGCCGCCGCCTGACTTCCTCGGCGATCGCAGGAGCGATGACATTCATCGAGCTACCGAGGCAGCGCCTCGAGCCGAATGCCCTTTCCCGCCTGAAGCGACTTCCGAGCCACCGCCACGCGCTTGAGGAAGCGCGGGCTCGACGTCGAGCGTTTCGGGCGGCCTGACGGGCGGCGTGCAAGCCTCGCCTTGGTGAGCTCGTAGTCGGCTTCGAGCCGGACCCACAGCTCTGCGCTCGTTCCGAGTGCGTCTGCCAGTTCGAGAGCGGTGGCCCCGGTGATCCGTTTCCGGCCTCGGACGATCTCGTTGATCGCTTGAAGAGGTCGGTGCATGAGCCGCGCGAGGCGGGACTGGGTAAGCCCTCTCGCTTCCAGCTCCTCGGCGAGCACGTCTCCCGGGGGAATCGCGATGTCGGGCCACGCGCGTTCAGTCGCCATAGTGCTTACTCACTTCCTCGACGCGCACGATCGTCCACGCGTCGTCTTCGAAAGCCACGATGAGCCGCTCACGGTCGCCGAGGCGGATAGAGTGTTGGCCCCGGCGCTCGCCCTTGAGGGGATGCATGGCCAGCGCCTTCAAAATGAAAAGATCCCGGCCATTCCTCGCGGCCCACAACGTGTTGATGCGCTGGATGTACGTACGCCCCACCTTCTGGCCCCATACCCGTTGCGCGAGCCGAATCTCGCGGTAACAGCGTTCGAGCCGGCTGGTGGCGAAACGCACGACCACTCCCTGTGGAACCTACCCCTTCACCCCAAGGCTGTCAACCTACTCTCGGCGAGGTCGGTCTTCTCGAAATCCAGCGAGGGATTGGTCCTCCCCAGTTACGACGGGACAAGATGAGCGAGTTGACGCAAGCGGCCGCCGTAGGCGTAACCGCCGACGCGCTTATGCTGCGGAGCGACGACGAGGGGGGTGCGAACCCTGATGCGCTTCAAGCTGCGTTTTCCCGTTTCCGCGATCGAGAAGTGGGCCGGGGAGTTTTCCGATGCCGCGGACTTCGTGATCGAGAAGAACATTGCACCTGCGGCGCGCCGGCAGGGATATCTGACGCGCGGTCAGTTCCTGGTGATGGCCGAGTGGAAGTCGTCCCGATCGAGATCCCGGTGCGAGAAGAACGATGCGGAGTACGTCGAGGAAGTGACGCGCGCGGCGCTGAGCTCGACGAACGAGCGGTTCAAGATCCAGGCGCTTCGTCTTCTGGACGGCGTCGAATGGCCGACCGCGTCGGTCATCCTCCACTTCTGCGACCGAGGTCGGTACCCGATTCTCGACGTAAGGGCGGTGTGGTCCGCGGGCCTCGACGCTACGCCTTCGTATGGGTTTCCGTTTTGGATGGAGTACACCGAGTTCCTGCGCGGGATCTCGAAGGCCGCGGGCGTGCCGATGCGCACTCTCGACAAGGCGCTGTGGCAGTACTCGAAGGTGAAGCAGAAGGGTTAGGGCAGGCCTTGCAGCCGGATGGCTTGGGGACGGCGATCGTGCGGGCTCAGCGAACCCAGTCCGCCACGAAGACGTTCGTCTCGCCGGCCTTCGCGTTGTGCCGGTTCGAGCAGAAGGCGAGCCTCTTGCCGTCGGGCGAGAACATCGGGAACCCGTCGAACGTGGGATTGAACGTGACGCGCTCGAGGTTCGTTCCGTCCGCGTTGACGGCCCAGAGGTCGAAGTTCCGGCCGCCGCCGCTCCGCCAGGTTCGAGCAGAAGAGGATTCGGTCGTGCCCGCCCCGGAAGAAGAAGGGCGCGAAGTTCGCCGCGCCGTTCGACGTGACCTGGCGGTCGCCGGTCCCGTCGGCGCGCATGACGCGGATCTCCAGCGTCGTCGGCTTGATCAGCGAGCGGGCGAGCAGGGCCTTGAAGCTCTCGATCGCCTTCGGCTCGGTCGGGTGGTGGGCGCGGTAGACGAGCCACTGGCCGTCGTCGGAATAGAACGCGCCGCCGTCGTAGCCGACCGTGTTCGTGAGCCGTTTCACGTTCGTTCCGTCCGCGTCCATCGAGTAAAGCTCGAGGTCGCCGTCGCGGGCCGACGTGAAGACGACGTGCTTGCCGTCCGTCGAGAGCGTGGCCTCGGCGTCGTAGCCCGGCGACGAGGTCAGGCGCTTCAGAGAGGAGCCGTCCGCGTTGGCCGTGAAGATGTCGTAGTCGGGAAAGAGCGCCCAGACGTAGCCCTGGGACATGTCGGGCGGAGGCGGGCAGGCGTCGCCCCCGAGGTGGGTCGAGGCGTACAGGATCCGCTTGCCGTCGGGGAAGAAGTACGGGCACGTCGTCCGGCCCTTGCCGCTCGAGAGGAGGCGCGGCGCCCCCCCGGTCGGCTGGACGTCCATCTCGAAGATCTGGTCGCAGGTGTACGGCGGGCGGGTGGACTGGAAGATGAGCTTTTTCCCGTCGGCCGACCAGTACGCTTCGGCGTTCTCGCCGCCGAACGTGAGCTGGCGGACGTTCGCGAGGTGCTTCTCGCCCTCGTACGTGAGCGGGGAGAGCTTGCCCTCGAACGGGTTGGGCGGCGGGCCTTGCGCGGCGAAGGCGGCGAGACCCGCGAGGGCGGCGGCGGCGGTGGCGACGGCGAGGGGTCGGCTGAGATTTCTCATAAATCGCGCTCAATATAAACGAGAGAGGGGTCCGCGCCGCGGACAGTCGCCATCGTGCTTTCAGTCCCGTCTGCGGCGGCTTGCGTGGAGGGCCTGGAAGTCCGCCTCTTCCCACTTGTCCCTGAGGGCCTCGGCCTCCTCGATGGAGCGGTGGCGGTAGACCCCGGGAGGAAAGTGCCGAGGACACGTGCGGGCAGCGAAGTCCCAGACGCTTGCGATCGCCCGAAGAAGCTCAGGATCGCCGGGCTTCCGCCAGAGCGTGTCCTCCATCTCTGAGACGTCACGGAACTTGCGAACCGGCATCATTCCTCCGGAAGCCTGAAGCGTCGGCGAAGGGCCTCGGCGTCGCCCCAGTCCTTCGGGCGAATTGTCCCCTTCTTCATTCGGTGCAAGGTCGCAGGTGTAGCGACCGTGACGGAAACCCCGCCGAGGTCCACTTTTTCCGACTCCAGATCCTCGAACCGGAACGCCTCGCCGAGCCTCGTGAGGATGTCGATGTGGAAGCCGCCCTGCGGCGGAATGTATTGGACGGCCGGATACTCGCCGAGGAGATCGTCCGCGATGATCTCCTCGATGTTGGGATCGTCGAACACGGCTCGGAGCGCCGACTTGAGGCGCTCGACGTTTTCGCGCCGGGGCGCGATGAACACGTCGAGGTCCTCTGTAGCCCGTGCGAGGCCCTGTAAATTGACCGCAACAGCACCAATTACGATGTATTCGACGTGGTGCCGCTCGAACTCGGCGAGGACTCTCTTCGTCAGTTCGTAGTCCACGGAGAGAGCTTACGCTCGGCGGTGGATGATCAGGATTTCCCGACGGGCCGGCCGAGGAACGCCGCGACTCGTTGCCGGATCGTACCCACCCCGCTCTCGACGACCGGGAGCTCGGGAGTGGCTGTCACGACTTCGTTTCCGGCTTGAGCGTATACTCCTTCCGTTCGAACTCCTTTCTATTGACGGAGCGGACCGAGAACCGAAAGGTCCCCGTCGACCCCAACCTTCCCCTCCCCACCATCTCCCAGCCGCGCTCGTCCCTCGGACGCGCGTTCTCACAGAGGAACCCCATGAAGCTCTACGTTGGAAACCTGTCCTATTCCGTCAACGACTCGACCCTGAAAGAACTGTTCGGATCCTTCGGCAACGTCGAAACCGCCCGCGTGATCTCCGACCGCGACACCGGCCAGTCCAAGGGCTTCGGCTTCGTCGAAATGGCCGACGCCGACGCGCAGAAGGCGATGGGCGCCCTGAACGGCAAGGATCAGGACGGCCGCGCGCTCAAGGTCAACGAGGCCAAGCCCCAGGAGAACCGCGGCGGCGGCGGTGGCTACGGTGGCGGCGGCAGCCGCCGCTACTGATCCAGATCTCGTTCTTACCTTTTGGCGCCGGAGTGGAAACGCTCCGGCGCCTTTTTCTTTTGCCGCCGCGCCGTTCCTAGAGCAGGTCGTACATCCGGCTCAGGATGTTGACGATCTCCCGCCAGGTCTCCTGTTCGCGGCGAGAGGCGGGCCTCTCGCCGGGCAGGCCGCCGCTCGTGCGGCGCGCGTCCTCGAGCATGCGCGAGACGGTCTGTTTGAGATCGCGCGTGTCGAGATGGTCCGCCTCGAGCCTCTGCCGCAGGCGGCGCGTGTCGCCGCTGAAGCGGTCGAGCGTCTCCGAGCCGCGCGCGTCGCGGTCGCCGCGCGACATGGAATCGCGCGTGCCCGTGACCCGCTCGTCCAGCTCCTTGCCGAGCCGGCGCAACTCGGGAATGTTCGCGGGCTGCAACGCACCGCGGTCGTACCCGCGGGAACGGTCGGGCGGAGGAAGCGGCTGAACCGGCTGCCCCTCCAGGCGGTCGGGGACGCCGTTGCCGTTCCGATCGGCGTCGCGGTGATCCCAGTCGCCGTGACCTTCGCCTCCGCGCCGGACGTAAGGCGGCGGGAGCTGGACGTCGGTGCCGCGCAGCACCTGCTGCATGCGGCTAAGGACGTCGATCGCGCTGGTCCACAGGTCGTACGTGTGCGGGAAGAGCCGCGCGTTGACGATGTTCTGGTTTACCCTGCGCGCCCGCCTGGCCAGGTCGTCGACCTCGCGCCGCATGTCCCACGGCGAATCGAGGTAGCTGTCCATGCGGTTGTGGAAGTCGGCGGTGCGGCGTGCGAAGTCCGAGATCGACGCGAGGAGTCGGACCCGCGACCGGTCGCCGCGCGCGCCGCGGTACGCCTCGCCGTTCAGGTCCTGGGTGATCTCGTCGAGCGTGTGCGCGAGCGAACCCATCGTCTGGTACTGCCGTCCGCGAAGTGGATGGCGCGAATCGATGCGGTGGTAATCGTCGTCCTCTCCGAAGTGGAACTGGACGGATACCTGTGCGGGGGCCGAGATCGAAGGAACGAGCGCGGCGCATCCCACCCAGGCAAGAGCGCGCATGTTTGCAGGGAATCTCATTGAGACCTCCTCCTCCCGGCACTGAGCAACCCACGTGCCATCGGGGGTCCGAAGGCGAAACTCAGCGACGGTCGGCCGGAGGCAAAACCGGAGGCTCGAACCGGACGTCCGGCCGAGGAGAGCCGGGCTGACCCGTCCGACGGGTGACGAGGAAGACCGCGATCGTCCAGGTCGGCGCGAGGTCGACGCCCGGGAGGAGCTCCACGGCGAACGCCGGAAGGAAGGCCCAGTGCCATCCGAGGAGCGCGACCATCGCCGCGCCGACCACGACGTCGAGCACGGCGTCGAAGCCCGTGGGCGCGCCCCCGGCGAAGAGCGGCAGGAACCCGAGCTGAACGGCGTCGGCGACGACGGCGATGATCCGCGCCGCGAGGACCCGCTGCTGCGACTTCTCCACGCGCGGACGTTAGGCTCGGCGATGGGAGGCGGTCAACCGCGGTGCGGGAGAATCCGTCATCCGGAAGTCCCTGCTCCTCGCCGCCTGTCTTCTCGCCGCCTCGCCGCTCGCGGCGGCTGAGCCGACGCGTCTCGTCCTCGAGCCCCAGCCCGGCCTCCCGCCGTCCGCGAACCGTCTCGTCGCCGGGCCGCACCCGTGGATCGCGGGCGTCATGGAGCTGGTGGGCCTCGACGCGCCGGGTCCGGACATCCACGTCGTCCTCGCGCCGGAGTCGTCGACGCTCGCGAAGAGCGCGCCGGCGTGGGTGTCGGGGTACACGGACGGCGTGACGACCGCCGCCGGAAGCGTCGTCGTGATCCTGGCAGAGCGCACGCCTTCGTACCCCGACGGCGGCCTCGAGGAGGTGCTCGCGCACGAGGTCGCGCACGTCCTCATCCACCGGGCGAGCGGCGGGAGGCGCGTGCCGCGGTGGTTCGACGAGGGGCTCGCGATGCTCGCGGCGCGCTCGTGGCGGCTGCGCGACCAGACCGAGCTGGCGCTCGGGCTGCTGTCGGGTCCGCGCGTGCCGCTCTGGAAGCTGGACGACCTGTTCCAGGGAGATAGGCGGCAGGTCGAGCGCGGGTACGCGCTGTCGGGCACGCTCGTGCAGGACCTCCTCGAGCGCTACGGCCCTGCGGTGCCGCGCATCGTCCTGGCGCGCCTCGCGCGCGGAGACACGTTCGACGAGGCGGTGCGCGGCGCGACGGGCGCGACCTTGATCGACATCGGCGAGGCGTTCTACGAGCGGCAGGCGTCGCTGAAGCGCTGGATCCCGATCCTCACGAGCACCGCGGTGCTGTGGTTCGCGATCTCGGTCCTCGCGATCGTCGCGGGGATCCGGAAGCGGCGGAGAAGGGCGGAGCTGGAGGAAGAAGCGGGGGAGACCGGGACGGAAGCAGAGGTGCTGGAGCCCCCGGACGAGACGGTGAACTGACGCTCTACTTCCTGCTCGTGGCGGCCGTGTAGACGGCCTCCGCCTGTTTCGCGAGAGCCTCCAGCACGTCGAGCGTGCCGGCGATGTCGGCGTTCTCGGCCTTCACGTCGGCGCCGCAGACGGTGTGCATGACGACGCTGCCCTTCGCCGGCAGCGCCATCGCGCGAACGTGCCGGGGATCCGCGATCTTCACGGGGAACGCCGCAACGTCACCGCTCTTGAATCGTTGAAACGGGTCGGAGCCGGTCCAGAGCTCGAGAGTTCCGTTCAGGCACGCCGAGAACGGAAAGCTCTCGACGGTCCTGCCCGGCGTGAAGAATGCCGTCACATCCTCGGCGGCCTTGTCCGGCGCGGCCTCGTGAAGGCGGTACCACCAGGCGGTCGCTCCAGGAACCGCGGCGCCGGTGTCGGAAAGCGCCTCCTCCAGCTTCTTCTCGTCGGCGAAATCCAGGACGACGGGGAGGGAAAGCTCGGGGGTCGCCTTCGGGGACAGGCGGACCCCGGCAAAGACGAAAGGCGCGAGAACCGACAGGAACCCGCCGGCGGCGCTGATGACCTTCAGGGTGTTGTCGGTGACGGGCGCGCCGATCGTCTTCACGAGCCTCGTGTTGTCGAAATAGCTCACGTTGAGGGCGATGCTGGAGAAGATCGAGCGGCTGGGCACGATGCCGTAGATCGGACCGGCCTCGGCCGGGGTCACGAAGACCGCGGGATTCGCGGCCAGAAGCTCGTGGGTCGTCTTGAAAGGGCCGAGGACGGCGGGCGATTGCGCGGCGGACTTCTTCGCGCCGTCAGCCGGCGCGGCGAGGCCCAGGGAGACGCGGGAGCCCGACAGCCTGAATTGAGGAAAGCCCCGGTACTCCTCCTTCGGCGCGTCGAGCCTGACGTACCGAACGTGCGGGGTCGAAGCGCAGGCCGAGGCGAAGACGATCGGGAGGAGGAGCCCGAGCCGCCCGAGCGGCGATTCGTGGAACGTCATGGATTGCCTCCCTCCGAGCATAGACTGAATCCGTGGACTCCTCCGCGGATCGCGCGCCGGCGGACCTCGCGTCGCTCGTCGGGTCGATCGACATCTACCTTTTCGATCAGGTTCTGCGCGGGAGAGTTCCCACGGGATGCGCCGTGTTCGACGCGGGCTGCGGGCAGGGACGCAACCTCGTCTTCTTCCTGCGCGGGGGCTACGACGTCCGCGCGGTCGATCCGGATCCCGGCGCGATCCGCGCCGTGCGCGCGCTCGCGGGGACGCTTGCGCCGCGCCTTCCCGCCGAGAACTTCAGGGCGGAGCCGGTCGAGGCGAACGGCTTTCCGGATCGCTCCGCGGACTTCGTCATCAGCAGCGCCGTTCTCCATTTCGCGCGCGACGCGGCGCACTTCCGCGCGATGCTGGACGGCACGTGGCGGCTCGTCGGGAAGGGCGGCGTCCTCTTCTGCCGCCTCGCCTCGACGATCGGAATGGAGGGCCGCTTCACGCCGCTCGGAAACGGGCGCTTTCACCTTCCCGACGGGAGCGAGCGCTTCCTCGTCGACGAGCGGACGCTGACGGGGCTCACCGCCGAGCTCGGCGGCGAGCTGATGGACCCGCTGAAGACGACCGTCGTCCAGGACCGGCGCTGCATGACGACGTGGGTCGTGCGGCGCGCGCGATAGGGGAGCCATTACACTCCGCGCCATGGCCGACGAGACGCGCAACGACGACCCTGTCACGGGGGCTCCGACTCTGGACGCCGGCGGGCGCCGGGTGCCCGCCGCGCCCGAGAAGCTCCCCGGGGAGATCGGCGGCTTTCGGATTCTCGGCAAGCTCGGCGAGGGCGGGATGGGGATCGTCTACGAGGCCGAGCAGCAGAACCCGCGCCGGCGCGTCGCGCTGAAAGTCGTCCGCGGCGGGCAGTTCGTCGACGAGGCGTATCTCCGGATGTTCCGGCGCGAGGCCGAGACGCTGGCGCGGCTCGCGCACCCGAACATCGCGGCGATTTACGAAGCGGGCCGCACCGAGGACGGGCAGCACTTCTTCACGATGGAGCTGGTCTCGGGGAAGACGCTGAGCGGGTTCGTCCGGGACCGCCTCGGCGGCGAGCGCCCGACGGCGGATCAGCTGCGCGAGCGGCTGCGCCTCTTCGACACGATCTGCCGCGCCGTGAACTACGCGCACCAGCGCGGCGTCATCCACCGCGACCTCAAGCCCTCGAACCTCGTCGTGACGGAATCCGGCGAGGTGAAGATCCTCGACTTCGGCCTCGCGCGCATCACGGACGCCGACGTCGCGGCCGCGACGGTGATGAGCGAGATCGGGATGATCAAGGGAACTCTCCCGTACATGAGCCCGGAACAGGCGCGAGGCGACAGCCGCGACATCGACCTCCGCACCGACGTCTACTCGCTCGGCGTCCTCCTCTACGAGGTGCTGTCCGGCGCGCAGCCGTACGACACGGCGAAGACCTCGGTCGTGCAGGCGATCCGGACGATCTGCGAGGAGCCGCCCCGCCCGCTCAAAGCGACGTCGGGCGGGATGCCGATCGACCCGGACCTCAGGACGATCGCCGAGAAGGCGCTCGAGAAAGAGCCCGACCGCCGGTACCAGAACGCCGCGGATCTCTCGGAGGACGTGGAGCGCTACCTCGCGAGCCGGCCGATCTTCGCCCACCCGCCGAGCACGATGTACCAGCTCCGGAAGCTGGCCTCGCGGCACAAGGGCGGCGTCGCGGCGGCGGGCGCGATCGCGGTGCTGCTCATGGCGCTCGCCGCGACGATGACCGTGCAGGCGCAGCGCGTGCGGAAAGAGCGCGACCGCGCGGCGGCCGAGGCCGCGAAGGCGAGCGCGATCAACGCGTTCCTTCTCGACGCGCTGGGCGCCGCCGACCCGTGGTCGAAAGGCTCGCGCAACGTGTCGCTGCTGGACGCGCTGCGCCAGGCGCAGGACAAGGCGCTGGCGTCGTTCGTCAACCAGCCCCTCGTCGAGGCGTCGGTGCTCCAGACGATCGGGACGACGTTCTCGAACCTCGCGGAGTTTCCGGAGGCCGAGAGGGCGCTGAAGACGGCGCTCGACCTGCGCGTGAAGGCGGCGGGCGCAAAGAGCGCGGAAGCGGTGGAGTCGCTCTCCGCGCTCTCCCAGACGTACTCGCAGTCGAAGAAATTCGAGGACGCGGGAAGGTATGCCCGCGACGAAGTCGAGATAGCGCGCGGGATTCACGGGGCCGAGAGCGTCGAGGCCGCCGCGGCGATGAACGACCTCGGGACCGCGCTCGCGGGAGAAGGGAAGCTCAAGGAGGCGAAGGCGACCGCCGAGGAGATGCTCCGGATCGCGCGCGGACCCGGCGCCGGAACGCGCGAGGCCGGAAAGCCGGTTCCGGCGAAGGTCGAAACCGACGCGCTCCTCATCCTTTTCGAGGCCGCCCTCGCCGAGGAGGACTATCCGAAGGCGCTCGCACTGGCCCGCGAGCGGCTGACCCTTTCGAGGAAGCGGGTCGGGGAGCGGCACCCGGAGGTGGCGCAGGCCCTGAGCGACTACGCGCTGGGTCAGATGTACTCGGGCGACCTGGCCGGCGCCGAGCGCACGTACCTCGAGGCCATCGAGATGGAGATCGCGCTTCTCGGCGAGGATCACCCCGAGGTCGCGACGGGGCGCGAGAACCTCGGGAACGTCTACTTCCGCGGAGGACAGCTCGACAAGACGGCCAAGAACCTCGAGATCGTCCTCGCGATGCGCCGGAAGGCGCTGGGCGACGACTCGGAGCCCGTGGCGCGGACGCTCGCGAACATCGGCACGGTCTACCTGCGCGCGGAGAACTACGAGGCCTCCGTGAGGACCTACCGCGAAGCGGTCGAGCGTCTCTCCAGGAAGCTCGGCCCCGACCATCTCGACGTCGGCACGACGCTCTCGGGCATGGGCCAGTCACTGCGCAAGCTCGGGAAATACCCGGAAGCCGAGGCCGCGTTCAAGCGCGCGCTGGAGATCCAGACAAAGGCGCTCGGCGAGGACAACGCGGCCCCGCAGAGGACGATCAAGGCGCTCGCCGGCCTCTACGCCGAGTGGAAAAAGCCCGCGCAAGCGGCGGCGTACACGGCGAGGCTGAAGCCGGCGAAGTAGGCCTTCCGACTCAGGATCCGCAGCCTAGCCCGCCGAACGCGGATTTCGCAGGGAGGGTGAATTCGAAATCGGCTTCCCACGAGTACTTCAGGCCGTCGCTCAGCTTCCCGCCGGTGATGCGGCCCGAGATCTTCCCGCCCGGAACGATGCTTCCCGTCAGCTTCCCGATCTTCAGGATGTCCTTGTCCTTGGGCAGATCGAACACCCACTGCCGGCCCGAGAAGGGCGCGCCCGCCACGTTGATGCCCGTCTCCACGCTCTTCACGGACGCGGCGCTCGCGGCGGCCTTGCCGACGCCGGAACAGAACGCGAAGTACATCATCGTGCGCGGCTTCCCGTCCGCGGTCTTGTCCTGCGTGGCCGAATTCTCGCGGAACTCCTCGAGCTCCCTGGCGGTGAAAAGGGTGTCGGAGAAATAGAACGTCACGCTGAACTTGTCGTCGCTCGGTTCGTAGACCGCCGCGGCGCAGTGCTTCATCGTCACGGGCTTCCCTCCGAGAACCGCCTTCACGCTGCATTTGTCTTCCGCGAATGCCGGCGTGGAAACGGCGAACAGGAACGCCACGATGAAAAGACGGCGATGTGTGTCGGACATGGGAAGAAGCCTATCGCAGCCACAAGGGCAGGCCTGACGATCCGCGCTAGTCCGACCGCGTCAGCGCCGCGGCCTCCACCGCCCCCACCGTCGCGAGGTTGACGACCTCCTCCACGGTCGCACCGTACTGGAGCAGGTGAGTCGGCAGTCTCGTGCCCATGAGCAGGGGACCGATCGGCACGGCCCCGCCCACGTGCTGGAGCAGGTGCAGCGCGAGGTTCCCCGACTGCAGATCGGGGAAGACGAGGACGTTCGCGTCCTTCTCCAGACAGGAGAACGGGAAGTACTCCCGCCGGAGCGGACCGTCGAGAGCAGTGGCGAGCTGCATCTCGCCGTCGATGTTCAGCTCGGGCGCGTGCTCCTTCGCGATCTCGGTGGCCCGGCGGACCTTCCGGGTCAAGGGATGGTCCACGCTGCCGAAGTTCGAGAAGGAGAGCATGGAGACGCGGGGCTCGACGCCGAGCGACCGGGCCATGCGCGCGGCCAGGAGCGCGATCTCGGCCAGCTCCTCCGCGTCGGGAGCGATGTTCACGGCGCAGTCCGCGAGGAAGAGGATCCCCTTCGGGAGCAGGACGAGGTAGTGGCTGGAGACGCGGCGGACGCCCGGGGCGGGGCCGATCACCTCGAGGATCGTCCGCAGGGATTCGACGTAGTGCGTGGAGACGCCGGCGATCATCATGTCCGCGTCGCCGCTGTGGAGCATCATGGCGGCGAAAGAGTCGGTCTGGCGCAGGCGCTGGGCGGCGGCGGCGCGCATCACGCCGCGGCGGCGGCGCATCCGGAAGTACTCGTCGACGTACCCTTCGAAGCGCGGGCTGCGGGAAGGCTCGACGACCGGGACGCCGCTCAGCTCGAAGCGGAGCCGCTCGATCGCCTCGCGGACCTCGTCCTCCCGTCCGAGGAGGATCGGGCTCGCGATCCCCTCTTCCGTGAGGATCGCGCAGGCGCGCAGAATCGTCTCGCTCGTCCCTTCGGGGAACACGACGCGCAGCGGATGCTGGCGGGCGGTCAGGATCATTCCCCGCATCGTCTCCCGGCCGGTCCCGAGGCGAACGGTGAGGCCGTCCTGGTACGCGCGGCTGTCCAGAGGCCGGCGGGCGATACCTTCCTCGATCGCCCGCTGGGCCACCGCCGTCGACTCCCGCACGAGAATCCGGGGATCGATCGGCTTCGGCAGCAGGTACTCGGGGCCGAAGCTGAAGCGTTCTCTTCCGTAGGCCCGTTCGACCTCCTCCACCACGTCCTCGCGGGCCAGATCCGCGAGCGCCCGCGCGGCGGCCACGAGCATTCCGGGCGTGATGCGCGTGGCCTGGACGTCCAGCGCTCCCCGGAAGATGTACGGGAAGCTCAGGAGATCGAGAACCGCGTTCGGATGCTGGTCGAGGCTCGTGGCCACGATCACGTCCCTCCGGCTCGCCCGCGCCGCCTCGTATCCGATCTCGGGCTCGGGCGTGGCGAGCGCGAACACGATGGGGAAGCGCGCCATGGAGCGGATCATTTCCTGGCTGAGGACGCCGGCGGCGGAGGCGCCGAGGAAGACATCCGCGCCGCGCAGGCCTTCGTCGAGCCCGCGGGCCGGATGCTCCCGCGCGAAGGCCCGCTGGTAGTCGTCGAGATCGTCCCGATCGGGGTGGATCAGGCCCTTGACGTCGTAGACGAGGAGGTTCTCCGGCAGGACGCCCAGCGACAGGAAGAGCCGGGCACAGCCGGTGCCCACCGTCCCGGCGCCGCAGAGGACGACCCGGACCGCCTCGATGCGCTTGTCCACGAGGTCGAGCGCGTTGAGGAGGGCGGCGGCGGCGACGACCGCCGTGCTGTCGAGGTTCTCGTGGAAGACGGGGATGTTCAGCTTCTCCTTGAGCCGGTCGTAGATGAGGAGCCCTTCGGGGGCGCGGATGTCCTTGAGGTTGATCCCGCCGAAGGTCGGCTCGAGCATCTGGACCGTCTCGACGAAGCGGTCGGGGTCGGTGGTGTCCAGCTCCAGGTCGAAGACGTCGATGTCGGCGAGGCGCTTGAACAGGACGGCGACGCCTTCCTGCATCGGCTTGGCGGCGAGCGGGCCGACGTGGCCGAGGCCCGGCACCGCCGTACCGTTCGTGACGACGCCGACGAGGTTCCCGCGGGAGGTATAGCGGAACGCCGCCGAGGCGTCCTGGGCGATCTCC
This sequence comes from Thermoanaerobaculia bacterium, assembly GCA_963809425.1. Classification (GTDB taxonomy): domain Bacteria; phylum Acidobacteriota; class Thermoanaerobaculia; order UBA5066; family UBA5066; genus Fen-183. The sequence goes on from CAWEJK010000012.1 coordinate 27,839, forward strand.
CGGGCGGGAAAGGAAGCCCCCGGCAGATAGGCGAGGCGCATCTCCCGCGGAGTCGAGCACGGCTTCGTGGCCTTCAGCTCGATCTTGCCGGCCCGGTCGCCGCCGTGATACTGGAGGGAATCTTCGCGTCGGATCATGACCTCTCGTCCTCCTCAAACGGTTGCGTGCGCGGCGGCCGGAGCCAGGGGATGACGCGTCAGGGTCTCGTGCAGCGTCGAGAGGAACGAGGCCACGGGACGGGCCTGAAGGATGAAGAGCCGCGTTCCCTCGATCCCGAATTCGATGTCCAGCGGGTAGCCGTAGGCGGTCTCGAGGCGGGCCGCGAGGCGCACGAGCTCGGTGAGCTCGACGTACTCCAGGGCGGGCCGCAGCCTCTGGTGATAGAGGCACTCCGTGCGCAGCGTCCCGAAGCCCGCCCGCCGGTTGAAGACGACCTGCTCGCGCTTGTCCGCGGTGACGTAGCGGAATCGGAGCGAGTCCCTCTCGAGATCGCCTTCCTTGGCGACCACGACGTGGTCGGCCTCCACGGCGCCCGAGACGATCCCCTCGCCCAGCCCGAGCCCGGCGTTGATCACGATCTCCCGCAGCTCGCCCTCGGCGACGTTGACGGTCTGGAGGACGCCGGAAACCCGCGACCAGACGATCCGCTGGACGACGACGCCGCCGCCCGCCCGCTCGGTTCCCATCCCGAGCACCGTGCGGTTGTGGATCGCGCGTTCGGTCCAGAGACCGCTCCAGGCGCGTTTGAGGTGCTCGAGGACGGAGCCGTCGCCCCGGACGAAGAGGAAAGTCTCGAACTCGCCGGCCCGAGCCGCGATCTCGGCGTCCTCCTCGCGGGCGGAGGAGCGGACGGCCACGAACGGTCGCGCCGGGTCTTCGTCGGGGTGCCCCGGCGTCTCCGCGATGACACGGGTGGCGGCCGTGACCTCCTCGTTCAGCTCCTCGGGGAGAATCACCCGTTCCCAGAGGTCGCGGATGCAGGCGGACTTCTGGGCATTGTCGATGTCGCGGCGCCCGAGAATGCCGGCGATGGCCTCGCGGAGCGTGCGCACGCCTCCGTTCGCGGGCGATTCGAGGACCTCCTCGAACGCGCGGTCCGTGACGACGAACCAGGGCGGGACGAGGCCGCCGCCCCCCAGCCGCTCCACTTCGGCCAGGTTCGCCGCTTTCCAGCCGACGAGGGAGTGGATCTCGAAGCCTCCTTCGCGCCCAGCCAGGACGCGCCGGTTTCCGAGCCTGCGCTGGACGGACTCGTCCTCGTTCGCGAGCCGTGTCCGCGCGAGCCGAACGTCCCCGTCCTCAGGGAGGCCGAGGACGAGGTCCAGCCGCTGGACCTGACGGAGCAGGTGGCGCAGCCGGGCATCGAGAGCCGGCGCCGTGACGAGGCCGCGGAGGGCGCGCGCGCGTTCGGCGCGCAGCTCCCCGAGGCGGCGAAGGACGGGGATGTCGACATCGGGGACGCCGGAGCCGTCCGGCGCGGAGGGCGCGACGCCGCACTCGCGCAGAGAGACGGCCGCGCCCTCCAGAGCCTGGCGGAGACGGAGCGTCTCGAGTCGCTGAGCGAGAATCTCGAACGGAGAGGCCGACGTGGGAACGCGGCGCACGGTCTCGCGGGCCACGGCCGCGTGGCGCCGAACGAGCTCCTGCGTCACCTGGACGAGGTGGTCCCGGGTGGCGTCCCCGACGGAGCGATTGCGGAGAAGGAGCGAGAGGAGCTGCGCCCTTTCGCCGCGGCTCGCGGCGCCTCCGAGGAGAGCTTCGCCCAGAAGCAGCTCGCGGGCCGCGTGGCGCGCGAGCACCGGGTCGGTGAGCCGGCCGAGGAGCTTGCGGATCTGGTGCGCTCCGCGCAGGCGGCGGCCGCGCAGGGCCAGAATCTCCTTCTCGTCGTCGGCGCGGGCCAGACGAAGGCCCGCCTCGCCGAAGAGCCGGAACCCGTCGTGCAACGCGAGGACGTCGCGGTGCTGGCCGAGCACGCGCAGGGTTCCGTCCGATGCGTCCAGGACGAGCAGGTCTCCTTCCCGCATGCGGTGCTCGCGATCGCGCCAGTCCCGGTAGAGCGAGACCCGGAAGCCGAAGACGTCCCGCAGCTCCTCGCGGTACTCCGGTGTGCGATAGATCAGCGCGAGCAGGCCGTCGGGCTCGCGCTGCCACTGACCGGAGACGATGAGCGCGGGCTTCCGGAACTGCATCGCGATGAGCCCCGCGTGGCTCAGGATTCCGCCCCCGGTGGAGACGATTCCCCGCGCGTGGTAGAGAAACGTGTTGTCCTCGGGCCGCACGGAAGCCGCCACGAGAACGGCGCCGTCGAAATCCTCCGGCGTTCGACCCGCGGTGCCGAAGAGGGCCGTTCCCACCGCGCGGCCCGGAGAGGCCCTGAACCCGTGGAGGACGCGCTCGCCGGGCAGGGTGCGCGAGCCGGGCGCCGGGTTAGGCCTCCGGAGCGTCTCGAGGATCTCCTCGGTCTCCTCCGGCCGCGCCTCGGCCGCGGGCTCCGCGCCCGGAGAGAGGTAGTTGTTGCGGCGGAGAAGCGCGGCCAGCTCGGCTGGGTCGTCGCTCCAGGTGGCCTCCCAGGGTTCGCCCGGGTCCTTGCGGCGGCGGCAGAGAACCTCGCCACGCGAGAAGAGCGCGAGGCGGGCGATCCCTCCAGGATCCCGCAGGACGTAGAGCGCGAGGTTCTCCCCGCGCAGGGCCAGCCGCGCGCGCTGAACGTCGTGGCCGTTGACGGTACCCGTGTTGCGGAAGCGAAGCGCGCGCTCGAGCGGCCCAGCCAGCCTGGCGAGGCGAGCCGCGGCGGCGATTTCGCCCGAACCGAGCATCTCGGCGAAGACTTCAGCTTCGTGCGGCGCCTCGAAGAGCGCGGGGGGAGGCGCGCGCAGGCCTTCGGGGGTCGCGACGAGCTGGCCGCGTGCAACGGCTTCCCGGAGAGGACGCAGGAGCTGACGCTCGAGGCTCATCTGGCCCGGGAAGCTCTCGGTATCTTCGAAGGGAGTCGTCTCGAGGCCCAGGTCCGCCACCGACGATTGAAGGCGGGTGACGAAGCCCGTCGGAGGCGGAATGCGCAAGCGGTCCCGGTAAGGCCCCTCACCCGACCACGAGACCTCACGCTCTCCCGCCGGTCCGCTTTCCACCGCGACGAGGATCCCCAGCCGGTCCCTGGTGAGAAGCTGACGGAGGGGCAGCACGCCCCATCGGGCGAACGAGTCGGCCCATGCTTCGCTCACCGTCCGGCGCCCGTCGGCATCGAGGTTCAGGGAGCCGATGATCCAGTCGAGATCCATGAGGTAGGGAACCAGGCAGGAGACGAGCTCGGCCTTCTCGCAGACGTCGCCGAGGTCGAGCGCCCGTTCCTTGTCGTAGCGCGCGTGAACCCGCGTGCCCTCGAGGCCGACGTCGAACTCGAGGCGACGCAGGAAGAGGATGAGGGCCTCCAGCGAAGGGTTCGGGTGGACCGACAGCTCGTTGACGCTGACGCCGTAGTACTCGAGATCGATCATTCCCCCGAGGAGCGGCGGCGAGTAGTCGATGCGCAGGAAGACGGGGTGGTTCTTGAAGGCGAGGTAGTAGTGGACTTCGTTGCCGTAGCAGAACACCCGCACGCTCGGAAAAGTCTCCTGGCCGTGAAGGAGCTGGCGAGCGAATCCCTCCGCGATCACCGCGACGGGATACGGAATCTCGAACGCGGACTCGGGCTCGAAGTCGAGGTAGGTGATCTTCCGCGCCGTCTGCAGGATCCGCTTGTGAGAGGCCAGGACGAGGTCCACCGTGCGGCTCGTGGCTTTGCCGGCTTCGACCAGGCGGGACCCGAGCCGCAGGCCGCGCTGGTGCAGGTAGCGCTTGAGGCCGTGGAGCGTCCGCACGTCCCCGAGTGTCCGGGGGTCCTCGAAGCTCTGCACGAGACGCGTCAGCTCCGCCGAGAGCTGGGCGGGAGCGCCCTCCTTCGCGAGCTCGGCGACGACCCTTCCCCTGAGCTCGCGGTACAGACCCGGGAGGATCGCGCACTCCTCGGCGCAGCCGCCGAAGAGGACGGTGAACTCCGCGACGATTCTGTCCATCCGCTCGAGGATTCGCCCGGCCTTCTCGCGCGTGAGGGGAGCGACATCGAGGATGTCCGCGAGGACCGCGGCATGGACGAGGTTGTAGGCCCGAAAGCGGCTCACGATGTCGGCACCGCCCGCTTTGCCGCCTTCGGCCGGCAGCCCGCCTCCATGGGCGACGATCACGTTGAGCTCGAAGGCGCGCCGCGCCTCGTCGCAGGACTCGAGCAGCGGCGCTTCGGCGGCCGACACGACGAGAGGGACGGAGCCGCCGATGCTCACGCCGACGCACGGGCGCACCTCGACGCCGAGGTTGACGCGCGACCAACCGAGCTCCGCGATCACGTCCCGCAGCAGGGCCTCGCCGCACACCGCCTCCGCGTGGCGCAGCGACGAGACGGTGGGCGGCGCGAGGCATCCCGGCTCGGGCAGGAGGGAGAGGAGGTCGAGGTAGCTCGCGCGCGTGTAGCGGAGGTACCGATCGAGGAACGCATGCGCCTCATTACCCAGCAGCTCTTCGAGCAGAGCGGACGGAACCGGCTGACCGTCCAGATCGAGGAGGCGGGCGGCGAGGCGCCGGAGGCCGCCTCCCGCTCCTTCCAGGAAGAGCGTCAGGATCGGGTCCCCGGGTTCCTGCCGCGGCCGGCGCAGGATCCTGGCGATCGCGGCAAGCGCCGCCGGCTCCCCCAGGGGAGACGCTTCGGCCTCGACTTGCTCGGCAAGGAGCCGCACCGCGCGCCGGTCGACGGCGAGCGCTCCGGAGTCGGCGAGACGCTCGAACAGATCCAGGGCTCTCCGCGCGAGCCCGTCGTCCCGGCTCGCGAGCATCCCCTCGATCAGAGGCCACGCGTCCTCGAGACCGGAGGCTTCATCTTCCAGGAGACCGAACAGAGGGAGGTTGATCGGGCCCATCCGCTTGCGCAGGAGGGGGAGCAGGCTGCAGGAGGAGCCCGAGCTCCTGCGAGGTCGGGGGCCGGGACAGCCGCGCGCGGATCCGTTCGCAATCCTCGCGCACCTTCTCCGGCCGGCCCATCGCGACCTCGAACTCGGCGGCGATGGATTCGACGAGGGCTTCGATGGGCACCGTCTCACTCACCAGACACCGCCTTGCCGAGCGCCCGGTGCCGGCTTCCTCCTGGTGGCGAGGACTGTCCGGTCAGGGCACGTGGCCGACCATGTCGAGTCGGGCGAGCTGGGCGACGCCGGAGAGCGCCTCCTCGAGCGTGGTCCCCGTCGCCTCCTCGTAGTCGGAGCCGCGCTTCGCCTCGGCCCGCCACGCGAGGCCCCATTTGACCTTCCAGCCGTCGTCCTCGAGCTGCTTGAGCGTCAGCTCCCACCGCCGGTCCTTCTCTCCACGGAGGGCGGCAAGAGCCTGGAACGTAGCCTTCAGAAGCTCGAGGTCGAGGCCGTCGAGCTTCAGGTTGTCCGGAATCGGGACCTCGAGGGTTCTTCGCGCGAGCATGGCGCCCTCCTCCGGTCTCTGCCTAGAGGCCGTATCTCTCCACGATCTCGTTCTTCGTCTTGCCGAGAATGTCGTGCTTCTTCCCGACCTTGCGGAATGCTTCGATCGCCTTGTCGAGATGCGCCGTCGTGTGCGCGGCCGAGAGCTGCGTCCGGATGCGGGCCTGCCCCTTCGCGACGACCGGAAAGAAGAAGCCGACGACGTAGACCCCTTCCGCGAAGAGGTCGCGCGCGACGTCCTGCGCGAGCTTCGCGTTGTAGAGCATGACCGGGACGATGGGGCTCTCGCCGGCCTTGATGTCGAAGCCGGCGTCCGTCAGGAGTCCTCTCCAGTACCGCGCGTTTCGCTCGAGCCGGTCGCGCCGCTCGGTCGTGGCGGAGACGAGGTCGAGCACCTTGAGCGTTCCGGCCACGATGACGGACGCGAGCGTGTTCGAGAAGAGGTACGGCCGCGCCCGTTGCCGGCACATCTCGACGATCTCCCGGCGTCCGCTGACGCAGCCGCCCGAGGCCCCGCCGAGCGCCTTGCCGAACGTCGTCGTGATGATGTCGACCTTCCCGAAGACTCCGAAACGCTCGGCCGTGCCGCGCCCCGTCTTCCCGATGAAGCCGGACGCGTGCGAATCGTCCACGAAGACCATCGCGTCGTGCTTCCGGCAGAGGGCCACGATTGCGTCCAGCTTCGCGAGGTCGCCGTCCATCGAGAAGACGCCGTCCGTGATCACGAGGCGGAAGCGCTTGTCTCCGTGCTCGACGAGCTTCTCCTCGAGGTGCCCCATGTCGGAGTGCTTGAAGGTGTCCTGCGCCGCCTTGCGAGAGCCGCATCCCGTCGACGATCGACGCGTGGACGAGCCGGTCGGCGATCATGACGTCCTTGTCGGAGAGGATCGCCTCGAAGACGCCGGCGTTCGCGTCGAGGCACGACGAGAACAGGATCGTGTCTTCCGTCCCGAGGAACTCCGTGAGGCGGTTCTCCAGCTCGCGGTGGATGTCCTGCGTGCCGCAGATGAAGCGGACCGACGACATGCCGTAGCCCCGCGCATCGAGGCCGGCGTGCGCGGCCGCGAGGACCGCGGGGTGCGAGGAGAGGCCGAGGTAGTTGTTCGCGCAGAGATTCAGCACCTTCTCGGGCCGGGCGCCCGCGGGGAACTCGACCTCGATCTCGGCCCCCTGCGGCGCGTGAATGACCCGCTCCTCCTTGAAGAGGCCCGCGGCCCTCAGGGTCTCGAGCTCGGCGCCGAGGACGTCGCGGAAAGTCGCGGAGAGCGTCTCGGTGGCCACGTCACACCTTCACGGCGGCGAACCGCTCGACGAGGGAGGCGATGCTGTCGACGGTGTTGAAGGCCTGCGGTGTCGCGTCGGCGTCGGGGATCTTCACGGCGTACTTTCTCTCGAGAAAGCGCTTGAGGGAGACCATCGAGAAGGAGTCGACGATGCCGCCGGTGATGAGCGGCGTGTCCGACTTCAGCTCGCGGTCGTCCCCCTCCTCGATGTATTCGCGGCGGACGTAGTCGAGGATCGTCTTCTTCATGTCGTCCATTCAGTCCTCCATCAGGGTGGAAAGGTCGCCGACCGGCTCGCCCCACTCCGGCGCGCGCAGGACCCGGCGGAGGATCTTGCCGCTCCGGTTCCGCGGGAGCGACGCCACGAAGGCGATCTCCTGCGGCATCGCGAGGGGAGAGAGCCTTTTCCTCACGAAGTTCATGATCTCGAGCTCGAGGTCCTCTCCGGCCGTGAAACCCGGCTTGAGCGCGACGAACGCCTTGACGACTTCCATGTTCACGGGGTCGGGCTTCGCGACGGCGGCCGACTCGGCGACGGCGGGGTGCTCGAGGAGCGCCGACTCGACCTCGAACGGACCGACGAGGTGCCCTCCCGTGTTGATCACGTCGTCGTCCCGGCCCACGAACCAGAAATAGCCGTCGGCGTCCACGGTGGCGCGGTCGCCCGTGAGGTACCAGCCGTTCGCGAACTTCTTCGCATAGCCGTCGGGGTTGTTCCAGTAGCCGCGGATCATCGAAGGCCAGCCGGGGCGGAGGCCGATCACCCCGACGCGCCCCCGCTCCCCGTGCGGCTCGAACGTCGTCGGGTCGAGGACGGACGCGGTGATGCCCGGGAAGGGCTTTCCCATCGAGCCGGGCTTCACCGCCATCCCGGGGTAGTTCGAGATGACGATGCACCCCGTCTCCGTCTGCCAGTAGGTGTCGTGGAACGGGAGGCCGAAGGCCTCGCGCGACCAGTGGACCGCCTCGGGATTGAGCGGCTCGCCGACGCTCGCGAGATGCCGGAGCGAGGAGAGGTCGTGGCGCTTCGCCGTCGCCGTCCCCTCGCGCATCAGGAGGCGGATGGCCGTGGGGGCGGAGTACCAGACGCTGACGCGCCGCCTCTCGATGAAGCCGTACCAGCGGTCGGCCCCGAAGCCGGAGTCGAGAACGGCCTGCGTGATGCCGTTCGACCAGGGGCCGATGATTCCGTACGACGTCCCGGTCACCCAGCCGGGATCCGCGTTGCACCAGTAGACGTCGTCCGATTTCAGGTCGAGCACCCACCTGGCCGTCAGGTACTGCGAGAGGAGCGAGCCGTGGACGTGCTGCGCCCCCTTCGGCTGCCCGGTCGTCCCGGACGTGTAATGGAGGATCGACGGCGTCTCGGCCTTCGCGGGGAAGACGTGGAACTTCTCGAGGCGCGGCTCGGAATCGAGGTCGAGCGCGACCTCGCCGTCCTGCAGCGCGAGGCCCTGGGCGTCGACGACGACGACCGTGCGGAGAGCCGGGAGGTTCGCGCGGGCCCGCCGGACCTTCGGCAGGTGCTTCTTCTGGGTCAGGACGGCCGCCGTGCCGGCGTCGAGAAGGCGCGTCAGGAGCGACTCCTCGCCGAACGCGGAAAAGAGAGGCTGGACGATCCCTCCCATCTTGAGGATCCCGACGAAGGCGATGTACAGCTCCGGCACGCGGTCGAGGAAGAGACAGATCCGCTCGGACGGCTCGAGGCCGAGGCGCGAGAGGGCGGCCGCGACGGCGTTCGAGAGGAGGCGCAGGTCGTCGAACGTGTACGTTCTCTCGCGCCCGTCCGCGCCCTCCCAGAGGAGCGCGGGTTTTCTCGCGAGGCCCAGCCGGCAGATTCTGTCGGTCAGGTGCCAGCCGATGTTGACGGGGTCGCCCCGGCCCCACCCCATCTCCTTCGCGGCGATCGCCCAGTCGAAACCCTGGAGCCGCTCTTCGTACGAGCCGATGTTGTGGAGCCGCTTCTCCTCGAGTGTCTCCGTCACGTACATACGCTCACCCCTGAAGCACGACGCTCGCCGTGGCGAGGCTGTCGGTGTGCGAGAGGGAAACCAGGACGTTCGTCACGCCGAGGCGGTCCGCCGCCTCTTTCGCGCGGCCGTGGAGGACGAGGCGCGGCGCCGCGTCCCCCGTCCGGGCGACCTCGACCTCGCGCCAGAGATCGTGCGGCGTCGGGCCCGCGAGGGCCTTGAAAAGAGCCTCCTTGGCCGCGAAACGCGCCGCGAAATGCCTCGCCGGGTACCGCTTCGCCTCGCAGTACGCGATCTCGGACTGCGTGAAGACCGCGTCCCGGAACCCGGCCCCTTCCTCCTCCAGCTCCTTCGCCATACGGGCGACGTCGAGCAGGTCGGTACCGATCCCGAGGATCATGGGCATGGCTCTGTACCAACGTCTGGCCCGCCGGAGGCGAGCCGCAATGATTCACGATGATCAGGCGGGGAGGTGGGGGGCGTGCACCGCGGTAGACTTCCCTCGGGGGCCTCGGAAATGACCCCGCACACGCCGGACTCGCTTCTCACGCTCGCCCGGAACTTCATGGAAAGCCGGGTCCTTCTGACGGGCGCCGAGCTGGACCTGTTCACGCTCCTCGCGCCTGAGCCGCTCGGACTCGACGAGGTCGCGCGGAGGACAGGCGCCGACCGGCGCGCGCTCGGTATGCTGCTCGACGCGCTCGCGGCGCAGGGTCTGCTCGTGAAAGAAGGCGGAAGGTGGCGGACGGAGCCCTCCGTCGCGCCTTACCTCGTGGAGGGGGCGGAGGGCTCGATCCTCCCCATGGTCCTCCATGCCGCGAACCTCTGGAACAGGTGGTCGGAGCTCACGCGGAAAGTCGTTCCGGGGCTGGCCGGCTCGGCCGGACCCGAGTTCCTCGGGGCGTTCATCGGCGCGATGCACGTCGTCGCGGCGCGGCAGGCCGACGAGATCGTGGCCGCCGTCGGGGCGGGCGAGGCGCGCCGGCTTCTCGACGTGGGCGGCGGCTCGGGGTCATACACGCTCGCATTCCTCCGCGCGAATCCCGGGATGACGGCTACGCTGTTCGACCGCCCGGCCGTCGTGGAGATGGCGCGCGCGCGTCTCGGCGCGGCCGGGGTCCTGCCGCGCGTGACGCTCGCCGAGGGCGACTTCGAGACCGATCCGCTGCCGCCCGGGCACGACCTCGCGTTTGTTTCGGCCATTCTTCACCAGAACTCGCCCGCCGGGAACCTCGCGCTCTACAGGACGATATTCGAGGCGCTCGTCCCGGGCGGCCGCGTCGTGATCCGCGACCACGTGATGCAGCCCGATCGCACCCACCCGCGCGCGGGCGCGCTGTTCGCGATCAACATGCTGGTCGGGACCGCCGGCGGGGGGACGTACACCTTCGACGAGATCGCGGACGGGCTGACGCGAGCGGGCTTCGAGCGCGTCAACCTCGTTCAGGCGGGCGAAAAGATGGACGCGCTCGTGGAGGCCTTCAAGGTCCGCTCCGGTCCGTAAGACGGCCGAGAGCTACTCCCACTTCGGCGGCCGCTTCTCGAGGAAGGCGCGGAGCCCCTCGGCGAAGTCGGGCGTGCTCGCAAGGTGCGCCGCGGCGTCGAGCTCGAGGGCGAGGGCGTCGTCATAGGGCAGGTCGAGGCCGAGCGTGATGCAGCGGCGGATGGCGGCGAGCGCGGCCGCCGGTTTCTTCGCCAGCGCCGCGGCGTATGCCTGGACCTCCTCCCGGAGCTTCTCGGGAGGCACGACGAAGTCCACGAGCCCCATTCCGAGCGCTTCCTCGGCCGTCACGAGGTTTCCCTCATAAAGGAACCGCAGCGCGCGCGAACGGCCGAGGAGTCTGGACAGGGACTGCGTGGTGCCCACCGGGGGAATGAAGCCGATGTTGATCTCGGGCTGCCCGAGCCGCGCATCCCGCGCGGCGAAGCGGACGTCGCAGTTCAGGACGATCTCGAGCCCGCCGCCGACGGCCGTCCCGTGGATGGCGCCGACGAGCGGCTTCGAGGCCTCGCGAATCTGGCGGACGATTCCGTGACAGATCTCGACCCATCCCCGCATCTCCCCCGGCTGCATGGCCGCGAGGACACGGAGATCCGCCCCGGTGGAGAAGAACGTGTCCAGCGCGCTCGCGATCACGATGACCCGGACGCCGGCGTCCCTCAGGTGCTCGTCCAGAGCCGCCGGGATTTCGCGCAGCATCGTCCAGTCGATCGCGTTGCGGGGCGGGCGCCGGTACTCGATCCAGGCGACACGGTCCTGGACGCTCGTCTTCAGGAACTCGTAGCTCATGCCGAACCTCTTCTCCGCTCCATGACGAGCGTCCGCACGTACCGGCTCGTGAGGAGCGCGGCGACGAGAACGGGCGCGACGAGGAGGGCGATGGAGACCTTCAGGTACGTGCCCGGCTCGAGGGCGCCGGAGCGATAGAGAAGTACCGCCGCGATGCAGGTCACGGCGCTCGCGATCAGGAACCGCCATCCGAAGTACGCATTGGCCTCGTACCACACGAAATCGCTGCCGAGCGTCGCGCGCGTGCGGTAGCCGTAGACGACGTTGCGTGGAACCTTGCGAAAGACGAGCGGAAGCGACACGAGCGCGAACAGCGCGTTGCACGCGAGGACCGTGACGAGGCCCTTCTCGAAGACGCTCATGCGGAGGAGCTTATCGCCACGGCACCGGCGCCGGCGCTCTTACGCATCGTGGGCTACCGATTTCACTTTATTCTCTCCTCATGCCCTCCCGGCCGAAGTTGAGGGAAATCGTCGCGGCGCTGGAGAAGGCCTACGGAAAGCCCGCGCCGTTTCCGTCGAGCGATCCGTGGGAGCTGATCCTGCGCGAGAACGCGTCGTACCTCGTGGACGACGCGACACGCGAGGAGGTTTTCAGGTCTCTGAAGACGCACGTCGGAGTCACGCCCGAGGCAATTCTCGACGCGCCGTACGAGCGCCTCGTTTGGGCAATCCGCAAGGGCGGGATGCGCCCGCCCATGCGCGCGAACAAGCTGCTCGATGCATCCGGAATCGCGCGCGAGGTCGGCCTCGGCCGTCTGCGCAAGCTCGCGAAGATGGGAGACGCCGAGGCGCGCAAGGTTCTCAAGCGTTTCCCGGGGATCGGAGAGCCGGGCGCGGACAAGATGCTCCTCGCGGCCGGTAGTGCCGTCACGCTCGCGCCGGAGTCGAACGGGCTGCGCGTCCTCGTGCGGCTCGGCTACGCGAAGGACGACCCGAATTACGCGAAGACGTACCGCGCGGCCGCCGAGGCCGTGGCGCCGGAGCTACCGGACGACACGGCGTGGCTCGTCGCGGCGCATCAGCTCCTGAGGCGCCACGGGCAGGAGACCTGCCGCCGGTCGGAACCGCGGTGTGACGTCTGCCCGCTCGCGAAGGACTGCGACTTCGCTCGGAAGCGCTGACGCCCTCGGACGGTGACTTGCCGCGCATGCGCCCGCCGGTCGCTCCTTCAGCGATGCGCGCGCGCGACGGCATGGCGCTCAGGTCTCGATTCCGGAGTGGACGGGGACGACCGGCGTGACGGCCGCCTGGTCCTCCTCTCCGGTGCGGATCCGGAAGACCTTCTCGACCGGCAGGACGAAGATCTTCCCGTCGCCCACCTCGCCGGTCCGCGCGGCCGTGAGGATGGCCCGGACCGTCGGCTCGACGAAGTGGTTCGAGACGCCGATCTCGAGACGCACCTTCTCGGAGAGCTCCATCTTCACGGTCGTCCCGCGGTAGGTCTCGACGCGTTCCGTCTCGCCGCCGTGCCCCTGCACGCGGCTGATCGTCAGGCCCTGGACGTCGGCGCGAAAGAGCGCCTCGAGGACGTCGTTCAGCTTCTCGGGGCGGACGATGGCGACGACGAGCTTCACTGGCGCCTCCTTCGGCGGACGCGCACCGCGAGCGGGAGGCCGGACGCGGTCTCGTCGCGGGAGGAGGAGGATCGCGCCCTCGCCCGACGCGTAGGCCTCCTCGCCGTGCTGGCTGACGTCGAGGCCGAGGCCTTCGTCGCCCGCGTCGACCTTGAGCGGGACGAGGACGATGACGAGCTTCAGGAGGACGAACGTGCCCGCCGCGCTGTAGGCGAGCGTCGACGAGGCCCGCGAGGACCTGGACGAGGAGCTGCCGCGGGTTGCCGAAGAGGAGGCCGTCGGCCGGCCGTTCCACGCCTTCTCGGCGAGGACGCCCGTCAGGAGCGCGCCGACGAGCCCGCCGAGGCCGTGCGCGGCGACGACGTCGAGCGAGTCGTCGAGGCGGGTGCGCGCGCGCCAGAGGATCGCGAAGTAGCTCGGGAAGGCGCGACACGCCCCGAGGGCCAGCGCGGAGAGCGGGGACGACGAAGCCGGCCGCGGGCGTGACCGCGACGAGGCCGACGACGATCCCCGTCGCGGCGCCGACCGCGGTCGCCTTGCCGTTGCGGAAGAGGTCGAGGAGCGACCAGACGACGAGCGTCGCGCAGGGGCGAGGAACGTGTTCACGAACGCGAGCGCGGCGGACGTGTTCGCGGCGAGCGCGCTGCCGCCGTTGAAGCCGAACCAGCCGAACCAGAGGAGACCCGCGCCGAGCAGGGTGAACGGGACGTTGTGGGGAAGCATGGCCTGCCGGGCGTAGTCCTTCCGCGGGCCGAGCACGAGCGCCGCGACGAGGGCCGCCGACGCCCGCGTTGACGTGGACGACGGTGCCGCCGGCGAAGTCGAGCGCGCCGAGCTTCGCGAGGAAGCCGCCGCCCCAGACCCAGTGCGCGACGGGGGCGTAGACGACGAGCGACCAGAGGGCGATGAAGAGCAGGTACGGGCCGAACCGCATCCGCTCGACGATCGCGCCCGAGATGAGCGCCGCCGTGATGATGGCGAACGTCCCCTGGTAGGCCATGAAGAGGAGGTGCGGGATCGTCGCGGCGCGGGCGCCGGCTCGAGGCCGACGCCGGCGAGGAAGAGCGCACGAGAGGTCGCCGACGAGCCGGCGAGCCGGGCGCGAACGCGAGCGAGTAGCCCGAGGAGCGCCCACGCGACGCCGACGAAGCCGAGCGAGGCGACGCTCATCATCATCGTGTTCAGCGCGTTCTTCGAGCGGACGAGGCCGCCGTAGAAGAACGCGAGGGCCGGCGTCATGAGGAGGACGAGGGCCGTCGAGACGAGCATCCAGGCGGTGTCGGCGGCGTTCATCGCTTCGCGCCCTGCAAGGGTCGTGCTTCCGGATCGTCGGGTCATGGGGCTTCTCTTCGACTTGGCCCGGCGGGCGTCGCCTGGCCTTCGCAAGGAGCGTGCTCGGTCGCGGCGCGAGGACGCGCCGAAAGAGCTGCAAACGTGTGGGTTAGCGGTGCGCCGTGCCGCCCCGGAGCCGAGGTGACGGGCGACTAAAATGTCCGGAAGTACCCAGTTTACCAACAGGAATGTCGGATCTCAGGGCCGGAATCGATCCGCGTCGATGCCGTGGCGCTTCAGGCGGTACGACGAGGATCCGCTCCGTCGTCTGGAGGAGCCGTGCGGCGCGCGCGCGGTTTCCGCGGGCGATCTTGACCGCGTCGAGAAGGAGGTCCTTCTCGAAGGCGCCGAGCGCCGCCTCGAGGGACTGGCGCGGAAGGGTCCCGGAGACCTCGGCCGTCTGGAGGGTCGGCGGGAGGTGGTGGGCGTGGAGGACGCCGCCGTCGCAGACGAGGACCGCCCGCTCGATGCAGTTCGCGAGCTCGCGGATGTTCCCGGGCCAGTGGTAGCTCATGAGGACGTCGATCGCCGTCGTCGCGATCCTCCTCACGTCCTTCGGTGCTCGCGGGCCAGCTTCTCGACGAAGTGGTCGGCCAGGAGCGGGATGTCGGTCCGACGTTCGCGCAGGGGCGGAACGAAGATCGAGAAGACGTTCAGGCGGTAGTAGAGGTCCTCGCGGAACGTCCCGGCCGCGATCGCGGCCTCGAGGTCCCTGTTCGTCGCGGCGATGAGCCGCACGTCGACGCGGATGGGCTGCGTCCCGCCGACGCGCTCGAACTCCCGCTCCTGCAGGACGCGCAGGAGCTTGACCTGGACGGCGGGCGAGAGGTCGCCCACCTCGTCGAGGAAGAGCGTCCCGCCGTGCGCCAGCTCGAACCGCCCCGGGCGTCGCGCGCGCGCGTCGGTGAAGGCGCCCGCCTCGTGCCCGAAGAGCTCGGACTCGACGAGGCTCTCGGGAAGCGCGGCGCAGCTGACCCTCACGAACGGGCGCGTCGACCGGGGGGAGCCGTAGTGGATGCGCGTGGGCGACGAGCTCCTTGCCCGGTCCCGGACTCGCCCCGGACGAGGACGGTCGCGCGCAGGGGGCCGCCTGCGCGACCAGCTCGTAAGACCCTGCGCATCGGCGCGCTGTTGCCGACGAGGTTCCTCAGCTCGTACCGCTCGCGGAGCTCCTCCTTGAGCTCCGTGTTCTCGTCGAGGAGGCGCTTCCGCTCGGCCTCGACGCGCCGCTGGACGCGAAGCGTCTGCCCGACGAGGGACGCGACGACCCCGAGGAACGACGTCGCGCGCGCGAAGTCCCGCGCGGCGTCGTAGGGGAGCGCGAGGGAGAGGGCGCCGACCGTCCGCTGGTCCACGGTGACCGGCACGGCCACGAGGCTGAGCTCGCGTTTCGCCGCGACCGAGGCCGGGAACGGCTCACGAAGCGACTTCAGGAGGGGCTCCTTCGAAACCTGCGGGACGACGATCGGCTTGCCGGTGGCGGCGACGCGGCCCGTGACGGCTTCGCCTGATTTCAGGCGTACGGCCCGACGGCGGGCGTCGGGGATCCCGGTCGCCGCTTCGAGCCGGAGGTCCCCGGCCGTGTCGTCGAAGAGCATCGCGGCGGCGCCGGCCGCGCCGTAGGAGCCCGTGAGGACCGCGAGCGCGGCCTCGAGCGAGGTCCGGAGACGGGGATTGCCGCCGAGCACCCGCGAAAACTCCAGGAGAGCCGCCAGCTCCGGTGCCTCCGCGTCCGCAGTCTTGGGCGTTCGCATGACTGGAGCCTACAACAATGTCGGAAAACTAATCCAAGACGACAAGTTTGTCCGTGACACGCGCCCCACCGCCCCCCGGGACGGCAGAGGTCGGCGACGGCGGTCCTTCGCCGGGGTCAGTCCGGGTACGGCGCCGTGAGGAGCGCCGCCATCGTCCGCATGCCGCCGCCTCTTTCTGTGGTCGCTACTTCATGTTCGCGATGATGCCGCTGGCGGTTTCCGAGAACTTCGTCAAGGCGCTCCGAGCGGCGGAGTCCGCCTTGGCCATGCGTTCCATGATCAGCTTGAGCTTGAGTTGCTGCGCCTGGCCCTGTTCGGCCAGGGAATCGCGTTCGTCCGCCATTCTCGCGAGGTCCGTCGCAACCTCGCACAGCACGAGTAACGTGAGGGCGTCGGCTGCGCCGGCGACGTGGAGGTCTGGCCAGCGCGCCTGGGCGGCTGACCGGGCGAGAGCCCCGGGGTCGCCGGATCCCTTCGCGATGCCGGGTGCGACTTGTTTCACCCACGCCTTCACGGCGGGCGACGCCTCCTTCCAGAGACGATCGCCGCGAGCCTTGACGTACGCCGGAAACTGAGGGACCTGAGGGCGCGCCGTGACGACTGGCGCCTTCGAGGTGATCCCCTCGTTCGCCTTCGTGTCCGCCGCGAGCGCGACGGGAGCGCCGAGGGCGAGGAGAAGGGCGGCGGTGACGTGCCGATGGCGATGCGCCTTGAACATGAGCGACTCCTGAACGAAGGGTGCTACCTACTTCTGCGGCACGGCCCCTCCCGCGGGCCATGTCGTGTCGCCGATGCGCGTGAGCGCCATCTCGAAGAACCGGACGGGCTCCTTGCCCGGCTCGAGGCGGTCGCCGACTTCCTTCAGCGTGCCGTCCTTGATGACGGCCGTGTAGCGGATCGTCATGGGCCCGGCCGGGATCTCCCACGTGTAGCCGTCGGCCGTGGGCTTGATCGTGAAGTCGCCGACGTTGCCCATCGCGTGCGAGTGCAGGGTGTACGTCTTCGTCGCGGGGCTGTAGGAAATGGTGCCGAACGCGTTGAAGCCGACGCGCCCGTCGGCATCGTATCCACGGCCCTCGATGACCTTCACGGAGCCGTCGAGGAACGGGCCGATGCGCTCGGTCTGCGTGATCGTGTGCTTCTCGCCGGACGGCAGCAAGGTCCAGGCGGGGCCCCGCCACACGCCGTCCATGGCGGCGAACGGCTTCATGGCCTCCTTCTGGGCCGCGATGAGAGCCGCAGGGTCCGGGCGCCCCTGGGCGAGAAGCGGCGAGGCGGCGCCCGCCGACAGGGTCAGGAGCATCAACGCAGCGCAGCGAGTCTTGACCATTCGTATCCTCCTCCGAACGCGGCACAGCTTACGTGAGCACCGTGGCCAGGGTGAATCTCCGGTTGCGCTATACTCTTCCCGTTCGCCCTTTCTCTCGTACTGACGTACTGACGGAGCGGACCGAGGCCGAAAGGTCCCCGTCGACCATCTCCCGTCCCACTCTCTACCATCTCCCGGCCGCACTCGTCCTTCGGACGAATGTTCAACAAAGGATCCCCATGAAGCTCTACGTTGGAAACCTGTCCTATTCTGTCAACGACTCCACCCTTCGCGCCCTGTTCGAGCCCTTCGGCAACATCGAATCCGCCCGCGTGATCTCCGACCGCGACACCGGCTCCTCGAAGGGCTTCGGCTTCGTCGAGATGTCCGACGAAGACGGCCAGAAGGCCATGGGCGCCCTGAACGGCCGCGACCACGACGGCCGCGCCCTCAAGGTGAACGAGGCCAAGCCCCAGGAGAACCGCGGCGGCGGCGGTGGCTACGGCGGCGGCGGTGGCCGCGGCCGCTACTAGCCCTTCGCTCTTCTCGCTCAGCCTCTCGATTTCTTTCCGGCGCCGAAATGACTTCGGCGCCGGTTTTCTCTTCAGGGAACGCAGGTCTCGCCCGCGGCGGGAGAGAGCGTTGGGGACGAGAGGGGCTCCAGGGCGGATAAGATGCCGCCGATGACGGCGCCCGAGGTGGTCCAGTCGGAGGCCCGCTGGCCGGTCCTCTTCGCGCTCCTCGCGCTCGGCCTCCTCAACTACGCCCTGCCGGCGGCGCTCACCGTGGGCCCGCGCTGGGTGCTTCTCGTCGTCGTTCTCGTCCTCGCCGTCCCGACCGTGCTCGCCCATCGGGCGGGCCATGTTTCGTTCAGCCGCGTGCTCGGTTTCGTGATGAGCGGCGTCGTGACGCTGGCCCTCGTCGGCTCCCTCGCGCTCCTCATCGCGGGGCTGCCGAAGAAGAGCGAGACGCCTGGGGAGCTCGCGACGTCCGCCGCGTGCCTCTGGGTCGCGAACGTGCTCGTCTTCGCGATCTGGTACTGGAGGCTCGACGCGGGCGGGCCGTTCGTCCGGGACGGGCGCGGCGCGCACACGGAGGGAGACTTCTTCTTTCCCCAGATGATGGACGGGTGTCCGGGGCCGGAAAACTGGGCGCCCCGGTTCGTGGACTATCTCTTCATCGCGTTCAACAACTCGACGGCTTTCTCGCCCACCGACACGCCCGTCCTCTCGCGCTGGGCGAAGGTCCTCACGATGCTGCAGTCGCTCATCTCACTTCTCGTCGTCGGAGTCCTCGCGTCCCGGGCCGTCGGCCTGATCTGAAAGCAGGGCCCGTCTTCAGCCCCGGATGATCCCGCGGCGGAGGGCGAAGCGGATGAGCTCCGTGCGCCCGTGGGCGCCGAGCTTGCTCATGACGTGCTCGCGGTGGGACATCGCGGTCTTCACGCCGATGCCCAGGAGCTCGGCGATCTCCTTGTTGCTCCGCCCCTCGGCGACGAGCTTCAGGACCTGCTTCTCGCGGTCCGTGAGCGTCTCGTAGGTGTCGACGGTTTCCGTGCCGGAGGCCGCGGCCTCGCGCTCCTCGAGCGCGACGCGCGCGACCTCCGGCGCGAGCACGAGGCCCCCGCGCGCGACGCTGCGGATGGCCGAGGCCAGCTCCGCGCCCGCCGCCTTCTTCAGCACGTAGCCCGAGACGCCGAGCTTCAGGAAGCGCGAGACGTACTCGCGGTCGTCGTACTGCGTGAGGACGATGATCTTCGTGCGCGGCGTGAGCTTCCGGATCTCGAGCGCGGCCTCCAGCCCGCCCAGGTTCGGCATCGCGATGTCGAGGAGAAGGACGTCCGGCTCCAGCTCCTTGCAGCGGTCGATGGCCTGCCGGCCGTCCTCGGCCTCGCCCACGACCTCGATGTCGTCGGCCTTCGCGAGCAGCGCCCGCACGCCTTCGCGCATGAGGGCGTGATCGTCGGCGATCACGACGCGCGTCCTAGACAACGCGGGCCTCCGGCAGGATCGGAATCTCGAACGCCACGTGCGTCCCCTCGCCGGGAGCAGAATCGAGGCTCATCTTTCCGCCCAGGATCTCGACGCGCTCGCGCATGCCGAGGAGGCCGAGGCCGCGCCCCGTCTCGGAGGGCTCGACGACGCTCTCGGGATCGAATCCCTTCCCGTCGTCCTCGATCTCGATGAGGAGGTTCCTTTCGTCGGCCGCGATCTGCACGAGCACGTCCTCGGCAGCGGCGTGGCGAGCGACGTTCAGAAGCGCCTCCTGCACGATGCGGAAGACGGCCGTCGCGACCTCCTGGGGCACGCGGCTCTCGACGTCCTCGAACTCGCACTTCACCGTGATGCCGAGCGGCTCGAGATGGCGCGCGGCGTACCACCGCACGGCGGCGAGAAGTCCGAGGTCGTCGAGGACGGAGGGACGCAGGTCGAAGATGACGCGGTGGAGGTCGTCGAGGGCGCGTCCCGCGAGGCCTTTGACCTCCACGAGGCGCGCGCGCGCCTCGCCCGCGGGCAGCTCGCCGAGCGCGCTCTCGAGCCGGAAGGACAGCGCCGAGATCGTCTGGCATGTCTCGTCGTGGAGCTCGCGCGCGATGCGCATGCGCTCGCCTTCCTGCGCGCTCAGGAAACGCTTGAGCAGCTCGGCGCGACGGTCGTCGCGCTCGAGGCGCGCGCGCATGGTCTCGAGGGAGCGGCCGAGCCGGCCGACCTCGTCGTCGGGCAGCGGCGGGATCGGCTTCTTGAGATCGCCGCCCGTGATGCGCTCGGCGGCGCGCGTGAGGACGAGGAGGGGCCGGAGCACGCTTCGCGCCGCGCCCCACGTGAAAAGCGCGGCGAGCGCGAGGAACACGGGCGTGACGGCGAGCATCCGCCGGCGGAAGGCGATCGCGGGCGCGAACGCGTGCGCCGCCGGTTCGCGGACGACGACGCCCCACGGGAAGAGCCGGAGGGGCGCGAAGGCGATGGCGTCCTTTCCCACGCGGCCCGCGAAGGCCCGGCGGCCCTGGAGGAGCGGCAGCAGGAATGCCGGGCTGACGGGCGACCCCCGTCCAGGCGCGGCGTCGGTCGCCGCGACGACCTCGCCCACGGCGTCGACGAGCTCGGTCGTGAGCCCTTCCCCGGTCTGGAGCGCGGGCAGGAGGGCGGCGAAGGCCGGTAGCGCCGGATCGAGGCTCGCGCCGGACAGGCCCGTCGTCCGCCCGTCGAGATTCACGAGCGGAACGAAGAGGAAGAGGCGGCGCGCGCCGTTCGGGAGCATCGTGAGGGCGGAGGCCGCGCGGCGGCCGGTGGCCACCGCCTCCTGCGCGGCCGGCAGGTCGAAGAGATGGTCCTCGCGGTGCCCGCCGGCGGGCTCCTCCCACAGAATCTCGCCGCGCGGACTCAGGAGGAACACGCTGGAGAAAAGCCGCGAGTGGCGATACGTGCCGAGGAGCGCGGCGCGGCGCGCGGGGCTGTCGGGCTCGACGCCGCCGCCGTAGAGGCCCTCGAGGTCGTCCCGGAGCATCTCCTCGACGTGCTCGACGGCGCTGCGGGCGAGGATCTGCTGGTCGCGCACGACGCGCTGGGAGAGATCGTCGAGAGCGCTCGAAATGAGGAACCCGAGGACGACGAGCGGCGCGAGGATGCCGATCCCGACGAGAAGAAGCGCCCGCGCCTGCAGGGCATTCTGGACCCCGAGGCGTTGGTGCTCTTCGGGGTTCACGGCTTCGGCGGTGCTTTCGCCTCCGCTTTCGGCGCCGGAGGCGGCGGCGTGGCGGGAGCGGGCTCGGCGGGAGCGGGCTCGGCGTGGGCCGGGTCCCCGTAGAGGCGCGCGTACTCGAGCGCGTGCTCGTGGTGGAGCCGTTCCTTGCTGATCTTGCCCGTGAAGATGGCCGGGTCGAACGGGAAGATGCCCGGCGCGAAGTGGGCGTTGTAGATGTGCCAGGTGATGACGACGAGGAACGCCATCAGGCCCTCGTTGCTGTGCGCGACCTTGGACATGGGAATCAGCTCGCCGGGCAGGAAGCGCGTCACGAGCATCGGGAAGTAGAGGACGAGACCCGTCGAGATCATGACGAGGCCGCCGAGCACGAGGCCCCAGTACTCGAATTTCTGCCGGTAGTCGAAGCGGTCGAACGCGGGCTGCGCCTCCACGATGCCGAGGTCGTAGCGGAGCTGCTGGACCGCGTCCGTGAAGTCCTTCTTGTTCGGCAGCATCGTGAGCTTCATCCGCCGCTGGAGCGAGAGGATCACGCTCACGCTGATGTGCCACAGCGTGAAGAGCGAGAAGAGGATTCCGGAGACGCGATGGACGAACCGGAGGTGATCGAGCCCGCCGATGAAGTTCACGACGCCGCGCGCCCAGCCGGTCTCGAAGAACTTCTGGGGAAAGCCCGTGATCGCGAGAAGGATGAAGGTCGTCATCACGATGAGGTGCTCGGCGCGCTGCCTCTTCGTGAAACGGATCGCGTATTCGGTCATCTGTTCACCAGCACGCGCCAGAGGTGGAGGAGGATCTGCAGGCAGAGGCCTCCGATGATGAAGGGGATGAAGATCTTGTAGAAGACGCCGACCGCCCAGACGAGCGGCGCCTTCTTCAGGCTCGGTTCGTAGTGCGAGAGCCACGCGGCGGGAAAGTTCTGCGTCGCGCCCGCGTGGCACTTCGCGCAGGTTTTCTGGAGGTTCGCCTTCAGCACCTGCGAGTTGCCGGCCCCCGCCTTCGTGATGTCGTGCGTGCCGTGGCAGTCGATGCAGAGCGCCGTGACGGCCTTCGGTTTCACGCCTGAAGTGGCGAGCTTCGCGCTCATGCCGTGAAAGTCCGAGAGATACGACGAGACGACGTTCGTCGAGAGTCCGTACTTCGCCATGAGCGTCTTGTTCGTGTGGCACGTCGCGCAGAGATCGATCGTCGTGAGGCGCCAGTCTTTCGTGCGCGGGTCCGCGATGTCGTGCGCGTGGTGGCAGTCGGTGCAGACGGGCACGTCCTGGTTGCCGGCGGCGAGCGCCTGCCCGTGAACGCTCTTCGCGTACGTCTCGGCCATGTCCCCGTGGCAGCCCCCGCACGTCTCGGAGACCTTCGTGCGCGGCAGCTTCGGGTGGGAGATGTCGTGCACGCCGTGGCAGTCCGTGCAGAACGGCGCGCTGCCGCCCGCGGCGAGGATCTTGTAGTGCACGCCGTCGAGGGCCTTCGTGTAGTTGTCGAAGTGGCAGGTCTTGCAGAGATCCTTGAAGCCCGCGGAGAACGCCGCCTTGTCTTTCGCCCGCACCTCGGGATGCGGGACTTCGGCCTGGCCCGGATGGCAGCCGATGCAGCCCTGCTTCGCGCCGTGGACGGATTTCTCGAAGACCTCCCGCGGCACGAACAGCGACTGTGTCTCGCCGCTCGGAAGCTTGAAGGACGCGTCCTTGTCCCCGTGGCAGCCGAGGCACGTCTCGACTTCCTCGTTGCGCGAGGAGGCCGGAGAAGCCTGCGCCCCGAGGAACTGGGCCGAGGCCAGCGGGACAAGGAGGACAGAGAGCCAGATGGACCGGATCGACTTCACGGACGCGCCTCCGGCGTCAAACTGACCTCAGGGCCTCCACGTCACAATAATCAAGGCGCACTAGGACGGGCGCGGCCATAATCCGCCGGGTGACGCGGCGGAGGGTTCCGCTTCTCGAGACGCTTGCCGCCGCGCCCGCGGTGCAGCGTCTTTCCGGGCGGATCGAGGCGGGGGTCCTCGGAACGTCGACGGGAAGCGTGTCCCTGTCGGGAGCGCCCCCGGGCCTGCTGCCGTACGTCCTCGAAGCCGTGGGCGCGCCGCTCGGGCTGAAATGGGTCGTCGTGTTCGCGCACGAGCGCGACGCGGCGGCCTTCGCGCGCGACGCGGCGAGCGTCCTCGGGGAAGAGCGCGTGGCGTTCTTTCCCGCGCCGGCGCTGTCGCCGTATCAGCAGATCGCGCCGTCGCTGAAGGTCCGGCGCGAGGAATTCGGGACGCTGACGCGCCTCGCGGAGGGGTCGGTGGAGATGCTGGTCGTCCCGGCGCGCGCGCTGCTCAGGCGCCTGCCGCCGGCGGACGATTTTCGGAAGCGCACGCGCTGCCTGTCCGTGGGTGACGAGGTCCCGCCCGCGCGCATCGTCGAGGCTCTTCTCGAGGAGGGCTACGCGCGCGCGGACCTCGTGACGGAGACCGGCGATCTCGCGGTGCGCGGCGGCCTCCTCGACGTCTTCCCGCCCCACCGGCCGGAGCCCGTGCGGGTCGAGTTCGACCTGAACGCCATCGCCTCGATCCGCTCCTTCGACCCGGACACGCAGCGCTCGACGGGCGCGCTGTCCGTCGTGTCGCTCCCGCCCATGGCGCTCGCGCCCGACACGCGCCAGACGCGCGAGGCGGCGCAGCGCGTCCTCGCGGACTGCCGCACGGCGGACGACGACCCGCCCGTGCCGCGCGACCTTTCGCTCGCGCGCCGGAACGACGGCCTCGAGGAGCTGCTTCCGCTCCTCGCGGGCGCGCCATCCCACGTCCTCGACCACGCCGGCGACCTCGTCGTCGCCGTCGACGACGCCGGCGCGATCGGGGAGGAGCTCCTCCGCGCGGCCGACGTGCTGCGCCTGGACTACGAGAGGGCCCGCAAGGCCGGACGCGTCGTGCCCGATCCGTCGCGCCTCGCGGGCGACGCGGATCGCCTGACGGAGGAGCTCGAGAGGCGCGCGCTCGTCGCTCTCGCGCCGGCCGTTCCGGGCGGCGACACGATCGCGATCGGTGCGGAATCGGTCCTGTCCTTCGAGGACCGGCTGCCGGACGTCGTGAAAGAGGTCTCGCGTGCGCGGAAGGACGGCCTTGCCGTTCTCCTCGCCGCCGCGACGAAGGGCGAGCGCGAGCACGTCGAGCGCCTCCTCGACGAATACGAGATCGAGCATCAGGGAAAGTCCGCGGACGTCGTCTCGCCGCTGGCGCCTGGCGCGTGCCGCGTCGTTTCGGGCGGGCCGCGCTCGGGATTCCTCTTCCGGCCCGCGGGCGTTCTCCTGCTCACGGCGACGGACCTCTTCGGCGAGCCGCGCTCGTCGGCGCCGCGCCGCAAGTCCGCGTCGGAAGCGTTCCTGTCGGACCTCCGCGACCTGAAGGTCGGGGACATCGTCGTGCATCGCGACTACGGCCTCGGGAGATTCGCGGGCCTCGCGCACATCGAGGACGCGGGTCTGACGCGCGAGATGGTGGACCTGCGGTACGCGGGAGACGCGAAGCTGCTCGTGCCCGTCGAACGGCTCGATCTCATCCAGAAGTACGCCGCGGCCGGCGAAGGGCCGCTCCCCGCGCTCGACAGGCTCGGCGGCCTCGGCTGGGAAAAGCGGAAGTCGTCCGTGCGGAAGGCCGTCAAGGACATCGCCGACCAGCTCCTGAAGCTGTACGCGCGGCGCGCGGCCGCGCCCGGCCACGCGTTCTCGAAGGATTCGCCGTGGCAGAAGGAGTTCGAGGAGGCGTTCGAGTACGCGGAGACGCCGGATCAGGCCTCGGCCATCCGGGACGTGAAGCGGGACATGGAGGCCGACAAGCCGATGGACCGGCTCCTGTGCGGCGACGTGGGGTACGGCAAGACGGAGGTCGGGATGCGCGCGATGTTCAAGTGCGTGCTGGACGGCAAGCAGGCCGCGCTCCTCGCGCCCACGACGATTCTCGCGGACCAGCATTTCCGGACGCTCAGGCGCCGGTTCGCGGCGTTCCCCGTCTCCATCGACATTTTGTCGCGCTTCCGGGGGAAGGAAGACCAGAAAGAGCTTCTCCGGCGCCTCCAAGAAGGGACGCTCGACGTCGTCGTGGGAACGCACCGGCTGCTCAGCAAGGACGTCGCGTTCAAGGACCTCGGCCTCCTCGTCGTGGACGAGGAGCAGCGTTTCGGCGTCGCGCAGAAGGAGCGCATCAAGCAGTGGCGCGCGTCGGTGGACGTCCTCGCGATGTCGGCGACGCCGATCCCGCGCTCCCTGCATCTCTCGCTCGCGGGCATTCGCGACCTTTCCGTCATCGAGACGCCCCCGAAGGACCGGCTCGCGATCGCGACGCACGTCGTGCCCGTGGACGACGACGTCATCCGCGACTCGATTCGCGCGGAGATCGACCGCGGCGGGCAGGTGTACGTCGTCCACAACCGCATCGACTCGCTCGGCTTCTGGCGCGAGAAGCTGGCGACTCTCGTTCCGGACGCCCGCGTCGTCACGGCGCACGGGCAGATGTCGGAGGGCGAGCTCGAGCGGGCGATGCGCGCGTTCGTGACGCGCGCGGCCGACGTCCTTCTCGCGACGACGATCGTCGAGAACGGCCTCGACATCCCGTCCGCGAACACGATGCTCATCGACCGCGCCGACCTGTACGGTCTCTCGCAGCTCTATCAATTGAGGGGACGCGTGGGCCGGAGCGACAAGGCCGCCTCCTGCTGGCTGCTCGTGCCGCCGGGCATGCCGCTGTCGGACGACGCGCGCCGGCGCCTCCGGGCGATCCAGGAGTTCTCGGACCTCGGCGCGGGCTTCCGCATCGCGGCGAAGGATCTCGAGATCCGGGGCGCGGGGAACCTTCTCGGCGGCGAGCAGTCGGGGCACATCGAGTCCGTGGGGTTCGAGACGTACGTGAACCTCCTCGAGGAGGCGATGGCCGAGCTCAAGGGCGAGCCGGTGCCCGAGACGCGCGACGTGACGCTTCAGCTCGGGCTGCCGCTGGCGCTGCCACCGGAGTGGATTCCGGAGGAGAGCCTCCGCATGGCGCTCTACAAGAAGATCGCGGCCGCCTCCGACCCGGAGACGCTTCGGCGCGAAGCGGCGACCGCTGCCGACCGGTACGGCGCGCCGCCGCCGGCCTTCGAGCGGCTCCTCGAAATCGCGCGGCTCCGGCTCCTCGCGCGCTCTCTCGGCGTCAAGGCCGTCCAGCGGCGCGGCGACGAGCTGGCCGCGACGCTCGAGAAGGAGCACGGTCTCGACCCTGAACGGGTGGTCGCGGCCCTGAAAGCGGGAGACCTCCTCGCGTCCGGCCCGGACGCGTTCCGGCTCCCCAGGGCCTTCGCCGGACTCGGGCCCGACGGAGCGGGGGTCTCGGAGCGGGCGGCGCGCGCCCTCCTGGACCTCGCCCGCCCGAGGGTCCTCGCGTCGATGCCGCGCGACCTGGGCTCGTTTCTCGAGGGGGCGGCATGATGCGCTCCGTGGCCCGGTCCGCTCGCGTGGCTTTCGCTCTCGCCGCGGCGGCCCTGGCGGCGGCCGCGTGGGGCTGCGCGCAAAAGGTGGGTCCGCCCGCCGCGGCGCGGCCGGAAACGATCGCGATGGCGGGCGACCAGCCGGTCACCCTCACCTCTTTCATGGCGTGGGTGAAGACGGCGACGAGCGAGGACCCGAAGAACGTCTCGCCGCGCGTCCTCTCGAGCCTCCTCGACCAGTACCTCGACGAGGTGCTTCTCGCGCGGGCCGTGGAGGCCGCCGAGCCGAAGGTTCCCGGCGCGAGCCCGAAGGAGAGGCGTCGCGCGTTCCTCACCCGCGCCGCCGGGCTCGAGGCGCTGCAGGACGCGGACCTCAGGAAGGAGTACGACGCGCATCCCGAGCGCTACAGCAAGCCCGCCCTCGTGCGCGTGTCGCAGCTCCTCTTCCGCGCGCGGGAGGACGCCGACGCCGCGGTGAAACGCCTCGCCGAGGGCGCGAAGTGGGCGGACGTGTCGCGCGCCTCGAGCGTCGCGCCGAACGCGGCGTCCGGCGGCTCGCTGGGCCTTCTCGGGAGCGCGGACCTGCCCCACGAGTTCGAGAAGGCCGTCTGGAGCCTTCCCGCCGGAAAGACGAGCGCCGTGCTGGCGACGCCGCACGGTTTCCACGTCTTTCGCGTCGACGAGCGTCTCGAGGCGCGCGACGTGACGTTCGAAGAGGCGCTCCCGGGGCTCCGGATGGCGGTCGCCGAGGAACGCAGCTCGAGGGCGGTGGAAGAGGCCATCGCCGGGGCGCGCCGGCGCTTTCCGGTTTCGGTGGTCGAGGATCACCTGCCGTTCCCGTACGTCGGAGCGAACGTCCACAGCGCCAAATCGCGTTGAGGGCGGGCCCCGGCCCGGATTTCGCTAGACTGCGCCCTCGTGAAGTCAATTCGGCTCCCCCGTGTCCTCTTTTCCGTCGTTCTCCAGTCCGCCGTGCTCGCGCCCGCGCCTCTTTGGGCCGGCGAGGTCGTCAACCGCATCCTCGTGCACGTGAACTCGCGGGTCATCACGCAGAGCCAGTTCGACGCGCGGATCGACCAGACCGTCCGCGAGTCGGGCGCCCCGCCCAGCCCCGCAAAGGGCGAGGAGATGAAGAAGAGCGTCATGGACGAGCTCGTGAACGAGGCCCTCCTCGAGGATCGCGCGAAGGAGCTCGACCTCGTCACGTCGGACGCCGAGATCGAGGACCAGATCAAGCGGCTCAAGGAGCAGAACAACGTCACGACGGACGAGGACTTCCAGAAGGGGCTCGCGCAGTCCGGCCTCACGATCGACCGCCTCCGCGACCAGCTGCGACGCACCGTGACGCTGCAGCGTGTCGTCGGCCGCGAGGTGAACAGCAAAGTCGACCTGTCGGACGACGCCCTGCGCATCATTTACGAGCGGGAGAAGGAGACGTGGAAGGTGCCCGAGAAGGCGCACCTCGCCGAGATCCTCGTCTCGAACGGCGACGACCCCGCCCGGGCCGCGCGTCGCGCGAAGGAAGCGTCGGACCTCGTCAGGGGCGGCGCGAAATTCGAGGCCGTCGCCAGGGACTACTCGGACGGGGCCACGAAGGCGCGCGGCGGCGATCTCGGGACGGTGGCGCGCGGCGAGCTCACCGCCGAGATCGACAAAGCCGTGTTCTCGCTGCCCGTCGGCACGGTGTCGGATCCGATCGGGACGAAATTCGGCTGGCACCTCGTCAAGGTGATCGAGAAGTTCCCCGTTTCCTACAAGCCGTTCGCCGACGTGAAGGCGCAGCTCCTGAAACGCGAGCAGGAAACGCAGTTCCAGAAGAAGCTCGCCGAGTACCTCGACAAGCTGAAGAGAGAAGCCGTGATCCGCGTGTCGGCCGGCGGCCAGCCCTACTACACGCCGCCGATCGCGGCCGCGGCTTCGACTCCCGAGCCCGCTCCGGCCCCCGCTCCGACCCCGGCTCCGCGCAAACGCTGAAGCCGGCGCGTCAGCCCGCGAGAAGCTCGGCGCGCCAGCGCGAGAGTCCGCCCTCGGTGACGAGGAGATCGGCCGTCAGGCGGCCGTTCGCGCGGCGCGTCTTCGCCGCCGTCGTGAGGATCGCCCGGGAGGCGAGAACTCCGGGATCGAGCCCGAGCGCGGTGGCCTTCGCATCCCGGGACTTCTTCATCGTTTCCACGTCGCGCTCGAGCGCGGGGTCGGACTCGGTGCGTTCGCCGCGGCGGACCCTCGGCCACTCGGACGGCGCGAGGGCCGCGGCGGCCTCCAACGCCTCGCGCACGCCGCGCGCGAAGTCGTCGGGCAGCGGGCGCGGGCCCGGAAAGAGCTTCGAGAGGTCCCGCTCGCCGGCGGCGGCCGGCTTCGCGGCGAGGAGGAGACGTTCGTTCGTGAGGACGCGGAAGGGAGGGCGGTCGAGGGCGCGGGCGCGGGTGTCCCGCGCCTCCCACAGGGCTCGCGCGAAGGCGCGCTCCTTGTCGGTCAGGGCGTTCGTGCCCTTGATCCGCCAGTCGCTCTCGGGATCCGCCTCGCGGCCGGCGGGGAAATCCGCCGCGGCCAGGCGCGCGCACTCCTCGGCGTGCCACGCGAGGCGCCCTTTCGCCTCGAGGTCCCGCGTGATCGATTCCACGAGCGCCGCGAGGTGGAGGACGTCGGCCGCCGCGTAGGCGACGAGCGGCGGCGTGAGAGGCCGCTCGCTCCAGTCGGCGCGCTGGTGCGCCTTGTCGAGCGTGACCCCGACGCGCGCCGCGAGGAGCGCCGCGAGACCGATCTCCTTCTCGCCGAGGAGCTGCGCCGCGAACATCGTGTCGAAGAGGGACGCCGCCCGAAAACCGTAGCCTCGAAAGAGCAGCCGAAGATCGTAATCGGCGCCGTGCATGAGGAGCCGCCGCCGCGCGAACCGCGCGAGGAGTGCGCCGATGTCGAGCGTCTGGAGCGGGTCCACGAGGTGGGCCGTGCCGCCCCAGGAGAGCTGCAGGAGGCACACCTTCTCGAAGTAGTGATGAAACGAATCGGCCTCTGTGTCGAGAGCCACGTCGGCTTCCGGGTCCTCGTCCAGCGCGGAGAGGAGCGCCTCGAAAGGCTCCGGGGCCGCGACGAGGCGGACGCCGGCCGGGGGAAGGGACGAGTCGGTCACCGCACCGAGGGTACACCGCCGCGCCGGCGCACCCGCAACGTGCTCCGTCTCAGGGATTTCCCTTGACGCCGGCCCGATTCGAGTCGGATACTCGCGGGTGGAAATAAGTGGTCGACGGTGGCGTCTTGTGGATGTTCCGGGTAACCGGGGGATTCCCATGAAGCCGCCCGCGGACTTCTTTTCCAGGGGTAGATTATGGACCGCCTTCGAGGCAGCGCGGAGACGACGGTGGACGAGAAGGGCCGCTTCAAGGTCCCTTCCGTGTTCCGCGCGCCGATCGAGGAGACTTTCGGGCCCGAATTCTTCCTGACGTCCATTTCCGGTGTCGACGTTCTGGTCTTTCCGATGCCGGTCTGGAACGCCCTGGAGGAAAAGCTGGCCGCGATGCCGGCGATCCACCGCGCGAAGGCGAAGTTCCAGGAGCGCTTCAACACCTACGGGCAGGTCGCGCGCATGGACGCGCAGGGCCGTCTTCTCGTGCCCGCGCTGCTTCGCGAGGTCTCGGGGATCGAGGGCGACGCCCTCGTTCTCGGACAGACCGATCACCTGAAGCTCGTCGACCGGACAAAGCATCTCAAGAGCCTCCGCACGGCCACGATCACGGATGAGGACTACGACGAACTCGCGCGACATCTTGTCTGACGCGCCATGCCCGATGCAGGCGCGGTTCACGTCCCGGTCCTCCTCCGGGAGGTCGTCGCGGCGCTCCGGCCGGAGCGGGGCGGGATCTACGTGGACGCGACGCTCGGTCTCGGCGGACACGCGCGGGCGCTCCTCGAGGCCTCTCCGGACACGCGCGTCGTCGGGATCGACCGCGATCCCGCGGCGCTCCGGATCGCGCGCGAGCGGCTCGCCGCCTTCGGCGACCGCCTCGTCACGGTGGAGGGGCGGCACGAGGATCTCGCGGCCCATCTCGATGGCCTGGGCCTTCCGCGCGTCGACGGCATCCTCGCGGATCTCGGCGTCTCCTCGATGCAGCTGGACGTCGCGGAGCGGGGGTTTTCGTTCATGAAGGAAGGCCCGCTGGACATGCGCATGGGCGCCTCGGGACCTTCGGCCGCCGACCTCGTGGCGACGGCTTCACGCGAGGAGTTGACGCGGATTTTCCGCGAATGGGGGGAGGAGCGCATGGCGGGACCGATCGCGCGCAGGGTCGTGGAGGCTCGGGAGGCGGCGCCCATCCGGACGACCGGCGAGATGAGAAGCCTCGTGCTGAAGGTCCTCGGACCGAAGCGCCCGATGCACAAGGACCCCGCGACCCGCGTCTTCCAGGCGCTCCGCATCGCGACGAACCGCGAGCTCGTCGAGCTCGAGCGCTTCCTGGACGACGCGGTCGCGCGCCTCGCGCTCGGAGCACGGCTCACGGTTCTGTCGTACCACTCGCTGGAGGATCGCATCGTCAAGCACACGTTCCAGCGTCACACGGCGGGTTGCACCTGCCCGCCCTCGTTCCCCGTTTGCGTGTGCTCGCGGCGCCGCGTCATGGCGCTCGTCACGCGCAAGTCTCTTCGTCCCACGCTCGCCGAGCTCGGCGAAAACCCCCGCGCGCGCTCGGCGCGGATGCGCGTCCTCGAGCGCGTCGCCGAGGACGGCGCCGGTCCGAGCACGCCCCCGCGGTAGGGAATTCCGCCCATGGCGTACGCGGTCCGCCGCCCGGTCGAAAATCTCTATCTCGTGCGGGAGCGCGACCGGCAGCGGACGCGCGAGCTCGTCGCGCTCGCCCTCGCCGCGGTGCCGCCGGCAGTCGTCCTGTTTCTCGCGATCTGGGCGAATCTCGAAACCGTTCGTCTCGGATACCAGCTCGCGAACGTCTCGAAGAACCGTGATGTCCTGCTCGAGAGAAGGCACCGCCTCGAGATGGACCGCGCGCAGGCCGCCGCGCTCGCGCGCGTCGAGCCCATCGCGCGCGGCACGCTGGGCCTCGTGCCGCCCACGCTCGACCAGGTCATCCTCGTGAGGGACACCGCTCTCGTCTCCCCGCCTCCGGCCGCGCCCGCCCGGCCATCCCCCGCGCCCGTGTCCGGAAAGGTCTCGCCTTGAGCGCCGCCCCGCGCCCGGACCGCCGCGCCCTCCTCATGCTCGCGGGCGTCGGGCTGTGGATTCTCGTGCTCCTCGTGCGTCTCGTGGACCTGCAGGTTCTCCGGAAGGACGAGTTCACGCGGCGGGCCGCCCGGCAGCAGGAGAGCACCGTGGAGCTCGCGCCGCGGCGCGGGGTCATCAAGGCCGCGGACGGAACCTACCTCGCGATCAACGCCCGCGTCGAGTCCGTGTTCGCGATTCCGTCGGACGTCGACGACGCCGACCAGGAGGCCGCTCTCCTCGCGCCCCTCGTCAAGCACCCGGCGAAGGAGCTCGCCCGAAAGCTCTCGAGCCCGGACCGCGACTTCGTCTGGGTCGCCCGGCGCGTGAGCGACGGAGTCGCCGCGCGCGTAAGGGCCCTCATCGGCGAGAAGCGTCTCCCGGGCATCCAGCTCGTGGCCGAGTCGGCGCGGCGCTATCCCGAGGGCACGCTCGCGGCGGCGGCGCTCGGCTACGTCGGCACCGACAACAAGGGTCTCGCGGGGCTCGAATATCGATTCGACACCGACGTGCGCGGGAAGCCGGCCCGCGTCACGCTTCTCCGCGATGCGGCGCAGCGTTCGTACGCGACGCGCGCGCGCGGGGGCGGCGACGCCCCGGCCGAAGGCTACGAGGGAGCGTCGCTCACCCTCACGCTCCGGACCTCCATCCAGCACGCGGCCGAACGCGAGCTCGCGAAGGTCGTCGCCGAGTCGCACGCGAAGGGAGCCTCGGCCGTCGTTCTCGATCCGGCGACGGGAGCGATTCTCGCGCTCGCCTCGTACCCCACGTTCGACCCGAACCGGTTCGGGGACGTGGACGCCGAGGCGCGGCGCTGCCGGCCTCTCGCGGACGCCTACGAGCCGGGGTCGACGTTCAAGATCGTGGCGGCCTCGACGGCGCTCGACTCGGGCACGATCACCCTCGACGACCCGATCGACTGCGGCGGCGGCACGCTCACGATCGGATCCACCACGATTCACGAGCACGGCGGGAAGGGCTGGAGCACGCTCACGATCGGCGACATCCTCTCGCACTCCTCGAACATCGGGATCGCGCACGTCGCGATGACGATCGGCCGGGCGCCGTTCTACAAGTCGGTCAGGGACTTCGGATTCGGCCAGAAGACGGGCGTCGAGCTCGAGGGCGAGACCGCGGGCATCCTCCAGGACAAGGCCGGCTGGAGCGCCCTCACGCTGCCGACGATGGCCTTCGGCCAGGAGATCGGCGTCACGGTCCTGCAGATGGCGCGCGCCTACGCCGCGATCGCGAACGGCGGCGTTCTTCCGGCGGTGCACATGGTGGATGCGATTCAGGTTCCGGGTGCGCCGGAACGGAGCATCGAGCGCCCGGCGCCGCGGCGCCTCATGAGCGAGGAGACGGCACGCGTGATGCGGATCCTCCTCCAGAGGGTCGTCGAGATGGGAACGGGGAAAGCGGCCGCGATTCCGGGCTACACCGCCGCCGGGAAGACGGGCACGGCGCAGAAAGCGGTGCCGGGCGGGGGCTACTCGCGGGAGAAGTACGTGGCGTCGTTCATCGGGTTCACTCCCGCGGACCGCCCGCGCGTCGTGATCGCCGTCGTCGTGGACGAGCCGAAGGGAAAGGTCTACGGCGGCGAAGTCGCGGCTCCCGTGTTCGCGGCGATCGGCGCGGACACGCTCCGGATCCTGCGTGAGCCCTCGGCTCCGGTCGAGACGACGCGTCCCTCCATCCTCACCGCGGACCTCGCCCAGGGGGCCGCGGCCGCCGTGCTGAGCGCCCGCCTTCACGCCGACGACCTCGTGCCCGCGTCGAATCGTCCCGAGCGCGGGAGCGACGCCGGGGATCGCGTGCCGGATGTCTCCGGCCGGAGCGCGCGCGACGCCGTGAGATTCCTCGCGGCGCGCGGGCTTGCGGCGCACGTTTCGGGAACCGGGTTCGTCGTGTCCCAGGAGCCGCCCGCGGGCACGCCCGCCGAGCGCGGCGGCGCGTGCACGCTCGTTCTCGCGCCGGCGCACGCGGCGGGAGACACGCCGTGAAGCTCTCCGCTCTCGCGGAAGACGTCCCGCACCGCCGCGTCGGCCCTCCCGGAGACCCCGAGGTTCTCGCGGTCACGCACGACTCGCGCGCGGCGGTTCCGGGGACGCTGTTCGCCGCGCTTCCGGGCCTGAAGGCGGACGGCCGCCGCTTCATCGCCGACGCCGTCGTGCGGGGCGCCGTGGCGGCGCTCGGTCTCCCGCCCGCGCCGGCGGCCGCCTCCGTGCCGTATCTCGAGGTCGAGAACCCGCGGCGCTCCGCGGGCCTCATGGCGGCGCTCCTCGCGGGGCGGCCCTCGGAGAAGCTCGTCATGGCGGGCGTGACCGGCACGAGCGGCAAGACGACGACGACGTACCTTCTCGAGGGCCTTCTCGCGCTGCGCCACCCGAATCGCGGTTTCTTCGGCACGATCGTCTATCGCGGCGCGGGCGGCAGCGCGGCGGCGATCGCCTCACCCCACACGACGCCCGAGGCGACGGAGCTCCAGCCCATGCTCCAGGCGCTCGTCGCAGGCGGCGGCACCGCGGCGATCATGGAGTGCTCGTCGCACGCGCTCGTCCTCGAACGCCTCGCGGGCTGCACGTTCGACGTCGCCGTCTTTCTGAACCTCTCGCGCGAGCACCTCGACTTCCATCGCGACATGGACGACTACTTCGAGGCGAAGACGCGCCTCTTCGGGTTGCTCAAGCCCGGGGGCAAAGCAGTAGTCAATCTGGGCGACACGTATGGTCTGAAGCTCGCGAGCAGACTGGTCGCGGATCGGACTGTTGGTTTCTTCTTAGAAGGTGAAGAGGGGGCGGAGCAAGACGCGGCCGGCGGCCCTCGCCGGAGCGGTCGCGGTTGCGGCCGCGGCGGCGGGAGAGACCGGCCTCCTCGCGACGGTCGTCGGGCGCGCGACGCTCACGACGACCGGAACGCACCTCGACATCGAGGTCTCTTCTTCTCTTTCTTCTCTTCCCCCTTCAAAGAAGAAAACACCGTGTCTGCAACCCCACTGAAGCGTGAAAGAACCGACGAAACTGAAGCCCTCTTAACAATAGATTCCCCTCTTCTCGGCCGACCGAACGCCGAGAATCTGCTCGCCGCTGCCGCCGCCGGCCTCGCCCTCGGCCTTTCGCCCGCGGAGATCGCGTCCGGGCTCGGTGCCGTCGCGAGCGTCCCGGGCCGCCTCGAGGCCGTGCCGAACACGCTCGGCCTGACGGTCCTCGTCGACTACGCGCACAAGCCCGCCGCGCTCGAGGGCGTGCTGAAGACGGTGCGCACGATCGCCGCGGCGAGCGGCGGCCGCGTGATCGCCGTGTTCGGCTGCGGCGGCGACCGTGACCGCGGCAAGCGTCCCGAGATGGGCCGCATCGCGGCGCTCCTCGCCGACGTGGTCGTCGTCACCTCCGACAACCCGCGCTCCGAGGAACCCGAGGCGATTCTCGCGGACGTGCGCGCCGGCGTCGCGGCGGCGGGAAAGACCGCGCACTACGTCGTGGACCGCCGCGCGGCGCTCGCCGAGGCGTTCCGGCTCGCGCGGGCGGGAGACGTCGTCCTCGTGGCGGGGAAGGGGCACGAGACGACGCAGCTCGTGGGCGGTCGCGCGCTGCCTTTCGACGACCGGCTCGTCGCGCGCGCGCTCCTCGAGGAACGCGCGGGGGCCGCACGATGATCCTCTGGCTGCTCTACCCGCTGCACACCCAGTTCCCGCTCTTCAACGTGTTCCGCTACATCACGTTCCGCGCGGCGAACGCGGCGTTGATGGCGCTCCTTCTCTCCATCTTCCTCGGCCCGGCGCTCATCCGCTGGCTGCGCGTCCGGCAGATCGGACAGTCGATTCGCGAGGAAGGTCCGAAGGGCCACCAGGTGAAGGCGGGCACGCCCACGATGGGCGGAGTCCTCATCAACCTCGCGATCGTCGTCCCGACCCTCGTGTTCGCCGATCTCTCGAACCGCTACGTGTGGGTCGCCCTCGCCGCGACCGTCCTCGCGATGCTCATCGGCGTCGGCGACGACTGGCGAAAGGTGTCGCACCGCAGCAACCGCGGCCTCTCGGGCCGCCAGAAGCTCGTCCTGCAGACCGCGATCGGGCTCGGCGTCGCCTGGGCGTCGGTGTCGGTGAAGCTGTTCGACGCGCGCCTGGACGCGACGCACATCGCGCTGCCGTTCCTGAAGAACGTCCACCCGGACCTCGGGATCTTCTACATCCTCCTCGCCACGATCGTCGTCGTCGGCTCGTCGAACGCCGTCAACCTCACGGACGGCCTCGACGGTCTCGCGATCGGAGCCACGCTCGTCGCCTCGGCCACGTTCGCGATCCTCGCGTACATCGCCGGCAACGCGAAGACCGCGAGCTACCTTCTCGTGCCGTTCGTGCCGGGCACGGGCGAGCTCGCGGTGTTCTGCGCGGCCATCGTGGGCGCGTCGCTCGGGTTCCTGTGGTTCAACTCGCACCCGGCCGAAGTCTTCATGGGGGACACGGGCTCGCTCGCCCTCGGCGCGGCGCTCGGGACCGTCGCCGTCCTCATCAAGCAGGAGATCCTGCTCGTTCTCGTGGGCGGCCTCTTCGTCGTCGAAGCGGTCTCCGTGATCCTCCAGGTGGCCTCCTTCAAGCTGCGCGGCAAGCGCATCTTCAAGATGGCGCCCCTCCATCACCACTTCGAGCTCGCCGGGTGGCCGGAATCGAAGGTCATCATCCGTTTCTGGATCGTCGCGATCCTCTTCGCGCTCTTCGCGCTGTCGACGCTGAAGCTCCGATGACGCTGTCGCTGGGACCCGACCTTCCCGAGATCCGCTCCGCGGCGGTCTTCGGCCTCGCCCGCTCGGGCCGCGCCGCCGTGACGGCGCTCGTCGAGCGCGGCGTGGACGTCGTCGGCACGGACGCGAAGCCCGACCTCACGGGCCTCGCCGAGCGCCCGGGCGTGCGGTACGTCCTCGGCGGGCATCCCGAGTCGCTCCTCGACGGCGTCGACCTCGTCGTCGTGTCGCCCGGCATCGCATCGACGCTTCCCGTTCTCGACGCGGCCCGGGCCCGCGCCCTGCCCGTCGTCGCGGAGATCGAGCTCGCGTCGCGCCTCCTGCCGGGAGTCGTCGTCGGGGTCACGGGCACGAATGGAAAGTCGACGACGACGGCGCTCGCGGCGGCGCTCCTCAAGGGCGCGGGACACCACGCGGTCGCCTGCGGGAACTTCGGGACCCCCTGGATCCACTTCGCGACGAAAGAAGGCGCGAACGGAAACGGCGCGGCGCCGCGCACGTGGGTCGTCGAGCTGTCGTCCTTTCAGCTCGAAGGCATCCGGCGCTTCGCGCCCGACGTCGCCGTGCACCTCAATCTGACGCCCGACCATCTCGACCGCTACCGCTCGATCGACGACTACGGCGCCGCCAAGGCGAGGATCTTCGAGAACCAGCGCGAGGCGCAGGTCGCGGTCCTGAATGCGGACGACCCGCTCGTCGCGCGCATCCGCCCGCGGGCAAGGCGTTTCGCCTTCTCGCGCCGCGGGACTCCCTTCCTCCAGCCCGGGGGAATGGGCGCGTGGCTCGCCGACGACCTCTTCGTCGCCGACGTGACGGGCAAGGGCCCCCGCGTCGTGGCGAAACGGTCGGACCTCGGGCTTCCCGGCGCGCACAACGTCGAGAACGCGCTCGCCGCGCTCGCCGCGACGCTGCCGCTCGGCGTCACGCCCGAAACCGCCGTCGAGACGCTGCGGACGTTCCGCGGGCTCCCGCATCGGACGGCCCTCGTGCGGACGGTGAACGGCGTCGGCTACTGGAACGACTCGAAGGGCACGAACGTGGACGCCACGCTGAAGAGCCTCGAGGCGTTCCCGGACGGCAAGGTGCACCTCATCCTCGGCGGAAAGGACAAGGGCGACGATTTCGGGCGCCTCGGGGCGCTCGCGTCGCGGAAGGCGCGGCGCATCCTCGCGATCGGAAAAGCGGCGCCGGCCGTCGCGAAGGCGCTCGGCGGCCTGCCGGGCGTCGCGCTCGAGGTCGCGGGCACGCTCGAGAAGGCGCTCGAGGACGCGGTCCGGCACGCCGCGCCGGGAGACGCGGTTCTCCTGTCGCCGGCGTGCGCGTCGTTCGACCAGTTCCGCGACTTCGAGCATCGGGGCGAGGTATTCGAGGCGCTCGTGAGGGCGCTGCCCGAGCCTTCGGCGCCGGGGGGAGGCGCTGATGGCGCGCAAGCTGGCGTTCGACCGCCTCCTGTTCGGATCCGTCGTCCTTCTCGTCCTGCTCGGACTCCTCATGATCTACAGCGCGTCGGCGATGCAGATCTACCTGCCGACGTCCGCGGCCCCGGCCGGCGCGTACTTCTTCGTGATCAAGCAGACGGTCGCCGTCGCCATCGGCGGCGTCCTCGCGTTCCTCGCGATGTCGATCGACTACCGCCGCCTGAACGATCCCCGCCTCATCACGGCGGGGCTCGTCCTGCTGACCGGGTCGCTCGTCGCCGTCCTCCTCAGGGCCCCCGTGAACGGCGCGCGACGCTGGCTGTCCCTCGGCGTCATCAAGTCGGTGCAGCCCTCCGAGTTCGCGAAGATCGGGCTCGTCATCGCGCTCGCGGCGCTCCTGTCGCGGCGGGAGGGGGAGATCACGCACGCGACGCGGACCCTGCTGCCGATCGGCGGGCTCGTCGGCCTCTTCGCGGGCCTCGTTCTCCTGGAGCCCGACTTCGGAACGGCGCTGACGTACTTCGTGATCGCCGGCGCGATGCTCTACTTCGCGGGCCTCCCCATCAAGTACTTCCTCGTGTCGGCGCTCCTCCTCGTGCCGACGCTCTCGGCCTACGTGCTGTCGGCGCAGTACCGGCGCGACCGTCTCCTCGCGTTTCTCCACCCGGAGGCGGATCCGCTCGGAAAGGGCTTCCACGCGATTCAGTCGCTCATCGCGGTGGGAACGGGGGGCGTCACGGGGCTCGGCCTCGGGCACGGGAAGCAGAAGCTCTTCTTCCTCCCCTATCCGTACACGGATTTCATCTACGCGATCGTGGGCGAGGAGCTCGGGCTCCTCGGCTGCGCCGCGGTGCTCGCGCTGTTCGGCTTCCTCTTCGCCCGCGGCGTGCGCGCCGCCGCGAACGCGCCGGACTCCTTCGGCCGGCTGCTCGGGATCGGCTTCTCGGTGATGATCGTCGTG
Organism: Thermoanaerobaculia bacterium; assembly: GCA_963809425.1. GTDB lineage: Bacteria > Acidobacteriota > Thermoanaerobaculia > UBA5066 > UBA5066 > Fen-183. The sequence continues at coordinate 66,304 of CAWEJK010000012.1, forward strand.
CAGGCGCTCGTCAACATCTCCGTCGTGCTCGCGATTCTTCCCACCAAGGGAATCCCGCTGCCGTTTCTCTCGTACGGCGGATCGGCGCTCTGGGCCGATCTCCTCGCGGTCGGGATTCTCCTGAACCTCTCGCAGCACGCGTCATGACGGAGCGGGGCTTTCTCATCGCGGGCGGGGGAACGGGCGGGCACGTCTTCCCCGCGCTCGCGCTCGCGGGAGAGATCCGCCGCCGCCGGCCCGGCGCGCCGATCGTTTTCGTCGGAACGGCGCGCGGGCTCGAGACGACGCTCGTGCCGAAGGCGGGCTTCCCTCTCGAGTTCGTGCGCGCGAAGGGGCTCGTCGGCAAGGGGTGGCGCGCGCGTCTCGAGGGTCTCCGCGCGCTTCCCGCTCGCGTTCCTCGACTCCCTGCGCCTCCTCGCCCGGCACGCGCCCCGCGCGGTCGTCGGCGTCGGCGGCTACGCCTCCGGTCCGCTCGTGGCGACGGCCTGGGCCCGGAGGATTCCGACGCTCATTCACGAGCAGAACGCCATCCCGGGTCTCACGAACAGGATTCTCGCGCTGCTCGCGCGCCGCATCGCGGTCGGAACCGCTCGCGGCGCCGCCGCGCTGCCGGGGTCGGTCGTCACGGGCAATCCCGTCCGCCCCGCGTTCTTCGAGATTCCCTCCCTCGTCTCGAGGTCGAAGGAGCGGCGGCTGCGGGTTCTCGTCGTCGGCGGCAGCCAGGGCGCCGAGATCCTGAATCGGCTCGTGCCGGGCGCGCTCGCGCGCGTCGCGGCCTCGGGAATCGTGCTCGACGTCGTCCACCAGGCGGGGAAGGGCCGCGCCGGCGAGGTCGTGGCGGCCTACGGGAAGAGGGGGCTCGCGGGGGATCGCGCGTTCGTCCACGAGTTCCTCGACGACATGGCCGCGGCGTACGCGGCCGCCGACCTCGTCGTGGCGCGCGCGGGCGCGATGACCGTCGCGGAGGTCGCGGCCGCCGGACGCCCGGCCCTCCTCGTGCCCTTCGCGGCCGCGGCGCACGGGCACCAGGAGGCGAACGCGCGGGCGCTGGAATCGCTGGGCGCCGCCGTCGTCGTCACGGAGGCGGCGGCCACGGAAGAGTCGCTGGCGGCCGCTCTCTCGGCTCTGCTCGGCGACCCGCTGCGGCTCCTCGCGATGGGCGAGGCCGCGCGCCGTTCGGCCGCGCCGGATGCGGCGTCCCGCCTGTGCGATCTGCTCTTCGAAGTGGAGGCCGCATGAATTTTCTTCGCGTGAAGCGCCTCCACTTCGTCGGGATCGGCGGGATCGGCATGTGCGGCCTCGCCGAGCTCCTGAAGAGCGTGGGGCTGGACGTGACCGGCTCGGACCTCTCGCTCGGCGAGACGTCCGAGCGCCTCATCGGCCTCGGTATCGAGGTCCACCAGGGCCATCGCGCCGAGAACGTCGCCGGCGCGGACGTCGTCGTCTACTCGAGCGCCGTTCACGAGAGCAATCCCGAGGTGGCGGCCGCGCGCGCCGCCGGGATCCCCGTGATCAAACGCGCGGAAATGCTCGCCGAGGTCATGCGCGTCAAACGCGGCATCGCGATCGCCGGCACGCACGGCAAGACGACGACGACGTCCATGACGGGCGCGATCCTCATGGCGGCGGGCCTCGATCCCACGATCATCGTGGGGGGCCGGATGCGCGAGGTGGGGACGGCGCGGCTCGGGCACGGCGAGTATCTCGTGGCCGAGGCCGACGAGTTCGACCGGTCGTTCCTGGCGCTCTCGCCCATGCTCGCGCTCGTCAACAACATCGATCTCGAGCACCTCGACACGTACCGCGACCTCGCGGACATCCAGGAGACGTTCGCGCGTTTCGCCCGCAGCGTGCCGTTCTTCGGCGCCGCGATCCTCGGCCTGGACGATCCGAACGTGCAGGAGATACGCCCGCTCGTGTCACGCCGCGTCGTCACGTTCGGCCTCACGCCCCAGGCCGACGTCACGGTGCGGGATCTCGCGCTCGAGCGGACCGGCGCGCGTTTCATCGCGACGGCCGGCCGGGAGTTCATGGGCCCCGTCGCGCTCAAGGTGCCGGGCCTCCACAACGTGAAGAACGCGCTCGGAGCGCTCGCGATCGCCCGCGAGCTCTCGATTCCCTTCGCGATCGCGGCGCGCGCGCTCGAGGAGTTCAAGGGCGTCATCCGGCGTTTCGAGAAGAAGGGGGAGCGCGGCGGCGTCCTCGTGATCGACGACTACGCGCACCACCCGACCGAAGTCGCGGCGACGCTCGCAGCGGCCCGCCAGTCCTACCCGGACCGCCGCGTCGTCGCGCTCTTCCAGCCGCACCTCTATTCCCGCACGAAGGACTTCGCCGCAGCGTTCGGAGCGGCGTTCCTGAACGCGGACGTCCTCCTCGTGACGCCGGTGTACGGCTCGCGCGAGGCGCCGCGAGAGGGCGTGACGGGCGCGCTCGTGGCCGACGCCGCGACGGCACGCGGGCACCGCGCCGCGCGTTTCATCGCGGACCGGAAGGACATCGCGCAGGCGCTGGAGGAAGAAACGAAAGAGGGAGATCTCCTGATCACGATGGGTGCCGGAGATGTTCTGCATTTCGGAGAAGATTTTCTGAATACACCTTCCAAGAAATCCGAATCTTCCTCCGAATCCGAAGCAAAATCCGAATGAGTTCGTTCTACCGGCCCCTCGCGTCCCGCACGGTCCGCCCCACCCGGCGGCGCGCGGGGCGACGGCTGGTCCTGCCCGCCCTCGCGATCCTCGCCGTCACGACGTTCGCGCTCTCGGGCCTCGTCGTCCTTCGCGTGCACCCGCGCTTCGCCGTGAACCGTGTCGTCCTGGACGGCGTGCCGGAAGCCCGACGGGCGGAGACCGAGGAGCTCACGGACGCCTGGATCGGGCGTCCGCTTCTCTTTCTCGACCTCGAGCAGCCGGTGGCCGAGCTCTCGAAGAGGTCGTGGGTCGCGGCCGCGTCGGCGCGCCGCATCGTGCCGGACACGATCGCCGTGCGCGTCGTCGCGCGGCCTCCCGTCGCGCTCGTCGCGCGCGCCGACAAGGGCGGGGAGCTCTGGACGATCGACCGCGGCGGCAGCTTCACGGGCCCCTACTCCGGACGCGCCCTGTCGCGGAGCGACGATTTCGTCGTCCTTTCCGGCGCGTCCGACGCCGCCGCGCTCGCGCGGGGATCGGCGTTCCTCGAGGCGGTCCGCGCGGAAGACCCCGCGCTCGCCGCGCGGATCTCGGACGTCGCTCTCGTGCCCGAGGGGTTCGCCGTGACGGACCGCGTCGCCGGCTCCCGCCTGCTCTTCGGTCCCGACGCCGCCGAGCCGGGAAAGGCCGTGCCGCTGTGGCGCGCGTTCCTCGCTCTTCGCCCCGAACTCGACCGCCACGCCCTGTCCGCGACGGAGGCGGACCTGCGCTTCGCGGGCCGCATCGTGCTCAAAGCGCCCGGTGACTCCGGGCGCGGGAAGACCTGAGAGGACGCCGGATGACCAAGCCAGCCTCGTACCTTGTCAGCCTCGACATCGGATCGACCAAGGTCTGCGCGCTCATCGCGGAACAGGACGCGTCCGGCCGCGTCGACATCATCGGAAAGGGAACGGCCGCGCACAAGGGCGCGCGCAAGGGCGCCATCATCGACGTGCCCGCCACCGTCGACGCCATCAAACGCGCGACGGAGGAGGCCGAGATCATGGCGGGCGCCCAGATCGAGCGCGCCGTCGTCGGCGTCGCCGGTCCCGCCGTGAAGTCGTTCAACAGCCGTCAGGTCGTCGCGGTCGCGGCGAAGAACCGCGAGATCACGCGCGAGGACATCCAGCGCTCGCTCGACGCGGCGCGCTCGGTCCCGATCCCCTCGGAGTTCGAGATTCTCCACGTGCTCCCGCGCGAATTCGTCGTGGACGGGCAGGACGGCGTCGCCGATCCGCTCGGGATGGTGGGGAGCCGGCTCGAGGCCGACGTCCACGTCGTCACCGTGCCGGTCGCGACGACGCAGAACCTGTTGAATTGCGTCAACAGGGCCGGCGTCGAGGTGCTCGAGATGGTCCTCGAGCCGCTCGCGGCCGGTGAGGCCGTCCTGACGCCCGACGAGAAGGAGCTGGGCGTCGTCCTCGCGGACATCGGGGGCGGCACCACGGAGATCGCGGTCTGGCGCCACGGCGCGCTCGCGCACACGTCGGTCCTGCCCGTGGGCGGAGACCATTTCACGAACGACCTCGCGGTCGTCCTCAAGACGCCGGTGCCCGACGCCGAACGCCTGAAGCGCAAGTACGGCGCGGCGATGGCCGCGCTCGTGAACGAAGCCGATTCGCTCGACGTTCCGCTCACCGGGGGCCGCGGCGTCCACCCCGTCAAGCGGCGCGAGATCGCCGAGATCCTCCAGCCGCGCGCCGAGGAGCTCCTGACGCTGCTGTGGGAAGAGTCGGTCCGGGAAGTGCCCGCGAGCGAGCTCCGCGCGGGTCTCGTGCTGACGGGCGGCGGAGCCGAGCTGGACGGCCTTCTCGACGTGGCCGAGCAGGTCCTCGGCGTGGCCGTGCGCCGGGGCGTGCCCCGCGGTCTCGGCGGGCTGACGGACGTCGTCGCCTCTCCGGAGTGGGCCTGCGCCGCCGGCCTCCTGCTGTACGGGCGCGGCAGCGCCCTCGCCTCGAAGAGGCGCTCGCGCAGCGCGGGCCCCGGTCTTTTCGACAAGCTCAAGGGTTCTCTCAAGAACTTGTTCCCCGCGTCCACCGCTCTGTGATATCGATGGAGGAAAGAAGATGATCCTTTTCGACGACGAGCCCCGCGCGTCGCTTCCCATCTCCCTGAACGACGACGGTCCTCCTCCAGCGAAGATCAAGGTCGTGGGCGTCGGCGGGGGCGGTGGCAATGCCGTCAACCGGATGATCCAGGCCGGCATCAAGGGAATCGATTTCGTGGCCGCGAACACGGACCTCCAGGTGCTCCGCGTGAATCGGGCCGCGACGAAGCTGCAGCTCGGCCTCACGACGTCGCGCGGCATGGGCGCGGGGTCGAATCCCGACGTCGGGCGCAACGCCGCCCTCGAGGACGCCGAGAAGCTCGCGCAGGTCCTCACGGGCTCGGACATGGTCTTCGTGACGGCGGGGATGGGCGGCGGAACGGGCACCGGCGCGGCCCCCGTCGTGGCGCGGCTCGCGTCCGAGGCGGGCGCGCTCGTCGTCGCCATCGTGTCGAAGCCGTTCTCCTTCGAAGGCCGGCGCAAGCTGCGCTACGCCGAGGACGGCATCGCCGAGCTCCGCGAGTACGTCGACACGCTCATCACGATTCCGAACGAGCGCCTGTATTCGTTCGTGGACCGCAACGTGACGACGTGGGAGGCGTTCCGGATCGCGGACGACGTCCTCCGGCAGGCCGTGCAGGGCATCAGCGACCTCATCACCGTGCCCGGCATCGTGAACCTCGACTTCGCCGACGTGAAGACGGTCATGGAGAACATGGGCATGGCGCTCATGGGCACCGGCACGGCGTCGGGAGAGCACCGCGCGGTCGAGGCCGCGCAGCGCGCGATCTCGAATCCGCTGCTCGAGGAGCAGTCCATCCAGGGCGCCCGCGCGATCCTCATCAACGTGACCGGGGGCGAGGACCTGACGCTCGCCGAGGTCAACGAGGCCTGCGCGATCATCCAGGCGGCGGCCGACGAGGAGGCGAACGTCATCTTCGGCCTCGTCCAGGACAAGGACATGAAGGACGAGGTCAAGATCAGCGTCATCGCGACGGGCTTCGACGCGCCCGCGGCGCTCGCCTCGCGCCGCGAGGTCTCCCTCCCCGTGACGCCGAACGGCGCGCGGCAGGCGCTCGAGCGCGGAGACCGGGCGGATCGCGGCGATCGGGACAAGGACCGCGAGCGCGCGCGCACGTCGCCGGACGTGCCGGCTCCGGAAGATCACGGGTACGGCGTCAACCTCATCAACGTGCGCGACCCGCGAGAGGACATCTTCGACATCCCGACGTTCCTGAGAAGGCAGATGGACTGATCTCTTCCGGGGGGCTCCGACGCCGCCCCCCGCACCCCGGGCGAGGTTCAGAGTGCGGGCGTCTTCGCTTTGCGCGCGCGCCGGCGTTCCCTGAGCCAGGCGCGCGCCCGCAGCCAGGTGCGCTCGAACCGGGGGTTCCGCTGCCGGAAGCGGCGCACCTTGCGCTGGACCCATCGGCTCTCGACGTAGAGGATCGCCGCGCCGGCGACGCCGAAGGGCCAGCCCTGGAGCACGGGAAGAAGGCCTCCGATGAACCCGATCGCGAGGAGAATCCACCCGAGCGTGAGAAGGGCGATTCGCATCGTCCGGCTCCGCGGCCTCGCGAGGCCGCGCGGCCGCAGGGGCGCGCTCATGCCTTCCGGGGGAACACGCCCTTGCGCGCGTCGCGGGCGATCTGCTTGGACTCCTCGGAGAAGCTCCTCGTGAGCATCCAGTCGAGGAATCCCGGGTGCTTCTCGGCGACCTCGGCCAGCGTCTTGCCGCGGTGCTCGCTGAAGGCGAACACGATCTCTCCGTCCCGCCAGAGAAAGCGCTTGTCGGGGTCCGCGAAGCGCCCCTCGGGCGGCCGCGAGATCTCGTGGAGCGCGGCGACGTCTCGCGGGAGGTCCGGGTAGCGCCTGAGCTGGCCCGCGAGCACCTCGGCGGACGCGATCGCGTCGGCGAGCGCCGCGTGCGCGCCCGCGTGCTCGCGCCCGGCGAAGAGGCGTACGGCCGCGGAGAGGTCGCGCGGCTCTTTCTTGAAGAAGATCGTCTGCATGTCTACGACGCGGCGACTCTCGATCGGAAAGACGAGGTTCGCGAGCGCGAACTCGCGGAGGAGCACGGGAACGTCGAAGGAGCGCACGTTGTAGCCCGCGAGATCGGAGTCGCCGAAGAACTCCAGGATCCGGCCGGCGATCTCCGGGAACGACGGCGCGCCGGCGACGTCGGCGTCCGAGATCCCGTGCACGCGCGTCGACTCGCGGGGGATTTTCACGCCGGGGTTCACGCGGGATTCCCAGGCGGCCACGGCGCCGCCGGGGCCGAAACGGAGGGCCGCGATCTCGACGATCCGGTCCGTGAGCCGGTCGGCACCCGTCGTCTCGAGGTCGAACACGACGAGCGGCCGATCCCCCGTGAGGGCGGAGAGCGCGGCGAGCGTCTCGGGGGGAAGCGTCGGCTCGGTCACGCCCGCATCATGGCCCAGGAACGGCCGGGGCGGGGCGCGGCGCCTCCCAGGCCCATGTCGCGCCGCGAGGCATTCCCGGAGGATCCGTCCAGACGAGACGCGCCGCGTGCAGGAGCGGCGGAGGGTCGCCGCCCGTGCGCCCCGGGTCGTAAGCGGAGTCCCCGAGGAGCGGCGTGCCGAGGAGAAGCAGGTGAACGCGGAGCTGGTGCATGCGGCCCGTCTCCGGCACGAGCTCGACGAGCGCCGTCGCGCCGCGGTCCTCGAGCACCCGATAGCGCGTCGCGGCCGGGCGGCCCGCCGGGTGAACCGCCGTGCGGCCGGGCGGCGGCAAAGGCTGGATCGCGAGGACGCGGCGGCCCGAGAGGAGGTGTCCCGCCCGCGAGGGGCCGTAGGCCGCCTTCACGGCTCGCTTCAGGAGGTCCGGCCTCGACGTGCGGTGCTCGAGCAGCGGAGCGTCCACGCGCCCCTCGGGAGGATCGGGAACGCCTCGCGTGACCGCGAGATAGGTCTTCTCGATCTGCGTCGGCCAGGCGACGTGCGCGGCGCGGAGCGCCTCCGGGCTCCGCGCGAGGAGGAGGACGCCCGATGTCTCCTTGTCGAGGCGGTGGACGAGCGCGATCGCGGCGCCGAGCTCCCCGCGCAGAGCGCCGAGGAGGCCGCCCGGGCCGTATACCGCGACGCCGGGCCGCTTGTCGACGGCGAGATACGCGTCGGCTCCGGGCGGGGACGGGAGGATCGTCGCCGGGCGCGGCGTATCCGATGAAATCACGGAGCCCTGCGGAAACGCAGGGCTGACCCGATGACGGCGAGGCTGCCCGCGATGTTCGCCGCCATGCCGATCACGATCGGAGTCTGGTGGAAGCGGATTCCGTAGACGAGGTAGATGATCTGCCCGCCCAGGAACATCGCGTACGTGAGGACGGAAACGTCCTCGGAGCTCCGCCGTCGCCAGATGCGCGCGGCCTGCGGAACGTAGGCCGCGCCGGTGGCGATTCCGACGACGGACACGGCCCACGCGATGAACGAGTCGAATGTTCCGGGGTCGGGGATGGGCCTTACCTTCGGTTCCCGAACAGCCGGAGCATCATGAGGAACAGGTTGATGAAGTCCAGGTAGAGCGCGAGCGCTCCGGAGATCGCGCCGCGGCGCCCCTCTTCGGACGCGCCGTCGACCGTGGCCGCCATCAGCTTGAGCTTCCGCGTGTCGTACGCGGTGAGCGCGACGAAGACGATCACGCCCGCGCAGCTCAGGACGAAGCCGAGCATGTCGGACTTCAGGAAGAGGTTCACGACCGAGGCGATGATGACGCCGATGAGGCCCATGAAGGCGAACGAGCCGACGCCGTCGAGGGACCGCTTCGTGACGAGGCCGAAGACGCTCATGGCCGCGAACGTGCCCCCCGCGACCGCGAATGTCGACGCGATGGAGGAGCCCGTGTAGATGGCGAATATGCTCGCCATCGTCAGGCCGTTCAGCGCGGAGTAGAAGATGAACACGGCCGAGGCCGCGCCCGACGAGAGCTTCCCGACGAGGCCGGACAGCCACACGACGAGGCCGAGCTCGGCGAAGAGGAGGCCATAGAACACGAGGCGGTTTCCGAAGATCGCGTTGAAGACCGCCGGGCTCGAGACCGTGAGGAAGGCGGCGACGGCCGTCGTCATGAGGCCCGCAGCCATCCAGGCGTAGACGCGCGCGAGGAAACCGGGCACCGCGATCGACGCCGAGGGGCTGATCGGACGGGGGGAATCGAACGGTCGCGGCGGAAGCTCGGTGGGCATGGAGAACTCCTCTCGAACGACCATCCTAACGCGCCTCGGCTAATATTCATTCCCATGAAACGAATCACACCCGCTCTCCTGCTTCTTCTCCTCCTCCCGCTCTCCCTCCTCGCCGACACCGGCAAGTTCGGCGCGCCGCTCGGGGACTCGCCGAAGGTCGCCCTCGCGGACCTCGTGAAGGACGCCGCGTCGCATTCCGGAAAGACCGTCAAAACCGAGGGCGTCGTCTCGGCCGTCTGCCAGGAAAAGGGCTGCTGGATGACGCTCAAGTCCGGCGACCAGGCCGTCCGCGTGACGTTCAAGGACTACGGCTTCTTCGTCCCGAAGGACTCCGCGGGAAAGACGGTCGTCATGGAAGGCGTCTTCAGCGTGAAGACGATCCCCGAGGCGAAGGCGAAGCACTACGCCGGCGAGACGCCCGGCGGCAAGCCGGACGCGATCAAGGGCGACCAGAAGGAGCTGAGCATCGTCGCGTCCGGCGTCGAGATCGCGCGGCCGGGACGCTAGTCGAGGTCCGGAGGGGCTGGGCGGCCCTTCCGCAGGCGGAAGTGCGAAAATCGGACCGGCGCAGTTCGATTTTCGGACTGGCTCGGCTGCCGCCGCCGCGGGAGGATGCCGCATGGCCACTTACAAGCAGTACTGTCCCGTCGCGCGCGCATCGGAGATCGTCGCGGATCGCTGGACGCCTTTGATCCTGCGGGAGCTCCTCGCGGGCAGTCGTCACTTCAACGAAATCGAGCGCGGCCTCCCCGGGATCTCCCGGTCCCTCCTCGTGGCGCGCCTTCGGCATCTGGAGAGAAACGGCGTCGTCGAGCGGTGCGTGGGGGAGCGGCCCAACGCCGTCGAATACGTTCTGACGGAAGCCGGAAGGGATCTCCGGCAGGTGCTCGAGCAGTTCGGCGCGTGGGGGGTCCGATGGGCCTTCCAGGAGCCGAGAGCCGAAGAGTTGGATCCGGCCCTCCTGCTCTGGAAGGTGCACCAGCGGATCAACAGGGACCTCCTGCCGGAGAGACGTACGACCGTCGAGTTCGACTTTACGGGCCAGCACGGGCGGCGAGGGTGGCTCGTGCTCGAGCCCCATGAGGTTTCCGTGTGCCTGAAGCCGCCGGGCTTCGATCCGGACCTGATCGTGCACGCGGATCTGAGGTACTTCACGCGCGTCTGGCTCGGCGCCATCGATTACGACGCCGCTCTGCGCTGCGGTGGCATCGCGGTGGATGGCCCGCAGTCGTTGGCGCGGGCTCTTCCACGGTGGTTCCTCTGGAGCCCGATGGCGAAGTACGTCCGCGCCTCGCTCGAACCGGCGCCCCGAGCCGCTCGTCCGTGAACGCACGTGGCGCGTTCACGCGCCGCGGAGCGGCTCACATCTTCCGGGCTTTCAGGTCGTAGCCGCGGTTGGAGCTTCCCGACAGATTGCGGTGACCCGCGTCGACGCGGAACGACTCGACGCTCTGCATTCCTCCGACCTCGTTCCAGGTGATCACCACCTGACTGCCGCCGCCGACCTTGAACGTTCCCTTGTTCCGGGGACTGGAGATCGGCGTGGCTCTGCTGGCGGGTTTCTTGTCCGTCCAATCGACGAAGCCGGCCAGTCCGAAGTAGTAGTACTCGGTGTCGCCATCGGCGTCGACGACCCACCAGCCCCATAGCCAGGACGGCGACTGGTCTCCGAAAACCAGAGGTCTGGGACTGGCGATGGCCTTCCGAATCGCGTCCTGCAGCTTGGAGGAGAACCCGGTGGTCTCCGCCGCGCTCGTCCATTGATACGGATCGGTCAGGTACTGCGGCATGGGGTTCTTCCTGGCGAAGTCGACCCAGTCGATGTGAATGTGGGCCTCGTGGGCCGTGTCCGCCGTGTAGTTGTTGGGCTTGAGCGGCGTACCACCGTATCCGTGAGACTCCTTTCCCGGGATGTGGTAGTGCGTGATGCCGCTGCCGGCCCAGGCGCTGTAGATCAGGTCCGACCAGCGCATCGACGGGTAGATGGTCTCGTCGGTCACGGCTGCGATCACCGCGTTCGCGAGCTCGTATTCCCGCGGTTCACGCATGTCGAGCATGATGTCCATGGCAATGCCCGATGTGTGCCGCGTGCCGGGCGTGACCTTGACGATCGTCTGCAAATCGACCGAGGGAAGCACGCTTCTGAGCGCGGATTTCAATTCCTGGATCGCGGGGCATTCGTCGTAAAGTGCGTGGCTCATGGCCGGCGGAACCTCCACGAAACATGTCGGGGCATCGGAACGTCACGAGTACCAAACCAAGAACCAACTCGATTCCACGTGCGGTGGCGCCGGCTAGAACCGGAACGCGATTTCCCCCAGAAACCGCCGCGGCGGCGCGACGTAGAACTGGCTGTCGCCGATCTCGCTGTCGGACGTGTAGTGCCGGTCGTCGCCGAGATTGCGGCCGACGACCGAGACGCGGCCCCACTTGAACTCCCACGAGGCCCCGGCGTCCCACTCGAAAAACGAGTCCGTGTAGAACGTGTTCCGCCGCGTGAGCGGCCGGATGCCCTGATGCCGGACGGCGCCCCAGATGCCGGGGCCGGCCTTCGGGGCGTACGAGACGCGCGCGTTCCAGAGGTCCCGCGGCACGAGCTCGAGCCGCTTTCCGTCCACGACACGCAGCTCGCCGTCCGGGGTGAGGAACGAGAAGCTCACGTACGTCGCGTCGTGGTGGCCGTAGCCCGCCGCGAGCGACCAGCCTTCGAGACTCGGATGCGCCCAGACGAGCTCGGCATCCATTCCCTGGAACCGCTCCTCGCCGGCATTCGTCAGGAGGGGCCGGCCGTCCGGGCCCGCCGTCGAAACGACGAGGTTCTCGAAGCTCATGTGGAAGAACGTGACGTCGAGAGACAGCGTGCCGCGCGCCCACCGCGTCTTGAGGCCGACCTCGCCCGACCGGGTCCGTTCCGGCTCGAGGATGCGCGCGCCCTCGGCCTCGAGGACGTTCGGGGCGGCGGGCTTGAAGTTGCTCTTCAGAGAGACGTAGACGTTCAAGGCGTCGAGGACCGCCGCCTGCGGCCTGTCGACGATCCGGACCAGCGCCGCGACGCCGCCGGACCACTTCGCGTCCGTCCGGCTGTCCGCCGCGACGTCCGGCGCGGGCGCGCCGACCTCGGCGACCGTCGCGTCGAGCGACTCGGACGTGCGGTCGTAACGGGCGCCGAACGTGAGCGTGAGACCCCGGAACGGCGTCCACTCGTCGTTCACGTAGAAGCCCCAGAACGTCCGGCTGTCCTCAGCGCTGCGGTGGTCGCCGGCCGGAACCTGCTCGAGCGACGGGACCACGGGATGCGGCCCGGTGAGAAGCGAGAAGTCGAAGCCGGTTCCGTCGAGGGTCGTCCTGCCCGAGGTGTACGCGATGCCGGTCACGAGGCGGTGGCGGCCGCCGGCCGTGAGGTCGGCGACGATGCGGGCATCGTCGAAGAGCGTCGTCTCGAGCGGCGTCAGGGACGTGCCGGTGGCCGTCGCGCTCGCGGCGTCCGCCGCGTCGATGAAGGAGCGAACGGAAATCTGATCGTCGCGCGTGAGGCCGAGCGTGTTCTCGAGGCGGACGCTCGCCGACAGCGGCTGAGACACGGTGGACGCGAGCGAGTAGACGCGGTGATCGAGCCGCCCGCCTCCGATCGCATAGTTCCTGTCGATCTCGAATCCCGGCACCGGCCGCCCGCCGTCGACGGGAAGCGGCGACCCGAAGTGATTCGTGTCGCGCAGGATCGAGGCGGTCACGTCCACGGAGCCCTCTTTCGTGCGCTGGCTGTAGCCGAGAGAGAGCCGGTCCGAGGAGTCGTCCGTGCCGTCCTGCCAGCCCTTGTTTCGTCCCATCGTGCCGAAGAGGTGGATCGTCTGGTCACCGTTCGCGGCCACGTACGAGAGGCTGCCGTGCTTGTCCGAAAAGGAACCGCCGCCGAGTGTGAGGGCGCCGCCGCTCTTCTGCGGATGCCGCGTGAAGACCTGGATCATCCCGGCGAAGGCCGAGACGCCGTAGAGCGTGCCCTGCGGTCCCTTCACGACCTCGATCCGGTCGATGTCCTCGACGGGGATCTGGGCGAGCGAGGGGTTGAAGGGGCCGCCCGCCGGAACGCCGTCCACCGTGACGAGGAGCGCGTCGAATTCCTTCAGGCCCCAGACCCCGATGTTCGCGAGCCGGTTGCCGTTGTCGGAGCCGCTCCCCGTGTCGAGACCCGCGACGTCCTGCAGCGCGTCCGCGACGGTCTTCGCGCCCCGGCGGCGCAGCTCGTCTCCGGAGATCACCGTGACCGGGGCCGCGACGTCGAGCGCGTCTTCGGGGCTCTTCGTCGCCGAGACGACCATCGTCGCGGCGACCGCGGGCTTCGTCTGCGCCTGGGCGAGGAGCGAGGCAGAGCAGGCGAGGACACCGCCCGCGAGGAAGAGAGCGTCACGGAAAAGCGCCATGCGGTGGATGTTAACTAAACTCACGAGGTGAGGATCGGCATCGACTTCGGCACGACGCACACCGTCGTCGCCCTCGTGGACCGGGGGAACACCCCCGTGGTCTCCTTCGAGAGGGGCGACTTCGTGCCGTCGCTCATCGCCGCCCACGACGCCTCGGGCACGCTGCGCTGGGGCTGGGACGCCGCGGAGGTCCGCCACGAGCGGGACTGGACGCTGCTCCCGTCCGTCAAGCGCCTCCTGACCGACGCGGGGCCCCGGACGGAGATCGCGGTCGGTTCCCGGCGCGTCGCGATCGGCGCCCTTCTCGAGGGCTTCTTCTCGGCGCTCCACCGCGAGCTCATCGCGCGTTCGAATGCCGGCATCGCCGCGAACGACTCGATCACGGCAGCCGTTTCCGTCCCCGCGAACGCCACGACGGCCCAGCGGTTTCTCACGCTCGAAGCGTTCAAGGCCGGCGGCTTCGCGGTGGAGGCCCTCCTGAACGAGCCCTCGGCGGCGGGCTTCGAGTATGCGCATCGCTACCGGCGCGCCGAGCCGAAGCGCGAGCACCTCGTCGTCTACGACCTCGGGGGAGGCACGTTCGACGTTTCGCTGCTCCGCATGACGGGGAAGACGAACGAAGTCGTGGCGACGAACGGCGTGCGGCGGCTCGGGGGCGAAGACTTCGACGAGGCGATTCTCGCGCTCGTCCTCGACAGGGCGGACGCGCGGGACGCCGACGCGGCGGCGCGGGAGCTCGTCCTCGAGGAGTGCGTTCGAGTCAAGGAGTCTCTCTCGCCGAACTCGCGACGCGTCCTCGTGGACCTCGCCGCGCTGGACCGGGAGCCTCTCGTCCTCCCCGTCGAGGAGGTCAACGAAGCGTGCCTCCCGCTCGTCGCGCGCACGCTCGAGGCCGTCGTGGCGCTCGTCGACGAGGCCGCGGGCGTCACGTGGGCCGACGTCGCGTCGCTCTACGTCGTGGGCGGCGCCGGCCTCTTCCCGCTCGTCCCGCGCCTCCTGAAGGAGCGATTCGGCGACAAGCGCGTTCGCCGCTCGCCGCACCCCTTCGCCGCGACCGCGATGGGTCTCGCCGTCTGGCTGGATCGCGAGGGCGGCTACGCGCTCGAGGACCGGCTCTCGCGGCACTTCGGCGTCTTCCGCGAGGGCGGGGAAGGCCGCGACGTCGTCTTCGACACGATCTTCGCGAAGGGGACGCCTCTGCCCGCGCCGGGCGAGCCGCCCGTCGTCGTGACGCGCCGGTACCGCGCCGCGCACGACGTCGGCCACTTCCGTTTCCTCGAGTGCACGCGCCTCGCGGACGGGCGGCCGGACGGCGACGTCACGCCGTGGGACGAGGCGTTCTTCCCGTTCGAGCCCGGTCTGCGCGCCGCGGACCTCGCCTGGGCGCCGGTCAGCCGGCGCGAGGGAGGCCCGGAGATCGCCGAGACCTACGCGCTCGGGAGCGAGGGCGCCGTGACCGTCACCGTCACGGACGCGACGGACGGCTTCGCGCGGACGTTCAGGCTGACGCGCTGACGCGCTCCTCGATCCGGAGGACGAGGAGCGTCCGGTCGTCCTCGGTGTCCGTCCTCCGCGTGAACGCGCGCTGCGCGTCGAGGATCCGGTCCTTCAGCGCGGCGGCGCTTTCGAACGGGCCCGCGCGGAGCACCTCTTCGAGGCGCTCGAACCCCCAGGATTCGTCGGATCCCTCGACCCCTCCGCGCGTCGCCTCGACGAGCCCGTCCGAGAAGACGACCCACGAATCGCCTGCGGCGAGCGGTTCTTCGACGGTGTGCCAGCCGCCCGAAAAAGCGAGGCCAAGGGGTCGGGCGGGATTCGCGAGGGCCACGGCGGTTCCGTCCCTCCGCACGCGGTACGGGTACGGATGCCCGGCATTCGTGTAGGCGACCGTCCCTTTCGAGAGATCGAAGACGAGATGACAGAGGGTGAGGAACGTCCGCCGCTCGGTCGTCCGGACGATCTCCTCGTGCAGCAGCTCCATGAGCCGGACGCCGCCGGCCCCCGTGCGAGCCAGCATGCCGAGGGACGCCTTCGCGGCGGCCATCACGAGGCCCGTGGGCAGCCCGTGGCCCGACACGTCGGCGACGGAGACCGTCAGGACGCGCTCGGCGTACGACAGATCGTAAAAGTCCCCTCCGATGGCCGCGGCGGGCGCGAAGTCCACTGCGATCCCGACGCCGGGGCACGCGAAGTCGGCCGGGGGAAGGAGGCGCCGCTGGAGGTCGCGCGCGACAACCAGCTCGTGCTCGAGCGCCTCCTTCTCCGCGCGCGCCGCGACGCTCGCCGAGAGCCGCTCGACCATGTGGTTGAAGCTCTCGACGAGGGCCGCGAGCTGGTCGTGTCCCTTGAGAACCGCGCGGTGCGCGAAATTGCCCTTCTCGATCTCCGCGAAGCCGATCGAAAGCCGCCGCGTCGCCCGCGCGATCCGGTAGACGAGGAGGGCGGCGAGGAGCGAGGCCCCCGCGAAGACGACGATCGTCGCGAGCGAGAGCGCGCCCATGACGCCGAGGACGACGCGACTCAGCTCGAGCCGCCGGGAGCCCGCGACCCTGAGGTCCCCGAAGAGGGCCCGTGCCTCGCGCTCGAGCGACGTCCTGACGAGGATGAGAAGAGGCCTTCCTTCGAGCGGTCGCCCGGTCTCCCAGTCGAGGATGGGCTCGGACAGGAACAGCGGGAACGCCGTCCAGCGCGCGGACCACGGGCCCGAGCCCGCGGGCGGCGCAGCCGTCTCGCCGGACGCCGCCTTCTCGCCGCCCGAGTCCGGCGCGTCGGCGATGCTCATCGCCTTGCCTTTATCGCCCGGGTCGAGCGTGATGTGCACGCCGCCCTTTCGCGCGCCGGCGGATTCCTCCTTCACGCGGACGGCGCCATGGAAGCGGATGACGTTGCCCGTCTCCTTCTCGATCTCGCGGCGGAGACCGGAGTGGAGACGGAGCGTGAGGACGAGCGCGCCGGCGGGGCGCGGCTCGACCGCGGCCGCGAAGACGTCTCCTCCCGATTTCGCGACGACGGACGCGCGCGACGTCATCCAGGGCCGCGGCGCGAGGTCGGGGGCGGCTGCGGCTCCGGTCCTCTCGACGGTCCCGTTCTTCGGCTGCCAGACCATTCCGATCTCGGACGGCGACGGCGACGAAGCCGCGATCTCCGCGAAGGCCCGGGAACGGGCATCGGCGTCGCGAGCCGTCTCGAGGCGCGGTGCGAGCTCGTGCGCGAGCGCCGCGAGCGCCGTACGCCGCTTTTCGAGTCCAGCCTCGACGCGGCGCGTCCCGAGCTGTCCCGCGACGACGAGGAGGCCCGCGTAAACGAAGAACGCCGCGAACACGACCGCCGAAAGGAGGAGGAGGTACGAGACGACGAGCCTGCTCCCGACGCGCCACAAAAGGCCGCGCAGGAGGTGCCGCGTCGCGCTCACGGCGAACACGGGAATGGAGAACACGAGGGCGACGGTGCCCAGGGAGCGGACGGCGTCCACCGGCACGGCGCAGAGGAGCGCCCCCGCCAGGACGACGAGCCCGGAGCGCCGGAACGTCCGGGTCGTCTTCATGGGACCGGGCCGGCGCGCGGGGGCCGTGCCACGGACGGAGGCGCCGGCTCGCCCGCCATGTACGTCATCTGCGACGGGAACGCGAGGCGCGTGCCGGCTTTCTCGACGACGTCGAGCAGCACGAGGAGAAGCTCCTCCCGCGCGGCGAGGAACGTCGCGTAGTCGGGAACGAGGAGGTACGCGAAGACCTCCACGTCGAGACTGGAGGAGTTGATGCGCACGAAGCGCGCGCTCATCGTGCCCTTCTCGACGCGGGTGTCCGACCCGAGGTGCGCGCGCAGGTTCCCGAGGACCGCGCGCATCTGCTCCGCCGTCGTCTCGTACACGAGGCCGAGCGTCGGGTTGAACCAGAACTTGTCCCGGCGGCTCCGGTTCTCGATCTGGGCCGTGATGAGCGAGCCGTTCGGAATCGTGACGACGGAACGGTCGAAGGACCTGAGGCGCGTCGCGTAGAGCGTCACGTCCTCGATCTCGCCGACCGCGGTCCCGATGCGGACGATGTCGCCGACGCGGATGATCTTGTCGCTCAGGACGACGAAGCCGCCGAAGAGGTTCTCGAGGCTCTTCTGCGCGGCGAACGCGAGGGCGATGCCGCCGATGCCGAGTCCGGCGAGCGTCGCCGTGAGGTTGACGCCCAGGCTCGCGAGCCCGGCGAGCAGGGCCACGGCCACCACGGCGCCCCGGAACAGACGCCGGGCGATCGTGAGGGAGGACGTCGCGGTCGCGCCCTCGGCGATCAGGTTGAGCGTCGCGCGGAGGTTGAGGAAGTCGACGAGCCGAAGCAGGAGCCATGACGCGCCGAAGATGAAAGCGAGCAGCAGGAGCCGCGCGTAACCGTACCGGTTGAGAAGCGGGAGGCCGAGGCGGGAGACGCAGAGCCTGTGGAGCGGGAGCGCGAGGAGGAGCGCGAGCGGCGCGCGGAAGCGTCCGAGCCCCGCCTGCAGGCGCGTCCACGACGGGCGCCGCTCGAGGACCCGGTTGAAGAGGCGGAAGACGACGCCCATGAAGAGCCGGCTCGCCCCGTACAGCGCCGGAATGAGGAGCGTGAACGCGAGAAGCTGCCAGAGCTGAAGCCCGCCCACGGGCTGTCTGAGGACGGCGGGCATCGCCTGGTCGATCGCGGGCCCTTTCAACCCCTTGAACGCGGCGGGAACCTCGCGCAGAGACTGCGACGAGACGAGCCAGGTCGCGGGACCTTCGGCGGGCGTCGTCCTCACGAGCAGCAGGTCGAACGACTCGTCCCCGTTCTCGACCTGGCCCACGCGCTCGAGCTCCGCGGTCAGGCCGTCGTTGACATTCCCGGCGGGTGACCGGCTCAGCTTCTCGAGGTCGCCGACGAAGCGCTGGTCGAGCACCGCCTTGAGCTCGCGCGCGAGGATCTCCTGGGAGATCCTCCCGGATTTCGGCCACTGCAGGTACTCTCCCGCGACCGCCCAGTTGCCCCTCTGGGCGGCCCGCATGTAGCCGAAGAACGCTCCGTAGGGCGTCTCGCGACGGTAAGGGTCGCCCGTGGGCTCGGGGGCGGCGGGGGACGGCGTCGGCGGCGCGGTGGTGCCCGGGAGGAGCTGCGGGGCGGCGAGGCGGGATGACAGCGACCCTGCGAGAGCCGCCGCGAAAAACAACGCTCTGAGGGAAGGACGCGTCATCGCGGGAAGACCGTATCGCACCGCATCCAGGGAGGCCGCCGGCGGGCGATGCGGGCAGCGACGGGGCACGAGGGCCGGTGCGCTCCCGGAAGCCAGCCAGTCGACACGAGGAACTCGTTCACGATCTCTCCTCCGGTAAAACGGAACGTGGCCCGGAAGAGTTTCACCCATTGGTCTTTCGGAAGGGGATGGTGCGCGTCGATCCACGCGGCGAAAGAGCCGTGGCTATTCCGGAGCGCGAGGAGAACCCCGGCATTGTGGACGACGGCCTCGACCTTGAGGCGGTTTCGGATGATCCCCGGGTCCGCGAGCAGGCGCTTCTTCTCCCGGGCTCCGTATCGGGTCACGACCTCCGGATCGAATCCCTCGAACGCGGCGCGGAAGTTCGCACGCTTCCTGAGGATCGTCGCCCACGAAAGGCCGGCCTGGTTGATCTCGAGCGCGAGGCGCTCGAGGAGCTCCGCGTCCTTCCGGAGCGGAAACCCGTATTCGCGGTCGTGATAAGGCCCATGCAGGGGATCACCGAGCGCGACGTCGCAATAGGACACGAGACGGGCATTCTCGCCCGCTTCGCGCTGATGTGAAAGCCTTAGATCGCGGCGGGCTCGAGCAGCTTGTAGCTCTGGAGGACGCGCGCGTAGTTCGCGCGCTCGTAGGCCGCCGGATCCGGGCACGAAAGCAGGCTCATGCTGCCTTTCATCTGGGCGAGCGACTCGTACTCGTGCTCCTCCATCCACCTTTCGACGTCGCTCCGCACCTCGGCGAGCGCCCGCGGGCCGCGCAGGAGGAGGGCCGAGACCATCTGGACGGCGTCGGCGCCGGCCATGATCGCCTTGATCGCGTCGCGGGCGTCGTGCACGCCGCCCGTGACGGCGAGGGACGCCTGAACGCGCCCGGAGAGCATCGCGAGCCAGCGGATGCGGAGCAGGAGCTCGTCGCGCGTGGAGAGGCGCAGCGCGGGGGTCACTTCCAGGTCCTCGGGGTCGATGTCGGGCTGATAGAAGCGGTTGAACAGGACGAGCCCGTCCACGTGCATCGCGTCGAGCTCCGAGGCGAAAGAGCCCAGAGACGAGAAGAACGGCGACAGCTTCACGGCGACGGGGATCTTCACGGCGCCTTTCACGGTCCGGACGATCTCGAGGAAGCGGCGCTCGAGCGAGAAGCCCGGTTCGCCGTCGTGCGCGCCGATGTCGTAGAGGTTCAGCTCGAGCGCGTCGGCGCCGGCCTCCGCGATGCGTGTCGCGAAGGACGAGCCATCCGCCCGGCGTCGCGCCGTTCAGCGACGCGATGACGGGGACGTGCACGGCGTTCTTGAGGCGGCGCACGCGTTCGAGATAGTTCTCCGGGCCGAGCTTGAAGCTCTCCGGCTCGGGGAAGTACGTGAGGGCCTCGGGGTACGAGCCGGAGACGATCTCCATCTGGCGGATCGTGCCGACCTCCTCGCGCGTGATCTGCTCCTCGAAGAGCGAGGACATGACGATCGCCGCGGCGCCGGCGTCCTCGAGCCGGCGCACGAGATCCATGTCGTCGACCATCGGCGAGGCGCCCGGCATGAACGGGTGGGGAAGGGTCAGGCCGAGATAGCGGGTCGTGAGATCCATCGTCGTCTCCTCAGGCCTTTCCCGCCGCCGACGGCACGGGCGGATTCGGCGGCGTGGCAGGGGCCGCGGGAACACCCGCGCGTCCCAGGGTCAGCTTCGCGAGATTCTCGTACACCTGGAACCGGTTCTTGACCTCGCGCTCGGCCTTCACGAGCAGGCCCCGGAAGCGCTCCGGATCCTGCTGCTCGACCATGCGGAAGCGCGCCTCGTTGCGCATGAACGTCGCGATCGAGCCCTTGATCGTCGCCGTGTCCATGAGGAGCGGCGTCTCGCCCGTCGCGATGCGGCGGGGGTCGAACCTGTACAGCGGCCAGTAACCCGACTCGGTGGCGAGCTTTTGCTGGTCGAGGCCGAACCCGAGGTCGTAGCCGTGCGCGATGCACGGGCTGTAGGCGATGACGATCGACGTCCCCGGATAGCTCTCGGCCTCGAGGAAGGCCTTCACCGTCTGCGCGTCCTTCGCGCCGAACGCGACGTGCGCGACGTAGACGTTGCCGTACGTCATCGCGAGCATGCCGAGATCCTTCTTCGGCGTGGACTTGCCCTTGGCCGCGAACTTCGCGGCCGCGCCCATGGGCGTCGCCTTGGACTGCTGGCCCCCCGTGTTCGAGTAGACCTCGGTGTCGAGGACGAGGACGTTGACCTTGCGTCCCGACGCGAGAACGTGGTCGAGGCCGCCGTAGCCGATGTCGTAGGCCCAGCCGTCGCCCCCCACGATCCACACGCTCTTCTTCACGAGCGAATCGGCCACGAGGAGGAGGTGCCGCGACTCCGGCGTGTTCACGCCCGCGAGAGCCTCGCGGAGCGCGAGGACCTTCTCGCGCTGCGCCGCGATGCCCGCCTCCGTGTCCTGCTGTGCCGCGAGGAGCCCCTCGGCGAGGGTCCCGCCGATGCGGGCGGAGAGCGCCTTCACGAGCGTCCGCGCCTGGTCCTGGAGCGAGTCCAGCGCGAGGCGGAACCCGAGGCCGAACTCCGCGTTGTCCTCGAAGAGCGAGTTCGACCACGCGGGGCCGCGACCCTCGGCGTTCGTCGCGTAGGGCGTCGTCGGGAGGTTGCCCCCGTAGATCGACGAGCAACCCGTCGCGTTCGCGATGAGGGCGCGGTCGCCGAAGAGCTGCGTGAGGAGCTTCACGTACGGGGTCTCGCCGCACCCGGAGCAG
Organism: Thermoanaerobaculia bacterium; assembly: GCA_963809425.1. Classification (GTDB taxonomy): domain Bacteria; phylum Acidobacteriota; class Thermoanaerobaculia; order UBA5066; family UBA5066; genus Fen-183. The sequence continues at coordinate 87,587 of CAWEJK010000012.1, forward strand.
GCGCCGGAGAACTCGAAGAGCGGCCTGAGGAACTGGGCGCCCTTCACGTCGAGGCGAACCGTCGTGCGATCCGCTTCCGGGAGGTCGAGGAAGAACGCGAAGTTGTCCCGTTCGGCGTCCCTCAGCGGCCTCTGCGGCGCCATGTCGAGCGACTTGTGCTTCGGGTTCGCCTTGTCCTTCGCGGGGCACACGGCGACGCAGAGCGTGCAGCCCGTGCAGTCCTCCGGGGCGATCTGGATCGTGTAGGCCATGCCCTTGTACTCGGTGCCCTTGTACGGGACCGACTTGTACGTGGCGGGCGCGCCCTCGAGCTTCGCCGGATCGAAGACCTTCGCGCGGATGGCGGCGTGCGGGCACACCATCGCGCACTTGTTGCACTGGATGCAGATCTTCTCGTCCCACACGGGAATCTCGAGAGCGATGTTCCGTTTCTCCCACTGCGCCGTGGCGAGGGGCCACGTGCCGCCGGGCGGGAACGCGCTCACCGGCAGGAGATCGCCCTTGCCTTCGAGCATGACGCCCGACACGCGCTTCACGAAGTCCGGCGCCGCGTCGGACACGATCGGCGGCCGGCGCCGCGTCGAGGTGATCTTCGTGGGCACCACCATCTTCGCGAGGTTCGCGAGCGTCCCGTCCACGGCCGCGAAGTTGCGGCGCACGGTCTCCTCGCCCTTCTTTCCGTACGTCTTCTCGATCGCCTTCTTGATCTGGGCGATCGCCTCCTCGCGGGGCAGGACGCCCGAGATCGCGAAGAAGCAGGTCTGCATGATCGTGTTGATCCGGCCGCCCATCCCGAGGGCCTTCGCGACCTTGTAGGCGTCGATGACCCAGACCTCGAGGCGCTTCTCCAGGATCTGCTCCTGCATCTCGAGGGGGAGGCTGTCCCACGCCTCGGCCGGTCCGTACGGCGTGTTCACGAGGAAGACCGCGCCCGGCACGGCGGCCTCGAGCATGTCGTAGCGGTCCAGGAACTGCTCCTGGTGGCACGCGACGAAGTTCGCGCGCGTGATGAGGTAGGCCGAGCGGATGGGCTTCGGCCCGAAGCGGAGGTGGGAGATCGTGACCGCGCCCGACTTCTTCGAGTCGTACACGAAGTAGCCCTGCGCGAAGTTGTCGGTCTCCTCGCCGATGATCTTGATCGAGTTCTTGTTCGCGCCCACGGTGCCGTCGGCGCCGAGACCGTAGAAGAGCGCGCGCACGGTGCTGGCCGGCTCGATGTCGAACTTCGCGTCCCAGGGAAGCGACGTGTGCGTCACGTCGTCCATGATGCCGATCGTGAAGTGGTTCTTCGGCTTCGGCTTCGCGAGCTCGTCGAAGACCGCTTTCACCATGCCCGGCGTGAACTCCTTGGACGAGAGCCCGTAGCGCCCGCCCACGACGAGCGGCTCGGCCGCGAGCGGAGACGCGCCCTCGCGCCGCGCCTCGACGAGCGCGGTCACGACGTCGAGGTAGAGCGGATCGCCGATCGCGCCCGGCTCCTTCGTGCGGTCGAGGACGGCGATCGCCTGCACGGTCTTCGGGAGCGCCGCGAGGAACGCCGGAACGTCGAACGGCCGGTAGAGGCGGACCTTCAGGACGCCGACCTTCTCGCCCTTCTCGACGAGCCAGTCGACGGTCTCGTGGGCCGTCTCGGCCCCGGAGCCCATCAGGACGATGACGCGCGTCGGCTTCCGGGTGGCCGACGTAGTCGAACAGGTGGTACGCGCGCCCCGTCCGCTTCGCGAAGCGGTCCATCTCCTTCTGGACGTGGCCCGCGCACGCCAGGGTAGTAGACGTTGCCGGCCTCGCGCGCCTGGAAGAACGCGTCCGGGTTCTGCGCGCTGCCGCGGAGGACCGGGTGGTCCGGCGTGAGACCGCGGCGCCGGTGCTCCGCGATCGCTTCCTCGTCGAGCATCGCGCGGAGGTCGTCGCTCGCGAGCTCCTCGATCTTCGCGACCTCGTGCGACGTGCGGAAGCCGTCGAAGAAGTGGAGGAAGGGGATCCGGGACGTCGAGGCTGGCGGCCTGCGCGATGATCGCGAAGTCGTGCGCCTCCTGGACCGAGTTCGAGGAGAGGAGCGCGAAGCCCGTCTGGCGGCAGGCCATGACGTCGGAGTGGTCGCCGAAGATGGAGAGCGCGTGCGTCGCGATCGTCCGCGCCGCCACGTGCATCACGAACGGCGTCAGCTCGCCCGCGATCTTGTACATGTTCGGGATCATGAGGAGGAGGCCCTGTGACGACGTGAACGTCGTCGCGAGAGCGCCCGCCTGGATCGCGCCGTGAACCGCGCCCGCGGCGCCGCCCTCGGACTGCATCTCGACGATCTCGGGGACGTTGCCCCAGATGTTCTTGTGGCCCTTCGAGGACCACTCGTCGGCCCACTCGCCCATGTTGGACGAGGGCGTGATGGGGTAGATCGCGATGACGTCGTTCGTGCGATGCGCGACGGAGGCGACGGCCTCGTTCGCGTCGAGGGTGAGGAGACGGCGGGACATGAGGGCCTCCCTTTTCGTGGGAGGACATCATCAAATCAGACGGGAATCCTCTAAATGATGCCGATGTATCACATAGTCGAGACAGGGTTTACGGCACGGCACGGCGCGGAACGGCACACTTCCTCCGCCGGAGAGGGAGTTGGTACCGCGTACGGGATTTGAACCCGTGATCTCCGCCTTGAGAGGGCGGCGTCCTAACCGCTAGACGAACGCGGCACATCCACATTTCGGGGGGCTTTTCGGCCCGCGGGGAGGCGGAATCTAGCATGCGGCCGTTCGGGGGCACAATCCCGGCATGGAATTCGGCATCCTCGGCCTCGAGCTTTCGGGAAAGACGACTCTCTTCTCGCTCCTGACCGGCCATGCAACGGCGGCGACCCCGCACAAGCGCGAGGCGCACGTCGGCGTCGCGCAGGTCCCGGACGCGCGGCTCGACACGCTCACGGCGATGTTCAAGCCGAAAAAGCACACGCCGGCGACCGTGAAGTTCGTGGACGTGCCCGGCGTCACGAAGGGCGGCTCGCAGAGCCTCAACCTTCCCGAGCTGCGGCAGATGGACGGTCTCGCGGTCGTCGTCCGCGCCTTCGCCTCCGACGCGGTCCCGCATCCCGAAGGCTCGGTCGATCCGGCGCGCGACCTCGAGCTCCTCGAGACCGAGATGCTGCTCGCGGACCTCGCCGTCGTCACGAACCGCCTCGAACGCGTCGAGAAGGACATGGTCAAGAAGAAGACGCCCGAGCTCCAGACCGAGAGGGACCTCCTCGTGCGCTTCAAGGCGGCGCTCGAGAAAGGCGAGTCCCTGCGCGGCCTCGACGTCCACGTCGAGGAGGAGAAGTACGTGAAGGGCTTCGGCCTCCTGACGCGGAAGCCGATGCTCGTGATCCTCAACGCGGACGAAAGCGACGCGGGCGACCTCGCGGGCGCCCTCGGGCGCGCGAAGCTCGACGGGTGGAAGGGCAAACCGCACGTCGCGTTCAGCGAGGTTTCGGCCCCGATCGAGCAGGAGATCGCCGCGATGTCGCTGGAGGACCAGGCCGAGTTCCTCAAGGGCCTCGGCCTGCCGGATCGCGCGCTGGACCGGCTGTTGCGCGCGGCCTACGACCTCCTCGGTCTCATGTCGTTCCTCACGGCGGGCGAGGACGAGTGCCGCGCGTGGTCCATCCCGAAGGGGACGCAAGCCGCGAGGGCGGCCGCCGCGATCCACACGGACTTCGAGAAGCACTTCATCAGGGCCGAGGTCGTGCCGTTCCAGACGCTCGTCGAGGCGGGCTCCCTCGCGCACTGCAAGACGCACGGCACGCTGCGCGTCGAGGGCCGCGACTACGTCGTTCAGGACGGCGACGTCATCAACTTCCGCGTCAGCGCCTGAATGAGCAGTTCTGCGCCTCCGGGACCGGGGAGACGCAGATCTTCAGGTGAGATCCCGGCGTCGGGCGTTCCCGACGTTGGGCCAGGGGATGCTGATCGTGCTCCTCGTGGTGGTTCTCTACGCGGCCGCGGGATTCGCCGGCCGTCACGGAAGCGCGCAAGGAGGAGCACGCGGGTCACGGAGGCGCTCAGCGGCCACATTGGTCGCGGCGTCTGCGATGGTCGGACGACACGACCGAGGCGTCGAGGCGCGTACCACTGCCCCGGCGAGAGGGCCCGTTCCGGCACACCGCCTCGAGGCAGGCCCGTCGGGATCCAGCGCGATGCGTGTGGCGTAGTCGCGGGTGGCGCCGACCGCATCGGCCCGCCCGCCGCGAAGTCCATCGGCGGGAGACCTCGTGGAGACTCGTCTCGGGCCTCCCCGCGCTGAGGAGCACGCGGATCATCAAGGAAGACCCCCAGGTCTCCGTCCCCCGGTTTCGGAGGACCGTCGTCACGTCGAGACCGGTGATCCGGTAGGTGGCAACGCCCCCCGGTCTCGCATCCATGAGACGCCTGATGGGCGCGCCGATGCGAACGTCCGCTACCTCGAGATCGAAAGCCGGCAGAGGTGCGACGTCGACCGCGAGATTGAATCGGTTTCCGCGTGGGCTCTCGAACTCGGCGAAACGGGCGCCTCCGAGCGGCCCGGAACGCGTCGCGACCTCGACCCACGAGACGACGAGAGAAGGAGTGAACCGCGCGGGAGATCGCTCCGGGACGACGAGCGTCCAGGGGATCGGCTTCACTTCGCCCGGCTCGAGGCGCACGATTTCACTCGACGCCTCCCGGCCGGAGCCCTCTTCGCGAAAGCGAACGTCGAAGCGAACGGTGCCGGCGTTCTTCAGTCGTACCGTGATGGGGAGGGAGGCGCCGGCGGAGACGGGCCTTCCGGGCAGGCCGCTGACGCCGAAGATCTGCGCGTCGACGACGTCGATCGGGAAGCGCGCCGTGATCCGGTTTCCGGCGGAGGTCCGGTCTTCGTAGGGACGCCCGTTCGGGAAGCGGAGCTCGAAAGTCCGCTCCGGTGTCCGCGGGGTGCTCGCGCGGGACCTCCCCGCGACTGAGGAGCACGCGGATCACAGGAAGACGCTCACCGGATCGACGTCGTCGGCGCCGCCAGGCGCGTCGCCGACATCGCCGCGAGGAGACTTCGCCGGAGCTCGCGACGTACAGGGAGGCTTTCATGGTCATGACATCTCGGGGACTCACTCTCGCATTCGTGCTGACCGCGCACGGCACCCATCGTGGCGCACGACCTCCCCGCGAGCGACCACCCGGCCTGGGTGCACTTCCATGTCAAGGGACGCGTGGGACGGACGGCGGCGAGACATCGCGCGCAACGGTTCTACGGGGGGTCGGGAGCGAAGAGCGACAGTCGGCAGATTCCAGATCGGGCCGCACCGGGGTTCCGCCGGCCGAGCATCGGACGGCGAACGACCGACGTTTACCACGAGCGACCGGGGTGTGAGAGACAGGTCAAGGAGGGCGTGAAGATGTCGCTCGCGGCCGAAGAAGGCTATAGCTTCGGCCGTCCTCGCGGCATCTAGCGAGACTCTCGCGAGCCGGACCGAGACGGCCGCCGCGAAGCGCATACTTCGGGGTCAATCTCCCCGGACGTCGACAGGCAGCATTCGCGGAGCACCGATGTCACTCGAGCCGGGCACGCGCATCGGTCCCTTCGAGATCCTCGCGCTTCTCGGGCGCGGCGGAGATGGGGGAAGTCTGCCGCGCGAACGATCCGAGGCTGCGGCGCGAGGTGGCGATCAAGGCACTGCCGGACGCGTTCGCCGCGAACGGAGCGCAGGGCCGCTTCGTGCGCGAGGCGCGCCGCCTCGGCCGCTAACCCGCGAACGCGGCGACGCTTCGGGCTCGAGGACGACGTCCGCGCATCTCCTCGTCATGGAGCTCGTCGAGGGCCAGGGGCTCGAGCAGACGCTCGCGGGCGGGCTCTCCCGCCGACGAGGCGCTCTCGATCGCCGGCAGGTCGCGGACGCTCTCGAGGCGGCGCACGAGAAGCCGGGATCATCCACCGGGATCTGAAGCCGGCGAACGTACGTCCGTATCGAGCGAAGGCAAGGTGAAGCTTCTCGACTTCGGCCTCGCGAAGGCCTTCGAGAGCGACCCGTCGTCGCCGGAGATCTCGCAATCCCCGACGCTCGACGGCCGTGCCGGACCGCGACCGGCATCGTCCTCGGGACTGCCGCCTACATGAGCCCCGAGCAGGCGCGCGGAAGGCCGCTCGACAGGAGAACAGACGTCTTCTCCTTCGGCTGCCTCCTCTACGAATGTCTGACGGGGCGAAGGGTGTTCGGAGGCCAGACGATCTCCGACACGATGGCGGCCGTCCTGACAGTTGAGCCCGACTGGTCGGCGCTCGGGGCGAATGTCTCGCCGCGCCTGGCCGCGCTGCTTCGGCGCTGCCTGCAGAAGGACCCCGCGCGGCGCCTGCGCGACATCGGCGACGCGCGTCTGGAGATCGAGGAGATCCGGGCGGAGGGAAGCGGGGCCCGGGCGGCGTTCGTGCCCGCCGAAGGGACGGGTCCTTTCGTGCGGCTTCGCGCTCCTCTTCTCTACGGACTCGCGGGTCTCCTGGCAGGAGCGCTCCTCGTTCTCGCCGGCCTCAGGCTCGTCGGACGCGACCGAGAGCTGTCCCCGAGCCAGCCGGTCGGGGCCGTCCTTGCTCTGCCGGAGGGCCTCCAGATCCGGTTCGGATACCAGCCGAACATCGCGATCTCGCCCGACGGCGCGACGGTCGTCTTCCGAGCCGGCGGTGAAAAGGGTTTCCGGGGCTTCTACCGGAAGCGGCTCGCGGGCGGGGAGGCGGAGCCGATTCCGGGAACGGAGGGGGGGATGTCGCCGCTCTTCTCTCCCGACGGCGAGTGGCTCGGTTTCACCACGGTCACAGAGTTCAAGAAGGTGGCGCTCACGGGCGGCGAGCCGACCGGGGTCTTCGAGCTCCCTCCTGTCTCCAACGGGGCCACCTGGATGGCTGACGGCTCGATCGCCGTGGCCCGCTCGAGCAACAGCGGCCTCTATCGCGTGTCGTCCGCCGGCGGCCCGCTCGAGCGCTTCGTTTCGCTCGACGCGGCTCGCGGTGAACACGCGCTCCTCTGGCCGCAGGAGCTGCCGGGCAGCCGGGGCATCCTCGTCACGATCGTCCGGGGCGAGGACTTCCAGGACATGCCGAGCGCCGAGGCCGCGGTCGTCGAGCTCCCGTCCGGAACGCGCCGGGTTCTGATCGAGAGGAGCACGTTCGCGCGATTCGTCCCGCCCGGCTGGCTCATCTTCGTCCGCGGCGGCGCTGTCTTCGCCGTACGCCTCGACCTTCGGTCTCTCCGGGTCGAGGGGACGCCCGTCGCCATGCGGGAGCCGATCTCTGTCGGCGGCTCGGCCGGCACGGCGAGCTTCGACGTCACACGCGATGGGACGCTCGTTTACGTATCGGGGCCCCGCACCGGGGAGATGAATTCGTCGATCGTTCTCCTCGACCGCGCCGGTCGGGAGACCGTCCTGCCACTCGCTCCGGCGGATTACGACTTCCCGACCTTCTCGCCCGACGGCCGCCGGATCGTCCTGCAGAAGTGCATCGGCATGTCGTGCAAGCTCCACGTCTTCGACCGGGAGCGCGGCATCCTGTCGCCGCTCGTCACGGAGCCGGGGCGTTTCTTCTCGCCCGTCTGGTCGCCGGACGGGCGAGAGGTCGTCTTCTCGTATCTGATGTCGGGAGACCCACGCGCCGCCGCACGCGCGGCCGACGGCGGCGGGACGATCCGGCCGCTGCCTACGAACGGTGAGAACGCGGAGTTTCCGAACTCCATCTCGCCTGACGGTCGATACCTCCTCTACGCCGTCTCGTACGACACCGACCGCGGCGGGACGCGGCGGAGAGGGACGGCCGACCTCTGGATCGTTCCGCTCGACGGCTCGAGTCCGGCGCGCCCGTGGTTCGAGAGCCCCGCGCGCGAGTGCTCGGCAGCGCTCTCGCCCGACGGGCGGTGGGCGGCGTACGTTTCCGACGAGACGGGCCGAAACGAGGTCTACGTCCGCTCCTTTCCGGAGGCCGGTGCGAAGCTCAAGATCTCGCAGGACGGCGGAATCGAGCCCGTCTGGACACGGGGCGGACGAGAGATCGTCTTCCGCGACCGGCAGCGCTTCCTCGCGGCGGAGTTCAAAGCCGGAGCGGGGCCTGCGGCGGGAGCGCCTCGAGTTCTCTTTTCGGCTTCTCTCCTCTCGGGTGGCGGCCGGAACGACCAAGCCCGAAAATACGACGTCACACGAAGCGGCGACGAGTTCGTCGCGATCCGGCAGCAGCCGGCCGTCAGCCCCGAACTCCGGCTCGGGGTCGTGACGAACTGGACCGCGGGCCTCGAGCGGGCTTCCCGGAAGTGACGCGAGTTCCTCCGGTCGGGAATGGCACTGAGGCAAATGCCTCATGCCCGCGAGTGGCGCGGACCCCCACGTTAGAACCAAGGGGATCGAGAACATGGAAACCTTTGCGCTCAGATACGGATCCAAAGGCACGACTGCCTCCGAGGTGCCCTACCGCGGCACGCGGCTGCTTCGGCACCCCATGTACACGAAGGGGACGGCCTTCAACGCGCAGGAACGGAAGGACTTCGGCCTGGAAGGGCTCCTGCCCAACGCCGTGAGCACCATCGAACAGCAGGAACGCAGGGTCTACGCGAATATCTCGCGGAAGACCGAGCCGCTCGAGAAATACATCGGCCTTGCGGCGCTGCAGGACCGGAACGAGCACCTGTTCTACCGCCTCCTGATCGACCACGTAGAGGAGTACCTGCCGATCGTCTATACGCCCACGGTCGGCCGGGCGTGCCAGGAGTTCAGCCACATCTTCCGGCGGGCTCGCGGCCTCTGGATCACGCCCGCGCACCGCGGCCGGATCTACGAGGTCCTCGGCAACGCGCCGTTCGACGACGTCCGCCTCATCGTCGTCACCGACAACGAACGCATCCTCGGTCTCGGCGACCAGGGTGCGGGAGGCATGGGAATTCCGATCGGAAAGCTCGCGCTCTACACGACGGCTGCGGGCATCCACCCGTCGCACACGCTCCCCATCAGCCTCGACGTCGGCACGGACAACGAATCACTCCTGAAGGACGAGCTCTATCTCGGCTGGCGCCTTCCACGCCTGCGCGGGCCCGAGTACGACTCGTTCGTCGAGGAATTCGTCCAGGCCGTGAAGAAGCGCTTTCCGAAAGCTCTTCTGCAATGGGAGGACTTCAAGAAGGTCAACGCCTTCCGCCTGCTGGACCGCTATCGGAAGGTCATCACGAGCTTCAACGACGACATTCAGGGAACCGCGTCCGTCGCGACGGCCGGAATCATGGCCGGCTGCCGGGCGACGGGGATTCCCTTCAAGGACCAGCGCGTCGTCATCCTGGGAGCGGGTGCCGCCGGGGTCGGCATCGCCCGGCTGCTGCGCGACACGTTCCGCCGCGCGGGCCTCGAGGGCGAGAATCTGATTCGAGCCATCGCGAACCTCGACAGCCAGGGCCTCGTCGTGGACGACGTGGAGATCAAGGACGTCCACAAGCGGGACTTCGCGTGGCCGGCGGCTCTCGCGGAGAAGATGGGCCTCGGGAAGGGCTCGCCGCGGGATCTCCTCGCCGTCGTCCGGGCGGTGAAGCCCACCGTCCTGATCGGCACCTCCGCCGAACCGGGGACGTTCACGGAGGCGATCATCAGGGAGATGGCGAAACACGTCGAACGCCCCGTCATCTTCCCGATGTCGAATCCGACGAGCAAGAGCGAAGCGAAGCCGGTGGACATCGTGGCCTGGACGAACGGACGCGCGCTCATCGCGACCGGAAGCCCGTTCGACCCGGTGCCGTATCAGGGCCGCATGATCACGATCGGCCAGGGGAACAACGTTTTCATCTTCCCCGGCGTCGGACTCGGGGCGCTCGTGGCCGAGGCGAAGGAGGTCACCGACGCGATGTTTGCCGTGGCCGCCCAGCGGCTCGCCGACGAGGTGAAAGCCTCGGATCTCGCCTCCGGAAGCCTCTTCCCGTCCGCAACCGAGATCCGGCGCATCAGCGCGCGCATCGCCGAGGATGTCGTGGCCGAGGCGCGGAACTCGGGCGTCGGGCGGCAGATCCCGGACGCGGAGATCCCGAAGGCCGTCGCCGCCATGATCTGGGACCCGGCCTATCTCCCGATGGTCCCGGTTCCGACGCGCGAGGAGATGCCGGTGCTTCAGTCCGCCTGAAACGCCCAGCGGAAGATCTCGGGCAGCGTGGGCTTCTTGCCGTACATCAGGATGCCCACGCGATAGACGCGGCCCGCGAACCACGCGACCGCCCAGATCGTGGCGAGGAGGATGGCGACGGAGACCCCGATCTGCCAGGCCGGCGGCGTCTGCACGCTGATGCGCATGAACATCATGAGCGGCGCCGTGAACGGGAAGAACGACAGCGCCGTCGCGAGCGTGCCGTTCGGCTGGTTGAACGCGAAGAACCACGTCGTGGACGTGAGGATGAGCATCATGCCGGGGATGATCACGAACTGCTGGGCCTCCTGCTCCGTGTTGAAGGGAGCGGAGAGCGCCGCGTAGAGCGACGCGTAGAGGAAATAGCCGAGCAGGAAGAACAGGACGAACGCCCCGATCGTGCCCGTCGGAATGTGCGGGATTCCCTCCGACATTCCCATGACCGCGGCCGCGCCGGGCAGCGTGATCGCGAGCGAGAGGGCGGCCCAGACACCGTATTGCGTGAGGCCCACGAGGCCGATGCCGAGAATCTTTCCGAGCATGAGCGTCGTCGGGCGCACGGACGAGACGATGACCTCGACGATGCGGTTGTTCTTCTCCTCGAGGACGCCGCGCATGATGTACGCGCCGTACATGAAGATCGAGATGTAGATCAGGAAGAAGAGCGTGGCCGAAACGGCGATGTTGAACCCCACGTTCTTGCCGCTCTCGCCGCTCTCGATCTCCTTCGCTTCGTGGGCCTCGAGGTCCACGCGCACGCGCGCGGCCTCGTACACCGCCGGATCGACGCCCTTGTCCTTGAGCCTCTCCTTCGTCGCGGCGCGCGAGAGCAGGTTCGCGATCTGCTCGCGCATGACGACCTCGGCCTTCACGCTCTGGGCGCGCCACTCGGCTGCGCCCGTCTCGAGCGTCTTCGGCGTCAGGACGATGTAGGCCTTGATGCGCTCTTTCTGGACGTCCTCGTTGAGCGTCTTCCGGACGGCCGCGAGCGTGTCGGGCGTCGCGTCCACCTTGAAGAGGTCGAGCTTCGTCGTGATCTTCCTGCCGCGGCTCTCGGACATCTTCTCCGTGGCGGATTTCTCGTCGACGTTCGGGGCCTTCGCCTCGTCGGTCTTCTTCGGCTTCCCGGCCTCGTCGTCCCCCGGCCGCGCGCGGTACTCGGCGAGGAGGGGCTCGTAGAGGCGGCCGGAGAGGTCGACGACGCCGACGCGGCCCTTCGCGACGAGCGTCCGCGATAGGGCGACCTGGATGAAGATGAGGGACAGGCCGAGCCCGGGAATCAGGAACGTCGCGATCCAGAACGCTTTCGTGCGCACCTGCTGGAGGTACTCGCGCCTGATGATGGCGAAGAGCTTGGCGTTCATGATTACTTGAGCTCCTCGGCGGAGGGGGCCTCGAGGCCCGATTCCTGAACCGCCTTGATGAAGATCTTTTCGAGCTCCGGCTCGGGTTCGACGGGCGGCGGCAACGGCACGCGATCGCGGTACGCGTGCTTGATGTCTTTCAGCGTGCCATCGAGGATCTTCCTGCCGCGAAAGAGGAGAGCGATGCTGTCGCACATCTTCTCGGCCTGCTCGAGGACGTGCGTCGAGAAGATGACGGTCTTCCCCTGCCTCTTGAACTCTCCGAGAAAGTCCTTCACGAGGATGACGTTCATCGGGTCGAGGCCGGAAAACGGCTCGTCGAGGATGAGCACTTCGGGGTCGTGCACGAGCGTGCCGAGGAACTGCACTTTCTGCTGCATGCCCTTCGACAGCTCCTCGGTCTTCTTCTGGAGCCACGGGCGGAGGTCCATCGAATCGATCCACGGCGAGAGGCGCTTCATGGCCGTGTCCTTGTCGACGCCCTTGATCGCGGCGAAGAAGAGGAGCTGGTCGACGACCTTCATCTTCCGGTAGAGGCCGCGCTCCTCGGGCAGGTAGCCGATGCGCTCCTGCAGCTTGTCGTTCATCTTCTCGCCGAGGACGCGGATCTCGCCCGAGTCCGGCTTCGTGATGTTCATGATCATGCGGATGGACGTCGTCTTCCCGGCGCCGTTCGGGCCGAGGAGGCCGAACGTGGTGCCGTGCGGGATCTCGAGGTCGAGATGATCGATCGCCGCGAACTTGCCGAAGCGCTTCACGACACCCTTGAGAGAGATCGCACCCGTCATGCGGCTTTTCCTCCTCGATGGCTCCCGGGGATATACGGGCGGGCGGGGACGAAGTTTAGGCGACGCGGGGATAGGCCCGCTAACAGCCATCGAACGCAGGGACTTGCGCCGGGACGCGGGTTCCGCTAAGGTCCGCCTTCCGCGTGGTTCTCACGTGCGCCCATAGCTCAACTGGATCAGAGCGTTTGACTACGGATCAAAAGGTTGCGGGTTCGACTCCTGCTGGGCGCACCAATATCCCCTCTCGACCACTCTGCGCGTCGATGAAACGCAGGTAGCGGTCGAGGCCGCCTTCCGGCCGAGCCGGCGCAGGAGCGTCGCCACCTGCCCGCGGTCGAGCGTTCCCTGCGCCGAGCCGTACGTTCCGACGGGCGAACGCGAACTTCCAGAATATCCCTGAAGAACCCTGGAGATTCCCCGTCGCTACGAGCGCACGTTGATGGTGTCCGCTTCCCAGGACGAAAGGAAGGAGGCCATGTCATGCGCCCGACGTTCCGCCTCGCCATCGCCGTTTCGCTCGCGCTCGTGCTTTCCGCGTGCAACAAGACCCTTGGCTACATCGACCTCTCCGGTCCGATCGACCCGCAATGGAGCATGCTTCGGCTGAACGTCGAGAACGCGGGCCTCTCGGAGATCTCGATTTCTCACCAGGGAGGCACGGCACAGGCTGCCCCCGCGGGTCAAACCGTCTACCCCTTCATCTTCTACATGTCTACGAGCGCGCTTCCAAGCTCGGACTGGTTCTATGTCCAGCGACAGTCGGTGTCCCTTGCGCGGGTCACGTTCCGGCCCCTGCGCTATCCCGAAAAGAAAGGCGATCTCAAGGACACGAGGATCATCATCGGAGAACCCTCACCGGGCCGGTTCTCGGCTACTGCGGCCGATCCCGACTGGATCGAGATCCTGTCCGTTACGCAGCTGCCCTGACCGCAAACCGGCGCGCGGGCCAGGTGTCAGGCGCCGAGCTTCTCTACCGTCGGCGGGTTCGGCCGTCGTCTTCCGGGTTGACGAGAGTCTCCGGCGGCGTCTTGACGTCCACGTTGTGGAACGCGGCGACCATCCAGTCGGACCCCGTCTTCGCCATCACCTGTTGAAGCCTCGTCCGGAGCAGCTTTTCCGCGTCCACGTATACGACTGGAGGCAGCTTGCGGAAGCCGGACACTTCGGTGTCGATCTCCACGATCGCGACGTCCGGACGAAGGAAGCGGACTCTTCGCACCTTGAGGGCCAGCCGGCTGCCCTTGAAGAGGGACGTGAAGAACTCGACCTGGCGCTTCTCGAGCTCGGCGCGACTGCGGGAAACCGCGCCGAAGACGTCCGTGAAAGAGCCCTCCTCCTGAAAGCGGGCCGCGAACGCCTTCGCGTCGCCCCGGTTCCACGCGTCTTCCTCCGCGTCGATCACCTTCCGGATCGAAGCCTCCTCCGCGGCGGCGGCGGGATCCGTCACGGAGACGACGCCGGGGGGAAGGGCCGCGGGCGGCGTTCCCACGCGAGTCGCCGGCGCGGCCGTTGCCGGGGCTTCCGGCGCCGCGCCCGACGTCGCCCCGCCCGCCGGAGGCTCGTACTCGGACGTCAGGATCTTCCCGTCGCCGGCATCGACCATGACCTCCTGTACACCGCCCTTGTTCGCGAAGCGCAGGTCGAACGGATAGGCGAGGCAGCCGTTCACGACCTCGACTTCCGAGGACATGACGGCGTTCACCTTGTCCGGCGCGACGGAGGCGATTGCCCGCGCCTCGGCGTCCTTCGAAGTGATTTTCGCGAGGCGGCGGAGGTCCTCCTGGCCCGTGCCGCGGGCGGGACGGATCGAGCAGTCCGGCTTCTGTGCGGTCGCGAGCGGGCCGGCGAGGAGAAGAGAGATACAGATCGCGGCGGTTGGCGTGCGGGTCATGGTTGCCTTCCTCCCGGCATTCTGTCCGGCGTGTCGCAAGCGGCATGCCGCAATTCGAGGCGGCACGGGCCTTGCGGCACGTTCCGGTGGAGGCTCCCATGGGAAGAAGTGAAAAGAGAAAGGTCATACCGCCCAATCATCCGGTCGCGACGGCCTTCGGAGGGCTGGGGGCCGGCGCCGCCGGGGCCGTGGCCGGTGCCGCGATGGGCGGCCCGGTCGGAGCCGTGATCGGCGGAGCCGTTGGTGCGGCCGCCGGCGCCGTCGCGGGAAACACCTTTGCTTCTGAGTTCGATGCAACGGAGGAAGCGCGATTCTGGCAAGAGCAGTATCGGCTCCGCCCGTATCACCGGCCCGAATCGACGTTCGAGCATTGGGAGCCCGCTTACCGCTTCGGCTGGGAGAGCGCGCGGCGACCCGAGCACGTCCGCCGCAGTTTCGAGGACGTCGAGAGCGAGCTCGCCGCCGAGTGGCGAAAGGAGCGCGAGGCAATAGGCGACGATTGGCGCCTCTACCGGGACGCCGTAAAGGACGCCTGGGACCGCATCCGTGCCGTAACCTCCGACCGGTGAAGACCGCCGGTAACGAGCCTGCCTCCGTTCCAGACGAGCGCTACATGCGCGATGCCCTCGCTTCGGCCCGCCGTGCGCTCGCGCACGGGGACGTTCCGGTGGGAGCGGCTGTCGTGAGAGACGGAGTCGTGATCGCGCGCGGACGGAACGCCCGGGAGAGGGACGGCGACCCGACGGCGCACGCCGAGATCGTGGCCATCAGGCGGGCGGCGCGCCGGCTGGGCTCATGGCGGCTTTCGGGCTGCACGCTCTACGTGACGCTGGAACCGTGTGCGATGTGCGCCGGAGCGATGGTGCTCGCGCGCCTTCCGCGCCTCGTGTACGGCGCGACCGACCCGAAGGCAGGGTTTGCCGGCTCTCGCGGCGACCTCGTTCGGCATTCCCGCCTCAACCACCGGGTGGACGTCACGAAGGGCGTCCTCGCCGCGGAATGCGGCAGAATCCTCGTGGAGTTCTTCCGTGAACGACGAGCCGAAAAACCCCGCCCCCCGCGCTGAGGCGCCGTTCGACGCGCCAGAGGCGCCCGCTCTGCGCTGCCCATCGTGTGGCGCGGCGGCCACCGAGGGCGACCGGGCGTGCGGCCACTGCGGGTCGCTTCTCGCCACGCGCCGGTGCACGACGTGCTTCGCTCTCTCGCCGCGGGACGCCGAGAGGTGCGTGAGGTGCGGCGCGCTCCTTCCGGCCGAGGCGCTCCGGGCAGCCGGCGGGAGCTGCCCGGACTGCCGCCAGGCGCTCGTCTCTCGGCTCGCGGGGGTCGTCGGGTTCTCCGAGTGCGCCCGGTGCGGAGGTCTCTTTCTCGGGCTGGAGGCGTTCGACGCCGTGGCGAAGGACGCCGGCACGCGTGAGCGTGTGCGGGCGTTCGACGCGCCCGCGCGAGGCGCGCCCGAACCCGGATTCCACTACCGGCCTTGTCCCGTGTGCCGGAAGCTCATGAACCGGTCGAACTACGGAGGGGGATCGGGCGTCATCGTGGACGTGTGCGGGCCGCACGGCGTCTTTCTGGATCGGGGAGAGCTGACCAAGATCGTGGACTTCATCGAAAAAGGCGGCTGGGACCGTGTGAAGAAGCGCGAGAAGCAGAGGATGGAGGAAGAGGTATCCGCTCTGGAGAGCAGACAGAGGGGAACGCTCGACCTCGAGTCTTCGGCCGGCGGCGGGCTGCCTCGGGTCATCGGGTTCCTCGCCTCGTTCTGGCCTTGAAGCCCCATGAGACGGCGACGTCGTCGCGCTCTCGACGACGCCGGCTGTCAAGACTCCTTAGAAGTGTCCCCTCCGGGAACTCGTTAGAAATGTCCCCTTTTTCCCGGTCGTGGGGGAGAGATTCACAGCAGTAGCCGCAGTCGTCGCGCGGTGGAAATGTGGAAAACGGAGGCGCTCAGCGAAGCCTGGCCGGTTCGCGGCCCTCGTGTGAGGTCCGAGCCGGCGCGCCAAACCGCAGTTTTCTCCACGGATGGTCGTCGGAAGGCGTGCTTGCGGCGCGAGAGGTTACGACAGCCGCCGGCTTGATCAACGGCGCCTTGCGAGGCGGCCGCTGTTGAATCTCGTGGAATTCCAGAACTCGACCACGGTAAAGCAGCGCCCGAGATCCATCCAGACGCCTGCGGACAACGATCTTCTCGCGCCGGCGCGGCATCTGCCCCCGGGACCCGGTGATCTGAAACCAAAGGCTGTCCCAGCCGACTGTCCAGTCGTTCTGCACGACGCGCTTCTCTTCGAAGACGAAAACGTCCTCGAGCCTGAGACCCTTCGGAACGGGGCGGTGATAGTCGACCCGGCTCGCCGCACTGTGAGAGAACTTCTCATTGATCGTCTCGATGAATCCTCCGCTCAGAAACGCGTTGGCCGCGCCCAGATCCTTGATCCCCCGCAGCCGCATCTCCTTGACGAGCCGGTCCTGGAGGACCCCGTGCCGCCTTTCGATCCTGCCCTTGGCCTGGGGGCTTGCCGCCGGAACGATCTGAATTGAGAGTTTGTGGCAAGCCGTCCCGAAGGCCGACAGCGCAGGGCGGCCTTCGAGCTGCTCTTCCTCCGTCGGCTCGCGATCGGCCACGTAGACATTCTTGTGGTCCGTGTATAGCGCCCGCGGAATGCCGTACTGCTTGATCCACTGCCACAGCACTCTCATGGCCCCCGCGGTCGTCTCCTGCTCGAAGAACTCGGCCCCCATCCTGGCCGTGGCGTCGTCGACCATGTCCAGAAGACACGGCTTCTCACCCGTTTCGAGCCAGTCGTGGGGGCTCCCGTCCATCTGCACGAGCTCGCCGAAGTGCTCCTTCGGCGGCCTCCACTTGCGGTGAGGTCCGCGCTTTTTCTTCCTCTTCCACATCCCTTCGACCATCAGCCACCGCCGCAGCGTCTCGTGATCGACCTTCAGTCCGATCTCCAGGAGTTTCTCGGCTGCCAGTGTCGGCCCAAACCCTTCGAGCCTGTCTCGACAGACCTCGAGCACATTCCTCCTGGTCTCCACCTCGATCGTCCGATTCGACGGCCGCCCGCGGGCCCGATGAACAAGTCCCTTGGCTCCAGTGTCCCGGTACCTCTTCCAGATCCTTTTGCCCTGCCGCCCGCTGATCCCCAGTCGCTCCGCTGCGGCCGCCATCGTCTGCCGCTTCGCCTTCACCTGCTCGAGCTCCACAAACCGCGCCCGCTCCCTCACGCTCAGCCCCACGATCTCCTCCATCGCGCCCCCTCTCTTCCACGAGGGGACACTTCTATCGAGTTATCGAGGGGACACTTTCATGGAGTTACGACATCTCGACGACGCCGGCTTGACGCCCCGGCCCGTTCGGGGCAACCTCCGCGTTCTGCCGCTCGCGGACAGGTGTCCGAGTGGTTTAAGGAGCACGGTTGGAAGCCGTGTGTAGCTGAAAGGTTACCGTGGGTTCGAATCCCACCCTGTCCGCCATCTCCGCCTCGGCAGAAAAGATCGGGCACGCATTTCGCACTCCCTCGTGTGGTGCCCGCCCGCGGTGCCGGAAAAGGGGTATGTCCGATGAAGAACGTGCTTCCTGGTCTCGTTCTGGCCGTTTCGGCCTGTCTCGCCGCGCCGATCGCGCTCGCCGCCGGCGGACCGCTCCTCGAGAAGGCGATCGACGTGCCGCGCACGACCCGCATTCCCCTCGACATGACGTGGGAAAAATGCGTTCTCGTGGACGTCGAGACCCAGAACGACCCGGGCGACAAGGCGGTCCAGGCGGCGAAAGACCACGATCCCAAGGACCTCACGTTCCTTCTCGTGCGCTTCCGCTACGCGAACAGCGACTGGGTCGACCACCGCGTGCGCCTTCGCGCCGTGCTGCTCGACGCCGCGGGGAACGTCGTCGCGGACGCCGGTCGGACGGGCACTTTGGACAAGGGCCAGACGAGCGACACGCTGAGTTTCCCGATGAAGCTCCGCACCGTGGACTGGCCGAACGCGGTGAAGATGAAGGTCACCGCGAGCTTTCTGAAGTAGTTGCCCCTATAATCCGCCGCTCCGGTCGGCTGCGGTGAGGTGCTGGAGTGGTTGATCAGGACGGTCTCGAAAACCGTTTTACCCGAAAGGGTAACGTGGGTTCGAATCCCACCCTCACCGCCATTCGTCGGATCTCTCGGCGGAACCTCTCCTGAAGTCCTGCGTACTACGGACATCGTGCTCGTGGATCGGACGCGCGGGATCGTCGTCGTCTCGCTTTTTCTCGCGCTCCGCGCCGGGCGCGCCGCCGGCAGCGAACCGGCGAAGGGCGCCGAAATTCGCATTGCCCGAGCGAGCGGACCGATCGTGGTCGACGGAGATCTCGACGACGCCGGCTGGCAGGGCGCGACGCGCGTCGACACCTGGTACGAGACGAACCCGGGCGACAACCTCCCGGCCAGGCTGAAGAACGTCGCGTACCTGGCCTACGACGACAGGTTCCTCTACGCCGGCTTCAGCTTCGCGGACCCCGACCCGTCGAAGATCCGCGCGCCCTTCGCGGACCGGGACAATGTTTCGGGCTCCTCCACCGACTACGGCGGGCTCATCCTCGACACGAAAGGGGAGGCGAAGAACGCCATTCTCTTTCTCGCGACTCCGCGCGGCATCCAGTACGACGCCGTGACGGACGACAGCAGCGGCGAAGACTCGTCGCCGGACTACCACTGGGAGGCCGCGGGAAAGATCACGAACGACGGCTGGCAGCTCGAAATCCGCATCCCGTTCTCCTCGCTTCGTTATCCGAAGGCGGACGTCCAGAAGTGGAACGTCCTTCTCTACCGCAACTACCCGCGTGACTTCAGGTACCAGATGTTCTCGGCGAAGCTGCCGCGGGACGAGAGCTGCTTCATCTGCCACGCGAACCCCCTCGCGGGGCTTCAGGGGCTTCCCAAGGGAGGCAATCTCGTCGTCGCGCCCTACGGCACCGCGAAGGAGGACGGCGTGCCGCGGGACGGACCGGGCAGCGCGCTCGTCAACCGGCCCGTCAAGCTGGACGGCGGGCTCGACGTGAAGTGGACGCCGAACGCGGTCACGGCGATCGACGGCACGATCAACCCCGACTTCTCCCAGGTGGAATCGGACGTCGCGCAGCTCTCGGTCAATCAGCGCTTCGCCCTCTTCTACTCCGAGAAGCGGCCTTTCTTCCTGGAGGGAATCGATCTCTTCGCGACACCGATCCAGGCCGTGTACACCCGCACCATCACCGAGCCGAGCTGGGGCGCGCGGGTCACGGGCAAGGCCGGGGGCACCTCGTACACGGCGCTCGTGACCGAGGACAGGGGGGGAGGGAGCGTCATCCTCCCGGGCCCGAACGGCTCCGATTTCGCCGACCAGAACTTCAAGTCGTTCGTGGCGGTCGGCCGCGTCAGGCACGAGTTCGGCGGCTCCTTCGCGAGCCTTCTCGTCGCCGACCGCGAAGTCGCGGGCGGCGGGTACAACCGGGTCATCGGCCCGGACTTCCAGTGGCGCCCGACGCCGCGCGACACGCTCCGGGGACAGCTCCTCCTGAGCGCCTCGGAGACGCCGAACCGGCCCGAGCTCGCCGCGGAGTGGGACGGGCGAAAGCTGACCGGGCACGCGGCGGACGTGTGGTTCTCCCACAGCGACGCGGTTTTCGACGTCCTGGGCGAGTACAAGGACTTCGGCAAGGAGTTTCGTGCGGACGACGGATTCGTCCCGCAGGTGGGGTTCCGGGAGGGCTATTTCGAGACGGGGTACACGATCCGGCCGAAGAACTTCCCGATCAACCGTTTCCGGGCCTATCTGATCGCCGACTACCAGGCGGAGACGGAAGGCCCGCTGATCTTCCGGCAGGTCTCGCCCGGTTTCGGGATGGACGGCGTCTGGAGCTCGTTCACGCGGATCCGGGTCGCGTTCGATCGCGTGCGCGCCTCTCTCGTCACGATCCCCCGCACGCAGCTTCTCTATACCCTGCAGTTCAGTCCCACGCGCTTTCTCTCGCAGATCTCCCTCGACGGATTCCTCGGAGAGGAGGTCGACTTCGTCGGGGCGCGCCCCGGCCACGGCGGCCGGCTCACCGCCTCCGCGAACGTCCGCCCCACGAATCATCTCGAATTGCAGTTCGACGGCGACGTCCGATGGCTGAACGTGAAACCCCCCGAGGGAGGCGACGAGAGGCGCCTCTTCACCGCGCAAATCGAGCGCCTCAAGGCCACCTACACGTTCACCGCCCACTCGTACCTGCGGCTCATCGGCCAGTACGTCCTGATGAAACGGGACCCGTCGCTGTACGCGAGCCCGGTTCAGGAACGGGACGGCTCGTTCGCCGCTTCGCTTCTCTTCGCGTACAAGCTGAACTGGCAGACCGTTCTGTTCGCGGGCTACGGAGACAACCGGACCCTCACCGAGGACAACCGCCTCGAGAAGGCGGACCGGCAGTTCTTCCTGAAGGTCGCGTACGCGTTCCAGCGCTGAGCGTCCTCAGTGCGGCGCGAGCTCGGCCTCGAAGAGGCGGTCCCGCGCGGCGATCGCCGCGAACGCCGCGTCGTCCACGAGACCCGAATCGGCCATGCGCGCGAGGCGCCAGAAATCGCCGACGTGCTCCCGAATCCGGGTCTCGGCGTAGTCCCTCGAGACCTCGTTGTCGATGAGGAACGGCCAGTCGGACGACTGGAGGAGCAGCGCTTGCTGCTCGAGCGCCGCGAAGAGCGAGATCGGGATCGCCGCGCGGCGCTCCTCGAACGTCTCGAGCGCGCGCTCGACGGCTTCCACTTCCTTCCAGTAGGCGATCGTGTGCTCGTTCCACCAGACCTGGAAGTCGCCGCCCCGGCCCCAGGTGCCGGGCGAAAGCGCGAGGACGTCGGGAGCGGGCGAGGCGGCGAGCGCCTCGGACGCCGTGCGCGGCACGACCTTGTCGCTGCCCGCGAGTCGTGTGAAGACGGCTTCGAGAAAGTCCACGCCCTCGAACCACCAGTGGCCGAAGAGCTCGAAGTCGAACATGGCGACGACGACGGGGGCGTCGCCGCCCGGTTGGGTCGGCGCGCTCTCGAGGAGCCTCACGAAGTGCTCCGCGTGTGACGCGAGGGCGGCGGCGACGGCCGCGCGCTCGTAGGGGAGCTTGTCGCCGAGATCGATCTTCGAGTCCGTGACGCGCCAGTAGCGGTGGCCGCTCGGGGCGCGCTTCTTGTGAAATTCCAGGTAACGCCCGTCGCCGGGATAGCCGATCTTCCCGGACCAGACCTGCTGCGACGAGAGCGGATCGCGCGCGAAGACGCCGACGCGCGCCCCCTCCGACGCGCGCACGGAGTGGATGCGGTATGGCGTCGCGCTGCGCGGGGGCAGATCCACCTGGCCGCCGTAGGCGGGCACGTGCCGGCCGCCGGTGACGAGGTGCGTCTCCACGAAGAAGTACTTGAGGCCCCGGGCGGCGAGGAAGTCTTCGAGTCCGCACCGGGTCTCGACGTGCCCGTCCGCGGGGGAGGTCCACGGGCCGGCCGGCCGGTACGCGCATTCCGGCAACCAGATGCCGCGCGCGTTGCGCCCGAAATGCCGCCGATGCGCCGCGAGCCCGGCGTCGAGCTGCCGGTCGATCGCGCGATCGTTCGGGAGGAGCGGCAGGAAGCCGTGCGTCGCGGCGGACGCGATCATCTCGAGGGCGCCGCCGTCGGCGAGGCGGCGAAAGGCCGGGATGAGGCCGGTTTCCCGGCGCGCGAAGTCCGCGCGATGTCCGGCGTAGAACGCGGACCAGGAGGCGGCCAGAGACGCGGCGTGCGTGTCGCCCGCCGCCAGGAGCCGCTCCTCGTCCTCGCGGGCCGCACGCGCGCGCTGCGCGAGATACGCGTCGAATCCCGGGGCGAAGCGCGGGTCCTGGAGCTGCTCGCACAGGACGGGCGTCATTCCGACCGTGGCCCTGACGGGAATCCCGGCCGCGAGAAGACGCTCGACCGCGACGAGGAAGGGCAGGTACGACTCGGCGGCCGCCTCGTAGAGCCAGTTCGCGCCGTGCGGCCATGTCCCGTGCCCGAGCACGTCCGGAATGTGGCCGTGCAGCACGAGGACGAGAGTCGTCGGGGGGCGCCTCATGGAAGGGGCGCGATTCTACGCCGGTGTCTGCGCGGCTTTTCGGGCGCTTCCCGGGGAAGACGCGGGTCCGGGCGGACGGAAACGCACCCACCCGTCCTCCGGGATCGCCTCGAGCATGCGGCCCGAGACGTCGAGAACCGCGATCCGAAATGCGAGCACGGCGCGCGCGCCGGGGGAGCAGGGAAGCCGCACCTCGAGCACGCGGTTCAGGCCCACCCGGAACGTGCCGTCGCCCGTCACGCCGGGCGAAAGGCTGAGGTCCGTCACGGCGGGAGCATTGCCGTCGCCCGAGGGCAGGATCTCGACGCGCAGCGTCTGCCCGTGAAACGTCGACGCGTCTCCCTCGGGATCCAGCCGGAGAAAGAGCGTGTCGCCCGCCGCGGACGCGCCGAAGAGGAGCTGCTTCACGAGGCCCGCGCCGCGATGCATCGTTCCGCGGCTCCCGCCCCTCACGCAGCCGGCGCCCGCCCAGTCGGATTCGGCCGCGAGGCCATCCACCGCCGGCCAGAGCGCCGCGCGGGGAAGCTCCACGACGGGCGCATTCAGCGGGTCGACGGGCTCGAGGAGCGCGGGCGGCACCGGGCGCGACAGAGCGCGGTAGGCGTCCGCGAGGTGGCGGCGGAACAGGGCGTCGAAGACGGCGTCATGATCGGACGAGTGGTCGTCGCCGAACCACCAGAACCAGTCGGAAGCTTCCGCCGCGAACAGCGCGGCCTTGGCGGTCGCGGGCGACGCGTCGCCCGCGAGCACGTCCGCGGGAGAGACGAGGGGCGCGGCCGCGATCTCGCCGCCGAGCGCCTCGCGCGCGTCGTGGAGCAGGCTCCACGCCTTGTTTTTCGGCGCCGCGCCGACCCATGTCGCGAGCGTTCCCTCCACCCACGAGCCCGCGACGACGCGGTCGAGGTGCCCGGGCGGCACGGACAGGCGTGCGAGCGCTTCGGTCGGCGTGACGACTTCGAACCCGTTTTGCGCGACGAGCGCCGAGGCGAGCGCGCGCAGGAACGGGGCGCCGTTGTCGGGGTAGGACTCCCAGGCGTTCTCGCCGTCGAGGATCACGGGCACGACGAGCTCGGCCTCGGGCGCGGCGGCACGGATCGAAAGCAGGCGCGCCACGAAGTCGGCGGCGGCGTCGGCCGGATTCCACGTCGCGTACGAAAAGCCGATCCGGTCCGACAGAACGCGATCGCGGAAGAAGATGTCCGGCGACGGGACGCCCGAGAGACGCCACGGCCGGAACACGGTGCGCGCGCGATCACCCTCGCCGAAGCGCAGGCCGGCCGGCAGGGACTGCAGGAGGACGGCTTCGTCCGACGCGGCCCAGGAGACCCCGGACTCTCCGAGGAGCGCGAGCGTGCCTTCCGAGAGCGCCCCCTCCGGCGGCCACATGCCGCGCGGGCGGAAGCCGAAGTGTTTCTCGAACGTCGCGAGCCCGAGGAAGAGCTGCGAACGGGCGTCGTCGGGGTGGGAGAAACGCGGTACCGGAACGGGCAGGTCGGGACGCGCCTCGCGGCCCGCGCTCGAGTCCAGAAGCAGCGGCAGGATCGGATGGTGGTAGGGACTCGTCGCGGCCTCGACGATCCCCGACTCGAAGGCGCTCTTCCACGCGGGAATCACCTTGCCGAGGAAGGCGGCCTGGTGGTCGAGGAGGGCGTTCTTCTCGGATTCCGTGAAGCCTTTTCCGCGCTTCCGGAGATGGACGAGGAGAGGGTCTTTCAGGAGAGTCGGCCCGGACCAGGCGAGGTGGAAGAGCACGACGAGATCCGTGAGGTCGGACGCTCCGAGATCTTCACGGGCCTCCACCCGGCCCTTGAGGTCGGCCAGCCGCGGATGGCGCTCGAGGATGCGCGGATGGACCGAGAAGAAGTTCGCGCGCGCGAACCGGACGGCGGCCGCGTCCCATTCCGTCGCGGGCGTGCGGGCGATCTCGAGAAAAGCGTCGGAGCCGCCCCGCGCGAGCAGGTCGATCTGGTCGAGCAGAGCAGGCACGAGGTTCGCCGTATGGTGGATGCGGGGCTCCTCGGACAGGAGCCCGGGGAGGTCGTAGTAGTCCTTCAGCGCGTGGAGGCGCACCCACGGGAGATCCGGCGGTGCGCCGTCGAACGTCGGGTACCACGGCTGATGGAAATGCCAGATGAAGACGACGCGGAGCGGAGGTGCAGTCACGCCCACCCCTTTTACCGTCGAGAGCGGCCGGACACAAGTCGAGTCCGGCTGCTAGAATCGCGACCCCCCGGGCCCCCGGATGAGTTCGGGTCCCGCGCGACGGTCCCCTCCGAACCGTGTCAGATCCGGAAGGAAGCAGCACTCAGGAGTAAGGCCCGAGCGCCGCGGATCGCCCGGACTCATCGGGGGGCTCGGGGCCCTTTTTTTCGAGTACAGTCAGGGACCGTGAGCGACTCCCCGGCCTACGTCCCTCTCGCACGCAAGTGGCGGCCGCGCACGTTCCAGGACGTCGTCGGGCAGGAAGAGATCGTCCGCGCCCTGACGAACGCCGTCACGGCCGACCGGCTGGCGCACGCGTACCTCTTCTCGGGGCCGCGCGGCGTCGGCAAGACCACGACGGCGCGCCTCCTTGCCGCGGCCATCAACTGCAACACGTCGGACCACCCCACCGCGACGCCGTGCGGGACGTGCGCGTCGTGCATGGAAGTCCTCGAAGGCCGGTCTCTCGACACGCTCGAGATCGACGGCGCCACGCACGGCAAGGTCGATCAGGCGCGCGACCTCATCGAGATCGTCTCCTATGCTCCGTCGCGCGACCGCCGGAAGGTCTTCATCATCGACGAGGTCCACGCGATCTCGTCGGCCGCGTTTCAGGCGCTGCTGAAGACCCTCGAGGAGCCGCCGTCTCACGCCGTCTTCATTCTCGCGACGACCGAGAGGCACAAGATTCCCGCGACGATTCTGTCGCGCTGCCAGCGCTTCGACTTCCGCCGCCTCACGGACGACGAGGTCGCGGGCCGCCTCGCCGACATCGCCGGGCGCGAAGGGTTCGACATCGTGGACGAGGGAGGCGAAACGAAGGGAAAGAAGCCCGTCGTCGAGCGCGCCGCCCTCGCCGCTCTCGCCGCGGCCGCCACGGGGAGTCTCCGCGACGGCCTCTCGCTCTTCGACCAGGCCGCCGCGCGCTCCGGAAGCGGCGTGACGTCTGCGGACGTCGCGGCGCTCCTCGGCGCGCCGGACCGCACCGCTCTCGTCACGCTTCTCGGCGCGGTCCTGGCCTCGGATCGCGTCGCCGTGTTCAAGGGCTGCGCCGAGCTGGAGGCCGCCGGGGCGGAACCCCGCGCCACGCTTCACGATTTCACCGCCCTCGTGCGCGGCGCCGTGCGCCTCGCGGCCGACCCGAAGGCGCCGCCGCCCACGGGCCTCTCCGAGGAGGGCGCCGGCCGCATCCGCGAGTTCGCGCGGACGACGCCGTACGCCACGCTGCTCCGGCTGCTCGCTCTCCTGTCCGAATCCGACGGCACGCTCCGCCGCTCGGACGTGCCCTCGCTCGCCCTCGAGGTGCTGCTCCTGCGGCTCGCGGAGCTGCCGAGATTGATACCGATAGAAGAAATTCTTGCCGGTCGGACGGGGACCGGGGGATTTTCTTCGAAAGTGAGTGAGCCGGCGCCAGCGCGCCGAACCCAACTCGCGCGCGACAACGCACCCGC
Organism: Thermoanaerobaculia bacterium; assembly: GCA_963809425.1. Taxonomy (GTDB): domain Bacteria; phylum Acidobacteriota; class Thermoanaerobaculia; order UBA5066; family UBA5066; genus Fen-183. Next base: position 113,463 of record CAWEJK010000012.1, read on the forward strand.
GCCCGCGGCCCCGGTCCCTTCTTCCCCTTCTAAGAAATCTTCCGCCGCCTCCCCTGTCGAAACATTGCTCGAGTCGCACCACGGCCACGGCACGCGGTCCGAAGCAGAAACTTCCTCCTCTTCCGACGTTCCCCGCTTCGTCGGCCTGACGCCGCTGGAGATCATTGCCGACCCGGTGGAGACCCCCGACCCCGCGGGCGCGTTCCGCGCCGCCGTCGAGAAGAAGCATTCACAGCTCGGGGCCGTTCTCGAAGACTCGCTGATCCGGCTCGAGGGGAAGACCGTGCGGATCTCGATCGATCCGCCGAGCGTCGTCACGGAAAAGCGTCTCGCCGAGCCCGCGATGGCGAAGGTGCTCGAAGAGGCCGCCGTCGCCGTTCTCGGGCGGGGCGCGCAGGTGGCCGTCGAAAGCGTGTCCCCGCCCGCCGGCGATCTCACGGCGGCCGCGGCGAACGCGGATCCGAAGACCCTCGAAAAGGATCACCTGAAGATGAAAGTCGCGGCCGACGAACGCGTCAAGAGGATGATGGATCTGTTCGGCGGCGAGATTGCGGACGTGAAGCGCGACGGCGGCCCCGATCGGGCGAAGGGCCGCTGACGGATGGCCGCGCTGCCGGCGTTCGACCGCCTCGTCGCGGCTCTCGAGAGGCTGCCGGGCGTCGGACCGAAGAGCGCGCGCCGGCTCGCGTACTACCTCCTCGCGGCCCCGGAGCACGAGGCCGGGGCCCTCACGGCGGCCGTCGCCGAGGCGCGGGAGCGCACCCTGTCGTGCTCGATCTGCCACGCTCTCACCGAGTGCGATCCCTGCGGCATCTGCTCGGATCCGACGCGCGACCGGCGGCTCCTCGCCGTCGTGGAGGATGCCGCGGACGTTTACGTGCTCGAGCGCACCCACGAGTTCCGCGGCCGCTATCACGTGCTCGCCGGGGTGCTCGCGCCGCTCCGCGGCATCGGGCCGGACGACCTCCACGTCGCCGATCTCATCGCGCGCGTCGAGCGTCCCGCCGAAGGGGAAGCGGTCGAGGAGGTCCTCCTCGCGACGAATCCGAACGTGGAAGGGGAGTCCACGGCGCTCTATCTCGCCCGCCGGCTCAAGCCGCTCGGCGTGCGGGTGACGCGCCTCGCGCTGGGCCTTCCCGTGGGCGCCGCGCTCGAGTTCGCGGACGAGGTCACCCTCTCGAGGTCGCTTTCGGGTCGCCGGGAGATCTGATCGGGTAGACTTGGCCTCAAAGGCGCATGTCCGATTTCATTCTCTTTGACGAGGAGTTTCACCAGATCAAGGACGTCATCGGACGTCTGAAGGCGGACGCGCAGGCGAAGGTCGTCTTCATCGTCGACAAGAACGGGCAGCAGATCGCCGCCCAGGGCGAGATGGAATCCCTCGACACGACGTCGCTCGCGTCGCTCACGGCCGGCAACGTGGCCGCGACGGACGGCCTCGCGCGGCTCATCGGGGAGAAGGAATTCCCGGTGCTCTTCCACGAGGGCGAGCGCGACAACGTCTACATCTCGATCGTCGGGCAGCGCGTCATCCTCGTCGTCATCTTCGACGAGCGCTCGTCCCTCGGCCTCGTGCGCCTCCGGGTGCGCAAGGCGAACGGCGAGCTCGAGCGCATCTTCGAAACGATCCAGAAGAAGGTCGAGAGCGAGAAGTCACGGCGCCAGGAGGGCTACGACTCGCCGTTCGCCGAGATCACCGACGAAGACATCGACAGCCTCTTCCGCGAATAGCCGCCATGACGTTCATCAACTACGCCGCCCGCGAGATCAACTGCAAGATCGTGTATTACGGTCCGGGTCTCTGCGGGAAGACCACGAACCTCCAGTACATCTACGACCGCACGAATCCGGCGGCCAAGGGCAAGCTCATCTCGCTCGCCACGGAGACCGACCGGACGCTCTTCTTCGACTTCCTGCCGCTCGACCTCGGCACCGTGCGCGGCTTCAAGACGCGCTTCCACCTCTACACCGTGCCCGGGCAGGTCTTCTACGACGCGAGCCGCAAGCTGATCCTGAAGGGCGTCGACGGCATCGTGTTCGTGGCCGACTCGCAGGAGGCGCGCCTGGACGCGAACGTGGAGTCGCTCCAGAACCTCGAGAAGAACCTGATCGACCACGGCTTCGACCTGCAGGCGATTCCGTACGTGCTTCAGCTCAACAAGCGCGACCTGCCCACGGCGATGCCCGCAGACGACCTCTACAGGCAGCTCAACTTCAAGGGCGAGCCCACGTTCGAGGCCAGCGCTCCGAACGGGATGGGCGTCTTCGACACGCTCAAGGCCGTGGCGAAGCAGGTGCTGATGGAGCTAAGGAAGAAGTAGCTTCGGCCGGGCTATCGGTCGTGCGCGCTCGCCATTGTGCTACCATGTGCGTCATGGATGACCGCGTGAACGTGCGCGATCTTCGGCAGAACCTGAGTGTCCATCTGCGCCTCGTCAAGGCCGGGCGGACGCTGAAAGTCCTCGAGCGCGGGCGGCCGGTCGCGCTGCTCACGCCGCTACCGGGGCATGGCAGCGCCCTGGAACGGCTCGTCTCGTCCGGCCGCGCGGCGCCACCGAGGCTGGAGCTCGCCGAGCTGCCCCCTCCGCGCGCGGCGCGGGGAAGCCTGACGGCGAGCGAAGCACTCCGCCGGCAGCGCGACGAGCGGTGAAGGCCGAGCTCGTCTATCTCGATTCGTCGGCACTGGTGAAGCTCGTCGTGCGCGAGGCCGAGAGCGAGCTCTTGCGCGCATGGGTGGCCGCGCATCCCGCGGCCGTCACGTCGGCCCTCGCAGTAACGGAGGTGCGGCGGGCCGTCTCTCGCCTCTCGCCAAGACGCGACCTCTCGGATCGCGCGCGGCTCGTCCTGGACGGCGTCGCATTGCTGGCGGTGGACCAGGACACACTCGAGAAGGCGGCGCGACTCGCGCCGGCGGAACTCCGGACGTTGGACGCAATCCACATCGCCTCGGCGGTATCCCTGGGAGCGGACCTTCTCGCCTTCGTCACGTACGACGACCGCCAGCGGGACGCCGCCCGCAAGGCCGGTCTCCCGCTCGTGCAGCCCGGGGCGTGACAGACGCCGCTTGATTCAACGAACCCGTCGAGGTCAGCCCGCCGCTACCTTCGCCTCGCGATAGAAGTCGGCTGGCATCGGGCAGCGGAGCTTCCACATGATTCCCATGGGCCTCTCGCCCACGTGACTCACGTAATCCACTGGGCCGAGGAACACGTAGGGGGAGTTCCGGTCCGCAGTTTTCAGCGCCTCGAGACCCTCGAAGGCGCCTTCGAAGCGGCCCTGAGAACGCGAACCTCGATCTCTTGGACGCGTGCGAGCCGGCGATCCATCGTCACGAACTCGGTCGCCTCCGCTGCAATCGCACTTGCGATGTGGACGGAGTCAGGTGTGCGCAACCCGTACTGCACGCGGATGCGGGCTGATATGCGCGCGACCTCGATCGTGACCGGAACAATAGCCGATCCCTGAAGACCGGTCAGGACATCCTCAACGCGCTTGGCGAGGAGCTCATCGCCTTGGCGGAGTGCGCCGGTAAGGAGCTCGGCGAGCCCAAGCGCCGAGGTCACTACCCTCAGCCGCCCCGCGGCGAGGTCGTCAAACAGGGGCCGAACCGCCGGGAGAAATGCGGACCTCTGCTCGATAAAAGCGACCCAGACCGGAGTATCGAACGCGACCAGTCGCGACGCACTCACCAGGAGTCGCGCTCGCGATCAATCCACTTCACGATGTCGACGCCCTTCCATGGTCCTGCGAGGGTCTTGAGATCTTCCACCGTGTACCTTCTGGGGCGATTCAAATCCCGGTCCAAGAGCTGGGTGACTTCCGATGAAACCGACCGCCCCTCCTGCTTCGCACGCTTCTTCAGCTTGGCGTAAAGATCGTCGGGGAAATTCTTGACGTTGAGGGTAGCCATCGTTCCTCCCAAACTCCTCCATTCTACCTCCAAGACGACTGCGGGGTCAGACCCGACTTCGACCCTCGGACCGCTTGGGCTTCGTCGAGGTCAGCCCGCCGCTACCTTCGCCTCGCGATAGAAGTCGGCAGGCATCGGGCGGCGGAGCTTCCACATGATTCCCATCGGCCTCTCGCCCACGTGACTCACGTAATCCACTGGGCCCAAAAACAAGTAGGGGGAGTTCCGGTCCGAGCGTGCCAGGTTTCATCTCGAGAACATCGAGAAACGTGTCCTGCCGAACGTCACGGTTCTCCCGTTCGACGTGGCCGTCGCGCGCGTCTACGGCGAGATCGAGGCGGGACTGAAGAAGGGCGGCCAGCCCCTCGCGGACGCAGACCTCCAGATCGCCGCGACCGCAGTCCGCCACGACCTCGAGCTCGTGACCGGAAACGTCCGGCACTTCGAGCGCGTGCCGGGCCTCGTCATCCGCCTGGTCCTCGCGAACGCGCGGCTCGGGGCGACGCCCTCTCACCGCGCGCGAAGCGCTTCGCCGGCAGCGCGATGAGCGGTGACGTTCGTTCGCGCAAACCTTTTCGCGCGCCTCGCCCGCTCGGCCTGCGCGCCTGCTCGGGCGCGAGCGAAGGCGCGTGCTGGACGAGCTGAAGCAGATGTTGAAGGACGCGGGCGCCGGGTCTATTGCATGCGCTCTTGAGCCTGCCTCTTGAGCCACCAGCGCATCGCGGTCGAAGTCAGCCCGGAAAATGCAACCGCGACATGGAGTGTGCTTTTCTCGAGGTCTGCTAGAGCCGAAGTGGTGCGAAGCGGCGCCTGTCGGGTGGGGCAGAAGTCCATTTCTGCCATGACGTAGTTGCTGCCATCCCTGACCGTGATTGTTGAAGCGACGATTTGGAAAGCCCAACCCTTTGACATTGCCCACTCCCACGCGATGTCACGAGAATCAAGTTCCATCGAATCCTCCGGTGTCCCGGAATGACTTGCTCAATGAGCGAGCCTAACCTGGGCCGGGTGTCACTTTCACGAGGAATCTAAGCGAACCATCGGGCCATCTCATAGCGTAGCGCGAAACTGCACGGGCTCGAGGTTGCAGGTATCTCGGAGCGATCCCTTTAGAGTGAAGATCCGCTCGCCCGTTCCGAAGTGAAAAAGCCGGTACAAGTGGAAGGCTTCTGAGAAGTCGTTGGAGAACTCGACCTCGTTGACGGAGACGATGAACGGCTGGTGTTTGCCGTAGGTCGTCGTCTTCACTTCAATGAGGCGGTCGCGACCATCTTGTTCGAAGGACCGTACATCGTACCCGGCGCCGTCGCCACGAGTTTCGGAGATGTGCTCCACGTCCTTGGCGAGCTTGGGCTGTCCCGCTTCCTCAAGCCTGCGCTTCTCGAACCAGACGACAAATTCCTCGCCTCTTAAACCGAGTGAGCGCCGGCGAGCATCGAGCAGTGCTAGGTCGCGTTTGCGCGCGACGTAAGTGCGCTCGCGTTCATGAATTAGTTCGGCGGGTGCGCGGGCAGGAGGGTCGTCAAGAATCTCGGCTAGGTTGCGAGTCGCTGTTTCGGTCGCAGGTACAACCGCAAAGTCAGAACGCGCGATGTCGCTCTGAACTTCTGGGTGCCTTTCAAGAAAGCGGAGGATCGTCTCCCACAGTAGACCTTGGAAATTTCCCCGGGGCTTGTAGCCGTCGATGTACGGGAGGCCCTCGTCACGAAGGACGGCACTTATGTTCTGGTGCTTGAACTCGACTGATCCGTGCGAGCGATCCCTCAGGCGCTTGCGAAGTAGGCGGTTTCTTTCCGCCTTGTTTGGCGTCGAGCCGGCGAGCTCGGACGTAAGCATTTCGAAGTAGTCGGATACCGCAGCCTCTACCTCGTCGAGACTCCAGTCCTCGCCCCTGGTCATTTTGGGCCCTACGTCCCCTTCTTGTACAAGTACGCCGACTCCAGCGTCCTGACTCCGTCGTTGTTGCCGACGACGTACTTGCCGCCGCTCCAGATCGCGGCGCCGGCGGTTTTGCCCTTCGCGTCGACGGCGTAGAAGCTGACGTTGAACTTCGGGCGGCCCTTGTCGTCGCGGTGGCGGGGAACGTTGTGCGTCTTCTCGGCGATGCGCTTGAGGGCGAGGAGGCAGGCCTCCTCCGGCGCCTTCCCCTGTCGCATGAACTCCACGACCGTATGCGAGCCGCACGTGACGAGGTTCGCCTCGCCGCGCCCCGTGGACCCGCAGGAGCCGACGCCGTTCTCCGTGTAGATCCCCGCGCCGACGACCGGCGAGTCGCCGAGGCGGCCCGGGATCTTGAAGTAGAGGCCGGACGTCGTCGTGACGCCCGCGAAATCGCCCTTCGCGCTTCGAATCGACATGTGGATCGTGCCCTGCGGCCGGAAGTACTCGTTGCCGTACTTCCGGATGAACTCCTTGACGTCGGGGTCCTCGGCTTCCTTGCCGGCCTCGATCCAGTCGTCCGTGTCCGAGAGGCGCTCTTTCCAGTAGAGCCAGATCTTCCGCGTCTTGGACGTGAGCAGGTCCTCGACGGGGAAGCCGTGAGCGGTCGCGAACTTCCGCGCGCCCTCGCCGACGAGAAAGACGCGGTCGGTGCGCTCCATGACGAGCTTCGCGACCTTCGACGGCGTCTTGCAGCCTTCGAGCGCGCCCACGGCGCCGGCGCGCATCGTGCGCCCGTCCATGACGCACGCGTCGAGCTGCACGACACCCTCCTCGTTCGGGACGCCGCCGTACCCGACGCTCATGTCGTTCGGGTCGAGCTCGTTGACGTTCACGCCCACGATCGCGGCGTCGAGCGGGTCGTAGCCCTGGATGAGCGCCTGACGCGCGGCCTTCGCGGCCTCGACGCCGTTCGCGGACGTCACGAGGACGTAGCCGTCCGTCGCCGGAGCGGCGACGGGGGTACCGGGGCTCTGCGCGTGCAGCTCTTCTACGAAAGGCGAGGAGGGAAGGACGCTGACGACGGAGGCCGCGGCGGCAGCCTCGAGGAAACGGCGGCGTGTGGACTTCATGGGCGGAACGATAACCGAGATCGCCCGCGCCCTGCCGCGCTACTCCTCGGGCAGGTCGGTGTCCTCTTCTTCCGCGCGCACGCCGCCGGGAAGCGCGTACTTCATGACGATGTCGCCCAGGTGCTGGGAGAAGGCCGCGCGGGCCAGGACCTGGTCGCAGCCGGCCTTTCCGCCCTTCTCGAACAGGTCTTTCCGGACGTGCTCGTAGTAGCCCACGACCGCGATGTTCTTCGTTCGCGCGTTCTTCTTCAAAGTCGCGATCGCCGTGAACGGGTCGTCGCGAAGCGCGAGGTCGACGATGACGAGACCCACGTGGCGGGGATCGGCCTTGGCCGCGAGCTCGTCCGACTTGTCGATGAACACGCCGGTCGCCTGCGCCGACTTCAGCGTGTGCTCGATCTTGGTCTTCCAGAACAGATCGTCCGCGAGGACGAGCACCTTCGGGTTCATGGGCCCTCCTGGGGGGACAACTCGAACCGTGACTCCGGAATGGACCGCGACGGCACGAGCAGGAAGGAGTATAGGCCTCCTCCCGCGCCCGGCCGCGTTCGACAAGGCGCCTCGTGGAATGTCAGACTCCCCGGCGGTTTTCAGACGACGTGAGGAGGACAGACGGATGAGCGCACCCGGCAGCGGGCAGGACTTCAAGCCGTACATCGCGGCGGACGCGGAAGTCCCGGAGTTCACATTGAAGGCGGTCCTCCTCGGATCGGTCTTCGGCATCGTTTTCGGCGCGGCCACGGTCTACCTCGCGCTCCGCGCCGGCCTCACGGTTTCCGCGTCCGTGCCCATCGCGGTCCTCTCGATCGCGGTCTTCAAGAAGCTCGGAAAGTCCACGATCCTCGAGAACAACATCGTCCAGACGATCGGCTCGGCCGGCGAGTCCGTCGCGGCGGGCGTCGTGTTCACGGTGCCCGCGCTCCTCTTCCTCTCGAACGGCGCGGACTACTTCAAGTACTCGGTCATTTTTCTCCTCGCGGCGATCGGGGGCACGCTCGGCGTTCTCTTCATGATCCCGCTCCGGCGCGCGCTCATCGTGAAGGAGCACGGGAACCTGAAGTACCCCGAGGGCGTCGCCTGCGCCGACGTTCTCATCGCGGGAGAGAAGGGCGGCAACCTCGCGAAGATGGTCTTCGCGGGCGTGGGCATCGCGATGCTCTACAAGTTCCTTTACGGCATCGTCGGCCTCTGGCGCGAGACGGCGACGTGGTTCCAGACGGGGAAGAACGGGAAGATTCCCGACGCGACGCTCTCCTGCGACGTGACGCCCGAGTACCTCGGCCTCGGCTACATCATCGGGCCGAAGATCGCCAGCGAGCTCGCCTCCGGCGGCGTCCTTTCCTGGCTCGCGCTGATTCCGCTCATCTCCATCTTCGTGCCCGAGACGCGCCTCGTCGATTCCCTCGCGCAGCTGGGCTACTCGGAAGGCTGGAAGGCCACGCACACGCACGCCCAGTGGATCTACTACGCCTACGTGCGCTACATCGGAGCCGGGGCCGTCGCGTGCGCCGGCGTGATGACGCTCCTCAAGACTCTGCCGACGATCGTCGGAGCGTTCCGGGAGTCCGTGAAGACCTTCGGCGCGGGGGCCGGCGCCGCGAAAAAGATCCGCACGGAAGACGACCTCGGAATGGGGTTCGTCGTCGTGGGCTCGATCGTCCTCGCCCTCCTCATCGCGGTCCTTCCGGGATTCCCGCACGGGCCGTTCCCGGGCTCTCTCATGATGTCGCTCCTCGTCGTCGTCTTCGGCTTCTTCTTCGTGACCGTCTCCTCGCGCATCGTCGGGATCATCGGCACGTCCTCGAACCCGATCTCCGGCATGACGATCGCGACGCTCATGGGTACCTGCGTGGTCTTCGTCCTGATCGGCCGGACCGGCGACGTCTACCAGTCGGTCGCGCTCTGCGTGGGCGCCCTCGTGTGCATCGCGGCCGCGAACGCGGGCGCGACGTCCCAGGACCTCAAGACGGGCTTCCTCGTGGGCGCGACGCCGCGCCGCCAGCAGATCGGCTTCATCATCGGCGTCCTCGTCTCGACGCTCGTCATCGGAGGCACCCTGTTCCTCCTCGACACTACGTACCGCGAGGTCGGGCAGCTGCACGGCATCGGCGGCGCGAGGCTGGCGGCCCCGCAGGCCACGCTCATGGCGACGATCATCAAGGGCCTCCTCGCGCAGAACCTGCCGTGGGCTCCGGTCCTCGTCGGCGTCTTCCTCGCGTTCATGGCGCAGATGGCCGGCGCGCACGCGCTCTCGTGGGCCGTCGGCGCCTACCTCCCTCTGTCCACGACCTTCCCGATCTTCATCGGCGGAATGATGAAGGCGCTCGCCGACAGGATGCGGAGCAAGAAGGACGAGAGTGAGCTCTCCTCGGGAATGCTCTACTCGACGGGCCTCGTCGCCGGCGGCTCCCTCGGAGGAGTGCTCATCGCGTTCGTGGCGTTCTTCGGGGACCGGTTCCTCCACATGGAGAAGCCGACGCTTCTCGAGAAGCTCGACCTCGGCGAGCTGTTCTATCCCGTCCTCAAGAACGGGATCGCGGGCGACGTTCTGTGCGCGCTCGTCTTCGCGGGGCTCTGCCTGCTGCTCGTGAAGAACGCGCGGAAGGACCTGGAGGCGTAGCGCACGTGGGCGCGGGGGCGCCCCGAGCAGCGGCCGTTCTCGCCTGCGCGGGCGTCGCCGGCATCGCCGTCCTCTTCTTTTTCGATCCCGCCACCGCGGGCTTCTATCCCCCGTGCCTCTTCAAGACGGTCTTCGGCGCCCCGTGCCCGGGCTGCGGGAGCCTCCGGGCCATGCACCAGCTCCTCCACGGAAACGTCGCGGCGGCCTGGACTCTCAACCCGACCTTGATGCTCGCCGGGCCTCTGGCCGCTGCGATCGGCCTCTTTACCCTTCTAAGAAGATTCTTCTCTTCTCCCCGCATTTGACCTGATTCGGCGTCACGGAAACGTGCACCGTCTCCTGCCGGCAACACCAAAACGTGCGGCGCGTGAGCCCGCGCACGGGGTTGCGCCTGGCACGGCCTTGCAACTCTCCGGCTGTCCGGGGCGAGGAGCCCCGGGGCAGAAAGAGAGGCCGATCATGAAGAACCTGATGCGCAACCTGACGCTGTCCGCCGCGGCCCTCGCGGCCCTGGTGTCCATCGCCCCGAATGCGGACGCCCAGAATTGGACTCGCGGCCAGGGGCGGGAAGCGCGCCCGTCCGGCGGGGAACGGCGCGGTCCGCGAGGTGAGGCGTTCCGCGGCGAAACCGGCCGCCGAGAGGGGTCTCGCGGCGAGGCGTTCCGAGGCAACTCGGGCCGCCGCGATGGGTTCCGCGTGGACGGCTACCGCGGCCGGGAGTCGGGCGCCCGTGCGTGGCGCGAGCGGTCGTTCTTCCGTCCGTCGGCAGGGTTCCATGGCCGCGGCTTCGTCAGCCCCTTCCGCGTTTTCGCCGGTAGCCGCTTCTACTCGTACCGCCCCGGTCCCGGCTATTTCTACGTGAGCGACCTCGGCTGGGTCTTCCCGCCGTTCCCCGGCGCCGTATGGGTCCCCGCCCACTACGACTTCGACGGCTTCTGGATCGAGGGCTGCTGGCGGTAACGACTGGCGCGCTACTTTCTGAACAGCGGCAGCAGGGTCGGCTCGAGGCGACGGTACAGCGCGGCCGTCGCCTCGACGTCTCTCCGGCAGTAGTCGGCGATCTCGCCGAGCCGCCCCTCGCGGTACGCGTCGCCGACGGCGTAACCGTGCATCTCCTCGCTCTTCGGCGAGGGGATCCCGAACGCGACGCAGGCGGAGTGGAGGGTTGGCGTCTGGTCGCGGGAGACCGCGCCCTGGAAGGTCAAGACCTCGAGCAAGTCGACATGGGTCTCCATCGAGTACCGGTAGCCGAGAAGATTCTTAGAAGGTGAGAGACCATGGATGGCGCTGCGCACGGACAGGAACGGCCCGTCGAACGTGCGGCCGTTGAAGGTGACGAAGCGCTCGAACTTCGAAAGGGCCGCCCAGAATTCCGACAGCATTTCCTTCTCGGTGCATCCAACGAAGTCGAAGAACCCGTCGTCCGACTTCGCCTCGCGCCGCTCCGGTGCCTCGTACCAGACGCCACCCTTGCCCGTATCGGGGTTCAGCATCGCGACCACGACGATTTTGCCCGTGTAAGGCGAGAACGATCCCCCCGCCTTCCTTCTAAGAAAATCCTCATGATCTTCCGCATAACGGGTGAGCCTCTCGCGCTGCATCGGATCCAGCTCGAGCCACGGAAACGACACCGTCTCGATGTCGAAGACGACGGTCTTCACGGGTGAGAGCTTACTTTGAGGCCGGGGCCGGCGACGCGGTCGCCGCCGGCGCGGCCGGAGGCGGCGCGCGGAGGCGTTCGGCCAGCCACGCGAGCGTCGCCGCCTTCGCCTCGGGGTGCTCGCGGAGCACGGCGAGGTTGTGGGAGCCTCCGGGGAAAAGGAGCATCCTCTTCGGCTCGGCGGACGCCGCGAGGAGCTTCTTCGCCGAGTCGGCGCGGCCGGGATCCTTCATGCACGCGATGAGGAGGGCGCCGCGCGGCGTCACGGGGGCTCCCCCCGCGAGAGGCCTTACGCGCGGCTCGTTCACCGAGAGGGCGACCGCGGCGTCCACCTCGCCCCGCGACGACGCGAGGAGCGCGAGGTAGCCGCCGACCGAGAGCCCGACGGCCGCCGTCTTCGGGGTCTTCGCGCGAAGCCACGCCGCCGCCGCCGCGACGTCGCGCGGAAAGCCGGCCGAATCGGCGAGGAGGCGTGGAGAGATCGCGAGCTTCGCGCCTGCCTTCTTCGTCGATTCGCCGTGGGCGCGGAGGTCGAAGGAGAGCGTCGCGAAGCCGAGGCCGTGGAGCTCCTCGGCGAACGGCTCCCACTCGCGCCGCTCGCGCGAAAAGTCGTGGATGAGAAGGACGCCGGGAGCCTTCGGGCTGCCGTCGACGGGCCTCCACGAGGCGGCGAGGGCGACGCCGTCGGCCGTCTGAATCGTGACGCGGTACGGGTCCGCGGGCCGCGGAACGGGCGTGGGCTCGGGTGTCTTTCTTCTCTTCTTTTTCTTAGCGCCTTCGGCCGCGCCGGCGAAGAGCAGGGTGAAAGCCGTACACGCGGCGACCGTCGCGAACGCCATCGCGCGCCGGCGGGCGGGCCGAAAGACCGTCACTTCGGTTTGAAACCGCTGCCGAGCGCGAAGAGGAAGTGGTCGTGCACGTAGTGCGTGAGGAGGAACGAAAGCACGACCGCGTAATAGCTGGGCTCCGCGGGCAGGCGCAGCACGACGGTGAGGAGCAGGATGACGAGCGTCGTGCCCGTCGTGAGCAGCAGGTTCCAGCCGTAGTAGCGGAAGAACTTCCCGGGCTGCGCCATCTTCCTCACGAACGAACAGCCCGCGGCGTTGTTGTCCTGCCGGAGGATGAGGTACGTGAGGCCGAGGTACTGGAACGAGTGCCACGCGTTGAAGCCCTGGAAGGAGACCGAGAGCTCCGGGAGACGTGGCACGAGGAGCGCGACGGCGATCGTCAGCGCCATGAAGAAGGCGTAGGGAGCGGCCACCTCGCGGCGGCGGAGCTGGTTCACGGTGAGGACCACCCACGCGGCGATGAGGGCCGCCGTCAGGAGCGCGAAGCTGTCGGCGAACCAGGCGTGCTTGAGGAACGCGGGGAACCAGAGAGTCGTGTCGCCGATGCGGAACGTGCCCGCGACGTGGCGGTACATCGCGTAGCTGTAGAGCGACGTGATGACGACGCCGAAATCCAGAAGGCGCTGCCACGGGCGCGCGGCGCCGCCTTTCTCGCGGTAGAGGGTGCCGATGTACGAGGCCTGGTCGCACACGTGGATCGAGGCCCACGTGAAGAAGAACGTGAGAAGCCACGGGAAGGCGTAGATCGCGCCGAGGATGACGCCGATCGGGACGACGACGACGGGCGCCCACGTGAGCGCGGGATGGAGCTGCCGGAAGCGCGGCTCGAAAACCGTCTTCAGGAACGTCGCGTACATGTGCGGGCCGCCGATGAGGAGCGTGATGAGGAGATCCACGCCGCCCGCGGTCGTCTTTCCGAGCGAATGGACGAGCGGCGGAACGGCGACGAGCGCCGCCGAGAGGGTCAGGCAGATCAGATCCCACCGTGGATTCGCGATCCACTGCGAAGTCCGGGAAGGCGTCAGGACCCGTGCTTCGGCGCTCATGAAATCCTTGGGCCGAGAAGCATCGGCCGGGCGGCGCGAGTGTAGCAAAGGAGATCCGGCCGCCGGGCCGTCCGGTAAGATCGCGGGCGTGAGCGTTCTGCCCCTCGCACGACCCGCGCCCGTGGACGAGAGGCTCGACCTCGAGGTGGAGATCCGCCGCCTCAAGAAGGAGCGGAACGCGGTCGTTCTGGCGCACTACTACCAGGAGTCGGAGATCCAGGATCTCGCCGACTTCGTGGGCGACTCGCTCGAGCTCGCGCGCCGGGGATCGCAGGCGACGGAGAAGGTCATCGCCTTCGCGGGCGTTCACTTCATGGCGGAGACGTCGAAGATCCTCACGCCGGAAAAGACCGTCGTCGTGCCGGACCTCGAGGCGGGCTGCTCGCTCGCCGACGGCTGCCCGGCGCCGCTCTTCGAAGAGTGGCTCCGGAAGTACCCGGGTCACACCGTCGTCAGCTACATCAACTGCTCGGCGGGCGTGAAGGCGCTTTCGGACGTCATCGTGACCTCGTCCTCGGCGGAAGTCATCCTCCGGCAGATTCCCGATCCGGTGGTCTTCGCTCCGGACCGGAACCTCGCCGCGTGGCTCGAGAAGACGCTGAACCGGAAGTTCGTCGTCTGGCCGGGCACGTGCGTCGTCCACGAGACGTTCTCGGAGAGGAAGCTGATCGATCTCATGACGCGCCATGCCGGGGCGGAGGTCATCGCGCACCCGGAGTGCGAGGAGGCCATCCTGCGCCACGCGGCCGTCGTGGCCTCCACGTCCGGCCTCCTGAAGCACGTCGTGACGTCGCCGAAGCAGACTTTCATCGTGGCGACCGAGGAGGGGATCCTCCATCAGATGCACCGCGCCGCGCCAGGCAAGACGCTCATCCCCGCGCCTCCCGTGGCCGATTGCGCGTGCAACACCTGTCCGCACATGAAGCGCAACACGCTCGAGAAGCTCCATCTCTGCCTCCGCGACCTCGCCCCGGTGATCGAGGTTCCCGAGGCCGTGCGGGTGAAAGCGAAAAAAGCGATCGACCGCATGCTCGAGATGACGGCGGGGCTCGTGCTGAAGCCCGTCGGCTCGCGGTCTTGAGCGTGGGGCCCGGCCCGCGCCTGCCGCGCGCCGCGCTGGGCGCCGGCGCCTTTCTCCTCGCCGCCGGACTCTTCGCGGCAGGGCGCGTCCTTCCGGAATGGCGCGCGTCGAGTCCCCGCCCGTCCGGCGCGGTCGGGAAGGCGCGGGAGATCGCCGCGTCCGCCGGCGCCACGCTGTCGCGCGCCTCGGTCGGCCTCGAGGGTCGGCCCTTCGCCTCCCATACGTTCGAACGCGCCTATCGCCGCCTCCGCGGCGAGGCCTCCGCGTATCTCGAGTCAACGGGCGGCGCGATGGCCTGGACGGTGTCCGGCAGCCTCGACGTTCCGCGGACGGGCACGGGGCCCGCGCGCTTCGCCTTCTTTCCCGACGGCTCCCTCCAGGCGCTCGAGTGGAATCCCGCCGGTTCGGTGTTCGAAGCGACCGACACGAAAGCCCAGGCGCTCCGCCGGGAGTTCTTCGATCGCATCGAGGGCCCGCTCGCCGCGGGCCGGCGAAGGAACGGCCCGGAGTACGAGTTCTCCGCGGGAAACGTGGTGACGCGGGTCCGCCCGCTCGAGCGCGCGAGCGGCAAGCCCGCGGAGGATCTCGTCCTGCAGGAGCGCGGGAACGTGAGCTTCTCGGCCGGCCGCCAGCTTTCCGATCCGGAGGCGCCGAAGCGGTACAACACCGAGGGCATCGTCCGGCAGCTCTACAAGTTCGTGCCGTCGCTCCTCCTCTTCCTCGTCATCGTCACGCTCTTCGGGGTCCTGCTCTACAAGCGGCGCCTCGGTTTCAGGATCGGAATCGCTCTCGTCGTGCTCGCGGCGGTTTACGAGGTCGCGGGGGGACTTGGCGGCGAGGACGCGAGCGTGGGCGCCCTCGTCGTGTTCGTGATCGGCGTCCGGATCTTCCTGTTGCTCTATTTGCTGGGCCTGTGGACCGTGGCCGAATCGCTCCTCCGCGACACGGTACCGGGTTTCACGACGAGCCTCGACGCGTTCGCGGCGGGACGCCTCGGCCCGCGTGGCGGGCGGGCGATCCTCGCGGGCCTCGGCGGAGGCGCGGCCCTCGTGGGGGTGTCCCTGATGGGCTTCGCCGCGGCCGCCCTCGCAGTGCACTCCGGCGTGTGGCCGTCGTCACCGTCGTTTCCGTATCCGCTCTTCCAGTCCCAGAAGGTGCCCTTCTACGAGGGGACGTTCGACACGGCGCTTTTCGCGCTCTTCGTCGCGCTCTTCCGGTTCATCCTGCCGCGCCGATTCTCGAGCGTCGCGGCGGCCGTCCTCTTCGCCCTCTATACCTCCATCGCGATGCCTCTCAATCCCTGGGGCGCGGGCTTCGCGCTCACCCTCGCGTTCGCGGCGGTGATGCTCTGGGCATTCGAACGTTTCGGCCTCGGGGCGCTCCTCGTCGCTGCCGTCTCCTCCGCCCTCTTGCGCGACGCCCTGGTCGCGTGCCTCCACCTCGATGGGAACCTCTTCCCGGCGCTCCTCACCGTCGTGCCGCTCTTCGCGATCGCCGCGGCCGGGGCCGCCGGTCTCGCGCGGCCGGAGCGCGACGAGGAGGGCCGTCTCGAGGCGCCCCACTACGTGAGGCGCCTCGAGTCCGAGCGCCGCGTGAAGTACGAGATGGACCTCCTCTCGCGCATGCAGCTCTCGCTGCTTCCGGAGCGGCCCCCCGTCGTGCCGGGTCTCGAGCTTTCGGTGAAGACGATTCTCGCGACGGAGGCGGGCGGCGACCTCTACGATTTCGTGCAGGACGAGTCGGGCGCTCTGTGGATCGCGGCGGGCGACGTCTCGGGCCACGGTTATTCCTGCGGCATCCAGCAGGCCATGGTGATGGCCTCGCTCGCGAGCCTCGTGAAGGCGGGGCGCATGCCGTCGGAGATCCTCGTCGAGATCGACCGTGTGCTGCGGATGGGCCGGAGCGGGCGTCTCTTCACGTCCGTCGCGCTCCTGAAGCTGGACCCGAAGACGGGAGGCGGCGTTCTCGCGAACGCGGGGCACCCGTTCCCGATCCTGTTGCACGAGGGAAAGGCCGCCGATATTCCCGGCTCCGGCCTGCCGCTCGGCCAGGGGCCGACGCGGACGTACACGGACGTGCCGTTCGAGATTCCGAACGGCGGCGTTCTCGTCATCGCCTCGGACGGGCTTTTCGAAGGGATCGACCGCTTCGATGAGCCGTACGGCTTCGACCGGCCGCGCGCAGTGCTCGAATCCACGAGTCTGTGGCGCCGCCCGCCCGATTCGATCGTCGAGGCGCTCCTCGCGGACTGGCGCCTGCACGTGGGCGAGGGCCCGCCCTCCGACGACACGACGATCCTCGTCGTGAAGAGGCCCTTGTTCTGAGGATGAAGCGGCCGCCGCTCGAAGGAACCGTCGTTCTCGATCTGTCGCGGGTCCTCGCGGGCCCGCTCGCGACGATGATCCTCGCGGACCTCGGGGCGCGCGTGATCAAGGTCGAGGACCCGCGCGGCGGCGATTTTTCACGCGGCTGGAAGCCGCCGGAGCTCGACGGCGAGGCCGCGTACTACCTGTCGGTGAATCGGCGGAAGGAGTCGGCCGCCGTGGACCTCGGGACGGCCGAAGGCCAGGAGTTCGTGCGGCGCTGGACCGCGAAGGCGGACGTCCTCGTCGAGAACTTTCTCCCGGGCGCGCTCGAGAGGCGCGGCCTCGCGGTCGAGGCGCTTCGCGCGCTGAACCCGCGCCTCGTCGCCTGCTCGATCTCGGGGGCGGGCGACGCCGGACCGGAAAGCGGGGATCCGGGGTTCGACCTCCTCGCCCAGGGCGCGACGGGGCACATGTGGATCACGGGGCCGCCGGACGGAGCGCCGCACAAGATGGGCGTCGCGCTGATCGACGTCCTCGCCGGGTGGTCCGCCGCGACCGCGATTCTCGCCGGGCTTCAGGCGCGCGAACGCGACGGAACGGGATCGCACGTGAAGACGAACCTCGTGTCGACGGGTCTCGCGGCGCTCGTCAACGTCGCAGGCTCGGCCCTCGCGACCGGGCGGGAGGCCACGCGCCACGGCAACTCGCACGCGACGATCGAGCCGTATCGGGCGTTCGACGCGTCGGACGGCGGGTTCCTTCTCGCCGTCGGTACGGACCGGCAATTCGAGGCTCTCTGCGGAAAAGTGCTCGGCCGGAGCGACGTCGCGACGGACCCGCGGTTCTCGACGAATGCCGCCCGCGTCGTCAACCGGGAGGAGCTCGTCCCGTTCCTCGCGGCGCTCTTCGCGGCGAAGCCCCGCGCAAGCTGGCTCGAGCGCTGCAAGGCCGAGGGCATTCCCGCAGGACCAGTCGCGGGTGTGCTCGAAGCGCTGCATTCGCCCCAGGCCGCCGCGTTGGGTTCGATCCTTCGGACGACGCGCGGCGGACGGTCGGTGCCCACGGTCCGGCCGCCGTATTTCCTCGAGGGATTCGAGGAACCCGCTCCCTCCGCGCCCCCGCGCCTCGGCGAGGACACGGAGAAGCTCTTCGCCGAAGTCGGCCTCCCCGCGCCGCGCTGATTACCGCTTCGCCGCGTGACCTTTCGCGTCAGTGAGGTTGCGCCGCGCGTCGAAGAAGCTGGCCCGAACGGAGCCGTCCCCCATGGACAGTATGTCCGGGCGGACCGCCTCGTGACGCACCGCACACCGCTGATATCCTCCGGCCCGGATGAAGATCGCGTTCATCGGCACGCACGGGGTCGGCAAGACGACGCTTTGTTACGACCTCGCCGCGGCTTTGAAGAAAAGGGATCTGAGCGTCGAGCTCGTCCGGGAGGTCGCGCGCGAGTGCCCGCTGCCGATCAACCGCGAGACGACCCTCAAGGCGCAGGCCTGGATCCTCCACACGCAGATCGCCTGGGAGCTCCAGGCCGAGGCAAAGGCCGATGTCGTCTTCTGCGACCGCGCCGTCCTCGACAACTTCTGTTACATGCGACGGGCCTTCTCCGGTACTCCCTACGAAGCGGTTCTCGAAGCGCTGGCGAGGAGCTGGACGAGGACGTACGACGCGCTCTTCAAGGTGCCGATCGTCGGCGACCCGCGTTTCGACGGCGTGCGCGACACGGATCTCGCTTTCCAGAGGGAGATCGACGAATCCATCGGGCAGACACTCGCGGCGTGGGGTGTCCCGCACCTCGCGCTCGATCCCGCGCGCCGCGACGAGTGGGGCGCGTTCGTCCTCGACGCGCTTCTCGTCCGCCTCAAACCGCAGGAGCTGCTCTTCCCGGAGCCGGAAGAGCCCGCAGCGCCAATAGCCAAGACTGGAGCCTCCCATGCCTGATACGACGTCCCCCATCGTGAACGAACGCGCCCACCACCTCGAGACGCTCGCGGCCACGCCGGGCGCCCTCAAAGAGGCGCTCCGCGGGGTCCCGAAGAAGCTGCTCCTCTACACGCCGGCGCCGGGCAAGTGGTCGATCCTGGAGATCCTCTGCCACCTGCGCGACATGGAGCGCGAGGCGTATCTCGAGAGGTACACGCGCATCCTCGCCGAGCCCGAGCCGAAGCTGCCCGACATCAATGGCGACGCCCTCGCGATCGAGCGCGACTACCGCGGACAGAAAGCGGCCGAAGTCCTGCGCGACTGGATGCGCCTTCGCCGCGAGAGCCTTCGCCTCCTCAAGAAGGCGAAGCCCGAGCAGTGGCGGCGCGCCGGGGTCCACGAAACGATGGGGCGGCTCACGATCGACGAGCTGGTCGCCAGGCACGCCGCCGGCAACGATACGGCGCACCTCGCCCAGATCGAGGCGATCAAGCGCCGGGCGGCCATACTCGATCGCCTCGCGGCCGCTCCCGCGGTCCTCGCCGCCGCGCTCAAGGCCGCGCCGGACGACGTGCTGCGGCGGCGCGGACCCTCCGGAAAATGGTCGATGATCGAGAACGCCGCGCACGTGCGCGACATCGAGCGCGTCTACCAGGAGCGCTTCTCGAAGACGGCGTTCTCCGACCGGCCGGAGTTCTGGATGCTGGACAACGACCGGGCCGCGTTGCGGTTGAAGTACGCGGAGTCCGACCCCGCGGCCGTCGCGAAGGAGTTCCGCCGGCTGCGGGAGGACACTCTCGTGCTTCTGCGCGCGCTGCCTCACGCGGCCTGGAAGCGGACGGGGCTCCATCCGAAGCGCGGAGAGCTGACGCTCGAGCAGCTCGCAGAGGTGCTCGCGGGGCACGACGACAACCACATCGGGAAGCTACGGGAGCCGACGGGCTGAGGCGAGGGGCGCCCGATATCGGCACATTGGCCTTGACAAATCAAGTTTCATTGATATATTGAGGTCATGAGTGGTCCGGCCGTTCCTGCGAGGGGAGCTCGAGAGAGGGTGGACGTGGCGCGCCTTGCCAGGCTGTTCCACGCGCTCTCG
This sequence comes from Thermoanaerobaculia bacterium, assembly GCA_963809425.1. Taxonomy (GTDB): domain Bacteria; phylum Acidobacteriota; class Thermoanaerobaculia; order UBA5066; family UBA5066; genus Fen-183. The sequence continues at coordinate 132,964 of CAWEJK010000012.1, forward strand.
GACGAGACGAGGCTGAAGATCGTCGGGAAGCTCCTCCTCGGAGAACAATGTGTTTGTAATCTGATGGATACGCTCGAGGCTGGCCAGTCTCGCCTGTCCTTTCACATGAAGGCTTTGAAGGACGCCGGCCTCGTGACCGACCGACGCGCTGGCCGATGGATCCACTATTCGCTCGACCCCGGAACGCTCGCCGAGCTCCAGAGCTTCGTGGGAACGGTTCGGGAGGATGCCGCAAGGCTCGACGCAGCGCGGTGTTGCGAGGAGAAGAAGACGCCGCTCGGACAGCTCCACGGCTTCTCGTTGTTCTAAGCATCAAGAAATATTGATTGACTGGAGGACCCCATGGCGGAAACGAGCATCAAGGACATCGTCAAGGAGAAATACGGAGAGGCCGCCCGCCGGGCCGCGACCGGAGGCGCGTCGTGCTGCGCGCCGGAATGTTGTGGCGGCGGGGAGAAAGACCCGATTACCTCGGATCTCTATTCTCTTTCAGAAACCGCGAGCCTCCCGGCCGAGGCGGTTTCGGCGTCGCTCGGCTGCGGCAACCCGACGGCCCTCGCGAAGCTGAACGAGGGCGAGACGGTCCTCGATCTCGGTTCGGGCGGCGGCATCGACGTTCTCCTCTCGGCCCGCCGTGTCGGCCCCACCGGGAAGGTCTACGGCCTCGACATGACGGACGACATGCTCGCGCTCGCCCGCGCGAACCAGCGGAAGACGGGCGTCACGAACGTGGAGTTCCTGAAGGGCGAGATGGAGTCGATCCCGCTCCCGGACGCAAGCGTCGACGTCGTCATCTCGAACTGCGTCGTGAACCTCTCGGCCGACAAGGACCGCGCGCTCGCCGAGGCGTTCCGCGTCCTCAGGCCGGGCGGCCGGTTCGCGGTTTCGGACATCGTCGTGCGCGGCGCTGTGCCCGCGGAGGTGCGCAGGAGCGTCGAGCTGTGGATCGGGTGCTTCGCCGGCGCGCTCGAGGAGAAGGAATTCGAGGCGAAGCTGAAGAAGGCGGGTTTCGGGGACGTCTCGATCACGCCGACACGGGTCTACACGATCGACGACGCAAGGGACTTCCTCTCGGCCGCAGGGATCGACGCGGACGCGCTCGCTCCCCAGGTGGACGGGAAGTTCATGAGCGCGTTCGTGAGGGCGACGAAACCCGCGAAGAGCTGAAAGGAACGATGCGCGACGCCGGAACGCCGAAGCGGCTCGACTTCTTCGAGAGGTACCTGACGCTCTGGGTCGGCCTCTGCATGGTGGCCGGAGTCGCCCTCGGAAAGCTCCTCCCGGGAGCGACGGACGCCGTCCGGAAGCTCGAGTTCGGCGAGGGGAGCCAGATCAACGTCGCGATCGCCGTCCTGATCTGGCTCATGGTCTACCCGATGATGCTCAAGATCGACTTCACGAGCATCCTGGGCGTGCGAAAGAAGCCGAGAGGCCTCCTCGTGACGCTGTTCGTGAACTGGCTCGTCAAGCCGTTCTCGATGGCTTTCCTCGCGTGGCTGTTCTTCAAGCACGTCTTCTCGGGACTCATCTCGCCGGCGCTCGCCGACCAGTACATCGCCGGCGCCATCATCCTGGCGGCGGCCCCCTGCACGGCGATGGTCTTCGTCTGGTCGTACCTCACGGACGGCGACCCGGCCTACACGCTCGTCCAGGTATCCGTGAACGACCTGATCATGCTCGTCCTGTTCGCGCCGATCGTGACGCTCCTCGTGAGCGGCGCGAGCAACCTGACGGTCCCGTTCAAGGTCCTCGTCACGAGCGTCGTCGCGTTCATCGTCATTCCGCTGGTCCTCGGGAGCCTCAGCAGGACGGTTCTCCTGCGCGCGAAGGGAATCGAGTGGTTCGAGAAGCGCTACCTCGGGTTCTTCCACCCGGTCACGGTGATCGCGCTCCTCGCGACGCTCGTCCTCATCTTCGCCTTCCAGTCCGACAACCTCCTGACGCACTGGCTGCACGTCGTCCTGATCGCGATCCCGCTCCTGATCCAGGTCTACTTCAACTCCGGGCTCACCTACGGGCTCATGAAGCTCATGAAGGTTCCGCACGACGTGGCGGCGCCGGGCGCGCTCATCGGCGCGAGCAACTTCTTCGAGCTCGCGGTCGCGACCGCGATCGCTCTCTTCGGCCCCGGCTCGGGCGCGGCGCTCGCGACCGTCGTCGGCGTCCTCGTCGAGGTTCCCGTGATGCTCTCGGTCTGCGCCGCCTGCAACCGGACGCGGCACTGGTTCGCCGCACCGGCGAAATCACCGTTGGCCACATGAGGCACGTATGAAGACGCCAGGACTCCTCTTCCTCTGCGTCGCGAATTCGGCCCGGAGCCAGATGGCCGAGGGGCTCGCTCGGGCTCGATTTGGCGAGGCGGCGCGCGTCCAGAGCGCCGGATCGTGCGCGGCGGGCGTGAACGCGTTCGCCGTGAAGGCCCTCGCCGAGCTCGGGATCGACATTTCCGGCCAGACCTCGAAGACCGTCGGCACGATCGATCCCGCGACTGTCGATACGGTCGTCACGCTCTGCGCCGAGGAGGTCTGTCCGGTCTTTCTCGCGAAGGCGCGCCATATCCATTGGCCCATGCGGGACCCGACGGCCGGAGGCGGGACGGACGAGGAGAAGCTCGCGCGTTTCCGTGAGGTGCGGGACGAGATCCGGCACCGGCTCCCCGAGCTACTGCCGGAGTTCGAGCCGGTTCGGAGGTCGACGTGACGCGAGTCGAGATCTTCGATCCGCCGCTCTGCTGCTCCTCTGGGGTCTGCGGACCGGAAGTCGATGCGGAGCTTCCGCGCTTTGCCGGAGACCTCGCGTGGCTCTCGCGGTCAGGCGTCGAGGTCGTGCGCTTCAATCTGGCGCAGGAGCCGGCGGCGTTCGCCCGGAATCCGATCGTCCTCGAGGCGATGAAAAAAGGCGGCGACACACTTCCGCTCATCCTCGTCGACGGGAGGATCTCGTGCCGCGGCCGATACCCGTCACGAGGCGAGCTGGCCGTGTGGGCGGGCCTCGAACCTGCGGCCTGTTCGGACGGGCCGCTTCTCCCGTCGCTGTCCTCGACCCCGAGCGGCGATCCCGGCAAGGGATCGGATCGCCATGGCTGACGCGGTCGCTCCAGCGGGCGGCCTTCGTTTTCTCGACGGGCCGACGCGGTTCCTCTTCTTCACCGGAAAGGGAGGCGTCGGAAAGACATCGCTCGCCTGCACGGCTGCCGTGGCGCTGGCCGACGGCGGGTCCCGCGTTCTTCTCGTCAGCACCGATCCCGCGTCGAACCTCGACGAGGTGCTGGGCGTCCGGCTCTCGGGCGAACCGACGGCCGTGCCCGGAGTCTCCGGGTTGGACGCGCTCAACATCGACCCGGAGGCCGCGGCCCGCGCCTACCGCGATCGTGTGGTAGGTCCCTATCGGGGCGTCCTCCCGGAAGCTGCCGTGACCCGGATGGAGGAGCAGCTTTCGGGCGCTTGCACGGTGGAGATCGCCGCCTTCGAGCAGTTCGCCCGCCTGCTGGGCGACGAGGCTGCCGGCGCGCCGTATGCACATGTTCTCTTCGACACAGCCCCCACCGGTCACACGCTCCGCCTCCTCACCCTGCCGTCGGCCTGGGACGGCTTTCTCCGGGTCAACACCACGGGAACGACCTGTATCGGACCCCTGTCGGCGCTCTCCGACCAGCGGGCGCTCTATGCCGGAGCCGTTCGGGCCCTCGAAGACGGCTCGAGAACCACGATCATCCTCGTGACGCGGCCCGAGACGACGGCGATGCTCGAAGCCGAGCGGACGAGCGCGGAACTTCGCGCGCTCCGCATCGGGAATCAGCGACTCGTCGTCAACGGAGTCTTCCGGTCCTCGGGCGCCGACGACCCGATTGCAGCGGCTCTCGCGAGGCGATCTCGGGACGTTCTCGGCGCGATCCCCGGGACCCTGGCCTCTCTGCCGCGCGAGGAGATTCCGCTTTTCGGGTACGACCTCGTCGGTATACCGGCACTTCGCGCGCTGGCCGGCGGACCAGCGGTGCCCGGGCTCGCCGACGCCTCGGCAGCCGATCAGCTCCCACTTCCGCCGAACGCGGAGCTCTCGTACCTCGTCGACGAAATCGCGGCGCCGGGCCACGGGCTCGTGATGGTCATGGGGAAGGGGGGCGTCGGGAAGACCACCGTCGCGGCCGCGATCGCCGTCGCGCTCGCCGAACGGGGTCTCCGCGTCCACCTGACGACGACCGACCCCGCCGCGCACGTCCTCGCGACGATAGGCGACGGCGTCGACGGCATGACGGTCGGGCGGATCGACCCGGAGGCGGCGACCCGGGCGTACGTCGAACATGTCCTCGCGACGTCCGGGACGGGTCTCGATCCGGACGCGCGGGCGCTTCTCGAGGAAGATCTTCGGTCACCCTGCTCGCAGGAGATCGCGGTCTTCCAGGCGTTCTCGCGGACGGTCGCCGAGGCGCGGCGTGGATTCGTCGTCCTCGACACGGCCCCGACGGGCCACACGCTTCTGCTCCTCGACGCCGCAGGGTCGTATCACCGCGACGTCATGAGGACGACCCGGGACGGTCCCGGACGGCTCGTCACGCCGCTGATGCGTCTCCGCGATCCGGCCTACACGAAGGTTTTGATCGTGACGCTGCCCGAGACGACGCCGGTTCTCGAAGCGGAGCGGCTGCAGAACGACCTCCGCCGCGCCGGGATCGAGCCGTTCGCGTGGGTCCTCAACCGGAGCCTCGCGGCCGCGGGGCCGAAGGATCCCGTGCTCAGGCAGCGGGCGGCGGCGGAAACGGCGCACATCGGGCGGGTGCGACGGGATCTCGCGGCCCGCGTCGTCCTGATCGAGTGGCGTCCGGATGCGCCGGTCGGGGTCGACCGCCTTCGCGCGCTCGTCGCCTCCTGAGCCTCCCCCGCCGGGCGTGAGCCCGAACCCTCCCGGTTTTCGCATCTCCTTCAAGCGGATTGATCGCAAGTAAAGAGGAAAGCCCCGCCGAAGGAGAGAAATCCATGAAAAAGCTCGCCGTCGTTCTCGCCCTGTTCCTCCCGGCGGCCGGCGTGGCACAGGTCCCGGACGCGGGATTCACTTTCTACACGATCCCGGGAATCGTCAACGCCTCGGGACTCAACAACACGCGGTTCGTTTCGGACGTTGCCGTCACGAACCCGGGCACGAAAGACGCATTCCTGATCGTCGGCTTCGTGCCGGCCGGAAGCCTGACACAGCAGGTGCTGGCCCTTCCTGCCGGCGCGACGACGGTCTGGCGGAACGTCCTGCAGGGGCTCTGGAGCTCCTCGGGCGCGGGGGCGCTGTCCATCGGGTCGGATCAGAAGCTGATCCTCAGGGCGCGGACATACAACACGGCCGCCGGCGGCACCTTCGGCGTCGCGCTGCCCGTCTACGATACGGACGGTTTCATCCTGCCGGGACAGCGCGCTCACAGCCTCTGGGTGAGCCAGAGCGCGGACCCGAACGCCGGCTACCGGACGAACATCGCCGTCCTCTTCCCCGACACCGGCGGCGGCCAGGCCACCGTGACCGTGTTCGACGCCGACGGCCGGTCCCTTGGAAAGCAGGACTACTCGCTGGATTCGGCCGGATTCCAGCAGTTCGGCGTCGGGAGCTTCGCCGGGGCCGCGCCCGTCGCGCGGGCCGAGATCCAGGTGCACAGCGGGCACGCGGCCGGGTACTCCGTCGTCGTGGACAACGTCACGGGCGACAGCTCGCTCTTCACGTTCGAGTCGCTGCCTGGGGGAATCCAGGACGTCCTCGTCAACGGCGTGGCCCGCGCGAACGGGCGCAACAACACGTTCTTCAGGACGGACGGGCGCTTCTTCAACCCGGGCGGACGGACGCGACGGTGACGGTCGCGTTTCACAGCAGCCAGAACAGCAACCCGGCCCCCTTGACGCGGACGTTCACCGTTCCCGCGGGGAAGATCCGGGACGTCGTCGACGTCCTCGACTCTCTCGTGGGACTGCCGGTGGGCTCGGCCGGGGCTTTGCGGTTCAAGTCCGACACCGCGGTCGCGATCCTCTGCCGGACGAGCAACGTCGATCCTCAAGGCGTCAGGCCCGGCACCTACGGCGCTCAGCAGAAGCCGGTGCCGCTCCTCTCCTTCCTTTCTTCCGCCGACGAGGGAGCCGTGATCACCGGCCTTAGGCAGAACGCCGTATTCCGCACGAACGTGGGCTTCGCGGCGGGCGCCGAAGGGGCGGGCTGGACGCTGACGCTCCGGACGAAGGCAGGTGCGACGCTGGGCACGACGGCCGGTGCCCTCGGGCCCTTCGGGTGGACGCAGCCCAACGTCCAGGATCTCTTTCCGACCCTCTCGATTCCCGACGACGCGGCGCTACAGGTGAAGGTCACTTCCGGCAGCGTGGACGTCTTCGACTCGTCCATCGACAACGCCTCCGGCGACCCCGTCGTCACGCCGATCGCCCTCCTGCCGACCGAGATTCCCTCGAGCGCGACGATCGGCCCGGCAGGCGGCGCGGTGCGCTCCGCCGACGGGACGCTGACGCTCAAGATCCCGGCGGGAGCGCTGGCGTCGCCGACGGTGGTCTCGATCGCGCCCGTGGATGGTCTCGCGGGTCCCGACGAGACCGGCACCCCGATGCGGATCCTCCCCGATGGCCTCGTCCTCAGGAAGCCGGCGCTGCTCGTCCGGAGCTGGGTGCCTGCCGACCTCAACGGAGTCGCGCTGGCGGGTCTCAGCCTCGCCGTCTCGGACGGCAGCGCGTGGTACTGCCTGACGGGGGGCTCGATAGATGTCTCCCGCCGGACGCTCACCGTGCCGGTCGACAACCTGACGCCCCCTCCGACAGGCAGGCAGGGCCAGGCGGGAGCTGGAGGTGGCTGGGTCGTGATCGGCTACGGCGGCTATCACGTCAGTCCGAACAAATTCCTGGTGGTGGAGGGTTCGAAAAGCATCTGCTTCCAGCTATTCGCGTTCGACGTGACTTCGGCCGGGAGCGGGAAAAGCCAGAACGTCCGCATGGGCCCGCCTCACTCGCCGTTTGTGAGCTGGTTCAGGGACGACAAGTCGGTGATTGATACGTCATCCGGATATTGTCTCCAGCCACCGGCCTGCGCCTCTTCAGATGTGATCACCATTCGCGCGGAGTGGGCGTTCGGGAACAGCACCGAGGTCCACCTCGTGGTCTATCCGCGCAACTGGACCATCGAGATCGAGCAGTACATTCAGATCGAGAGGTGTCAGAGCCTCGCCGTGCCGAACATTCCGGTGTTCAAGGCCGGGACGCGGCTGAGGCGAAGCTTCACCATTAATGACGACCTGACGTTCAGCGCGACCGGCCCCGAGAACAGCGCAGAGATTCTGACAGAGTACCCGACTCTGTGTCCGTACCTCGGTACTGAATGCCACTTCACCAGCATTTGGATGGGACTGGCTGGGTCGGCCCCGATCCAGTCGATCAGCAGGGGCAAACTCGAATGGGTCTATTTCAACGTAAAGGTCCAGTTCCCCCGGCAGCCCATTCCGTCGCTCATCTGGTCGAATTACACGGGGCCGAAGGGTTGCGTGGACCACCAAAGTCTCTTCCCCGGAATCAACAGCACGCCTCGGACGGATGAATGGCCCCTCTTTTGGACGGGGGGAGAGGTGTGGGGGTGGGGGTACGACCCCGGGGCGGCCACAGCGCCCTTTGCCGCAATTCCCCAGGTGGAATCCACACAGTCGTTCAAGGTGCAGATCCTCCCGGCCTCGTCTCCATCCTGTCCGAGATGAACGGGCCGCGTGCCCGCCGCCCGCCTCAAGCCAGCAGCCGAAAGGCGAGCGCGGCCACGAGCGCGGCGGCGGGCAGCGTGACGACCCACGCGAGAAGCATCTCGCGCACCGTTCTCCACTGGAGCCTGGTCTCCCTCGACTCGGCGCCGATCCCGATGATCGCGCCCGAAGACACGTGCGTCGTCGAGACGGGGAGCGCCCAGAGCGATGCGGCGCTCACGAGCGCGGACGTCGTGAGGTTCGCGAGCAGCCCGTCGTCGTGCGAGATCCGCGTGACCTTCCTCGCGAGCGTCTCCGTGACGCGGAAGCCGCCGAGGACGCTGCCGAGACCCATCGCCACGGCGACGAGCGCGTAGAACCCGAACGCGGACACGCCGAATCCGCCCGTCGCGGCGAGGCCGAGAGCGAGGATCTTCGGCGTGTCGTTGAGGCCGCGGAAAAAGCTCGTCGCGCCCGCGGAGGTCCAGTGCAGCGCGTCGAGGAGCCCCACGCGGGCGAGCGTCTCGGGCGGACAGTCGGATGCCGCGACGAGGCCCAGCGTCGGCAGGGGAGACGCGAGCGCGGCGCCCGCCGCCGCGGGAAGCGGCTCGCGCCGCTCGACGCAGACGCAGAACCGGTGCGCGCGCCGAAAGACCGGCAGCGCGAGCGGCGCGAGAATCAGCACGAGAACGAGGGAGATCACGGGCGAGAGCGCGAGCGGAAGGGCGACCTTGCTCGCCACGCCCGCCCAGTCCACGCCCGGAAAGCCGGCCGCCGTGATCCCGGCGCCGCACAGCGCGCCCGCGAGCGCATGCGTCGTCGATACCGGAAGCCCCGTCGCATTCGCGAAGAGAAGCCAGCCGACCGCGCCACAGGCGACGGAAAGAAGGAACGCGCTTCCGCCGGGCGGCTTCGAGAGGAGACCCTTGCCGCTGAACGTCGCGACGAGCCCCTGGGAGAGGAACGCGGCCGTGAGGCCCCCCGCGACCGTCCAGAGGCTGCCCCACGTCACCGCCGCGCGGTACCTCGTCGCGCCCGAGCCGACGAGCGTCGCGATGCCTTTCGACACGTCGTTCGCGCCGTTCGCGAACGCGAGACCGAGCGTCAGGAGCACGAGGACGAGGGCCATCAGCAGCAGCTCGTCCCGTCCGCGCCGGGCGCGCAGCACGCGTAGCCGGCCCGCTCCTCGCCCGGCTCGAGGATCGCGAAGAATCCCCTGTACGGCGGATGCGAGAGCTTCGCGACGGTGTCCGTGCAGACTTCGTAGGCCTCGTTGCGCGGGAACTGGTGGCCCTCCTCGTCGACGAAGGCCTTGCCCGGCCCGAGGTAGACGGCCCGGTGGCCCCTGAAGACGCAGCCCGACGTCTTCTCGAACTTGAACCCGCGCACGGTGACCGAGAAGAAGGGAACTCCCTCGACGTCCTTCCAGTAGCTCTTCTGCAGGACCTCGAGGCCGTAGAAGCCGGCGCGCTCGAGGCCGGCGAGGAACGCTTCCTGCGTGAGGGCGCCCGCGAGGCACTCTCCCCAGAGCCGCGGGTTCGTCCTGAGGTGCGGCGGCACGTCCGTCTCCGAGACGATGTCCGAGATCACGACGCGCCCGTGGTCCTTCAGGACGCGCCAGATCTCCTCGAACACGCGCGGCTTGTCGGGCGAAAGGTTCACGACGCAGTTCGAGGTGACGAGGTCGACGGTCTTCGATTCCACCGGGATCTTCTCGAGGAATCCCTCGCGGAACTCGACGACGTCGTACCCGAGCGCCGCGGCGACCTTCGGCTTGTTCTCGTGCGCGACCGACAGCATCCGGTCCGTCATGTCGACGCCGATGGCCCTGCCCGTCCTCCCCACGAGCTTCGCCGCGATGAAGACGTCGATGCCGGCGCCCGAGCCGAGGTCGACGACGGTTTCGCCTTCCCGGACGCCCGCGGTCGTCATGGGCGAGCCGCAGCCGTAGAAGCGGTCGATCACGTCCTGCGGGATGTGGGAGACGGCCGAATCGTCGTACTTCGTCGGGCAGCACAGCTCGGCCTGCGGCGTCTCGGCGGCCGCGCCGTAGAACTCGCGCACTTTCGCCCGCGGCCTGTCGACGTCGAACGAGAGGACGCAGTTCGAGTGGAGCGTGAGGACGGGCTCCCCGGCGCGCGCTCCGTCGGCGGTTCCACAGGCGATCGCGCCCTCTCCCATCGCGTGAAGGACGAGCGGCGCGTCGTACCCGGAGCGCGCGTTCCTTCGCGCGCGCTTCTCGCGGCCGAGGTCGGTCATGACCCTCTTCGTGAGCGCGACGGAGATCGGATAGTAGGGATCGTCGCCGAGGAAGTCGCCGCCGGAGAAACACCACGCGTGCTCGAGATCGCCGCCGCCCGTGAAGAAGCGGAAGGGGTCGGCACGCATCGATGGCTTTCTCGCGAGCGTCGCGGCCCTCAGGCTCCGGACGATCGGCGAGGTCTCGAGGATCTCCGCGGAGGTCCTGCCGCGAGACGTCGCCGCAGACGAGCGCGGGCTCGTTCGCGAGCGCCGCCGTCGGATAGACCTTGCCGTCCGCATAGACGCAGATCGAGTCCCAGCCTGCGTTCCCGAGGTCGTACTTCACGCCCGGGACGCCGTTCACGCGCCGCTTGACCGCCTCCAGGTTGTCGAGCGTCGTGCCCTCGCGCGCCGCGGCGTCCGCGGCGGCGAGGACGGCTCGCAGGAGCGGAACGTTCTCGGGGAAGAAGCCGTTCGAGCTCTCGATCGCGCGGCCGCGCCGGTGGCTCCACATGAGGTGCTGGCTTTTCGCTCCGACGCGCTTGACGAGCGCGGGAATCAGGGCGAGCTCGGAGAGGTTCTCCTCGGTCGTGACCGTCGTCAGCGAGACGTCGAAGCCCATGTCCGCGAGAAGCTTCGCGCCGTCGAGCGCCTTCACGAACGTGCCGGCCCCGCGGACCGCGTCGTTCGTCCCGGAACGGGCTCCGTCGATCGACACCTGGAACTTCACGCGGGAGCGGTCCAGCGATTCGAGACCTTTCTTCACGGCGCCTTGGAAGACCGTCGCGTTCGTGAGGACGATCATCTCGGCGCCGTGGGTCTCGGTCGCGCGCTTCGCGAGGTCGAAGATGTCCTTTCTCAGGAACGGCTCGCCGCCCGTGACGTAGAGGCGCTCCATTCCGAGCTGCGCCGCGCGGTCGACGAGCCGCACGAGAGCTTCGGGGTCGACGCCCGGCGCACCGCCGGGGCCCGACGAGACGAGGCAGTGCGTGCACGACAGGTTGCAGGCGTTGTTGATCTGCAGCCACAGCTCGCGGAGTCCGGCGGGCTCGATGAGAGAGGCGCGGCCGGGGTAAGGCTCGCGGACGAACGGCGCGTCCGACAGCATTCCGGCACGATCGAGGGCGCGGAGGAAGTCGTGGACCTGGAGCCAGGCTTTTCCCGCCTCGAGCCGATGGTCGGCGGCCCAGCGTGCGACGAGCGTTCCGAACGCAAGCGGCGCGCCGGCCTCCTCCTCCGCCCGGATCGCGCGAAGCAGCTCTCCGCCGCGCGCGTCGGCGGCGATCCAGTTCGGCGCCTCGCCGTCGACGGCATAGACGACGTCGTCTTCGGTGAACGTGAAGAGCGCGGGGACGTGAAGCGGAGTTCGCTCCGCGAGAGTGGTCATCGCCAACCTCCTGGAATTCCGGGGGTCCCGGGCCGCGGGAAAAAACGTCAGGCGGCGCGCGAGACAGGAGGCGCGCGGGCGGGCGCCACCGGACGGGACCCGTGCATCCGCGCGAGGCGGACGCGGGTGGGAAGGAGGGGGACGGGGCGCAGCGCCGACAGGAGCGCCGCGAGCACGGGATCGAGGCCCGGCTCCGACGCGAGCAGGGCGAGGTCGGACGGGCCGTCGACGTCGAGAAGCGCATCGAGAAGGGCCGCGCCCGGCGCGTTACGGACGAGACCCGAAAGAACGCCCGCGGTCCGCCACGGCACACCCGCGAAGAGCTCCGAAAGGTCCGTCCGCGCGCGCGACCCTATCAGCCAGACGCCGCCGTCCGGCGAGGGACCGAGAACGACGTCCCGCGATGCGAGCGCCCGGAAAGCGGCGGAGAGCTGCGCCTCGGAAAGGCCGGGCACGTCTCCCGGAACGGTGACGATCTCGGTGTAGCCGGCCGCGCGCGCATCCTCGAACGCGTTCCTCAAGCGCTCGCCGAATCCGCGGCCGCGCTGTGCCAGGACGCGCACCCCTTCCGGCGCGGGGCCGTCGCACGCGAGGATCAGGTCGACCCGAGCGAGGGCTCGCGTCGCCTCGGCCACGCGCCGCGCCGTGAACGCGAAGAGCCGGCCGCCGCCCGGCATGCTTTTCGCGGCCCCTTCCTGGAGAGGGGATCTCGAGAACAGCAGGACGCACCGGGACGCGCTCACGCTTCTGAATGCTAGTACGACCCGCCCGCATTCCCCGGATCACGGGAGGAGCCGGCGTGCTACGGATGCGCCCGGACCCCCCAGGCCCTCGCTTTCGGTCCCCGACCCGCCTCCACGTCCTTCAGGAACCCGATGAGGGCGCGGAAGTAATCCTCCTGGTCGTCCCACATCGCGAGGTGGCTCCCGTTCGGGCAGATGTGGACGCGGGAGCTCGGGATGAGACGGCCTTCGCGGCGAATGTCGTCGACGTTCATCGTGTCGTATTTCGCGCCGATGAGAAGCGTCGGAACCGTGATCCGGGGCAGATCCTTCCAGCGGTCCCAGTCCTTGAACGTGCCGTTGACGACGAACTCGTTCGGACCCTGCAAGGTCTCGTAGACCTTCGCGTTGAGATGCTTGAACGTGCGCTCGACGGGCTCGGGCCACGGGTCGAGCCGGCAGAGGTGCCGGGTATAGAGCGTCTCGAAGACCGCTTTCTCGTACTCCGGAGCGTGATATTCGCCCTTTGCCTCGTACTTCGCGAGGATCTCGAGCGTCTCCTTCGGAAAGCGGCTCCGGAGGACGTTCGCATACGCCATGTACGAGGGGATCGACGCCGTCATGTTCGAGATGACGAGGCCCTTCAGGTGTTTCTGGTACCGGAGCGCGTACTCGATGCCCAGCATCCCGCCCCACGACTGCCCGAACAGGTAGAACTTCTCGAGGCCGAGCGCGGTGCGCACCTGCTCCACTTCGTCGCGAAAGCGTTCCACCGTCCAGAGGCTCGTGTCGTCGGGCTGATCCGAGAAGCCCGAGCCGAGCTGGTCGTAGTACCAGAACGTGATCCCCGCCTGCGGGAGGAAGTCCTCGAAGCACTCGAAGTATTCATGCGTGACGCCGGGGCCGCCGTGCAGCGTGAGGACGTGGATCGGGCCCGAGCCGACTTTCTTCACCCACACCTTGTATTTGCCGCCGTCGATCGGGATCGCCCGGGCGCCTCCGGTTCTGACGGCGGGCGGACCCGCGGCTTTTCGCTTCGGGTTACCTGAAGCGAGCGCCGCGAGAGGGGAAGCCATCGTGAGGGCTGCGGCTGCATTCGCGGCGAGGAAAGACCGGCGGGACATCGTCATGGGAGCCTCCTCGGGAAGCGCGGCCGCAATTCTGCCTGAAACTTTTCTGGCGGGATTTCGTCTTGATGAGAAGACGAGGCCCCGAGGGGCGGAAAGTGGAACGAGGAAATCATGGAATCCGCGGCCGAACTACACGAAGCGAGAGTCCTGAGGGCCCGAATCGAGGTCAAGGAGGCGGAGCTGGCGGGGTTGTCCTCCGATCCCTCCAACGCTTCTCCCGACGTTCGCGAGCGGCTCGCGGCGGCGATCGGCCGCCTGAAATCCGACTACCGCCGCATTCTCGCGCGCCAGGCGGACCTGGACTATCGCCGCCGCCGCGCCGAGTGGCGAGACCAGCAGGGCGCCGCGCGCGCCCGGTGCGGCAGCGCCTGCGCCTGATACGGGTCCGGGCCGGCGCTCTGCGCCCGCGTCCGCGCCGCTACTTCCGCGAAATCTCGAAAGAGACCTTGACCGTCTTCGCGACTTTGTAGTCCTTCGTGTACATCTTCACGAAGAAAGAGTTCGTGTCGTCGATCTTGTCCTTGTCGAGCGTGGCCGTCCGGTCGTTCTCGCCGAGAGGTTTGCCGCCTTTGCCGCCGGGGACGGTGAAGACGTACGTGCACTTGTAGCTGTGGTCGCGGTCCCGGTTCGAATAGCGAAACTCCACGACCATCGTGTGCTTGTCGTCCGGCTCCCTCTCGGCCTTGCGGAAGTCGTCCGCGTCCGGCCAGTGCCGGATGCGGAAGGACTCGATCGTGACGTCGCCGACCTTGATCCCGACCTTGATGTCCTTGTCGCCCACGAAGGGATAGCTGCGTTCGAATTTTCCCGTCTCGGCGAAGGCCGCCGCGGACGCGAGGAGAGCCGCCGCGAAAGCGGCGAGGCGAAGCCGGTTCGTGAGGCACCTCCGATCGCGCGCCGGCGTCACGACTTTTTCCAGATTTGGAACGTCACCTTCATCGTCCTGGCCAGCTTGTACTGGTGCGTCCTCATCTTGAGCGAGACCTTGTTCGTGTCGTCCACCTTGCCCTTGTTGAGCGTGCGGGTCTGGTCGACCAGCGCGTACGGCCTTCCGTCCTCGCCGCCGGGAATCTCGATCGTGTAGCGGCACTTGTAGTCGTTCTCGAGATCGCGATTCGCGTACGTGAACTCCACGTCCACGGAATGCCTGTCGTTCAGGTCCTTCTCGCCTTTCGCCATGTTCTCGGGGTCCGGCCAGTGGAGAATGCGGAACGAGCCGATGAGCGCGTCGCCGCTCTTGACGCCCACTTTCGTCTCCTTGTCGGAGAACGGAAAGCTGCGCACGATCTTTCCGTCCTCGGCCCGGGACGGAAGCGTGGTGAAGACGAGCGCGGCTACCGCCGCGGCGATGACGAAGCGTACGGATTTCATGCAGGTCCTCCCTTGGAACTGGGGCGATCTTAACGCGGGTTCGACAGCTCCTCGTAGACCGTGAGGAGCGCCTGGGTGCCGTCCTCCGCGCGGCCCCGGGCCTCGAGCGCCGTCAGGAGCTGGTGGACGAGCGCCGTGCCGGGCAGAGGCAAGCCGCGCGCGCGGGCGGTGGCCAGGACGATCGCGAGGTCCTTCTGCTGGTGCTTCACGGCGAAGGCGGGCTTGAAGTCCCGGTCGATCATTTTCTTTCCGAGCACCTCGAGCGCCCACGAGTTCGCGGCGCCCGCGGTGAGCGCTTCGTGAAGCGCCGCGAGCGGAAGGCCGGCCCGCGCCGCGAACGCGAGAGCTTCCGAGACGCCCATGAGGTTGTTCGCGACGAGGATCTGGTTCGCCGCCTTGCCGAGCTGGCCGGAGCCCGAGGGCCCGAGCGGCGTGAGGCGGCGGCCCATGGCGGCGAAGACGGGGCGCGCCCGCTCGATCGCGGCGGCGTCTCCGCCGATGAAGAACGTGAGCGTGCCTTCGATCGCGCCTTTCTGCCCGCCCGAGACGGGCGCGTCGAGGAAGGCGATGCCCTTCTCGAGGAGCCGCGCGCCGATGCTCCGGGCCGCTTCGGCGGCGATCGTCGAGCAGTCGATCACGATCGCGCCGCGGCGCGCGCCGGCGGCGGTGCCGGAGGCCCCGAGATGGACCGACTCGACCTCCGGCGCGTCGGGGACGCACGACACGACGACGTCCGCGCCTTCGGCGGCGGCAGCGGGAGTGGCGGCGGCGCGCACGTCGCGGCCTTCCGACGCGAGGGCGCGGGCGAACGCTTCGGCTTTCCCGGCGGTGTGTGTCGCGACGGCGAGCGGGAAGCCGGCCTTCGCGAGATTCCGGGCCATGCCCTGGCCCATCGTGCCGAGTCCGACGAAGGCGACGCGCGAAACGGTAGCTTGACTCATGGTGCGGCGAGTGTAGTTCCTGCTACCATTGGTGCGTGAAACCGGGAGTCGACGCGACTCTCGCGGCCGGAGCGGCCGCGGCTCTCGCCCTCGTGTCGCTCGCGTACGTTCCCGCGGCGCGATCCCTGCACTACCTCTCGTTCTCCCGGGACCTGGACACGCCGCGCCTCCTCTGGTTCGCTCCGGCGGCGGTTCTGGGCGCCTTCCTCTTCGAACGGATCGTGCGCGGGACTTTCTACGGCTGGCTCCGGAAGAAGCTGCCGGCGGGGATGGCGGCGCCTGTCGTCGCGGCCGTCGGCGCGATTCCGGTCGCCGCGCTCCGTCGCTATCTCGCACCCCGTTTCGAGGCCCCGCCGGCCCTCGCGATCGCCCACGCGTACCTCGTGGCGTTCGCGCTCGGGCTCGGCCTCGCCTGGCTCGCGCTCGGAACGGGCGCGACGTGGCCCGGCGGCGCCGCCCTCGCGGCGATCTGGCTCGTGAAGGGCGCGCTTCCGGTCAGCTTCCACGGGGGGCCCGTTCCCCTCCTCGAGCTCCTGGCGGCGACTCTCGCGGCCGTCACCGTCGCTCTCGTCCTCTGGAAGCCGCTCGCGCCCCATCGCGACGCGATGTGGGGCGCGTGAGAATGGACGCCAGGGTGGAGGTGTCCCGATGAGCGCGTCCGGGTCCCGTCTCAGACAGCTCGACCTCTTTCTCGAGGAGCCGCCGTCTCCCGCGGAGACCTTCGCTGCCCAGGCGGCCCTGCAGGCCCGCTACGACTCTCTCGCCGCCGCGTGGAAGCTGCCTCCGGCGCGCGTGGTCCTCACGGCGCGGCGCGCGACCGGAGGCGTCATCACGTACGGCCCGCCCCACGTGGTCCGGGTCTCGAGCCACATGTCCCCGGAAGACCGTCTCCAGACGCTTCTCCACGAGACCGCGCACGCGATCTGCTTCGCGCAGTGGGGCGTCGCCGAGGGCCACTCCCCGCGTTTCTGGGCGCTCGCGAAGAAGCTCGGGGTGGCGCGCCGGACCGCGCCGGAGACCGAGCACCTGCGCCGCGTGCGCGAGGCGAACGCGCGATACGCCTATCGCTGCCCGGGATGCACGGCCGAATGGACCCGGCGCACGCCTTTCGGCCGGACGCGCCTCTGCGCCGCCTGCGAGAGTGCCGGACGCCCGGCCCGCCTCATTCTGGTCCGGCGCCCGAGGCCGCTCCGGCGCGCGCCCCGGAAACGCTGAGAGGCGCGTCCAGCCGGAAGACGGGCACGAGTCCGACGGTCTCGTCGAAGAACGGCGTCTTCCTGTAAAAGAATCGGTGACGCGCCCGGG
This sequence comes from Thermoanaerobaculia bacterium, assembly GCA_963809425.1. GTDB lineage: Bacteria > Acidobacteriota > Thermoanaerobaculia > UBA5066 > UBA5066 > Fen-183. Next base: position 149,754 of record CAWEJK010000012.1, read on the forward strand.
GATCGCTCGCGAACGTCGGGTCCCGGAGCTTCTCCTCCCACTCCGCCTTCAGCTTCGGATCCTTCGCGAGCATCTCTCCGGCGAGCCGGTCGAGCACCCGCGTGTCCATGTACTCCTTCTCCTCGAGGCACGCGGAGAGCTCGCCCCACGCGAAGAGGGAGTCCGGGCTCTCCGGCTCGAGGAGCGCGATCGCGACGTTCGCGAGCTCGGACTCGAGCGGAACGTAGAGCGAGCCGGCGGGCAGCGTGCGGGTCTCGAGGCCCCTGGCGATCCTCGCCTCGACGCGCACGCGGCCCTGGTAGGAGGCCTTTCCGAAGACGGGCGCCGACGCCCGGTACGTCCCGACCGCGAGGGTGCGGGCGGCGGGCAGCGTTTCGTACCGGATGCCGTGCGCCTTCAGGCGCTCCTCGACGTTCGAGAAGCCGGCGGGAATCAGATACCCGGCCGGGCGCGGGACGGTGACCGTGGGCCTCGCGTGCTCGAGGCTCGGAATGCGGATCGTCTTCCTGCGCGACGCGTCGTAACGCACGACGGGACGGCCCGTCACGGGCGAGACGACCTCCGTCCACTCGAAGGTCGGGAATAGGACGCTCTCGGGTCTCGACGCGTCCCCCTCGGCGGCGACGACGACGGGCGATCCCGCGGGCGTCCCGCGGACCAGAGAGCGCGCCGTCTCGCGCGCGGCGAGAAGCCCCTTCGCCGCGCGGCCCGTGCGCTCGAGGAGCGCGCGCAGGAAGAGCTCGTTCCCCCGGACGCGCTCGGAGAAGGGCTTGAGCGCGTGCGTCTCGACGAGGATGGACGGGACGTTGCGGAGGGGGAAATAGCCCGTGGAATACCGGGGCGAGAAGATGGACGAGTCGAACCCCTTCATCGGGTCGCGCGCGTCGCGGAAGTCGACGTAGGCGCCACCCGTGGCGAGGCCCTCCTCCTCGACGTCGGAAAGCGCTTTCGGGACGATCGCCTTCAGCCAGTCCCCGACCGGTTTCGGAGTCACCGGCTCGTTCGCGTACGACACCGTGAGGGCGGCCTGAAAATCGGCGCCGTCCGTCACGTGGTCGTCCACGAAGAGGTCGGGCTTCCACGCGTCCGCGAGCGCGAGGAGGGCGCGCGTCTCTTTCGCGTCGGCCTTCACGAAGTCGCGGTTCAGGTCGAGGCCGCGCGCGTTCGCCCGGTACCCCATCTCCTCCGGGCCGTTCTGGTTCGGGCGGTTGTACGCCGAGACGCGCGCGTGCCCGTCCACGTTGTAGACGACGACGGTCACGAGCGTGACGCCGTCGAGGAGGTCGAGCCGGTTCGTGAGCGCGATGTCGCGCAGGAGCCGCAGGGTCGCGTCGGTGCCGTCCACTTCGCCCGCGTGGATCGAATTGAGCACGAGGACGACCGGCTTCGCGCTCTTGAAGCGATCGGCGGCCTCGAACAGCTTCTCCTTCGAGGCGACGACGACCGGAATGCGCCGGCCTTCCTCGCTCGGGCCGATGAACGACAGCCGGAGATACGGCGACAGCCGCTCGAGCCGCGAAAGGAACGCGAGCACCTCGTCGTACGACTCCGTCTTCCTGAAGCCCGTCAGCTCCGCCCGCGTCAGGAGATCCGGAGGAATCGGGATCTGCGGACGCTCCGCGCCGAGGCGGGGCGCGGATGCCAGCGCGATCATGACGACGAAGAAGGGAACGCGCGGTCGGCGGAAGGTCCCTCGGGCGAGCATGCGCAAGGTTAGCAGCGGCGCCCGTGGCTGGATTATCGTGGGCGGGAAGGAATGAGCATGAAGCGCGCGCTCGCGATCCTCCTCACGGTCTTCACGGCAGGTCCGGCCCTCGCGGCGGGGCAGCCCTCGCTGGACGCCTATTTCCAGAGCACCCTGAGGGACACCGCCTATCAGAAGAAGACGTTCGACAGGGTCGCGAAAGCGTGGAAGGCGCCCGCGGCCGCGGACCTTCCCGCGATCGGGAAGAAGACGGTCGTCCAGGCCGCGATCGCGACGAGACGGAAAGCTCTCGTCGTCGGCCGTGTCGATGAGCTCGGGCAAGAAAGGCTGGGACGCCGCCGCGCTGAAGGCCGTCAGGGCCGCCGCTCCGTTCGATCCTCTTCCCGCCGGCTACAAGTATCCGTCCCTCGAGGTGCATTTCCACGTCGCGTTCGTGGACGCGAACACGAAGTAGCGCTCACACACCCGCGGGCAGAACCGTCTCCGACCGCACCGGCCCGACGTCGCCGGCCGCGGGCCGCTCGGCGAGACGGCGCCGGAACTTCAGGTGACGCTTCCGGGTGGCCTCGACGAGAGGCCTCCAGACCGTGTGCACGAGTCCGTGCCGGATCAGGACGTGCCACAGCGCGTTCGAGCGCTTGTAGAGCCACGACATGGCCAGGTACGGAAGCACCGCGCGCGGGTCTTCGGGCCGGCGGCGCCAGATCGAGGCGGCCGAGAAGAGGCGCTCGTAGAGCCACGCGTATCCGCGCTCGAGCTCCTCCGGCGTCATGTGCCGCGGCCGGAAGACGACGTGCGCCGTGTCGTAGAGGTCCCAGTTCCTGTGCAGGAGCCGGCCCTCCGCTTCCATCGTCCGGAAGAGCGGCGTGCCGGGATACGGCGTCAGGATGTGAAACGTCGCGCACTCGAGCCGGTTCTCCTCGATCCACTCGACGGTTCGCGCGAAGACGTCGCGCCGGTCGCCGTCGAAGCCGAGCACGAAGCTGCCGTTCACCTGGATGCCGTTCGCGTGCAGGAGCCCGACGCGCCGCGCGTAGTCGTCGGCCCGCGGCGTCTTCTTCCGCGCCTCCGCCAGGTTCTCGTCCGTCAGCGACTCGAAGCCGATGAAGACGCCGGTGCAGCCGCCGAGCGCCATCTCGCGCACGAGCGCGGGGTCGTCGGTGACGTCGAGCGTGACCGCCGCGCTCCAGATGCGGCCGAGCGGGCGAAGCGCCCGGCACAGCGCGCGCAGGTAGTCCGGGCGGCGAGCCGAGGTTGTTGTCGACGAAGACGGCGTACGGCTGCCCGCCGTCCTCGAACTCGCGCACGACCTGCTCGACGTCGCGCATGTCGTACGGCATGCGCAAGCCTCGCGTCGAGAGGTAGCAGAAGCCGCAGCGGTTGTGGCAGCCCCGCGTGGCGATGAGGCTCGTCGTCGTGAGGAAGCTGCCGCGCGGCACGAGGTCGCGCCGCGGCGCCGGGTCGTCGCGGTAGGGGCGCTCGTAGTCCGCCGTGGTAGCGGGGCTCGAGGCGGCCGTTCGCGACGTCTCGAGGATGAGCGGCCAGAGACTGCACGCCGTCGCCGATCGCGAGAGCGTCGGCATGCGGGGCGGCCTCGTCGGGGCAGGAGAGGACGTGCAGCCCGCCGAGGACGACGGTCGATCCGCGCGCCCGGTACCAGTCGGCGAGGGCGTAGGCGCGCCGGGCGAACGTGAGGTGGACGGTGATGCCCACGACCTCCGGAAGCGGATCCCACGGCGGCCGGCCCTGCAGGAGGTTCTCGTCCCAGTACGCGACGCGCCATCCCGGCGGCGTCGCCGCGGCGACGCTCGTGAGCGCGAGCGTCGGCGTCAGGACGTGCTTGCCGAAGCTCGCGTGCGGGTCCTTCGGATAGAACGGATTGACGAGGAGCGCGCGGCGCCGCGCGAGGCCCGGCGCGGGGAGAGCCGGGTCGAGAAGCGGGGCCACCGCCATGTCCCTGGGAACGCGGAGGCGGCGAGGCCGCCGGACGAAGGGAGCGTCGAGGAGAGAGCCGGGGGCCTGCATGCGGGGAGATTCGTCCGTTAACTTTACACGGTCAAGTACTTTATTGAAGGCTCAGACAACTCCGAACTTTCGGCCCACCGCCGTGAATGCGTCGACCGCCTCGTCGAGGTCGGCGTCCGTGTGAATCGCGGAGATCTGACAGCGCAGCCGCGCGTGCCCCTGCGGCACGACGGGAAAGCCGAAGCCGGAGACGTAGACGCCGCGCTGGAAGAGCGCGTCCGACATCGCGAGGGCTTTCGCGGTGTCGCCCACGATCACGGGAACGATCGGGTGGATGCCGTCGGGAATCCTGAAGCCCGCGGCCTTCATGCGCGTGCGGAACGTGAGCGCGTTTCTCTGGACGCGGTGCGCGGGCGACGGATCCTCCATGAGCATCCGGAATGCCTCGAGCGAGGCCGCCGCGACCGCCGGCGGAAGAGAGTTCGAGAAGAGCGACGTCCGCGAACGCTGGCGGAGAACGTCCACGACGGGCGCGGGCCCGGTCGTGAATCCTCCTGCCGCCGAGCCCATCGCCTTCCCGAGAGTCGAGGTGAAGAAGGAGACGCGCGTCATCACGTCCAGCTCCTCCGCGGAACCGCGGCCGGTCTTTCCGAGAACGCCCGTCGCGTGGGAATCGTCCACGACGAACGCCGCGTCGTACCTCTCGCAGAGCTCCGCGAACGCGCGGAGCGGCCCGATCTCGCCCTCCATCGAAAACACGCCGTCCGTGATGAAGAGGCGGCGCCGCAGCGGGGCCGCGTCCTGCAGCGCCTTCTCGAGCGCCGCGAGGTCGCCGTGCGGCGTCACGAAACGCTTCGCCTTGCACAGGCGCGCGCCGTCGATGATCGAGGCGTGGTTGAGGGCGTCGGTGAGGAGCCCGTCCTCCTCCGAGAGAAGCGGCGCGAAGAGCCCCTCGTTCGCGTTCCAGCACGACATGTAGAGAATCGTGTCCTCGGTGCCGAAGAACGCCGAGATCGTCGCCTCGAGCTCCTTGTGGAGCGCCTGCGTGCCGCAGATGAAGCGCACCGAACCGAGGCCGTTGCCCCAACGGTGCAGCGCTTTCGTCGCGGCTTCCACGATGCGCGGATGGTTCGCGAAGCCGAGGTAGTTGTTCGAGGTGAGCATGAGGACGTCACGGCCGTCGACCCGCACGCGCGCTCCGGTGGGTCCCTCGAGCACGCGCTCTTTCTTCCAGGTCTTCGCCTCCTTCAGGGCGGCGATTTCGTCCCGGCAGAAGGCGGTGAAGCTCGTGCTCATGCGGCGAAGGGTAACCCGAAAATGCGGGCGGCGGGCCATTCTGCCCGCCGCTCCGGCCGCCGGCGCTCGAGGAACGGCGCCGCCTATTTCTTCCGGATCTCGGTGGCGACGAACTGCGTCGCCATGAGCCCTCCGCCCATGCTCGGCGTGATCAGGAAAGCGCCTTTCACGTGCACGGAAGTCCCCACCGCGATGCCGGAGTCGAGCTTCGTGAGCCCGTTTACGACGACGTCGCGCGACGAGATCTTCCAGTGGCCGAGCGGCGCGCCACCCGCCATCGCCACCGGAGGAATCGACTCGACCGTGCCGTCGAATTCAGTCGCGCGTTCGCCCGGGCCCGGCGGGACGATGATCGTGGTCTTGACGATCGAGAGGGCGACGGGGATCGTGGTCGTTCCGGCGCCCGGGTTCACCGGAGCCGGCGTCTCGGCGAGGACGTCGACGGTGTCGCCCACCCTCGGATCGCCCAGGATCTTCGTGGACGCGTTCACCTGCACGACGCGCTCGCCGATCTGCCACGTGGCTCCGATCGACGCGACCACGCCACGGAACGCGATGAGGCGCGGCGGCAGGATCGTTCCGTAGGCCTCGACGCTCGTCGCGAGGAGGCCGCCGGCGGAATTCACGACGGAGACCGTCGCGAACATGCCGGGCGAGAGGTCGCCGATCGCCTTGACGGGCCCGTTCGGTCCGAAGCCGGACCACCTCGTCGCTGCGCTCGTCGAGATGGAATGGAAGAACATCGTGAACTTCCCGCCGGCCGCGTCCACGCCCTGGATCGTGGAGACGAGCTGGCCGTCACGCTGCAGGAAGACGACGACGTCCGTGGCCAGGAGCGGGGGAGGCGGAAACACGGCCACGAGCGCGTCCGGGACGAGAACCCGCGCGACGACCCGCGCGCCCACGGGAATTCCGGTCGCGGGAAGGGGGCCCGGGAGCGAGCCGTCCCCGCTCGTGATCGTGGCGTGCGCGACGTCGATCCGGAGCTGGCCGCCGATCACGTCGAGGACGGTGCCGGCGACCCCGGAAACCGTCCCGTCGACCGTGGAGGCCCGCATCGGCGCCGGGGGGCCGAGCGCGAATCCATCCGCCGACGCCTTTTGCTCCATCGACCCCACGCTGAAAAGGAAAAGAAGGAGAGCCACGACGAGAGCGGAGGGGGTCTTGAGAGGAGGAGAACGCCGGAGGATGCGCGCAGGGATGGGTCGAGTCGTCATCGTGGCTCTCCTTCCTGCGGAAAGGAGTGTCCACGCGGGAGCGCATCCCACGACGACGCGTCCGGCTCCACGTCTCGAGCTAGCGGCGCGCCTTCGCCTTCGATTTCTTCTTCGCGGGCTTCCTGGCGGCGGGCCGTTTCTTCGCGAGCTTCTTTTTCGCGGGTTTCTTTTTCGCGGGCTTCTTCTTCGGCGCGGTCTTCTTCTTCGCGGCCTTCTTCGGTGCGGACCGGGCCGCGGCCTTCTTCTTCCCGGCGCCGCTCTTCGGTCCGCCGTTGCGCGCCTGCTCCCGTTTCCTCCGCGCGTGGATCTTCTGCTTCACGAGGTCGTCCACCTGCGACATCGGGACCCAGTCCTCGTCGGGATGAAGCTCGGACGCCTGGAAGACGATGATCCGGTAGCCGTCGGGATCGAGAATCTCCGCCGAACGCCCGGTGAACTCGTCGGCGGGCGGCCGCGTCACCGTGACGCCGCGTTCCTTGAGCTTCGCGATCGTCTCGTCGAGCGACCACGTGGAGAAGACGGCGGCCACCTGATTGCGCGCCGGCACTTCGCCCGGACGGAGGGGAACGAGCTTCAGAAGCAGAGGGCCGAGAGCGAACTCGACCCAGTCGTTCTCGAAGCCGCCGCCTTCGGGGAGACCGAGAGTCTCTCCGTAGAAACGGCGGGAGCGCGGAAAGTCGCTTGCGGAAACGTGAATCCGCCTGAGTGCAAGAAACATCGTCAAACCTCTGATCCCGGAACTTGGATTCTACGGGGAAGTGGTTGAGTTATCAATCACTTTCGTCGCCGTGACCACTCTCGCCGCAGGGTTCCACCCAGGTGGTACCAGAGGGGCCGAATTCCCGTTTCCAGATCGGAACGCGGGCCTTTATGGCCTCGATTCCTGCCCGACAGGCCGCGAACGCCTCGGACCGGTGCGGGGCTGCCGCAGCGACGGCGACGGCGATCTCGCCGATCCCGAGGGCTCCAACCCTATGGCGGAAAACGACTTGGGCCTCGGGGTGGGCCCTGGCGAGCTCGTCGGCAATGCGGGCCATTTCGCTTTCCGCCATCGGGCCGTAGGCCTCGTACTCGAGACGGTCCACGCGGCGGCCTTCGTTGTGGTCCCTCACGACTCCCACGAACAGGGCCAATCCCCCGTCCCCGTCCCGCCGCACGGCGTCGAGAAGGGCTCCGGGATCGAGCGGGCCGTCCGACAGGAAAGACATCGAAACATGATAAGACCCTCGCCCGAAAGAGAACGATGACGACGCGCCGCCGAAGGGTGCTGGCCATTTCCGCGCTCAAGGGCGGCGTGGGGAAGACGACGACCGCCGTGAATCTCGCGGCCGCCGCCGCCCGCGCGGGATGCCGGACGCTGCTCGTCGACGCCGACCCGCAGGGAAGCGTCGGGACCTCGCTGGGTCTTCCGTCCGAGGCGCGCGGGCTCGCGGCCTGGCTCGCGAAGGACGCCGCGTTCGACGCGTCGGTCGTGCGTGCGGCGCGCGAAAGCCTCGACGTCCTGCCGGCCGGAGAGCGGCTCCTGGACGTCGAGGACCGGTTTCGCGAGAAGGGCCGTGAGAAAAGGCGGACGCGCCTCGCGAAACGCTTCGAGGCGCTCGACGACGAGGGCTACGAGGTCGTCGTCCTCGACTGCCCGCCGGCCGCCTCGCTCCTGCTCGAGAACATCTACCACCTCGCGGACGAGCTCATTCTCCCGGCGAAGCTCGACTTCCTCTCGCTTCCGGCGCTCGAGAAGACGCGCCTCTTCGTGAAGGAAGCGAACGTGTTCCGCGAAAAGGCGATTCGCATCGACGGCGTTCTGCCGACCTTCTACGATCTCCGGACGGCCGTCTCCACCGAGCTCCTCGAGACGCTGCGGGAGCGTTTCACGAAGATCCTCTCGCCGATCCGGATCAACGTCGCGCTGGCGGAAGCCCCGTCCGTCGGCAAGACGATCTTCGAGTTCGACGGGTCGTCCCGGGGCGCCGTCGACTACGCGCTCCTCGCGGAAGACCTGAAGCTCGTCTAGCCGCCGGCGACCGGCGGCAGGAGCGCGACGGTGTCGCCGGGCGCGATGGCGTCCGTTTCCTTCGCCCAGGTCTCGTTGATCGCGAGCTTCGCGCGCGTCCCGAAGCGCGCGAGGACGGGGTGCGCGGACTCGAGGGCGCGCCGAAGGCTCGTCACCGTGGCCGGCTCCGCCACCTCGACCGCGATCGTGCGCCCGACGGCGTCCCTCAGCGATGCGAAGAGCAGGACCTCGACCTTCACTTTGCGATCTTACAAGGGGCGGCCGCCCGTAGAATCGCCCGCCGGAGGACACATGCCGGAAGGACGTCTCTCGGGCAAGACGGCGCTCGTGACGGGCGCGGGCAAGGGAATCGGCCGGGCGATCGCCCTCAGGCTCGCGGCCGAAGGCGCGCGCGTGGCCGTCGGCGTGCGCCGGGAGAGCGACGGGGCGGCCGTCGCGGCCGAGATCGCGAACGCGGGCGGCTCGGCCCAGGTCGTCCTCCTCGACGTCGTGGACGCGGCGTCCGTCGCGACCGGCGTCGAGCGGGCGGCGCGGCCCGACCGCCGGCTCGACATCCTCGTGAACAACGCGGGGACCGGGGCTCCTTCGCCCTTCGACGGAGACGTCCGCTCGGACGAGGCCTGGGTTCAGATCCTGGACGTGAACCTCACCGGGACCTGGCGCGTCTGCCGCGCGGCCCGTCCCTTTCTGCCCGACGGCGGGCGCATCGTGAACATCTCGTCGGTGCAGGGGCGATTCGGGGTCGCGGGGATGGCGGCGTACAGCGCGTCCAAGCACGGGATCATCGGGCTCACGCGCACGCTCGCGCTCGAGCTCGCGCCGCGGAAGATCACCGTGAACGCGGTGTGCCCCGGCTGGGTGGACACGGATCTCGGGCGCTCGGGCATCGTGCGGATGGGCAAGGTCATGAAGCTGAACGTCGAGGAGGCGTTCGCGCTCGCGGGGAAAATGGCGCCGCTCGGCGAGGTGCTGTCCCCTCCCGAAATCGCGGGCCTCGTCGCGTACCTCGCGTCGCCGGAGGCGAAGAACATGACCGGCCAGGCCCTCGTCATCGACGGCGGGCAGGTGATGCCGTGATACCCGGAAAACGGGCGGCCTGCCGGCGACCTTGAGAAACATCAGGGCCGTTTTCTTCGACGCGGGTCAGACGCTCCTCGAGGCCGATCCCCCGGTCGAGGAGGTCTACCGTGCAGCGTTCGCGTCGCACGGGGTGGAGGCGAACCTCGAGGCGGTGCATCGCGCCGTGGACGCGACCTGGCGCGAGGTCGACGCCCGGCGCGAGCGCGGCGAGGAACGCTGGGGCGGACGGGAGGGCGAGGCCGGCTTCTGGCGGCGTTTCGTCGGGGAGGTCTTCGGCCGCGTGGGCGGCCGGGACCTGCCGGAAGGGCTTCTCGGCGGCCTCGTCGCGCATTTCCGCGAGGAGAGGCACTGGAAGGTCTACCCCGAAACCCGCGCGGTCCTCTCGGCGCTTCGCGGCGCGGGGATGACGCTTCTCGTCGTGAGCAACTGGGACTCGACGCTGCCGCGCCTTCTCGAGCGGCTGGAGCTCCTGCCTTTCTTCGACGGCGTCGTCGTCTCCGCGGTCTTCGGGGCGTCGAAGCCCTCGCGCGCCATCTTCGACGAGGCCGTGAGGCGCGCGGGCGTGCCGCACGCGGAAGCGCTGCACGTCGGAGATTCGCTCACGGACGACTATCACGGGGCGCGCGCGGCGGGCCTTCACGCGCTGCTCGTCGACCGCCCGGGACGCGCGCCCGAAGGCTCCGAAGCGATCCGCTCGCTGTCCGAGCTCCCGCCGCGGGTGCTCGCCCGGTAGACTCGCGCGACCGCGTCGCAATCACATCTCCAGGAGGGACCTGTTTGACGAACCGGCTGTTTCGCACGAAGACGATCGAGCAGCTCCAGGCGAGCGTGGACGAGCCCGGCCCCGGCCGCGGACACCTCAAGCGGACGCTCACGGCGTGGGACCTCACGTTCATGGGCGTCGGCGCGATCATCGGCGCGGGCATCCTCTCGAGCCTCGGCACGGGACTCGCCGGCGGTTTCGACTCGTCCTACGGCGTCACGCGTCCGGCCGCGGGCCCCGCCCTGATGGTCAGCTTCCTCCTGACGGCCGTCGCGTGCGGGTTCACGGCGTTCTGCTACGCGGAGATGGCCTCCATGATCCCCGTCTCCGGCTCCGCCTACACGTACGCCTACGCGACGCTCGGCGAGCTGATGGCGTGGATCATCGGCTGGGACCTCCTGCTCGAGTACGCGATCTCGAACGTGGCGGTCGCGATCTCGTGGGGGAGCTACGCGAACAACCTCCTGCGGGGCGTCGGCGTCCACCTGCCGGGCTGGCTCACGCTCGACAGCCGCACGATGCTGCAGGTGAGCGAAGAGTTCCTGAAGGCGCACCCGGACGCGTCGAGCCTCTCGGCGCGGCTCGGGTACCTCGCGCAGGCGAAGTCGGGCGCGCTCGCCGGCGCGGCGGCGTTCCCGAGCTGGGACGCTCTCTCGGGCGCGCCGATCCTCGGCGGGTTTCCGATCGGGATGAACCTCCTCGCGATGCTCATCACGATCGTCATCACGGCGCTCTGCGCGTGGGGCATCAAGGAGTCCGCGCGCTTCAACAACGTGATCGTCTTCGTGAAGGTCGTGCTTCTCCTCGGGGTCATCGCCATCGGCGCGTTCTACGTCAAGCCCGCGAACTTCATCCCCTTCTCGCCGAACGGTCTCAAGGGCATCCAGGCGGGCGCCGCGATCATCTTCTTCGCGTTCATCGGCTTCGACGCGGTCTCGACGACGGCCGAGGAGACGCGCGACCCGGGGCGCGACCTCCCGCGCGGGATCATGGGGAGCCTCGCCATCTGCACGGTGATCTACGTCGGCGTGTGCGCGGTCATCGCGGGCATCCTGCCGTACGCGGCGTACCGCGGCGTCGCCGATCCGATCGCGCACGCGTTCGCGTCCATCGGCATGAACCGCGTCGCCGGCATCGTGAGCGTGGGCGCGGTCGCGGCGCTCTCGGGGGCGCTCCTCGTCTATCAGCTCGCGCAGCCCCGCATCTTCATGTCCATGGCGCGCGACGGCCTGCTTCCCCGCTGGTTCGCGACCGTCGGCCCGCGCGGCACGCCGCTGAACGCCACGTGGGTCACGGGCGTCCTCGTCCTGCTTGCCCGCGGGGCTCCTGAACATCGACGAGGTCGTCGAGCTCACGAACATCGGGACGCTCTTCGCCTTCGTGATCGTCTGCCTCGGCGTCCTCGTCCTGCGCGTCAGGCGCCCCGAGGCGCCTCGCAAGTTCAAGACGCCGGCCGTGTGGGTGAGCGCGCCGCTCGGAATCGTCTTCTGCCTCTGGCTCGCGCTGGGCCTGCCGAAGCACACCTGGGAGCGTTTCGTGATCTGGCTCGCGATCGGCCTGGCGCTCTACTTCCTCTACGGCGCGCGCCGGAGCCGGCTGGCCGCAAAGGGGTGAAGGACCGGCCTCGGGTTCAGTTGACAGGTGGGGGGAATTCCAGTAAACCCGTCCCGCTAATCGTAAGGCTCATCACTCTTTATCCGTGATTCGTCCCATTCGTGTTTCTGCAGCGAGGTCCGGTTATTTGGATGACAGGTACCCCGGAACACGGTCTAACCTGTTGATTCCTCGTTTCTTGCGCTGGCAGACGCATTGCTTTCCTGCGGTCAGGAGCCACTCTGAATAAGTAGGAGGCCGTCAACAAAACTCGCCTTCCCGAGGTCGAACGAAGCGTCTTCTTTCGGAACGAACCATCCCTTAATTTTTTCATCAGGAGGTATCAGGAATGAGAAACCGCTGGTTGAGCGTCGCCGTGGCGCTCCTCTTCATCGCGGTCGGCTTCGCGGGCCATCAGGCTCTTGCGCAGACGACCGGCATGATCGAGGGCACCGTAGCCGATGCGAACGATTCGCCCCTTCCGGGTGCGAGCGTCGAGATCAAGTCGACGAGCCTTCAGGGTGTCCGCTCCGCGGTCACGGGCAACGAGGGGCGCTTCCGCTTCCCCGCGCTGCCCATCGGCACCTATACCGTCACCGTCCGCCTCTCGGGCTTCAAGAGCATCGAGCGGGGCGGCGTGTCGGTCACGCTGGGCGGCACGGCCACCGTTCCGTTCAAGCTCGAGATCTCGGCCCTTTCCGAGATCGTCGTGACGGGCGAGGCGCCCGTCGTCGACGTCGCGAGCACGACGACGGGAACGTCCTACACCGCGAGGGTCATCTCGCAGCTCCCGGTCGGCCGTAACTACGCCGACATCGTGAGGTCCCAGCCGGGCGTCCAGACGGACACCGGCGAGACGCAGGGACGTTCGCTCGCCCTCTCGATCTACGGGTCGACCTCGGCCGAGAACCTCTACCTGATCGACGGCGTCAACACGACGAACGTCATCAAGGGGTTCCAGGGCAAGTCGATCAACAACGAGTTCGTCGAAGAGGTCGAGGTCAAGACCGGCGGCTACCAGGCCGAGTTCGGCCGGAACACCGGCGGCGTCATCAACGTCATCACGAAGTCGGGCGGCAACGAGTTCCACGGCGAGGGCTTCGGCTACTACGACAACACGAGCATGAAGTCCCAGCCGCGCGTCGACGCGACCCCGGACTTCTCGCAGGACGGCGACGTTCAGGGCCAGCCCTTCTTCTCGAAGAACAACCGCACGGAGTTCGGCATCGGCGTCGGCGGCTACTTCGTGAAGGACCGCCTCTGGTTCTACGGCGCCTACGACCGCGTCGACCAGAAGCAGGAGCTCTTCCAGACGGATGGAGTCAATAACGGGAAGGCGTTCCCCAGGGACACCAAGTCGGACCTGTACTCCGGCAAGCTGACCGTCCGCATCACCGACAGCACGACGCTGATCGGCACGATCTTCGCGGACCCGCAGACGAACACCGGAACCCTCCTCGATACGGTCATTTCGCTGAATCCGAACTCGTACAACGGAACGCGCGAGCTCGGCGGGACGGACTACGCGGCCAAGCTGACCCAGCTTTTCGGCACGTTCGGCCTCGCGAACGTTCAGTACGGTCGCCACAAGGAGAGCTTCCTGACCACGCCCCAGGGCACGACCTCGCCGCAGGTCTCGGACTTCACTCCGGGGCTCCAGGGACGCCCCACGGTCACCTCGCGGAGGGTTCGGAAGCGTCTTCGGGCCCACGATCAACAACGAATCCACCCGGGACATGGTCGGCGGCGCCCTGTCGCTGTTCCTCGGAAGCCACGAGATCAAGTTCGGCGGTGACTACCAGAAGGACCTCACCTCCGGAGCAACCTACTACACCGGCGGAGAGCGGCTCCGCATCCGCCCGTGCACGCAGAGCGGCACGAGCCGTTGCGACCTGTCGCAGGCTCCGGTCCTCCCGATCAACGGTGGGAACGGCGCGACGACGCCGGTCTTCTACGAGCATAATTTCTTCACCCCGGGCAGCGCCAGCCCGGCAGGGGACGCTTCGATAACCTCGCCGTTCAACGTTCCGAGCAAGTTCTTCTCGTTCTTCCTTCAGGACACGTTCAAGGTTCTCCCGAACCTCACGGTCAACGCGGGCATCCGCTATGACGACCAGAAGGTCTTCAAGGCGAACGGAGACGTCGCGTTCCATCTGGACGGGCAGTGGGCTCCTCGCGCCGGCTTCTCGTGGGATCCGATGAAGGACGGCTCGACGAAGGTCTACGGTTCGTACGGCAAGTTCTACTGGCCGACGCCGACCGACCTGAACGTCCGCGTCTTCACGGCCAACAGCCAGCAGTTCAACTACAACTACAACCCGGCCTCGAAGGCCCAGCTGTCGTTGCCGACCTGCTCGGCGACCGTCACGACGGGCTGCGTGCCTCGCAACCCGCTCTTCCAGGGCGCCTCTTTCGAGGGCGAGCCGGTCGAGGAAGGCCTGAAGGGCTCCAGCCAGGAGGAGTTCACGTTCGGCCTCGAGAAAGCGCTCGACCCGACGCTCTCCCTCGGCCTCAAGTTCACGTACCGCAAGCTCGGCGCGAACGTCATCGAGGATCGGTGCGATCTCGATCCAAGCGGCAACGCTCTGGGCGCCTCCTGCGCCATCACGAACGCCGGCGGGACCGGACCGATCGCCAGCGGTGCGGTCACGACCTGCAACGGCTCCGGTAACCCGACCGATCCCACGAACGGCGAGTGCGGCCTGGCCGGTCAACCCATGCAGGGGGCGAAGCGCAACTACATGGGCATCGAGCTCGTCGCCAAGAAGAAGGTCACGAACTCGCTCTACATGCAGGCTTCCTACCTGTACTCCCAGCTTCGCGGCAACTACTCCGGCGCCATCCGCGTCGCTTCCGGCCAGACGGACCCCGGCATCAACGCGGACTACGACTACTACCAGTTCCAGCAGAACTTCGACGGCAAGCTCGAGCTCGACCGGCCCCACCAGTTCCGCGTCGACGCGGTCTATCAGGCGCCGTTCGGCCTCAATGTCGGCCTTCAGGCCTATGTCCGGACCGGCCAGCCCACGAACCGTCTCGGCTGGTTCAACACGTTCTATCCGGACCTGATCTATCTCGATCAGCGCGGCTCCGACCCGCGTCTCCCGACCGACTATGAGGCGAACCTCTCGCTCGCTTACGAGCTGAAGGTCGGCCCGGTGACGATCACGCCCCAGCTCTACATCTTCAACCTCCTGAACAGGCAGGTGGTCACCGGAATCGACGAAGCCTTCAACCCGAACGGCTCGTTCGTCACGAATACGAGCAGCCCGTTCTACGGCCAGTACGGCGTCGAACCGGGAACCGCGGGGCCCGACGGGACGGTTTGCACCGCCTCGGTGCCCTGCTCGGACAACGTCGACTATCGCAAGGCGAACGTTCGCGGCGCCGGGCGCTCGATCCGCGTGGCGCTGAAGGCCACCTTCTAGTTTTTCGCTCCTGATTTTCGCGCGGGAGGCTCCCTTGGAGCCTCCCGCTTTTTCTTGGCGCGTCGGCCCTCGCCACCGATTGACAACGGCTCCGAGGGGTCTAGATTCCTCTCCCGGAGGTGCCCGATGCGCCCACCGAGTGTCGCAGGCGCTCTCGCCACGTTTTCTCGGAAGCTTCCGTCCGGTCTTCTCGAGGCGGCCCTCGCCCTGGCGCTTCTGGCGGCGCCGGCCGTCGCACGCGCGGCGGACGACCCCATCCTCGTCACCTTGAACGAGGTGAAGGCGCACTACCGGAAGCGCGAGATCGGCGAGGCGGCGGCCGCGCTCCGGCGGCTGAACGAGCTCGCGGCCGCGCCGGAGTTCGCGCCGGCGCGCGATCGCCTCCTTCCCGTTCTCAGCTTCTACACGGGGGTGATCCAGTTCGAGCAGCGCGACGAGGCGGGCGCACGGCTCGCGCTCGAGCGCTACCTCGGGCTCCAGCCCGCCGCGACGCTCGATCCCGGCCTCTACGAGAAGGCGTTCGTGAAGTTCTTCGAAAGGGTGAAGAAGGAGATGGCCGACGCGGACAGGCTGGCCGCGCCGCCGACTGCGCCCGGCTCGACCGAAGGCGGCCTTTACGCGTACGCCGAGTTCGCGGCCGACGACGCAGCGGCCGACGCGATGGATCGCGATCCGGCGTGGGGCGCCGGACCGGTCCGTTTCCTCTTCGTGGCGGACGAAGCGAGGAGATGGAAGAGCGCCGCCGACGAGGACGCGCGCCGGCACTTCCAGACGGAGTTCTGGGCCCGGCGCGACCCCACTCCGGCGACGCAGGGGAACGAGCTCCGCAGGGAGTTCGCCCGGCGGGTCCAGTTCGCAAACGCGCACTTCTCGACGGAGACGCAGACTGGCGCCGAGTCGGATCGCGGGAGGGTCTTCATCCTGCTCGGACCGCCGAACTACGCCGGCGGGTCGAGGATCGAGCAAGCCGACGAGGGCGTGAGCCGGGCGACCGACGATTTCACTCCGAGGAGGGGGGTCCTGAACACGAGGCAGAGCCGCTCGACCGCCGATGAACCGGTCAGGCTCGACACCGGCGAGAAGAAAGGGTCTCGCGAGGTCTGGTACTACCGCGCCGACCGCCTCCCGAAGGAGCTGCCGTTCAAGGAGCTGCGTTTCGAGTTCCAGACGAGAGAGGGGTACGGCATCGGGGTCCTGCAGAAGGACGCGGTCAACCTCTCCGTGCTGAGCAAGATGGCGGGCCTCATCGCGCAGCCGAGGTGACCTGCCCCCATCCTACGTATGATGCGCGCGTCGGGATGGACGCCGCGTGCTGAAGAACCTCGCCGGCCTGTGGCGCCATCGCGCGCTCTTCTACGTTCTCGTGGCCCGCGAGCTGAAGGCCCGCTACCGCGGCAGCGTCCTCGGGTTCTTCTGGTCGCTCCTGAATCCGCTCCTCATGCTCGCCGTCTACGCGTTCGTGTTCGCGGTCATCTTCCAGGCCCGCGGCGCGTCGACGTCTCCCTACGCGCTCTTCCTCTTCTCGGGCCTCCTCCCGTGGAACTGGCTCTCGTCGGCGCTCACGGACGCGGCTTCGTCCCTCACGACCCACGGAGCGCTCCTCCGGAAGATCCTCTTCCCGGCCGAGGTGCTGCCCCTCGTGGCGGTCGCCGCACAGGGCGTCCACTTCGTTTTCGCCGTGCCCGTCCTCCTCGCGGGTCTCGTCCTCGGCTCCCTCGGCGTCTTCGGCACGAACGTGCCGATCGGCTGGCCGCTCGTGCAGGCGGTGCCTCTCCTCGTCGTCGAGGCCGTGTTTCTCGCCGGGGTCGGCCTCTTCCTCGCGGCGCTCACGGTCCACTTCCGCGACATGAAGGACCTCCTCGCGACGGCGCTGTCCCTCTGGTTCTTCGCGACGCCGGTCCTCTACGCGCTCGCCGACGTCAAGCAGGAGCGCGTGCGCGCGCTCCTCGTCCTCAACCCGGCGGCGCCCCTCTTCGACGCCTGGCGCGACGCGCTCTTCTACAGCCGCTGGATCGAGCCGTCCCGATGGGGAGTCCTCGTCGCGATCGCGGGCGTCGCGTTCCTCGCCGGCTACGCGCTCTTCGACCGGTTGCGCGATTCGTACCCGGAGGCCGTTTGACGCCCGCCGTGACCGCCACGCGCCTCTCGAAGGCGTATCGCAAGTGGGGGCGCACGCGCGCGTTCGGCACGCTGAAGTCGGCGCTCCTCGGGCGCTCCCTCGGGGCGGCGCTCGCTCCGTCCGAGGTCGTGGCCGCCCTCGCGGACGTCTCGTTCACGGTGGCGCGGGGCGAGACGTTCGGCGTCGTGGGGCCGAACGGCAGCGGCAAGTCGACGCTCCTGAAGCTCGTCGCCGGCCTCTTCAAGCCGACGTCCGGGCACCTCGCGGTGGACGGAAAAGTCTCGGCCCTCATCGAGCTCGGCGCCGGCTTCCACCCGGAGATCTCGGGGCGCGAGAACGTCGTGATCAACGGCGTCATGCTCGGGCTCACGCGCAGGGAGATCGAGAGGAAGCTGCCCGAGATCGTCGCGTTCTCGGGCCTCGAGGACTTCATCGACGAGCCCGTGAAGACGTACTCCTCGGGAATGTACGTGCGGCTCGGCTTCGCGGTGGCCGTGCACGTCGACCCGGACATTCTCGTCGTGGACGAGGTGCTCGCGGTGGGCGACGAGGCTTTCGCGCACCGCTGCCTCGACACGATCGCGGAGTTCTCGCGGCGCGGAAAGACGATTTTCTTCGTGTCGCACTCGCTCGTCCTCGTGGAGGAGCTGTGCGATCGCGTGCTCTACCTCGAGCACGGCCGCGTGAAGGGCCTCGGCGATCCGCGGGAGATGCTGGCGTCCTACCGCCTCGACGTCGCGGCGGGGGAGGGCGCGCGCCTCGCGACCGAGCATCGGAAAGACCAGGAGATTTTGCTTCGGACGGCAGCGGGGAGCGAAGTGGCGGCGCTGCGCGCCGAGCAAGCTTCTGCGCAGGCCGATTCGGCGCTTTTCTTAGAAGGTGAAAAAGCGAACGGGCGCGCCGCGGCCGCGGATCGTGGCGGCGACGCCCCCGCGCGCCGCGAGCCCGAATTACCCTTCAAAGAAAATCCACCGTTACCCGATGCTTCTCGAAAGCAGGATCTGGAACAGTCGGTGGAACAACCTCTGGCTCCGGAGCCAGAAAGGTCCTCCCCGCCGCTGGGGCAACCGGGACGTCTCGATCACGGGCTGCCGCCTTCTCGACGCGTCCGGCGCCGAGCGCTACGCGTTCCGTTCGGGCGAGTCCGTGACGATCGAGATCGCCGTGGCGCCGCGCGTGCCGACCGCCGATTTCGTGTTCGGCATCGGCATCTTCACGCCCGACGAGGTCTGCGTGCACGGCACGAACACGGAGATCGACGGCCTCCGGCCCGAGCGCCTGGACGGGCCCGCGACCGCGCGCGTGACGCTGCCCCGCCTCGACCTCGGGACGGGGACGTATCTCGTGGACGTGGCCGTTCATTCGCGGCGCGAGACGCCCTACGACTACTGGCGCGGCGCGTGCCGCTTCCAGGTGGACTCGGAGGACAAGGGCGCGGGCCTCTACCGCCCCGAGCGGCGCTGGTCGTTCTCGGGCGGCGTCTCGGTCGGTTCACGGTGAAAAGGCCCGAGCGCGTCGATCGGACGCTGTTGGCCCTTCTTTTCCTCGCGGTGCTCCTGCTCGTCTACGAGCCCGGAAAGGTCCCGCTCTTCGAGCCGGACGAGGGGCGCTACGCCGAGATTCCGCGCGAGATGCTCGCGGCGCGGGACTTCCTCACGCCGCGCCTGAACGGCGTTCTCTACTTCGAGAAGCCGCCGCTCTACTACTGGGCCGTCGCGGCGTCGCTCGCGGTCCTCGGCCCGACCGAGATGGCCGTTCGCCTGCCCGGAAAGCTCGCCGCGGTCGCGATGGTCCTCCTCGCGGTCGCGTTCGCGCGGCGGCGGTGGGGAGCCCGGACGGGCCTCCTCGCCGGCCTCATCCTCGCGACCTCGATCCTGCTCGTGGCTCTCGCGCGCATCGCGCTCATCGACCCGATGCTCTCTCTCGCGCTCGAGGCCGCGACGTTCGCCTTCGTCTCCTTCTCGGAAGCGGAGGCCGCGGGGGATGCGCGGCGTTCGCGGCGGGCGCTCTACGCGTTCCACGCCGCGTGCGCGGCGGCGATCCTCCTGAAGGGGCTCGTCGGCGTCGTGCTTCCCGGCGGCGCGATCGTCGTCTGGACGCTCGTCACGGGCCGGTGGCGCACGCTCCAGCGCGTCTTCTCGCTCGGGCCGATCGTCCTGTTTCTCGCGCTGGCCGTCCCGTGGCACGTCGCGATGGCGCTCCGCCACCCCGACTTCCTTCAGTTCTACTTCGTGCACGAGCATTTCCAGCGCTTCGCGACGACGGAGCACCGCCGGACGGGACCGGCCGTCTACTTCCTTCCGGTCCTCGTCGGCGGCTTCCTGCCCTGGACGGCGTTCTTCGGACGCTTTCGGGAATGCTGGCCGGGCTTCACGCGCGGCGCGTGGCGGGCGCGTTCCACCGAAGCCTTCCTCTGGATCTGGGCCATGCTCGTCTTCGCCTTCTTCTCGGCGTCGAAGTCGAAGCTCATTCCGTACGTGCTTCCGATCTGGCCCGCGCTCTCGGTGCTCCTCGCGCTCGGCATCGAGCGCGCCCGCGCGCGGAGCGCGCCGTTCCGGGCGGACCGCCGCCTCGCGGCCGTGTTCTTCGGGCTGCTGTTCGCCGCGGCGGCGGCGTACGGCTGGGGCGCCGGCTTTCTCGAGCGGTTCGAAAGCGGGCGCGCGGGCTTTCTCGCGCTCGGCGCGCTCCTCGGAGGTTTCGTCGTCAACGTTTCGCCGCGGCTCTTCGGCCCCAGGCGCGAGGGAGATCCCGTTCCCTGGGTGGCCGCTCCGTGGCTCGTGTTCGTCGCGGGTCTCCTCGTCGTGCTGCCCGGCGCCGCGCGCGCGATCACCCCGTGGCCGGTCGCGTCGCGCGTGCTCGAGCTGCTGCAAGCGGACGACCTTCTCCTGCAGAAGGGGCACTACCTCGAGGTGCTTCCCTTCTACGCGAAGCGGCTCACGCCCATCGCTTCGCTCTCCTGGAGCGAGCTCGACTTCGGGCGCTCCCACGCGGGAACGGAGGCGCTCTTTCCGAAGGACGAGGAGTTCGCGGCGAGCTGGAGCGGGGACCGGCGGGTCCTCGCCGTCGTGCACCGCGACCACCTCGCGGCGTTCGGCCGGCCGCCTCTCTCGACCGTTCCGGCGAAGATCCTCGCCCGGGAGGCCAGCGGCAAGCACGTATTGCTCTCGAACCGGTAGACCGCCGGGACCTTCATTCTGCTCATACAATGGCCGACGTGCGAGTGCTCAGACGTCTCTGCGTGTCCGGCGCGCTTGTCGGCCTTTTCTTCGCCGCGGGAACCGGCTCCTCGGCCCCGCCGCGGCCGCGGGTCGTCTTCGTCGGCTGGGACGGGGCCGACTGGAAGCTCCTCGATCCGCTCATGAAGGAAGGGCGGCTGCCGAACCTCGCGGCGCTCGTGTCGAAGGGCCGCACGTGGAACCTCACGACTTACCAGCCCATGGCCTCGCCTCTCATCTGGACGACGATCGCCACGGGGCGCACGCCCGTGGATCACGGCGTGACGGACTTCCAGGAGCTGGACCCGAAGGCGCGGGCGCGGCTGCCGATCTCGGGCCGCTCGCGCCGCGTGCCCGCGATCTGGAATCTCGCGTCGGCGAAGGGGCTCAGCGTGGGCATCGTGGGATGGTGGGCCACGTGGCCCGCCGAGAAGGTGAAGGGTTTCTTCGTCTCGGACCGGGCGGCGCCCGTCCTGTTCGACGCCGAGGCGCTTTCGAAGTCGCCCGCCCTCACGTGGCCCGAGGGTCTCGCCGACGGCGTGCGCCTCATCGGCCGGCGGGAGGGGAGCCCGCCCTTCGAGGACGTGGCGCAGGCGCTGCACATCTCGCGCGCCGAGTTCGACACGGCCGTCGCCGCGAAGATGGATCTCGAAAACCCCGTGACGGGCTTCCGGAAGATACTCGGCGCCACCCGCGTGAACGGCAAGGTGGCGCTGGAGCTGTACGACCGCGGGGCCCCCGAGCTTCTGATGGTCTATTTCCAGGGCACCGACGAGATCGGGCACGTCCTGGGGCGTTTCGAGGCGCCGAAGATGCCGGCGGTTTCCGAGGAGGATTTCCGCAGGTACAAGGATGGCGTCGTCGCGATCTATGTCGAGGCCGACCGGATCCTCGGCGAGCTCGCGCGGCGCGCTTCGCGGGACGGAGCGACGCTCGTCCTTGCCTCCGACCACGGCTTCCGGCGCGGCGAAAACCGGCCCGCCGTCTCGTCCGGAACGAAGTTCGACCTCGCGTTCCTGTGGCACGAGCAGCCCGGCGTCCTCGCCGCGGCGGGTCCCGCCGTGGCGCATTCCGCGGCGCGCGGAAAGGCGAACGTCTTCGACCTGACGCCGACGCTCTGCCGGATCCTCGGCCTGCCCGTGGACCCCGCCTTCGAGGGGAAGCCCATCGCGGGTTTCGCGCTCCGGCCGGCCGTGCCGGCTGCGTCCTGGGCGAAGGCCGCTCCCGTCGAACGGCTCGCCGTGGCGGCGACCTCCGAGGCCGACAAGAAGACCGCCGACGAGTTCACGAAGCAGCTCATCTCTCTCGGCTATCTGACGGGAGCCGAGGCGGCGGCGGTGGACGCGCGTCCCGCCGACCGCGCGGGGACCGAGACGGCCGGGGCCTTCCAGAACGTCGGAACGTTCCTGCGCGAGCGCGGAAAGCCGGCCGAGGCGGCGGGGTGGTATCGCAAGGCTCTCGAGGTGAACCCGAAGTCCGCGTCCGCGTGGATCAACCTCTCGACGGCGCTCCACCAGACCCGCCGCTACGACGAGTCCGACGACGCGCTCCTCCACGCGCTCCAGAACGGCTACTTCGATCCCGAAGGCACCGTCTATCGCCGCGTGAAGCTCTACACGGAAGGCGCGAAGGGCCCGGACCAGCGCCGGCGGCTCGTGTCTTTCATGCGCAAGGTCGTGGCGGCGTATCCGCGCGAGGATCGCTACCGCGCATCGCTCGGCAAGGCGCTCTTCGAGAACGAGGACTGCGCGTCGGCGCGTCCGATCTTCGCGGACCTCGCGGGCCGCACGCCCCCGGATTTCGAGAACCTGAATCTTCTCGCGCTGACGTGCTGGTGCCTCGGAGACGCGGCGCAGGCCGAGGACGCCTTCAGAAAATCGCTCGCCATCAAACCGAACCAGCCCGTCGTGAGGGAGGCGCTCGCGCACCTCCGGAAGGGGCAGCCGCCGAAATGAGCGTCCCGAGCGTTCCCAGGAAGGTCTCGGTCGTCGTCCCCGTCTTCAACGAGGAGGCGAACCTCCCGCTCCTTCTTCCGCGCCTCCTGCCCGTCCTCGCCGGCCTCGGCCGGCCGTACGAGATCGTCTTCGCGGACGACGGCTCGCGCGACGGTTCCCTCGAGCTTCTGAAGCGGGCCGCGCGGGAGAATCCCGGCGTCGTCAAGGTCGTGGAGCTCGTGCGCAACGCCGGGCAGCACATGGCGATCCTGGCGGGGTTCACGGCGACGGACGGCGAATACGTCATCACGCTCGACGCCGATCTCCAGAATCCGCCCGAGGAGATCCCGAAGCTCGTCTTCGCGATGGACGAAGGTCACGACGTCGTCGGGACGATCCGGCAGAACCGGCAGGACGCCGTGTTCCGCAAGGTCGCGTCCCGGCTCGTGAACCGGACGACGGCCATGATCACCGGCATGCACCTGAACGACTACGGCTGCATGCTGCGCGGCTACCACCGCGACGTCGTGGACGTCATGTCGGCCTCGGACGAGGCCTCGACGTTCATTCCGGCGCTCGCCCAGCAGTACGCCCGGCGGCCGATCGAGATCCACGTGGCGCACGCCGAGCGCACGGCGGGCGAGTCGAAGTATTCTCTGTACAAGCTCGTGCGACTCAACTTCGACCTCATGACCGGCTTCTCCGTCGTGCCGCTGCAGCTCTTCACCCTCTTCGGATTCGTCACGGCCCTCTCGGGCTTCGGGTTCGGCGTCTTCCTCCTCGTGCGCCGGTTCGTCGGAGGAGCCGAGGCGGAGGGCGTCTTCACGCTCTTCGCGCTCGCTTTCGTCGTGATGGGGGTGCTCATGGCGGGTATCGGGATCGTCGGTGAGTACGTGGGCCGCATCCACCAGCAGGTGCGCGGGCGCCCGCGTTTCCTGATCCGGAAAGTCTGGGGGGCGTGATGGGTGGAATCGTTCGAGGGAACAGCTGATGGGTGGAATCGTCGTCTGCGCGTATTCCGATGTCGGATACAAGTGCCTGAAGATGCTTTTCGAGGCCGGCGAGAGCGTGCGCCTCGTGTACACGCACGAGGATGCGCCCGGCGAGGAGCGCTGGTTCGACTCCGTCGCCGAGCTGGCGCGCGCGCATCGCATCGAGCCGCGGCGCGTCGCCGACCTGAGCGACCCTGCCGACGAGGAGCGCATCCGCGCCGTGGCGCCCGATTTTCTCTTCTCGTTCTACTTCCGGAAGATGATTCCGGGACGCATCCTGACGCTCGCGCGGCACGGAGCCCTCAACATGCACGGCTCGCTCCTGCCCGCGTTCCGGGGCCGCTCGCCGGTGAACTGGGCCATTCTCAAGGGCGCGACGGAGACGGGCGCGTCTCTCCACTACATGACCGAGAAGCCGGACGCCGGCGACCTCGTGGACCAGGAGCGAATCCCGATCGGGCCCGACGACGACGCCCTGACCGTTTCGCGCCGCGTCGCGGACGCGGCCGCGCGGGTTCTCGCGCGGTCGCTTCCCCGCCTCAAGGAGGGTGACGCCCCGCGCGTCCCTCTCGACCTCTCGAAGGGCTCCTACTTCGGCGGCCGCAAGCCCGAGGACGGCCTCGTCGACTGGACGCAATCCGCGAAGGAGATTCACGACCTCGTGCGCGCCGTCTCGAAGCCATGGCCGGGCGCCTTCACGGACCTCTTCGGGAAGAAGGTCACGATCTGGAAAACGCGCCTTTCGCCTCACGGCGGACACGACGTGTTCGCGGGGAAGGTCGAGCTCACGGAACACTCGGTGATCGTCTTCGCGGGGGACGACCACACGGTCGAGATTCTGGAGGCCCGGCCCGAGGGCGGAAAGGACCTCGACGCCGGCGGCTTCCGCGACTGGCTCGTCCGGCCATCGGGCATCTTTCCGCTTGCGTAGACTCGATTCGAATTGAACCAGGGGAAGGGAGACGCATGCGAGTCCTGATCCTCGGCGTCAACGGCTTCATCGGGAACGCCCTCACGCGCCGCATCCTCACGACCACGGACTGGGAGGTTTTCGGCCTCGACGTCGGGAGCGACCGCATCGAGGAGTTCCTGCCCGACAAGCGCTTCCGCTTTCTCGAGGGCGACATCGCGATCAACCGCGAGTGGATCGAGTACCACGTCAAGATAGCCGACGTCGTGCTGCCCCTCGTCGCGATCGCGACGCCCGCGGCGTACGTGAAGAACCCGCTCGCCGTGTTCGAGCTGGACTTCGAGGAGAACCTCCGGATCATCAAGATGGCGGGGAAGTACGCGAGGCGCGTCGTCTTCCCGTCCACGTCCGAGGTTTACGGGATGTGCCCGGACAAGGAGTTCGACGAGGACCGCTCGCCGCTCGTCTACGGCCCGATCGCGAAGCCGCGCTGGATCTACTCGGCCTCCAAGCAGCTTCTCGACCGCGTCATCGCGGCGATGGGCACCGCGCAGGGGCTGAGATACACGCTCTTCCGGCCGTTCAACTGGTACGGCCCGCACCTCGACAACGTGGACGCGCCGAAGGAAGGCTCGAGCCGCGTCCTCACGCAGTTCCTGCACAACATCCTGTACGGCGTGCCCATCAAGCTCGTGGACGGGGGCGCGCAGCGCCGGTGCTTCACGTACATCGAGGACGGCATCGACGGCCTCATGACGATCCTCGAGAACCCCGGGGGAAAGGCCGACAGCCAGATCTTCAACATCGGGAACCCGGATGCCGACCTGTCGATCGAGCAGCTCGCGCACGCCCTGATCGACGCCGTGGCGAAGTACCCGAAGTTCGCGGCCGCCGCGAACAGAACGAAGATCGTGAAGGTGACGTCGAAGGACTACTACGGCGAGGGGTATCAGGACATCACGACGCGTGTTCCGTCCGTCGCGAAGGCGAAGAGGCTCCTCGGGTGGACGCCGAAGACGGACTTCTCGACGGGCCTCAAGAAGACGCTCGACTTCTACCTCAAAGGCCGCAAGCCTCCTGTCGTTTGAAGAAGCTCGCCCTCAAGGTCGACGTCGACACCTACCGCGGGACTCTCGAGGGCGTCCCGCGGCTCCTCGAGCTCTTCGGGAAGCATGGCCTCCGGGCCACGTTCTTCTTCTCGCTCGGACCGGACACGAGCGGCAAGGCGATCAAGCGGATCTTCCGGAAGGGCTTCGTGAAGAAGGTCCTCTCCGCGAGTCCGGCGGCGTCGTACGGTTTTCGCACGATGCTCTACGGGACTCTCCTCCCCGCGCCCGACATCGGCGGCCGGAGCGAGACCGTCGCGCGCATGCGCGAGGCGGCGGCCGCGGGGCATTCGGTCGGCATCCACGCGTGGGACCACATCGACTGGCACGATCACCTGCCGACGATGTCGCGCGGCCGGATCGAGGACGTCGTCGCGAAAGAGCACGCCCGTTTCCGGGAGATCTTCGGAAGAGCCCGCGGCGTTTCAGGCCGCGCCCGGCTGGACGGCGACGGCGCTCTCGGCAGAGGTGCAGGAAGCGCACGGCATCGTCGCGACCTCGGACACGCGCGGGGGCGGGCCGTTCTTTCCGCTGCGGGCGGACGGAACGCCGAGCAAAGTGCTCGAAATTCCCTCGACGTTGCCGACGCTGGACGAGCTGCTCGCGGTCGCTTTGCCTGGGGGAGGGACGCAGCGGGAGAGAGTCTGCAAATTTCTTAGAATGAGAATGAGAGAGAGCGAGGCGGCGGCCGGCGCCGACCGAGCGGCCATCGAAGTGCATTCCATCCACACCGAGATCGAAGGCGCCGCATCCTTCCACGACTGGTTCGAGGAACAGCTCGTCGGGTGGAAAAGCGACGGCGTCGCCTTTCTCACCTTCGAAGAAATTTGCAGAACACTTCTGCCTGCTCCTGCGCTTGCACGCGACGCACGGGAGCAAAAAGGATTTCCCGTCAAGCGTCTCTCGTGGACGAGCCTCCCCGGCCGCGCGACGCCGGTCGCGACGGGAGTGGGATGATCGGCGCATGAAGAGCCTGCAGGAAGAGTACGCGCCCGCGAACCGCTGCTTCGGGTGCGGCCCCGCGAACGAAAAGGGGCTGCATATCCGGAGCTTCCTCGAGGGCGACGAGGTCGTCGCGACCTGGAAGGCGGAGCCGCATCACCTCGCCTTCGAAGGCATCGTGAACGGCGGCATCATCGGAGCCCTTCTCGACTGCCACAGCAACTGGGCCGCGGCCTACCACCTCATGAAAGAGTCGGGTGCCGCGGCACCGCCGTTCACGGTCACGGCCGACTTCCACGTGCGCCTCAAGCGGCCGACCCCGATCGACGAGCCTCTTCACCTGAGAGCGCGCGTCGTCGAATCCGCCGGCGACCGGGCGGTCGTGGACGCGGAGCTCGAAGCGGGCGGAAAGGTGACGGCGACGTGCCGGGGGACCTTCGTCGCGGTCAGGGAAGGTCACCCCGCGTTCGGCCGCTGGTAGGCAGGCTCCGCCGCGTCATGGCGCGAGGTCGACGACGACGCGCGCAAGGCCGGCCGGGACGGGGACGCCGATGAGATGGAGGTCGGCGACGAGCGGGGTGACCGGCCGGCCATTCACGAGCGCGACGACGCGGGGCGTGAAGCTGCGGTCGACGTGGAGGACGGCGGGGCGTGTCCCCGACGTTTCGATCACGAGGCGGTCCGGCCCGTCCTCGAGGACGCGGGCCGCGGCCGAAGGATCGCGCTCCTCAGAGGCGAGCGCCGCAGCCTCCTTCCCGTAGACGACGACGTCGGTTCCCGGGTCGAAGTCCTCGCGCTCGAAGACAGCGACCGTCTCGCTGATCGAGCCTGCCGGCACGACACGGCTCGAGCGCCTCACGCCCGGGAGCGGCGCGGTCAGGCGCCAGAGGGTCACGGGCACGCCGGCGGACGCCTCCACGAAGACGGGTGCGAGGCCCGGCGTGCCCGCCGGCACGTCCGAGCCGATGACGGAATGCACGGCCCCCGCCCGCAGCCATTTCACCCGCCGCTCCCAGCTTCTCTGCCGGAGAAGGTCGTAGGCGTAGCGCGTGAGGATCGTGTAGCTTCCGTCCGGGTCGGGATCCCACGCGTAGGCGAGACCGTGCGGAGCGCCCGCGAGCGCCCAGCCCTGTCGCACCTGCGCGGAGGCGAGGTCGAGAAGGTCGTCGCCCGAGGCGCGTCCCTGGAGACCGCGGCGCACTGCGTCGAAGTCCTTCGCCGCGCGCTCGAAAACGCGTCCGCCGAGGGCGGCTGCGCGGGCGACGAGCGGCGAAGGGGCGCCGTAGAGAA
The DNA here is from genome assembly GCA_963809425.1 of Thermoanaerobaculia bacterium. Taxonomy (GTDB): domain Bacteria; phylum Acidobacteriota; class Thermoanaerobaculia; order UBA5066; family UBA5066; genus Fen-183. The sequence goes on from CAWEJK010000012.1 coordinate 177,320, forward strand.
CGGACGGAACGCGCGGGATCGTCCGCGGAGCTCCGGCGAGGAGCGAAAGAGCGGTCGCGCCGAACAGGAACAGGACCCCGCGGGGATCACCGATTCCGCGCAGGAGAAGCAGCGCGAGGACGATCAGCCCCGCGGCGGCGAGTGCCGCCTGGCCGGGGAGGCGCTGCACGACGGGGGCGAGGACGACGCGGGGATCCGACAGCCAGGCGGGGTCCCAGCCCGAGAGGAGCAGGCGCAGGATGCGGCCCGGAAAGAGCCGCCCCGCGATTGCGAGCGCGGCCAGGAGGCCGCCCAGCGCGAAAAGGACGCCGGCGGCGCGGCGCCGGAATCGCGGGAGGGCACCCTCCACGAGCAGCCGGTCGACGCCGAGCGCCGCCAGAACCGCGAGCGCGAGCGTGAACGGCAGGAGCGCTTTCACCGGGTAACGGAGGACGTGGACGGCCGGCACGGCCTCGTAAAGGGCGCGCGCGCCCGGGAGCCACGGCGTCAGCGACGCGAGGAGCGCCGCGAGGGCGACACCGATCCAGAAGCGCCCTTCGTTGCGGCGCGCCGAGCACACGAACACGACGGCGAGAGCGAGAGGGACGACGCCGAATGAGAGCGAAGCGTGGTACGGCGGATTGCCCTGCGTCGCGGCGAATCCCCAGAACGCCCCCGAGACGAGCCGGGTGGGATCGCCGAAGAGAAGCGGAAACGGCGTCTCGAGGAGGCGCAGGGGATGGAATCCGACGGCGGCGAACTCGTTCCACGAAAAACCGCGCGAACGCCGCGCCGCGAAGTCCGAGGCGCGGGCAACTTCCAGGAGCCACGGGAAGGCGACGAGCGCCGCCCCGAGACCTCCGCCGAGGAGGACCAGAAGGCCGCCGCGGCGCGCCCCGGCCGGCCCGCGGGCCGCGAGCGCGAAGGCCAGGAGGAGCGCAAGGGCCGCGAGAGCCGGCTCGCCTCCGAGCGCGAGCAGGGAGCACGCGACGAGGGCGAGCGCTCCGGCGCGGAGGAGGTCGGCGCGGGTCGCCGCCGTCCGGGCGATCTGGACCGCGAGAAGCGTCCAGGGCATCCACGCGATCGTCGTCGTGGCGTTCAGGAACGCGGCCGACGACAGGACGTAGCCCGAGAGACCGAACGCGAACGCTCCCGTGAGCGCGGCGTCCCGGGACCTCACCACGGTGCGCAGGAAGAGAAAGGTCCCGAGAAGGCCAAGTCCGAGGTGGAGGAGCAGATGGAGGCCGAGGAAGCGGGGATTCCGGGGGAAGGGATAGGCGAGGACGAGATTCGGGTTCCCCCGATACGACTGCCCGAAAGAGGCGAACGGGTCTAGGCGCGCCGCCCCGAGGCTCGCGGCGAGCGCGCGGGCCGGCCGCTGTGTCGTCGCGATGTCGCGGTAGGCCGGCGTCGTCCGGCCCGAGAGGAGGTCCGCGTGCGTGAACACCGCCGAGACGAAGAGAAGAGCCGCGGCGAGGGCCGCCGGGGTGAGAAGGGCCCGGAGGACGCGCGCGCGGCGTTCGCTCACGGAAAGATCGGGTCGTCCCGCCATCCCCACTTTCGCGCTTTGAAGCGGGCCATCACGCCGAGGATCGAGAGCCCGTAGACGCACGAGCGGACGAAGTCGATCTGCGAGGCCTCGTCGAAGTAGCGCGTCACGATCGGGACCTCGCGGATGCGCATGTTCTTCCACAGGCCCGCGGCGATGATCTCGGTGTCGAAGACGAAGTCGTCCGAGAACGCGTCGAGGTTGACGCTCTCGAGGTACCGGCGCGAGTACGCGCGCAGGCCCGAGTGGTACTCGGTCAGGTAGAGATAGAAGGTCGCGTTCTCGACGGCGGTCAGAAAGATGTTCGCGAGGTACTTCCACTTCGGCATGCCGCCTTCGAGCGGGCGCCCGCCGAGCATGCGGCTGCCGAACATGGCGTCCTCCTCGCCGCGCGCGATCGGGCCGATGAGCTCCGGCAGGACGGTCGCGTCGTACTGGTGGTCCGGGTGCACCATGACGCAGATGTCGGCGCCGCGCGCGAGAGCCGTCGCGTAACAGGTCTTCTGGTTGGCGCCGTAACCGCGGTTTCGCGCATGCGTCACGACGTGGACTCCCGGGAGCGCGCGCGCGACCTCGACGGTGCGATCCGTCGAGGCGTCGTCCACGAGGATGATGTCGTCGACCCAGTCCTTCGGGATCTCGTGCCACGTCTTGTCCAGCGTCTTTTCGGCGTTGTAGGCGGGCATCACGACCGCGACACGCTTCCCCTCGATCGGCATACCCTCGATTCTAGGGTGCGTCGGCGCCGAGCACGCGAAACACGCGGAATCGCGGCTGGAAGGTTCCGTCGGCGCGGCGCGTGCCCGTCCGCGAGTCGAGGACCCTCTCGAGGAAGGGGAGCGGCCGCGCGGCGTCGGACTCGTGCGCGCGTCGCGCGAACATCGCGCGTGTCGGCGCGGGCGCGCGGCCCGCGGAGGCCGCGTACGCGGGCAGCAGGGGGGTGAGGTCCGTCGTGACGAGATACCGGCATTTCGCGGCCGTCAGAATCGCGAGCGCCTCGGCGTCGTCCGTCGCCGTGAGCAGCCGGCACTGCCTGCGCCATCCGTAGACGAACGGGTCCGCCGCGGCAGGCCGTTCCGCGAGCGCCGTCACGAAATGTCCGGCGGACCACGGCGGCATCACGCCGGGAATCGTTCCCGGAGGCTGCTGCGGGAGAGCCGCCGGGTCCACGGGAGGCGGATCCAGGGCGCGAAGCCTCGCGAAGAGGTCGAGGATGTCGTATCCGGGGCCGTCCGCGAACGCGCGGGCCCTCTCGAGATAGGGCCAGCCCGGCACGATCACGAGACCCGCGGCGAGAAGAAGCGGAAGCGCGGTCCTCGGGAAGCCCCGCGCGCGCGGGGCGACGCGCGCACACGCCTCGGCGAGCGCGAGCGCCGCGAAGATCGCGAGGTAGTAGACGTTTCGCTGCTGGAAGAGAGCCATCGCGAAGACGGCCGAAGCGAAGAGGGCGAGAAGAAGGCGGCCGGCGGCACGCGCCCCCCGCGGCCGGGAGATGCCCGCCGCCGCCCAGAGGAACACCGCCAGGGGCACGAGGAGGAAGCCCGGCGAGACCTCGCGCACGGCGCGCACGAACGAGCTCCACCCGCGGACGAGCGGCTGGCACTCGGCGACGAGGCGCAGGAACTCCTGCGGATAGGAGAGGAATCCGCCGTTCGCGAAGTCGTTCGCGCTCTCGCCCGCGCCTTCCTTGAAGACGTAGGCGCCCCCGTGGAAAACGGCGGCGAGGACGCGTGGCGCGTTCGGCAGGGAAACGGCCAGGGCGACGGCCGCGAGAAGTCCCCAGATGAACCGTCGGCGCGGCGTCCCGGCGCGCCACGCGGCCAGCCCGAGCAGCGGTACCGCCGCCCCCGCGAGGAGCAGCGGCTGGAACCAGCCGAAGGAGACGAAGGAGAAAGGGACGGGCTCGGCGGGAAGAGTCGCCGCGGTTCCAAGCGCGGCGAGCGCGGCCGCGACGACGCCTGTGACGGCCGCCGCCTCTCCGAGCGCGAGCGCCGCCCAGAGGAACGCGAGGCCGGCCACGAACACGGCTCCCTGCCACGTGAGGACGGCGAGCGCGATCGTGGCTCCGAAAACGGCGGCGCGCTGGAATCGAGCCCGCCCGTGCGCGGCCGCGGCCCAGGCGCCGGCCGCGAGGACGAGGAGCAGGTTGAGCGCCTCGGCCACGTGATGGTCGAAGTGTCCGAAACCGCCCCAGAGGACCGCGGCCGGGATCGCGGCATAGGCGACGGTCGCGACGCGGGCGCGGCGGCTGCCCAGGATGCGGCGGGCGAACGCGAAGAGAGGGAGGACGTGGAGCGCGCCGAGGAGCGCCGGGAGGATCGGCCGCGACCCTCATGACCTGCTCCGTCGTCGCCGCGCGCCCGTAAAGAGCGCGTGAAATGCCGCCCGCGAGGAAGTCGAACGCCGGCGGCCAGATGAAGACGCCGCCGTCGGGATGGTTGAGGTACGCGTCGCGGACAGGAACGCGCGGGAAATTGCGGGCGACCGAGACCGTGCGCCGGAGGTGGCCGTAGCAGTCCGGCGACAGGAGCCGCCATCCCCGGGCCGTCGCGTCGGGGAAGGGCGCGAGTCGCAGCGCGAGGGCCGCGAGAAACATCAGGAGAACGAACCGGCCGTCCCGCGAGAGGCCTCCGGAGCGCGCGCTCACGGGCGCGAGCGTAACAGGGCCGGGAGCTCCTCCCCCTACAATCCCCAGGTGCCCGAGCCACGCCGCGCGAGATTCCGTTTCGCCGTGCTCGTTCTGGCCGCGTGCGGCGTCGCGCTCGTCGTCGACCACTCCCGGCTCGACAGTCCGACGATGGACGAGCCCTTCCACACGCTCGCGGCGGCGGAATATGCGATCTCGGGAACGTACTACGCGAACCTCGAGCACCCTCCGCTCGTGAAGCTCCTCTCCGGTTTCGCGGTGCGCGCGGCGGGCGGGCGCGCCCCGAAGATGGACGTGCCGTTCTCGATGGGCTCGGCGGAGCAACCCCGGCCCTTCAGCTTCAACTCGCCGCTCGTGCCGGAGAAGCTCTTCGGCGTCGCGCGCGCGCCGATCACCGCGCTCTTCCTCCTCCTCGTCGCCTCCGCCGCATGGGCCGTACGGGCATGGGCGGGTGATCTCGCCGGAATTCTCGCCGCCGCCGTCCTGGCCTTCGAACCGAACCTCGTGGCGCACGCGGGTGTCGTGCACACCGACCTCGCCGCGGCTCTCGGTTTCTTCGCCACGCTCGCGCTCGCGGTTCGCGCCCTCGAGAGGCGCTCCCTCGGCCTCTGGGGAGCCGCGGGCGCTGCGCTGGGCGCGAGCCTCGCCGCGAAGTTCTCGTGCGTCCTCCTCGTCCCCATGCTCGCGATCCTCGCGCTCGTCGGCCTTTTCCGGGAGCGCCGCGAGGCCGCGCGCGAGGGCCGCGCCCCCGATCTCGTGGCGCGCCGCGGCCTTCTTCCTCGCCGGCGGGGTGTCTCTCGTCGTGCTGTACGGAAGCTACGCGGTCGCGATGCGGCACATGAGCGGGCCCGAGGCCGCGAAGGCCGTGCGGATCTTCCTCGTCTCGCGGCAGGCTCCCGAGGAGACGATCGGCCGGATTCTCGCGATCTCGCGGCTGTCGAAGGAGGCGGGTCACTACGCGGCGGGGCTCGCCGGGATCGCCGTCCAGAACCGGACGGGCGGCGGCGTCAATTACCTCAACGGCAGGCTCTCCGTGGACGGATTCTGGGATTACTTCTTCGTCGCGTTCGCGGTCAAGAGCTCGCTCGGGTTTCTCGCGATCCTCGTCGTCGCCTGCGGCGCGGGCCTCGCCCGGCGCGTGCGGCCCGATCTCGTGCTCCTGACGCTCGTGCTCCCTCCCGCGTATCTGTTCCTGACCGGCATGGCGACGTCGTACAACATCGGCATCCGGCACATGCTGCCGGTGTATCCGCTCCTGCTCGCGGCGGCCGTCCTCGTTCTCTTCCGGGCCCTTCCCGCGCGCGCGGCCGCGTCCGTGCTCCTCGCCGGGGCCGTGCTGCAGCTCGGCGAGACCCTCCGGGTTCATCCGCACGAGCTTTCCTTCTTCAACGCGGCGGCCGGCGGTCCGGCGAACGGCGCGGCGTGGCTCAACGATTCGAATCTCGACTGGGGGCAGGATCTCGGGCGTCTCGCGCGCCGGCTCCGGGAGCGTGGGGACGAGGAGCGCGCGACGATCGCGTATTTCGGCGGCGGCGACGTGCCGTATTACACGCCGAGGGCGACCGTGTTCGCGCCCGCCGAGACGCCGATCCGGCCGGGCCTCTGGGCGGTCTCCTCGTTCCTGATGTGCTGCGGCCCGGAAGCGACGGCCTTTCACGGAGATCCGGCCGGCGCCGCGGGCTTCGCCCGCCTTCGCCGGGCGGTCTCCACGCGGGGAACGCCGGTCGATCGCGTGGGATACTCCATCGTTCTTTACGACCTGAAAGAGCAGAGCCGATGAAGCTGTCGATCGTGATGCCGGCGTACAACGAGCGCCGGACGATTCGCGAGATCCTCGCGCAGGTCCTCGCGGTGGACCTCGGGGATCTCGAGCGCGAGATCGTGATCGTCGACGACGGCTCGACGGACGGCACCCGCGACATTCTCCGCGAGCTCGACGGCAGGAACGGCGTGCGCGTTCTCCTGCAGACGCGCAACCTCGGGAAAGGCGCGGCGGTCTGGGCCGGCATGCGCGCCTCGACGGGCGACCTCATCGTGATCCAGGACGCCGATCTCGAGTACGACCCCGAGGATTACCGGGTGCTCCTCGGGCCCGTCCTCGCGGGCAAGGCCGACGTCGTGTACGGATCCCGTTTTCTCGGCAGCCCGCACGGCCACCGCGTCCTCTACTTCTGGCACACGGTTGGCAACCGTCTTCTCACGCTCATGTCGAACGTGTTCACGGACCTGAACCTGTCCGACATGGAGACGTGCTACAAGCTCATGACGCGCGGAGTCGCGGACCGGCTGGATCTCCGGTCGCAGCGGTTCGGCGTCGAGCCCGAGATCACGTGCAAGGTCGCGCGCATGCGCGCCCGGATCTACGAGGTTCCCATCTCGTACAACGGGCGGACCTACGAGGAAGGGAAGAAGATCGGCTTGAAGGACGCGTTCCAGGCGGTCTGGACGATCCTCAAGTACTTCCGCTGGGAGGCTCCCGAGAGCGACGTCGGAGCCATCACGCTGCGCCGGATGGGCGAGCTGTCGGTCTACAACCGCTGGCTTCACGACCGATTCGAAGCCTGGCTCGGGTCGCGCGTCCTCGAGGTCGGATCGGGGGTGGGAAACCAGACGCGGTTTTTCGCGGACCGCGAACGCGTCGTCGCGTCGGACATCGAGCCGCATTACGTGCGCGAGCTCCTCAACCGGTTCGAGAAACAGGGCAACGTGCGCGTGGCCTCGTTCCGATTTCCGCTCACCGAGGAGGATCGCGCCGACCTCGAGCGCGAGCGCATCGACACGATCGTCTGCCTGAACGTGCTCGAGCACATCGAGGACGACGCCGGCACGCTCGCCGACTTTCTGCGCGTCCTCCAGCCCGGAGGGCACCTCGCCCTGCTCGTGCCCGCGCTTCCCGCGCTCTACGGCACGCTCGACGAGAACCTCCGCCACTTCCGCCGCTACGAGAAGGGGGCCCTCGCGACGCTCGCGATGCGCGCGGGCTTCGCGGTGGAATCGGTCCGGTACCTGAATCGGCCCGGCGTTCTGGGCTGGTGGCTGAATTCGCGCGTCCTGAAGCGCCGCGTCCTGCCGAAGAGACAGCTCGGCGCTTTCAAGTGGGTCATGCCCCTCCTCAGGGCGGAGGAAAAGACGGAGCCGTCGTTCGGGATGTCGCTCCTCGTTCTCGCGCGGAAGCCCTGAGTGACGTGACGCGCGCACCGGAGGTGGCCCCTCGCCCGCGCGCGGGCGCCTTCGCATGGGCCCTCGCCGCCGTGTTCGCGGCCGCCGCGATCCGCTTCGCTCCGTTCCTGGCCGGCGGGACGCTGTACCGGCGCGACGCGGGCTTCTTCTTCGTCCCGTGGAGGCTCGTCCTGGCGCGGTTCCTCTCGTCGGGCGAAATGCCCGCCTGGAACGAGTGGATGTCGGCGGGACGGCCCTTCGCGGCCGACCCGAACGCGGCCGTGTTCTGGCCGCTCTCGCCGCTCCTCCTCGTTCTCTCGCCGACGGCTCTCGCTTTCGTGACCGTCTTCCTCGTCCTCGCCGTCTTTCTTCTCTCTCTGCGGCGTCTCGGGCTCTCGCCCCAGGCGTCGGCCGCGGGGACGCTCGTACTGCTCTTTTCGGGTGTGTTTCAGTCGCTGCCCGTCTACGCGACGACGTGCGCTTCCGTCCTGCCGCTCGCGTTCGCGCTCGCCGAGGCGCCGCGTCTCGCCTCTTCCGACGCGGCTTCCCGCGGCCGGGCGCGCGCATTCGCGGCGCTCGCGTTCGGTCTCTCGGCGCTCGGCGGCGAACCGGCCGTGACGCTGATGGGCGCGGCGGCCTTCTTCGCGGTCGCGGCGTTCGGCGCGGGGCAGGCGCGGGGACGGGCGATCGCCGGCGCGCTTCTCGCCCTCGCGCTCGGCGCGGGCATCGCGGCCGTCCAGGCGTTCCCGGCGGTTCTCGAGCTCTCCCGGTCCGCGCGCGGCCTCGAGATGCGGCCCGAGCACGGGGCTCTCTTCCGTTCCGTGCGGCCGTCGCGCGTCCTCACGCTCCTCGAGCCTCGGCTCACCGGCGACCCCCAGGGCGATCCGGTGTCCGACTGGGGCGCAGGCACGTTCGACGCGAAGAGCCCTTACTTCGAGGATCTCGCGCTCGGGGTGATTCCCCTTCTCTTCGCGGCATCCGCCTGGCGCGACCGGCGCGGCCGGGCCGCGTTGCTTCTCGCGCTCGGAGCCGCGTTGCTCTCGTTCGGGCGGTTCCTGCCGGGCGCCTCGTTCCTGGGGGCGGCTTTTCCGATCCTGCGCTACCCGGAGAAGTGGTGGCTCCTCGTGACGTTCGCGCTCGCGGCGGCGGCGGCGGTGGGCGTGGACGCCGTCTTCATGGGAGAGGCGGATCGAGGGCGCGGGCGGGAAGGATCTTGCTGAAGACGGCGACGGTGATGGCTCTCCTCTGCGGCGCGCTGCTCGCTTTGGCGGTCGGCGCGGAAGAGTTTCTTAGAAAGGGTCTATGGGCTCTCGGACTGGGCGCCGGACCCGCTTCTGCCGAGGCCGTGGCTTCGGCTCTCCGCCCCCTCCTCCTTCTGGGAAGTCTTACTGTTGCTCTCGTTGCCGCACTCGCGTGGCTCGTCGCGCGCAACCGGCTGCCCGCATCTTTCTTAGCAGCAATTCTTTCTCTTCTCTTTCTCGCGGACGCGGCGCGGCGCGTGGCGGGGACGTGTCCCGCGGGGCCGCCGGACCTCTACCGCCGCGAGACGCCGGAGGTCGCGCTCGTGCGCGCCGAGTCGGGCGGGGGGCGTTTCTACGACGACGGCGCCGGCGACGCGTCGACGGTCGCGCGCCGGACCCGCGAAGCCGGCGGACTCGACCCGCTGCTTCCCGCCGTGGGCGTCGCCTTCGGGATCCGGTACGCGGGAGAGAACGACGTGGACCGCATGACGGCGGCTCCGTCCCTGCGCTTCGCCCGGGCTCTCGCCGGACTCCCGTGGGGAGAGGAGAAGGTCGCGCGCCTGCGCGTGCTCGGCGTGACGGTCGCGAGGACGGCGGCGGCGCCGCCCGATCCGCCCGGCGTCGTCGAGATCGCGCGCTTCGGGGAGGACCGGATCCTCCGTGTCGAGGGTGCGCGCCCGGAGTTTTCCGTTTCCCCGAAGGGCGCCGGGACCGCGCTGGTGGAGGAGCGCCGGGCGGGCAGCGCCCGCCTTCGGGTGCGGGTCGGCCTTCCGGCGGCGGTGCTCTCCGTCGGACGGACGTTCGATCCGAACTGGCATGCCCGGCTGGACGGAGCGGATGGCGCGATTCGCCCGTCGGACGGATACATGATGGCCGTGAGCATTCCGCGGGGAGACCACGAGGTCGCGCTCGAGTACGAAAACCCCGCGCTCCTCGCCGGGGGCGCGTTTTCCGTCGCGTCGCTTCTGGCCGTCGTGTTCTTCGCGCGACCGCGGGTGCGCCCGTGAACGCGCGCCTCCGCGCATCGCTTCCGCTCTTCGGGGCGCTTCTTCTCGCGCTCCTCCCGTTTCGCGATTTTCTCGGCTCCGGCGTTCCGGTGGGCCGGGACCTCCTGTTCTATTTCTTTCCGCTGAAGGCGCATCTCGCCGAAGCGATCCTTCGCGGTGAGCTGCCGTGGGTGGATCGCTTCCGATGGGGCGGCTCGCCGCTTCTCGGCGCTCCGTCGGCGGCACCCTTCGACCCCGCGAACGTCCTCTTCCTGGTCCTGCCGCTCGGGGCCGCGATGAAGGCGTGGATCCTCCTGCACCTCGGGGTGGCGCTCGCCGGATTCGCCGCGTTCGGAAGGCGCCTCGGCCTTTCACGCGGGCCGGCGGCCGTCGCCGGCCTCGTTTTCGCGCTCGGCGGAACGACGGTATCCGTCGCGTCGTTTCCGCCCACGCTGTCCGCTCTCTCGATCCTTCCGTGGTTCGCCGCCTTCGTCTTCGACCTCGTGAAAGCGCCGCGCCCCCGCGAGGCGGCGGCGGTGGCGGTCGCGGCGGCGCTGATCCTTCTCGCGACGGCGCCCGAGTTCGTCCTCTATGCGGCGTTCGTCGCCGTGGCGGTTTTCTTCGTGGCGAAGGAGAAAGGCCGTGGGCCGCGCGCGATCGCACGGCCTCTCGCGGCCCTCGCGGCGAGCGCGCTCGTCGCGGGGGGTCTGGCCGCGGTCGCCGTGCTTCCCACCGCCGTGACCGCGGCGCGCAGCATCCGTTCGCCGGAAGCCGGAGGGAGCCTCTCAAAGGGGGCCCTGAAGCCGTTTGCGTTGCCGCGCCTCGCGGATCTCGCCGTGGACGGAATCGTCGCGGACTGGACGGTCGTCGCGCGGGCGCCGAAGGTCCCGGACTATCCGTACCTCCCCTCCGTGACGCCGGGCCGGGTCGCGTGGATCCTCGCCCTCGCGGGCCTCGTCCGGAAAGGGCCGGGACGGATCGCGGCGGCGCTGCTCGCGCTCACGGGCTTCCTCCTCGCGCTCGGTGGCGCGACGCCCGTCTTCGGTCTCGCGATGCGCGTCCTGCCGCCTCTCGGCTGGATCCGCTATCCGGAGAGGCACCTGATCCTCGCGGGCTTCGGCCTCGCCTGGCTCAGTGCGCTCGGGCTCGCGCGATTGGCGAGCGCCGTCTCGCCCCGCGCCCTTCGAATCGCCCTGCCGCTCCTCGCGTTCGCGGTCCTCCTCGACCGCGAGGGAATCGCGCGGCGCCTCGCGCCGCTCGACGAGGCGTCCGTGATCGCGCGCGCGCCGGCGCTCCTGGCCTCGCTTCCCCCGGCTCCGGGCGGCGCGCCGCCGCCGCGCCTCTTCTTCCGGGACCTCTACGCGCCCGTCCCGGTGTACGACGCGCGCGATCTCGCGGCCTCGAGCCGGGTCGGGCGGGAGTCGCTGCTTCCGGCGTACGCGTCGCTGTTCGGCGTCGCCTATCAGTTCGAGATCGACTACGACCTCTCGCTGTCCGGGGAGGCGTTCGAGTGGACGCGGCTCCTGTCCCGCGCCGTGCCGGAGGCGCCGCCTCTCGCGATGCGTTTCCTGCGGGGCGCCGGCGTTTCGGCGATCGTCCGCAGCGAGCGGGGAGCGGACGGGCGCTACCGGCCTCGCCTCGAGCGGATCCTCGACCCGGTTCCGCCGTACCGCTTCGCGACGAGGCTCGTGGCATCCGCCGACGCGCCCGCGGTCTTCAAGCAGCTCCTCGACGAAGGCTTCGGTGTCGACACCGCGTACGTGGGCGAAGCGGTCGCGGGGGTCTCTCCCGCGCCCGCGGCGGGCCGGATCCTCGCGGCCTTCGACCGGCCGTCCGGACTCTCTCTCGACGTCGAGGTCGATGGGCCGGGTCCGGGCTTTCTCATGCTGTACCGGCTGCGGGAGGCGGCCGAGGAGGCCACGCTCGACGGCCGCCCGACCGGCGTCTCGCGGGTCGCGTTCGGGTTCGCGGGCCTCGCCGTTCCGGAAGGGCGTCATCACGTGCTTTTGCGGCCGGACACGCGGTGGGTGAAGATCGGGGCCGTGATTTCCGCGCTTACCGCGCTCGCGCTCGCCGCCGCCCTGCTCGTATCGCGGCGCCGGCCCGCGGCGGGAGGGTCATGAAGCTCGGCCCGAACGGGAAGCGGCGCCTCGCCCTTTACGGGGGTGCCGCCGTCTTCGCTTGTCTCGCGCTCTGGGGAGTTCCGTCACTCGTGTCGCGGCTCGCGGCACCCGTCCCGATTCGCCGGACGGATCTCGAGGCGGACGCGGCCGTGAAGACCGAGGCCGTGAAGCTGCTCGTGGAGTACGTGCGCATCGACACGTCGAATCCGCCCGGAATCACCCGTCCGGCGATCGACTTCCTCGCCCGGATCTTCGCGTGCGAGGGCATCCCCGTGACGATCACCGGCGGCGACCCGGAGCGCCCGATTCTCGTGGCGCGAATCAAGGGCCGCAGACAGGACGGAGCGCTCGCCCTCTTCAGCCACGCGGACGTCGTCCCCCCGGGAGACCTCGGCGCGTGGACGAATCCCCCGTTCGCGGCCGAGCGCGGCGCCGGCCTGGAGCGCGATCACCTTTTCGGCCGGGGGACGCTCGACATGAAAGGGCAGGCGATCGCGAACCTCCTCGCGATGGTCTCGCTCACGCGCGCGGGCCTCGTGCCCCTCCGCGACATCGTCTACGTCGTCGAGTCCGGGGAGGAGACGTTTCGGGAGGACCTCGGAATGGGCTGGCTCTTCGAACACCGGCCGGACCTCCTCGCGGGCGTGACGGACGTTTTCAACGAGGGCGGGGTCAACGAGGTGAAGAGCCAGCACATCGAGCGCTTCGGCATCGAGACCATGCAGAAGGCGGTCCTCTCGGCGGATGTCCTGTCGCCCGAGGCGAAGGCGCTCGAGGAATTTCGCGAGTTTCTGAAGGCCCGGGACCAGGAGCAATCCGTTCGCGTGGTCCCGGCGGTGCGGGAATTCCTGCGGTTCATCGCGCCTTCGCGGTCGGATGTCTGGGGCCGCTACATGATCGACGGAGCCGAGAAGCTCGTTCCCGGTGCGGAGTTCTGGAAGTTCGTTCCCGAGGTCTACCGTTCGCTCCTCAAGGACAGCATCTACGTGGGCAAGGTCGAAAAGACCGCCGAGGGCTTCTCGCTGCAGGTCGGCGAGGACGCTGCTTCCGGGCAGCCCGGTCGCGTCCGCCCGCAAGGAGCTCGAGGGCTGGGTCCGTGACAGGGGCCTCGGCCTCCGTCTCCTCGTCGAGACGAAGGACTGTGTGTCGAGCCCCACGGAAGGAAGCGCGTATCGCGCGGTCGCGACCGTGTTCGGCCTGGACCCGGAGGGAGCGCCGGTCGGGCCCTACATCCTGAGCGGCCAGTACACGTCCGCCGCCGCCATCCGCGCCCGCGGCGTCCGGGTCTACGGCGTGTCTCCCTTCGCCGTGAACATCTACGAGGCGTCGACGATCCATCACGCGAACGAGCGCATCTCGCTGCCGTTTTTCGTCGAGGGGGTCGACCGGATGAAGCGGATCCTCCTCGAATTCGCGACGGCGCCCTGAAGAAGCCGGCTGGTACACTCGGGGACCGGGTCTGGCACGCTCCTCGCGTCATGGGGAGGCCCCGTGCCGGCGCGGCCGGGCATCCCGTTCAGGAGTTTCGATGAAAGCTTCCCTTGTCCTTTGCACGAGCCTTTCTCTCGCGGGGCTCGCCGCTCTGCCGGCGAGCGCGCAGATTCAGGTTCAGACGAAAGAGATCGGTCCCGGCACGGCCGCTCCGTCGACCGGCGCCGCCGCGGCGCCCACGCCTCCTCCCTGCCCCGGGATGGCCGGCCTCGAGATCGGGCAGACCCGCACATTCTCTTTCGAGCGCATGGCGCTGCACGAGCCGTCGAAAAAGAAGGTCGTCCGCGACCTGAAGATCCTCCACACGCCGGAGGGACGGCCGTGGAAGGTCGACGTGACGTACGCCTCCGACGCGCTCGACGCGAAAGTCGTGGCGCTGCACTACCTCCTCGACCCGCCGTCGGGACTCTACGAGGGCATCCTCGAGCGCTACGGCAAGGGAACGCCCGTCGTCTCCGATCCGGGAGTCTCGTCCTGGGCGGTTCCGCAGTGCGGGATCCGCCTGCGCTATCGCATGGGCATGTCCGACCAGCGCCGCGTCGAGGAGATGTGGGTCGAGCCTCTCGCGAAGATGTCCCCCGCGAAGAAAAAGGGCGGAGACCAGGGGCGATAGATCACCCGCGCCGTTGACGGACGCCCTCGCCGCATGAAGCGCGTGCTCGCGGGATTCGCGGCGGCGGTCGTCGCCACGGTGCTGCTCGGCGGCGCCACCCTCGGCGTTCTCGTGTCGCGGAACCTCCCGGACCTCTCGTTTCCGGGGATTCCCGGCCTCCGCGGCAGCGTGACGGTCGCGTTCGACGACCGCGGCGTCGCGACGGTCACGGCGGCCGATACGGGAGACGCGTATCGCGCCCAGGGTTATCTGACGGCGCGCGAAAGGCTCTTCCAGATGGAGCTGCAGCGGCGGCTCGCGGGCGGCGAGCTTGCCGAGATCTTCGGCCGCGCGACTCTTCCCTCGGACCGGCTGCACCGGATCTACGGCTTCTCGCGCGTCGCCGAGGCGGCCGTCCCGCTCCTCCCGGCGGAGGAGCGCGAGGAGCTGGCCGCGCTGACCGACGGCATCAACGCGTTCATCGATTCGCATCGGCGGCGCTGGGGGCTCGAGTTCAGCCTCCTGCGATTGACGCCGCGAAGGTACACGCCGGCCGACGCCCTGCGTGTTCTCCTCATGATGTGCGAGGAGCTGTCCTCCACGTGGCGCAAGGAGATCGCCGCCGAGCGCCTCCTCTCGCGGCCGCCGTCCTTGCGGCGCTTTCTCACGTCCGGATTCACGGCCGACGATCTCGTCCTCGTTCCCGATGCCGGGAAGCCGGAGCTGCCGCCGGTGCCGGGGCTGGGCGACGCGGCGCCGGTTTCTCCTCCTCTCTCGGCTCTCGGCTTCAGGGCGGCGGACGAGCCGGACGAGATCCCGGGATCGAACGCCTGGGCCGTCTCGGGCGCCCTCACGAAGAGCGGCAAGCCGATCCTCGCGAACGACCCTCATCTCGGAATGAGCGCGCCGGGAATCTGGCTTCCGATGCGGTTCGTCATCGGCGGGCACCTCGTCGAGGGCGTCACGCTGCCCGGCCTGCCCGGCGTCACGATCGGGCGGAACGAGCGTGTCGCGTGGGGGTTCACGAACCTCTACTCCGACGTCGAGGACCTCTACCGCGAGACGATCGTCGACGGCCGGGCGAAGCGGGGCGCCGAGTGGGAGAAGGTCGTCCTGCGCGACGAGACGATTTCCGTCCGAGGCGCCGCGCCGGAACGCCTCGTCGTGCGCTCGACGTCGCACGGTCCCTTCGTGAGGGGGAATCTCGCCCTGAAGTGGGTCGCGCTCGACCCCGCGAACCTGAAGCTTCCGTCGTCGAACGTGATGCGGGCCGAAGACCCGGAGAGCGTCGAGAAGGCCTTCGACGAATTCTCCGCGCCCGGGCAGAACGTCGTCTGGGCGGACGCGGCGGGGAACATCGGCTGGCGGGCGACCGGCCTCGTGCCGGTCCGCCGGCCCGGGACGGACGGCAGCGTTCCCTATGACGGCTCGGACG
Source organism: Thermoanaerobaculia bacterium (assembly GCA_963809425.1). Lineage (GTDB taxonomy): Bacteria > Acidobacteriota > Thermoanaerobaculia > UBA5066 > UBA5066 > Fen-183. The sequence goes on from CAWEJK010000012.1 coordinate 192,522, forward strand.
CCCGGAACGACTGGCGCGGTTTCGTCCCCCCGGACGAGATGCCGCGCGTCGTGAACCCCAAAGAGGGCTTCCTCGCGACCGCGAACCAGCGCGTCGCGGGCACGAGCTGGCCCCACGTCCTCGGGACCGACTGGCCCTCGCCGGCGCGGGCGCGGCGGATCGCGACGCTGCTCGAAGAGGCGGGGCGCTCGGGGCGGAAGCTCGATCGCGCCGCCGTCGAGGCCATGCAGCTCGACACGGCGTCGCCCGTCCTCGCCGCGACGATGGAGGCTCTCGCGCCCCTCCTTCCGCCGGACTTTCGCGAGCGCTTCCGCGGCTGGGACGGACGCGCCGAAGCGGCCTCCTCGCGCTTTCTCGTCGCGCGCGCCTTTCGCCGGAAGTTCGGAGAGCGGGCCCTCAAGGCGTGGCGCGTCGCTCCCGGCTTCGGCCTCGCGGAGTACCGCGTCCTGGATCTCGCGCGGGCGGACGACGCGGCGTTCCGCGGCGCCGGTCTCGGCACGAAGGCCGAGTTCGTGAAAGGCGCGTGGGACGAAGCGCTCGCCGACCTCGAGGCGAAGAACGGCAAGGACGTGTCCCGGTACCGCTGGGGCGACGCGAACCGGCTCGCCGTCCGCCACCCGCTCGGACGCGTGCCGGGCCTGTCCTGGCTCTTCGATCCGCCGTCGTTCCCGCAGCAGGGAGCGACGGGCGTCGTGCGCGTCGCGTCCCCGGCGTTCGGGCAGTCCATGCGTTTCATCGTGGACTGGGGCGCGCCGGACGAGGCGACGCTCGTCATCCCGTTCGGCGTCTCCGGACACACGGGCTCCCGGCATCGCCTCGATCAGCTTCCGTTCTGGCGGGACGGCGATCCGTCCGGCGCGGCGACTCGCCTTTCGAGGCCCGCGCGGGAGACGGCCGGGTTCGTCCCGTGAGCCTCCTTCCCTGCCTCCTCGCGGCCCTCCTCGCGGCCGGCCCGGATCCCGCCTCCGCCCCGGGCCTCACGGTCAGGACCTCGGTCGTGTCTCCCGCGCAGGGGAGAATCTCCCTCGTCACGGTCAAGAGCGATCGTCCGCTCGAGGCGCTCGTCATGGTGGACGGGGAGACGCGCATCGCGCTCGAGCGCGACGCCTCCGGGACGACGTTTCGCGGGCTCCTGGGCGTGGATCTGGCCGCGGAGCCCGGTGAGCGTCCTCTCGTCTTCGAGACGCCGGACGGTTCCGTCCGGCTCGCCTGGCCGCTGAAGATCGCGGCAGGGGATTTCCGTGTCCAGAAGCTCACCGTCGACCCTCGCTTCGTCGAGGCGCCGCCCGAGGAGCTGGACCGCGTGAAGGCCGATCAGATCCGCGTGGCCGAGGCATACGGCCGCGGATCGGCCGTCCGCCTCTTCACGTCCTTCGCGCGGCCCTTGAAGGGTCGTACGAAGGGCGCGTTCGGCACCCGCCGCGTCTACAACGGGACCACGACGAGCCGTCACGCCGGCCTCGACCTCGCGGCGCCGGACGGCACACCCGTGCGGGCCGCCGGGGACGGCCGCGTCGTGCTCGCCGGCGACCTCTATTTCTCGGGCGGCACGGTCCTCCTCGACCACGGGGCCGGGCTCTTCACGCAGTACTTTCACCTGTCGCGCATCGACGTCAAGGAGGGAGACGACGTGGCGAAAGGAGCCCGCCTCGGCGCGTCGGGGCACACGGGCCGCGTCACGGGCCCGCACCTCCATTGGGGAGCGAAGCTGCACGGCGCGCGCGTGAACCCGAAGGATCTCCTCGCGCTCCCGGCCTGGCCGCTGCCGGCGCGGACGCCGCCCGCTGAACTAGACTCGCCGCCATGAGTGTTTCGATCACGGGCAAGCTCACCTCCCCGACCGGCACCGAACTTCGCCACGGCCCTTCCGGAGCGCTGCTCGAGACCACCGCGCCGAAGGACAACGGAGGCGACGGAAGCCGCTTCTCGCCGACGGATCTCTGCGCCGCGTCCCTCGCCGCGTGCGCGGCGACGACGCTGAGCCTCTTCGCGACGCGGAACGGAATCCCCCTGACCTCCGTGACGTTCGAGATCGAGAAGCACATGACGCCCGAGCCCCCGCGCCGCATCGCGAAGCTCGTCGCGCGCTACCGGGTCTCGTCCCCCTGCGGCGACGCGGACTTCCAGAAGCTCGTCCACGCGGGCAAGACCTGCCCCGTGAGGCGCTCGCTCCACCCGGACGTCGTCGTCGAGGAGGTCTGGGAACGGGCGTGAACGTCAGGGCAGGGCCGTGAACGTGCCCGTCGGGCTCATCGGAATTCGGTCGGCCTCGATCTCGTAGCCCGCGTCCTCCCACGCGTCGAGGCCGCCTTCGAGCGGCCGGACGAGAGCGAACCCGCGGTCCATGAGAAGGCGTGCCACACGGGCCGCCGAGGCTTCATTCGGTCACGTGCAGTAGAGGACGATCTCCCGGTCGGTCGGCAGGTGGCCGATCTTCTCGTCCAGCTCGAGGATGTTGACCACGATGGCTCCCGGGATGCGTCGCGCGTCGCGCAGGCGCGCGGTGCTCGACCGCACGTCCACGATCAGCGGCGCCTGCCCCTCGTCCATGAGCTTCCGGAGGTCGTGCACGCCGATGCGCGCCATCCGGAGGAACCGGTAGAAACGGCGCCGCTGCGTCCACTTGACGACGATGTAGAGAGCGAGCGCGCCGCCGAGGAGGGCGATGGCGCCGCTGCCGAGATTCGCGAGAGACGCGAGAACGCGTTCGATCGCGCCGTGGAAGACGAGGCCGAGGCCGAGCGCGGTCCCCGTCCAGATCAGCGTTCCCGCGGACGTGTAGGCCAGAAAGCGGGGAAGCGTCGCGCCCGCCGCGCCCGCGAGAGGAGGCGCCACCGTGGAATAGCCGGGAACGAACTTCGCGAAGAGCAGCGACCGGAGGCCGTACGAATCGAAGAGACCTTCGGTCTGGCGCACGCAGGAGTCGGGGGAGAGCGACAGTCTGCAGAGCGTCTTGAGGATCTTCCGCCCGTAGCGCCGGCCGAGGAGGAACCAGGCCGTGTCGGCCGCGACCGTGGCGAGGAACGCCGCGGCGAGCAGTTGTCCGAACGGCAGCTTTCCGTCGGCCGCGAGCGCGCCCGCGACGATGAGCGTCGGGACCGCGGGCACTGGAATGCCGATCTGCTCGACGAGCACGTTCAGGAAGACGAACCCGACGCCGTACCGGAGGACGAGGGCGGTGAGCTCGTTCACCTCAGCTCACGCCCGTGGAAGACGACGAGACGGACGCCGGGTCGACGCCGAGGCGCGCGAGCGCCCGCTCCCAGAGCCCGTCGACGTCGTTCGTGAAGACGAGCCCCGGTTCCCACGGGAGGACGAGCCAGGAGCCCGCCTCCATCTCGCTCTCGAGCTGGTCGGCCGCCCAGCCGGAATAACCCATGACGAGGAGTCCGGGCGTGCCCGCGGACGGGGGAGCGGTGAAGAGTCTCGGGAGGATCTCGGCGGCCGCCGACACGCGGAGCCCCGGCGCCATCTCGATCGATTCGACGTCGGGCACCGCGTCCGAGAAGAGGGCGACGAGCCCGTTCGTGAGCACGGGCCCGCCGACCCGGAGCGGCGTCTCGGGGTGAACGGCCGCGTCGAGGGGCGGCGCGAGGAGCTTGATGGCGGGCTCGTCGAGCAGGCGGTTCACGATCCATCCCAGCGCGCCTTCGCGCGTGTGATGGCCCATGGCCACGACGGTCTTCGAGAAATTCGGATCCAGCATCACGGGCGCGGCCAGGAGGAGATAGGGCGTCGTCAGGGACTCGACCACGCGCAGAGACTAGCGCGGGGGGCCGTCCCGCGCGAGCCGGGCCGGGTCCCCCTACTGGAAGTAGCCGTTGACGTCGATGATCACGTGGACGGTTCCGGCCGCGTCGTTCTTGACGTCGATCCGGCCCGTTCCATCCGAGGAGAGGCCGACGACCGCGTTATTGGCGCGGGTCTGGTTCCTGCCGAAGTTGATGGTGGTCGCCGTCGGGATCGCCGTGCCGGTCGCGAACAGCTTGAGGTCGCCCGACGCGGCCGCCTGCGTGACGGTCATGTTCACGGAAACGGCCTTCGCCGCGGACGGAATCGTGCACGGCCCGTTCGTCAGGACGAAAGTGCGTTGTCCGCCGGCGGCGAGCTGGGGCGCGTCGGCCGGGAGGCGTGTGTCGATCCGCCGGCAGGGCGGCACGGGGAAGAAACCCAACGGCCCGGCGCAGCCCGTGCCGATCGGGATCGTGACCGTGCCGTTGGCCGTGCAGCCCGAGTTGACCTGGGCGATGTCGAGCTTTACGGAGCCGGAGGGCCCGGCCGAGAAGACGAGGTTCACCGTTCCCTGGCCGCTCACGATCGTCCCGTTCGTCACGCTCCAGGTGTACGTCGTCCCGGGGCCCGCGTCCGGCACCGAGGCCGTCGCGTTCGAGCTCGCGCAGAGCGTCGACGGAGAGCTGATCGTGACGTTCTGGCTCGGAGAGACCGTGAGGGTCACGTTCGCGGAGGACGACCCGCACGGCGGGTTCGAGATCGTCCAGCGCAGCGTGATCGGCCCCGTGCCGCCCGTGTGGGTGAAGGTCGCGTTCGGCGTCGTGGCGTTCGGGCTGAACGTGCCGGTGCCGCCGCCGACGACGGACCACGCGCCGGCTCCGACTGCCGGCGTGTTGCCGCCGAGGCCGGCCGTGGTGCCGAGATTGCAGATCGTCTGCGGTCCGCCCGTCGTCGCGGTTGTGGGCAGCTGGTTGATCGTGATCGTGACGTTGGCGACGGACGGTGCGCACGAGCCGCTCGAGATCGTCCATGCGAGGACGACGGGGCCCGTCCCGCCCGTATGCGTGAAGGTCGAGGAGGGACTCGCCGTGTTGGAGAACGTGCCGGTGCCGCCGCTGACGACGGACCACGCGCCCGTGCCGACGGCCGGCGTATTGCCGCCGAGGCCCGTCGTCGTGCCGAGGGCGCAGATCGTCTGTGGGCCCCCGGCCGTCGCGGCCGTGGGTCCAGGGGTGATGGTGACATTCGCCGTGGAAGGTGCGCACGGCGGGTTCGAGATCGTCCAGCGCAGCGTGATCGGCCCCGTGCCGCCCGTGTGGGTGAAGGTCGCGTTCGGCGTCGTGGCGTTCGGGCTGAACGTGCCGGTGCCGCCGCCGACGACGGACCACGTGCCCGTGCCGACGACCGGCGTGTTGCCGCCGAGGCCGGCGGTGGTGCCGAGGTTGCAGATCGTCTGCGGTCCGCCGGCTGTCGCCGCCGTCGGCGGTTGGTTGACCGTGATCGTGACGTTGGCGACGGAAGGCGCGCACGGCGGGTTTGAAATCGTCCAGGCGAGGACGACGGGTCCCGTCCCGCCCGTGTGCGTGAACGTCGAGGACGGGCTCGAAGCGTTGGAAAACGTACCGCTGCCGCCGCTCGACGACGGTCCACGCGCCCGTGCCGACGGTCGGCGTGTTGCCGCCGAGGCCCGTCGTCGTGCCCAGGTTGCAGATCGTCTGCGGTCCGCCGACGGTCGCCGTCGTCGGCGGCGCGGCGATCGTGACGGAAACGGGGGCGGACGCGTTCGACGCGCAGGCGCCGTTCGTGCCGTTGACGGTGTAAGAGCCCGTGTCGCCCGCCGCCGCGGTCTTCGTGTACGTTGCCGACGTGGCCCCTCCGATCGCGCTTCCGTTCAGGTACCACTGATAGGACGTCCAGCCGCCGCTCGCCGTGAGCGTCAGGGTCGTGCCGGCGCACTGCGTGCCGCCGCCCGTTATCGTCGGGACGGTGACGACGCAATCGACGAGGAGCTGTCCGATCTGCGCCGGGCTGTCGGGGAAGCCCTCGGTGAACCAGATCGCCCGGTCGGGACCGACGGCGATGCCGTAGGGGCCCGCGAGGCCCGTCGTCGTGTACTCCGTGATCGTCCCGGAGGTCGTGATCCGGCCGATCTTGCCGCCCGGACCGTTGCTGTTCTCCGTGAACCACAGCGCACCGTCTGGCCCCGGCACGATGCGGTAGGGCGTCGCCGTCGGCGTCGTGTATTCGGTGATGTCGGTCGGGAGCGTGCCGGACGTCGCCATCACGCCCACCTTGTTCCCGTCGAACTCGACGAACCAGATCCGGCCGTCGGGTCCGACCGTGATCCCCGTGGGGTTGCCGCCGGCAGTGGGTGTGTTGATCCGCTTCACGATGGCGCCGGCCGTGGACATGACGCCGATCGAGCTGTTCGTGCCGCGGTCGGAGAACCAGAGGTTGCCGTCCGGCCCGGCGACGATTCCGAGCGGGGTCGCGCTCGGCGCGCCGATCGGGAACTCCGTGATGACGCCTCCCGTCGTGATCCGGCCGATCGCGTTGTTGTTGCGCTCGGCGAACCACAGGTTGTTGTCGGGCCCCACGCAGATTCCGAACGGGAAGGCGATCGCCGTGAGCCCCGTGGTGAAGTGTGTGACGGAACCGCGGCGGGGAAGGTCGACGGGTCGACGCGATCCGATCGATGGCGGGCGGATCGCCGGACTCCGTGAACCAAATCGCGCCGTCCGGCCCGGCCACGATCCCGACCGGCCGACTCGCATCCGGCAGGGTGAACTCGGTGATCACGCCGGCCGTCGTGATGCGGCCGACCTTCGAAGTGCCCGGGCTTCCGTCTCCAAAGACCGTGTACCAGAGGTTGCCGTCGGGCCCCGCCGCGATTTCGAGCGGCTGGATGTCCAAAGCGAGGGAAAACTGGTTGATCGTGCTCTGCGCCACGAGCGGGGAAGCCGCGAGCGCGCAGAGAGCGGCCATGAGGCTCGCGGCACGGGTAATGGCATGGAAAGGGCCCATGGATCCTCTCTTCCGAGGGAACGTGTGTCCTGTCAGGTTATACAAGATTTCGACAGGCGAGGCAGCCGAAATGAGCGGGTGGCTCGATCACGCCCTGCTGTCAGGCCAGTCGCACATCACGACCCGGGCGGGCCGCGACGTGACGACGGCGCCCGCGTAGCCGGCGGCGGTCGCGAGATCGCGCAGGTACCAGCGCACGCCTTCGGTCGCTCCCTCAACCTCGTCTCGCGGCTCGCCGGCGCGTGTGGTTGTCGAGAAGCGTGTCGAGAGGCGCGGAGAGACCGGCGCCGTGCGCCTTCAGGAAGGCCTCCTTGCGCGTCCAGACGCGGAAGAAGATCTCGACCCGTCGGGCGCCCGGTGTGGCGTGGACCGCCGCCACTTCCTCGGGCGCGAAGAAACGCCGCGCGAGCTCTTCGATCTCGACGTCGGGTCGGAGCTGCTCCACGTCGATGCCGACGGCACAGGCGGCGAAGGCGAGGAGGATGACGCGCCCGGAGTGGGCGACGTTGAACCCGGGAGGCGAATCCGTGGACCCCGGCGCGAGCATGGGTTTACCGTGCGGCCCCGCGACGAACCGGAGCGCTGCGGGCGCGGCACCGACGTATCGCGCCAGGAGGTCGCGAAGAGCGGTGCGCGAGACGATGGAGCGGACCCGATCTTCGGGGCGGCGAAAACGGGCGGCGCGCGCGCGCTCGTCCGGAGAGAGGATGCTCACCTCGGCGGGGAGCGTCATCGCGCGGCCGACGTCGACGCTCCAGACGTGGACCTCCCCGGGGACGAGCGGCGGCATGGAGAAGGGACTGTTCAGGGTCTCTTCCACGCCAGGCGCAGGCGGCGGCGAAGGCACGTCAGACCTCCGGAGTCCGTGAATCGGGCGAAGCGGATGGCGCAACGGTCGTACGTCCGGCGAAGACGCGCTCGAGCGCCTGCAGCCGTCCGACTCCATGCCGAATGACATCGCTCTTGTTCGCGAATACGCGCGTCGGCGGGAATCGGGCGAGCGCGAGCTGCTTGAGTCCGTCTCGCCATGCCGACCGGCCGGGAGGCAAAGGGGTTCGCCCCATGCGACGCAGGAGGTGGTTCACCTGCCAGACGCGCGCCTCACGGTCGTCGCCGCGCAGGAAGAAAAGAACGCTCAGCATGACGGTGTAGTCGTCGTCGCCGTTCTGGACCCAGTGCGGCCAGCGGATGGGGTGGTGGACGCCGTTCCCGGGGGTAAGGACGTGCGTGCGCGCACTCTGTTCGCAGTCTTCGCGCCAGCGGGCGCCGCTCAGGTCGCCCATGTAGTAACGCTCGATGTCCTCGGCGGTCAGGACCGAGGGATCGTAGAGCGTATCGCGCTTCGTCCCGTGAATCTGGAGAACGAAGTTGCATTCGTGGTCTATGTGGTAGGGCGTGAGCGAGCCGGGCGAGGCGATGAAGATGTACGCGTCGAGCCAGGAGATCTCGCGGCGGAGAGCTCTCCCGGAGAGGGCTTCCAGCTCGACCAGGCAGCGATCGAGAAGCGCGGCGTAGTCGGGATCGACTTGCGCGCTCTTCAGGAGGACCCACGACCCCGATTCGCGGATCCTCGAGATGGCCTGCACGACGGAGAGCGGCTTCGCCGGCCGCTCGTCCAGGCGGTCCGTGCGCCCGAAGTTTCCGACCTGACACGCCACGCGGCCGGATCCGGTCCCCCAAAGCGTTTTCGCGAGCTCGGCGAGGCGGGCGAGATCGAACAGGGGGTGGTCGCCCAGAGCGTGGGAGAAGTCGAAGGCCCGGCGGTTGAAGTTCTCGCGGAAGACAGAAGCATCAGCCTGGAAGATGCGTTCCGGAATTCGCGAGCCGCGGGTCTCTGGCGCCGAAGGATTCGCGGCGGAGCTCACGGCGAGATCTGTTTCTGTCGCGTGCGCCTGCCGTGCGTATGCCTCCTCGAGACAGCGCGCGAGCTCGCGTGCGAGGAGTCCGACTCGTGGCTCGTAGACGATCGCGCCGTGGTGCCCGGGGACTTCGAAGACCTCGACGCCGCCCCCGCGATCGCGCGTCCAGCCCAGCTCGGGTCCGGATAGATGCCGGCCGGCTGCTTGGACGCGCGGAATAGCGTCAACGCGGCCCGGATAGGGTTTCGGCTGATAGCGCACCGTCGCCTTTCGACTTGCCTCTTCCACCTTTCGAAGCGTGGCCGCGATCGGCCGAAACCCGCGGTCAAGGACGTTCTGCTTGAATTTCTTGAAGTTCAAATGTCCGCGATGCCTCAGACGAGCTGATTTCGTCTCGAGATAGGAGAGCTTGGCGCGCAGTCCTTCGGCAGCGAGAAAGTTGCCGACGTGAAGATCCACCCGTTCGAGAAGCTGCCGAAAGCGAATTCTGCGTCGCGACATGCCCGGGACGTAACGCGGGTAGTCGGGGCCGTAAGTGTCGAAGAGCGCGAGAACGCCGACGGTCTGGCCTTGGGCGACGAGCTGCTGGGCCATCTCGAAGGCGATCATCCCGCCGAACGACGTGCCGCCGAGGTAGTAGGGCCCTCGGGCTGGAATTGCCGGATCTCCGCGATGTAGTCGCGAGCCATCTCCTCGAGGCTGTTGTGCGGCGGCTGCTTTCCGTCGAGGCCTCGCGCCTGGAGCCCGTATACCGGCTGGTCGTTTCCGAGATGCCGCGCGAGATCGAGAGTACGTCAGGACGTTCCCGCCCGCCGCATGCACGCAGTAGAAGGGCGGTTTCGTGCCGCCCGGCTGGATCGGGACGAGTGACGACCACGAGGCAGACCAGGTCTTGTCGCGAAGCAGACCGGCGAGCTCGGCGATCGTCGGCGCCTGGACTAGCGTTGCGAGCGGCAGCTGCTTGCGGAACTTCTTCGCGATCTCGGCCATGACCCGGACGGCCAGGAGAGAGTGGCCGCCGAGCTCGAAGTAGTTGTCGTGGACGCCGATCGGCGACGTGCCGAGGACCTCTTCCCAGATCGCGACGAGCTTCCGTTCGACGTCGTCGCTCGGAGCCGACGAGCGCGGGAAGAGCCGCCGGGATCGGCCGCTCGCCGGACTCGGGCTTCCGGGGCGTCGTCTCGATCTTGACGTCTGCAAGCAAGGCGTCCGGCGTCGTCGCGATCGCGCGGAGAAGCGTCTCGTAGTCCTTCAGGAACCGCGCGATCGTCGAAGCGTCGAAGAGGTCCGGGTTGTACTCGAGCTGGAGGCGCTGACCCTCGGCCCGCTCGACGACGGATTGCAGGAGCTCGAATGCCGAGCCCGGGCTCACGGAGCGCAGGGGCGTCAGCGTGAGACCGTTCGGCAGGGCGACGGGCTGCATGAACGCGGTCTGATAGATGAACATGACCCGGGGCGCGTAGGGCACCTGCTTGAGCGTCGTCTCCTGCCACTCGACGAGCTTCTCGAACGGAAGCTCGGCGAAGCTGAACGCGGCGAGCGCGAGCTCGCGCACGCGCAGGACGAGGGCGCGAAGCGTCGGCGATCCCGAGACGTCGACCCGCAGGAGGAGCGGGTTCGCGAACGGCCCGATCAGGCCCTCCGTCTCGACGTGCTGCCGGTTCGCGGCCGGCGAGCTCACGAGGATGTCCTCCTGGCCGGACCAGCGCGAGAGGAGCGCGACGAAGCCCGCGAAAAAGAGCATGAACGGCGTCGCGTCGACCTGCCGGCCGAAGCTCTTGAGGGCGTCGGACAGCGGCTTGTCGAGGAGGAGCGTCTCGATGACGCCCGGCGAGGTGATCCCGCCGCGCCGCGGCCGGTCGGTCGGGATCTCGAGCGCAGGGAAGGCCGCCGGCGAGCTTGCCTCGCCAGTAGTCGAACGCCTCCTCGAACTTCTCGCCGCGCAGCCACTCCTGCTGCCAGTTCGCGAAGTCCGCGAACTGGATCGAGAGCTCGGGCAGGCGGGGCGCGTCGCCTTCGACGGCCGCCCGGTAAAGCTCGGCGATCTCGCGGACGAGGATGCCGTTCGACCAGCCGTCGCAGACGATGTGGTGCATGGTGACGAGGAGGACGTGCTCGAGCTCGGACTGCCGCACGAGCGACGCCCGGAAGAGCGGACCGGTCGCGAGCGACAAACGGCTTGCGCGCTTCCTCGAGGACGAGCTCCTCGGTGCGCCGGGCGCGCTCGGCCGGGGGCAGTGTGCCCAGGTCGATGACGTCGAGCCTCACCGCCGCGTCCCGCCTGACGATCTGCATGACGTCGGCACCCACGCGGTCGAAGCTGGCGCGGAGGATCTCGTGGCGGACCGCGAGGTCCGAGAGCGCGCGTTCGAGGGCGGGGACGTCGAGCGGCCCCGCGAGTCGGAACGCGAGCGGCATGTTGAGCGCGGGATTCCCGGGCACGAGCTGGTCGAGCTGCCAGTACCTCTTCTGCGAAAGAGAAGTCGGTAGCAGGAAGACGTCGTCGGGCAGGGCGCTCATCGGAAGGCTTTGAGATCTAAGCGCCCGGGGCGCGTGCGGGCTCCGCCGTCCGCCGGCCGAGTCAGTGGCCTGCCGGGGAATCGCCTTGAGGGCAGGACCGTGGGCCGCGGGCCGCGTCGCCGCGCCGGCGGCCTTCGCGAGTGCCGCCACGGTGCGAAGCTCGAAGACCTGGCGCGGGGAGACCTGCAGGCCGGCCTGGTGCGCCCGCGTCGTGATCTGGAAGACGAGGAGCGAGTCGGCGCCGAGGTCGAACACGCTGTCCTCGACGCTCACCTTGTCGAGCCTCAGGACGTCGCCGAAGATCCTCGCGAGCGCCCTCTCGGCGTCGTCGCGGGGCGCGACGAACCGGCCGCTGCCGGACGCCTCGGGGTCCGGGGCGGGAAGGGCCCGGCGGTCGAGCTTCCTGTTGGGCGTGCGGGGCAGCGCCTCGAGCGCGACGAACGCGACGGGGACCATGTACTCGGGCAGGAGGGTCTCGAGATGGGCCCGCAGCTTCGGCACGAGATCGCGCGACGCGTGGCCCCGGTGCGGGGTGTTCGCGTGTCGCGACGGCTCCCTGTCGCCGGAGCCGGCGGGAGCCGGCACCGGAAGCGGCAGGCGCGGATCGTGTCCCGCCGGGAGGGCGAGGACGTCGAAGGTCGCGCCGTCGCCGGAGGCGGGCCAGAGCACCTCGACGTCGCCGGGCGAGCCGGCGAGCGTGAACACGTCGTCAGGGTCGACGCCCGCCGGCGCTCCTGCGAGGGCCTCCTTCAGGGCGGACGCCGTCGACGCGGCCGGCGCCTCGGCGAGGAGCCGAGCGGCGTGGACGGCGGCGGCGACGCGCGCGTTCGGGATACCCGTCACGAGCACGGGGCCGGCCGAGACGTCGAGGGCTGACGCGAGAGCCTCGAGCGTGCGCACGTCGGTGCCCCAACGGAAGCGTCCGCGGGGGTGCCGGCGGCGCGGACGCGGCAACGTGCAGCGTCACGTCGTAGTGGAACTGCGTCGTCTCGTTCCAGAGGCGGCCCGCGCCTCACGCGGAACGTCGGCGCCGGCGATTCTCGGGTTGCGCTCGCCGAGGGCGAGGAAGAACGCCGGGTCGACGACGAGCTCGTTCTCCATGGCGACGCGCTCACGAACGAGCCGCCTCAGGTCGGCGACGGTCGTCGCGGCCTCCGCGCGCGCGATCAGGGCGGACGCGTGGAACGTCTCGAGGAGCGCGAAGCTCTGCACGTCGCCCACGAAGACAACGCCGCCGTCGGCCACCGCGCGCGCGGCGCCGTCGAGGACACGCGCGAGGTAGTCCGCGTCCGGGAAGTACTGGGCGACCGAGTTGATGACGACCGTGTCGAAGCTGCCCGCCGGGACGCCTTCGAGGTCGTCCGCGGGCCGGCAGAGGAGCCGAACGCGGTCACGAGTCGACGCGTCCTCGGATTGGAGGCTCGCTTCGAGCGCCGCGATCGCGGTCTCGGAGAAGTCGAGGCCCCAGTACGCGTCGCAGGCGGGCGCGAGACGGGTGAGGAGCTGTCCGGTGCCGCAGCCGATCTCGAGGACACGCTCTTCGGCGCGAGCTCCCGGATCCGGGCGACGCTCGCGTCGATCCACTCGGCGACCTCTGCCTTCGTGGTCGAGCCCGTCCAGCCCGTGATGACGGCGTCGATCTCGTCGAGCGACGCCGTCCTCGTCCCGTCGCCCTCGATCGCGGTCCGGAAGAGGATCTCCCACTGGGCGTGCCACTGCTCGGTCGCGGCCGCCGATCCGTCGGCTGCGGCCTCGCGGCCCTGCGGCACGACGTACGAGACGAGCCGCTTCTGTCCCGGGCACGTCCTCGCGGACGACCGTGACGGACTCGCCGACGTCGGGATGGCGGGCCAGAGCGCCGCGTCGATCTCGCCGAGCTCGATGCGGAAACCACGCACCTTGACCTGGTGGTCCGTGCGCCCGAGGAACTCGAGCGCCGCCGTCGGCGCCGCATGCGGACGAGATCGCCCGTGCGGTAGAGGCGCGCGCCGGGCGTCGCCGCGAAGGGATCGGGCACGAAGCGCTCGCGCGTCAGGTCCGGCCGGCCCCAGTAGCCCTGCGCGACGCCGTCGCCGCCGATGACGAGCTCGCCCGGGACGCCGACGGGGCACGGGTTGCAGCCGCGCGTCGAGGACGTAGAACTGCGTGTTCGCGATCGGGTGGCCGATCGGGATCGGCCCCGGGCCCGGGGGCGAGCCGGGCGACGCTCGACCAGATCGTCGTCTCGGTCGGGCCGTACATGTTCCAGAGCTCGGGCCCGCGCGCGAGGAGGTCGTTCGCGAGGTCCCGGGCAGGGCCTCGCCGCCGCAGAGCATCTTGAGGGGCTTGCCGCCGGACCAGCCCGCCATGAGGAGCAGCCGCCACGTCGCGGGCGTCGCCTGCAGGACCGTCGCGTCCGGCCGCCCGAGGAGCGCGAGGAGGCGGTTGCCGTCCGACGCGTCCTCGCGCGTCGCGAGGATCACCCGGCCGCCGACGGTGAGCGGCAGGTACAGCTCGAGGCCGGCGATGTCGAACGAGAGCGTCGTGACGGCCACGATGCCGTCCTCGCGCCGAGAAGCCGGGCTCGCTCGCCATCGACCTCAGGAAGTTCACGACGGCGCCGTGCGACACGGCGACGCCCTTCGGGCGGCCCGTCGAGCCCGAGGTGAACATGACGTAGGCGAGGTCCGACGACTTCGCGGACGCCCGGGCTCGCGTGTCCGGCGCCGCGGCGATCTCGGCCGCGTCGGCGTCGAGGCGCACGACGGCCGCGCTGTGCTCCGGCAGCTCGTCCGCGAGAGACGCCTGTGTGACGAGCAGCTTCGGGCGCCGCGTCCTCGAGGATGAGCGCGAGGCGCTCCTTCGGGAAGGCCGGGTCGAGCGGGACGTAGGCGGCCCCGGACTTGAGGATCCCGAGGAGGGCGACGATCAGGTCGCCGGTGCGGTCGAGACAGAGCGCCGACAAGCGTGCCGGCTCCGGCGCCGCGCGCGACGAGATAGGAGGCGAGGCGCTCGGCGCGGACGAGGAGCTCCCGGTAGGAGAGCGTCGTCGCTGCCCGCGATGACGGCCGGCGCTTCGGGCGTCGCCGCGGCCTGGCTCTCGATCAGCTCGTGGATCGTGTACGGAGCGGGGCCAGGCGACCGCGGTGTCGTTCCACGCCGGAGGACGTGCTCGCGCTCCGGCGCGGTGAGGAGCGGCGAGCTCGTCGACGCGCGCCTCCGGGTCGGCCGGCCAGCCCCTCGAGCAGGGTCTCGAAGTGGCCGAGCCACCGGCGGATCGTGTCCTTCGAGAAGAGCTCCGTCTTGAAGTCGCAGTCGAGGACGAGCCCGTCCGGTCCCTCGATGACGTTCAGGAAGATGTCGGAGTTCGCGTACTTCTTTCCGTTCGGGTCGACCGAGACGCGGAGGCCGGGAAGGGCGAGGTCGCCGCCCACCTTCTCGACGTTGAACTGCACCTCCATGAGCGGGAGCCGGCTCGGGTCGCGCGGAAGCGCGAGCTTCCGGACGAGCGTTCCGTACGTGTAGTTCTGGTGCTCGTACGCCTCGAGGACGCGGGTTCTCGTCGCCTTGAGGAAGTCCTTGACGGTCGCACCTTCCGGAAGGAGCGACCGCACGGGCAGGAAGTTCACGCAGTGCCCGACGACGTCGTCGCGTCCCCAGGACGACTGGCCCGCGGCAGGGACGCCGACGACGACGTCGTCCTGGCCGCTCAGCCGGTGGAGGAGGACGTCGAACGCGGCGAGGAGCGTCGCGAAGAGCGTGCAGCCCTGCCGCGCGCCGGCCTTGCGCACGGCGTCGACGAGCGCCCGCGGGACGTCCGCCGCTCGGTCGCGCCCGCGTAGGTGAGGACGGACGGCCGCAGGCCCTCCGTCGGGAGCTCGAGGAAGGGCGGCGGCTGCCGGTACTGCGCGATCCAGTAGGCCTCGGTCGCCGAGCCCTCCGCGGTGCGGCGCGTCTCCTCCTCCCAGCGCGAGTAGTCGGCGTACTGCGCGGCCGCGGGAAGCGCCGCCGCGTCGCCGCCGGACGCGTAGAGCGGCCCCAGCTCGGAGAGCAGGACGTTCGTCGACCAGCCGTCGCAGACGAGGTGGTGGGCGGTGAGGAGGAGCACGTGGAGCTCGCGCTCGAGCGTCACGAGCCGGAAGCGAACCGTGGGGCCGTTCACGAGGTCGAAGGGCGACTCGGCCTCGCGCTCGACCATCACGGCCAGCTCGCGCTCCCGCTCCTCTGCGCGGGAGAGCGGACAGGTCCGTGACCGGGACGTCGACCGCGAGCCTCGGCGCGACGCGCTGGACGTCTCCCTCGGGAGCGAACGTCGCGCGGAGCGCGTCGTGGCGGTCGACGAGCGCCTGGATCGACGCGGCGGAGCCGCGCCGCGTCGAGCGGGCCCTCGAACCGGATGCTGACGGACTCGTTGAACGCGCACGATGCGTCGTCGCCCATGCGCGTCGCGAGCCAGACCTCGCGCTGCGCCTCGGTGAGCGGCACGACGACGGGCTCGACGTCCTCGCCGCCGGGCGCCGCGGCATGCGCGGGAGACGGCGGCGGCGCGAAGAGGCCGCCTTCCTGCATTTCGGCGATGCTCTTCTCGTAGGCGTCGAGGACGAAGTCGAGGTCCTCTTCGGTGTGCGCGGTCGTCATGAAGCACGGGAAGCCCTCGAGGACGTGCACGCCGTTTTCGCGCAGGTGCGCGAAAAAGAGGCTCGCGAACCGCTCCTCGGGCGGGAACTTGTAGTACATGACCGAGCCGAAGTGCTGGACGTGCGTCGGGACGCCGGCCTTCCGGAAGATCGCGTTCAGCCGGCCGACGAAGCGCGCGGTCTTCGCGTTGAGGTTCTCCTGGAGCGCGGGCCCCTGCTCCTTGAGGTATCGCAGGACGGCCACGCAGGCCGCCATCGCCACGGGGTGGCGGACGAAGGTGCCCGCGAAGAACGTGACGCCTTTCTCCGGGATCGAGTCGTCGCCGAAGCGCCAGGTCCCGCCGTCGAGCGCGTCCATGTAGGTCGCGCTCCCCGCGATCGCGCCGATCGGCATGCCGCCGCCGATGACCTTCCCGTAGGTCGCGAGGTCGGCCTTCACGCCGAACACGGCCTGGGCGCCGCCCGGGTGCACGCGGAACCCGCTGATGACCTCGTCGAAGATGAGCGCCGTGTCGTGGGCCGCTCGTCAGGCGGCGGACCTCGTGCAGGAACTCGCGTGGCTGCAGGTCCGGGTGCCGGCTCTGGACCGGCTCGACGAGGACGGCCGCGAGGTTCGGCATTTCCGCCTCGAGGATCTTCAGCGACTCGTCGGTCCCGTAGTCGAGGACGAGGAGGTTCTCGACCTTCTCCTCGGGAATCCCGGGCGCGATCGGGAGCGGACGCGGCTGGCCCTTCACCTTCGCCGCGCGCACGAGGACCTCGTCGAACGTGCCGTGATACGAGCCGGAGAAGAGAGCGATCTTCTTGCGGCCCGTGACCGTACGCGCGAGCCGCATCGCGGTCATCACGGCCTCGGAGCCGGTGTTGCAGAACGTCGCGCGGTCCATCCCCGTGAACTCGCAGATGAGCGCATGCCGCGAGACCCGCGTCGGGCGATTGCGGCCCGATCTCGACGCCTTTCCGGAGCTGCTCGACGACCGCGTCGGTCACGAACGCGGGCGAGTGGCCGAACATGTTCAGGCCGAACCCCATGAGCATGTCGACGTACTCGTTGCCGTCGATGTCCCAGATGCGCGAGCCCGACGAGCGCACGGCGACGATGGGGTAGACGATCTCTTTCCAGAGAAGCTTGAAGCCGGCTGCGACGCGCGGGTCGGCGAACCGGTCGCGCGTCTCGTCCGTCATGCGTTTGGAGCCGGCGGTCTTCGCCGTGTAGCGCCGCGTGAAGTCCGAGAGCGCGCGATGCTGCCGCTCGGTCAGGCCGCTGCGCGCCCCGGCCGCGATCGGCTTGTACGGACCGAACGCCTCGAACTCCTTCTTCTGGCGGCGCGGCCGTGGGCGCCGCGGCGGGAGCCGGAGGACGCCGGCGGCGAGAGTGCGGGTCGAAACCCCGGTGCGGAGCGCCTCGATCTGCTTCGACAGGGCGAGGAGCTGCTGCGAGAGGGCGTCGAGCGGTGAGCCCGGCGCCGCAGCCGGTGCCGCCGCGCGACGCGGGTTCCGCGGCAGCGGGCAGCGCGTCCGGCGCGAGCTGCCCGTCGATCCACGCGGCGAGCGAGGAAGGCGTCGCGCTCTCGTCGAGGAGCTGCCGGAACGAGATCCTGACGCCGAACTGCTTCTGCAGCTCCTGGCTGACCTGCGTGAGGACGAGGGAGTCGAAGCCGAGCTCGAGGAAGTTCGACGTCGGGGAAAGGTCCGACTCCGGGAATCCCGACTGTTCGCCGAGCGTGCGCAGGATCTCCGCGGCGAGTCGCGCGCGCCGGTCGCCGGGCGCGGGAACCGAAGGCGCGGAGGCGAGGCGTTCACACGTCGTCGGCGCAGCGAGGCGCGGCCCACTCTTCCGGCGTCGGCGATCACGGGCCGCCTGTCGGCGCGGTTCGGCCGCGCCCGCGTCGATCCAGTACCGCTTCCGCTCGAACGGATACGTCGGAAGGGAAACGAGGCGGCGCCGTTCTCGGCGGCCTGATGTCCCTGCCAGTCCACCGGACACGCCGAGAGCCAGAGGCGGCCGAGCGTCTCGAGAAGATGCGCCGCCTCCGACGTGTCGTCCTCGGGATGCCGCATGCGACGCCAGAACGGCGTGCGACGTGGCGCGCGACGGATGACCCTTCGCGAGCGTCGCGAGCGTCTGGCCGGGGCCGACCTCGAGGAGCAGCCGCGCGGGATCCTCGAGCAGCGTCGCGAGGGCGTCCGAGAAGCGAACCGGCACGCGGAAATGGCGAATCCAGTAGTCGGCGGACGTCGCCTCCGATGCCGAGAGCGTCCGCCCCGTGACCGTCGACACGATCGGGACCGTGGGCGGAGACAGCCGAAGGCGCGCGACCTCGGCCGTGAACGGCGCGAGAACCGGGTCCATCATCCGCGAGTGGAAGGCATGGGAGGTCACGAGGCGCCTGCTCGCGACGCCCGCGGCCGCGAGTCGCGTCTCGAGCGCGTCGACGGCGGCCCGGTCGCCGGACACGACGACGAGCGCCGGCGCGTTGACCGCCGCCAGATCGAGATGGTCCTCGAGATACGGCTTCACGTCCGCCTCGGAGAGCCGCACCGCGAGCATCGAGCCGGTCGGGCGCTCCTCCATGAGCCGGCCCCGCGCCGCGACGAGGCGGAGGGCGTCCTCGAGGGAGAAGACGCCCGCTCGGCAGCCGGCGACGAACTCGCCCACGCTGTGGCCCGCGAGGGCGACGGGCCGGACGCCCCATGACTCCCACAGCTCCGCGAGCGACCAGGACAGCGAGAAAATCGCGGGCTGGGCGAGCCCGGTGCGCGTGAGCGCCTCGGCCGCGCCGGGTCCCGTGCCGAAGACCGCGGCCCGGAGGTCCAGCCCGAGGTGGGGCTCGAGGAGCGTCGCACAGCGGTCGAACGCTCCCCGGAAGACGGGCTCGGCCGCGTAGAGCTCGGCGCCCATCCCAGGCGACTGCGATCCCTGCCCGGGGAACAGGAACGTCGCGCGCCGCGCGGAGCCGGCGACGGAGGCGGTCGGCAGGCGGCGGGCGTCGCCTCCGCCGAGGATCGCGCGCGCGGACGCGACGTCCTGCGCCACGAACGCGCGGCGGTGCTCGAACGCGCGTCGGCCGGTCTGGAGCGTGCGCGCGACGTCGCCCGGCTCGAGATCCGGATGCGCGGCGAGATGAGCCGCGAGATTTCGCGTCGCCGCGTCGAGCGCGGCGGGCGTCTTCGCCGAGAGGACGAAGAGATGATGGGACCGGAGGCCTCCGGAAGGCGGTTCGATCGGCGCCTCCTCGAGGACGACGTGCGCGTTCGTCCCGCCCACTCCGAAGGCGCTGACGCCCGCGAGGCGCGGCCGATCCGACTCCCACGGGAGGGCGCGCGCGCTCACGAAGAACGGACTCGCCGCGAGGTCGATGTGCGGGTTCGGCGCCGTGAAGTGCAGCGTGGGCGGGAGGACGTGGTCGCGCAGGGCGAGCACGGTCTTGACGAGGCCCGTGACGCCGGCCGCCGCGTCGAGGTGACCGACGTTCGGCTTGATCGAGCCGAGCGCGCAGAAGCCGCGGTCCTTCGTGCCGGCGCGGAACGCCTTCGTGAGGCCGGCAATCTCGATCGGGTCGCCGAGGGGGGTCGCGGTGCCGTGGCCCTCGACGTACCCGACCGCACGCGGGTCGACGCCGGCCATCGCCTGCGCGAGCGCGATGACTTCCGCCTGCCCGTCCACGCTCGGAGCCGTGTACGCGACCCTCTGCGAGCCGTCGTTGTTCACGGCGAACCCCCGGATCACGGCGAGGATGCGGTCGCGCTGCTCGAGCGCGTCCGAGAGGCGCTTGAGGACGACGACGCCGGCGCCGCTGCCGAAGACGGTTCCGTCCGCTCGCGCGTCGAACGTGCGGCAGTGGCCGTCCTGAGAGACCATGCCGCCCTCGAGATACAGGTAGCCCCGGATCTGCGGGAAGCTGATCGAGACGCCGCCGGCGAGCGCGGCGTCGCACTCGTAGTGGAGGAGGCTCCGGCAGGCCAGCGAGATCGCGACGAGCGAAGTCGAGCAGGCGCTCTGGACGTCCACGCTCGGCCCGCGAAGATTCAATTTGTACGACAGACGCGTCGTGAGGAAGTGGCCGTCGTTCCCGAAAGTGACGGGAAACGCGCCCACCTGGTACTGCTCGGCACGTCGCGCGCAGGAAGGCGCGATCCGGCGCGACCTGCGCGGCCAGGTACGTGTTCAAGCTCGAGCCGGCGTAGACGCCGACGAGCCCCGGAAACGTCGCGGGGTCGAGCGCCGCGTCCTCGAGCGCCTCGTGGCAGACCTCGAGAAAGACGCGGTGCTGCGGGTCCATGAGCTCGGCTTCCCTCGGGATCACGCCGAAAAAGGACGCGTCGAAGAGGTCGGCCTCGTCGAGAATGGCCCGCGCCTTCACGTAGCGCGGGTCGCGGATCGTCTCCTCGGGGATTCCGGCCGCCCGGAGCTCGTCGTCCGCGAGAGGCCGGATCGACTCGACGCCGTCGAGCACGTTTTTCCAGAGCGCCTCGGCGCTTC
>CAWEJK010000013.1:0-571164 GCA_963809425.1 Thermoanaerobaculia bacterium
GGGGTGCTCTCGCCCGTCGAGAACCTCGCGACGACGCAGATGGATTTCCTCTCCGACCTCGTCGCCCAGGGCAAGCTCAAGAAGCCTCTGAAGATCGCCCTCCTCGCCGAGAACACCGAGCACGGGAAGGACTTCCAGAAGGGCGTGAAGGACTACGCGAAGACGCACCCCGGCTTCTCCGTCGTCCTCGACGAGAGCTTCGAGCTCTACGCGCCCGACTTCAAGCCGCTCCTCGGCCGCGTCGCCGCAGCGAAGGCCGACCTCTTCATGTGCGACGCCCACCTCGAGGACTTCATCTCGATGCAGCGCACGTACACGCAGATGGGCCTCTATCACCAGATGCTCACGTACGGCGCCCGCGGCGCGGACGAAGCGGGCCGCAAGGGCCTCGGCTCCGCCACGGATTACATCTTCGCGAGCGGCTGGTGGTCGGACCTCCTACCCTACCCGCAGGTGAAGGCCTTCACGGCGAAGTGGAAGGCCGCGGCGGGCTC
The DNA here is from genome assembly GCA_963809425.1 of Thermoanaerobaculia bacterium. Classification (GTDB taxonomy): domain Bacteria; phylum Acidobacteriota; class Thermoanaerobaculia; order UBA5066; family UBA5066; genus Fen-183. Next base: position 495 of record CAWEJK010000013.1, read on the forward strand.
GGCCCCGCAGTGGTATCACGCGACGGCCTACGAAGCGGCGCGCGCGCTCTTTGCGGCGATCCACAAAGCCGGCTCCCTGAAGCCCGAGGCCGTTCGGGCCGCGCTCGCCGCGATCGACCTCAAGGACTCGATCCTGCCCGGCGGCGATCTGAAGTTCACGAAGACGGGCCAGGCGGTCCTCCCCTTCGTCGTGACGCAGAACAAGCCCGGCGGAAAGATCGATCTCGTCTGGCCGAAGGAGGCGCGCACGGGCGACCCCGTCGCGCCGCTGCCGAAGCCGTGAAGGGAGGGAGCGGCACGAGCCCGCTCGCCCCCGTCGCGTGATGTCGGTCGACGCTCTGGAGGGTCCGTGATCGTTCCGGCCGCCTACGTTCACTGTGGCTTCGGCTTACTCCTCACGGCCTTCTCCGTGCCTCTCGTCCTTCGGCGCGTCCCCATGAACCGCGCCTATGGCATTCGCATTCCCGAGGCCTTCTCGTCGGACGCCCGGTGGTACGACATCAACGCGTATGGCGGGCGCCTCTTCCTCGCCTACGGTCTTCTCCTGACCTGCTTCGGTTTCCTGGCGCGCAATGCCGAACCGCCCAGGGCAAGTCTCTGGTCTCCCGTCTTCTTCGTCCTCCCGCTGCTCCTCGCCCTGCTCCTTCTGCCCCCCATCCGCGCCTACGCGCGCCGGCGCGTCCAGGAAGGTCCGTGAGCTCCGACCGCCCCGTCGCATAGCCTCACGAACGACGGGTGGAAACTTCCTGACCCTCGCGTGCACCGGTTCAGCGGTGGAAGGTGACGACTCCGCCGTACATGATGGTCCTGTCGCCGGAGACGAGGGGTTTCGTGAGGTCGCCGATCGAGAGAACGAGCTCGGAGCCGTTGACGGTGCCCGAGGCGCCGCCGCCGAGGCAGCCCGCCATCGAAACGGCGCCGGTCACGAGGCTGCCCTGGACGCTGCCCCTGAAGGTGCCGGCCACGCCGCAGGTCGAAGTGGAAACATTGCCCGTGACGGTGCCGCCGTCCTGAAAGAACACGGCGGTCGCGGAAGAGTTGCCACACCCGGCCGGATCGTTGGACACGAAGCTCCCGCTCCACGTGCCGTCGACGCTGGCCGCTACGGCGCCCGTGGACGGACCCGTGATGGAGTCGGAGCTCCCGCAGCCGAGGGGGAGCAGAACGATCGTGACGAGGAGCGCGAGAGGAATCACCGGCAGGCGACGTGCTCTTGAGGGCATGGAAGGCTCCTCTCCCGCGCGACAAGCTGCCACTCCCCGGTACCCGCGTCAAGAAGGAATGGATCCCTTCGGGGGCCACAGGCGGGTCAAGCGGTCGTCCAATATCTCCTCTCGGGCAGTCGGCCCGAACCCCGAAACGCCCGGCCCTGATACGCTCGAGGCTCTTTGCAGCAGATCGCCGGAGTTCTCGTCGATTCCCTTCTCGCCGCGGGCCTGTACGCGACCATGGCCTACGGCCTCGCCGTGATCTACGGGGTCATGCGCATCATCAATCTCGCCCACGCCGGGGTCATGATGCTCGGCGCGTACACGACCTTCTCCCTGTTCACGCGGTTCTCGCTCGACCCGTTCCTGTCCCTCCTCGTCGTCGCGCCCCTCTTCTTCGGGGGCGGCGTCCTGCTGTATCGGACCGTCGTCCGGCGCCTGCCCCGTTCGGGCAGCACGGCCTCCATGGAAAGCCTGCTCCTCACCTTCGGCGTCTGGCTCGTCCTCCAGAATCTCGCCTACGTGATCTGGACCGGCGACACCCAGTCGATCCTCACGTCGTACACCCTCAAGTCCGTTTCCCTGCTCGGCGTGCGCGTCGGGGTGCCCGCGCTTCTCGTCTTCGGGATGTCCGCGCTCTCGCTCCTCGGCCTCGAGTTCGTCCTGCACCGGACGTACGTCGGAAAAGCCGTCCGCGCCGTCACGCAGAACCGGGACGCGGCTCTCCTGTCGGGCGTGAACGCCGACCGGATCTCCGCGGCCGCCTTCGGCCTCGGCACCGCGTTCGCGGGCGTCGCGGGCGGGATGCTGTCGACGCTCTACGCGTTCACGCCGGACTTCGGCCGCAGCTTCCTCCTCAAGGCTTTCTGCATCATCGTCCTCGGAGGCATGGAAAGCGTGACCGGCGTCGCGGCGGGAGCGCTCGTGCTCGCGCTCCTCGAGAACGGTCTCGCGGTCTGGACGACGGTTCCGACCTCGTTCCAGGACGCCGTGAGCTTCGCGCTTCTCTTCGTCGCGCTCGTCGCCTTCCCGCAGGGTCTGCCCGGGCTCTTCACGCGCTTCGCGCGCCGGCGCGCCGTCCGGTGAAGGCTTTCCCCCTCGCCGCCGGGGCCGCGCTCGGCGTCCTCGCGCTCGCCGCCCCTCTCCTGCTCGAGCGCGGCTCGCTGAACGACGTCTGGAGCCTCGCGTTCGCCGTCGTCCTCGCGTCGGCCTGGAATCTCCTGGGGGGCTTCGCCGGTCAGGTCTCGCTCGGGTACTCCGCGTTCCTCGGGATCGGGGCCTACACGACGGTGCTGCTCTCCCTGCGCGGCATGAGCCCGTTCCTCACGCTCCCCCTCGGGGCGGCCCTGGCGGCCGCCTTCTCGGTCCTCATCGGCCTCCCGGCCTTCCGGCTGCGCGGCCCGTACTTCACGATCGCGACGATCGGAGTCGGCGAGGTCGTCCGCGTGACCGCCTCGAGCGTGTCGTTCACGGGAGGCTCGAGCGGCCTGCGGATGCCTCCGGGCTCGTTCGACTTCACGCGCAACTACCTCTCCATGGTGGCGCTCGCGATCGCGGTCGTCGCGCTCGCGGCGTTCGTGAAGCGCAGCGCTTTCGGGCAGGGTCTCGCCGCCATCAGGCAGGACATCGACGCGGCGGAGGCGGTCGGCATCGATTCGACGCGTTTCAAGCTCGCGGCACACGCGCTCTCGGCGGCGCTCGTCGCCGTCGCGGGCGGGCTCCACGCGATCAACTTCCAGTACATCGCCCCCGGGTCGGTCTTCGACTTCCGGCTCAGTCTGAGCATCGTCCTGATGCCGATCGTCGGCGGCGTCGGGACCATCGCCGGGCCCGTCCTCGGGGCATTGGTCTTCTCGACGCTGCAGGTCAAGCTCCTCTCGATCCCCGCCCTGCGCGACTCGTACCTCTTCATTTACGGCACGCTCCTCATCGTCGTCATGCTGTTCGAGCCGAAAGGCATCCTCGGGCTTCTGAGGAGAGTCTTCACGAGGCGCCTCCGGCGCTTCTACGCCGATGCCTGAGCCGGTCCTTTCCGTGACGTCGCTCAAGAAGCGCTTCGGCGGGCTCCTCGCGCTCTCGGACGTGAGCTTCTCGGTCGCGGAAGGCGAGATTTTCGGAGTCATCGGCCCGAATGGCGCGGGCAAGACGACTCTCTTCTCCTGCCTCGTCGGAGCCCTGCCGCCGACCTCGGGCTCGATTCGGTTCCGCGGGCGGGAGATCGCGGGCCTTCCGAACTACGCCGTCGTCGCGCGCGGACTCGTGAGGACGCACCAGATCGCGCGCCCGTTTCGCGACATGACCGTCGAGGCGAACGTGTCGATCGGCGCCCACTTCGGGGCGGGACGGAGGCGCGGCACGGACGCGCGCCGGCGCGTGGCGGACATCCTCGAGCGCACGGGCCTCGCGGACCGCGCCGGATCGCTCGCGATGGCGCTCCCGATCGGCGATCTCAAGCGTCTCGAAATCGCGCGCGCTCTCGCGACGGAGCCGGCGGTGCTCTGCCTCGACGAGGTCATGGGGGGGCTGAATCCCTCCGAAATCGTCGCGGCGATGTCGCTCATTCGCGCGATCCGCGACTCGGGGCTCACCATCCTCATGATCGAGCACCACGTCGACGCCGTCGCCGGCGTGACGGATCGCATCCTGGTCCTGAACTTCGGCGAGATGATCGCCGCGGGCGTGCCGCGCGACGTGCTCCGCAATCCGGAGGTCGTCGCGGCCTATCTCGGGGACGACGCGGGGGCCGCATGAGCCTTCTGTCCGTCGAGGCCCTCGACGTGTTCTACGGCGACGTCCAGGCGGTGCGGAAGGTCTCGTTCACCGTCGACGAGGGCGAGGTCGTCACCCTCATCGGGGCGAACGGGGCCGGCAAATCGACGACTCTCCGCGCCGTCGCCGGACTCCACTCCCCGCGGGCGGGGCGTGTCGTCTTCGACGGGAGAGACGTCGCGGGCAGGCCCGCGAACGAGCTCGCCTCCGACGGAATCGTGCTCGTTCCCGAAGGCCGGCAGCTCTGGCCGGCCATGACGGTCCTCGAGAACCTCCGGATGGGCGCGTACCCGAAGCACGCCCGCGGGCGGGCCGACGCCATGCTCGGTGAGATATTCGCGATGTTCCCCGTCCTCGAGCGGCGGATCGGGCAGAAGGCGGGAACCCTCTCCGGCGGCGAACAGCAGATGTGCGCGATCGGACGCGGCCTCATGACGCAGCCGCGCCTCCTTCTGCTGGACGAGCCGGCCCTGGGGCTTTCCCCGCTCCTCGTGCGCGAAGTCTTCGCGTCGCTCCGGGCCATCCGCGCGCGCGGAGTGACGATCCTCCTCGTCGAGCAGAACGTGTCGCATGCTCTCGCGCTCGCCGACCGCGCCTACGTCCTCGAAACGGGCCGCGTCACGCTCACGGGGACCGCCTCCGAGCTCCACGCCGACTCCCGCGTGCGCGACCGCTACCTCGGCTTCGCGTCCGCATGACGAGAGTTGAGATTTCGGATTTCGGATTTCCTAGAAGGTGAGGAGGGGATGGATCAACCGTCAGCCGTCTCGCGTCTCCTGGGGGCGCTGCGCAGCAGGGCGGCGCATCCGGCCGTCGTCTGGGGCGGCCGAACTTACTCATTCGAAGAAATGCGCCGGTGGGCGAGCCGATACGTCGACAGGCTGACCGAACTCGGGATTCGCCGTGGCGACCGCGTTGCCGTGTTCGCCGAGACATGCCCGGAGATCGTGGCGGCGCTCGTGGGCCACCTCACGGCCGGTGTCATTCACGTCCCGATCAACACGCGGTACAAGGCCGACGAGGCCCGCCACATCCTGGAGGACTCGGGCGCCGTTGCCGTGCTCACCCAGGACGGCGAGGAATGCCACGGGGTCCTCGAGGAGATTCTCAGAGAGAACAGGCCTCCGCAATTGCGCGAAGTCATTTCCCTCACCGAGGCTTTCCCCTCTTCCCCTTCTAAGAAATCCCCCTCTTCCTCTTCTCCGAAGCAAATCTCTTCGTCCGCCCTGGCGCAGGCCGAGCCGCCCGCCGACGACGACGTCGCGATGCTCATCTACACGTCGGGCACGACCGGCAAGAGCAAGGGCGTCGCGCTCTCTTTCCGCGCGCTCGAGGCGAATACCCGCGCCGTGATGGCGCTCTGGCGCTTCACGGAGAGCGACCGTCTCGTGCTCGCGCTTCCCCTCTTTCACGTACACGGGCTCTGCCTCGGCGTCGCCGGCGCGCTCCTCACGGGCTTCACGCTCCTCCTCGAAGAGCGCTTCGACGCGGCCCGCGTGGCGGAGGCATTCGCGCGCGAGAGGGCCACGGCTTTCATGGGCGTGCCCACCATGTACGTTCGCCTGCTGGAGTACCTGGACACGCATCCGGAAGCCGCCGCCGCCCTCCGGAAGGCCCGCCTCTTCACGGCGGGCAGCGCGCCGCTTCCGGCGGCCGACTTTCGCGCTTTCCGGGAGAAGACAGGACACGCGATCCTGGAGCGCTACGGCATGAGCGAGACACTCTTCACGCTCTCGAATCCGTACGACGGCGAGCGGCGTCCGGGAACCGTGGGGTTGCCGGTGCCCGGCTGCTCGGTCCGCCTCGTGGACGACGAGGGACGCGAGCCCGCCGTGGGAGAGCTCGGCGAGATCCGGGTGAAGGGCGGCGGCGTCATGAATGGCTACTGGGGGCGGCCCGACGAGACCGCCGCCGCGTTCCGGGACGGCTGGTTTCTGACGGGCGACGTGGCGCGGCGCGATGCCGACGGCTACGTGACGATCGTGGGCCGCAGCTCGGTCGACATCATCAAGAGCGGGGGCTTCAAGATCTCGGCGCGCGAGATCGAGGACGTCCTCCGCCGGCATCCGGCCGTGAAGGACGCCGCGGTCGTCGGACTGCCCGACCGCGTCTGGGGCCAGCGCATCGCCGCGGCCCTCGTGCTCAGGGACGCGGCGCCGCACGGATCGTCCGGGCCCGTCTGCGCGGCCGTCGCCGCCTTCGCGGCGGAGCATCTCGCCGACTACAAGAAGCCGCGCGACGTCCGCGCGGTCCACGAGCTGCCGCGCAACGCGCTCGGCAAGGTCCAGAAGCACCTCCTCGTGAAGTCGTTCGGCGAAGACCCGGCCTAGCGGCCCGCGCCTCCCGCGGCCGGCTGGCCCTTGTCCCGCGTCCACTTCTCGCCCCACTCGAGCATCTCGGCGAGCGTGTGGAGAACGGATTCCCGCGCGCGATAGCCGTGCGCCTCGACGGGAAGGAGCACGAGCCGCGCCGTGCCGCCCGTGCCCTGGATCGCGGCGAAGAGACGCTCGGACTGGATCGGGAACGTGCCCGAGTTGCTGTCCGCCTCTCCGTGGATGAGCAGGATCGGCGTCTTGATCCTGTTCGCGTACGTGAAGGGCGACATCTTCGTGTACACGTCCGTCGCCTCCCAGTAGTTGCGCCGTTCCGACTGGAATCCGAACGGCGTCAGCGAGCGGTTGTAGGCGCCGCTGCGCGCGATTCCAGCCGCGAAGAGATCCGTGTGCGCGAGCAGGTTCGCGGTCATGAACGCGCCGTAGCTGTGCCCTCCCACGACGACGCGCTTCCTGTCCACGACGCCGCGCGCGTCGAGCGCGTCGATCGTCGCCTTCGCCGAGGCGGCGATCTGCTCCACGTAGGTGTCGTTCATGTGCTCGGGATCGCCCACGACCGGCATCGTGGCGTCCATGAGCACGGCCCAGCCCTGGGTCAGGAAGAAGAGAGGTGACGCGCCCGAGAGGCGCGTGAAGGAGTTCGGCGAGAGCCGCACCTGCCCGGCAGTGTCCGCGCCGGAATATTCGAGGGGGTACGCCCACACGAAGCACGGCAGACGCGTGCCCGGCTTGTACCCCGGTGGCAGATAGAGCGTGCCCGAAAGAGGCACCTTGTCGGCGCGCTCGTACTTGAGGATCTCCTTCGTCACGCCCGCGAGCTGCGGCGCGGGATCCTTGACGTCGGTCAGGCGCGTGCGTTTCTTCGTCCCGAGATCCACGAGCCAGAGGTTCGGGGGCTCGGTTTTCGTCTCGCGGCGCGTGACGATGCGCGATCGGCTCTCCCCGACGAACGTGACGAAGCGCTCGAACGCGTCGTCCTCGGAATGGAACAGCCGCGTTCTCCTCCCGGACGCGAGGTCGATCCGGTCGAGGAAGGGGAAAGACCCCTTCGGCGACGCTCCCTCCCCCGCCAGCCAGGCGCTCTCGCCGTCCATCAGGATCGTCCGGCGGCCGCGGCGCGACGTCGTGAGGACGAATCGGCCCGGATCTCCGTACGCGTCCTGCGCGCTGAGGTCGAACAGCGGTCTCGCCGCCGCCTCCGGTGTCGCGAGGTCCACGATCGACGTCGTGCGCCAGCGGCGGTCGCGGTCGAACTCCGTGACGAGCACGCGGCCCCGGGCGAAAGTCCATTCGACGGAACGGAAGCGGTGAACGAGCTTCCGCGCCTCGCGCGGCGCGTCCGCGAACGGAGCCGCCCACGTCTTCAGGGACTCGCGGAAAGGCACTTTCTTCAGGGGGTCCCCGCCGTCGAGAGCCTCCACGAAGAAGAGCGTCGCGTCCTCCATGGGCTGCCAGTGAACGTTCCGGGCGCCCGTGGGAGCGCCCTGCCGCGGCGTCTGATCTGCCAGCGGCAGGTCGGCGACGGTCCGCACCGGCTTGCCGGCGGCGTCCCAGATCTCGATCGTCCTCGGAAAGGCCCCGTACGGAACCCGGTACGAGAACGGCTTCCGGAGACGCGTGACGAGGAGGAACTTTCCGTCGGGCGACGGCTCGACGGACTCGTGGAGGCCCGGCGTTCCGACGGCGGTTCGTTTTCCTGTCGCGAGGTCGAACCTCACGACCTGGGAAGCGCCGTAGTACCGAAGAGCTCCTCGTCGCGCGTGTTGCGGAGGAGATCCTGATACGTCGCGACCTGCGCCGTCTTGCCGCTGGCCTCCTCGATGGCGGGGCCCGCGGGGACGGCGGGCTCGGGTGGAGCCGGCCCGCGCCCGGGCGGAGCGACGAGGAGCAGCAGGGAACGTCCGTCACCCGAGAAGATCATCGACTCGCCGAGCACGTCGTCGAGGAGCACGTCGGCAACCGGTCTCGCCTTCGCCGTCTTCGTTTCACCGATCCAGAGCTCGGACCGGTCCTCCGCGTCGCGCATGAAGGCGAACGTCCCGCCGTCGGGCGAGAAGGCCGGGAGGCCAATGCGCGATCCCGAAGGCAGCTCGACGCGTCTCTGCGCGCCCTCCGGGAGCGTGAGGAGCGTGAGCCCCGTCCCGTAGACGAGGTGCTGCCGCGTTCCCCGTTTCGCTGTCAGGCGGACCCCTCCGAGCCGCAGAAAGGGTTCGGCGACGAGCGAGAGCGGAGGATTCGGCTCGATCTCGACGAGGAGGATCGCGTCGCCCGCGGGACTTTCGCGAAGCAGCGGCGCGCCGGGTGCATCGAGGATCTCGATGACGGCCTTCGGAGGCAGCTTGTAGGACGTCGCGGCGACGCCCGCCGGAGACAGGGCCACGAGAATGCCGGCCAGAATGGCCGCGGCGCGGTCGAGGGTCATGCGAACCTCCAATCGGGAAGTCTATGCCGTCCCGGCCGATAATCGGCCGTCCCATCCGAGGAGGATCGATGCGACGTCTCTGCTTCGTCATCGCCGCGCTCCTGGGCCTTCACGGCTCCCGCTTCGCGGTCGCCGAGGCGCCCGAGCCGTTCGACGACGTCTACTCCCGGTTGACGAGAGTCCGGGAGATCCGCGGCGTCGCGATCTCCCCGGACGGCTCGCGTGTCGCGCGCGTCGAGCCGGCTTCCGACGACCGGACCCCGCGCGCGACCCGCATCCTCGTTCAGGAGAACCGGCCCGGCGCCGCCGCCGTGAGGATCACGGCGTCCCTCGACGGCGCGTCGGTCCGCGAGGGGAACGTGGTCTTCTCTCCCGACGGAAAGACGCTCGCGTTCGTCTCCCACGCGGGCGGCGCGGCCCTCTGGACGGCGCCCGCCGCGGGGGATCGCGCGGCGACGCGGATGACGAGAATCAAGGGATCGTTCGCGGACCCGCGCTGGTCCCGAGACGGCCGCTCGCTGGCGGTTCTCGTCGTCGAGAACGCCGCCCGGGAGCCCGGACCGACGAATCCGTCGTCCCGCGACTCGGGAGTCGTCGACGCGCGCATCGACGAGCAGCGCCTCGCGATCGTGGACGTCGAGACGAAAGTCCTGCGCTTCGTCTCGCCTCCCGACCTCTACGTCTACGAGTACGACTGGTCGCCGGACGGGCGGACGTTCGCGGCCGTCGCGGCGAAAGGCTCGGGCGACGACAACTGGTGGCGCGCCGAGCTCCTCGCGCTGGACGCGGCCTCCGGCGCCGCGCGCCTGTTGTGGAAACCTCCCCTCCAGATCGCGGACCCCGTGTTTGCACCCGACGGCTCCTCGGTCGCGGTCATTCACGGCCTCATGAGCGACCACGGGGCGACGGGCGGCGACGTGTTCGTCGTGCCCGCGTTCCGGGGGAGCCGCGCGGAACCTCACGCCGGGCCGCCGCGCCTCCGCGGGAGGTCTCGCCTGGCCCGCTCCCTCCCGCATCGTCGTCACGGAGCTCGCGGGAGACGCGACGGCCGTCGTCGCGCTCGACCCTGTCGCGGGGACGACGCGCACGCTGCATTCCGGGTCCGGGTGGCTCTCGACCGGACGGGGACTCGGGATCGCTCTCGCGCGCGACGGCCTGACGTCGGCCGCCGTGCGCGAATCGTTCGCCGCGCCCCCCGAGGTCTGGGCGGGTCCGGTCGGGTCGTGGACGCGCCTCACGGACGGAAACGCCGGCGTCCGGCCCGAATGGGGGCCGGCCGTCAGCGTGCGCGTCCTCGGTGACGGCCAGCCGGTCCAGGGATGGCTCCTGCCTCCCGCGCGCCTCGACGCCCGGCAAAAACACCCGCTCGTCGTCCTCGTCCACGGAGGTCCGGCGGCCGCGCACCGGAACGCGTGGCCCTCGGCGCTCACGGGCGTTCTCCTCGCGCGCGGCGCTTTCGTGTTCCTGCCGAATCCGCGCGGCAGCTTCGGGCAGGGAGAGGCCTTCACGGGCGGGAACGTGAAGGATTTCGGAGGAGGCGACCTCCGGGACATCCTCGCCGGAGTCGACGAGGTCGTGAAGACGCGCCCGATCGACCCGAAGCGCCTGTACCTCTACGGCTGGAGCTACGGGGGCTACATGGCGATGTGGACCGTGACGCAGACGAACCGCTTCGCGGCGGCCGCCGCCGGCGCCGGCATCGCGAACTGGCAGAGCTACTACGGCCAGAACCGCATCGACGGGTGGATGCTGCCGTACTTCGGCGCCTCCGTGTACGACGATCCGGCGGTCTATGCGAAGAGCGCGCCGATCACGTTCATCAAGAACGTGAGGACGCCGACGCTCGTCCTCCACGGCGAGCGCGACGCCGAGGTCCCCGTCCCGCAGGGCTACGAATTCTGGCACGCTCTCAAGACGCTCCGGGTCCCGACGCGGCTCGTCGTGTATCCCGACGAGGGGCACGGCTTCCTTCGCGAGGAGAGCAAGAAGGGCCGTGTTCGCGAGGTCCTCGACTGGTTCGCCCGCTGGGGGTTGTGAGCAGCGGCCGATGTGGATCTCCAAAGCGCAGATCGCGACGCTCCTCTTCGCCCTGACCGCGGCGTCGTTCGGGATTCTCGCGCTCACGCTCCTCGGGATCGCGCGCGGCAGGCGTCGCCTCGCGCTCTACGCCGTCCTCGCGCTCGGCGTCGCGACGCTGCTCGCGGCTCCCCTCCTGTTCGACGCCGACACGCACCCGCGCGTCGAGATGGGCCTCGGCGTGGGTCTTCCGCTCGTGGCCGCGGCTTTCCTCGCGCTCCTCGCGCGCGGCGGCCGCGAAACCCGCGCCTTCCTCTTCGCGGCCTTCAGCGTGCTCGTGCTGTCGGGAGCCGCCGAGCTCGCCGCGCGCCACCAGGTTCTCGTCGCGACCCCGGTCGTTTCGCCCCTCGGCGCCGGGTTCGTGCTCTTCACGGCGCTCCTCCTTCCCCGCGTGGCCGAGCAGGAGAGGCGCCTCTTCACGCGCGCGACGACGGACCCGCTCACGGGCCTCCTGAACCGGTCGGCCTTCGAGGACCGGGCCCAGGCGGAGCTCGCGCGCGCGGGGCGGACGGGCCGGCCCCTCGCCCTCGCGATGCTGGACCTCGATCACTTCAAGAGCTTCAACGACCGCTACGGACATCCCGCGGGAGATGCCGCGCTGACGGCCGTCGCGGGCGCGATCGCGCGGACGGTCCGCGGCATCGACGCGGCGGGCCGCCACGGGGGCGAAGAGTTCATCGTTCTCTTCGTGGAGGCGGACGCCGATGCCGCGCTGCCCGCGCTGGAACGCATCCGCTCGGCCGTCGCGGCGATCGGCCCGCCGCGGGTCGCGCGGCCGATCACCGTGTCTGCGGGCGTCGCGGTCCACCAGGGGCTCTTCGAGAGGGCGTCCCTCGAGTCGCTCATCGCCCGGGCGGACGCGGCGCTCTACGCGGCCAAGAAGGCGGGGCGCGACCGCGTCGCCGTCGAGGAATCGCCGCCGCCGAAAGCGTCCGGGGACGTCCGCTACCGCTAGACTTCGACGTGAAGCCGAGAGGGCGAACCGCATTCTCCAACCCACCACCGCCCTCGTGCGCGAGTCATACACATCATTTGACACCAAGGTGTAGACTGAGGTGCATGCGGACGAACATCGTTCTGAACGACGAGCTCCTTCGCGAGGCGATGAAGCTGACTGGCGCGCGGACCAAGACGGCCGCCGTCGATGAGGCGCTCCGGACCCTGGTCGAGGTCCGAACGGTTCGGGAGCGGAACGCGACGTACCGGAACCGGCTCGAGAGGATCGGCCCCAGCCTGCGCGCGCTGAAGCTCCGCAAGACCCCCTCCGAGGTTCTGAGGGAGGACCGGGAACGGACGTGAGGACCCTCGTCCTTGACACGAGCGTTGCGATCGCCTGGTACCTGCCCGACGCTTTCGCATCGGCCGCGAGAAGCTATCAGACGCAGCTTCTCGACGGCCGCGTTCGCCTCCTGGTGCCTTCGCTCCACTTCTGGGAGATGGCGAACGTGCTCCGGACCTACGTCAGGCGCCACGAGCTGACGCCGTCCCTCGCGGAGGAGATCTATGCGCTCCACCTCGACGCTCCGCTCGAGGTCGAGGAGCCGCACCGGGCGGCGGTCCTGTCGACAGCGCTGGAGCTCGATGCAACGGCCTACGACGCCGTCTTCATCACCCTGGCGCGGACCCTCGATGCTCCCCTGCTGACCGCAGAGCGAAGGACGAGGCCGTGGGTCGCGCGGCTCGGGAAGCTGGTCGAGACCCTGGCCCGCTGAGGGCGTGAACTCGCTTCGAAGCGCCCTGCGAGCACGGCCCCCGGAGACCCATCCCCCGATCCATGGCTCCTGGTCGCGACGCGGTGGACGAGGCTAGCCCGCGAGCACGCGCGCGAGACGGGAGAGGCCCTCTTCGATGCGCGCGCGCGACGTCGCGAACGAGAGCCGCACGCACCGGTCCTCGCCGAAGGCGATGCCCGGCGTCACGGCCACGGCGACGGAGTCGAGGAGTGCCTTCGCGAAGCTCTCGGACCCCGTGACGGAGACTCCCCCGACCGCGCGCCCGTAGTGGGCCGACACGTCCGGGAACGCGTAGAAGGCGCCCCCGGGCGGCGAACATCTCACGCCCGGCAGCGCGTTGAGCGCGGGGATCAGGTACTCCCTCCGGCGCGCGTACTCTCGCATCATGCCTTCCACCGCGGGTCCCGCCTCGCCGGGACGCGTGAGCGCGGCGAGGGCGGCGCGCTGCGTGATGGAGCAGACGTTCGACGTCGCGTGGCTCACGAGCCGGTTCATCAGGTCGATGAGGGGCTTCGGGCCGGCCCCGAAGCCGACGCGCCAGCCCGTCATGGCATAGGTCTTCGACAGCGTTCCGACCACGAGAATCGTATCGGGAAACTCGCGGGCGAGCGACGACGCCGAGAGGTGCCGCCCCTCGAAGACGAAGCGGTCGTAGCACTCGTCGAAGAGCACCGTCCACCCGCGCGAAGCCGCGAGCCGGACGACGCCTTCGATCTCGACGGGGTCCATGACGGCGCCGGTCGGGTTGTTCGGCGTGTTCACGATGATGCCGCGGGTCGCGGGAGTCGCGGCGCGGGCCACGTCGGCCGCGGTGAGGCGGAAGCCGGAGGCGGCGTCCGTCGGCACGAACACGCGGCGCGCTCCCGTCAGCGTCACCATCTCGGGGAACGACACCCAGTGGGGCGACGGGACGAGAACCTCGTCCCCTTCCTCGAAGAGCGCGAGACACGCCGTCTGGAGCGCCTGCTTGCCGCCGGCCGTCACGAGGACATCCGCGGCCGTGTACGGCGCGCCCCACTCCGCCCGATAGCGCGCGGCAATGGCCTCGCGCAGCTCCGGGATGCCCGCCGTGTCGGTGTATTTCGTGAAATCCGCGCCGATCGCGTCGATCGCGGCGCGCTTCACGAACGCCGGCGTCGGAAAGTCCGGCTCTCCGGCGCCGAAGTCCACGACATCCACTCCCCGGGCGCGCAGGGCCGCGGCGGCCTTCAGAACGGCGAGCGTCGCCGACCCCGCGACGCGCGACGCGCGCGCGGCGAACCTCACTGGGGCCTCAGGACGCGCCAGACGGCCGCGAGCGCCCGGGGTTTTCGTTTGCCGATCGCGATCATCACCATCTCCACGGCGCACCAGCTTCCGTAGACGTAGATCATCAGGCCCCGCGTCGAGGGCAGGGCGAACTGAACCAGCCAAAACACGAACAGGATGCCCGCCTCGAACGCGCGCAGGTCGAGGTTCACGAGCAGGAGCCACCCGAGGAAGCTCTGGAGGAGCGTCAGGAGGATCTCCTCGCGCTGATGCGCGTCGAACACGATCGCCGACGGAGAGCCCTTCGAGATCGAGTAGATGACCGGAATGAGGGCGGAGAGGATCGACCACTGGTTGATCGTCGACGAGACGAGATTCATGACCGCCATCGGCGCCTTCGTGATCTGACGCGCCCAGTTGAAGGCCGAGAGCTTCTCGGGAAACTCGGAGAGAAACGGCGCGACCCACTGCACGAAGACGAACTGCGAGACGCCCGCCGCGATCGCGAGCGCGAGCATCGACTCGACGAAGGCGTGGGCCGACAGGACGAGAATCGCGCCCCCGACGAGGAAGATTCCCGCGATCGCCCACCCGCGCCGACCGGGCCCCTGGGCGAGCGCCCACCGCGAGACGGCGGGCAGGTCCTCCATCTCCTCCACGTCGCCCGCGCGCGGAGGAACGCGCAGGAGCGCGGCGAGATAGCCCGCGTAACAGAGGGTGAGAATCGCGGCGTCGAGCAGGCCGAGCGAGCCCTTCCACCAGATGACGGTGAACCAGACGAGCGGAGGCAGGAGACCGACGATCTCGATCGAATGCTCGTCGTCGAACTCGATAGCGATCCAGGTTTTCCGCTTTCCGGTCCGCCGGGCGAAGAACGCGGCGACGAAGTAGACGAGCGGCCACCCGAGGCCGACCAGCAGGCGGATCGAGCCCGTGAAGTTCGCGATCGCGAGGTGGAGCTTCTCGGGATCCCGGCCGGCCTCCCACGCGATCACGGCCTCGACGGCGAACTCGGGCAGGGTCTGAAGCCACGCGAGCATCGCGAGCGCAAGGCCCTGCGAGACGAGAAACTGCGCGGCCTCGGCCCCCCACGCGACGAGGAACGCCGAGAAGAGGACCGACGGGAACGTCCAGAGCGCGGTGAGCGGCGTCGCCTTCGCGGCGGCAGCGGAGGCCGCGGCGGCCGCCTCCGAGAATGCGCTCTTCATGCGCCCCGGATTTAAGCACGGCCGCGGGCGGGACGGTATTCTTGGAGTCTTCATGGCCACCCGGATCGACGCCCCCTCGAACCCCCGCATCGCGGCGGCCGTGAAGGCCGCCGCGAGCGGCGAATCCATGCTGCTCGAAGGCAGACGAATGATCGAGGACGCGCTCGACGCGGGCGTGCTGATCCAGGAGATTTTTCTTCAGAGAAAGCCGGAACAAGACGAGGAGGAAGAAGAGGATTTTCTTAGAAGGGTAAGAGGGGAACGCGATGCGCGCGCGACGACGCATGCGCCGCGGGTGACGGAGGTCAGTGCACGCGTGCTCCGGAAGCTCTCCGATCTCCCCTCGACGCGCGGCGTCGTCGCGCTGGCTTCACCCCCTCACCGCACGCTCGCTGCTCTTTCTTCCCTATTACCTTCTAGGAAATTCCCCTCTTCTCTTTCGTCTCCCCTCTTACCTTCTCAGAAATCTTCCTCTTCATCTTCTCTCCTGTTTCTGATCCTGGACGACATCCAGGACCCCGCGAACGTGGGCGCGATTCTCCGGAGCGGTGAAGCGTTCGGTGCTGCCGCCGCGCTCCTGACGCCTGGCTGCGCGTGGCCTTTCTCGCCGCGCGCGCTGCGCGCGTCGGCGGGGAGCGCGTTCCGATTGCCCGTCGCCGCGCGCGTCGCGGCAGGTGAGGCGGTCGTATGGGCGCGCGCGCACGGGATCGCTCTGGCCGGCGCCGAGGCGCACGCGGGCACCGCGCCCGAAGCCCTGGCCTCGGTCCGTCCGCTCGCCCTCGTCGTCGGTTCCGAGGGCCACGGAATCTCGCCGGAGGTCGCGGCGGCCCTCGATCATCGCGTGACCATTCCGCTCGAGGGCCGCGTCGAATCGTTGAACGCGGCCGTCGCCGCGGGCGTGCTGCTCCACGTCCTGACGCGGCGGCCCGCATCCCGGCGTTAGAATCGGGCATCGGTCGCTCCCCCGGGCCGCCATCACACGAAAAGCGAGGAACTCATCTCATGCGGCGACATTTCATTGCCTCCGTTCTCCTTCTGTCTTCCATGGCCCCGGCGCTCGCCGAGGAGGCCGCGAAGCCCGCCCCGGCGAAAGCGCCGGCCGCGAAAACCGCCGGTGCGCTTCCCGCGACCGAGGCCGAGAAGACGCTCTACGCGATGGGAATCGCGCTGAGCCAGAACCTCTCATCGTTGAAGCTCAGCGCGGCGGAGCTGGCCTCCGTGCAGAACGGCCTCGCGGACGGAGTCCTCGGGCGCCCGTACAAAGTGGACTTCATGGCGTACGGTCCGAAGATCCGCGAGTTCGCGAACCTGCGCTTCGCCGCGGCCGCCGAGGGCGAGAAGAAGGCCGGCGCGGCTTTTCTCGCGAAGCAAGCTGCCGAGCCGGGTGCCGTCAAGCAGCCGACGGGTTTCGTGTACAAGGAAACGAAGGCCGGGACCGGCGCGGCGCCGAAAACGACCGACAAGGTGAAGGTCCACTACCGGGGCACGCTCCCCGACGGCACCGTCTTCGACAGCTCGATCGACCGCGGCCAGCCCGCGACGTTTTCGCTGGGCGGCGTGATTCCGTGCTGGACGCAGGGCCTCCAGCTCATGAAGGAGGGCGGCAAGGCCCGGCTCGTCTGCCCGCCCGACCTCGCCTACGGCGACATGGGCAGCCCGCCGAAGATCAAGGGCGGGGCGACGCTCGTCTTCGACGTCGAGCTGATCTCCATCGAGAAGTAGCCGAAGCTCAGAAGACTTCGGCGGTGAACCGGAGGAGGCGCGGGGGGCTCGCGGCCTTCCAGCTCTCCTCCGGAAGCCCCGCCCTGAGGCACGCCTGTGACAACAGGCGCGCGCCGTCCCAATCAAAGGGCGCCGCATCCTGAGGCAGGACGACGCCGCGACGCTTGCCTTTCTCCACGACCACTCCGTGCGTTCCGAGCAGAAGGCCTTCGGCCCCGGAGATTTCGGAGGAGGAGAAGATCTCTTCGAAGGTGAAGAGGACGGAGATCTCGGGAACGTGGCGCGGCAGGTCCCTTGGCGTCACGGGGGGGAATCTCGGATCGTGCAGGAGCGCCGCGACCGCATGCTCTTCGACGGCGGCGGCGAGTGCATGCCCCGCCTCGATACTCCCGCTCCTTCCTCGCGGCCGGCCGTCCCTCAGCCACGTGACGAAGACGGGGGCGGGCAACGTGAGGCGGCTCCCCGCCGCAATCGCCGGCGATGGCGCCGCCACGACTCGCAGCCCAACCGCGCGGGCGGCGGCATCCCTGGCGACCTTTCTGAGAAATTCCCTTTCTCCCTCCGAAACCATCATGTCCCGAGCCACTCTGCGAGCGCGTCCCCCGCGGCGCTCTCGAACTCCGCCAGTTGTCCCGAGAAGAAATGATCCGCTCCCGGGACGACGAGAAACGTCCACCCGCGCGCCGCGGCGATCTCGCGGGCGGCCTCTTTCGCGCTGAACTCGTCGTTCCCACCCTGGATCCACGCGACGCGGGTCGCCGGGGGCACGACGGCCACGGCCTCCCCGCCGTCGACCGGGACGCCGATCAGGAGGAGCACCTCCGGCGCCACGCGCTCGGCCGCCCGGAGAGCGCAGAGGGACCCGAAGGAGAATCCCGCGAGGACGAACGGCCCCTCCGGACGGCGCGCGCGTAGCCATCCGGCCGCGGCGACGACATCCTCCGTCTCGCCGGCTCCCCGGTCGTACGCTCCCGCCGACGCTCCCACCCCCCTGAAGTTGAACCGGAGCGTCTCGAGGGAGAACCGCCGGGAGAGGAGACGCGCGGCGCGGTGCACGACCTTCGTGTGCATGGTGCCGCCGCGACCGGGATGCGGATGCGCGACGAGCGCGGCTCCCTTCGGGACCGCCGGAGCACGCAGCAGGCCCTCCAGCGGGCCGGCGGGACCGGGAATCACGACGGAAGAGAGAGTCGCGGGGCTCGCGTCCGGCATCGAAATCACGTTAGCACGCGAAGTTTTCCGTCGACGCCCGTTGAATTCGCCTGCCCTTGACGGCTATAACAGAAGATCCACGATCCCGGCCACCACACCGCAAGCGCCGCGAGGAGACCGTCATGAAGAACATCGTGCACATCGTCGGCACCGGGACGATCGGAGAGCCCCTCATCGGGCTCTTCACGGACTTCAAGCAGCACCTCGGAATCGACGAAGTGACGTTTCACAAGCGGACGCCGATGAAGACCGAACGGGCGAAGGTGGCCCACCTCATGTCGCGCGGCGCCCGCCTCGCGACCGAGGAAGACAAGTCCGCGGACTTCGAATCCCTCGGCCACAAGGTTTCCTTTACGGCCCAGGACGCGATGGAACGCGCGACCGTCGTCATCGACTGCACGCCGGCGGGAAACGAGAACAAGGAGACGTTCTACAAGCACGTCAAGGGGCCTCGGGGGTTTCTCGCGCAAGGGTCGGAGTTCGGCTTCGGAAAGATGTACGCGCGCGGGATCAACGATTCGGCCCTCGTCCCCGGGGAAGACAAGTTCCTGCAGGTCGTGTCGTGCAACACGCACAACCTCGCGATCCTGATCAAGACGCTCGGCATGGCGGGCGACGAGCTCGTGATGGACCGCGCGCAGTTCGTCTGCATGCGGCGCGCGAACGACGTTTCGCAGACGAAGGATTACATCCCCGCGCCGACCGTCGGGAAGCACGACGACGAGGAGTTCGGGACGCACCACGCCCGCGACGTTTTCCATCTCTACGAGACGCTCGATCTGAAGCCCAAGGTCTTTTCGTCGGCGCTGAAGCTCAACACGCAATACATGCACTCGGTGTGGTTCAACTTCGTGCTCACGAAGCCCACCGACAAGAAGACCGTGGTCGAGCGCCTGAAGGACAACCCGCTCGTCGCGCTCACGGAGCGAAAGAGCGCGAACGAGGTGTTTTCGTTCGGCCGCGATCACGGGTACTACGGGCGCATCCTGTCCCAGACGGTCATCTCGACGCCGACGCTCGCGGTCGCCGACAAGGGCAAGGCGATCGTCGGCTTCTGCTTCACGCCGCAGGACGGCAACTCGCTTCTCTCGTCCGTGGCGGGGGCGATCTGGCTCATGGACCCGAAGCACGCCTCGGAGCGCATTCAGGTCCTCAAGCGGTTCGTGTTCCAGGAGATCTGAGGAGAAGGTCCAGGGCCGCGGTCAGAGAGGTGCCGTCCGGAAGGCCGCGGAGCCCCCGGACGCGGACCCTGAGAGCTTCGAGACGCTGCGGCTCCGCCGCGAAGTCGTACGCGAGGACGACCGGAACGAGAGGCACGAGCGGGGCGAGCGCGTCGAGGACGTAGAAGCCCTGGTGCGTCGCGAGGTGGCGCACGGCGCGGGCGCGGTCCCCTCCGAAGCGCGTCACGAGGGCTTCCGCGTCACCCGCGAGGCGGTCCTCGGGCGTGCGGTCGAAGACGACGTCGAGAAACACCGCGTCGGCGCCGGGAGGCGCGAGGGCCGCGCGGGCCGATTCGAGGTCGCGCGCGCGCGAAAAGTCGATCTCGAGCCCGCGCGCGGCGGCGAGCCTCTCGAACCCGTCCACGTATTCCGTCCCGTCCTCCACGACGAGAACGCGACGGGGAGTCGTCACACGGCCTCCCCGGCCGCGCGTCGCTCGACAGCGGCGAACTCGAGCGCGACGCCCTTCGTGAACGCGCCCGTTCCGGGAGTCACGTCCACGAGGCCGTCCCACTTCCTCACGAGGTCCGCGACGACCCCGAGCCCCCGTTCGGCGCCGCGGCCGCGAATCATCTCGGCCGTGAGGGGACGCGGGTCTCCGTCGAAGAGCACGAAGCGCGCGAGGGCCTGTCCCGTCACGGGGTCCCGCCTTTCCTCGGCGAGAAGGGCGAGACGCGGGGCGGCGAGCGCGTTCGCGAACAGGTTCCGCCAGAGCGTGACCCAGTCGCCCTCGGGCACGCGCACGCGCAGGCGCCCTCCGTCCCCGGCGGTGAACAGCCCGAGGCCGAGAAGCGGAGGAGGCCGGAGATCCCGTTCGCGCGCGACGCTCGCGAGAAGCGACTCGAGGCGATCGAACCGGACCTCCGTGGAGCCCGCCGAATCGAGGACGGCCGTCAGGAGCTGCGCCGTGCGCGGGCTCAGGACGCCGGCCGCCGAGAGGAGAGTACGGGAAAGGGACTGCATCCGCCGAGCGGGCAGCGAACGCGTTCGCGCGAGCCGCGCGAAGGGACGCTCCGCCCGCGTGAGGGCATCGAGCGCGCGGGACACGGGAGAGAGAAGCGGATCCTTGAAGCGCAGGTTCAGATGCGCGCCCCGGCGGCGTCCCAGCGCCTCGAGGTCGGAGAGCGCCGTCCGCGCCTCGGCCACGAGGCCCGGCGCACCGCCGCTTCCGTACAGGCGTTCCACGAGCAGCGGGGCTGCTTCGGCGAGGCCGCCCCGGGACTCCAGACGCTCCACCGCCTCGCCGAGCAGCAGCCCACCGTGCTTGAACGCTTCGTGCGAAAGGCGGCCCGCGAGGGACCGCGCGTCGCGCGTGGCGCCCGGGTCGCGTCTCAGCCATTCGTCGAGCGTGAGCCCCGAGCGTCTCCGCGCCCAGGAGAGGCCGCCCGCGAGGAGCGCGAAGAATGCCGCCCCGAAACCCGCGCCGCGAAGCGTGCCCTGCCGCCTCTCTTCGCGCTCGAGAGCCGCCCGCGCTTCCTCGACGTGCACGCCGCCGGCGGCCTCCGCGAGGTAGCGCCGGTAGAGCGCCGCCGCGCGAAGCACGCGCCACTGCCCCGACGCGATCCGGGCCAGCGCGTAGAGCGCCTCACGGGAGCCCGCCTGCTCCGCGTGCTCCCAGGCCGCCTCGGCGTCCTTCGCGCGCTCCGGCTGTCGGGCGAGGAGCTCGGCGAGACGCTCCCACGCCGGCGTGCGCGACGGGTCCACCGCCACCGCGCGCCGGAGGACGCTCTCGGCGCCCGCGAAGTCGCCCTTCCGCTCGCGCAGAGCCGCGCGCAGCTCGAGCGCCGGCACGAACCGCGGATCGAGCCGTTCGGCCTCGAGGAGCTCGCTCTCGGCGGCGTTCCAGTCGCGCTCATCCGCGCGGCCGGCATAGACCTGCGCGAGGCGAAAAGCGCCGACGGCAGGCGAGGCGGGGTCCGACCCGAGGGCAGCCGGCTCGGGGCCTCCCGTCCGCGCGAGACGCGCGCGAAGCCGCTCGCGAAAAGGTGCGGCCGCCGTCTGATCCTCGGGAGATGCGAGCGGCCACCACGCGTCGAGCCGCTCGAGAGCCCTCGCCGGATCGCCCCACGCGGCCCACCGGTTCGCGGCCTCGCGGTGCGGACGCGCAAGGTCCGGCCGGAGCGCCGTCGCGCGGTCGAGGAGCGCGAGGGATTCCTCCTTGGCCGCGCGGTCCGGTTCGTTCCAGAGCAGGTTCGCGAGCGCGAGAAGCGCCTCGAAGCCGTCCGGGTCGGCGGCGAGAGCCGTCCGGTACGCCGCCGCGGCCTCGGCCGTGCGCCCGTCCCGTTCCTCGACGCTTCCGAGCGCGAGGGCGGCCTCCGAGTAACCCGGCGAGAGCCGGAGCGCCCTCCGGAACGCCTCGCGCGCGGGCGCGTTCGCGGCGCGCCTGAGGGCCGTCTTCCCTTCGGCGAACGCGCGTCGCGCCTCCGCCGACGGAGGCGCGAAGCCGGGCCGCGCCGGGAGCTTCCGGGCCTCGTCCTCGGCGTCGAGGCGCCGGATGGACTCGCCCACCCATCCCGCGCCGGCGAGGCCGCGCCGCTGCAGCGCCGTCAGGACGTGTCCGTACTGGAGGATCGCGCCTCGCCGGTCCCCGCGCGCCTCCGCCTGCCGTGCCAGCACGAGGCGTTCCACGGGAGAGAGGAGCTCGGGGGCCTCTTTCGCGACGATCTCGAGAAGGCGGGCTTCGTCGTCCGTGTCTCCCGCCGCCGCCGCGAGGTCCGCGCCGCGGAGCGCGAGCGCGAGCGACGGCGCCGCGAGGCGTGCCCGCCGGACGAGGTCCCGCGCCCGGGGGAGATCCCCGGAAGCGGGCCCTCCCGCCCCGACGAGACTCTCGGCCTGCTCGGACAGCGAGGCCGGGTCGTCGCAGGGCTCCGGCGCCGGCGCGGAAGTCGCGGCGAGGAGGGAAGGCAGGAGAGGCAGGATCGCCTGCCACACGTTCACGCCTCGCGCCGCGCCGAGAGGCCCAGCTTGTTGAACCGCAGGCGCACGGCCCGCTCGTCCGCGGCCGAGCCCGTCATCCTCTCGGCCATCCGCGCGAAGTCCCCTTCGCACTCGTGGAACACCTGCCGAAACGCGGAACGTTCGAGCTCGCGCCGGAACGCCTCGACGCTGTCGACCTGCGGCCGCGGAAGCACGAACGAGTCGGCGGCGGCGGGCGCGTCCTCCTGACGGGCCTCGGCCAGGAGATCGAACAGAAGGCGCGGATCGATCGAGAACACGACGCGATCGTTCCGGTCCTTCGCCGCGGCCGTGCGGCCGTACAGAGTGGCCGCGAGCAGGTCCGCGAGGACCATCGCGAACTGCCGCACGTTGCCGGGCCATGGGTGGCGCGCGATGGCCTGCCACCCCTTTCGCGGAAGCGCGAAGACCACGGGCGCCCGGCTGCGCGCGACCTCGTCGTCGCCTCGCGCGAGCTCGAACGTGTCCGCGCGATCCGGTTCCCCGCCTCCTGCGGCGCGCACCTGCGCCGCGATCTCCAGGCGATTCGTCGGGTCCCCGAAAAACGCCGCCGCGAAGTCGTCCGCGAGATCCTCGAGATCCTCGCGCCGCGCCGCGAGCGGCGGCAGCTCCAGAGCGAGCGCCGGGTTCAGCCGCATGAGGAGATCCGCGCGAAAGAGGCCGTCCGTCACGCGCTTCTTGAGGTCCAGGTTCGAGGCCGCCACGATGCGCGCCGTGTGCGGCACGACCGCCGTCGCCCCCACGCGCCGCACGACGCCGTCGTTCAGAGCCGTCAGGAGCGCCTTCTGCGCGTCGCCGGAGAGGTTCTCGATCTCGTCGATGAAGAGCGTGCCTCCCGCGGCCGCTTCGAAGACCCCCGGCCGATCCGCGACCGAGCCCGTGTACGCGCCGCGCACCGAGCCGAAGAGGGCCGCCTGAAGGAGAGTCTCCGGCACGGTCGCGCAATCGAAGGAGACGAGCGGCCCCTTGCGGGAGGACAGCGGGTGGATGACCTCCTTCACGAGGAAGTTCTTGCCCGAGCCGGTCGGACCCGTGAGGAGGAGCGGAAGGGGCGTCGGCGCGAGCGAGGCGATCCGGCGGCGCAGGTCGCGCATGGCGGCGCCGCGCCCCCAGAAGAACCGCCCCGTCGAAAGCGGCGACTCGCGCTCGTCGAGCACCCGTCGCACGAGGCGCACGAGACCCTCTCCCGTCGTTTCGTCCTCGCCGACCGTGTACGTGAAGGCGTCGGCCCGCAGGCGCCTGGCCTCGTCCTCGAACGGAATCTCCTCGTGCGCGGTCGTGAGCAGGACGGGAAGGTCGGGCTCGCGGCGGCGCAGCCGCTCGAGGATGAAGAGGCCCTGCCGGTCGCGCCGGTCCCGCCGGTCGCGCTTCCCCGCCGCCGTCTCGCCGAGAGGCCGCCGGTCGGGCAGGAGCTCCTCGTCCGGTATGTCGAAACGGAGGTCGAGAACGACGAGGTCGGGCAGCTTTCCGGCGCGCGCGAGAGCCGCTTCGGCCTCCGACCAGCTCCCCGCCCAGGCTTTCTCCGCCGAAGGGCCGAGCAGGACGAGATCCGGCGCGTGGCGGCGCAGGAACTCGGCGGTCTTCGGCTGGTCGTCGACGACGAGGACGCGCGGGCCGCGCGCCGTCATCGCCGCGCTCCGAGATGCCGGATCGCCTCGGGGCCGTCCTCGACGGCGATGCGGCGGTAGAACTCCGTGCAGGCGCGCGCCGCATCGAGGCAGGCCTCGTCGAGAGCCACGAGCAGAGACTCGGAAAGAGGAAGAGATTTGCTTTCGGAAGAAGATGAAGACGAGGAGAAAGAAGAGGAAGACTCTCTGAAAGGTAAGAGGGCGGGGGCGAGGCGAGGGGCAAGCTGGCCCACCTCCGTCATGGCCCGCTCGAGCGCCTCGAGGTCCGGATCGCCGCTCGCGAACAGCGGGCCCTCTTCCCTCTTCCATTCAAAGAAACTTTCCAGTACATCGCGGTTCGCGCCGCCACCCCTCGAGCGCGGAACGAGGTCGATCGCAAGACGCGCACGCAGCGCCTCGGCATCCGTCTCCCGCGCCTCCGGCGCGCTCCACCTCACGGCTTTCCCGATGTCGTGCTTCAGCCGAAAGGCTGCGGTCTTTCGCCGCAGCCTCCGGTCCTCGTGGGGATCCGCCGGGTCCGTCATGCGCCGCCGATTATCCGCTGAGGCGTTCGGTCATCTGCTGGAGCCGACTCCAATCCACGACGCCCGGCGCCGAGTACGGGCGATCGACGAGGACCGGCCGGCGTCCCCCGTCCGTGTCGCAGAGGACGTGCCGCTTCGGAATCCGCACGCCGTCGGGGGTGAACCCCTCGCAGACGACGAGGAGCAGGCGCCCGTCCGGCGAGAAGCCGAGGGACGTCGTGTAGCGGTCTTCGCCCAAACCCGGGCCGCTCGAGGCCGGGGCCGTCGCGGCCGTCAGGAGCTCGGGCTCGGCGGAGGCCGCCGGCTCCACGATGCGCGCGCGCACGAGGTCGAGGAGTCGCGTCCTTCGCCTGCCGGCGGTGGGCGCCTCGTCCCAGACGAGCTTCCTGCCCGTCGCGTCGAACGCGAGACTCGAAGGGTCCGCGCCCACGACCGTGTACGGCTGGATCGCGTCCTTTCCGTCGGGGCGCGACACGACGAGCAGCGTCGCGCCGCCTTTCGCGACGAACTGGGCGCGCATTCCCGACGCGGAGACCACGGCTTTGTCCGAAACGACCTTGCGGGGCAGCGACTTCGTGAGTCGCGCCACGAGGCGGTCGGCGGCGCGGCGGCGCGACAGGTCGGGCGTCGTGGCCGTGACTTCCGAGGCGGCCTCGATCGCCCCGTCGCGGTAGCCCGCGAATGCCTCGGCGTCGCCGCGGCGGCCGGCGCTCTCCGCGAGCCAGAACAGGAGCCGGGCGCGCTCGAGGAGGAACGGCACGCGGCGCGCCGACGTCGGAAACGAGGAAAGGAACTCGGCGAGGTCCCGCTCGCGGCGCGCGGCCGTCGCGACGTCGACCGGCCGCGCAGCGTCGACGACGGGGCCGCAGGCCAGGAGGAGGCGCAGGCGCGCCCGCTCGGCCACGTCGGCGGGCGGCGCGAGCGCGATCAGACGCCGGTAGGCCGCGCCGTCGTATCGGTAGCCGCTGCCGTCGCCCTTCGGGACGAGTGTGACGCCCCACGACTCCGCGAGGAGGGCCGACACCGGCGGGCGCCCGTCTTCGCCCGGACGCGCCGACTGCGCCAGCAGCTCGCCCGCCCGCCCGAGAAGCTCCCAGGCCTCGGCGCGCGAGGCGTCCCGCCGCGTGACTTCGTGCAGGTAGGCGGCGGCGAGGACCGGCCGATCGTTCGCGTCGAGGAGGAGGCGCGCGTTTCCGAGGAGACGATCGATCGGCTCGCGCGGATCGTCGAGCACGAAGAAAGCCGAGGAGTCGGCCCAGCCGCGGGCCGGGACCGAAGAGCCCCGGGGAGGCGCGGCCACGAGGACGCGGCTCCCGTTCCGCTCGAGGAGAGTCACCGGCGCGCTGGCGGCTACGCGGCCGCCGCGGCCGAACCGGTCCGTCGGCGTCTCCCCGAGCACGACCGAGCGGAGGGCGACGAGGTTCTTGCCGTCCGGCTCCTCGGCGCGCGCGATCGCGGCGAGGACGAGGGGCGAGGCCAGGAGGCCGAGAAACGCGAGGAGCCTGAGGATCGGAGCGACGTAGCGGCGAACCATGTGAGCCTCCCGGCGCGGGGTCTTTTTCGCGCCCGCCGAAGGCATTTCACGGTCCGTGCCGCGCCTCTCGTCCGGCCGGCGCGATTCCGGTCGTGGCGTGATTATGCGATACGGATATTGTAGCTTAGAAAAGGAGATCGTGTGGCGCCTGCGCCCGTCACGGATTCCGCCCGTCCTGCAGGTTCCGGTAGTCGAGGCGGATCTTCGTCTCGACGAAAGCCTTTCCGTCCACCTCGACGTAGGGATAAATGAAGAAGTTCAGGGTGCCGTCCTTCTGGGGCGGGGAAAGCGTGAGGTCGCGGCCCGTCGTGACGTCGAAGCGGTCGGGGTCGAGGTTGCCGAAGAGGTACGCCTTCTTCACCGGTTCTTTCGTCTTCGCGGCGTCGGACGCGTCGACGGGTACCCAGCCTTGCTTCGGCGCCCAGAACTCGGCCCAGCAGTGGTATCCCGGAACCGAGCCTTCCCTGTCGGACTTGAGCGGGAAACCGATCGAGAACCGGACAGGGATCCCTTCCGAGCGCGCGAGCGCCATGAACGCGGAATGGAAGTCCGTGCAGTTGCCTTTCTTCACGTCGCAGAAGCGTTCCGAATCGCCCCTGCCCCAGCCCGGCGCCGTCTTGTCGTATGTGCCGTTGTCGACGAGGTAGTCGTAGAACGCGTGCGCCTTCGACACGGCATCGGTCTTCCCCGCCGAAAGCATGCCGGCGAGCTCCTTCACGCGCGCCGTCAGGGGCACCATCCGGTTCGCCTTCAGGAGCTCCGCGGCGCCCGACGGAACCGCCATCGTCGCGCTGCCCGGCATCGGCGCGACCGCCTCTCGCCGCGTCACGCGGTACGTCGCCCGGACCTCGATCTCCTTCCCGAGCTGCTCCGCCTTGTCGAGCACGAAGTGCGCCATCCGGTTTCCCATGGCGTCCTTCTCGAGCGTGAACGCGGCCGGGCCCTCCACCCTGACGTCCGTGATCGTCTGATACGGCCCGTCCGAGGGCAGAGGGATCCAGACCTCGGTCCGCTTCGCGGAAAGCGGCAGTGTCGCGATCGTTCCGACGTACGTCGCCTCGAAGGACCTCACCGCGGGTGCCTTCGCGCCGGCAACGAGAGCGACGGACGCGGCCACGAGGGCAGCGGCAGCAAGGATTCTCTTCGTGGCGCTTCCCTCGACGCGCGGATTCTAGACGGGAGCGCCGGGAACACTCAACGGGCGAGCGAGAGAAAGTGGAAAGCCGCGATCACCAGCGAGTGCGTGATCTCCCTCCGCCGGATCAGCCCGGGGATGCTCCGAAGGGGCACGCATTCCACGGCGAGATCCTCGCCCGCGTCCGGAATGAGCTCGCCCACGTGCCGGCAGCCGCGCGCGAGATACGTCGTGCACCGGTTCGACTGGAAGGCCGGGTTCGGGTGCACGACGCCGAGGCGTTTCCAGCTCCGCGCCGCGTGGCCCGTCTCCTCGCGCAGCTCGCGCCGGGCCGCCACGAGAGCCGAGCCGTCGTGCGCCTCCACGCCTCCGCCCGGAATCTCCAGCGTGACCTCGCGGGTTCCCGCCCGAAACTGCCGCACGAGGACCACCTCGTCCCGGTCGGTGAGCGGGATCACGTTGACCCAGTCGGGGCAGTCGAGCACGTAGAAGGGATGCGGATGCGCCGTCCGCGGGGACAGGAACGATTCGCGCCGAACCGAGAAGATCTTGAAGGCGCCGAGCGCCTCGCTCGAGACGAGCGACCAGACCGAGGGACGGGGGGAAGAGAGAAGAGGGGATTTCTTAGAAATCTTCGTGCTCTTCGGACGGTTCAGGCGTTCCCGAAACCCGTGATGATGTACGTTCCGCTCTTCCCGTCGCGCTTCAGTGAAATGAGCTTCTGCTCTTCCGCGGCCTCGAGCAGATCGGAGAACGCGCGAAAGCCGTAGTAGCTCTCGTTGAAGGACGGGTTCTTTCTCTGCATGGTCTGCTTGACCATCGAGCCCCAGAGGACCTCCTTGTTCTCGCGCTTCAACGCGAGAAGAGAGTCGATCATGAGGGAGAACACTTCGGCCGTCTTCTCGGGCAGGCCCGCGAGCGACGGGACCTTCGTCTTCTCGCGCACGAGATCCTCGTAGTAGAGGAACTCGTCGCAGTTGTCGATGAGAAGCTCGGAGGTCGAGCCCTTCACGCCGAAGCCCAGCACCTGCTTGTTGTTCTCCTTCAGCTTCGAGACGAGCGGGGAGAAATCGGAATCGCCCGACCCGATCACGAACGTCGTGATGTGGGCCTTGTTAGAGGCGAGGTCCATCGCGTCCACGACCATCCGGATGTCCGCCGAGTTCTTGCCGGTCATGCGGTGCTGGGGGATGTCGATGAGCTCGAACGCGGACTCGTGGAACGCGCGCTTGTACTCCATGTAGCGGCTCCAGTCCGCGTACGCGCGCTTGACGACGATCTTCCCCTTCTCCAGAAGGCGCGAGATGAGCAGCTTGACGTCGAACTTCGGATGTCCGGTCTCGCGCAGCCCGATCAGGAGGTTGTCGATGTCGATGAAGAGGGCGAGGATCTGTTCTTCCTGGTTCATGGCTCCTGCCGGCGGCGGCGCTCCCATTCCGTCGATGAAATTCGACATCGGAACGAGGGAGGGCGGGGCCGCGAGAACGGGTTCGGCTTCGGGAAACGGAACGTCGGGAAGCTCGTTGGCCGGCTTGGCCTTCGTTCCCGCCCGGCCGCGCCCGCCACGCCTGCGGCGCCGGGCGACACCTGCGACTTTCGGTGCGGCGTCGCTCACGAAACCTCTGTCACGTCTGCGCATTGTCGCACGGTTCCCGGACGGGGCGGCTCGCCTCTCCGCCGGATGCGAGAATCCGGGAGTGACCGGGCCCCCGCTCCTCTTCGACCTCGGCGCGCGCGGCGCGATCGTCCTCGCCGGCAAGGATCGCGCGTCCTTCCTCCACGGCCTCGTCACGAACGACACGCGGAAGCTCACCCCGGGCACGGGCTGCGCGGCGGCGTTCCTCACCCCGAAGGGAAAAATGCTCGCCGACTGCGTCGTCCTGTGCGAGGAGGATCGGCTGGAAATCGACTGCGAGCCGGAGCTCGCCGGGAAGATCGAAGATCTGCTTCGGAAGTACCTGGTTTTCAACGACGTGACAATCGAGAACCACACGGCGGCACGCGCGGTCCTGCACGTCACGGGTGATGCGGCGGGTAACGCCGCTGAAGATTTGCTTAGAAGGGTAATAGGGCCTGGCGCCGGCGACCCATTGCCTGCGAGCCCTCACGCGCACGCACGCCTGCGAATTCCCCTTCAAAGAAAATACAGCGCCTCCCGGTGCGCAGCAGGCAGCCGGCGACGATGCGGGCGGCTCCCGCCCCCGCGTTGTTCACGAGAACCGCACCGGCGTCCCAGGCTGGGACCTCCGCCTCCCCTCTTCCCTTTCAGAAGAAATCTCTTCTTCTCTTCTCTCCGCCGGGGCGCGGCTGGAATCGCTCGACCGTCTCGACGCGCTGCGCATCGCCGCCGGGATCCCGCGCTGGGGCTTCGAGCTGACCGAGGCCGTCCTGCCGGACGAGGCGGGACTCCGCGAGCGAGGCTTCATCTCCGAAAGCAAAGGCTGCTATATCGGACAGGAGACCGTGGCCCGCATCAAAACGTATGGCCATGTGAACAGGCGGCTCGTCCTGCTGTCCGTTTCCGGCGGCGTCCCGCGGCCAGGAGAGAAAGTCTTCCTAGAAGGTGAAGTGAGCGGAGCCGTCACGAGCGCGACCGCTGGCGTCGCTCCGGGCAACGCCGTGGCCCTCGCCTACATCAAGAGGGAGCGGGCGGCTGCGGGCACAGAGTTGACCGTCTCTTCATGCGCAGGAATTCTCTCTGCGACCGTCGCCTCAGTGTCTCTTGGCTGACCCTGCGCCCGCCCGGCGCCCGCGCGACCTTCGCCCCTACCTCGCGCTCCTCGCCGTCCAGCTCTGCTTCGGGAGCTTCCCGATCTTCGGCAAGCTCGCTCTCTCGGAAATGGAGCCGCTCGTCCTCGCCGCGTTCCGCGCCGTCGCGGGAGCGGCCGCCCTCTCGCTCCTCGCGCGGCTCCTCGACCCCGGCGGGACCTTCGAGGCGCGAGACCGGCTGACGCTCGCCGTGCTCTCGTTCTTCGGCATCGTCGCAAACCAGGTCCTGTTCGTCCTCGGCCTCTCGAGGACGACCGCCACGAACGCCACGCTTCTGACGGCGATGGTGCCCGTCCTGACGGTCGGCGTCGCGGCAGTCCTCGCGCGCGAACGGCCCCCGGCGCGGCGGCTCCTCGGCATCCCGGTCGCGCTCGCCGGACTCCTGTGGCTCCTCGACGTGCGCCGGCTGGACTTCGGGGACCGGACGCTCGCCGGGAACGCCCTCATCCTCGCGAACGCCCTCTGCTTTTCCGTCTTCCTCGTCCTCTCGCGCGACATCCTGCGCCGCCACTCGGCGATTCGCGTGACGGCGGCCGTGTTCCGGTACGCGGCGCTGCCCGTCCTCCTCCTCGCGGCGCCCGACCTCGCGCGCTTCCGGCCGGCGGGCCTCTCCGGGCGGGCGTGGACGGGGGTCGCGGGAGCCGTCGTCCTCGCGACGGTCGTCGCATACGCGCTGAACGCCTGGGCCCTCGCCCGCACCGGCGCCGAGACGACCTCGATGTTCATCTACGTCCAGCCTCTCGTCGCGATGACGCTCGCGAACGTCGTCCTCGGCGAATCCCCCTCGCCGCGCACGGCGGCCGCCGCCGCCTTCATCTTCGCGGGGATCGCGCTCGCGACGTGGCCGGGCGGCCGCCCGCGCCGAGCTTCCTAGAGCTTCGCCGGCCGCCCCAGCAGGTAGCCCTGTCCGTACGTGACGCCGAGGCGCTCGACCTCGGCCTTCTCCGCCTCGGTCTCGATGCCCTCGGCGACCGTTTCCGCGTCGATCCGCGCGGCGAGCCGGACGAGCATCTCGACGACGTCCCGCTTGATGGAGTCCTCGTGGAGGCCGGTCACGAGGTAGTTCGAGATCTTGAGGTAATTCGGCCGCAGCTCGGCGATCGACTGGAGGGACGCGTACCCGGACCCCGCGTCGTCGATCGCGATCCGGAAACCGAGCTCCCGCAGCACGCGCACGCTCTCGCGGAACAGGTCGTAGTCGCGGATCGCGGCTCGCTCGGTGATCTCGAGGACGACGCCGCTCTGAATCGCGAGAAGCGGCTGCAGCACCTCGTGCCCCCGGGACTTCAGCTCGTGGATGAGCTCCGTCTCCACGTTCACGAACAGCATCCCGGGCCGTTTCCCCACGAAGCGCTCGGCCGAGAACTGCATGCAGATCTTCTCGAGGCTCCACACCTGGTCCGATTTCAGCGCGTAGTCGAAGAGCACCTCCGGGTTCTCGAACGGCGTCTCCGCCGGGCCTCGCGAGAGCGCCTCATGCGCGAAAACCTGGCCCGTCGAGAGGGCGACGATCGGCTGATAGAGCGTCTCGATCTGCCGGCGGACGAGGACGTCCTTGAATTGCTCCCGGAGAAGGGCCGCCCGTTCGCCTTCCTTCGTCGAGGCGACCGAGATCGCCTCGCGGAGCGCCCGGTAGACGAGCCGCTCGAGCCTCACCTGGGGGCTGTACAGGAGCTTCGAGTAACCGACGTAGAGGCCGATCTTCCGCTGGATGCGGTTCTGGAACTTCTCGCTCAGCGTCTCCTTCAGCGACTCCTCGATCTGCTTCGCCTTCCGTTGCAGCCGCTCGAGGATCTCGTCGCCCCGAAGGCCGGGCGGCACCGAAAGGAAGACGTAGAACTCCGAACCCGAGGGCCGGTTGATCGCGATGAGATCCTCGGTCGAGAACAGCGTGCCGAGAAGCCTCTTGAGCGCCTTGGCCGCCTCGCGCAGCACGTCGTCGAAGACCTCCCAGCCGTAGTAGTCCTCGATGTGCGCGTACTTCTCGAAGTCGATGAAGAGGACGCCCACCTCCTGGTCCACGAGAAGCCATTCGCGAAGCGCGTCCACGATCACGGGAATCGTCGGAAGGCCCGACACCGTGTCGAAGAGCAGGTTGCGCGTCCGCGCGTCTCCGGAGTCCTTCGGAAGGAACGCCGAACGCCGGCCATCCCCCGGTTCGAGAAGACGTTCGACCGTCTCCAGGAGGTGCCGCTTCGTGAAGGGCTTCGTGATGTAGTCGTCCGCGCCGACCTGCATCCCCGTGATGAGGTCCTTGATCTCGGACTTCACCGTGAGCATGACGATCGGAATCGCGGCGGTCTCGGGCAGGTTCTTGAGCGTCGCGCAGACCTCCCATCCCGAGATCTGGGGCATCGTGACGTCCAGGAGGATCACGTCCGGCTGCGTCGCCACGGCCTGCTCGATCCCCTCCCGCCCGTTGCGCGCGAGCACGGGCGCGTACCCCGCATTCGTGAGCAGCGTCTGCACGATGAGGAGAATGTCCTCGTCGTCGTCGACGATCAGGATCTTGCGCTCGTTCACGAAGCCCCGATCTTAAACGGAGGGCTCAAAACTCCACGTCACAGGAGGCCAGGTCCTCGGCCGATGGGATCGCGTCGAGCGTCTCGACGTCCACGCGGGTGACGCGGGAAAGGCGGGGCCCCTCGCCGAGAGCAGACTCCAGGCGGTCGAGCGCGTGTACGGCGCCGGACGCCACCACCTCGACGCGGCCGTCGTCGAGGTTTCGCGCGCCGCCCCGCAGCTTCAGCGCCCGGGCCACGCGGGCCGCGAACGCGCGATAGCCGACGCCCTGCACGCGGCCCGAGACCGTGAAGCGCCGCGCCGCGGCCCCCCATCCGCTCGCATCGTCGATCGACAGGTCCGAGTCCGTCACCGCGGAACCTTTTCCTTCGGGGCAAAGCCGAAGCGGCCCACGAGAGGAACGTACGCGACGGGCCCGGCGTCCTCCGTCCGGGTCCGGCCGTTCGGGAGCTTGCGGACGACGAGCAGCTTCTGCCGGCCGGCCGGGCCGACCGGGATCACGAGGCGCCCTCCGGCGGCGAGCTGCGCGACGAGAGGCTCGGGCACCTCCGGGGCCGCGGCCGCGACGACGATCGCATCGTACGGCGCATGCTCGCTCCAGCCGTAGGACCCGTCGAAGACCTTGACGGAGACGTTCGAGATGCCGAGCGCCTTGAGGAGCTGAACCGCCCCCCGCGCCAGCTCCGGGATACGCTCGAGGGAGAAGACCCAGCGCGCGAGTCTCGAGAGAACCGCCGCCTGGTAGCCCGAGCCCGTGCCCACCTCCAGGACTCGCGTTTCGGGCGTCAGGGCCGCCATCTCCGCCGCGCGAGCCACGTTCGCCGCCTGCGTGATCGTCTGGCCGTGGCCGATCGGCAGCGCATGGTCGCCGTAGGCCTCGCCCAGGAGGACGGACGGGACGAACAGGTGGCGCGGCACGGCGGCCATCGCTTCGGCGACACGGGCGTCGCGGCACAGGCCGGACGCCTTCAGGCGCGCGACGAGCGCCCGCCGTTCTCCCGCCCCTGCCCGGGCGGCACGCGCGACCTCGGGATCGGCCGGCTTCACGATCGCGCTTTACCCCGCGTCCGGCGGCGCAATTTTCTCCGCGAAACCGTCCAGATCCGCGAGCGCGCGGTAGTCGGTCATGTCCATGTGAAGAGGTGTCACGGACACCCAGCCCTCGGCCACCGCGAGGAGGTCCGTTCCCTCGGCCTTCGTGTCGACGAACGTTCCGCCGATCCAGTAGTACGGGCGCCCGCGGGGATCGATTTTCTCGACGATGTTCTCCCCGTACCGGCGCCGGCCCATGCGCGTCGGCCGGAACCCTCGCGGCTTTCCCGCGGGAATGTTCACGTTCCAGAGCGTATCGGCCGCGGGTGGATGGTCCTTCGCCCAGACGAGGATCTTCCCGGCGGCCTTTTCCGCCTCGGAATAGTCGATCGCCCCCGCCGCGTCGCGCGCGTAGTCGAGGGAGAACGCGATCGACGGGACGCCGAGGAGCGTCCCCTCGAACGCGCAGGCGACCGTGCCCGAGTACGTCACGTCGTCGCCCAGATTCGGGCCCGCGTTGATTCCGGAGAGCACGAAGTCCGGCGGGTTCGCCTTCAACACCGAACAGAGCGCGATGTTCACGGAGTCCGTCGGGGTGCCGTCGACGACCCAGGTCCTCTCCCCGGTCTTCAGAACGCGGAGAGGCCGGTGCATCGTCAGCGAATGGGCCGAGGCGCTCTGCTCGCGGTCGGGCGCGACGACGTACGTTTCGAATCCGGCCGCCCGCGCGGCCCGCTCGAGCGCGGCGATGCCGGGGCTGTGGACGCCGTCGTCGTTCGAGATGAGGGCCTTCACGAGGGCCCCGTGTACACGACCTTGTTGCGCTCGGTCTCGTGCAGCTCGATCCGAACGAGCCGGCCGGGGGCGACGGCGGGAGCGAGAACCTCCCAGATCCGGATCGCGATGTTCTCGGCGGTCGGATTCACGCCCGCGAGAAACGGCACGTCGACGTTCAGGTTCTTCCGGTCGCAGGCCTTCACGACACGCTCGCGGACGACCTGCTTCACGACGCCGAAGTCCATCACCCAGCCCGTGTCCGGGTCGACCGGCCCTTCCACGGTGACGTCGAGCCCGTACGTGTGGCCGTGGCCGTGCGGGTTGTTGCACTTGTCGAACATCCGGCGATTCCATTCGGCGCCCTTGGATTCGTTGTGCAGCCGGTGAGCCGCCGAAAAGTGCGTGTGCGTCGTGAGGCGGACGGCGGGCTCGCTCATCGTCCCCACCTGCGGCGCGCGCTCTCCCAGAGCAGAAGGCGCCGGTAGAGCTCCTGAGGAGTCGTCTCGACGTACACGGTTTGAGAGTACGCGATCGTCCGCGACCGCTGCCCTTGCCGGCAGGCGTGCTCGGCGGCGTCCGATGCCGAGCAGGGCTTGAAATCGAACACGGGCGTTCCGTCGATGACGTCCCCCACCATCACGGCGAGGGCCGTCACGCCGAGAATCGAGAGACATGAAGCGAGCTCGGCCTTGCCGGCCGCCGTGCTCGCGACTTCGGACTTGCCCCCGGCCTCGAATCCCGAAGGGACGAACCACCGGATGGAAAACGAGAGGGGATCGCCGTCGTGGCCGCTGCGAAGATAAATCCGCTGCGCGTTCTCGGGAGCGGGTCGCATGCCGACGCAGTTTAGACCCGATGCAAATGCACCCCTTGACCGGATCTCGTGGCCGGTCCTAACCATCTGAAGGAGCCCGATCCGAGCGGCCGTCGACGCCGCGGAAAGGCGAGGTCTGCATGAAAAAGAGTCACTTCCGCCTGTTCGCTCTCCTCGGGGGCGGCGTCGTGCTCGCCCTGTCGATTGCCGGTATCTGGCGAGTCGAAAACAAGCCGCTGGACACGAGCTGGACGCCGGCTCATCTCGCCTTGCCGCTCGCGACGACGGCCGATCGCGTCCAGGTCCTCGTCGCCGACATCCCGCTCGAAAAAGCGATCGCCGAGAAGCGCCTTTCGGTCGCGACGGACGCGGGCCTCCGGGTCGTCACGGACGCCACCGTGCGCGTGAACAATGCCGATCAGCTCCGCGCGGCCCGCTTCACGCCGCTGCTCGCGCTGTCGGCGATCGCCGGCGGCGCATTCGTGCTGTTCGTCATCGGTCTCTTCGCGCCGTACATCGGCGCATTCAAGCAGCACGGCCTGATCGACATGCACCTCGAGACCCTCTGACGTCCCGGGCCGATTAGGAGGGGCCTTATCCTCCTGCCGTGTCAAAGCGGGCCCTCATCGGCGCCGGAATCGCGCTCGTCCTCGCCGTGCTGGCGGCCTACATCCCCGCCCTCCAGGCCGGCTTCGTGTGGAACGACGACACGTACCTCACGGAGAACCGGACCCTCGACGGGATCGAGGGGCTGCGGCGCATCTGGACCGAGCCGAAGGCGAACGAGCAGTACTACCCCATGGTCTTCACTTCGTTCTGGGTCGAGAAGCGCCTCTGGTCCCTGAGGCCGTTCGGCTATCACCTCGTCAACGTCCTCCTGCACGCCGGATCCGCCCTGCTCCTGTGGCGGCTCCTCGTCCGCCTCGGCCTGCGGGGCGCGTGGTTCGCCGCCGCCCTGTTCGCCCTGCACCCTTTGAGCGTCGAGTCCGTCGCCTGGATCACCGAGCGCAAGAACACGCTCTCCCTTCTTCTTTCCCTCCTCGCGATCCACGCGTGGCTCTCCTTTCCGAGGCGCGCCGAAAGCCGCCGAACCGGCGAAGAAAAGGAGGCGCGCGGTGCAGTCGGCGGTGCCGTGGTCCTGGACGCCGGCGTTCTTTTATGCCCTCTCCTTCGCTGGTCTCACCTTCGCGCTCTTCGCGAAGACGACGGCTGCGTGGTTCCCGCCGTGCTCGTCGTTCTCGCCTGGTGGCGGCAGGGGCGTGTCGCGCCCCGCGACGTGCGGCCGCTGCTCCCTCTCTTCGCGATCGGCGCGTTTCTCGCGCTCCAGACCGCGTGGCTCGAGCGGACGATGGTGCAGGCGTCGGGAAGAGAGTGGGAAATCGGATTGGCCGGGCGCGCGCTTCTCGCCGGCCAGACGACCCTGTTCTACGCCGGCAAGCTCGTCTTTCCCGCGAGGCTCGCCTTCATCTACGAGCGCTGGAACGTCGATCCGCGCGATCCGGCTCAGTGGCTCGGGACCGCCTGCGTTCTCGGACTCGTCGCGGCCGCGTGCCTCCTCCTGCGCCGCGTCGGGCGCGGGCCGCTCGCCTCGCTGCTGATCTTCCTCGGGGTGCTCGTGCCCGCGATGGGGTTCTTCAACGTCTACGCGATGCGCTACTCGTGGGTCGCGGATCACTTCGCCTATCAGGCCGTCGCCGTTTTCGCCGCGTGCGCCGTGTGCGGGGCGGCGTCCTTCATCGCCCCCCTCGGTGCCGGGCCGCGGAGGACCGCGGCGGCGCTCGCAATCGCCGTGCTCGCCGTCCTCGGGTGGCGGACCGAGGCGCAGAGCCGGAGCTATAGGAGCGCGGAGACCCTCTGGCGAGACACGCTCGAGCGGAGCCCCTCCTGCTTCATGTGCGAAACGAACTACGGGAACTGGCTGGTGGAGAACGGGCGCGACACCGAGGCCGTTCCCCATTTCGAGAGATCGCTGAGCCTCAAGCCCGACAACGTGCCCGCGCTGCTGAACCTCGCGCGCATCGAGGAGCAGGGCGGCCGGCTCGACGCCGCGACGGACCATCTGCGGGCGGCCCTCCGTGTCGCCCCCGGGGACACGACCGTGCTCATCAACCTCGGGACCGTGTGCACGAAGTCGGGGCGGATCGACGAGGCGATCGCCTCGTACGAAGAAGCGCTTCGCCTCGACGCGCCCGGGAGCCACATCGCGCACAACGGCCTCGGCGCCGCTCTCATGCAGCGCGGAAGGGTCGCGGAGGCAATCGAGCAGTTCCGAGAGGCCCTGCGCCTCGCCCCGGACTACGCGTTCGCCCGCGCGAATCTCGAGCGGGCGCTTTCCATTCCGGCCACTCCCGGAAGATGAGGGTTCCTCGGCCGGCTACCGGGTCAGCGAACGACGCCGGTGCTGCTCGGTCCCGGGAGTTCCCGCGGCATCGACTTTCTTCGCCCCCAGCCGGACGGTGACGTGGTGGACGCGGCCGTCGTCGAACAGCGGGATCGACGCGGGATCGACGGGCGCGCCGTCGCATTCCGCGCCCGAGACGATTCCGCAGCCGCTCCGGCCCTCCGGGTTCTCGATCGCGATCTCGTATCGGGCGGAGCCGAATCGCCACGAGATCGAGAAGGCCGGCCAGGAGCCCGGCACGCACGGGTTCACCGAGAACGCGCTCCCCTGCCGCGTCAGGCCGAGGATGCCCTCGAGTCCGACGCGATACATCCAGCCGGCCGCTCCCGTGTACCAGGTCCAGCCGCCGCGCCCGCGATGCTGCGGATGGTCGTAGACGTCGCCGGCGAGCACGTACGGTTCCGTCTTGTACCGGTCGAGCTCGGCCGCCGTGCGCGTGTGGTTGATCGGGTTGAGCATGTGGAACGCTTCGACGGCCTCGGCCCCGTACCCGAGCCTCGTGAGGGCGAGGACCACCCATTCCGCGGCGTGCGTGTACTGGCCGCCGTTCTCCCGGATGCCCGGCAGGTAGCCCTTGATGTAACCCGGGTCGAGCGCGCCGCGGTCGAACGGAGGCGTCAGGAGCAGGATGACCTGCGACGCGCGCCGCACGAGATGCGCCCGCACGGCATCCATCGCGCGCTCGGCGCGCTCCTTCGGCGCGGCGCCCGAGAGGACGGCCCACGTCTGGGCCACGGAATCGATCCGCCCATCGTCGTTCTGCGCGGAGCCGAGCGGGGTCCCGTCGTCGAAGTACGCGCGCCGGTACCAGTCTCCGTCCCACGCGAGCTCGAGCATCCCGGAAAGCCGTTCCCGCTCCTTCCGGTACCGCGCCGCCCGCGCCGGATCCCCCCGGGCCTCGGCGATCGGGGCGAAGTCCGAAAGGACCACGTGGAGAAGCCATCCGACGAACACGCTTTCACCGCGCCCCTCGGCCCCGACTCGATTGTAGCCGTCGTTCCAGTCGCAGGTCCCGATGAGCGGGAGGCCGTGCGGCCCCTGCGTGAGGCCGTGCTCGATCGCGCGGATGCAGTGCTCGAAGAGCGACCCCGTCTCGGAGGACCTGGAAGGCAGCCCGTAGGATTCGGTCTCTCCGGGGAGCAGCGCGGGAGCGGTCAGGAACGGCACGACCTCGTCGAAGACGGCGGAGTCGCCCGTCTCCGCCGCATACCGGGCCGCGGCCCAGGGCAGCCAGAGAAGGTCGTCCGAGCAATGCGTCCGGATCCCGCGGCCCGAGGTCGGATGCCACCAGTGCTGGACGTCGCCCTCGACGAACTGACGGCCCGCCGCCCGCAGGAGGTGCTCGCGCGCGAGCTCCGGACGCGACCACGTCAGCGCGAGAACGTCCTGCAGCTGATCCCGGAACCCGAACGCCCCGCTCGACTGGTAGTAGCCGCTCCGCGCGAAGACCCGGGCCGAGAGATCCTGATAGAGGAGCCAGCGATTCATGATGAGGTCGAAGGAATCGTCCGGCGTCTTCACGCCGATCGTCCCGAGCGTCTCGTCCCAGAATTCCTCCACCTGCTTCAGCTCGTTGAGAGCCGCCTCCGGACTCGCGAGTCGCCGCGCGAGAGACCGCGCCGCCTCGAGATCCGACGCCTGCCCGAGCAGGAAGACGATTTGGCGCGTCTCGTGGGGCTGGAGCGCGATCGAGACGTGCATCGCGGCGCAGGGATCGAGGCCGGCCCCGAACTTCCCCACGAGCGGCAGCCGGCCGAGCGCCCCCGCGCGCGACAGGGAGCCGTTTCGGCCCAGCGCCTCGAGCCGGTCGCCGGTCGCGGAAACGACCGGTTCGCTGGACGCCGCGAAGGCGACGCGTCCCGCGAAGTCCGTGTTGTAGGGGTTTCGCGCCAGCAAGGCGCCCGTTTCCTCGTCCCGCTCGCTCACGACGAACCGTGACTCTCCCGTCCGGGGCGGGCCGAGACTCCATTCCGCGTAGCTGAGGAGCGTCAGCCGGCGCGGTTTCGGCCCGTGGTTCGTGAGCGTGAGGACCGAGAGCTTCACGGGATCGTACCGCGCGACGAAGACGGCCATCTCCTGCTCGATGCCGTCCGCCGCGCGCTGGAAACGCGTCACGCCGGCCGCGTGCCGCACGATCCAGCGCGGGGATCGCGCGTTGCGCTTCAGAGGAGCCGGCGTCGCGGCCCACGTGCGGCCGGTCTCCTCGTCGCGGATGAAGATCGCCTCGGCCGTGGGATCCGACACGGGGTCGTTCGCGAACGGCGTGAGCCTGTTCTCCCGGCTGTTCTCCGACCACGTCGTCGAGGCGCCCGACGTCGTGACGATCGTGCCGAAGCGCGGATTCGCGATGACGTTCGCCCACGGAAGCGGCGTCTCGGCGCCGCCCGAGAGCACGACCACGTACTCCTTGCCGTCCGGCGAGAAACCTCCGAGCCCGTTGCCCATGACGAGCGGCGGAACGGGCGGCTCCGCGTCGTTTCCGTCGCCCTCGTCGACGAGAGGCTCCTCGAGCGGGCGCGGGGGCTCCGGGCCCGTGCGATCGAGCTGCGCCGCGAGCTCGCCCAGCTCCCCCGAGAGAACCGCGCGCGCCACCGTCAGGATGAGGATGCGCTCCGCGTCGGGCATCCCGTCGCCGCGCAGCAGGAAGACCCCGCCGGGCCGCCCCTTCCAGGACGACCACGATCCCCCGTCGATGAGCGCCGTGAGGTGCTCGTGCATCTCGTCGAGGTAGCTCACGGGGTGCTCGTTCAGGACGACGAGGTCGGCCTTCAGTCCGACGAGACGCCAGTACTCCTGCGCCTTCAGGACCTGCAGCACGAGGGGCAGGTCGTCGGACTCGACGACGCGGACGACGACGATCGGCAGGTCTCCGGAGATTCCGTGGCCATAGAGACCGTTCTGGCCCAGCGTGCTCCTGCGGAGAACCTCCGCCGACTCGCGCAGGGACGCATCGGAGAAGAAGACGCGCGACCCGAGGCGGTCGAAGAGCTGGGCCTCGTCCGCCTGGATCCCGAGGTGTCCGCGCGCGACCTGCGTGTGGGTGTGCGCGAGATGAAACGCGCGCGCGGCGGCGCCCGTGTCGTGGTACTTCTGCGCGAGAGCCCGCGCGCGATCCTCGTCCCCGGCGATCCCCGTCGCGAAGCTGAGGCGCGCGCTGCCGCCCGGGGCGAGGCGCACGCGCGTCCTCAGGCTCAGAATCGGATCGAGGACGGCGCCCGTCGTGCTCGAGAGCGCGCGTCCGTCGAGCGCCTGCGGATCGTCCGGCCCCCGCCCGCGGCCGAGGAAGCGGGCCCGATCCGTCTCCCATTCGATCGGCGCCTGAATTCTCCGGTCGAGACTCAGGACGTGCAGCGCCCAGAGGCTCGGATCGTCCGGCGCGCGCGGGCGGCGGTGCGCGAGCAGCGCCGTGCTCTCCGCCGCCCAGGCCGTCTCCACGAAGAGCTTGCCGAACGCGGGATGCGCGAAATCCTCCGCGATCGTCCCGAGACTGATCTCCGCGTAGCTCGTCACTTCGATCTCGCGCGGCCGTTCGCTCCGGTTCTGGAGCGTGATCCGGCGGACCTCCACGTCGTCCTCCGGCGAGACGCCGACTTCGAGCCGCGTCTCGATCGCGTGGTCCCGGCGCCGGAAGACCGATCTCTCGGACAGGAAATCGACGACGTACTCGTCCGCCTCGCGGCACGTCGGCTGATACGTCGCCGACCACACGTCTCCCGTGTGGACGTCCCGGAGATAGAGGAACTGGCTGCCCGGATCCGTCGTCGGGTCCTCGCGCCAGCGCGTCACGGCGCGGTCCTTGTAGAGGCTCGCGCCCCCGCCCGCGTTCGTCACGATCGTGACGTACGCGCCGTTCCCGAGAAGGTGCGCGCGGGGGAAGGGCGTGTGCGGCGACCGAAGGCGGCGCGGCGGCGCGGCGACGACCGGGGCCGTGGCATGGGATTCCTCCGCGGGGCGCGGGTCGATGATCGGAGCCTGCCTCGGCACCCGCTCCTGGAGCAGCAGCTCGGTGGCCTTCACGCGGGGGTCCCCGTGAAAACGCTCGACCATTACGTCGTCCAGCAGGGCGTTCGCGATCGCGACGAGCGTCATGCCCTGGTGATGCCCGAAATGCGCCTTCACGACGTGGCCCGCGGGCTCCGCGTCGTGCTCGTCCGGGGAGATCCGGCGATCCGTGTGATCGACGGCCTCCCAGAAGCCCCATGTCCCGCGCGCGCCTTCGTCGGCGAGCCGCCTGAGGTTCGCGACCGCGGCGGCGGGATCGACGAGCACCGCGAGGGCCGTCGCGTAAGGGGCGATGACGAGCTCGTCGCCGAGACCTCGCTTGAGCCCGAGACCCGGAACGCCGAAGGCCTTGTACTGGTAGGTGTTCTGCCGATCGACGAGCGCGTACGCCGATTCGGAGATTCCCCATGCCACGCCGCGCGCCTTCGCATAGGACCGCTGGCGCCTCACGACCATCCGGCAGGATTCATGGAGGAGCGTTCCGGGGTAGCTGCGGGTCAGGAGGAGAGGCTTCAGATACTCGAACATCGTGGCGCTCCACGACACGAGCGTCGGGACTCCCTCCACGCTCACGACGAGCCGGCCCAGGTGGAACCAGTGGCTCTGCGGCACGTCGCCCTTCGCGATCGCGAAGAAGCTCGCGAGCCGCGCTTCCGAAGCGAGGAGATCGTAGAAGGAGCCGTCCAGCCGGCCCGGGCCGTTCGCGTCGGCCAGGCGGTACCCGATCGCGAAGAGCTGCCGGTCGGGCCGGTACAGGAAGCCGAAGCGCATCCCGTTCGCGAGAGCCGACGCGCGGGCGGCGAGCGAGACGAGCCTCGGCTCCAGGTCGCTCCGCGACCGCGCGAGCGCGAGGAGCCCTTGTGCCAGCGCCACGAGCGCGCAGGCGAGGTTGCCGCTGTCGACCGTCGACACGTAACCCGGAGCGAGAGGCGCGAGCGTGCGCGTGTTGTACCAGTTCAGGAGGTGTCCCTCGTGCCGCTCGAGCCCTTCCACGGTCGTCATCGTGCGTTCGAGCCTCGCGAGCATCGTCTCCGTGACGAGAAGGCCGAGGTCGTGCGCGGCGAGCGTGGACAGGAGGGCCATGCCGATGTTCGTCGGAGAGGTCCGGTGGGCGACCGTGGGGCCCGGATCCACCTGGTAGTTGTCGGGCGGAAGGCCATGGTCCTCCTCGCCGTCGAGCTGCTCGAAGTAGGTCCACGTCTCGCGCGCGACCCCCTGGAGATACACCCGGTCCTCCTCGGAGAGTCTGCGGCTCATCGCCTCGAGCGGCCGGCTGAGCCAGTACGCCACGAAGGGCGCGGCGATCCACGCGGCCGCGAAAGGAACCGCCAGCCAGAGAGCGCCCGGACGGATCGCGAGCGTCAACCCGACGACCGCGACGGCGATGATGGGGCTCGCGATCATCTCCGCGAGGAACGAGCGCGCGCCGGCGCTGAGAAGTCCGGCCGCCCGCACCGCCTGGGCCGCGGCGGTCTCCCACTCGAGGAGGCGCCGCTGCGTGACGAGGAGCCGGACGAGCGTCAGACTGATCGCGTGCAACGTGACCCACGCATGCTGGGCCAGGAGAACGAGCGCGAGGAGCGCCTGCGCGGCGGCCGTGGCGAGATCCGTCAGAGCGCCGCGCACGTAGACGCGAACCGGTCCGCGGCCGCGCGCCACGAGCGAGCCTCCCATCAGCGCGAAGATGAGGGGAAGCGCGAGGACGGTGAGGCCGAAGAGGGTGTAGAGAAGCGGCGCTCCCGGCAGGACGGTCCATGCGGCGCAGAAGAGCGCAAGGAGCGCCGGCGCCACGAGGCTGCGCCGCAGGTTGTCGAGGATCTTCCAGCGGCTGATGAGCGGGAGCCGGTTTCGCACGATCCCGTGACGGGCCGGGACGAACGAGAAGAGCCACAGGAGGATCTGCCAGTCGCCGCGGACCCAGCGGTGCTGCCGCCGGGCGTGCGCGAGGACGTTCGCCGGATAGTCGTCCACGACCTCGACGTCCGAGACGAGAGCCGTGCGGGCGTAGAGGCCCTCGAAGAGATCGTGCGAGAGGAGCGCGTTCTCCGGGACGCGGCCCTCGAGCGACGCGACGAATGCGTCGACGTCGTAGAGACCCTTCCCCGTGAAGATGCCCTCTCCGAAAAGGTCCTGGTACGTGTCGGACACGGCCTGCGAATACGGGTCCACGCCGGTGTGGCCCGAATAGACGCGCGCGAACAGGGAGTCCGCCGCGCCGGACTGCGTGATCGAGACGCGCGGCTGGAGGATGCCGTATCCCTCGGTGACCCGCCGGAGCCGCGGGTCCACGTGCGCCTGGTGGAGGGGATGCGCGAGGACGCCGATCAGCGCGCGGGCCGTTCCGCGCGGGAGCCGCGTGTCGGAGTCGAGCGTGAGGACGTAGCGGACGGACGGGAGGATCGCGACGTCGCCGACGATCTGCGTGTAGCGCGTCTCCGTGGCTCCGCGGAGGAGGCGGTTGAACTCCTCGATCTTCCCGCGCTTGCGCTCCCAGCCCATGAAGAGGCCCTCTTTCGCATTCCACGTGCGGGGCCGATGGAAGAGGAAGAAGCGGTCGTTCCTCCCGGCCGCGTGACGCTTGTTCAGCGCCTCGATTCCCGCGCGCGCCGCCTCGAGGATCCCGGCGTCGTCCGGAAGCGTCTCGGTCTCGGCGTCGAGGAAGTCGCCGAGAAGGGCGAAGTGGACGTTCGCGTCCAGGTTCCCGAGGGCCTGCACTTCGAGGTGGTCGATCAGATCGCGCACCGCCTCCACGCTCGAGAAGAGCGTCGGAACGACGACCATCGTCCGCGCGCCGTCGGGGACGCCGCCGGAAAGGTCCAGACGCGGGAGCCGGCGCGGGGGCACGAGCCCGGTCGCGATGCGCTGGATCAGGGCGATCGCGATCTCGCTCGCGGGCAGAAGGACGAAGAGGGCCGCGGCGAGCTGGGCCCGGACGGACGCGCCTCCCGCCCAGAGAGGCGCCACCGCGACGAGGACGCCGAGAAACGTGAGCGCGGCGATCGCCGAGAGGTAGGCAGCGTCGGCCCTCGCGAAAAGCGCGCGCCCGACCCGGCCGAGGAACGGCAGGCGGAAGGCCACGTCCGTCTCGAGGTCGGGCCTTCCTCCGCCGACGAGGTGATGGCCCACGTGCGTGACCCGTTCCTTCCAGCCGGGGCTTTCCGCGGCGCGCCGGGCGCTCTCGACGGCGCGGAGCGCCACGCGGACCTGAGCCTCGCCCGTGGGATCGGCCAGCTCCTCGACCGCGTGGCGGTAGAGGTCCCGGCTCTCGAAGTCCATGCGCCCGTAGATGCCCGCGGGGTCGCGCCGCAGGATCTGCTCGATGAGGCTCACGCTCTCGACGTACCGGCTCCAGTCCATCGCCGACACGAGGCGCAGGCTCGTGATGGAGTTCGCCATGGACGCCTGCTCGGTCGCGAGCCTCTGATGCTCCGCGCGGACGGCGTCTTCCGCGGTCGTCCCGCTTTCCGTGAGGCGCTGGGTCAGCTCGGCGCGCTGCGCGGAGAGGCGCGGATCGAACTCGCGCATGTGCGAGAGGAGCTGGGCCACGAATGCCGGGTCCAGGATCTTCGGGAGCGGCACGGCGCGGTCGCCGCGCTCGAGGCGCGCGCGGATCTCGTCCGCGGCGCGGCGCCCCTGGCGCCGCGCGAGGAGTCCGTCCGACAGGCGGCGCAGGTTCTCGAGCAGCGCGAGCTTCAGGATGCTGGGCCA
This sequence comes from Thermoanaerobaculia bacterium, assembly GCA_963809425.1. Taxonomy (GTDB): domain Bacteria; phylum Acidobacteriota; class Thermoanaerobaculia; order UBA5066; family UBA5066; genus Fen-183. Next base: position 45,448 of record CAWEJK010000013.1, read on the forward strand.
GGCCCACAGCTCGCCGATCGTGAGCGGCGCCACGGTCTGATACGCCTTCAGAAAACGCGTCAGGCGCTCGAGGTCGAGGCGTCCGTCCCCGGAACGGATGAGCTCGACCGCCATCGCATACAGCCGCGCCGTGCCGGCATGCTCGCGGGAGGCGAGCTTCGGGAGCTTTCGGTAGTAGCGCGGGGGCAGGTCGTGGCGCACGGCCCGGGCTTCGGACTCGAGCAGATGGAAGTTGTCGAGCAGCCACTCCGCGGCCGGCGCGAGCGGCTCGCCTCGATGGACGTCGTCCGCCAGCGCGAGATACGCGCTGCGCAGCCGCTCCATGTTCCTCTCGAGGCGGTCGAGATGAGCCCGGCCGCCACCTTTCGACTCGCGCGCCAGCGTGAGGTGGGCCGCGAGGGCCGTCGCGCGCTCTTCGAGGGTCTCGAGGCTGAGGATCTCCCCGAGCAGCGCGGGAGCGTTCCAGCCGACGCTGTCGTCGAGGAACGGCGGCTTCTCCGACAGCGCGTCCATGAAGCTTCTCACGTCGTCCCCATCATCCCGTTCCCGTCACAGCCTACCCCTCCGTGGAGCAAGGAGTCTGCCATTGAAAGAAATGCTCCCGCGGCGGGGCCGGGATCGCCCCGGCGGCCGGGCGGAGGCCCCAGCGCGTCACCCTCTTGACAGTTCTGCGGGCGGCCGTCATATAGTTCACTCAAGCGTTAACTATTAGCGGTTCTCGAACGGACAGGAGGCGACATGAAGCCCACACCCCCGGGCTGGCCACGAATTTCCCAGGCTCTTTATTACGAAGACGCGGCGAAAGCGATCGACTTCATCTGCGAGGCCTTCGGTTTCGAGGTGCGTATCCGGGTCGAGGGCGAGGGCGGGCGCATCGAGCACTCGGAGCTCGTCTTCGGCGAGGGGCTCATCATGGTCGGCGACGTCCGGGGCGAGACCGAGAAGTTCCGCTTCCGGCGCAGCCCGAGCCAGATCGGCGGCGCGAACACGCAGAGCATCTTCGTGTACGTGGACGACGTCGAGGCGCACTTCCGGAAGGCGCGCGCGGCCGGCGCGAAAATCCACGCCGAGCTGAAGACGACCGACTACGGCGAGGACCACTGGACCGACCGCGGGTACGAGTGCGAGGACATCGGCGGGCACCACTGGTGGTTCGCCGAGCGGCTGCGGAACCCACGGCCGAAGGCGTGAGCGACCTCGATCGCACGCTGACGGCGCTCGCCGACCCGACGCGGCGGGGCGTCGTCGAGCTTCTTCGAAAGCGGCCCCGGCGCGCGGGCGAGCTCGCCGCGTCGCTCGGCCTCAGCCCTCCGGCCATGAGCCGCCACCTCCGCGTCCTGCGCACGACGGGCCTCGTCGGCGAGACCTCGCTCGGCGATGACGCGCGCGTCCGGATGTACCGGCTCCGGCCCGCGCCCTTCAACGCGCTCCGGCACTGGCTCGACGAGGTCGAGTCCTTCTGGTCGCTCGAGCTCGACGCGTTCGGAAAGCACGCGGAGCACCCGGGGCGGGGCCCGAAACGGACTCCGAAGGGGCGCCGGTGAGCGAATCCGCCGTCAGTCGGGCGGCGTTGCCCCTCGCCGGTTCGGCCTGAGTCCGCACGGGAGTCAGTGCCTTCCCGCGTAGAGGAAATAGGCAAGAGCGACCCCGAAGAGGTCGAAGAGAGCGTGCACGACCATCGAGTCGGCGACCCTTCGGCGCTTCAGGAAGATCAGCGCGAACAGAAGGCCCGTGACCCCGGACTGAATGGCTCCCGTGACGCCCTGATAGAGATGGCCGAGGCCGAAGACGACGCTGTCCACGACCACGGCGACGGCGAGACCGATCCGACCGATCGCGCGGTCGAACCGCGTGAGGACAAACGCCCGGATGAGCTCCTCGGTGAATCCACCGCCCACGACCGCGATGAAGACCCACAGGGGCGCCTCCCGAGGGTCGCGAAAGAGCGCGGGCAGGGCCTGGGGCCTCGACGGAGTCCCCAGCGCCCTGAGCACGCTCCCGAGGATGACGTTCGCGAAGAGGAAGACCGCTGCCGCGACGAGAGGCCCCCGGACAAGGGCCCCCTTGAGCGTCGAAACGGTGAACCCCAGACTCGCGAGACGCTCCTCGTTCGCGCGGAGGAGCGCCCAAACGACCGCGAGGGCGAGCGCAGTCTTGATGCAGACGTAGACGGCGATGGCGCGCACGCTTCCCGGCAAGGCCGCGCCCCCCGGCCGAAACAGCGTTGCCCAGGCGGACGTCACCCAATAAGCGACGACGAGGAGAACGGACACCGGGAGCGCGAGACGCCTCCACGAGGGAGAAGCCACGAGTCTCCTACGTTTCCGGGCAGCCGGTGTTTCGTCCGACGATCTCCACGGCGATCGCTCAGCGCGCGGTGACCGCCGCTGGATCGACCGCCGCCGGGAACAGGGCCGGCTCGTGGCGGTAGCGCGCGAGGGCGTCGGCCGTCTCGGGAGAGGTGCTCCTGAGCAGCGCGCCGAGGTTCGCGCGCGTCGCTTCGTCGATCGGTACCTTCGAGACGACCTCGACCGTGACCGCCGCCTTCGGAAAGCGCTTCGCGCCGCCCTCCTTCAGGACGAGGTCGGCCATGAGAGGGTTCGGGTCGAGGACCTTCACGCCTGGATACCCGGCCGCCGCGAAGGCCTGCTCCCAGAGCGGCTTCACGTAGCCGAAGTGCGTGCAGTTCAGGCTCGCGACGATCGGGCCGGTCCCGGCGGGCCTCTTCTCGAGCGCCTCCGTCACGAACTTCTTCACGTACGCGGCGGTCTCGTCGCTCGCGACGCCGCGCTCGATCGCTCCCGCGAGCCGGGGACAGGCCTCGCCGACGACGCGGTCGGCCGGGACGCCCTTGCCGACGAGGAGCCTCCGGTGGGCGCCGGACTCGATCGTCGTCTTCGTCGCAAAGACGAGCGCCGTCGCTTCCGGCTTCGCGGCGAGCTCCCTGCGGATGAGGTCGGCGCCGAGTCCCACGATCTCGATCGTTTCGGTTCCCCCGCGCTTCGCGTGATCCGTCCCTCCGTAGACGACCGAGAGCGTGTTGCACGCGATCAGGATGAGATCGGGCTTGTACCGCGCTTCCATCGCGGCGAGCGCCGCGTCGAAGACCCGCGCTTTGTCGGCCTCGCGCTTCATGTCGTTGTAGCCGAAGAGGGCGTCCGGCTCGGCGTTCACGAAGACGATCCGCGCCGTCCGCGCGATTCCGCTCGCCGGAAGCCGGGCCGCGAGGTCGGCCGCCACGGAGAGGCCCCCGAGGCCGGAGTCCGTGACGACGATCGTGACGTCCTTCTTCTGCCGGACCAGGTCGGCGAACGCGGCGGGTTTTTCGGCGTTCGCGGGGAGAGAGAAGGGAGAGAAAGTACAGAGAGAGAAATAGAAAAAGAAGAAGAGAAGAGCTTTGAAGGTGAAAAGAGCGGGGAGACGGAAAAGCCGTGCGGGTCGACTCATCGATTCCAGATTACTCCCTCGGCGCTTTCGCGGCGCGCTCGACGAGCTTCTCGTCACCCAGCTTTTTCGCGACGGCCTCGAACGCCTTCGTCGGGCCGCGCCAGCGCAGCTCGTCCACGTCGCGGAAGAGCGGCGCGTCGGTCCGCAGCGTCGCCAGGTCCTTGAAGAGGAGCGCGAGGTCGCGGTTCTCCCCGAGGACGGACGACGGAAAGGTCTCGATCGCCCCGTGCCGGTTCAGCAGCCTCGCGGCCGAGATCCGGCCGATTCCCGGGATGCCGGGGTATCCGTCCGCGGCGTCGCCGACGAGCGCGAGGAAGTCCGGGATCAGAGCCGGCTCCACGCCGAACTTCTCCCGCACGCCCTCCGCGTCGCGGATCTTCCCGCCCCGGCGGTCGACCTGAACGACGCGGGTGCCGCGGACGCACTGGGCGAGGTCCTTGTCGGGAGTCCAGATGCAGACCTTGTCCACGTCCGCGCTCGCGGAGGCGATCCGTGCCGCGGAGGCGAGCGCGTCGTCGGCCTCCAGCTCGGTCATCGGCCAGACGGCGACTCCCATGGCCGCGAGCGCGTCCTCCAGCGGATGGAACTGCGCGAGGAGCGCGCGGTCGACGCCGTCCCCCGTCTTGTAGGAGGGCCAGAGCCGGTTCCGGAAGGACTCGATCACGTGGTCCGTCGCGACGCCGACGTGCGTCGCGCCCGTCTCGATCATCTGCAGCACCGAGTGGAGGACGCCGAGGGCGGCGCCGTGGGGTTCGTCCGCGCCCTTCCGGAAGCTGCGAAGGCCGTAGAACTGGCGGAACAGCTCGTACGTCCCGTCGACGACGTGGACGATCATGCCTTCGTCGAAGGGACGTGCCCCGCGCGGCACGCGGCGGCCCGCGCGAGGAGGACGTCGCGCTCCCTCGCGTTCGACGTGAGCGCCGCGGACCTCTCGAATTCCGCGCGGGCCTCGTCCTCGCGGCCGACTCTCTGGAGGAGATCCCCGCGAACGGCCGGCAGGAGGTGGTAGCCGGCGAGCGCGGGCTCGCCCGCGAGCGTCTCCACGATCGCGAGGCCGGCCGCCGGTGACGCGGCCATCGAAACGGCGACCGCGCGGTTCAGCTCCACGACGGGCGAAGGCTGGACGCGCGCGAGCTCGCCGTAAAGCTCCGCGATGCGCGCCCAGTCCGTCTCGGCCGCCATCCGGGCCCGGGCGTGGCACGCCGCGATCGCGGCCTGCAGCGCATACGGGCCGGGTTCGCCGCCCTCTGCCCCGGCGCGATCCAGCGCCGCGAGACCTCGCCGGACGAGGAGGTGATCCCAGAGCGCGCGGTCCTGGTCGAGAAGCAGAACTGGCTCGCCTGCAGGACCCTTCCGCGCTCTCACGCGCGACGCCTGGATCTCCATGAGCGCGACGAGGCCGTGGACCTCGGGCTCCCGCGGGACGAGCTCCGCGAGAATCCGGCCCAGCCGGAGCGCCTCCTCGCAGAGCTGCGGCCGCATCCAGTCGTCTCCCGCGGTCGCCGCGTAACCCTCGTTGAAAATCAGATACAGGACCTCGAGGACGGACTCCAGCCGGGCGGCGCGATCCTCGCCGCGAGGGACCTCGAAGGAAACCCGCGCCTCGGCAAGGGCCCGTTTCGCCCGCACGATCCGCTGCGCGACGGTCGCCTCCGGAACCAGGTACGCCCTCGCGATTTCCGGCGTCGTCAGCCCTCCGAGCAGCCGCAGCGTGAGCGCGATGCGGCCTTCGCGGGACAGCACGGGATGGCACGCCGTGAACACGAGCCGCAGGAGGTCGTCCCCGATGTCGTCGTCCAAGGCCGCCTCGAGATCCGGCACGGCTCTCTCGCGCCCGGCGTCGAGCTCGCGGCCGATCTCTGCCTGCGCTTGCTCGGCGCGCCGACCGCGCCGCATGTGGTCGATCGCCCGGTTCTTCGCCGCGGTCGTCAGCCACGCTCCGGGGTTGTCCGGCACGCCCGACTGAGGCCATTTCTCCAGAGCGGCGACGAGCGCGTCCTGCGCGAGATCCTCGGCGAGACCGACGTCACCCACGATACGGGCCAGCCCGGCGATGATCCGGGCCGATTCGATTCGCCAGATGGCGTCGATCCGGGCATGCGTCTCGGAGGACACGACGGCCGATTAGAGCATCGTCCTCCGCCCCTGCCGGACTCCCGCGCGCCGCGCGCCTTGCGGGCTACCGCTTCTTCTTCGTCTCCTTCGCGATCGTGAGCTTGAATCCGTCGGGATCGGTCAGGGCGAAGTCGCGCATGCCCCATGGCTGGTCGGTCGGCTCGTGGTCGAGCGTCCCGCCGCGCGCCACGATGCCCTTCGCGAAGGCGTCGATGTCCCCCGTCGTCAGGCAATAAAGGCGGAAACCCTCGCCCTTCTTCCGGTCGCGGCCCTTCTTCCAGTCGTCCTGCCCGAGCATGAAGGCGACGTCGCCGGCCCGGAGCTGGACCCCGGCCAGCCTTCCTTCCCGCTCCCAGCGCTCCTCGACGGCGAACCCGACGACGTCCCGGTACCAGGCGAGGCTCTTCTCCAGGTCGTTCGCGGTAATGCCGGGCGTCACCGAGGACATCTTCAGAGCACCCGATTTCACGCCGGCCTTCTTCGGCGGAGCCTTCGTCTTCTTCGAGGGCTTGTTCTTCTTCGAGGAAGCCTTCTTCGTCGTCTTCTTCTTCACGGGCATGTCGTTCCTCGCTTTCATTACTGTCCGTCGAGAACGGAGAGAATATTCCCGGCAGGGTCCTTGAACCAGGCGATCTTCGCCCCGCGGCGCGAGGTCAGCCCTTCGCCTGCTTCGCGAACTTTTCGCGACGGTCTTTCATCTTCTGCAGCTCGGGCGTGAGCTCGCCCCAGTCCTCCATATCCATGACCTGCCGGATCTCGATCTCGGAATCGCCTTCATGGGGGTTCGGGCAGCGCTTCACCCACTCGATCGCCTCCTCCTTCGACTTCACCTGCCACAGCCAGAAGCCGGCGATCAGCTCCTTCGTCTCCGTGAACGGCCCGTCGACCACGGTGCGCTTGCTCCCGGAGAACAGGACGCGCGCCCCCTTCGAGCTCTGCTGAAGTCCCTCGGCGGCGAGCATGACGCCCGCTTTCACGAGCTCCTCGTTGAACTTCCCCATGTCGGCGAGCAGCTTCTCGCTCGGCATCACGCCCGCCTCCGAGCTCTTGTTCGCCTTGACGATGATCATGAATCGCATCTGAATCTCCTTTCGTCGTTCCGGAGGCCTGGGTCGGGCTCCCCCTCCCCGGCTTCATCTTCACGACGAACGAGGGCGGCCGGAATCGACAAACGCCCGCAGACTATTTTCGCCTCCGCTCGTCCTACCCCTTGTAGACCGCGAAGGTCGCCCCCTGTTTGTCCGCGAAGACCGCGAACCGGCCCATCCCCGGGATGTCGGTCGGCGGCACGTACGTCGTCGCTCCCAGGGACGCCGCGAGCGCCGCGGCCGCGTCGCAATCGGCGACGGCGAAGTAGGAAAGCCAGTGCGGCGGTCCCCCGGCGCCCGGAGGAAGCGTCATCATCCCGCCGATCGGCTTTCCACCCGTGATCCACTCGGTGTAGGTCATTCCGCCGTCCGAGCCGGTCTTCGCCGCCCAGCCGAAGAGGGCCGTGTAGAACTTCTCGGCCTTCGCGGTGTCGGTCGTGTTGAGCTGACCCCAGCAGAAGGCGCCGGGCTCGTCGATGACCTCGAGACCGTGGTGCGATTTCGCCTGCCAGACCGAAAGCGTCGCGCCGGTGGGGTCCGTCAGGACGGCCATCCGCCCGTAGTCCATCACGTCGAAGGCGGGTGCCGTCAACTTCCCGCCCAACTCGGCGGCGCGCCGGGCCGTCGCGTCGGCATCGGCCGTCGCGACGTAGAGCATCCAGTGGGCCGGCACGCCGGCGTGAGTCTTCGGATCCAGCGTGTACGCCGCCCCGACGGCCTTCCCCTTCAGAGTGAAGGTCGTGTAGACACCGCCGGGGCCCATGTCCTGATCCCGGAAAGCCCAGCCGAAGAGCTTTCCATAGAACTCCTTCGCGGCGTTCTGGTCCGTCGTTCCGAGCTCGACCCAGGAAAACGCCCCGGGCGCATGTGACGTGACTTCGGCCATGGTGCACTCCTCTCTCCGACGCTGAGATCCCCGTTCATACGCCTCCCTCGCGGGGGAGTTTCACGGGGCCGCCCCCCGCGGGAGTGCGCACGGTTCTGCGAAGCACGGCTTTTGCCACGAGGCGATGTAATCCCGTCATGTACAGATTACCGGCCGCGATGTCGATCGGGCTGCATTCAAACGCTGAATGCATCGGGAAGGCCAGCAAATACGGCGACCGGGGGCTGGCATGCTGCGTGCTCTTGGCTAGTTCGTGCTGGACAGACTCAACTCTCTCCTTCGTATCGAACTCGCCGCGGTGGCCGGATACCAGAGGGCCCTGAGCACGCTCAAGAAGAAGGCGGTCGTCGACAGCGACCATCTTCTGAAGCTCGCGTCCGAGCACCAGCGCACGGTCGCGGTTCTCCAGGGAACCGTCCATGCCCGGGGAGGAGCGCCCGTCGTCCTGGCGGACCCCTGGGAGGACTCGGTTTCCGCCGCTCTCGACGGCAACGGACACTCGCCCGCGCTGAAGAGCAGGGAGTTCGTGGGCGCGCTTCTCTCGGTCGAGAAGCGCGGTCTCGCCGAGTACGAGGCCTCCCTGGGCTCGCTCGACGATGACGCCCGGGAGCTCGTCGAGCTCGAGCTGATCCCGCGGCAGCAGAGACACGTCGCGCAGCTCTCCGCCATGCTCGTCAGCCTCGCGGCGTGACCCGCGGCTCGCCGTGGAACGAGGTGCGCTCCGTGCCGGTGTGCTAGTTTCGCGGCTCGTCGACATGGACGCAGCGTCGCATCCCGAACCGGCCGGAGAGTCCGCCCGTACCCTGCGTGCTCTCCGGCATGCCCTCGCCGACCCGCTCTCGGCCGCCGCGCTGAAGCTCGACCTCGTGGAGCGGCGCATCCAGACGCCGTCCGGTGCCGATCCGTCGTGGATCGTCGAGCGGGTGCGGGCCGCGAAGGCCGATCTGGGCTCCGCGAACCGCCTCCTCGACCTCCTGCTTCGCCTCGCGGAGATCGTCGGCGAGCGGCCTGAAGAGACGTCTCTCGGCGAGGTCTGCCGCACCGCGGGCGTTCCCCTCCCCGACGGCACGGCGGACCTTCCGCGCCTGCCGCTGCGTCACAGGGCGTCGGCCGAGGCGATCCAGAGTGTCGCGTCGTTCGCCACGAGAGGCGACGGCGTCCCTCCGCCGATCGGACGAGCGGGACTCGAGAGCGGGCGGGTGACGCTGGTTCTCGAAGGGTCGCGGGTGACAGTCGATGGACGTCCCGAGCGGCTCCTCGATCTCCCTCCCGGGGTCGAGGGAGCGGAAGCGCTGTTCGTGGCCCGCGCAGCCGTCGAAGCCGACGGCGGTCGCCTGGAGCTGAAAGAGCGCGGCGGGCGCTTCGTGGCGCTCTTCTCGTGGCCGATCGCGGCTGCCGGTCCGGAGGACGAATCGTGAGGGTCCTCGTGGTGGAGGACGAGCCGGGGGTCCGGGCATCGCTCGTCGACCTCATCCAGGAGCTCGGATACGAGACATCCGCCGTGGGCTCGGTGGCCGACGCGCGCGCCGCGTTGACCCGTGGAGCTCCGGACGTCTGCATCACGGACCTCGGGCTGCCGGACGGGAACGGGCTCGACGTCGTGCGCGCCGCGAAGGCGGCTCGGCCGGATTCGGCCGTCCTCGTCCTGACGGGGAAAGGCTCGATCCTGGCCGCAGTCGAGGCGATGCGGGCCGGCGCGTACGACTTCCTCCTCAAGCCGCTCAAGCCCGCCCTCCTCGCGTCGGCTCTCGGGCGCCTTTCGGAGCATCACGTTTCACTCGCCGAGGCGCACCCCGAGCCGGCGGCCGCTGGCCGGCTCGGGGAGATGGTCGGCCGATCACCCGCGATGCAGGAGGTCTTCCGTCTGATCGCCCGCGTCGCGGGGTCCGAAGCGCCCGTGATGATCACCGGGGAGAGCGGTACGGGCAAGGAGGTCGCGGCCCGCACCGTGCACGCCCTCTCGCGCCGCATTCGAGGACCGTTCGTCGCGGTCAACTGCGGCGCGATCTCGCCGACGCTCGTCGAGAGCGAGCTTTTCGGGCACGAGAAGGGTGCTTTCACCGGGGCGGAGCGGCGCCGTGCCGGCACCTTCGAGATGGCCCATGGAGGAACTCTCTTCCTGGACGAGGTGACGGAGATGCCGCCCGAGCTGCAGGTGAAGTTCCTTCGTGTCCTCGACACACGCGCCTTCCGGCGGGTCGGCGGAAACGAGGAGCTGGACGTCGACGTCCGCCTCGTCGCGAGCTCGAACCGCAACCTGGCGGAGGCGGTGAAAAGCAGGTCGTTCCGACCCGACCTCTTCTATCGGCTGAACGTCTTTCCGCTCGTCATGCCGCCCTTGCGCGAGCGCAAGGTGGATATTCAGGCTCTCGCGAGCCATTTCCTTTCGGAGGTCGGGGAGAAGGAGCGGCGCGGCATCACGTCGTTCGAGCCCCGTGCGCTCGACGTCCTGGACAGGCACGACTGGCCCGGCAACGTGCGCGAGCTCCGGAACGCCGTGCACAGGGCCTATGTCCTGAGCGACCCGCCGGCCATTCGGGCCGAGGCGGTGGAGTCGGTCCTCGGCGCGCCGCGCCCCGTCGAGCCGCAGCCGGCGGCGGACCAGGCCGGGGAGTCATGGCCCGCCGTGCCGGTGCGCGTCGGAGAGAAGCTGGAGGACGTCGAACGCAAGCTGCTCATCGCGACACTGGAGGCCGTGAAAGGCGACAGGAAGACGGCGGCCGAGCTCCTCGGCATCAGCCTCAAGACGGTCTACAACCGGCTCAAGCATTACGGCCTCGACCACCCCGCTCCTCCACGAGGACCAGCTCGAGACGCTTGAGCTCGACCGGCTTCGCGAGGTGATGGTCGAAGCCGGCTTCGCGGGATCGTGCCAGATCGTCCGGGTGGACCCAGCCGGAGAGCGCGACGAGGACGACTTCTCTCAGCTTCGGATCCTTCCGGAGGCGGCGCGCCACCTCGAGGCCGTCGAACCCCGGCAGGCCGATGTCGAGAATCGCGACGTCGGGGCTCATGCGCCGCGCCGCGTCGACGGCGGACGGGCCGTCGTGCGCGACGTGCGTCTCGTGACCCTCGAGGGTCAGGAGCTCGGCAAGCGTGAGAGCGGCGTCCACGTTGTCGTCGGCGATGAGGATCCGGCGCGGCGGCGGTGTCGCGCTCGGCGCAGGCCGGCGTGGCCTGGGGAGCGGCCGTGTCGTCGGCCGCGCACGGGAGGCGGAGCGTGAAGACGCTCCCCTTGCCCTCCCCCTCGCTCGCCGCGGTCAGACTGCCGCCGTGCAGCTCCGCGAGGCCCTTCGAGAGAGCGAGGCCGATCCCGAGCCCTCCGTAGACCGGCTCGTGCGCCCGGTGCCCTTGCCCGAACATCGTGAAGACGTGCGCGAGGTGCGCCGCCGGGATCCCGATGCCGGAGTCGATCGACCGACGCGACGATCCACTCGCCGTCTCGCACGACCTCGAGGCGGATCCGCCCGCCCGGCTCGGTGTATTTGGCGGCGTTGGAAAGGAGGTTCGACAGGAGCTGCGCGAGCCGCATCGGATCGGCGTGCAGGAACACCGGCGTCTCGGGCACGACGAGCTCGAATGCGTGCCGCCGACGGGTGAGGAGATGCCCGCTCGTCTCGAGCGCGCTCTCGACGAGGGCCGAGAGGGGCACCCGGGCACGGCGCAGCTCCAGCTTCCCGTGCTTGATGCGCGAGATGTCGAGAAGGTCGTCGATCAGGCGGACCATGTGCTCGACCTGCCGCCCGATCACGTTGAGAGCGCGCTCGCGCCTTGCCGCTTCCTCGGGTGCGTCGCCCGTCCGCGACAGGATCTCGGCCGCGCTCGAGAGCGGCGCGAGCGGGTTCCGGAGCTCGTGCGCGAGGGTGGCGAGGAACGCGTCCTTCCGGCGGTCCACCTCGCGCAGCGCGCGCTCGGCCGCGCGCCGCTCGGCCACCTCGGCCCCGAGCGCCTCGTTCATCGTCTCGAGCGCGTCGGTCCGCTCGGCGACCCGGGTCTCCAGCTCGTCGCGAACGCGGAGGAGTTTCGCCGCGCGCCGTGACGCCTCGACCGCGTATCGGATCGCGTGCTCGAGGTGCGCCGCGTCGAGACCATCCCTGACGAGGTAGTCCGCGGCTCCTCTCTCCATCGCCGCGAGGTCCTCGGCTCTGTTCGGCTCGTCCGCGATCAGGATCACGGGACCGGCGCCGCCGGACTCTCGATAGGCGCGGAGAAGCTCGACACCGCTCTTCGTGTCGAGCCGGCAGGCCACGAGGTGGGCGTCGTAGCGGCGCGCCGTCATCGACTCGAGCCCCGCGTCGAAGGTCGCGACCCGCTCCACGTTCGCGGGAGCGGCCATCCCCGCGATCATGTCGCGCAACTCGGCGGCGCCGCCTTCGTCGGCGTCGACGAGCAGGACGCGGATCGGGTCAGGCATCAGGGGGCCTCGAAAAACAGGATATTGCTCGAACGATCAGATCGTCAACGTGGCGGGCGAAGGCGAACCGCCGGCGGGTCGCCCTGAAGGCCGCCCACGAGACGTCGGCACGTTTTTCCCGGGAAACCGGTAAAGCGTGCCGGCTCGCGCGAGCGCCCGCACCGATCACGCGGCCGCGACTGCCTCACGTCGGCACGATGTTTGCGATCCTCGTCACAGCGTCGTATCGCAGCGGCTCCCGATTCCCCACCGGCCGCGGGTTCGGGACGGTCGAGGCCGCGCCGAAGGAGGCACGCAGATGGACAGGTTCAAAGGTGTCGCTCTCGTCCTCATCGTCGCGGGCGTCCTCGCGCTCCTGTACGGCGGCTTCACCTACACGAAGGACACGCATCGAACGAAGATCGGACCGATCGAGTTTGCGGTCAAGGAGAAGGAGACCGTCAACGTGCCGGTGTGGGCCGGCGTGGCGGCGATCGTCGTCGGCGGGGTCCTGCTCTTCGCCCGCACGAAGAAGTAGCCGCATTTTCAGCCGCGCCTCACGACTCCGAAGGCGCCCAAGCGCGCGGTCCCCAGGGCCGCAACGAGGAACACGACCATGACCACGCACCATTTCAGGGCTCTCTTTCCGGGCGTCGTCGCCGCCACCGCGCTCGCGCTGGCCGTGAGCGCGGGCGCCCAGACGCCTCCGCCCGCCGGGTCCACCCCGGCCGCCAAGAGCCCTCAGGCGGCCTCCACGACCGGCCACCACAAGGCCGGTGCCGCGAAGGCCACGCACGCCGCCGACATGAAGGCGGAGTGCGAGGCGATGATGGCCAAGAAGCACGAGATGCACGCCAAGCTCCAGGCGATGGACGCGACTCTGGACAAGCTCGTGGCCGAGATGAACGCCGCGAAGGGGTCCAAAGAGGTCGACGCCATGGAGAAGCCGATGGCGGCCGTCATCAACGAGCTCGTCGCCCAGCGCAAGGCCTCCCGCTCGATGATGATGGAGATGCAACACGGGACGATGGCGCACACGGCCCATCACATGCACATGCACGGCGCGCAGGGGGCGATGGAGTGCCCGATGATGAAGGAGACACCATGAGACAGCAGGAAGTCGACGGGAAAGTGAAGAAGGCCAAGGGGAAGGTGAAAGAAGCCGTCGGGATCCTCTCGGGCAACAAGAAGATGGAGCAGGAGGGTTCCCTCCAGCGCGCCGCGGGCACGGTCGAGGAGGGTCTCGGAAAGGCGCGCCGCAAAGTCGGCGAGGCCCTGACGAGTCTCGGCAACGCCATCAAGAAATAGCCCGAGCAGGTCCGGAAGTTCTGGACGTCGCGCGCCCCTCGACCGGCACTCCGGGGGGCGCCCGTTCAGAACAGCGAATCTGTCGTGACGAGGTAGATGGGCTTTCCGCCGCGATCGGGAAGCGCAACCTCGAGGCGGAGGATGCGAACGAGAGACGCGCGCGTGAGCTCGACGAGCATGCCCACGCCGATGTCGCCGCGCCACCCTTCGGTGGACGGCCCGACCCGCGCTCCCCAGGTCTTTCCGACATCGGCGAACCCCGTGAGACCGAGCGCCGCGATGTGGAGCAGCTCGCCGGTGATGCGATGCCGCCACTCCATGTTGGCCACCACCCGTGAGGTGCCGTCGAAGGTATTGGGGTCGTAGCCGCGCAGGCCGGCGTCGGCGCCGAGGGTGAGCTGCCTCTCGCGATCGACGGCGTAGCCGAGGTCGGCGGCGACGCGGACCCTCAGGCCCGCCGAACCGGTGATGGCGCCCCCGGCCTCGAGGTGCGTGATCGCGTTGCCCAGGCCGCGGCTCTCGACTCGTCCCGAGAGGTCGGCGCGCTGCCAGGTGTAGGTCCGCCCCGCGTACTGGCCCGCTTCGAACGTTCCCCGGTAGCGCAGCCGCACGCTGTCGCCGCCGAAGAACGGCAGCGAGAGTCCGGTCGTGACCTTCCAGTTCGGCCCGAGCGGCAGGTCCTCCTGCCTGAGCCAGGCGCGGAACCCGCGCACGAGCTTCCAGCGAAACGTCGTGTGCTCCCAGCCCACCTCGCCGCCCACGAGGTTGCGATCCCGGGGCTGAGGGTAGAGCGAGCCGTCGACGCCATGCCAGTTCCGGAAGAGCGCTCGTTCGCCGAACGCTCCGGCGATGAGACGGTTCGTGCGGATGCCGCTGCCCGGCAGCCGGAGCCCGCCCCAGACTTCCCAGTCGCGTGTGTTCGCGTCGCCCGTGACACGCCGTTCCCCGTCCGACCAAAGGTACTTCAGGGACTGATCCCGCCTCCACTCGACGCCACCGGCTCGCGGCGTCGTCAGGGAGAAAAACGGGTACTCGACCAGAAGGTGGTCCGTCGATCCGTCGGAGGACGACTGGTGCTCGAGCGCGAGCTGCCAGCGACTGTGGAGGAACGTGAGGTCTTTGTAGCGAAACTTCGTCGAAGTCCGTTCGGGGTCCGACGTGACGTCGAAAAGCAGGCTCTTCCCCATGCCGAGGACGTTGTCCTCCCAGAGGCCGAAGCCGGCGGTCCTCCGATCCCCGGACATACCGAAGCTGACGGAAATGCCGGTCGTCCACTGGTCGTGGGTCTCGACCACCACCTCGGCCCCGCCGGGGACCGGCCGCGCGGAGATGTTCACGGGGTTGAGGAAACCCGTGCCTCGCAAGATGAGCTCGCTTTCGGCCATTCGCACGGGATCGAGGCGGTCGCCGACCTGGAAGAGCAGCAGGGATCGGATGAAGTCCTCGCGGGTGACGATGTGCAGGGCGTCGACCCAGCGATAGGGCCACGCCGAGGTGGACGGGTCGTCCAGATCGAAGACGTCGTGCCGGTCGATCCGTACCGCCACGATGGGGGTGCCGGGAGCCACGTTCTCCTCCGCCGCGCCCGGGCAGGCGAGCGCACAGAGGAAGGCGAGGAGATGCAGCGGTCTGCCCGCGGGCCCCATGCTGACTCCTTCTCGGTCGAGAGACGCAAAGGCGAAGCCAGCTTGGAAAGTTATTCCATGCCGCGGGCGCCTGCACTCTCCCCCGCTCGGTCAGGCGAGCCCTGAAACAGCCCGCGCACTCTGGCAGGGGAATTGCGCTGGGATATCAAGCAGGAGACTCAGAACGTGAAAAAGAACTTTGTTCCAATCCTCGCAGCGGCCCTCTCCCTCACGTGGCTTCTCACCGCGTCGCCGGCGAGTGCGGCGGGCGAGCGCGAGACGGAGGTCTCCGAGGCGCTCAATGCCACCTCCGTCAGGGCCAAGCTGATCGAAAAGCTCGGCGTCGACGCCCTTCGCATCAAGGTCTCCGTCTCCGGAGAGACGGCAACCCTGACAGGCGAGGTCGCGAAGTCACCCAGCCAGGGGCTCGCCGAGCAGGTCGCCCTGTCGGTCGAGGGGATCAAGAAGGTCGACAACAAGGTGACGGTCAAGGACGCCTCTGGTCCGGTGGCCGCCAGCGAAGCCTCGGTGAAGAACGTGGCCCTCGAACTGAAGGTCAAGAGCATCCTTCTGGCCGAGATCGGAAAGAACGCGCTCAAGATCGAGGTCGAGGTCGTCGACGGAGTCGTCAGCCTCCGCGGCAAGCTCGACAACCCCGATGTCTCCAGGGCCGCAATCGAGAAGACCCGTTCGATCCACGGCGTCAAGAAGGTCATCAACCTTCTCGGCTGAGCTCCGCGACTCCGCTCCCGACTCATCGGTCGCCGGACCGTCTCCGGTTTTTCCAACGTCCAACAAGAGAAAGAAAGAGGTTTTGAGATGAAAAAGCTGATGACCTGTTTGGCCCTCGGCGCGTTCGCGACGCTCGTCGGAGTCGCATCCGCGCCCGTCGCATCCGCGCAGACCGAAAAGGAAAACTCGACATTCACCGTGGCGGAGCCGCTCGACGTCGGGAGCTTCACTCTGCAGCCCGGAACGTACCTCATCAAGGTCGTGGCGCTCACCTCCGACCGCAACGTGATTCAGGTGACGAACCCGGAACAGACGAAGGTCTTCGCGAACGTCCTCGCGACGCCGCACCCGGTCCGGCCGGGAGAGGAGATCCCCGCGAGCCGCTACACCTACTACGCGACCGAACCGGGCCAGCACAGGGCGCTTCGGACGTGGTTCGCGCGCGACACGGCGAACGGCCAGGACATCGTCTATCACAAACAGCGCGCCATGCAGCTCGCCGCGGTCGCCAAGGAGCCCGTGATCGCGATTCCTGACGCCGTGACGGAGCCGGAATACAAGACCGCGACCCTCACGGTCGTGACGCCGGATCAGAGCATGAAGCCGTACGAAGAGCCGGCGCCTGCCGCTGTCGTGGCGGAGGCCCGTCCCGCCAAGGAGCTGCCGGCGACCGCGAGCCACGTTCCGCTCTTCGCGGCGCTCGGGCTCCTGTCTCTGGGCGGCGCTTTCGGACTTCGCGCTCTCACGAACCGGGCGGCGTGACAGGGTCGCACCTCGTGCGCTGGTTCCGCCGGGCCGAGATCGCCCTCTGCGTGATCGGGGTCTCGCTCCTCGGCGGAGCCCTTGGTTCGGTCGTCGGCACTTTGGACTACCAGGCGCGCCAGGGGCGCGCCTTTTCCGACATGGAGCGGGGTGCGGCCGCGTCGACGCCCGGTCCCGAATCTCCGTCGGCGTCGGCGTCCTCCGTACCGAACACGCGTTCTCTCGACGCCGATCCGCTCGTCCTCGGCCGGATCGAGATCCCGCGGATCGGCGTCTCCGCGATCGTGCGGGAGGGCGACGACGACACGACGCTCTCCATCGCGGTGGGACACATTCCCGGGACGGCGCGGCCCGGCGAGCTCGGCAACATGGCGCTCGCGGGGCATCGCGATTCTTTCTTCCGCGCGCTGCGGCACATCCAGGTCCGCGACACGATTCGCATCC
Organism: Thermoanaerobaculia bacterium; assembly: GCA_963809425.1. GTDB lineage: Bacteria > Acidobacteriota > Thermoanaerobaculia > UBA5066 > UBA5066 > Fen-183. The sequence continues at coordinate 62,248 of CAWEJK010000013.1, forward strand.
GCACGGCCGGCCGCCGCTACGAGTATCGCGTGGACTCGACCGAGGTGGTCGCGCCGGGGGCGATGCGCGTTCTCGATCCGACGAGCGGCGCCTCCCTCACGCTCGTGACGTGCTATCCGTTCGGTTACCTGGGGCGCGCGCCGGACCGGTTCATCGTGCGCGCCTCGCAGCTCGTGCCCTGACCTCCGATTCTCCCCGGCTTCGCCCCACTCTCTGGCCTGGAAATTGCGTTTCGAACGCAGGTACCTGAAGAGGAAATGATCAATTACCCACGGTCGAGGCGAGCCCATCTCCGCGTGACGCTCCTGGCCGGCGCGGTCCTGGCGGCATCGCGCGGGAGCGCGCAGGAGACCGGGCCGCCGATCAGCGCGTCGAGCGCGGACGTACCCGCTCCCCACGAAGTGGCCCGGCCGTCCAGCCCGCCGTCGTTCCCGAAGATGGTGCTCCTCGACACGGGGCACGTCCTCGGGTCGCCGTTCCGCTGGGGAGGCCGCGAGTGGGCTCTGCTGGCGGCGTCCACGGCGGCGGTCGCGGCGCTGACGCTGGCGGACAGCGCCGTGAGCGACGCGGCGCGCGAACGCGGGTCCACGCTCGGTTTCTTCGGGGACACGCTCGAGGGGCTCGGCGACGCCCGCTCGTTCGTGCTCCTCGGAGGGTTCTACCTGGCCGGCGCGATCGGACACGACACGAAGGCGAAGAACGTCTTCTTCGACGGACTGTCGGCCAGCCTGATCGCGAGCGGGATGCTCACGCCGGTCCTTTCCACGCTCGTCGGGCGCGAGCGGCCGACGGCGGGACAGGGCGAATATGCGTTCCATCCGTTCGGAGGACGCTCGTTTCCCTCGGGTCACGCGACCCAGGCGTTTGCCGTCGCATCGGTGATCGCGACGTCCTACGACCAGCTCTGGGTGAAGGTCACGGCGTACGGAGCGGCCGCGGTGACGGCTTACGTTCGCGTCCAGCGGGGCAAGCACTTCGCGTCGGACGTCGTCGCGAGCGCGGCGATCGGCACGCTGGTCGGCCGCTCCGTCGTCCACTTCAACCGAAAGCTTCGCTCGGGACAGAAGGAGCCGGAGAGCGCGGGCGCTCGCCTCACGATCCTTCCCGTTCTGGGCGGCGGCACGTTCGGTTTTTCCGCGAGTCTCGACTTCTGAAGGCTGGCCTTCTCGAGGAAGCAAAATGAGTTTCAAGACTCGACAGCGGTATCACGCATCCGGATTCGCGTGGCGCGTCGCGATGACCCTCCTCTCGGGAGCGGCCGCCCTTCAGGCGCGTCCGGCCGTGGGGCAGGACACCGGCCGGTGGGAGGTCGGTGCCTTCGCGGGCGGTTACTTCGGGAGCCGGACCTTCCGGAACCCGAGCACCGACATCGAGATCGGCACATCGGCCGCGTTCGGCCTGCGTGGAGCCTTCAGCGTCGATCGCACGTTCAGTCTCGAAGTGACCCTGTCGAGGGCCAGCGCCCGCCTCGACGCGGTCGACCCGTCGACGGGCGCCTCCCTCGCGCCGTCGGCGCCGATCGACGTGAACACCTACGAGCTCAACGGCCTTTACGGATTCGGCACGGGCCGGATGCGCGGCTACATGGGGCTCGGGGTGGGCGCCATGACGCTTCACCCGTTCGTCCCGGGCGTCGCGACGAAACCGGACACGCGGTTCGTCGCGAACGTCGCGCTCGGCGCCAAGCTCTACCTGAGCGACCGCCTCGCGCTCCGGGTCGACGGCCGCTATCGCTGGAGAAGCGCCAGCCCGGGGACCAGCACGGTCGTCTGCGGAAGCATCGGCTGCTACGGCTTCACGACGGACCTCTACTCGAGCAGCGAAGTCACTGGCGGGCTCGCGTACCGGTTCGGAGGAGCGCGAATCTGGGATCTCCCGGCCGCTCCGGCGACACCGGGCTCCACCGCCGTCCTCGCGGCGCCGTCGAGGCGCCCGGCGCCGCCGGAGCGTTTCTTCACGGCCGCGGGCGAGGTCGCCCTGGTGGAATTCCTGCCCTGGGCCTATGACCGGTACGTCGCGAAGGACGACTTCGCGTTCATCTCCATCGCGAGCGTGAAGGAGAACTTCAAGGACGGCTTCGGCTACGACCGCGACGACTTCAACACGAACCAGGCGGCGCACCCGTTCCACGGCAGCCTCTACTTCAACGCCGCGAGGTCGAACGGCTACGGCTACTGGGAATCGGGCGCGTTCACGCTGGCGGGCAGCTTTCTGTGGGAATGCTGCATGGAAAACACCCAGCCTTCGATCAACGACATCGTAAACACCACGTTCGGAGGCATGTCCCGCGGGCGAGATGGCTCACCGCCTCGGCGTGATGCTCCGCGACAACCAGGCGACTGGCTTCACGCGCTTCTGGCGCGAGCTTGCCGGCGTGGTCGTGGATCCGATGGGGGGGTTCAACCGGCTCGTGCACGGAGAGATGACGCGGCAGTTCCCGAACCCCGACGAGCGCTTCCCGAGCCGCTTCAGCGTGGTCGGCGATCTCGGCTACCGGCACATCGGCGGCGGAGTCGCCGATCCGAACCAGGCCGTCATCTCCGTTTCCGCGGTCTACGGCGACGCGTTCGCCGGTGAGATACGCAAACCGTTCGACACGTTCTGGCTCGAGGCCGACATCAACACGTCGGGAGGCGTGTCGCGGGTCGAGGGACGGGGAGTCCTGAAGGGGTGGGAGCTGGGCGACCCGGCTGCGCGGGCGCGGCACATCCTCGGCGTCTTTCAGGAGTACGAGTACTTCAACAACGAGTCCCAGGTCTTCGCCGCGCAGATCTTCAGCGTCGGGCTGCTGTCGCGGTACAACCTTCGGCCGGACCTCAAGGCCAGCACGGACGTCACCGCGATCGCGTTTCCGCTCGCCGGCATCCGGACGACGGACTTCCTGAACCCGGAGACGGGCCGGACCTACGACTACGCGCCCGGCGGCGGGTTCCGCGTTGCCGCCCGTCTCTATCGGAGAGAGTGGGAGATCGTCAGGCTCGGCTACGGCGTCGCATACGCTCGCACCGCGAACGGGAGCTCCTCCAGCAGCACGCTGCAGTTCTTCCGCGCCTCGGGGCGGGTCCCGCTCACCCGGTCACTGGGCGCTGGAGCCGGCTACTCGTGGTACAGCCGCAGGACGACTTACTCCGGCGGCTTCCAGGAAGCTCCCAAGACGCAGTCCGAGTGGCGCGTCTTCGCGAGCTGGAGCCTTTAGAAAGCCTCTCGTGAGCCATCTGCCTCGAATCGGCATGTTTTTCTGAGGAAACCGGCAAACGCTTCCGAAGGCGCCCGATCCGCCTCGATCAGGTGCACGCGATGTTTGGCACCCTTGTTGCACCGTCGACCAAAGAACCGGTTGAAGTGGCGGCAGTCCGGACCCGTTCCCCTCCCACTTCAGCGCGATGAACGGAGGCCACATCTCCTCGAGTCAAAAGGTCGCCGTGGAAGCGTCCGGCGGCAACCAGGCCATCCGGCACGCGGAAGCTCTGCTCAGGACCGGGGCCCTGCAGAGCGCGATCTTCAACAGCGCGAACTTCTCGAGCATCGCGACCGACGCGAAGGGCGTCATCCAGATCTTCAACGTCGGCGCCGAGCGGATGCTGGGCTACGCGGCCGCCGACGTCGTGAACAAGATCACGCCGGCCGACATCTCGGATCCGCAGGAAGTGATCGCGCGCGCCAAGGCGCTGAGCGTCGAGCTCGGCACGCCGATCACGCCGGGCTTCGAGGCCCTGGTCTTCAAGGCGTCGCGCGGCATCGAGGACATCTACGAGCTGACCTACATCCGCAAGGACGGGAGCCGGTTCCCCGCGGTCGTGTCCGTCACGGCGCTGCGCGACGCGCAGGACGCCATCATCGGCTACCTGCTGATCGGCACCGACAACACCGCGCGCAAGCAGGCGGAAGAGGCGCTGCTCAAGGCGGGCGCCCTGCAGAGCGCGATCTTCAACAGCGCCAACTTCTCGAGCATCGCGACCGACGCGAAGGGCGTCATCCAGATCTTCAACGTCGGCGCCGAGCGGATGCTGGGCTACGCGGCCGCCGAGGTGATGAACAAGATCACGCCGGCCGACATCTCCGATCCGCAGGAAGTGATCGCGCGCGCCAAGGCGCTGAGCGTCGAGCTCGGCACGCCGATCGCGCCGGGGTTCGAGGCCCTGGTCTTCAAGGCCTCGCGCGGGATCGAGGACATCTACGAGCTGACCTACATCCGCAAGGACGGGAGCCGCTTCCCGGCGGTGGTGTCGGTCACGGCGCTGCGCGACGCGCAGGACGCCATCATCGGCTACCTGCTGATCGGCACCGACAACACCGCGCGCAAGCAGGTCGAAGAGGAGCGGAAGAAGCTCGATCAGCGGCTGCGCGACCAGCACTTCTACACGCGCTCGCTCATCGAATCCAACATCGACGCGCTGATGACCACCGATCCGCGCGGCATCATCACCGACGTCAACAAGCAGACGGAGGCGCTGACCGGGATGCACGCGCGACGAGCTGATCGGCGCGCCGTTCAAGAACTACTTCACCGATCCGGACCGGGCCGAGGCGGGCATCAACCGCGTGCTGAGCGAAGGCAAGGTCACCAACTACGAGCTCACCGCGCGCGCCCGGGACGGCACGCTCACCGTGGTGTCGTACAACGCGACCACCTTCCACGACCGCGACCGGAGCCTGCAGGGCGTGTTCGCCGCGGCGCGCGACGTGACGGAGCTGAAGCGCTTCGAGCAGACGCTGCAGCAGAAGAACGTCGAGCTGGAAGACGCGAGCCGCATGAAGTCCGAGTTCCTCGCCAACATGTCGCACGAGCTGCGGACGCCGCTGAACGCCATCATCGGCTTCTCCGAGGTGCTCAGGGACGGCCTGATGGGCGAGCTGACCGATCAGCAGCGCGGGTTCATCGGCGACATCTTCAGCAGCGGCAAGCATCTGCTCTCGCTGATCAACGACATCCTCGACCTGTCCAAGGTGGAAGCCGGCAAGATGACGCTCGACCTCGAGCCGGTGCAGGTGTCCTCGCTGTTCGCGAACAGCCTGTCCATCATCAGGGAGAAGGCCGCGGCCCGCCAGCATCCGCCTCGCGGTGGATGCCGCCGAGGAGCTGGGCTCGATTCAGGCGGACGCGCGCAAGGTCAAGCAGATCGTCTACAACCTGCTCTCCAACGCGGTCAAGTTCACCGGCGAGGGCGGCCACGTGACCCTGCGCGCCGGCCGCGTCCCGCGCGCGCGAGGTCGGCCAGCTGTCCGGCTCCTGGCCGGGCCGGAGCTTCCCGCTGGCCGAGAACGAGTTCGCGGAGTTTCTCGAGATCAGCGTCACCGACAACGGCATCGGCATCTCGCCCGAGGAGCTGGAGCGCCTGTTCAAGCCTTTCAGTCAGATCGACAGCGGCCTGGCGCGAAAGTTCGAGGGCACGGGACTCGGCCTGGCCATGGTCAAGCTCCTCGCCGAGCTGCACGGCGGCACGGTGGCGGTGGAGAGCGCCGTGGGCGAGGGCTCCTGCTTCACGGTCTGGCTGCCGCTCCGGGCGACCGGGGACGGACGCTCACGCTCGGCCAAGGCGCCGGCCGCTCCACGGATCGAGGCGCCGGCGGGAGCGCGCACCGCGCTGGTGGTGGAAGACGACTTCAAGTCCGCCGAGCTGATCCGCGTGCAGCTCGAGGCGGAGGGCTTCCAGGTGCTGCACGCCGCCTCCGCCGAGGCCGCGCTGGTCCTCGCGGTGCAGCAGCCGGTCGTCGCTGATCACCCTCGACATCCTGCTGCCCGACATGGACGGCTGGGAATTCCTCGAGCCGCATCAAGCAGGTGCCGGCGCTCAGGCGCATCCCGGTCGTGATCATCTCGATCGTGGCCGATCGCAACAAGGGCTTCGCGCTCGGCGCCGCGGCGGTCATGCAGAAGCCGATCTCCCGGCAGGAGCTGTACGAGTCGCTCGTCGATCTCGGCCTGCTTCCCGTCTCGCCAGGGCCGGCCGCTCAAGGTCCTCGTGGTCGACGACGATCCCAAGGCGGTCGAGCTGATCGCCGTCCGCATCACGGGCCTCGCCAGCACCGTGCTGCGCGCCTACGGCGGCCGCGAGGCGATCGAAGCCGCGCGGCGGGAGCTGCCGGACCTGATCGTGCTCGATCTGATGATGCCGGACGTGAACGGCTTCGACGTGGTGGAGGCGCTCAACGGACGCCCCGACACGGCGCGGATTCCGATCCTGGTGGTCACCGCCAAGCAGATCACCGCCGAGGACCGCGCCAGGCTGAACGGCTACGTGACGGCGATCATGGAAAAGGCCGACTTCGACCGCGACCGCTTCACGGCCGAGGTCCGGCGGGCCATGTCGGGGCGCCAGCTGGCCGCCTGAGATGGCCAAGAGTCCTGATCGTCGAGGACAACCCCGCCAACATGACGCTGGCGGTCTTCCTGCTGCAGTCGGCGGGCCACGACGGTGCTCAGCGCCAGCGGATGCCGAGGCCGGGCTGACGCTGGCGCGCGACGAGCAGCCCGACCTGATCCTGATGGACATCCAGCTCCCCGGCATGGACGGCCTCGCAGGCCACCGCGCTGCTCAAGAAGGACGATGCGACGCGCGCCATCCCGGTGATCGCCCTGACCGCGCTGGCGATGAAGGGCGACGAGGAGCGCATTCGAGCCGCGGGCTGCGACGGCTACATCGCCAAGCCGATGCGCTATCAGGAATTTCTCGCGACCGTCGCGGCACAGCTGGCGCGCACATGAGCGTCGCGCCTCCGATGCCCCCGACGAGCCGGCGGCACGACCTGCCCGAGCACCAGGCGCGCGTGCTGATCGTGGACGACGAAGCGAAAAACAGAAAGCTCCTGGAGGTCATGCTCGCGCCGGAAGGATTTCTGATCCAGAGCGCCTCGAGCGGCGAGGAGGCGCTCGCCATCGTGGCGAAGCAACCGCCGGACCTCATCCTCCTCGACATCATGATGCCCGGCATGGACGGCTACGAGGTGGCAGGCCGAATCAAAGCCGACCCCACGACGAAGAACATTCCCATCATCATCGTCACCGCCCTGGACGATCGGGACGCCATGCTGCTCGGTCTGAGAGCCGGAGCCGAGGACTTTCTCACGAAGCCGGTGGATCGTGCCGAGCTGCGTGTGCGCGTGCGGAACCTTCTGCGCCTCAAGGCCTACGGCGACTACTACGACACGTACAGCCGGAAGCTCGAAGGCGAGGTGGGCTCGCGCACGGCCGACCTCGTCGAGAGTCTGCGTCTCTACCGATCGACGTTCGAGGCGGCGCCCGTCGGGATCGTGCACGTGGGTCTGGACGGCCGCTGGCTGCGCGTCAACCAGCGCCTGTGCGATCTCCTGGGATACGCGCGCGAGGAGCTGCTGACTGTTGCGATTCAGGAGAGCGTGCAGGGGCAGGAAGTGGACGGCGAGGACGCATGGTCCCGTCAGATGGCCGTGGGACCGCTGGACCGCCACGCGGCCGACGAAAAGCAATACCGGCGGAGAGACGGCACGTTCGTGCATGTCCGGGTCAACACGTCCGTCCATCGCGACGCGGAGGATCTGTCCCGGTTCTTCATCTCCGTCGTCGAGGACGTCACGGAGCAGCGACTCCTCGAGGCGCAGATCCAGCAAGCAGGCAAGATGGATGCGATCGGGCGCCTGGCCTCCGGCGTCGCGCACGATTTCAACAACCTTCTGACGGTGATTCTCGGCTTCGCGGCGATCGTGAACGAAGACGTCGCGATCGCCGAGAAGCATGGAGGGGATCTCGGCGAGATCATCAAGGCCGCCGAGCGCGCCGCGGGTCTCACGAAACAGCTTCTCGCCTTCAGCCGCGAGCAGGTCCTGCACACCGCGCCGCTCGACGCGAACGGGCTCATCACGGACATGTCCGGAATGCTGAGGATGCTGATCGGCGAGAACATCACCGTCGCCCTTTCGCTGGCCCCCGATCTTCCCCTGGCGCTCGCGGACCGGGGCCAGATCGAGCAGGTCGTGATGAACCTCGTCGTCAATGCGAGAGACGCGATGCCCGACGGCGGAAAATTGACGATCGAAACGGCGGACGTCGAGCTGGGCTCCGCCTCCATTCTCAAGCGGGAGGTCGTTCCGGGGCACTACGTGATGCTCGCGATCACGGACACCGGCAGCGGAATGACGAAGGAAACGCAGCGGCGGCTGTTCGAGCCGTTCTTCACGACCAAGGGAACGGGAAAGGGCACCGGGCTCGGCCTCTCGACGACGTACGGCATCGTCAAGCAGAGCAAGGGCCATATCTGGGTGTACAGCGAACCCGGTCTCGGGTCGACGTTCAAGGTCTACCTGCCCCGCGCGGATCGCGACGCTCCTCTGGTATCCGTCAGCCCGCTCGTCGCCGCCGTCAAACCGGCCACCGAGACCATTCTCCTCGTCGACGACGATGCCGGCGTGCGCCAGCTCTCGAAGCGGATCCTCGAAAGAGTCGGCTATCGGGTTCTGGAGGCGTCGAACGGGAACGACGCCGAGAAACTATTCGGAACCCAGGCCGACGCGATCGATCTGCTCGTGACGGACATGATCATGCCGGGCTGCGGCGGCCCCGAGCTGCTGAAACGACTTCGCGTTCGGGCACCCGCGCTCCGGGCGCTGTACATGTCCGGCTACACCGAACAATCCGCGGTGGACCAGACCGGAATCGATCATGGCCTCCCGTTCGTCCAGAAGCCCTTCACGGCTGCAGTGTTCGCGCAGCAGGTGCGCGGGGCCCTGGATCGCTGAGTCACGTCGCCCATCGTGGCGGCTTTCAAGGAGCGATCAACGATGAGCAAGAGTCTTTCCTCCCTCCTCCTCCTCGCCCTCGCTTTTTCCCTCGCGGTACCCCCGCGGCGCGCGGACGCAAGCGGCAGCGTCAGCATCTCGTTCTTCTACGACGAGCTGCGCCCTCACGGTGACTGGATCACGGTGAAGAGCTACGGCCATTGCTGGCGCCCCCGCGGAATCGATCGGAGCTGGCAACCTTATCTGAACGGGGAGTGGCTCTACACCGAGATCGGCTGGACCTGGGTGTCGAGCGACCCGTGGGGCGGTGACCCGTACCACTACGGCACGTGGGCCTGGTCGAGCGTCTACGGCTGGGTCTGGATCCCGGGCACCATCTGGGCTCCGGCGTGGGTGACGTGGTACGTCGGCGACAGCGACATCGGATGGGCGCCGGTCCCGCCTTCGTTCAATGTCGGGATCTCCGGCTACCTCGGGCCCCCGGTGACCGTCTCGCGCTCGTCGTACATCTTCGTGCCCGCGACGCAGTTCGTCGGCGTGAACGTGGGGACGGTGCGACTCCCCGCGGCACGGAACGCCGCCCTCCTCGCACGTGCCAGGCCCGTGACACGGTTCGCCGCCTCGGGCGGCGTGCTGACGAGCGGCGGCCCTACGATCGCGCAGGTGGAGCGCGCCACGCAACGGAAGATCGCGAGAGTCAGTGTCGGGGACGCGCGCACGAAGGCCGTGCCGCTCGCCGACGGGTTCCGGGGCCGGCGGGGCAACGTGATTGCGCCGGCCGCCGAGAGAGCGAAGTTCATCGCGCCGCCGCGTGCGCCGAAAGGCGCACGCGAGGCATCGCCCGCGTCGCGGCCGAGGGCGACGGTGAAGCACGAAGGCTCGCCGGCCGCGAAAGAGCGCGCCGTGCCCCGTGAGCAGACCGCGCCGGCGCCCGTGCGCGTGAAGCCCGCGAATACGCGGAAGGAGCACGCCCGGACGGAGGGGCCTGCGGAGTCGATCGCGAAGCCGGCCCCTCCCGCGCGCGAGCGGCACGACGCGCCCGCTCCCCGCGTCGAGGGCGTCCGTCCACCGCACGTCGCGGCGCCTGCGAACCAGGCGCCACCCCCGCAGGCGGCGCCGCAGGGTGAGAAACACGGGCCCGACGCGGCTTCACCTCAGGGCAAGGCTCACGAGCCGAAGGACGAGAAAGGCGGCAAGAAAGACAAGAAGGACTAACAGGACCGGCACGTTTTCCCGGCTACTTCATCGACCTCGACGACATCTGACCCGTCATGTTCGAGAGCGCGAGGAGCGCGACGTCGATGCTCTGCGCGACCCTGGCTCCCTTTTCGTTGGCGCCCTGGGCGACCGCCGTGTTCCCGACGAGCGACTGACCGGCGGGGGTGAGGTCGTTGCCGAGGACCTTCTGGACGTCACCGAGATTGCTCAGGAACGGGTCGAATGTCTCGGTCGCGACCGTCAGCGACTCGATGACCCGGTCCAGGTTCGCCCTGACCTCCGAGCGGCGGGAGTCGCCGAGCTGCCGGAGCTCCGGGTCGCTCACGCGGCCCTGCTCCCTGCCCCACACCGCGATGTAGTCGTTTTTCTTCGTCTTCATGCTCTGAAACCGCTTCTTCGTCTCCACGGCATCGGCTCGCAGCCTGTCGACGTCCTTGCTGTACTTGCCGTAGGTCGGCCGGAGCCGCTCCGGGCTCGCGTTCATCACTTCGCCCAGGGACGCCAACGTCTGGTCGATCTGCGTGCGCACCTTCGCGAGGCCCGCGTGGGTCTCCTCCATCGTCTCGACCGCCTTCGCGGAGCGGGAAGGGCCGCTCGATGCGCAGGCGATGAGTCCCAGAACAAGGGTGCCCGATCCGAGGCCCAGCAATGCGGTCGAGAAGGGATTGCGTTTCATGGTGACCTCCAGCTTTCACGTCGGCCTTGCAAGGGCGCGGCCAACGAAATCGCGAGGGCTTGCGCCTTGCCCGGGCCCCCCGCCGCGAGCGATCACCGGCGATCGAAGATCTCCTTCGCGATGATGAGCCGCTGGATCTGGCTCGTCCCTTCGTAGATCTGGTAGATCTTCGCGTCGCGCATCAGCTTTTCGACCGGGTACTCCTGCGAATAACCGTACCCGCCGAAGACCTGTACGGCGTCGGTCGCGACGCGCATCGCGACGTCGGCCGCGAAGGCCTTCGCGAAGGCGGCCAGCTTCGTGTTGCGGCGGCCGTTGTCGATGGCCCAGGCCGCCTGCCAGACGAGCAGGCGCGCCGCCTCGACGTCCTTGGCCATGTCCGCGATCATGAAGCTCACGGCCTGGTATTTCGCGATCGGCTGGCCGAACGTCGACCGCTCGGTCGCGTACTTGACGGCCTCGTCCATGGCGCGGCGGGCCAGACCCACGGCCCCCGACGAGACGGTCGGGCGCGTGTGGTCGAAAGCGCTCATCGCGATCTTGAAGCCGTCGCCTTCCTTGCCCAGAAGGCACTTCGCCGGGATCTTCACGTCCTCGAACGTGATCGCCCGCGTGTCGCTCGCGCGCTGCCCGAGGTTCTTCTCCTTCTTCCCCACCGTGATGCCGGGCGTGTCGCGCGGAACGATGAACCCCGACATTCCGCGGTGCCTGGCGGAGGGGTCCGTGTAGGCGAGAAGGAAGTACCAGTTCGCGACGCTCGCATTCGTGATCCACATCTTCTCGCCGTTGATCACGTAGTCGTCGCCGACGCGCTTCGCGGAAGTCCTGATTCCGGCCACGTCGGAGCCGGCCCCCGGTTCGGTCACGCAGTAGGCCGCGAGGAGGAAATCTTTCGTCAACCGGCCGAGGAACTCTCTCTTCTGCTCCTCGTCGCCCGCGACGATGACGGGCGCCGCGGCGAGGCCGTTCGCTTCCAGTGCGGTGGCGATGCCCGTGCACCCGTACGCGAGCTCCTCCGTGATGAGGCAGCCGTCCAGGACGCCCAGCCCCGCACCGCCGTACTCGGCGGGGACGTGCGTGTTCATCAGCCCGATCTCCCACGCTTTCCGTACGATCTCGCGCGGGAACTCGCCCGTCAGATCGTGGGCCGCCGCGTTCGGGATGATCTCTTCCCGGGCGAACTTTCGGGCCAGCTCCTGGAGCTGGACCTGCTCTTCGGTCAGCGAAAAATCGATCATGTTCGCGCTCCGTTTGCGAACGGCATCTTACCCGCGGGTCCGGGATCCCTCTGGCGGCGGAGCCCCCGCCGCTCTATGCTTGCCGTGAGGAGGGGCCCGCTCTTGCTGATGGCCCTCGCCCTTCTCGCAGCGATCGACGCCGTTCCGTCACCTGCGGTCTCTCTGACCTTCACGGGAGAGACCTCGAGACCGCCGGTCAGCGCCGCGCGCCGCAGCCTGTCGGATGTCGCGCGCGAGCTCCGCGAGGGCAGGAAAGCCATCGGAGGTTTTTCGGCGGTCGAAAGCACGGTGCCTCAGAGCAGGATCGCCTTCCTCCCGGTATTTGAACCGGAGCCGGACAGGGCGGAGCCCGAGGTCGTCGTCGAGCCGCCGCCGGTGTACGTTCCGGCCTACATCCCCGTGTGGGTCGGAGGCGGCCAGAGGAGCGGCCGCCTCCACGGGCGCCCGGCCGCTCGTCTCGTCGCTCCCAGGGCCATGCCGCCGCCCCCCCGTCGCCTCTCCGCACCGCCGACGTTCCAGCCGCGTCACTCTGCGTCCGGACACTTCCGCCAACGCTGACGAAGACGCCGTCGATCGGCGCGGCGACGCTCCACCCGCGAGCTACTGGGGATGCGCGCCCGTCACGTAAATGCCGTCCCCGGTCTTGTTGTCGACGACCGTCGAGTAGACGAAGAGCGGTCCGTCTGTCGTGTAGGTGACGTAGAAGTCGTCCCAGGAGACGTCGCCCGGCACCGTGGTCGCGATCAGGTCGAAGACGGCCTTTTGGTCCCTGGCGAAGCCCGCGATCGTGACGCTGCCCGAGGTTCCGATCAATGTTCCGTCGTTCCGAAGCGCCTTGAAGGTCGCTTTCACCGGGTTGGACGTGGGGTTGAAATAACCGATGTTCGTCCGGAAGCCGACCTTCGCGGCGATGCCGCTCGGGGAGGCGTTGGAAAGCAGACCGAGCGTCCCGTTGATCGGGGCGTCCGTCAGGACGGAGGCGGGCACGAGGAGACCGTTCGTTCCAGCCCCGAGCGGGCGCTGGTCGTTCAGCACGCGGGAGGTGACGACCACCGGAATGTTCGACGTCAACCGGAGACTTCCCAATCCGCTCCCTCCGAAGAGCCCGCCAAGCGCGTCGTTGTAAACAGCCTGGGACGCGGCCAGGACCGGCACCGTGATCGTGCTCGCCGGACCCGTCGCGCCTGTCGTACCGGTCGTGGAGGCGAAGAACTCGACGAAGACGTTCGCCGTCGTTCCTGTCGTGTTCACGATCCGGAGGTCCGAGACGAACGACGTGCTGTTCAGGCCTCCCGCCTTGACGACGGTCGGGATGTACGTGGTGACGGGGGTCGTCGCGTTCAGCACGCCCCTGACGGCGCCGCCGGGGAATTCGACGGTATGGAAGTTCACGTAGAAGCCCGCCGGGTTCGAGAGGATCTCGTTCGAGAGCGTCTGCGTTATCGTGGTCGTTCCCGCCGAGACTCCGTTGACGAAGGGCGCGGGGAACGGGACGACGACTGGGCCAGAGGAACCCAGCAGTCCGCGGTGGATGTGGGCCGCAACCGGCGACGACGCGAGGCCCTGAACGATGAGCGTGTAGTTGACCGTGGTCCCGCTGATCGAAATGAGGGCGACACCGCCGCCGTCCACGGAGCCGGCTGCAGGCGCCTCCCCGGCCCCGGAAAGGGCCGTCACGAAGGAGGCCGTCGGCTGCGGGGCCGGCCCGAGCTGGCCGCGCAACGCGCCCGCGGGAAACTCGACCGTGTGGACGTTGACGTAGTAGCTCGACGGGTTCGCGAGCAGATCCGTCACGTCGCTCAGCGCCGCCGTGGTCGTTCCCGTCGCGAATCCATTCGTGAACGTCGGAGCATGGAAGTCGATGACGACCGCGCCCGAGGCGCCGGCGGCCGACTTGTGAATGTGCGCGAGCGTGGGTGTGGTGATTCCCTTGACGAGGATCGAGAACGAGACGCTCGTTCCCTTGATCGTGATCACGGCGACACCGCTTCCATCTGGCGAACCTGAGCCGGCCGGAAACTCCGCCGCGCCCGTCATCGCCGTGCCGAACGTCTGGGCGAGGGCGCCGAGGGGTGTCGCGACCAACAAAGTCAGCGCCAGGACGCCTGGGCGAAAGATCGAAGTTCTCATGTCTCCTGTCCTCCAGAGATTGAGTCTAAATCCAATTGTGGGCGACAGGCTTGTGACACGGCTCACACACGGTGTTGATCGGCCATTCCTCTTGAGGCACGCTCCCTGACGTGGAGCGCCATCGCCACCCGGAGAGGGCGCGGGCCGACGGCGCGATCGTTGCTTCCGTCGGGATGAAAGGGAGGTCCTAGATGCTCATGACTCGGAACGTGCGTCCGGCAGTCCGGTCACTCGTAGCCGCCCTCGCGGCTCTCGCACCAATGACCGTTGCCGCCGACGTCGTGGTCCCGTCGTCCGCGTTCTCGGCCGGGAAGAACAGCGCGGAGTTTCACTCCGACGCGCGCGTCTTCAACCCGACGAACGCCCCGGTCAACGTCACACCCGTCTTCTACCGCTCGGACGCCGGCGGAAACGTCCTCGACACGGTGGCGATGCCGGTCGTCACGATCGGCCCGCGCCAGCAGATCGCTTACGACAACGTGCTGCAGAGCCTCTTCGGCCAGGCGATCGGCGTGTTCGGCCCGATCCGCTTCCAGTCGACGGGCACGCTCCTCGTTTCGTCGAACGTGAACAACGTGAACGGCTGCGGCAACGGCTCCACGTCCGGCCAGTGGCTTCCGGGCATTGACACGAGCCAGGCGCTCAGGGCCGGCACGCTCGTGCAGCTCGCCGCGAGCGCGGACGCCGCGACCGGCTATCGCAGCAACCTCGACTTCATGAACCCCGGAACGGCCGCGGCAAACGTGACGGCCACGATCCGGAAAGGCGACGGAACGCAGCTTTCGCACGCCACGATCTCCGTCGGCCCGAACGGTCTCGTCCAGAGGGCGATCGACGACGGCGGCGTCTTCCCCGGCGTGGCCGGAACCACGGACACGAACCTATGGATGGAGTTCACGAGCGACGTGCCGGTCCTCGTCTTCGCCTCCGTCATCAACAACGCCTCGGGTGATCCGTTCGCGATCGTGATGACGGCCGAGCCTTCGGTCGGCGGGGCCGCGCCTGTGGCGTCGTACACCGTGTCGGACCTCCCGGCGACGGGCCAGCCGGTGACGTTCACCGACACGTCGTCGAACGCGCCCGTGAACCGCTTCTGGGCGTTCGGGGACGGGGCGTTCAGCGCGTCCGGACCGAGCGTGACCCAGCACGCGTATACCGCGCCCGGCACCTACAAGTCGGCTCTCTTCGTGGACAACGCGAGCGGCTCGAGCAGCGCGTTCAAGGACGTCGTCGTCACGACGGCCGGACCGCTCGCGGTCGGAATCAGCGCGACGACGACCGGCGGCACGCTCTGGACGTACGCGCCCAACAACGTGAACTTGAAGGTCGGCCAACCCTACGTGATCACGTGGACGACACCCGCCGCCGAGGCGACGCAGCACGGGATGGGCGGGCTGGAGGTGCTCGGGATCGCCGGGTGCGACCCGATCAGCGCGACGCTCCCCTGCATTCGGAGCTTCACGCCCACCGCCGGTCAGGTCGGCGTTTGGTCGTACGCGTGTACGCACACGGCCTGCGGGACGGTGAGCCAGCACGGCGGGATGACGGGGACGATCACGATCGCGCCGTGAGGACGGCCTCCCCGGTTGCCAGCGTTCGTATACGGGGTCCGCGTGACGCGGTAACGCGGGGTTGCTGCCCGTCACCGCGGAGCAGCCACGCGTTGGCGCGTTTCGCCACTACAATGGCGCGTTCTGCTAATGACCTGCCGCCCTGGGCGCCCTACCTTGTACCCCGCCGGGAGGCACCCAGAAATGACCGAAACGACAAAGGCGAAGCTGGCGGAAGTCGCTGTGCTCGAGGGAAATACGTACGAGGCCAGGGCCTACGCCGCCTCGAGCGCGAGATCGCCTCTCGCTCCGGCGACGATCCGGCGCCGCACGCCGGGGCCGCAGGACGTGCAGATCGACGTGCTCTTCTGCGGGATCTGCCACTCGGACCTGCACACGGTCCGGAACGAGTGGCAGAAGGTCCTGCCGACCGTCTATCCCTGCGTCGCGGGCCACGAGATCGTCGGCCGGGTGACGCACGCGGGCAGCGCCGTTCGCAAGTTCAAGGAAGGCGACCTGGCCGGGGTGGGCTGCCTGGTCGACTCGTGCCGCGCCTGCTCCGCGTGCCGGGACGGGCAGGAGCAGTTCTGTGAAGGACCGGCGACCTTCACCTACAACTCCCCCGACAAGCATCTCGGCGGCGTCACCTACGGCGGTTACTCCGAGAGCCTCGTCGTGGACGAGGCCTTCGCCCTGCGGGTGTCGGACCGCCTGGACCCGGCCGGGGCGGCGCCGCTTCTGTGCGCCGGCATCACGACCTATTCGCCGCTCAAGCACTGGAACGTCCGGAAGGGGCAGAAGGTGGGCGTCGTCGGCCTCGGCGGACTCGGGCACATGGCCGTCAAGCTCGCGAACGCGTTCGGCGCCCAGGTCGTCGTGTTCACGACGTCGGCCGGCAAGGCGGACGATGCGGTCCGGCTGGGCGCCCACGACGTGGTGATCTCCAGGAACGCCCCGGAGATGCAGAAGCACCTCGGCAGCTTCGACTTCATTCTCGACACCGTCTCGGCCGAGCACGACGTGAACGCCTACCTCGACCTGTTGAAGCGGGACGGCACCCTGACGCTGGTCGGAGCACCCGAGACTCCCCTGCCGGTCGGGGTCTTCAGCCTCATTTTCGGGCGGAGGCGCCTCGCGGGCTCGCTCATCGGCGGCATCCCGGAGACCCAGGAGATGCTGGACTTCTGCGCGGAGCACGGGATCACGTCCGACGTCGAGGTCATTCCGATCCAGAAGATCAACGAGGCCTACGACCGCATGGTGAAGAGCGACGTGAAATACCGCTTCGTCATCGACATGGCCTCGCTGAAGCAGGAATGCTGAACCTCTTCCGCATCTCCACGACGCTCCCGCGCAAGCTCGACGAGCTCGGTGTGTCCCGCTCTCTCGTGCTGCGCCAGGCGGGCCTCCCGCCGGGTCTGTTCGACCAGGAGAAGATCCAGGTGAGCACCGACGAGTTCTTCGCCCTGTTTCGGGGGCTCGCGGAAGCCAGCGGCGATCCGGCCATCGGGCTGAAGCTCGGGACGGAAGATCGTGTGGAGCGGTACGACCCGATCGCTCTCGCCGCCGTTTCGGCGCGGTCGCTCCGGGACGCGTTGCAGCGGCTGGCGCGCTACAAGCAGCTCACGTGCCCCGAGGCGGTCGACGTGGTCGAGCGGGGGGACGAGTGCCGGGTGCAGTTTCGATGGCTGCTCGCGGAGGAGACGGAGCCGACCTTGCTCGTGGACCTCTGCTTCGCGGCGGTCGTCCGCATCGCCCACCGGGGGACCGGCGCCCTCGTCGCCCCGAAGCGGCTCGAGTTTCGCGGAGCCGCACGGAACCTCGGGATGTACGAGGAGCACTTCCGCTGCCCGGCGCGGTTCGACGGCCGCCGGAACACGATCGTGTTCCGGAAGGCGGACCTCGATCGGCCCTTCATCACGCACAACGCGGAGCTTTTCGCGGCCGTCGCGCCGCAGCTCGAGGCCGAGCTGGCGCAGGCTCTCGCGTCGAAGGCGAGTCGCCGAACAGGTCAAGGGTGTCCTGAAGCGGCTTCTGGCCGGGCGGAGACCGGGGGTCGAGGACGTCGCGAGAGAGCTGCGCCTCAGCTCACGGACGCTGCAACGAAGGCTGACCGACGCGGGCGCGACGTTCCAGCAGCTGACGCAGGAGGCGCGCCGCGAGCTCGCCCGCCACTACCTGCTGCACTCCTCGCTCGAGCTCAATCAGACGGCCTATCTCCTGGGATACGAGGACGCCCACTCCTTCTTCCGGGCGTTCCACGACTGGGAGGGCAGCCCGCCCGGCGAGTGGCGCGCGCGTCACACCAGGCCGCTGAACGTCACGGACGGGGAATACCAAAGCGCTTGAACCCTTCCGGGGAAAAGTCGCCATCGCCACGAAGTTCGGATTCAACCTCGATCCGAAAGGGGGCCTGGACAGCCGGCCGGAGCACATCAAGCAGGTTGCGGAGGGCTCGCTCGAGCGGCTCAGGATCGACGCGATCGATCTCTTCTATCAGCACCCCGTCGACGACAAGGTTCCGATCGAAGGCGTTTCGGGAGCCGTGAAGGACCTGATTCGAGATGGGAAGGTCAAGCACGTCGTTCGACAAGTCCGACTTCCGCAACGTCGTTCCGCGCTTCACGCCGGAGGCGCGCAAGGCGAACCTGGCCTTCGTGGACATGCTTCGCCAGATGGCAGAACGGAAGAAGGTGACACCCGCACAGATCGCGCTCGCCTGGCTCCTCGCCCAGAAGCCGTGGATCGTTCGGCGCCCGGTACCCCGAGCACCTGCAGAAGCTGGTCGGTCGCTGAGCATACGCGTCGGCATCCTCGGCTCGGGGTTACTTCTCGCCGGAGCGCGTGAAGATCCCCGTCCTCGAGCCTCACGGGCGAGAAGATCCAGGACGCTCGCTCCATACCCGTTCCAGCTGGTACCAGTTCGCCTCTGCGCCGATGCGCGCGAGAAGTGAGTGCAGGCCGAAGCGGATCCGGAAGAGGAAGAGCAACTCTCCGGGTAGGTTCAGGTTGGCTATCGTCCGCTTGTCCGCGACGAGCTGCCCAAGCCCGGTTTGAGACGTGGGCAACACGCGCTGGACGCGATCGACGAGCGTCGGCCCGAAGAATGATCTCAGCAGGACGCGCACGGCCGCGTATCGCTCGCCGCTCCCCGGGTCCTTGGCGCCGAGGGCGCTGAGCGCCGCGCACACCACCCCCTGATCGTCGCGTTGGACCGCATCCCGGAGCGCCCGGAAGCCGAGGACCCGCTCGCGTGAGAACTCGCGCACGCAGCCGTAGTCCAGGATCACGAGCTTGCCGTCACCCCGGAAGAGGTAGTTGCCCGGATGCGGGTCGGCGTTGAAGACGCCATGACGGAGGAACGCACCGACGTAGAACTCATACAAGGCCGTTCCGACGCGGTTTCGCTCCTCCTGAGACGGCCCGCCCGCGAGCCAGGAATCGAAGCGTCTCCCGCCCTGCCACGCGCTCGTCAGGACGCGCCGGCTCGAGTAGCCCGGGTACACCTTCGGCACGCGGAGCATGCGATGACGGGCGAAGAGGCGCCTGAAACGCTGCTGCCAGGCGAGCTCCTGCACGTAGTCGCACTCGGCGAGAACCCGCTCGCGAGCCTCGGCGATGAAGTCCCCGATGTTGCCGGCCGGCGCCAGGAGGCGCGCGAAGGCGGCACCGCCGGCCGCGGCACTGAAATCCGACGACAGCGCCGTATCGATGCCCGGGTACTGGATCTTCACGGCGACGTCGTGCCCGCTCGGGAGCGTCGCGCGGTGGACCTGCCCGATCGACGCGGCGGCGACCGGCTTCCGATGCATCGTCGAAAGGAGCGCCTGGCCCTTTGTTCCGAGCTCGTCGAGGACGACGCTCCGCAATCGGTCGAACGGCACGTGCGCGGAGTGCGTCTGCAGCGTCGCGAGAATGCGGCGGGCTTCCTCCGGAAGCGACTCGTCGGTGTAGCTCAGGATCTGGCCGGCCTTCATCGCAACGCCCTTCATTTTCCCGAGCGACTGGACGAGCCGTTCCAGCGCCACCTCGTCACGCGCACCCTTCACGCCGAGCCGCCGCGCTCCGAACGCGACCCCCGCCCGCGCCATCGTGCCGGCAAGCCGGGAGACGCGGCCGAAGACGCCGGATGGAACGCCGTCTACCGCGGTCTCGAGGAGCCGATTGAGCAGGGCCATCGTCGCCTCGTCGTCGCGCTCGCCGGTCATGACCGGCATCGTATGCGCGTTTGGCGGTCTCCCGCGTCCCCGACGCACTGCTCGACCGCTTGCGGTCTTGAGCTCGTGCGGTCAGCCCCGCCGCGCTGCCTCGATGGTGGCGACGTCGATCTTCTTCATCGGCATCATCGCCTCGAAGGCACGCTTTGCCTCGGCGCCGCCAGCCGCAAGCGCGTCGGTCAGAACGCGCGGGGTAATCTGCCACGACAGGCCCCAGCGGTCCTTGCACCAACCGCACTGGCTCTCCTCGCCGCCATTGCGGACGATCGCATTCCAGTAACGATCCGTCTCTGCCTGATCGTCCGTCGCGATCTGGAAGGAAAACGCTTCGCTGTGCTCGAACGTCGGGCCGCCGTTGAGACCGAGACAGGGAATGCCCAGAACGGTGAACTCCACCGTCAGCACGTCGCCCTCCTTGCCTCCCGGGTAGTCACCCGGCGCCTTATGAACGGCAGTCACTTGACTATCCGGAAACGTGGCGGCATAGAAGCGCGCCGCCTCCTCCGCGTCCTTGTCGAACCAGAGGCAGATCGTGTTCTTTGCCTTCATATCTGTCGCTCCTTCTGCTCCGAGACCGTGCCCCGCGTTTCACGGGCTCGAATCCGTTTCGATTGTGAGCTAAATGGTCGGGACTGTGGGATTCGAACCCACGACCCCTTGAACCCCACGGTGAAAACGGCCGTTTAGTGCCCTCGGGAGCCTCGCGGGTAACTGGGTCGAGGGGTCGCCCTGTGGGTTACAAGCCACTCCGCCAGAATGAGTTCCAGTTCTCGCCTCCCCACTCCAGAGGGGTCTCCCTGGATACCGGCGGACACCGATGGGTCCGCCGATGTGGCCCAAAGTGTGGCCATCGGACGCCCCGTCGGTTCCCTGCATCTCACGTCCTTGACGGTTCACCGGTCGATCGGCGCCCGCCGTCGCGTCCGGTGCGTCACTTCAAAGAAATGTGTCGGGACTCTCGTCCACTTCCCGACGTTTTGTCCTAAGACCTCTTCGTGACCGATCTCGAGCTTCGAGCGGCCGTTAGTTCGCTCGGTGTCTTTCGCCCAGGCGAGCTCGAGGCGACGGCGCGTTACTTCCACCCCGGCGTCCAACTCCCGCCGGGCAGCCCGGGAATGTCGATCTTCCCCGCGCCCCGTCCGTAATCCATGATGGGGGTCAGGTTGGCGCCGTTCTCCAATGACACCGACCCGGTCACGCCCACGGCCCCCTTCGCGATGCCGGAGTTGCCGCTGGCCGCCACGGTGCTGGTGAGGCTCACATCCTGCAGTCCGCCCGCATCACTGGCTCGGATGCCGATCATGATTTCGGCGGTGATGCTGGCTCCGGCCGACATCCCCGGCGGCGTCCACCCGTTCTTGCTCTCTCCCAGACCCTTTCCGCTGCCCAGGTCGATGCCCGCCCCGACGCTGGCGCCGACGCCGATATGGGCGGCGGATTCCTTCTTCACGAAGTTCCGCTCGAACTTGAACCGGAGCACTTCGCCGCCGGAGATGGAGAACTTATCGCAGCCCAGCGAGAAACTCAGCGCGCCGGCGCCCAGCTTCAACGGCGGATTCAGCGGGCAATCCGCCTTGGACTTCTTCAGGTCCGGATCCTTGGCCGTCTTCGGCGGCGCGGGCGGCGGAGGCTCCACGCACTTCATGTCCCTCAGGCTCTTGCCCAGGTTGGCCAGCGATGAACCCTGTCCGGCGGCCTGCTGATAGAGGCTCAACACCACCAACTCCCGTTGCGCCTCCATCAAGTCATGCAGGGCTGGGACCCAGATCTGCTCGAAGTAAGGATCGGAGAACGCGTAGAGGTCGCGCGCCGAAACGCGCAGCGAGTCCGAGAATTGCTTCCACACCTTGTACTGCTGTGCGTACAGCAACTCCGTCGCGCTCTTGGCCTGCTTGCACGCGAGATAGGCGCGCTCGTTCAACTCCCGCTCCAGGGGATCGATTTCCTTGCGGAGTTGCTGGCCGCAGGCCTCCACGCAGGGGCCCAGGCAACTGCTTTTGCTGCCACACTTGCCCGGACATCCTTCGACGCAGGCCAGGCTCCGCTCCTGCGCCTTCAGTACCTCGTCCATCTGCTTCAGGCTCTTCTCCGCGGCGATGCCTGCCTGCCCGGCCGCCTGTTCCATCGTGGGTTCAATTACCTTGGCGGCGCCTTGCCACTGCTCGGCGGACAGCTTGACCGTCTGCGCGACGGTCAGTTCGACAATCTCGCCGAACATGAACACCTGCTTGTCGAAGAGCCGCGGCAGATCGATGGTCCCGTCCGGGTTCTCCCGTCTGCGCCGCTCGATGGCCATCAGGCGGCCAAACGCCTCCCGTGCCTTCTCGTACGCCGCCGGAACGTGCTCATTGGTAAACTGCAGCGCGTGCTCGAATGCCTCCTCCGACGCCGCGGTGACCGACGGCGTCTCCGACACCGGCAGCTCAGGAACCGGGCCTGAGTCCGGATCCTTGTCGGGAGCCCCCGCGTCGTACTTGTCTTCGTGCTGGGTCTGCTCCTTCGCCTTGCGGTAGCCCGCCGCCACCAGGCCCGAGTAGCTCTTGCTCAGCGACCGTCGAAACTGGATCAGCGCCGTGGCCTGATCGCCCCGGCAACTCGCCAGCAGCCCCAGCCCCGCATAGGAGCCGGCCAGATCAGGCGCGAGCTGCGAGGCCTCCTGAAAGTGTTTCTGCGCCAGTGGCGCGTTGCCCGCGTTGTAGTAGGCCCAGGCGAGGTTCAACGCGGCCAGCCCCGACGTAGGGTTCATGTAGCGCGCGTACAGCAGCACCTTCGTGGCGGCCGCCGAGTCCGGAATGGTGTCCAGCGCGACGCCGAGGTTGCCCGCGGCCTGCACGTCAGCCGGGTTCTTCTGGACAGCCAGCGCGCTGGTGTAGACCGACGCCGATGCGGCGCCGCTCACAAAGAGAGCCCCGGCGATGCCCGACGTGTTGCTCTCCTTGCCAACAGCCGCGTCCACGACGTTCTTGCCGGGACCGAGTCGCGTGCCATAGGTGCTCACCAAGGACTTGATCAGCGCGGCGAACTCCTGCGGGGTCGGTGCGGCGGTCGCCACTGCTGCCGGCTTGGCGGTAGGGCAGGGGAGGGACGTCGTCCCTGCCCCGGCGGTGGAGCCGAAGCTCTGGGCGGAGGCGGACAGGCCAGAAAGAAGCGCAAAGGCCACAACGAAGTGGGTGGCAGGCATGCCTGCATCTTGTGACCAGGATGGCCGAATGACAACCTCCGACGGCTCTGATGGCTGGCCGTATGGCGATACTCAGACGGTCGTGATGAAGAATAGAGAACTGCGATCCACGAGGAAGAGCGTAGAGTTCTACTCAGGCGACCTCAAGAGATTGTGATCTCGTCCGATGCGATGGCGACGCTCGCTTCGCTCGGGCCGCGCCGGTAAACCGGCTGACATTAGTCGGGGGTCCGCTCGCGACGCTCGCTGCCCCCGTGCCCCCGGTCGCGCGTTCGAATCGACTCTGCGAGCAAATCGCGCGCCGGAGCGCTCGAGAATGACTCATATGGTCGGGACGGTGGGATTCGAACCCACGACCCCTTGAACCCCATTCAAGTACGCTACCAGGCTGCGCCACGTCCCGACCGAGGACAGGATCGAAGAGCAGAAGCCCTTCGGGGGTAGCGGTTTATACCATGCCGCGCGCGCCGTCACACGCGCGGGATTCACTTGCCGGTGCGGCTTTAGTGCCCGGTGTGGCCCGCATGCGGGTCTGCCGCGGCGGGCGCCTCGTGCCCCGCGTGGCCGGAATGGAAAAGGCGGATGCCGAAGCCGCGGGCGAGCGTGATCAGGGCCACCGCGACGAGGAGCGCGCCCGCGACGCGCGCGACGTTTCGCCGCCAGACCGCCGAGAGCATCGTTCCGAACATGGCCGACACGAGGAGCGCCGGGACGGTGCCGAGCGCGACGCCCGCCATCGTGAGCGCGCCCGCGAGCGGCCGGCCGGTCGCGGCCGCGGCGCCGAGTCCGGCGTAAACGAGCGGGCACGGGAAGAAGCCCATCGCCATCCCGACGACGAGCGGGAAGCCCGCGGGTCGCGTTTCGAGGAGCGGGCGCATCACGGAGGACCAGACGGGCGCGAGGGCACGCGCCAGCGCGTCGTCGCCGCGCCCGAGCAGGCCGAGGAGGACGAGCCCGGCCGCGAGAAGCGCGAGGCCCGCGACGACTGAGACCACTCGCCCGCCGAGATCGAGCGCCGCGCTCTTCACGATCGCGCCGCCGAGGGCGCCCGCGAGGGCCCCGAGGAACATGTACGAGGTTGCCTTCCCGGCCTGCAGGAGGAGCTGGCTGACGACGAGCGCGCCGCTTCGCGCGCCGGCCGAGGTGGCTGCCGCGAATCCCCCGCACATCCCGACGCAGTGGGCGGACGCCGCGAACGTGAGGGCGGCGGCGACGAGGAGATCGTTCACGCGGCGGCTCCGGGCAGCGGGTACCGGGTCAGACGCTGCGAGTGGACGACGACGAGGAGGCTCGACGCAATCATCGCGACCGCCCCGAAGAGCGGATGCAGGAGGCCGCAGACGGCGAGCGTGATCCCGATGCCGTTGTAGAAGAAGGCCCAGAAAAGGTTGAGGTGCGCGGTCCGGACGGTCCGGTGCGCGAGGTCGATCGTCCAGGGCAGCTTCCTGAGGTCGCCGCCGAGGATCGTGACGTCCGCGACCTCGCGCGCGAGGTCCGTGCCGGACTCCAGTGTGACGCCCGCCGACGCGACGCCGAGCGCGGGCGCGTCGTTGATCCCGTCGCCGACCATGGCGGGCGACTCCCCCGCCTGCACCGACGAACGGATCAACTCCAGCTTCCCTTCCGGCGAGAGACCGCCGGTCGCCTTCAGGCCCGGGAAGTCCGCGGCGAAGGACGAGACGCGGGAGGGAAGATCGCCGGAGAGAACTTCGAGAGAAAGACCGCGGGCCTGGAGCGCGCCCACGGCCTCGGCAGATTCGGGCCGGATCGCGTCGGAGAAGAAGAAGATTCCTGCGAAGGTGCCCGCAGCAGAGACGAAGGCCGCGGTCGCGCCTGTGGCCACCCCGGCGGCCGCCACGTGGCCGGGAGCTCCGGCGAAATCCGCCGTTCCGATCCGAACGACCTCGCCGCCCACGCGCCCTTCCACGCCGAGCCCGGGCCGCGCCCTGAACTCTTCCACCTTCAAAGAAATCTTCTCTTCTCCCCTCTTCTCCCCTGCCGCCGCGCAGATCGCGCGGCCCACGGGGTGCTCGCTGCCTTCCTCGAGCGCTGCCGCGAGGGCGAGTAGCCGGTCACGGTCGAACGGCGGAGCAGGGCGCAGGTCCGCGAGCGAGAGAACGCCCGTCGTGAGAGTGCCCGTCTTGTCGAGAAATACGCGCTTCGCCCGCGCGAGAGCCTCGAACACGGCGCCCGACCGCACGAGGACGCCGGCGGCCGCCGCGCGGCCGACCGCCGCCGTCGAGGCGAGCGGCGTCGCGATGCCGATCGCGCACGGACACGCAATCAGGAGGACCGAGAGCGCGTTCATGAGGCCTTCGCCCGGGCCCGCGTGGCGCGTCCAGTACGCGAGCGTGAGGAGCGCGACGGCGAGGACGAAGGGCACGAAGGCGGCGGAGAGACGGTCCACGACGGGCGCGAGCGTGTACCGGCCGGCGCGCGACTCCTCGACGAGCTTCACGAGGCGCGCGACCGTCGTCTCGGGGCCGGTCCGGCGGGCCTCCACGAGAAGGCTTCCGTCCTGGTTCAACGTGCCCGCGGCCACGTGATCGCCTGGTCCGCGCGCCGCGGGAACGCTCTCGCCCGTTATCTCGGCTTCGGAGACGCTCGCCGTCCCGTCCACGATCGTGCCGTCCACGGCGATGCGCTCGCCGGGCCGCACGCGGATCACGTCGCCCGGGTGCAATGCATCCACGCTCACGCGTTCCTCGACGCCGTCGACGACGCGGGACGCCTCCGCGGGAAGCTGACGCACGAGCGCGGAGAGCGCGTCGGTCGTGCGCGCGCGGGACGACGCCTCGAGGTAGCGCCCGATCGTCACGAAGAGGAGGATCCCCATCGCCGTGTCGAGGTAGATCGGGCCGCCGCCCGAGAGGACCGACCGGACCGAGAGCGCGAATGCCGCGACGATGCCGATCACGATGAGCGCGTCCGTGTCGAGCCTCCGGTCCTTCAGGCGCCTGAGGCCCCGGTTCAGGAACGGAAGGCCGAGGAGAAAGAGCGCCGGGGTCGCGAGCGCGAGGAGCGCCCAGCGCACCCACGCCTCGCCCGCCACCCGGTCCGCCTCGGCGCCGCGCGTGTACAGGACGAAGCTGCACATCATGACGTTCATCGCGAGGAACGCTCCGACGCCGACCGCCATGAGCAGGCCCGACGCCTGGCCGTGGCCCGAGGCGCCGCCCGTGAGCCGATGCGCGAGCGCGCACCCGCCGCAGCAGTAGCAGGGTCCGGACGGGAGCCTCGAGACACCCACGACGCGCAGGCCGCAGTGCGCGCAGAGGGGTAGCGGGGGCAGAGTCTGGCTGGACGCCGCGGCGGCCCCGATGGCGCTCAACGGCCGGGCGCCCGGGTCGCGACGGGCTTGCCCGTCTCGAGGTCGAGCAGGACCGGGTGCGCCTTCTCCGCGCCGCGCCAGACCCAGACGAGACCGATCAACGCCGCGAGCGACACGATCCACAGGAGCGCGGAGAGGACGCGTCCCTCGGCCGGGAAGAACGAAGCTTTCGGCGTCTTCATCAGCTCTTCCTCCCCGGGACGAACAGCGCGGCCGGGAACGACTCCGTGCGGTCCTTCGCCTTCACGACGAGCGTGAACGGCACGACGCTGGATGCCATCTCGGCCCGCGGGATGCGAACCGTGATCGTGAACCTCTTCTCCGTCCCCGCCGGTACGCTCGAATCCCCGAGGCCGTCCAGCGCGACGCCCTTCGGCAGGCCCTGGGGCGTCACGGCGAGGACGACCGCGTCTCTGCCCTTGTTCGTCGCCCGCAGGAGGAAGCGCGATTCGGCGAACTCCGACGTGGCGGCGGCCGCCTCGGTGTAGACGGGCGAGAGCCGGAACGAGACGTCCTGTCGCATCGCGATCGCCGAGACGAGCGCGACGCCGAACCCGACCGTGGAGACGGCGACGAGGACGCGCTTGGCGTCCCAATGCCTCAGGCCCGCGCCGCCGAAGTCGAACGCGAGGAGGCCGGGGCGTTTCTTCTTGCCGAGTATCAGGTTGCAGGCGTCGATGCAGTTCCCGCAGCGCGTGCACTCGATCTGGTAGGGGCCCTCGCGGATGTCGATCTCCATCGGGCAGACCTTTTCGCAGAGGTTGCACTGGATGCACGGGCCCGCCGCCTCGTCGAATTTCACGTGGAGGCTGCGGCCGTCCTCGAGGATCCCCTGCAGGAGTCCGTACGGGCACACGGAGCGGCAGAAGCCTTCGCGCAGGAACGCGAAATCGAGGAAGAAGAGGACCGCCGTGATCGCGCCGAGGAGCCCGACCCAGGGAAACACGTCCAAGCGCACGAGACGAGCCACGACATCGGGGAGAGGCGCGAAATACGCCATGAGAAGGAGAGAAAAGAGCACCGAGACGGGTAGCAATAGAAGCAGGGCCAAGGCGCGTGCCGCCGCCCCTCTTCCATTCGCAGAAATCTTCCGTACGACCTTCCGTGCGAGATGGTCGATGTCGTGCGCGTATTCGGAAAAAATCATCTGCGGGCACGCGTAGGCGCAGTAGACCCGGCCGAGGATGAGCGACGCCGCCCCGACGAGCCACATCGCGAACATGAGCGCGAGCCAGATGAGCGTCCACTCGTCCAGCCAGATCTCCTTCCGGAAGAAATAGAAGCGGCTGATCGTGAAATCGAAGCGGAAGAGGTCGAAGAGAGGCAGGAGCGCGAATACCGCGAAGAACCCGAGCTGGACGAGTCTCCGCTGCCGTGTGAACCGGCCCGTCCAGCCCGGAAGCGACAAACCCCGACCTTTTTCCATCGGGCCTCAGTACTTCAGGCGCGCGTTCGGAAACGGATCGATCTGAAGCTCCCGGTGGAACGCGTAACGCTGCATCGTGAACGCCCGCGTCGGACAGCGGCTCGCGCACATCGAGCAGCGGATGCAGGCGGTCTCGTCCTTGAGCATGGCGCCGCCGAGCGCGTCGAGCTCGGCCGGCTCGAGGGCGGCGAGCGCCTCCTTCGTGATCCCGAGCTGCTCCTCGGCCATCGTCATGAGGCGCGGGTCGGCCGCGACCTGAGAGAGGCCCACGAGGTGGAGACAATCGTCCGGGCAGACGTCCACGCACCCGTTGCACGCGATGCAGTGCTGGGCCTCGAAGAACGTCTGGACGTCGCAGCGCAGGCAGCGCTCGGCCTGGCGGCGCGCGTCGGCCTCGGCGTAGTTGCGCTCGACGAGACGGTCGGCCGCGGTGGGCAGCTCCTCGAGACGCGGGGCCTCCGACGGCGGCAGGCGGCGCTCCTCGACCTCCCAGTCCTCCCCCATCGTGTACGAAGCCGGCGACCACGCGTACCTGAGGACGACCTGCGTCGTGGACCTCCGGAGGTAGTCGTGGATGCTCCGGGCTGCGACCTGGCCGGACGCGATCGCGTCGATGAAGAGGCGCGGGCCGAGGACGACGTCGCCGCCCGCGAAGACGTCCGGGCGGGACGTCTGGAGCGTCTCGGAGTCGACCTTCACGAGGCCGCGGTCCGTCAGCTCGATGCCGTCCTCGGGCGTCAGGAAGTTGAATTCCGCGCTCTGGCCGATCGCGAAGATGACCGTGTCCGTTTCGATCGTCTCCCGCGCCGCCTCGTCGAACTTCGGGTTGAAGCGTCGTTCGGAGTCGAAGACGGACAGGCATGCCGCGAACTCGACGCCCGCGACCTTGCCGTTTCCGAGGATCGCGCGCGGGCCGAGCGACGTGTGGAGGCGGAGCCCCTCGTGGAGGCCCTCGTCGATCTCGACCGCGTCGGCCGGCATCTCCTCGCGCGACTCGAGGCAGGCGATGCGGACCTCCGTGACGCCGGCCCGGCGCACCGCCGTGCGCGCGACGTCCGCCGTCACGCGGAAGTCCTCCGACTCGTCGGCGTCGCTCCGGAGCGCGGTGCGGGCGACATCGAAGGCGACGTTGCCGCCGCCGATGACGAGCACGCGCGGCCCGATCTCGATCCTCTGGCCGAGGTTCACGAGCTTCAGGAACTCGAGGCCGTTCACGACGCCCGGGAGGTCGGCGCCGGGGATCTTGAGCCGGCGGCTGCCCTGCAGGCCCGCGCCGATGAAGAAGGCCGCGTAGCCCTCGCGGCGCAGGTCGGACAGCGTGAGGCCGGGCGCGCCCACGCGCGCGTTGAGCCTCAGCTCGACGCCGAGGGACAGGATCGCGTCGATCTCGGCCTTCACGAGCCCGCGCGGCAGGCGGTAGAGAGGAACCCCGAGCGTCAGCATGCCCCCCGGCACGGAATTCGCCTCGAAGACGGTCACGGCGTACCCGGCCCGGGCCAGGTCGTGGGCGACCGTGAGGCCGCCCACACCCGAGCCGATCACGGCGATCTTCTCCGCGTAGGCTCCCTTCGGGATGAGCATCCGCCCGTCGGCGAAGCGGTGGTACTTCTCGGAGCCGCCGGTCTCGGCGCCGTGCAGCTCGCACGCCCAGCGCTTGATCGCGCGGATCGAGACGGAAGCGTCCACGCTCCCGCGGCGGCAGGCGGCTTCGCACGGGGCGCCGCAGATGCGCCCGCAAATCGAGACGAAGGGGTTCGTCGCCCGCGCCGCCGCGTAGGCGTCCTCGTCCCGGCCCTCGGCCACGGCCGTCACGTAACCGCAGGCGTCCGTGAAGACCGGACAGCCGACGCGGCACTTGACCTGCTCGACCCAATATCGCTCGGCGTCCGGGATCCGGAGCGTTCGATACGCGGAAGAGATGGCCGTGTCCATTCGAGCGCTACTCGCCTTCCTCGCGCGACGTGAAGGCGAAGGCGAGGAGCCCGACCACGAAGGCGAGAAGGATCACGCCGATCACGGCGTGCCAGCCGGCGCCCGGGACCTGCATGATCCTGTTGGCCTCCTGGACGAGCGTCCCGCGCGAGGCGTGCGTCGTCTCGCCTGCCCAGTAGGTCCAGAGATACCAGAGGCCGAACAGGCAGAAGCCGACGTAGGTGAGCTTGAGAAACGTCGGGATGGGCGTCCCGGCGCGCTCGGTGATCCAGCCTCCCGCCAGCTCGTGGAGTTTCCCGCTGTCAGGCTTGTCAGCCATTTCTTCCTCCCCTGTCGTCGTCGAGCATCCGGTATTTCGGGGCCTCGTCGTCCTTCATCGCGCCGGTTCTGACCGCCCACACGAGGAGGCAGAGCGCGGAGGCGACGAACGACGCCATGAGGGCGTAGACGCCGTAGATCGGATGCCACGCGGCGAGCGTCACGTTCACTGCTCGTAGTCCTGGGCGGGCCGCCAGTCCTTCTGGCGTCCGAGGCTCTGGATGTAGGCGACGAGGGCGTCCAGCTCCTTCGGGTCGTTCGCGATCCACGTGAACGGCGGCATGACGGAGCCCGGAACGAGCGCGCGCGGGTCGCGGAAGTGCGTCACGTGCCACTGCCTGTCGTACTTGCCGCCGACGCGCGAGAGGTCCGGCCCGATGCGCCGGGTTCCGAACATGTGGGGGCTGTCGTAGACGAACTCGTCCGGCGTCGAAACGGGGCTCCTGACCCCGCGCCAGCCGTAGCGAACCGTGTCCGCCTCGATCGTGCGCGTCTGCTGCGTGTGGCAGTACCAGCAACCCTCGCGGACGTAGATCGCGCGGCCCCGCATGATGTTTCCCGAATTCGCGTCGCCCGATTTCGCGAGCGCCGCATGGTTCTTGAGGCCCGGAACGGGCTTCGTCCAGCTTGCGTCGAAGAACGGGGGCGCGAACGTCGTCAGGATCGCGCCGATCGCGAAGAACCCGACGGCGCCGCCGATGAAGAGCCCGCTCGATTTGTCGACTTTGCTCAGCATGGCGCGCTCCTTACGCGGCGAGGGCGGCCGCGCGGTCGCGCCGTCCCGTCCACGTCATGAGGAGGTTCCAGAAGAAGATCAGGATGCCGAGGAACATGAGCGTGCCGCCGAGGAGGCGCACGAGCCAGTACGGCTTGATGAACTTCACCGTGTCGATGAACGGGATCGAGACGTCGTTCCACTGGAGGCCCTGGAGGAACCCGCCGATCCACAGCGACACGAAGAACGAGAGCCCGCCGATGAGCCACAGCCAGAAGGTGGCGTTCGCGAGCGTTTCGGAGTGGAGCTTCGTCTTCAGGATCCGCGGGATCGCGTAGTACGCGGCGCCGATCGCGAAGAACGAGAACGCGCCGAGGACCGCCATGTGCGCGTGGCCGACGATCCAGTCCGTCTTCGAGACGATCGCGTTGACGCTGCGCAGCGAGTGCATCGGGCCCTGGAAGCAGGTCAGGAGGTAGAAGATCGTCCCCGTCATCAGGAACTTGATCGGGACGTTGTCCTTGAGCTGGTGCCACTGGCCCTTCATCGTCGCGAGGAAGTTCCAGACGAGGCTCCAGACCGGGATCATGAGCATGACGGAGAAGAGGATCGCGACCGTCTGCAGCCACTGGCTGATCGGCCCGTGGAGCATGTGGTGCGCGCCCGTCCAGACGTAGACGAAGGCGAGCGACCAGAAGCCGACCATCGAGAGCCGGTGGGAGTAGAGCGGCGTCTCGGCGGCCTTCGGGATGAAGTAGTAGCCGATCCCGAGGCCGAGCGGCGTGAAGATGAGGCCGACCGCGTTGTGGACGTAGAACCAGTTCAGGTTCGCCTGGTTCGTGCCCGACGTGAACATCGTCGCGAAGTTCCCGACGATGTAGACGACGGCCGTCCACAGGATGCCGCCCACGATGTACCAGATCGCGACGTACATCTGCTCGTACTTGCGCGTCACGACGGTCATGATGATGTTCAGGCCGAACATCACCCAGGCGATCGTGACGAGGACGTCCAGGACGAACGGCAGCTCGGCGTACTCGAGGCCCTGCGACATCCCCGCGACGAGCGTCACGACGGCGCCCAGGACGATGGCGATCCAGAGCCAGAGCGTCGCGAGACCGAGCTTCTCGCTCCAGAGCTTCACGCCGCAGAGCCTCGGAATCATGTAGAAGCAGAGGCCCATGTCGGCGGCGAGCAGCCAGCCGAAGAGCATCCCGTTCGTGTGGACGGGGCGGAGCCGGCCCCACTGGAGCCACGAGATGTTCCCGAGGAGCGTCGGCATGTTCATCTTGCCGGCGACGACGAGGGCCACGAGGCCGGAGACCACGAAGAAGACCGAGGCGACGAGGATGAAGCCGAACGCGGCCTTGTCCTCGTGCTCCACCCCCGGGACGGGCGTGCCGGGTCCGGCCGCGGCCGCGCTGCTGCTCATGCGGTTACCTCCCTGCCGTGCTGCGGATTTCGGCGACCTTCGCCGGCTCGCTCTTCGGAGCAGGCCGTGTCAGGCCGGTGATGTAGTTGATGACGTCTCCGATCGCCTTGTCGTCGAGGGCGAAATCGAAGCCGGCGGCCGGCATCGCCGTGCCCTGGACGCCGTACTTGATGCTCTCGTGGAGGCGCGCGTACGTGACGGACCCGACGAAGGGCGCGTTGCGCAGGTTCCGCGGCCGCGGCTGGATGTCGGCCGCGTTCGGACCGTTGCCGTCGGCTTTCTTGCCGTGGCAGCCCCAGCAGCGGTTCAGGAAGACGGCCTCGCCTCTCGCGACGCTCTCCCTGGAGAACGGAACCGGATTCGTCGCCGGAATCACGCGCCCCTTCGGCACCTGCGCCGTGGAGCCCTTCGACCACGTCTCGAGGACGTAATCGACGAGGGTCAGCGCTCCGTCGGCGCCGAGGACCTTTCCCCAGGGCGCCATGCTCGTCCCGGGCACGCCGTTCATCACGCCGGCGACGAGGCGATCCTTCGTCTTGGTCCGCATGAAGGCGGCCTTCGACAGGTCCCGCGGCTTCGGGTCGAGGTACGTCGCGATGACGCCGTCCGCCTGCCCTTTCTCGCCGTGGCACCGCGAGCAGAGCGCCTGGAACCGCTCCGCGGGACCGGCCGGAACCTCCGGAGCTTTCCGCGCGAGCAGATAGCGGGTGAGCGAGTCGAAAATCTCGCTCGGAAGCGGATACGGGGGCATCAGCGAGCCGGGCACGACGCTCTTCGGGTTCTCGAAGTGCCCGACGAGCCACGCGGCGTCGCGCTGCTCGTTCGTGAAGGCGAGGTCGGGCCCGACGCGGCCGTCCCGCGCGTCCAGCTTGTGGCAGGAGAGGCACCCGACCTTCGGCAGGAGGGCCTCCCCCCGCGCCGCAGCCTCCAGCTTTTCGACGGCGGCCGCGCCGGGGCCGACGATGACCGACAGCGGCAGCCACTTCGGCCGCTCGGCCCGGGCCGAGACGAACTGCGTCAGCGGAGCCTCTGAAATGTGGGCGCCCTGCTGGGCTTTGAGGAAGCTGACGAGCGCGGTGCGCTGCTCGCCCGTCAGGTCCTGCATCGGCATCGTCGAGACGGGGTTCGAGCCCCTCGGATCACGGATCTTCCAGAGAACCCAGTCGACCCTCCGTTTGACGCCTTCCGTCGAGAGCTCGGGTCCGATCGATCCGGACGAGAGGCCCGCGATCGTGTGACAGGTGTAGCAGGCCCGCTCGAAGAAGAGGCGCCTCCCCTGGTTGACGAGGGGCGCTCCGTCCCAGCCCGGCTCGGCGTGGCACTGGACGCAGTTGGCCTGGATCAGCTCCTTCGGCAGGAGCGGCCAGATCCAGTCTTCCCCTCCCTCGTGGGCGCCCGCCTTGTCGACGGCTCGCCCCTGCCCGTCGTGACAGATCGTGCACCCGAACGTCTCGAACCGGTGGGTCCCGGGGAGCGGCGGGTGCGTCCGGAGCGGCTGGTCGGCCTTCGCAAAGCGCGGGTCGTCGGCCGCGATGTGGCAGCTCATGCAGCGGTCGACGCGCTCGGCGCCGAAGCTCCGGACGAGCACCTGCTCGATCTGCGGCGTCCGGGCCGCGAGCGTGGCCTTCACGGCCGGGCTCTCGGACTTCGCCGCTGCCTCCGAGAAGTAGCGCGCCTGGTGGTCCTGCCATTTCGCGAAGAACTGGTTGTAGAAGACGACGCCGTGGATGGCGAGGACGACGACGGAGATGACGGCGAGCGCGGTTCGCATCATCGGGTCACCTCGCTCCCGCCGGAGGGGTAGCGGGCGTTTCCGGCGCCGGCACTGCTGCGGCGGGCGGCTTTGCGCCGTGGATGTCGACCCGTTTCTCCCAGGGAACGATGAGGTCCCAGTTCGCGCCGCGGAAGAACGTGCCGATCACGATGAATACGAGGTTCGTGATGAGAAAGAGGGCGAAGACGGTCGAGGAAAGGATCCGGTGTCGTGAGAACCAGACGCCGACGCCCTTCTGCGACCGGTCCAGGTACGGGAGGAGGAGGAGCCCGATCACGAAGAGCGTGGGAACTCCGATTCCGCCCCAGAACGCCGAGTACGAGACCATCTCCTGGAGACCCAGGAAGTACCACGGGGCCTTCGACGGGTTCGGCGGGAGGTTCTGGTTCGCGGGCGACTCGAGCGGCGCGTTGAAGAGGAGCGCCACGACGAGCACCGCGAGGAGCGTGAGGGAGAAGCAGAGAAGCTCGGCCACGAAGAGGTTCGGCCAGGAGTAGACCGTGTTGTCGGGGGTGCTCCCGACCTTGTTGAAGGGACCGCGGACGATTCCCATCACGCCGAACGTCTTCGTCTTCTGCGTCTTGGCGCGAGGCGCGAGCCCCTCGAGCTTGCCCGCGAGCGCGTCCGGGTACTTCGGCTGCGCCTCCGGGGCGTCCGACCCCTCCGGGCGCGAGAGGCCGCCGTCCTTTCGAATGCGCCAGAAGTGAACGCCGAGGAGCGTCGTGATGGCCACCGGGAGGACGGCGACGTGGAGGACGTAGAAGCGAATGAGGGCTTCCTGCCCGACGACGCGGTCGCCGAGGAGGAGGAACCGGATCTGCTCCCCGACGAGCGGCGCGTATCCCGCGATGGAGGTCCCGACCGTGACGGCCCAGAAAGCGAGCTGGTCCCAGGGGAGAAGGTACCCGGTGAACGACTCGAACATCGTCAGGAGGAGGAGGACGATGCCGACGACCCAGTTGAACTCACGGGGCGGCTTGTAGCTGCCCGTGAAGAAGACGCGGCACATGTGGAGGATGACGAGGGCCACCATCCCGTGCGCCGACCAGCGGTGCATGTTGCGCAGGAGGACGCCGAATGCGACGGTTCCCTTCAGGTCGAGCATCCGGTTGTACGCCGTTTCGACGGAGGGGACGTAATAGAACATCAGAAGAACGCCGGTCACCGACAGGATCACGAAGAGGCTCAGGGATATGACGCCGAGCCCGAGCGTGTACGCCGGCCGGAGCGAGTTGACGTGCGTCTTGACCGGGTGGACGTGCAGGAAGAGGTTCGAGAAGGTCGTCTGCGAGCGCCCGAGGTCGGACGACGGGAGCGGGTTTCGGAAGATCGAGTCCCAGACGTTGGCCGGAAGCGACCGGAGGTTCCGCAGGAAGCCGGGTTCGCGCTGCATCTTTCGCTCCGCTCAGACCTTCAGGAACGTGCCGGCCGGGACGGCCTCGGCCGTGTCGACCTCGAGGTCGCCGCTCGGCGACAGCGAGACCCTGAACCAGGGAAGCGCGCGAGGGGCGGGACCCCCGAGGACCGCGCCGTCGGCGTCGAACCGGCTGCCGTGGCATGGACAGTCGAATCCGATCTCCGTCGTCGCGATCACGCACCCGAGGTGCGTGCACGTGTTCGAGATCGCGGCCATGCCCGCATCGGTCCGGACGATCGTGATCCGCTGGCGGGTCATCGGGAGGCGCGTTCCGAGCGGGAAGGCCTCCGGCCGGCCGATCCGGGAGCGCGAGGGCTCGCCATACGTCACGCGCGGCTTGAAGAAGAGCAGGTTCGAGAAGATGGCGACGGCGTTCGCGCCGAAGAGAGAGACCACGCTCGTGATCGTCAGCGCCCTTCGCCGGCTCATCGTCATGCTCGGTTTGGCCGTCCCGGTCGGAATCGTCATGTCCGCCTCCGCGGTTCGGTGTGCGGACCCGCACCGTCGCCGTTTTCGTCGGCGATGTCGGGCCAGAAAAGCTGTTCCTTGGTCTTCTCGAGGTCGCGGAACTGTCCTCTGCGGACGCCCCACGCCCAGGCGAGGGCGCCGGCGATCCCCATCGAGATGCCGGCGGCGAACAACATGACCGTGATGGTCATCATTTCGGCTTCACGCTCCGCGCACGAGGGAAGCCGCTTGTACCCTCATGGGATAAGCATTAGGAACTTGGAGCGTTTGCCTCCATAGTTCATCTGCGCTATGGAGTCGCGGGACGGGACGGAGACGCCCCGCTACGGGAGCTTTCCGGTCAGGGCTCGGATCGCGAGAGGAGGGCCAGGATCTCCTTGAGCTCCGCGACGACGCGCGCGATCCGTGGGTCCGGCGCCGGCGGGGTTGCGACCGGCACCGTCTGTCCGCTGGCCGGCGACGTCTCGACGAACACCGGAGCGCTCACCCTCGAGGGTGACCGGCGCGCGAGAGGGCGCTCCGGGGGCTTCCCGGCCTTCTCGGAAGGCGTCTCGACCTTTCCCGCGTCGGCCGCGTCGAGGGCCGGACTCGCGTCGAGAGCGCGCGCGCCCGCCGCCTCGCTCTCGAGGCGCTTCTTCGCGCCCGCGATCGTGTAGCCCTCGTCGTAGAGAAGCCGCTTGATCTGCCCGATCAGCTCCAGCTCGCGCGCGCTGTACGTGCGGGGGCCGGGGATCGAGCGGTCGGCCGCGAGGAGCGGGAATTCCGACTCCCAGTAACGCAGGACGTACGGCTGCACGTCCGCGATGCGGCAGACGTCCCCGATCTTGTAGCGGGCCTCGGAGTTCTCGCCCGGCGTTTGCGTCATGTCGTCAGTCAGGCCGCCTCGGCCTTTTTAACACATCGACGGGCCGATCCGAACTTCAGTCGTCCCTCTTGACGACGAACTTCAGGGGCACGCCGTTGAGGTTCCACTTCTCGCGGATGCGGTTCTGCAGGAATCTCTCGAAGGAGAAGTGCAGAGGCTCGGTCCGGTCCGCGAAGAGACGGATGAGCGGGGGCTCGGCGGCTACCTGCACGGCGTAACGGATTTTCATGTTGCGGCCCGAGCGCCCGCGCGGCTCCTCCCGTTCGAACGATTTCTGCAGCAGCCGGTTCAGCTCGCCCGTGGACATCCGCGTCGTGAACCTCTTCGCAAGCGCGTCCGCCTCGGGCAGGAGGCGCTGGACGCCCTTCCCCGACGTTGCGCAGAGCGGCAGGAAAGGCGCCTTGCGAAGGAAGATGAAACGCCGCTCCGTGTCGTGCTTGAGCTCGGCCGCGCGCTCGCGGTCTTTTTCGATCAGGTCCCACTTGTTCGCGACGAGAAGAACGCCGCGGCCGGCCTCTTCCGCGTAGCCCGCGATCGTGGCGTCCTGCGCCGTGATGCCGGCGGAGGCGTCGAACACGATGACGACGAGCCGCGCCCGGTCGATCGCCTTGCGGGACGCGACGATCGAGAGCAGCTCGGCCGAATCCGTCGTCTTTCCCTTGCGCCGGATTCCCGCCGTGTCGACGAAGAGATACTCCCGGCCGCCCCGGGACAGTCGCACGTCGATCGAGTCGCGCGTCGTGCCGGCGATCTCCGACACCATCACGCGCTCCGCCCCGACGAGCGCGTTCACGAGCGACGACTTCCCGACGTTCGGGCGGCCGACGATCGCGATCGGAAGAGGCTCGGTGCGCGTGTCCGGATCGAGATCCGACGGCAGCACGGCCTCGATCGCCTCGAGGAGCTCGTCCGCGCCCGTGCCGTGGAGGGCCGAGACGCCGATCACCTTCGGAAAGCCCAGCGAGAAGCCGTCGGCGAGCGACTCGGCCGCGGCTTTCGCGTCGCACTTGTTCCAGGCGACGACCACGTTCTTGCCGAGGGCGTGGAGCTTGCGGGCGAGCCGCTCGTCCTCGGGCAGGCGCCCCGCGACGCCGTCGAGGACGAACAGGATGAGGTCCGCGTCCGCGACGGCCGCGAGAGCACGGTCGCTCGTCCACGCCGCGAACCCGCCGGCCGCGTCGAGGTCCAGGCCGCCCGTGTCGACGAGCGTGTACCGTCGCCCTGACGGCGTTTGCGCCGTCATCTCGAGCGCGTCGCGCGTCATCCCCGGGCGATCGTGCACGAGCGCCCGGCGCTCCCGCGCGAGCCGGTTGAAGAGGGCCGATTTCCCGACGTTCGGGCGGCCGACGAGGACGACACGAAAAGCGTTCACCGGGCCATCACTCCGTCAGCGCCGCCGCCGCGTCTTTCCACGCGACGGAGCCGGCGACGGCCGGCGGCCGCGGCCCTTCTGCTGCGCGTGGACGGCCCCGGCGCGCGGGCCGCCGCGCGTCCCCGCGCTCTCGCCCACGGGCACGAAGTCGAGACCGCGCTTCTCGGCGTCGGCTTTCACGAGCTTCACGCGCAGGCGGTCTCCGAGGCGGTAGACGCGCCCCGTCGAGGAGCCGACGAGGCGGTGCTCGACGTCCTCGTACCGGTAGAAGTCGTCCCCCAGCGACGAGATCGGCACGAGGCCGTCGACGTAGATGTCCTCGAGCGTGACGAACAGGCCGAAGCCCACGACCGCCGAGACGTACGCCCAGAACTCCTCGCCCACTCGCGACGAAAGGAACACGAACTTCTTCCAGGCGATCGCCTCGCGCTCGGCCGACTCGGCGCGCCGTTCGCGCGACGAGCAGTGCGCCGCCGCCTCGTGGAACCAGCGCGTGCGGCCGTCCGCGTCGTCGGCCGCGGGCGGCCGGCGGATCGCGAGCCACTCGACGAGCGCGCGGTGGACGAGAAGGTCCGGATACCGCCGGATGGGGGACGTGAAGTGGCAGTAGTGCTTCGCAGCGAGCGCGTAGTGCCCGCGGCACTCCTCGGAGTAGATGGCCTTCTTCTGGGCCCTGAGGACGAGGTCCGAGACGAGGCGTTCTTCGGGCTTTCCCTGCGCCCGGTCGAGGATCGCCTGAAACGTCGCCGGGGAGACCTCTTCCTCGTCCTCGGGAATGACGTAGCCGAGCGGGCCGAGCACGACCCGGATGTCCGCGAGGCGGCTCTCGTCCGGCCGGTCGTGCACGCGGTAGAGGGCCGGCGTCGGGACGAGCTCGAGGTGCTTCGCGACCGCCTCGTTCGCGGCCAGCATGAACTCCTCGATGAGGCGGTGCGCCTCGTTGCGCACGGCCTTCAGGATCGCGACGACGTCGCCGGTCTCACTGAGGATCACGTCCGCATCCGGCAGGTCGAAATCGAGGGAGCCGCGGGAGACTCTTTTTGCTCGGAGAAGAGCGCCGGCCCTCTGGGCGGCGCGAAGCATTGCGGCTACGTCCGAAGAGACCGCGGATTTCTTAGAAAGGGGATCAGCCGGCGGCTCGCTTCGGCCCTCTGCCGTGCTCGATTGCTGCGCTGTAGGTTCGCGCCGGGTCGCCGCCGGTGCGCCGCGCCTGCTGCCCTCCCCCTCTTCACCTTCTAAGAAATCCCCTACTGCCGTATATGTCAAACGGGCCCGACTCTTGATGAGAGACCTGAAGAACTCGCTCTTCACGGTCTCGCCCTGCCTGTTCAGTGTGAGCACCGCGGACAGCGTCCGCCGCTCCTCGTTCGGGCGCAGCGAGCAGAGGTCGTTCGAAAGGCGCTCCGGGAGCATCGCGATCGCGCGGTCGGGGAAGTAGACCGACGTGCCGCGTTCGAAAGCCTCGGCATCGAGAGCGCTGCCGATGGGCACGTAGTGCGAGACGTCCGCGATGTGAATCCCGATGCGGAAGCAGCCGTTCGGAAGCGGTTCGGCCTCGATGGCGTCGTCGAAGTCGCGCGCGGTCTCGCCGTCGATCGTGACGATCGTCCGTCCCGTGAAGTCCGCCCGAAGCTTCCGCTCGTCGGTCCCGACCGCCCCGTTCGCGGCCTCGGCCTCGGCGATCACGCTCTGCGGGTACGTGCGCGGTATTCCCCACTTGCGGGCCACGACCTCGACGTCGACACCGGGGTCGCCCTCGAAGCCGATCAGCTCCAGCACCTCGGCCAGGGCGAGCCGGCGGTCGTCGGGGTACGCGGTGATGCGCGCCTCCACGAAGATGCCCGTCGGGGCCGACAGGTCCTTGCCGTCCGGCACCGCGAGCCGCGCGTCTATCCGGCGGTCGAACGGCACGATGAACGTGCCCTCCGGGCCGCGCGCGATCTTTCCGACGACCGTTTCGCGACGCCTCTGCAGGACCTTCACGACGACGCCCGAGGCACGCGGCGCGAAGCGCGACGCGGGCCGCTTGCCCTTCGGCTCGACTCTCGGGGCTTCGACGCGCACGAGAACGACGTCACCGTCGAGCGCGCTTGCCACCGCCGTCACCGGCACGTCGGGAACACCCGGCACTCCGGACAGGAGGAACGCCCGGCCTTCGCCGCGTATCGCGAGCGTGCCCGCCTGATAGTCGGTGAACTCGATGCGCGAGAGCTTCTCGCCCTTGACGCGGACGATCTCGCCCCGGCGCTCGAGCTCGGCGACGGCTGCGCGAAGCGCATCCTCGCGGGACGGATCGGGATCCGCCCGCAGGACACGATTCGCGACCTCCGAAAACGAGAGGACGTGCGAGCCCCGAGGCTTCAGCGCCTCGAGGATCGCGTCACGGAGTCGTTGGGGCGTCATGTGTAGGCAGGCCGAAAGGCAGCGTGCCTCCGGGGCCAGTTCATTCTGCCCTAAGACCCGGATTTCCGCACGGGGGCTCGAGAAACGGCCGTTCGATCATTGGATTGCGGGCAGCGTAAATGCCACGATGGAGATGATCATCGACGCACCCAACGGCTGGACCGTTACGTCCGCGACCTACAGCGGGACCGCAGGACGGTCGCCTTTTTCCGGAACCACGACTGTTTCCTCAGCGCCCCCGGACCTTGCTCGATTGGCGCCGTGACTGCCGGGTACCAGAAGATCTACCTGACCGCAGGGCCCTTCACGACCGTCGCCTTCCCGGACGCCGCGAACATTTCCGTCACGTTTCTCGTGGGAGGCGCGCCGGGCACGTACACGCTGGGCTTCAAGGGCGGCGGCGGCAACGGTGCGGCGTTCGATTGCCAGGCGGCGCCGACGACTCTCGCGGTCACGTCGCAGTCGACCCCATTCATTCCTGCCCTGGACGCGAGGGGTGTCATCGTTCTGCTCGCGGCTCTCGCGATCTCGGGCTTCCATCTTCTCCGGCGGTGACGCGCCGCTAATCCGCGGGTTCGGGAGAGCAATGAGACGAGAACGGGGCCGGAATCCGGCCTGTCCAGCGCCTGAACGCAAGCGTCCGGCCGAATCGCCGCGCCGGTCCGTTTCACGTAACCGATAACTTACTTGATACACAACGTGACCGCCGCAAATGCATGAAGAATCGTCGGTGCAGCACGGAAGTCCTCGGAGGGATTTCTCGTTACACAGAAGCCGACGTCAGCGGAAGTATCCGTTCACGTCGAAGACGACATCGGCCGTGGCGGCGCTGTCGTTCAGGATCGTGACCGACTGCGTCCCGTCCTGCGACAGGGCGACCAACAGGTTGTTGGCCCGTATCTTCAGCGCGTTGAAGTTGATCACGGTCGTCGAGGGCACCGCGTGGTCGGCCGGGTAGACACGGAAGTCTCCTACCGCCGAAGGGCCGACCGCCACGACGTTTCCCGAGACCACGACGGCATCGGACGGTATGCCGCAGGCCCCGGCAAACGCGAAGCTGCGTAGCTCCTCTGGACCGAGCGCAGGTCCTCCGAGTGGACTGACTGTGCCGCGCGTATCAAGGACGCGGCAGGGGGGCAGAGTGAAAAAAAGGAGCGCGAGCGATATCTGGCCGATCTGGTTGCCGCTGGACTGGCTGTACTCCGTAAACCAGAGGTTGCCGTCAGGGCCGAGGCATATGTCGTAGGGGAGGCTATTGGCCGTCGGGACCGTGAACTCCGTGATGGTGCCGGTGGCGGTGATGCGGCCGATCTTGTTGGTGTTGGACTCCGTGAACCAGAGGTTTCCGTCGGGACCAGAGGTGATCTGCGAGGGCCAACTTGACGGCGTCGGGATGGTGAACTCGGTAATCAAGCCTGCGGTGGTGATCCGACCGATTTTGCTGCTGGCAGAAGACGACAAGGTTTCCACGAACCAGAGGTTGCCGTCTGGACCGGCGGTTATCCCCTCAGGCGCGCTGGCCACCGTTGGAATCGTGAACTCCGTGATGATGCCGGTGGTGGTGATGCGGCCGATCTTGTTGGCGTTGGACTCCGTGAACCAGAGGTTTCCGTCGGGACCAGAGGTGATCCCGAAGGGGATGCTGTTTGCCGTCGGGATCGGGAATTCCGTGAAGGCTCCGGCGGTGGTGACACGGCCGATTTTGTTACCAATCGCTTCCGTGAACCAGAGGTTGCCGTCGGGACCGGAGACAATCCATAAGGGGGCGCTGCTCGCCGTCGGGATCGGGAACTCCGTGATGACTGCCGGAAGGCGTGATGCGACCGATCGAGTTGTTGCTGCTCTTGTCCGTGAACCAGAGGTTGCCGTC
Source organism: Thermoanaerobaculia bacterium (assembly GCA_963809425.1). Classification (GTDB taxonomy): domain Bacteria; phylum Acidobacteriota; class Thermoanaerobaculia; order UBA5066; family UBA5066; genus Fen-183. The sequence goes on from CAWEJK010000013.1 coordinate 104,493, forward strand.
AGGGCCGGAAGCAATCCCTTGAGGAGCTGCCGCCTGGCAGCGCGAACTCGGTGACGTCGCCGGAAGGCGTGATGCGGCCAATTCTGGCGCCATAGTTTTCGGTAAACCAGAGGTTGCCGTCGGGACCGGAAGCGATACTGAACGGGATGCAGGCTGGCGTCGGGATCGGGTACTCGTGGATCGTGACTGCCATCGCAGCCCGAGATTCGAGGAGAACGGCCACGACACTGGCGACCCACAGAGTGATTGACCGCCCGGCTCCTTTCATAGCGCCCTCCCGTGTGTCCTCCTCTTCGGCATTCCCGAAGACAGAACTGTCCTTGAACCTTATGCTGCGCCACGCCCAACGGGACCTGATGCAGTTGCATCGAAGGCTCCCGTGGGAGTGGCTCTTCGCGCGGCGAACGGGTCAATGGCCCGTCCGCGCCGCCGACTACGCCTGGCAAAGGACCAGCACGAAGAGGAGGCCGAGGATTAGCCGGCGTCGCCTATTGAGGCGAGCCCATTCGTCACGGGCGGCGACGATCTCCTCAAGGCTGGCCCTCCTCATCGGACCCCTTGCCTCGGATGCCATGATCCGTGCGGACAGGGCCCACTCTTCGTCGAGCGTCAGCGCAGGCAGAGATTTCGGCGACAACTTCATCGAAGCCGCCAAACCGCGATAGCGGTCGCTACGATGCAGAGGAGCAAGACGAAACCGAGCACGGATGCGAGAAGACGATCCCCGCGCCTGGATACCTCGCGGTGGGTTGTGGAATCTCCGGGGCCGCTAAACTCGTCGATGCCGCAGCCACAAGACCCGATCTGAGTCGCTCGGCAGACAGGGCATGCCTCGTATTCACACTCTGCGAAAACGTGCAGCTCGCCCTTGACTACTCCGCAATCGCGGCACGGTGTTTCGCCCCAGCGCGGGTCCTCGGCACCGTAGGGAATGCGGGCGTAGGGTTGGCCGTGACATGTGTAGTGAGTAGCAGCCTGGGATGCCACGAGTTTGTCTCGCCATGCCGGCGTCATTGAAGCGCCACGATGCATGATCCGGGTCATCGGTTCGGCATCTCCACGAAAAGTAAGCTGCCCAACGATACCGCGTTCACCGGGGGCGCAGCGAGACCGCTGCAATGAGTCGATACACATCTGCGGCGGTAGGCCTCAAGGTCGGCCGCGACCGCCCTTCGGCTCCGAAGTCCCCGCTGTCAGCTCCCTGGCGACTGCGCCTGCGAGAACTTCGATTTCGGCGCCGCCTTCGGCGCGGATGGGCGGTCCACGCGGTCGGCCGTGCGGCAGTCGGCGCCCTCGTCGAACGGGATGCGCAGGACGACCTCGTCTCCCTGCTTCAGGCCCTGGTACACGGTGGCGTGCGGTGCGAGCGAGACCTGCCGCTGGCGTCCACTCTTTTCGAGGACGGTGATCGCATTCTTCGTATAGGTCGTCACCGTCCCGCGCACACTTGCGTAGGCCGCTCCGACGACCGCCGGGCCGGTCGGACCGCTCGGGGCCGGTGCATACGCGGCGCCGCCGGCTGTTCCGAGATCCGGTTGTGCTCCTCTGGCACGCGCCGTCGCCCTCGGCGCACCCGAGGTGGCGGCCCGTTCGCCCTGCAGGATCCACCCGTTCCTCGCCTGCTTCATCGCGTCGCTCGGCCGTACGAGCATCTCTTTGTTGCGTTGCCCGGGCGCGGATGGGACCGTCACGTGCTGCTCTGCGCCCGGAAGACGATCCTGAGCTGCGACGGGCAGGACGAGCGCCACGACGAAGATCAGCGGAACGCGCTTCATCGTCCGATTATCGGTCCGGCACGCCACGAGAATGCCGGGCGTAGCGAGTCCGCTGCTGCGCCTTGTTGGGCGGCGCACGTCTATCCAGAGTCGGGCTCCCTTCTCTCTGTGTCGTCACTCCAAGATGCTTTCCGGCTACTTCTTCTGTAGCTGTTTCGGCTTGAGCTCCATGCCGAGTTGCTGCATCCATCCCAGAACGTCAGCCTCTTCTCTGGCCGCGATGACCTTGCCGTTCTTGATGCGACCCGTCCAAACACCGCCGATCTCAAACGTGTTTCCCGTCGGCAGGAGTCCCTGGTATTCGCTCTTGTGCGTGCCCCTGACTATGAACCGAGCCACGATTGTGTCGTCGCGGGCGAACATCTCTTTAACATCCCAATGAATATCGGGGAATCCGGCCCAAAGCAATTTGACGAATCCCGCTTCCTCTTCCCGGTTCAGGGCTTTCGGATTGTTCGACGGAAAATGCCAGCCATACTCGGGAGCGTACAGCTCCTGATAGATGGCGTCGTTTCGTCTATTCAATTCGTCGAATACGCTTCTGACGAGGGCACGGTTCTGCTCCTCGACCGTTGCTCTGACCCTGTATTTCTCCAGCTCCGCCACGGTCGCCTTGTCCTTGCAGGCGACCGTAAGCACGGGAGCAGAACGAATGCGGTCAAAGCCACGACCCTGCTCACCTCCCGAATCCTTCTCATGATCTCCCTCCATAAAAGACGAAAGGCTGAATTCCTTCTTTCCCGTTCAGACCGAGTCCGCCCAACGATACCGCGTTCACCGGCGCGCGCAGCGAGTCCGCTGCAACGGGGGTTAGACAGCGTTTTCCATATCGACGACGTTACGCCGAATAGCCCTTCATTGGACCCGTTCTGGACCTGTTCGGGTTCAGAAACCGCCGTTCAGGCAGACAGAGAACCCCCGCCATTCCGACGTAAACCGTTGATCATTCGTCGGGGGGATGATTGGTGCGAAAGGGGGGACTCGAACCCCCACAGCCGATAAAGGCCACAAGGTCCTGAGCCTTGCGCGTCTACCAATTCCGCCACTTTCGCGCGGACCGGCAGGATAAGGCCCATGCCGGGCGTCGTCAAATGAGCGACGCCGTCAGCGTCGAAAGCCCGCGCGCTCGCGCTCCGCGACGAAGGCATCCACCCGCATCTGATCCCGTTCGGCGATCTCCGTGAACCGGATGCCGAAGGCGGGGTGAAAGTGGTCGAGCTCGGCGGTCCGGCGCATGATCCGGCCCTTCGCGTTCAGGGGCTGGGGGTCTTCGGGCAGGAAGAACTCGATCTCGACGACGCGCCCGATCGCGATCGCGCCCTCGATCTCGAGGAGGAGGCCGTTTCCCGAGACGTTGAGCGTCTTGCCGAGAAGGAGCGCCCCGTCCGGCCGGACCTCGCGCACGCGCGCCAGCGTGTTCAGCTCCCGGCGTGCCGGAATGAGGGTGAGCCTCTGCGTCTTGTCGAGGAGCTCGGCGGGAGGGAACGGGGCCAGCAGGAAGTCGTTCACGCCGGGCACGAGGGCCTCTTCCAGGTGAGGCTCCCCCGCCGCCACGACGAGCATCATCGAGACCGTGCGCCACCAGGGCTGCTCGCGCAGCTTCCGGCAGGCGGCCACGCCTCCGTCCGGCGGAAAGCCGCTGTCCAGGATCACGAGGTCCGGGACCTTCTCGGCGGGGATGCCGAGGAGGTCGTCCAGCCGCCCGACGGCCACGACCGAATAGCCCGCGGTCTCGAGCGCGCCGGCAGCCCCTCGCAGAAGGCCGGCCGGAGGGCCGGCGAGCGCGACCTTCTTCTTCGCGAAGAGGCCCGAGCCGCGCGGGAAGGTGCCGGAGCTGTCCATCAGGCGCTCCCCTGCTTGACCGTCACGGCGGCGCGCGCGACCGCGCCGCCTTCGGTATCGCGGACGACGCCTTCGAACTTCACCGTGTCGCCGAGCCGTCCGGCGATCGCGACGTCGATCGTGAGGACGTCTCCGGCGACGGGCAGCCGCTGGACCGAGAAATCGGAGATGCCGGCGAGGAAGCCCTTCCGCCCGAGCGCCGCGTCGCCGCCCTGGAGGAGCAGGGCCGACTGCGCGACGAGCTCGGCCAGCACGGCGGCTGGAAATCCATTCGCACGCACGGCTTCGGCGTCCGCCGTCACGCAAGCCCGCACGCGGCCCTCCGCCGGGCCGGTCCGTTCGACGACGCGATCGGCGAAGCGGAACGGAAACGCGTGCGGCAGAGCCTGAAAGTCCACCTCTCTCAGGCCGCCTTCTGGCGCACGAACTCGCACAGGGCGCTCACGGAGGCGAACGCTTTCACGCCCACTTCCTCGTCCTGCACCTTGATTCCGAACTCCTTCTCGACGCCGAGCACGAGCTCGAGGGCGTCGATCGAGTCCAGGCCGAGGCCGCCGTCCGCGTCCCCGAAAAGCGGCGCGTCGTCGGCGATCGTCGCGGGATCCATTTCGAGCTTGAGCTGCCGAACGATCAGCTCCTTGACTCTCTTCTTCAGGTCGTCTGACAAGGACTACTCCCTCCCGGGTTGGCCGGAACCGCGGAGTATACGAGCGCTGGACCCGGCCGGCCTCAGCCGACGAATCCACCGTCGATCCGCACCGTCTGGCCCGTGAGGTACCCCGCGCCGTCCGTGCACAGAAACGAGACGAACGGGGCGATGTCCTCCGGCCTGCCGAAGCGCCGCGCCGGAACCCGCTTGAGGAAGTCCTCGCGGGCTTCCTTCGTGAGGAACGAGATCATCTCGGTCTCGACGAATCCGGGGGCGACCGCGTTCACGGTGACGCCGAAAGCCCCGACCTCGGCCGCGAGCGACTTCGTGAAGGCGACGAGAGCGCCCTTCGCGGCGGAGTAGTTCGTCTGCCCGGCGCTCCCCGAGAACGCCGCGAGCGACGAGATGTTCACGATGCGGCCCCAGCGGCGTCGCAGCATTCCGCGCATCACGGCCTTCGTCATGCGGTACGTGCCGCCGAGCGCCGTGTCGAGGACGAGATTCCAGTTCGCGTCGGGCATGAGCGCGAAGAGGCCGTTCTTCAGGACGGCGGCGTTGTTCACGAGCACGTCCACGCCCTCGCGCTCCTTGTCGAGGCGATCGGCGAGGGCGGCGATGTCGGCCGCGGACGTCACGTCCGCCTTGACGGCTTCCCCGCTCCCTCCGGCCGCCCGGATCGCCTCGACGGCGGCCTCCGCCCCCGATGCGTCCGCGCGGTACGTGAGAACGGCGTGATAGCCGTCGGCGGCGAGGCGCTCGCCGATGGCGCGGCCGATGCCGCGCGATCCGCCGCTCACGAGCGCGACGCGCTTCCGGGCGGAGGAATCGGAGGAATTCGGAGAATTCGGAGAAGTCATTTTGTTTCGGACCCGAGCGCATCCCGAGATGCCATGACGGAGTCGCGCTTCGGATTCTCCTTGAAGGGGAAGAGGGGAGGTGGAGTCAATTCCTTCGCGAAGGCGTCGATGGCCTCCGGATCTTCCAGCGCGCCCTTCGGCATCTGTGCGTCGCGAACCGTCCAGCGGACGAGCTTCGTGAGCACGTCCCCAGGCCCCACTTCCGCGAAGCGGCGCAGCCCGGCCTCGCGCATGACCTTCAACGTCGGTCCGAAAAGGGATGGAAGAGAGATTTGCTTAGAAAGGACATGGGCGGCCTCCTCGGCGGACTGCACCCGGCGGCCCAACATGGGAGCGAAGAGAGCCGACCGCGGCTGCGAGACGCTCACACCCCTTTCTAAGAAACTTTGCAGGCGCTCTACAAACTGGTTCAAGGCGAGTCGTGTGCATCGGGATCTTGATCGAAAGCAAATCTGTCTTCAGCGCCACCGGCCGAAAGGCGTCGACCGCCGACGCGACGAGCGCCCGCTCGCCCGAAAAGACGAACTGCGCGGCCGCGTTCTCGGTCGCGATCGCGAGGCGCGCGCGGTCGGGCGTCAGCGCGCGGAGCGTCGCCTCCACCGCCGGCCGCCCGAGCCCGATGACGTACGCCATCCCGCCATCCAGCTCCCCCCGCCGCGATGCTTCGGTCATGAGGCGCTCGGCCTCGAGGAGGACGTCGAGCGCGGCCCACGTCTCGAGCGAGCCGACCGCGACGAACGCGGCGTACGTCCCGAGGCTGTAGCCGACGGCGGCCGCGGGCTCGAGCCGATGGATGCGCCGAAGCGTTTCGAGCGCGGCGAGAGAGGTCGCAAAGACGCCGACCTGGGCGGGCAGGTCGTCGTGAAGCGACGAATTGCCCTCTCCAAAGAACGTATCGGCGAGGCGAACTCCCGACCGCACGGAGATTTCTTCGAATAGAGAGGACGCGAACTCGTATCTGCGGGCGAGAGCCTCGCCCATCCCCGCCTTCTCGGACAACTGACCCGGAAAAAGCGCCGCGAATGAAGACGATCGCGGCTCGCCGAACGACGAGAGTCGTCACGCCGCGACCCCCGACTTCTCTTCTTCTTTCTTCCCCTTCAAAGAAATCTTCTCTTCTTCTTTCTCTTTCTTTCTTTCCAAAGAAATCCCCTCTTCGGCCCTCGCCGACGAAATCGGGGCGAACGTCCATCGCTTCAGGAACCGCGCCCAACGGCCCTCGGTCCGCGTTCGCCCCGCGAAGTGGACGAGACTCTGAACGGGCGACAGCCCGGGCATCGCGGGGTGGTCCGGGTCGAGCTCCCAGGGATGCGCGTAGAGGACCGGCGGAGCCCCGGCGGCGAGAGACCGCTCGATCGCCGCCGCGACGCGGCTCTCGCGCGTCAGGCGAGCGCAGACGCCGCCGCCCCAGATCGCGCGAAAGCCGAAGAACGTGCCCATGAGCGGCGGGACTTCCAGAATCGGGCCCGATCCGGTTTCGAGCGTCACGGGGCGCGTCGGATTCGACGGGTCCCCGACCGGCGGCGCCGTCGTGAGCGAGGAGTCGAGCGTGAAGCGTTCCTCGGCGAGAACCGAGAACGCGGCGTTGTCGGCTCGAAGCATCGACCACTCCGGGGCGCGGAAGGACGTCACGGGCTTCCCGACGATCTCCTGAAGCGTGTCGCGGCTCTTCCGGAGGTCCTCCCGAAACTCGGGCAGCGTCATCTCGAACACCCGGCGGTGGACGTCGCCGTGGCAGCCGACCTCGTGCCCGGCGTCGGCGATACGCCGCACGAGCGACGGGTTCTGCCGCGCGATCCAGCCGAGGGTGAAGAACGTCGCCGTGGAGCCGGTCCCGTCGAGGAGCGCGAGCAGGCGCTCGACGCCGGCGTGAACGCGCTTTCCCCGGCCGGCCCACGTGGCCGGGTCCGCGTAGAGCGGATTCCCGCAGACGTGGAACCATTCCTCCACGTCGACGGTCAGGATCGGGACAACGCTCGCGCTCACCTCCGCGGATTATGCCGCTCGCCCCGGCGATCACGGCGCGCGTCTCGCCCTCCGATTCGAAGTTGGAGAATGAAAGACGGGAGAACGCCGGTCGGCGTTCTCCCGTCCGTGTCGCCGCGCGGGTCTACGGCCTCGCGCCGGGATTACCCGACGGCGACGTTGCCGGCGCCGAGATCAGCTCGACGGTCAACGACTTCGTGCTTCCGCTTTTCTGCTCCGTCACCTTCACGCGCGATCCGACCGCGACGGAAGGATCGATGTTCACGGTCGTGCCTTTCTGATCGAGCTTGAAGGTCAGCGTCTTGTTGTCGATCGAGGTGAGGACCAGCCTCTTGTTCGCCTCGAACTCCTTGACGGTGCCCTCCGTTGTTTTCATCTCCCCGGTGGGATCGGCGGTGGAGACTTTCATCTCGTCTCCGGCAGGCTTCGCGTACTTCTGTTCCGCGAGGACGGGACCTCCGAAGAGAAGAGCCGTGGACAGAGCTGCAATCACGCGTCTATTCATAAAACCTCCCTGCAACATTTCCCGTGACCGCGGTGCAAGATGCGGCCACACCCTCGGCAACGCAATCGCCGTGCCCGGGAGAGACGCCGGCTCAGGACGCGTCGGAATCCAGCGTCTTGTAATAAACCGACAGCCACGAGGTGATCCACGTGTCGCGGAACGGGCGGTAGTGCGACCGCGCACCGTAGATCGTTTTCACGGGCACCGCGGCGAAGCGGCGGACCCGGGGAGCCGCCTTGATGAGGATCTCGTTCTCGATGGAATACCGTTCCGCGCGGAGGCGGAGCGCGCGGAGCAGGTCCGCGGCGATCACGCGATAACCCGACTGGCCGTCCTCGACGGGCAGTCCCGTCATGCGCGAAAGGACCTTGTCCCCGATCGTGTTCGCCCAGTAGTTCTTCGCCGGCATCGCGGCCGCGTCCTTCAGGCGCGACCCGATCACGAAGTCCGCGCCGCCGCGCGCGGCGGCGAGAAGCGCCGGAAGGTCGTCCGGATCGTGCTGGCCGTCCGCGTCCACGAACGCCACGTGCGTGATGGAACGCGCGAGGAGGTCGGCGAGCCCGGACCGAAGCGCGCCGCCTTTCCCCCCGTTTTCCGGGCGCTCCAGCACGCGCGCGCCCGCGGCCCGGGCCTCGTCCGCGGTGCCGTCGCGGCTGCCGTCGTCCACGACGAGGACCTCGCCGAGATGCGTCAGGAGGCCCCGCACGACGCCGCCGACGGTGCCGGAACAGCGATAGGCGGGAACGAGGGCGGCCGGGAGAAAGGACTCGCTGCCCTCGGGCCGGGTCGTGAGGAGGTCGCCTGACATGCGAATGAGGGGTTGACGAACGTGCCTACTTTGTGAAAAGTATCACGAGCGCCGCATGGGTTCTCCGCTCGCCTTCCTGCCGATTCTGCTCATGCTCATGGGCGCCCTCGGCATCGGCGTCGTTCTCCTGAGCCTGAACGCTCTCCTCGGCCGGAAAATCCGCACGAAACGGAAGCTCTCGCCCTACGAGAGCGGCATGCCGCTGCTCGACGACAGCCACAAGCGCATCAGCGTCAAGTTCTTCATCGTCGCGATGATCTTCATCCTGTTCGACGTCGAAGCGGCGTTCCTCTACCCCTGGGCCGTCGTGTTCCGGGAGGGCGGATGGCCGGTCTTCGCCGAGATGCTCGTCTTCGTCTCCGTCCTCTTCCTCGGGTTCGCCTACCTGTGGAAGAAAGGCGCGTTCGAATGGGATTGACGTGAGCGGCGGCCAGAACGTTCCCGTGGCGGAGCAGGCCGGAAATCCCCGCGCGGGCGAGCACGGCGCTCTTTCGTGCGGCCGGGCCCTCGCGTTCTCGCCCGCGACCCGGGCCGATTTCGACCGCCTCCTCGGGCGCTATCCCACGAAGCAGGCCGCGCTCCTTCCGACGCTCTGGCTCGCGCAGCGGGAGTGGGGGTGGATCTCGCGGGAGGCCGTGGACACCGTGGCTTCTCTTCTGGAGCTCTCTCCTGCCTTCGTCTGGGGAGTCGTGACGTTCTACACGATGTACAACCGGGCGCCGGTCGGAAAGCACCTCATCCAGGTTTGCACCTCGATCTCCTGTCACCTGAACGGCGCGAGCGAGGTCTACACGGAGTGCCGGAAACGCCTCGGCGGCCTGAAGCCGGGCGAGGTGTCGCCCGACGGGAAGTTCACCGTCGTCGAGGTCGAGTGCCTCGCCCAGTGCGACAAAGCGCCGGCGGTCATGGTGAACGACGACGACTACTTCGTGATCACGAAAGACAAGCTCGACGCGTTCCTCGGAAGCCTGAAATGAGCGGCCTCTCCCCCATCGAGCCGGTCCTTCTCGCCCGCCTGGGCAAGCCTGATTCGGTCTCCCTCGGCACGTATCTCGCCGACGGCGGTTACGCGTCGTGGAAAAAGGTGCTCGGGGGCGTGAAATCGGCCGAGTGGACGCCGGCGAAGCTCACGGACATGGTGAAGGCCTCGGGCCTGCGGGGCCGCGGCGGCGCCGGCTTCCCCTGCGGCATGAAGTGGACGTTCGTCCCGCCGAAGGAGAAGCGCGGCGACAAGCCAGTCTACCTGCTCTGCAACGCGGACGAGTCCGAGCCCGGCACCTTCAAGGACCGGCTCCTGATCGAAAACGACCCGCACCAGATCCTCGAGGGAATGATGCTCGCGAGCTTCGCCCTCGAGGTGAAGCACGCCTACGTCTACATCCGCGGCGAGATGGTCCACGGCGCCGAGATCCTGAACGCCGCCGTCGCGGAGGCCCACGCGAAGGGCTTCCTCGGGACGGACATCCTCGGCTCCGGCGTCGACCTCACGATCACGGTGCACCGCGGCGCGGGCGCGTACATCTGCGGAGAGGAGACGGCGCTCATCGAGAGCCTCGAGGGCAAGCGCGGCCACCCGCGCATCAAGCCGCCGTTCCCCGCCGTCTCGGGCGCGTGGGGCTGCCCCACCGTCGTGAACAACGTCGAGACGCTCGCCTGCGTCAAGCACATCCTCGACCGCGGCGCCGACTGGTTCAAGTCGATCGGCCGCAACGAGCGAAACACCGGCCCGAAGCTCTACTGCGTCTCGGGCCACGTCGAGAAGCCGGGCGTCTACGAGGCCCCGACGGGAATCCCTTGGGAGCAGCTTCTCGCGATGGCGGGCGGCGTCCGCGGCGGGCGGAAGCTCAAGGCCGTCATCCCGGGCGGTTCGTCCGCCCCGATGCTCACGGCTGCCGAGATCGCCGGCGTCCCGATGGATTTCGACGGCCTCGTCGCCGCCAAGTCGATGTTCGGGTCGGCGGGGATCATCGTGATGGACGAGACGGCCGACATCCCGAAGGCCGTGGCGAACATCGCGAAGTTCTACGCGCACGAGTCGTGCGGGCAGTGCACGCCCTGCCGCGAGGGGACGCCCTGGCTCCACAAGATGCTCAAACGCGTCGTGAATGGAGAGGGGAAGAAGTCCGACCTCGACCTCCTCCTCCAGATCTCGAACCAGATGGGGAACGGCATGACGATCTGCGTCTTCGCGGACGCGGCGATCGCCCCCGTCATCTCCGGGATCACGAAATTCCGCGAGGAGTTCGAGGCGTACATCGCGAAATCACAAAGCCGGCATTCGAATTGCCGGCCTCGGGCGATCTGACGGCAAAGATGCGGCCGGCTACCGCGGAGTTCTCGGACGGCGGCGCAGGCAATTCGCAGTTCTCTAGAATGAGAAAGAGGGAATTTCTTCCTTCTCTTCCCTTTCTAAGCAGATCTTTACCTCTTCTTTCTTCTCTTCGGACGTGTCATGGCACGCGTAACGGTCGACGGGAAGGTCGTCGAGGTCCCGAACGGCGCGAACGCGCTCGAGGCGTGCCGCGCCGCCGGCGTCGAGGTCCCCCACTTCTGCTACCACCCGAGGCTCTCCATCGTCGGCCAGTGCCGGATGTGCATGGTCGAGGTCGAGGGCGTGCCGAAGATCCAGGCCTCGTGCACGGTGCCCGTGCGCGACGGGATGGTCATCAAGGCCTCGACCGAGAAGGCCCTCGCGGCGCGCAACGCCACGATGGAGTTCCTCCTCATCAACCACCCGCTCGACTGCCCGATCTGCGACCAGGCAGGCGAATGCAAGCTGCAGGACAACGCGTTCGGCGCGGGCCTGCCGGTCTCGCGCACGTCCGAGCCGCGGCGGCAGTTTCCCGGCTACGACCGCACGCCGATCGGCCCGCACGTCATCGCGGACATGACGCGCTGCATCCAGTGCACGCGCTGCATCCGGTTCTGCGAGGAGATCACCGAGACGGGCGAGCTGACGTTCATAGAGCGCGGAGGGCACACGATCGTCTGGACGCACGAGGGCAGGGCGCTCGAAAACGACCTCTCCGCGTGCGCCGCGGACGTCTGCCCCGTGGGCGCGCTCACGACGAAGGAGTTCAGGTTCCGCAAGCGCGTCTGGTGGCTCGACAAGACCCGATCCGTCTGCGACGGGTGCGAGATCGGCTGCAACATCTCCGTCGAGCACCGGGACCGCGTCGTCTACCGCTTCCTTCCCCGGGTCGCACCGGCGGTGAACGATTTCTGGATGTGCGACTTCGGCCGCTTCCGCGCCGAGGCGCTCAACCGGCAGGACTTCCTGAAGCCCGAGGTCCGGGTCGCGGGCGGCACGGAGAGAAAGCAGACGAACTGGGGCGAGTCGCTCGACGCGGTCAAGGTCGCGATCGACAGGGCGCGAGACGAAGAGAAGAAAGAAGATTTTGCTTCGAAAGGAAGAAATCGAAGAATCCTCGTCATCGGGTCGGCGCATCTCACGACCGAGGAAAGCTGGCTTCTGAAAGCGCTGTTTGAAGATTCTTTGAAAGTGGGCACCCCCGAGTTTGTCGTGGACTCCGGGCCGAAAAGGCGCATCCGGAACAAGGTGGACGGCTGGATCTACGGAATGGAAGCAGCGCCGAACTCCCGGGGCGCCGAGGCAGCCGGCCTCAAGCGCACGAAGGAAGGCGACGGCTCGGCTCTTTCCGGACTCTTCTCCTCCCTCTTACCTTCTAAGAAGTCTTCATCTTCTTCTTCCATTTCTTCTCCAGCAGTTATCTATATTGCCGACTCCCACTTCTCCGAAAAGTGCAACGACCCGGCGTTCGTCGCCGTCCTGCGCCGGGCGAGCGTCCTCATCGTGCACGCCCGCACGCGCAACGCGCTGACGGACGCGGCGGACATCGTCCTGCCGGTCGCGCCGCTCTCCGGCAAGGAGGGCACGTTCGTGAACGCGAAGGGCCTCGTGCAGCGCGTCGACGTCGCGATCGTGTCGCCTCCCGTCGTGCGCACGGACCTCGAGGTGCTCCTGCACCTCGGCGGCCGATGGAACGCGTTCGACACGCAGTGGAAAGCCCGCGACGTGTTCGAAAGGATGCAGTCGTCCGTCGCCGGCTACGACGGCCTCGCGTGGGATTCCGACGCCCTCGTCGGGAACCCGCCGTCCATCTCCCCTGCCGCCGCCTACGACGTCCTCGGGCTCGAGAGAGACCCCGGCGTCGAGGTGTTCACGCGCCCGTCGGTCGCGGCGCCGGACCGCCGCTCATGAGCCCGGCACTCGCGGCCGCCCTCGAGGGCGCGGCCAAGATCGCCTTCGTCTGGGGCGTCGTCCTCGCCGCCGTCCTTCCGAACCTGATATGGGTCGAGCGCCGGATGGCGGGCCTCATCCAGGACCGCCCGGGCCCGAACCGCGTGGGGCCGTTCGGCCTCTTCCAGGCCGTCGCGGACATCGGCAAGCTGCTGATGAAGGAAGACGTGGTTCCGATGTACGTGGACCGTCTCCTCTACGCGATCGCGCCCCTCATCCTCCTCGTGCCCTCCATGACGACGTTCGCCGTCATTCCGTTCGGGTCCAGCGTTCGTCTTTTCGACCGGGACATTTCGCTCGTGGTCGCGGACGTCAACATCGGCATCCTCTACGTCTTCGCGCTGACCTCGATCGGCGTCTACGGCCTCGTCCTCGCGGGCTGGTCCTCGAACAACAAGTTCGCGCTCCTCGGCGGACTCCGCTCGTCGGCGCAGGTCATCAGCTACGAGCTCGCGATGGGCATCGCGGCCATTTCGGTGTTCCTCGCCGCCGGCTCGCTGCGGCTGACGAAAGTGGTCGAGTACCAGGCGTCCGGCACGTTCCTCGGGTTCCTGCCGCTCTGGAACTGCTTTCCGCAGGTTCTCGGCTGCATGATCTTCGTCGTCTCGGCGTTCGCGGAGACGAACCGCGTGCCGTTCGACCTCCCGGAGGCCGAGGCCGAGCTGGTCGCGGGCTACCACACCGAGTTCTCGGCCTTCCGCTTCGGCATGTTCTTCATGGCCGAATACCTGAACCTCATCGCGGCGTCCGCCATGATGGCGACGCTCTATTTCGGCGGGTGGTCGCTTCCCGGGCTGCACGCGACGGGGATTCTCGGAGGCGTGCTCTCGATCGCGGTCTTCGCGGTAAAGACCGGCTTCTTCATCTTCCTGTTCGTCTGGGTGCGCTGGACACTCCCCCGCTTCCGCTTCGATCAGCTCATGAACCTCGGCTGGAAGGTGTTCCTCCCGCTCTCGCTCCTCAACCTGATCGTGACGGGCGCTCTCGTTCTCTGGGGGGTCATCTGATGCCGGCGCTGAGCGGAGAGCTCGTGGTCTTCGGGTTCGCCTCGTTCCTCGCGCTCGCGTTCGCGCTCGTCATGGTCGTCCAGAAGACGCCCGTGAGAAGCGTCCTGTCGCTCGTCGTGACGTTTTTCGGGCTCTCGGTGCTCGCGATCCTCCTCGCGGCGCCTTTCATCGCGGTGCTGCAGATCTTCGTGTACGCCGGCGCGATCCTCGTCCTGTTCCTGTTCGTCATCATGCTGCTCAACCTCAAGGAGGAAGCCGCGGACAAGGACGACCGGCCGATCCAGCGCACGCTCGGGCTTCTCGTCGCCCTCGCGCTCGGCGGCCTCCTCGCGGGCGCCACGCTGCGTGCGCCCGCGCCGCCGCGCGCTGCGTTCACCGGCGCGTCGATTCCGGTCCCGGACGAGATTCCGGCTCTCGGCCGGCTCCTCTTCTCCGACTACCTTCTCGCGTTCGAGGTGCTGTCGCTGCTCCTGCTCGTCGCGGCGGTCGGCGCGCTGCTTCTCTCCAAGCGGAGGTTCGAATGACGGGCGTGCTTCCCGGGGTCGCCCCGATGGCCGTGCCGCCGGGCGCGTTCCTCGTGGTTGCCACGCTTCTCTTCGCGATCGGCCTCGCGGGCGCCCTCCTGAAGCGCAACGCGCTGTCGATCTTCCTGTCGATCGAACTGATGTTGAACGCCGTCAACCTGCTCTTCCTGACGTACGCGCGCATGCGCGGCGATCTCGCGGGGCAGATGATCGTCTTCTTCGTGATCGCCGTCGCCGCCGCCGAGGCGGCCGTCGGCCTCGCGATCTTCGTCGCGCTCTTCCGCACCCACCGGACGGTGGACGTGGACAAGACCGCGCTCCTGAAATGGTAGGCGGCTAGATGGACCGGCTCTGGCTCATCCCCGCGCTCCCGCTCGCCGGCTTCCTCCTGAACGGCCTCGTCGCCCTCGTGGCGAGCTCGGTCCGCGCCGAGAACGAGTCCGGCGCCGACCACCCGGGGTCCCAGCTCCCGTATGCGCAGAGGCTTTTCCACGGCGTCGTGGGCGTGGGCTCGGTCGGCCTCGCCGCCGTGCTCTCGTTCGCGGCGCTCGTGCCGTACGCGCTCGGCTCGATGCAGGCGCCCGAGGGGCTCGCCCCGATCGTACAGAAGGTCTACACGTGGATGGCCGCCGGCGACTATTCCGTCGACGTCGCCTTCCGGCTCGACGCGCTGTCGGCCCTGATGCTGTCGTTCGTCACGTTCGTGGGAACGCTGATCCACCTCTACAGCGTCGGGTACATGCAGAAGGAGGAAGGCTACGGGCGCTATTTCTCGTACCTGAACCTCTTCATGTTCGCGATGCTCACGCTCGTCCTCGCGGACAGCCTGCCGCTGCTCTTCGTGGGATGGGAGGGCGTCGGCCTCTGCTCGTACCTCCTCATCGGCTATTACTACGACAAGGACTTCTGCGCCGCGGCCGGCAAGAAGGCGTTCATCGCGAACCGCGTCGGGGACTTCGGAATGATCCTCGGCATTTTCGGCGTGTTCGCGCTCTTCGGAACGGCCGACTTCTCGTTCGTGGAGCTCGCGAAGCGCCAGGTGCTCGCGGGGAACGCGCCTCTCGGCGTCTACGTCGTGTGCCTGCTGCTCTTCCTCGGAGCGTGCGGCAAGAGCGCGCAGATCCCGCTCTACGTCTGGCTGCCGGACGCGATGGCCGGCCCGACTCCCGTCTCGGCCCTCATCCACGCCGCGACGATGGTCACGGCGGGTGTCTACCTCGTCGCCCGGTGCAGCGCGCTCTTCGTCCTCGCTCCCGACGCCCTCACGCTCGTGGCGTGGATCGGCGCGGGCACGGCGATCTTCGCGGCGACGATCGGCCTCGCGCAGAACGACATCAAGAAGGTGCTCGCGTACTCGACCGTCTCGCAGCTCGGCTACATGTTCCTCGCCTGCGGCGTCGGCGCCTTCTCCGCGGGCATGTTCCACGTCTTCACGCACGCGTTCTTCAAGGCGTGCCTCTTCCTCGGCTCGGGCTCGGTCATCATGTCGATGCATCACGAGCAGGACATGCGGAAGATGGGCGGCCTCGCCGGGAGGATTCCGCAGACGTTCCGGACCATGCTCGTCGCGACGCTCGCGATCGCGGGCATCTTCCCGCTCGCGGGCTTTTTCTCGAAGGACATGATTCTCGGCTCGGCCGCGGCCTCGGGTCACTGGGCTCTCTACGCGGTCGGCCTCTTCACGGCGGGCCTCACGGCCTTCTACATGTTCCGGCTCGTCTCGATGACGTTCTTCGGCCGGTCCCGGGGCCACGCCGAGCACGCCCACGAGAGCCCGGCGACGATGACGATTCCTCTTTGGATCCTCGCCGCGTTCTCGGTCGTGGCGGGGCTCCTCGGGGTGCCGGCGGCCCTCGGCGGCTCGGACCGGATCGGGCGCTTCCTCGAGGCGTCCGTCGCCCATCCCGAGATCCACGAGATGTCGCACGGGCTCGAGATCGGCCTCATGCTCCTTTCCCTCGGCGTCGCCGTGACGGGCCTCGTCTGGGCGTGGCGCTGGTACGGCAGGGCGGCCGGCCCCGCCGAGGCCGTGTCGCCGCAGGCGCACGCGTTCTACGCGAAGACCGGCGCCCTCGGCAGACTCGTCGCGAACAAATGGAACGTGGACGAGGGCATCGAGGCGCTCGTGCTCTCGCCGTTCCGGAAGATCGGGACGTTCCTCTGGCGCGGGTTCGACGCGCTGTTCATCGACGGCATCGCGAATGCGTCGGCGTTCCTCGTGGAGCTCGCGGGCGACCTCCTGCGTTTCTTCACGACGGGTCACGTCCGCAACTACGCGCTCGCGTTCACGCTGGGATTCGCCGCCCTCGTCGCGTACGTGTGGATGTGGTAGCCCGATGAACCTCGCGAATTTCCACCCGCTCGGCGCCGACATCCTCACGACGCTCGTCTTCCTTCCCGCGCTGGGCGCCCTCGTGCTCGCATTCCTGCCGGGCTCGTCGAAGGTCGCCGCGAAGGCGGTCGCCCTCGCGACGTCGATCCTCACCTTCGGCGTCAGCGTCCTGCTCTACCGGGGCTTCGACCCCGCGACCTCTGTCCCCGAGGCCTTCGCGATCGACCGGCCCTGGATCCCGCAGTTCGGGATCCGCTACCAGCTCGGGATGGACGGCCTCTCGCTCGCGCTCGTGCTCCTGACGACGCTCCTCACGGTGTCCGTCCTCCTCGTGTCGTGCGGCCAGGAGATCGAGAAGCTCAAGGGCTACCTGATCGCCTTCCTGCTCCTCGAGACGGGGATGGTGGGAAGCCTCGTCGCGCTCGACGCGCTCCTTTTCTACGTGTTCTGGGAAGTGATGCTCGTGCCGATGTACTTCATCATCGGCGTCTGGGGCGGAAAGCGGCGGATCTACGCCGCCATGAAGTTCATCCTGTTCACGCTCGTGGGCTCTCTTCTCATGTTCGTCGCGATCCTCTACGCGGCGAACGTCCACCTGCACGCGACGGGAATCCAGAGCTTTTCCCTGGCCGACTGGACGCGGGCCGCCTCGTCCGGCGCCTGGAACCTCTCGCCGGGCGTCGAGGCGCTCCTCTTCGGGGCTTTCGCGCTCGCGTTCCTCGTGAAGGTTCCGCTCTGGCCCCTTCACACCTGGCTGCCCGACGCGCACGTCGAGGCGCCGACGGCGGGCTCGATCATCCTCGCGGGGGTCCTCCTGAAGCTCGGGACGTACGGCCTCCTGCGCTTCGCCTACCCGCTCTTTCCCCACGCCGCCGCGCGCTACGGGCCGCTCCTCGCCGTTCTCGCGCTCATCGGGATCGTGTACGGCGCGTGGGTCGCCGCCGCGCAGAAGGACATGAAGAAGCTCGTCGCGTACTCGTCCGTGAGCCACCTCGCGCTCGTCGTCCTCGGCATCGTCGCCGGGACTGGCGCCGCGCTCTCGGGAGCCATCTTCCAGATGATCGGTCACGGCCTCACGACGAGCCTTCTCTTCCTCCTCGTCGGCGTTCTCTACGCGCGCCGCCACACGCGCGAGATGGCCGACTACGGCGGCATCGCGGCGCGCGTCCCCGTCACGACGGCGCTCTTCGTCCTCGCCACGCTCGGCTCGATCGGCCTGCCCGGCCTGAACGGCTTCATCGGCGAGTTCCTGATCCTCGGGGGCGTTTTCCAGGTCTCGGTCACCTGGGCCGCCGTCGCGGCCACGGGCATGGTCCTCGGCGCGATCTACCTCCTCACGCTCGTCCAGAAGGTGTTCTGGGGCCCGGAGACCGTGCCGGCGAACCGCACGCTCACGGACATCAACGGCTGGGAGCTCGCGGGCGCGTTCCCTCTCGTGGCCCTCATCGTCCTCCTCGGCGTCTTCCCGCGGCCCCTCCTGACGCTCGTGGACGGCAGCGTGAGGACCCTGCAGCGCGTGGGAACGCAGGTCGCCGCGACGAACCCCGGGCCCGCCGCGGCGCCCGGCGTGAAGCGCCTCGGAGTCCAGGAGCTGGCGGCGCCGAGGACGGAGGCCGCGAGGTGACCGGCTTCCTCCACGTCGGAGGCGCGGACCTCGCGTGCGTCGCGCCGGAGCTCGTCCTCGCGGGATTCGCCACGCTGATCCTCCTTCTCGACGCATTCGCGCGGCCGATCCGCGCGTTATTCCCGTACGTGACGCTCCTCGGCCTGGCTCTCGCCAATCTCGCGGGAAGCAGCGCCTCGGGGCTCTTCTTCGGCGGAGCGGTCGAATCCTCCGGCCTCACGCGCTTCGTCGAGCTCGTCGCCTGCGGGGCGGTCGCTCTCGCCGTGCTCGGCGGAGCCGCTTCCCTCGCGCGGGACCGCCGCGACCAGGGCGAGTTCTACGCCCTGCTCCTGTTCGCGGCCGCCGGAACCATCGTGATGGTGCGCGGCGTGGATCTCCTCGTCGTGTTCCTCGGCCTCGAGCTGATGTCCCTCTCCCTTTACGTCCTCGCCGCGTGGTACCGCGACGTCCCGGCGGCGACGGAGGCCGCCCTGAAGTACTTCCTGATGGGCGCGCTCGCCTCGGCCTTCCTCCTGTACGGCGTCGCCACGCTTTACGGGCGGCTCGGGACGACGCGCCTGACCGCCCTGCAGGGGCTCTCTTCGGCCAGCTCCTTCGTCCCGTTCGACGTGCTTCTCGGAGCCGGCCTCCTCGCGATCGTCGCGGCCCTCTCGTTCAAGATCGCGCTCGTTCCGTTCCACGGCTGGGCGCCCGACGTCTACCAGGGCATGACGACGCCCGCCGTGACCTTTCTCTCGACCGCTCCGAAGGCGGCGGCGCTGATCGTCCTCCTGCGCCTCTTGCACGCGCTGTTCCCGGCCGGCCTGCCCGAGCCGTGGCGGCCGCTCTTCGCGATCCTCGCGGCCGTCTCCATCCTCTTCGGCAACGTCGTCGCGCTCTCCCAGCGCGACCTGAAACGGATGCTCGCCTACTCGGGGATCGCGCAGATGGGGTACGCCGCGATCGCGGTCGCGACCTTCACCCGGGACGCGTTCGAAGGCGTCCTCGTGTTTCTCGCGGGCTACCTCGTCACGAACGCCGCCGCTTTCCTGACGGTCGCGGCGCTTTCGGGGGGCGAGACGGAACCTCGCTCCCTCGGGGATCTTGCGGGCCTCGGCCGGCGGCACCCGGTCGCCGCCTCCGTCCTGACGCTTTCGATGCTGTCGCTCGCCGGAATTCCTCCGACCGTGGGTTTCATCGGCAAGTTCCTCGTGTTCCGGGCGGCCGTCGATTCGGGCCTCGTGGCGCTCGCGCTCATCGGCGTCCTGGGCAGTCTCGTCTCGGTCGGGTACTACCTCCGCGTCGTGTACGTCGTCTGGATGAAGGAGCCCGTTCGCGAGGTCACCCTCGTGCCGGAGGACCTCCTCTCCGGAACCGCGTTCCTCCTGACGGCCGCCCTCATGCTGGTCTGGGGCCTCTTCCCGCGCGCCCTCCTCGATCTCGCGCGAGGAGCCGCCGTCACTCTCGGGGGACGCTGAGGCGTGCGGAGAGCTTCGGAGCGGATCGAACCCGTCCCCGAGGCGACGAGCCACCGCCTGTCGCTCCTGCTGCGCTCGCTGCGCGGCCTCGAGTCCGCCGGCGTCCACACCGCTTCGTCCTACGAGATCGCCGCGCGGTTCGGCCTCAATTCCGCGCAGATCCGCAAGGACCTCGCGCAGTTCGGAGAGTTCGGGGTGCGCGGCGTCGGCTACCGCGTCCACGAGCTCAAGGCGCACCTCAGGGCCCTCATGGGCCTCGAAAGGACGCGCGCGCTCGGCATCGCGGGCGCCGGAAACCTCGGCCACGCACTCGCCGATTCCCGGAACTTCAACGCGGAGGGCTTCCGCGTCGCCGCGCTCTTCGATTCGGACCGCCGCAAGGTCGGAGCGCATTCGCGCACGGGAGTCCCCATCCTGGACGTCTCGACCCTCGAGGCGTCCGTGGCGGAGCTCCACATCGAGATCGGGATCCTCGCCGTCCCGGCCGAGGGAGCGATCGCGCTCGCGCAGCGCATGGCGGCCGCCGGCGTCGGCGCCCTCCTGAACTTCGCGCCCGTGACGGTTCCCGCGATCCCGGGCCTCCTCGTGAAGAACGTCGACCTGACGTTCTTCCTGGAGAACCTCTCGTTCCAGCTCAAGGTGACGAAGACCTGAGGCGCGGGTCCGGGCGACGCGCTACTCGGCCCAGAGCACGAGACCGGTTTCGTTCGCGTGCGACAGGAGCGGGTGCCGCGGGCGCACGCGCACCGAGTAGCCCCTCCGATCGTCCGCGGGCCGCGTGACCGTGGCGGCGAACGTCGCCGTGCCGTCGAGGCGTTCGACGAAGGCGAGCGGCGTCGCGTAGCCCGCATCGACGCCCCCGCTCCGGTCCATCTCGCCCTCGAACCAGTCCACGGCGAGGTCTTCGGGCCCGAAGTCGCCGAGCCTCAGCTGAACTTCCACGCGGAAGGTCCGCCCGGGGATCACGCGCGCGGGATCCGGCGGGTCGAGCGTCACGGACGCGAAGTCGACGTCCCCCCACGAGAGGCGCGTCTTCGTCTTCCAGGCCGCGAGCTCGCGCGCGCCGCGCTCGCCGTCTTCGGAGAGTCTGCGCACGCGCGCGGCGGCGGGCGCGTAAGCCGTCTCGAGGTAGTCGCCGAGCATGCGTTCCGACGAGAACTGGCGTCCGAGCTTCGAGGCGGCGGCGGCCATTCTCTCGACCCACGCGGTGGGCGTCCGCGCGCGGTCGCCCCCCGGCCGGTCGTAGAAGAGCGGGACGACCTCCTCCTCGAGGCGCTCGAACAGGGCGGCCGCGACGTCGTCATCGGTCCGTCCGTCCGTGTCGTCGCCCATCGTGAACCCCGTGCCGTCTCGAGGGGCCTCGTCCCACCACCCGTCGAGCACGGACAGATTGAGGACGCCGTTCATCGCCGCCTTCATCCCGGACGTGCCGGAGGCCTCGTTCGGCCGGATCGGGTTGTTCAGCCACACGTCGGAACCCGAGACGAGAAGCCGCGCGAGCCGCATGTCGTAGTCCTCGAGGAGAACGACGCGACCGCGAAACTCGTGAAGGGCGGCGAACTCGCCCACCCGCCGGAGGAACTCCTTGCCGGGCTCGTCCTTCGGGTGAGCCTTCCCCGCGAACAGAATCTGCACGGGGCGGTTCGGGTTCTCGACGAGACGCGCGAGGCGGTCCAGGTCGTGAAAGATCAGGGTGGCGCGCTTGTACGTCGCGAAGCGGCGGGCGAACGAGATCGTGAGGGCCGACGGGTCGAGAATGTGCCGCGCGGCTTCGATCTCGACGTCCGGAGCGCCGCGCCTCTGCCGGGCCGCGGCGGACCGCGCGCGCACGGCATGCACGAGGGCGGCGCGGAGAGCCTCGTGCCGGCGCCAGAGCTCCTCGAGATCCGCGCCCCCCTCGCGGCGCGGGCCGAGCGCGGCGATCGAGGGTGCGGTCCAGGTGTCCTCGTGGACTCCGTTCGTGATCGCGGCGATCGGAATCTCCGAGAGCGGCGCCTCCGGAAACACGCCCCGCCAAAGGCGCCGCGACACGTGCGCGTGGAGCTTCGAGACGCCGTTGACGCGCGACGAGAGGCGAAGGCCGAGAACCGCCATCGAGAAGAACTCGTTCGCGTCCTCGGGAACCTGCCGGCCGAGACCGAGGAGCTCCTCGAACGAGATCCCGTAAGCCTCGAGCTTCGCGGCGAAGTACTTCTTCATCAGCTCCTGGGGAAACAGGTCGATCCCCGCCGCCACGGGCGTATGCGTCGTGAAGACGTTGCCGGCCATGGCGATCTCGCGCGCCTCGGGAAACGACAGCCCACGCTCGGCACGGAGCTGGCGGATGCGCTCCAGACCGAGGAAGGCCGCGTGGCCTTCGTTCGCATGGCGAACGGTCGGCCGGAGGCCGGCGAGATCGAGCGCGCGCATGCCGCCGATTCCCAAAGCCAGCTCCTGCCGTATCCGCATTTCGCGATCGCCGCCGTAAAGGCGGTTCGTGATCTCGCGGTCCCGCGGCCTGTTCACCGGCAGATGCGAGTCCAGGAGAAGGAGCGGCGTTCGGCCGACGCGGACGCGCCGGACGAGGAGATGAACGTCCCGTTCGCCCACGCGCACGGTCACGATCGGGGCCACGCCCGCCGGCGTCGGGAGAACGTCGATCGGCAGGTCGTGCGGGTCGACGATCGGATAGGCTTCTTTCTGCCGCGCGTCCGCCGTCAGCATCTGGCGAAAGAATCCCTCGCGGTAGAACAGCCCGACGCCCACGAGCGGCACGCCGAGATCGCTCGCCGACTTGAGCTGGTCGCCCGCGAGCACGCCGAGCCCGCCCGAGTAGATCGGCAGGATCTCCGTGAGCCCGAACTCGGCGCAGAAGTAGGCGATCCGGTCGCGCGAGGCGGCCAGGGCGGCCGCGACGGGGTGCCGCGGCGACGCCGCGTCCTCGGCGTCGATCGCCCGCGCCACGGCCAGGACGCGCCCCACGTATGCGGCGTCGCCGGCCAGGGCCGCGAGGCGCGCCGGATCGGCCGTCCGGAGCAGAACGACCGGGTTTCCGCTTCTCTCCCACTCCTCCGGGTCGATGTCGCGAAAGAGAGAGCGCACGTCCTCGCGCCAGGTCGCGCGCAGATCGCGCGCGAGCGGAGAGAGCGGGGCGAGCGCTTCGGGAAGAGCCGGAGCGAGCCGGTAGGTACCGAGAGGGCGCATGGGAAACCGGGAGAATAGCCGATCCGGTCAGGGATTCATGCGCCGGACCGTCTTCGTCTCCACGAAGCGCTCCGCGACGTGCGGATCGTAGGCGCGGAAAGACGTCGGGTCGGGTACGTCGCGATATTCCGTGTCGCACCGGTAGCAGATGACGACCGGCTCGACCCGCCGCGCGAGGACGACGTCCGCCGCGGCGACGGCGAGGAGGACCGGCACGAACCAGATCCCGCCGAAGCGCCACGACACGCCGAGGGCGATCGCAGCGCCGGCGGCGAGGATCGCGCAGCCGAGGCGCTGGTCGAAGTCCTTCTGGACGTAGAAGGCCGTCGTCCCGCAGCGCGAGCAGCGGTCGACGCGCGAGCCCTCCAGCACAGCGGGAGAATGAGAGAAAGCGATCGGCGAATGCTCGGAAGGAATTGAAGATTGCGGAAGAGAAATTGAAGATTTCTTAGAAGGTGAAGAGCAGCGGACCGCACCGGCGGCGCGCTCCGAAGTAGGCGGGAGCGGCAGGCGTTCCATGCATTCCAGGCAGTAAACCGCAATCCGCACGAATCGGAGAATGCACCAGAGACGCCCCTTTCGCACCGGCGGCACCCGCGCGCCGCTCTCCCTCTTCCCCTTCTAAGAAAATCTTCTCTTCCTCTTCTTCTTTCCGAGCAAGACCTTCTTCTCTTTCTCTTCCGCCTCTCCCCCTCTACCATTGGCCGGGCATGGTCAACCGCCTCGATCGTCGCGCCCTCACATGGCTCTCCGTCGGGCACGTCGTCAACGACATGAACCAGGGGGCCGTGCCGGCGCTGCTGCCTTTCCTCATCGCCGAGCGGGGACTGACGTACACGGCGGCGGGCGGCATCGTTCTGGCCGCGACGCTGCTCTCCTCGCTCATCCAGCCGGTTCTCGGGCACCTCTCCGACCGCCGCCCGCTTCCTTTCATCATCCCTCTCGGCGTCCTCGCCGCGGGAGGCGGCCTCGCGCTCTCCGGCGCCGTCACGAGCTATCCGGCGACGATCGTCGCGATCCTGATTTCCGGCGCGGGCGTCGCGGCGTTTCACCCCGAGAGCGCGCGGTACGCGAACTACGCGTCCGGCGACCGGCGCGCGACCGGAATGAGCGTGTTTTCGGTCGGCGGGAATCTGGGAATAGCGCTCGGGCCCGTCGCGATCGCGGCCCTGGCGGGGTCCGGAGGCGTCGCACGCGTGACCTGGATGATCCTGCCGGCCGGCCTCATGGCGGCGCTCCTCGCCCGCGAGCTCCCGCGCCTTCGCCCCCTCCGGCACCGCGCCGCGCGGGCGCTCGCGCAGGCCGGCGCCGAGCGTCCGCGATGGGGAGCCTTCGCGCGACTCTCCGGAGTCATCGTCATCCGCTCCGTGTTCGCCTTCGGCCTCGTCTCGTTCGTCCCCCTCTACCTCGTGAAGGTTCGCGGAGTCGCGAAGGAGGAGGCCGCGCTCGCCGTGACCGCGATGCTCCTCGCCGGAGCGCTCGCCACGCTGGCGGGCGGACGGCTCGCGGATCGCTTCGGCCGCCGCGCGGTTCTCGTGGGCTTCCTGCTGCCTCTGGCCCCTCTCCTCGCTTTCTTCCTGCGCGTGCCGGGCCCCGCCGGCCTCGCAACCCTCGTCCTGATCGGAGGCGGCACCGTGGGCACCTACAGCGTGGCCGTGGTGATGGGCCAGGAGTATCTGCCGGGGCGCGAAGGCATCGCGGGCGGCGTCACGATGGGCCTGGCAATCGGGATTGGCGGCGCCGGGGTGCCTCTGCTCGGGGCTCTCGCCGACCGTCAGGGCGTCGCGGCCGTCTTCCCGGTTCTCGCGGCGCTCCCCCTGCTGGCCGCGGCGCTCTCGGCCACGCTCCCGGGGCCGCGCCCCGCATTCAGACGGGAAGCCCCGAGCGCCGCGTGAGATACGTGGCGAGAAGCTCGCCCACGAGCACGAAGACGAGGCCCACGTAGAGGAGGCCCGTCGCCGCCTGATTGGACTTCATCCGCGCGGTCTTCACGACGAAGGGCGCCAGGGCGAGCGGCGCGACGAGACCCCACAGCACGCGCGACCAGAAGAAGAAGCCGTCGCGCATCGGGTCGAGAACGCCGGCCAGCGCTTCGCCCGCCTCCCCGGTCGACCCGCGCGCCACGACGCCGAGCGCCACGACCGCGTAGGCCGCGCGGAGCACGGCGAGGGCGGCGAACACCTCCGTCGCCCGCACGAGCAGTCCGAAGGGCAGCGACGACGAGACGAGATACCAGTGCCCGACATTCATCGCCCAGTACACGGCTCCGAAAAAAAGCCCGCCGAGCAGGAGCCCGCAGCCCAGCCACGAGGGCCCGATACCGCGAAGCGAGAGAAAAGGCTCGCCATTCACGCGGGAAAGAACGAGCGCAG
Source organism: Thermoanaerobaculia bacterium (assembly GCA_963809425.1). Lineage (GTDB taxonomy): Bacteria > Acidobacteriota > Thermoanaerobaculia > UBA5066 > UBA5066 > Fen-183. The sequence continues at coordinate 129,675 of CAWEJK010000013.1, forward strand.
AGCAAAGAAGAGATGAGAGAAAGAGGAGACTCCTGGAAAGAGAAAGAAAGAGAAGATTCTTAGAAGGGGGAAGAGCAGGGGCGGAGCTGAGGCGCGCGCAGAGCGTTGCCGCGACGGCCGCCCCCAGCGCCGCAACCAAGAGAGAGCGGGGCGCGACGAGCGAGGGGGCCCCCATACCCTTTCTAAGCAAAAAACCCCCGGTATCCGAAACGAGCCATACCAGGAAAAGGCAAAGTGCTGATGTCGCGCCGTGCAAAACAAAAAATCCCCCGGACAGATCTCTCGAAGGAGTGACGGCAGTCCAGAACGCGATGCCGAGTGCGAGCTGCAGGAGCACCAGCGCGAAGATTTCCGTGAGCATCCCGGGAGTGTAGCGGGCGAATCAGGCAGGCGGTGCGCCGGTCGCGGGTTCGGTGGCGGGGCCTTGAACGGCGCTCTCGAGCGCGTCCTTCTTCGCCTTCGCCACGAGCTCGGCGCGGCTCGAGTCGTTCGGCCGATCGTCGAAGATCCGCCCGTCGCGGATGCGGATGATGCGGCGCGCATGGGCCGCGATGTCTTCCTCGTGCGTGATGATGACGATCGCGTTCCCCTGATCGTTCAGCTCCCGGAAGAGCCGCATGATCTCCTCGCCCGTCGCCGAGTCCAGGTTTCCCGTCGGTTCGTCCGCGAGGAGGAGCGACGGGCCGGTCACGAGAGCGCGCGCGATCGCGACGCGCTGCCGCTGCCCTCCCGAGAGCTCGTTCGGGTTGTGGTGGGCGCGGTCCGAAAGGCTGACGTGGGCGAGCGCCCTTTCCGCCCGTTCGCGCCTCTCCTTCTTCGAGACGCCGGCATAGACGAGCGGCAGCTCGACCTGGGCGAGCGCGCTCGTGCGGGCGAGCAGGTTGAACGTCTGGAAAACGAACCCGATCTCACGGTTCCGCACGCGCGCCAGGTCGTCGTCCGTCATTTCATGCACGGGCGTTCCGTTGAGCTTGTAGACGCCGCCCGTGGGCGTGTCGAGGCACCCGATCAGGTTCATGAGCGTGGACTTTCCCGAGCCGGAGGGCCCCATGATCGCCACGTACTCGCCCCGGTCGATCGAGAACGTCACGCCCCGGAGCGCGCGCACCTTCTCTTCGCCGACGGAGTAGGTCTTTTCGATGTCGACCATCTCGATGAGCATCGGCGGCCTCAACCCATCACGGCGCGCCACGCGACCTTGCCGATCACGATGACGAGCCAGAGGACGATCGGTGTGGCCGTCGCGGCGCCCCTCGAAAGGCCCGGAACGCGGCGGAACGCGACGACGAGCAGGAAGACCACGGCGATGGAGAAGATGTCGATCGAGCCCGCAAACGCGCGCAGCGGCGCGGGGGCCGACGGATCGAGAAAGGCTCCCACGTTCGACTTCACGACCTGCTGAATGCCGTCCTGCGTCAGGGACGCGTCCGGAAGCTGCATGAAGATCGGGATCGAAAGGATCACGCCGAGGAGGCTCGGCAATCCCGCATGGCCCCAGATCGCGAGGAACTGGGTGTACCGGGCCTCGGCGCCCATCGCCTTCGCGGCGCCCCAGAGGACGAGCGCGGCGACGAAGAAGATGAGGACGCTCGCCGCAATGGCGACGCCGAAGAAGATCGGCATCATCTTCTTCGAGGCCTCGACCTGCCGGTTGATCTGTTCCGCGGGAATCGAACGTCCGCTCTTCTCGGCCTGCTTCTCGATGGACTCGCGGATCGTCCGGTCCATGTCCATCTTCGGCGAGACGATGGCCCACGAGGCCGCGGTGGACAGGACGACGAGGACGAACGGCAGCCACCACGTGGGACGGGCGATGAGGCGCCGGAACGTCTCGGACGGGCTCGCGAACGTTCCCACGACCGCCGCGACCGGGGAGATCGGGGGCGCCGCGGCGAGGGCGGAGGCGGCCATTTCGCTCAATGTTTCGCTCCTTCTTCGGCCGGCGCCGCGGCCGTGGAGACGGGCAGGCCCTCGATGACGACGCCCTTCACCTCGAGGAGGTCGCCGACCGCCTTGTGCCAGCCCACGATGTTCTTCAGGTAGGTCGCGATCGCCTGGAGCTCGCCCGTGATGGCCGTCGTGAGATCGTTCTGGATCTGCGCGACCTGAAACGAGGTCGTCATGCCGTTCTCGTATTTCTTCTTCTCGGCGTCGAGGTTCCGTTCCGCGAGCTCGCGCGCCTTCGTGGCCGCGGCGACGCTGCGGTAGGCCGTGTCGATCGCGCGGGCCGCGGCGCGCACCTCGACCTGCAGGTTCGCCTTCGTGATCGCGAAGTTCGTCCGCGAAAGCTCGAGATCGGCGTTCGCGATCGCGTCGTTCCCGCGCGCGACGTTGTTGCCGATCGGCACGACGAACGCGACACCCAGCGTCCAGCTCGGGTACGTCCGGTGGAAGATGTCCTGGATCGCGTCGCTGTAGTTCAGCCGCGTGAACGTTCCGTCGGAGTTCTGGATGAGCGCCTGGGCGCCGAGTCCGTTGTAGCCGTAGCTGCCCGAGAGATCGAGGCGCGGCCGGAGCTGATTCCTCGTGTAGGCGCGCGCGACTTTCTTCGACTCGATCGAGATGAGCGCCTGCCGAACCTCGGGACGGGTCTCGAGCGCCCGCTTGAAGCCGGCTTCCACGTCGGCCTGAAATCCCTCGCGCAGGGACTCGCGCGTCGGCCGGTCCGTGGGAACGATGGGCCGGGACCAGTCCGGCTGCGACTGCACGTTCAGCAGTCGGCGCAGCCGGTCCTGCGCGTCGCCGATGAGACCCTCCGCCGTGATGATGTCCTGCTCGCGCTGCGCGATCGTGACCTCGGTCTGGACGATGTCGATCGGAGCGAGCGCGCCGACGTCGATCTTGATCTTCGTGATGCGGTTCAGGTCCTTCGCGCGCGCGAGGGCCTCCTCTTTCGCGCGCAGGTTCTCGACGGCGTAGACGAGATCCCAGTAGGCGAATTCGGAGAGCTGGATCGCCGACTGGACCGCGCGCACGAAGTCGTAGCCCGACGCGTCGCGCGAGAGCCTCGCCTGAACCACGAACCGCTCGTTCGCGGCCGTGCCGAAGTTACGGAGAAGGGGCTGCGTGAAGCTGGCCGTCAGGCCGCTCGCGTACGTGGGATTGACGGTCGTGAACCCCGGAATCACCGAGTCCGTCCGGCAAGTTCGTCCAGCCGAGGGAATACGTGGTGCCGTAAGGCAGAAGGCCCGCCGAACGTGAAGTTCGCCGCTCGCCGTTTTCGTCTCCGATCGACTGGAGCCGCGATGCCGTCGGCGTTCTGCGAATCCGACGCCTCGAGATCGAGCTCGACGAACGGGTCGAACGCGCCCTTCGCCGACTGTATGCCGAAGCGGGCTTCGTCGAGCGAGTAGGACGCCACGTCGAGGTCCAGAACGTTCTGGAGGGTGAGCGCCACCGTCTGCTGGAGCGAGAGCTCGATCTTCTCGCCCGGGGGCAGAGGCACGGCCTGGCGAGCCTTCGCGGACACGGGCACGGAAACGGCGTCGGCCGCGCGCGCCGCGGGGGCGGCGAGAGCCGCGGAAGCCGCGAGGGCCAGCACGGCGAGTCGTTCCCAGCCGAGGCCGTTCCGGCGCGGGCGTTCGGGGTTCGACGAACGGTCACGAATCACGAGAACCTCCTGAAACCGAAGGGGATAATAGTGTGAAGACCACCGCTCAGACAGTACGGAACCCGGGCGGAAAAGTTTCCCTCGACGTCTCCTCAATCGTCTCCAAGAGGGGCATGGCAGGCCACGCTTCGCCCGCCCCCTGCAGGCGAAGCGGCGAGTGCGGGTACTTCCTGGGAGCAGATCGGCCGCGCCGAGGCACAGCGCGGATGAAACGGGCATCCGGGAGGAGAGGCGAGAGGCGAAGGCGGCTCGCCCGGCCGGGGACGCGCGGCCCTCGGCCCCGGCGTCTCCCGGGGCCGGGATGCCAGGAGCAGCGCCGTGTACGGGTGGCGCGGAGAGGAAAAGAGGACCGCCGTCGCGGCCTCCTCGACGATCCGCCCCATGTACATCACCGCCGTGCGATCGGCGATCCATCTCACGACGGAAAGGTCGTGGCCGATGAAGAGGTACGCGGGGCGGGACGGCGTGTCCTTCTGGAGACTCCTGAGCACGTTGAGGATCTGGGACCGGACCGAGACGTCGAGCGCCGAGACCGGCTCGTCCAGGACGACGAGACGCGGCTCGGTTGCGAGGGCGCGCGCGATGGCCACGCGCTGCCGCTGGCCGCCCGAGAGCTCGCTCGGATGGCGGGAGAGGGCCGAGGCGGGAAGTCCGACCGCCTCGACGAGAGCCGCCACCTTGTCCAGCCGCCCGGCCCTCGAGCCGATCGCGTGAATCACGAGAGGCTCCGCCACGATCTCGCCGATCGTGAGCCGCGGATCGAGCGAGGTTGCGGGATCCTGGAACACGACGCCGATCTCCCGGCGCCGGCGATCGAGCTCCCGGCGTGAAAGCGTGAGCCAGTCGGACCCGTCGAAGGCGACCGAACCCCGGTCCGCCGCCGCGAGCCGCAGAATGACGCGCGCCGTCGTCGTCTTTCCGGAGCCCGACTCCCCCACGAGGGCGAGCGTGGAACCGGCCGCGAGATCGAAGGCGACTCCGTTCAGGACCGTCACGCGGCCGTGCCGCGACGCGAACGTCTTGTGCAGATCGCGGACGGAAAGGAGAGGCGCGTCCACGCGGGCGCTCATCGGAAGCCCCCTCCCGGCGGACCGTCGAGAAGGAAGCAGGCGGCCTCGGAACCCGTGCCCGAAGGGACGAGCGTCGGGCGCGCCGCGGCGCAACGCCCGAAGGCCTCTTCGCATCGCGGCTCGAACGCACATCCCCGGGGCCGCTTGCCGGGCTCGGGAACCGAGCCCTCGAGAGCCGCGAGGCGATCCGCTCCCCCCGGCGCGAGTCCCGGCCGGGCCGCCAGCAGCGCGCGCGTGTACGGATGGCGGGGGCGCGAGAAGAGCTCCGCTACGGGCGCGCTCTCGACGATCTCGCCGGCGTACATCACGAGCACCCGGTCGGCGGTTTCCGCGACGACGGCCAGATCGTGCGTGACGAGGAGAATGGCGAGCGCGAACTCCTGCCGAAGCGCGAGGAGGAGCTCCAGGATCTGCGCCTGGACCGTGACGTCCAGGGCGGCCGTCGGCTCGTCGGCGACGAGAAGGCGCGGGCCGCCCGCGAGGGCCAGCGCGAGGAGCGCGCGCTGGCGCATACCGCCCGAGAGCTGGTGCGGGTAGGCGGCCATCTGCCGGGCTGCATCCGGCAGCGCAACGCGTCTCAACCAGCGCTCGGCCTCGGCCCCGGCAGCCGCGCGCGACAGCCGCCGATGCCGCGCGACGACCGCCGCGAGCTCGCTGCCGATCGTCCGCACGGGGTCGAGCGCGGAGGCCGGCTCCTGGAAGACGAGCCCGATGCCGCCGCCGCGGAGGCGTTCTTTTTCACGCGCCGGGAGCGCCTGGACATCCCGGCCCTCGAAGGACACGTCCCCCGAGACCTTGCGCACGAGCGGAGGCAGGAGGTCGACGAGCGCGAGCGACGTCAGCGTCTTGCCGCACCCGGACTCACCCACGAGCGCGACGATCTCTCCCGCGGCGACGTCGAACGAAACGCCGTCGACGGCCGAGGCTTCCCCTCCGGACGGGCCGGGCACCGCGATCGTGAGAGCGCGGACGGAGAGAAGCGGAGCGGCAGCGCCGGACACGACGGATCTCAGGAGAGCCCGCCGCGTCTCAAGCCGGCGCCAGCCCCTTTAGCCGCTCGCCGACGTCCCGGAACGACGCGTTCGACCCGTAGATCTCGAGGAACGTCCGGTAGGCATTCTCGCGATCGCCCGTGTCGGCATAGATGTTCGCGAGGTCGTATTGCAGGCCCAGGCGGTCGTCCTCCCGAATACTCGGGACCTCGAGCCCCTTGCGGTACCACTTGATCGCGAGCTGCGGGAGGCCCTTCTCGAGGAAGCACAGTCCGAGCATCGAGCAGCATTCCACCGCGTACTGAGGGCTTTTCGCGGCGCGCTGGAACTCGCTGATCGCCTCGTCCGTGAGGGACATCTCCTTGTACGCGATGCCGAGGTTGTAGTGCGTTTCGAAGTCCTCGGGCGAGAGCTGCTGCTCGACGCCTTTCTTGAACTCCCGGAAGATCTCCTCGAGCGGGACGTCTCCTCCGCCGACCTCGGGAGGTTCCGGAGCGCCGGACTCCTGTTTCATCTCCGTCTGCAGCTCGCCGGCGAAGTTGAAGAACTCCTGCTCGTCGGAGAAAAGCGCGGACTCGTCCAGCGGCAGAGACGGCGGGGCCGGCGGGGCCGGCGGTGGCGCACTCTCGGCTCCGCGCGCCATCTCGTCCGTGAGCGCGCGGCCCAGCTCGGCATCCAGGACGGACTCGAAATCCTCCGAGAGGATGTCCCGGAGGGCCGGACGCGAATCCTCGCCTCCCCCGCCGTCGAGACGAGCGCGGCGCCTCACGACCTGAGGGTGTCCGGCGAACATGCGTTCGAGCGCCTGGAGCCTCTCGGAAGCGTCCACGACCATGCCCTGCTCGAGGCAGAAGTCGATCTCGAGAAGCTCGTCCGCCGGCGGTTCCGTTTCCGGCTTTTCGGCCGGCTCCTGGGGCGCGCCCGCCGCCGATTCTCCCGGCTCCGGGACGGCCGGGGTCGTGGGCGGGAGTGTCTGCTGGAGAGCCGCGGGACGTCCTCGCGAAGGTTCCGTTCCTTCTCCCATCTCGGCGCTCGTGCGCTCGACGAGAAGGGCGTCGATCGCCGAAACGCGGTCGTCCCGGCCGGCGGCGCGGTAGAGATTCTTCAGCCGCTCGGCCTCGGCGAGCGCGACCTTTTTCCTCCCGCCCTCGAGGGCGAGCTCGAAGAGCTTCTCGCGCAGCGCCAGGGTGTCCGGTGCGCGCTTCAGGATTCCCCGAAGGTGGTCGACGGCCTTGTCGTAGAGGCCGTACTTGCGGAAGACGTCGGCCTCGGCGAGCGCGGACTCGACCGCCTCCGGGGCGAGGATCTCGGCGGGGGCCTCGGCGACCTCGACCTCGCCGGCTGCCTCGATCTCGCCGGCTGCCTCGATCTCGCCGGCTGCCTCGACCTCGGCGGCGACCTCGACCTCGCCGGCGACCTCGACGGGGACGTCGGCGAGAACGTCGGCCTCGAGAGCAGGAGGCGGCAGCGCCTCGACGGGCGGAAGAGGCTCACCGGGTAAATCGACGCCGTCGCCCTCGTAAGGAAGCGGAACGAATCCGGACACCGGCCGGAAGGCCTCGCCGGACAGGTCCGCCGATACCTCGAGGTCGGTCTCGCGGGGCGAGGGACGAGGCGCCTCGGACCAGTCGAAGCCGCGCTCCTCGAGGGACGCCGGCGACGGCGCCGGTTCCGCCTCGACCGCGCTTTCGAGATGCGCCACGGGGGGCAGGGGCAAACGGGGCGGCACGACCGCGGCGGGCTGCGGAGGCGCGAACGGAGGCATCCCCGGCTGCGAGAGCCGGCGAACGGCGTTTGGAACGGGTCCCGTCGAGCCCGGATCGTGGACGAGCTGGTCGTCCTCGAAGTCGAGAATGAACTCTCCTTCCGCGGCGTCCGCAGCCGGAGGCGCAGGAGCGAAGGACGGCGGCGGCGGAATCGGCGCCACGGGCTCGACGGGAACCCGCCGTTGTCCGCTCGTCTCGACGGAGGGTCGCGGCCGTTTCCCGCTCGTCTCGAGCGGAACCACTGGAAGCGTCGGACCGCCCCGCGACCCGGACTGATCCGCGTCGGCCCGCGCGGCCGGAGGCTCCAGCTGCGAGAGACGCGTGCGGTACTCCGCGGAGTCGGGCACGAGCTGCATGAGAGAGCGCAGGCCCGTGGCGGCATCTCCGATGCGGCCCTGAGCCTTGTGGAGATCGACGAGCGCCGACCGCCAGCGGATGACCGTGGGCGCGTCGCCGGCTGCCTCCGCGACCTGGACGACGCGCTGGAGAACGTCCTCCCGGCCCGGATTCGCCTCCGCGAGCGGCGAGAGGATCGCGAGAGCCTTCTTCGCCTCGCCGCGCCGCATCGCCTGGTCCGCGAGGACGGCGGCGGACTCGAACGACAGCGTCGTCGTGCCCCCGGCCTGCTGGACTTTCAGCGCGAGCGCGAGAACGTCGGCTCCGGAAGGCTCGATCGACTGCGCCTTCGCGAGGCATTCCTGCGCGTCCGCGGTGTCCCCGTCGGCGAGCGCGGCCTCGGCCGACAGGAGAAACAGCGGGACCGAGCGCGGCGTGGTTTCGAGCGCGCGGCGCAGAACGGTCCGCGCGTCCTTCGCGCGGCCGGACGTCAGGAGAATCGGGACGAACGACCGCAGGATCTCGGCATTGTCCGGCGCCATCTGGAGCGCCTTCTCGTAAACCTGGATCGATTCGTCGATGGCGCCCCGCTCGCGCAGGAGACCCGCGACGACCGCGTACTCCTTCAGGGCGTCGACCTTGCGCCGGGCCTGCGAGTAGAGGTCCGCCAGCTTCACGTGCAGCTGGATGTTCGACGGATCCGTCTGGACCATCTTCTGGTAGATCCCGATCGCGCCGACCGCGTTGTCGTTCTTCGCGTGGTAATCCGCGAGAACCTGGTACTGGCTCTTCGCTTCGGTGGTGAGGCCCTGCTTCGCGTAGAGCTCGGCGAGCCGTTCGTACACGTCGAGGCGCGACGGGTCCAGCCGGTTGATCTTCTTGTAGATCGCGATTCCGCGCAGGAAGAACCCGTCCCGCGCGAAGTGCTCGGCGATCTTCGTGAAATACGGGATCGCCTCCTCGTTCCGGTTCAGGCGCGTGAGGAGGTCGCCTGCCTTGTTCAGGATGTTGACGTCGCCCGGCGTCTCCTCCAGGACCTTCTGGTAGTCCTTGAGAGCGGAATCGACCTTCCCCTTCGCCAGGGCCTTCTCGGCCGAAGCTACGAGCGCGTCTCGTCTGCTCGCCATGGTTCCGTCACGCCGCCTTCGCCGCGCCCCGACGCACGACGACGCGATCGAAGGTGAGCCGGTGTTCCGGGCAGGGACCGTGGCGTCGGAGCGCGGAGAGGTGGTCGGGCGTCGCGTAGCCGCGGTGCGACCCGAATCCGTAGACGGGGAATCGCCGCCCGAGCTCGTCCATGCGCGCGTCGCGGGCCACCTTCGCGACGATGGAGGCCGCCGCGATGGCGGCCACGCGCCGGTCGCCGCGGACGTAAGCCCGCTGCGGAATGTCGAGCCCCGGAATGCGGAAGGCATCGACGAGGACGAGAGACGGCATGCGCCCCGAGGCGCGCACGAGCTCGAGGGCGCGCCGCATCGCGAGGAACGTGGCGGCGACGATTCCGATCGCGTCGATCTCGGCCGCCGTCGCCGCTCCGACCGCGGCGCCCAAGGCCGCTGCCCGGATCCGGATCGCGAGCGCCTCGCGCACGGCGGGCAGCAGGGCCTTCGAGTCGTCGAGCCCCGGCAACGGCGACGGGCCCGCGAACACGACGGCGCCCGCGTACACGGGGCCGGCGACGCAGCCCCGGCCGACCTCGTCCACGCCCGCGATCAACGCGTGGCCTTCGGCCCGCGCGTCGTTCTCGATGGCGAAAAGGCTTGCCACCCGGTCCCGCTCCGCTGCGAGGTCGCATGCGCTCCGACTCCCGCCAGATCCCATCGTGCCTCGCTTCCTTCCGCCTGGGCTTCCTTTCGCCTCGTCGACGCGGTGCCCCGGCGCGGCGCTCCCGAGATCAGTTGTCGCGCTTCTCCGCGATGCGGGCGGCCTTGCCGCGACGATCCCGCAGGTAATACAGCTTCGCGCGCCGCACCTGTCCGTGCCGCTCGACCTCGATCCTCTCGAGCACGGGCGAATGCACCGGGAACGTGCGCTCCACGCCGACACCCTGCGAGATCTTGCGAACGGTGAACGTCTCGCGCGCGCCGCCGCCTCGCCGGGCGATCACGAGGCCCTGGAAAACCTGAATGCGTTCCTTCTCGCCTTCCTTGACCTTCACGTGAACCTTGACCGTGTCTCCGGGCGAGAACGGGGGAACGTCGAGTCTCAGGGCGGCCTTCTCGGCCATCAGAAGCTTGTCCGTCATCGCGGAACCTCCAAAATCGTGGTGACGGGACGAAACAGGCGGGGACACTTCGACCGGCACCCCAAGAGAACCGTTCACCCGTGAGACGCGATTCTAGGGCGAACGCCGCTCGCTCGCAAGTCGCTCCAGGAGTGCCCTTTCCTCTTCGTCGAGCGGGGCACTTTCGAGGAGGTCCGGGCGTCTTTCGAGCGTGGCGCGAAGCTGCTGCTCCCTCCGCCAGCGCCGGATCTTCTCGTGGTGACCCGAGAACAGCACCTCGGGGACCTCGAGGCCGCGGACCGAACGCGGGCGGCTGTAATGCGGGTAGTCGAGAATCCCGTCCTCGAAGCTGTCCGCCTCCACGCTGCCGGCGGCCTGGACCACGCCGGGCAGATACCGTGAAACGGCCTCGAGGATCGCGAGCGCCGCGACCTCTCCCCCGGACAGGACGAAGTCGCCGAGCGAGATCTCCGCGTCGAAGAGGCCGGCCGTGCGCGTTCTCTCGTCGATCCCCTCGTAGCGGCCGCAGACGAGCGCCACGCGCGGGCGCTCCGCGAGCTCCTTCGCGAGCCGCGCGTCGAAGCGGCGGCCCTGGGGCGATAGGAAGACGACGTGTGGGGCCGGCGCGTCGGGCTCTTCGCGCAGAGCCTCGACGGCCGCGAAGACCGGCGGCGCGGTGAGCACCATACCCGGCCCTCCCCCGTAAGGCTCGTCGTCCACCTTGCCGTGCGGGTCGTCCGTGTAGTCGCGCAGGTCGACGAGATGGACCTCGAGGATCCCCGACTCGACGGCGCGCCCGACCAGCGATTCGCCGAGCGGCGAGGCGAAGTAGCCGGGAAACAGCGTGACGACGTCGAAACGCAAGGCGCCCAGCCTAGTCCAGGAGGCCCGGCGGCGGATCGAGGACGATGCGCTTTCTCGCGACGTCGACTGAAACCACGATCGGCCGCGCGAAGGGCACGTCCCGGGCGCCGGCCGGCGTCGCGACGACGAGCAATGGGCGACCGGCCGCGTCGGCGAGCTCGGCGACGCGGCCGAGCGGCTTCCCCGCCGTGTCGACGACAACCGCGCCCTCGATCTCCCAGTGATACACGTAGCCGTCGGGTCGGGGAGCGGCGTCCTGCGCGTTCACGCTCAGCTCCGCATTCCGAAGAGTTTCGGCCGTCGAAACGTCTGAAATTCCTTCGAAGGTGAGAAGAACGCGGCGCTGATGCGGACGCGCCGCCACGATGCGCATCTCTCGCGCCTCGCGCGAACCGCCGGAGAGGCGGACTCTCAACCCTTCTGAGAATCTCTCCGGAAAATCCGTCAACACCTCGACGACGACCTCTCCCTTGAGGCCGTGCGGCTTCAAAACGCGGCCGATGACGATCCGGTCGTCGGGCGCGGGCGCCATGGGAGTCGTGCCGCCTCTCCCGGGGGCGCTCAGACCTTCTGGGCGATGAGCCGCCGGACCGTCTCGGACGCCGTCGCGCCCTTCGAGATCCAGGCCTTCGCCTTGTCGCGGTCGAAGTCGACGATCGGCGGATTCTTCGTGGGATCGAAGTGACCGAGCTCCTCGACGATCTTCGCGGTCGGCGTGCGGCGCGAATCGGAGACGACGATGCGATAGGCGGGTGCGTTGGTGCCGCCGACGCGGCGCAGACGGATCTTGAGCATGACGATTCCTTCCGTTTCCCTGGGGGACGAGGTCAGCCGCGCATCCGCGCGGCCCCCTTCATCATCTTCTTCATGGACAGATATTGCTTGAGGAGCTGGTTGACCTCGGTCACGGACGTGCCCGAGCCCCGTGCGATGCGCTTCTTGCGGCTTCCGTCGAGGATCTTCGGGTCCTCGCGCTCCGCCGGCGTCATCGAGTCGATCATCGCCTCGAGGCTCTTCGTCGCGTTTTCCGGAATCTCGAGATCCGCGAGGCCCTTCAGGGGGCCCACCCTCGGCAGGTGCCCGAGGAGGCTGCCGAGCGGGCCCATCTTCTTGAGCTGCGCCATCTGCTCGCGAAGGTCCGTCAGCGTGAACGTGTTCTTGCGCAGCTTCTCGGCTGCGCGCTGGGCCGTGGCCTCGTCGGTCTCGGCAGAGACCTTCTCGATGAGAGTCAGGACGTCGCCGAGGCCGAGAAGGCGCGAGGCCGCGCGATCGGGATGGAAGAGCTCCAGCTCGCCCACCTTCTCGCCCGTGCCCACGAACTTCAGAGGCTTGCCGACGACCGTCGCGATCGAAAGCGCGGCTCCTCCCCGGGCGTCCCCGTCCGTCTTCGTGAGAATCACGCCCGTGAGCGGCAGCTTCGCGGCGAAGGCCTCCGCCGAGCGCACGGCATCCTGGCCGGTCATCGCGTCGGCCACGAAGAGGATCTCGTCGGGCTCGGAGGCGTCGCGAATCCGGGCCACCTCGTCCATCAGGACCTCGTCGATGTGGAGGCGACCCGCCGTGTCGACGATCGCGACGTCGTAGCCGAGGAGCTTCGCGTCCTTCACCGCGGACCGCGCGCGCTTGACGGCGTCCGGCTCGCCCTTCGGGTCGAACGACATGAGGCCGTTGTCCTTCGCGAGCGTGCGCAGCTGCTCCGTCGCGGCGGGCCGGTGGACGTCCGCGGGCACGAGGAGCACCTGCTTGCGAAACGCCGTCTTCAGATGGAGAGCGAGCTTCGCGGCCGTCGTCGTCTTGCCCGAACCCTGAAGGCCCACGAGCAGGATCACGGAAGGGCGCTTCTTGAGGGAAAGCGGAGCCTGCTCGCCCCCGAGGACGCGCGTGAGCTCGTCCCTCACGATCTTGATGACCTGCTGCGTCGGCGAAAACGAGGTCAGGACCTCCTCGCCGACGGCTTTCTCCCTCACCCGGGCCGTGAAGTCCTTGACTACCTGGAGGTTGACGTCGGCCTCGAGGAGCGCCGTCCGGATCTCCTTGAGCGCCTCATCCACATGGAACTCGGTGAGGTGGCCCTCGCCGCGAAGCTCCTTGAAGACACGCTGGAGTCGATTTGAGAGGGATTCGAACATCGCCCGGGCTGCGGAGTCTAGCAGGCCGGACGGAGGAGCCGCAGGGGGCCAACTCATTCATGGGCTTGACAGAAGACCGGATTGCAGTATCCTGCTCGGGAAGCTCGAGGCGGTACCATCCGTCTGGATGGTGGTTGTGTTCCCGATACGCCTCCCTCGAGTCCCGATCTTTTCTCTCTCAGACAGGCCGCCAACGACCTGATCGATCACACAGCAAGGAGAACCCAGAATGAAGAAGTTCACGTCAGCCCTCGCCCTCGTCGCCGTCGCAGCGTCGCTCGTGGCCTGCAGCAAGCCCGAGGAGAAGAAGCCCGAAGTCAAGGTGGAGGCGCCCAAGGTCGTCGAGGAGACGGCCAAGACGACGTCCACGACGACGACGAGCACCGCCCCCGGCGCCGGCACGGTGACCACGGCCTCCACGACCACCACGACCACCACGACCTCGGCCCCCGCCACGAAGTAAGCGGACGCTTCGTGCGTTCCGAGACGCCCCGGCCATGCCGGGGCGTTTCTCTTTTCCGCCCCCGTCCTTGCGACAATCGACGGGAACGGAGGAACCGATGAAGCGCTCTTCCCGATCCGCCCCGCTCCTGTTCGTCGTCGGGGTCGCGGTTCTCCTTTCGACCGCCGCGAGCTCCGACACGATCTCGTCGACGGATTCGTTCCTTCCGGCCGTGCACATCAACGGCGCGTCGGGCGTCTTCCGAACCGACGTCACGATCTTCAACCCCGACCCGGCCGTGGCCGCGGTCGTCGATCTCCTTTACGGCGAGGCCGACCGCGACGGAACGACACGCGCCGCGTACCGGCTTCCGGGCGACCTCGGGCCGCTCGCGTCGGTCACGCTCCCGGACATCGTCCTGTCGACGTTCGGCCTCGGCTCGAGCTATGGCCTCCTCGAGGTCCGGAGCTCCTCCGTTACGCCCGTTCACGTCACGAGCAACACGTACAACGTGGCCGGCGCGTTACCCGGCACCTACGGCCAGTTCTCGCCCGGCCAGCCCTCGCGAAACTCGGTCGGTTTCGACAACTCGCTCACCGGAGATCTCTACCTCACGGGAATCCCCAACGACGAGAACCACCGCACGAACGCGGTCGTCATGAACCCGACCGGAATCCCGCTCGAGGCCGCCGTGCGGCTCTGGGACGCCTCCGGAGCCCCCTTCAAGGTCGTCCTCGTGAGCGTTCCCCCCTATTCGCTCCATCAGCTCAACGACATTTTCAAGGTCGATTTCGCCTCGGCGTCCCCGCCGGCCGGCGGCCCCTGGCGGCTCAGCGTCTTCGTCAACGTCCCGAACGGCGCGCGCGTTCTCTGCTACGCGACCGTGACGGATCTCCGTACCGGCGATCCCTACCTCCTGACCGGTCAGCTCGCCCGCCCCTGAGGAGGCCGGACACCTGCGCGCGCTCCTCGTCGACCTCGGCAACGTCCTCGTCCGCTTCGATCACGGCCTCACGCTGGCCCGGATCGCGGCGGCGACCGGGGTACCCGGGGGCGCGCTGCGCCCGCACCTCTTCGGGCCGCTCGAGGCAGAGTTCGATCTCGGTCGCCTGACGGCGGACGCGTTCTTCCGTTTCGTCGAAAGCGCCGCGGGCCTTCGGCGCCTCCCGGACGACATCTGGATCCCGGCGTGGCGCGACATCTTCACGCCCGTTCCGTCCGCGCTTGCGGCCCTCGGCCACCTCGCGCGGGACGTCACGCCGGTTCTCATCTCGAACACGAATTCCCTTCACTGGGAAGGCGTGCTCAGGGTCCTCCCGGAGCTTCCAGGCCTCCTTCCCTTGCGGGCCCTCTCTTTCGAGGTCGGGTCCGCCAAGCCGGAGGCCGCACACTTCGAGGCGGCTCTCGCGCTCGCCGGCGCGCAGGCGGGGAACGCTCTGTACGTCGACGACAGACCCGAGCTCGTCGCGGCGGCGAAGAGCCTCGGCATCGACGCCTTCGTCGTGTCGAGGCCGGAGGACCTCGGGGGCGAGCTTCAGCGCATGGGCCTCCTGTCGCGGGAGACCGCGAGGCGGTTCTCGGGCGGCGCCTCGCCCCTCTTCGTGAAGGGCCTCGAGGAATTTCGGGCGGGGCGCTTCTTCGAGGCCCACGAGGAGTGGGAGCGGCTCTGGAGGGCCTCTGCGGGCGACGACCGGGTCTTTCTGCAGGGCCTCATTCAGGTCGCGGCGGCGCGCGTCCACATCGGCCGCGGGAATCCCGCCTCGGCAGCGCGCCTGCTGGCTCTCGCGAAGGAAAAGCTCGACCGCTTCGGGGATGAGGAGGGAGGAATGAATCTCGGATTGCTTAGAAAGGAAATGGAAGCCGCCCTCGCACTACCGACAGCCGATTTGCTGCGGCGCCAGGTATTCACCTTCTAAGAAACGTCTCTCTTTTCTTCCTGAGAAAAATCTCTTTCCACCCTCGGCAGGATGCCGGCTCCGCGCGAAGCGACCTCCGCGACGAGGATGCCGTCGGGCACGCGGCTCGCCGCTCCGTGCGGGCCGTGCCGTGCGACGCCGAGGCGTGTGAGCGCTTCCGAGACGCGTCCGGAGACGCCACGGGGCCGTGACCAACCCGCCGCGGCCTCCTCCAGAACGGCGAAGGTGGCCTCCGCGATGCGCTCGGGACGGAGCGGAACGGCCCAGGCGGCAGCCGCGGCCCCCCGATCGAGGGCGAGGCCATCCTCGAACGACAGGCGCTCCATCGCGCGCGCGAGGCGTGCGACCTCGTCGCCTCCGATCGGGATCTTGTCCGTGAACGCGTCCGGCAGCTCGCGGAACCAGCCCGTGTCCGAGACGACGAGCGGAAGGCCGAAGCCTGCGAGCCGGCAGACGGCGTGCGAGGTCTCGCCCAGCGTCGGGAACCTGAGGTTTACGGCGAACGTCGCCGCCGACGCCGCGAGAAAGAGGTCCTTCTCGGAGAGATAGCCGCCGAATTTCACGTCCGCCGCGAGGCCGTTCGCCCTCACGAAGGTGCGCAGGGGATCGTCCTCCCCGACGGCGCCGCCCACGAAGAGAACGGGCCGGTGCCCCGGAGGCAGCGCCGCCAGCGCCTCGAGAATCTTCCCGATGCGCTTGGCCGGCCCCACGATTCCAAACGTGATGCCGACCGGCCGATCCGTCGGGAGGCCAAGGGCCGCACGCGCCTCCGCCGGCGACGAACGGGGGGCGAGCGCGACGTGCTGCGGAATCGTGACGACGCGGGTCCCGGGACATGCGTCGAGGACCGCGCCCGTCACGAGCGCGGAATGCGCGATTACCGCCTCCGCGGCGCGAATCACGCCGGCCGACATCGGAAACGCCCACGGGTCGAGGTCCCAGACCGGGACGAGCGGGGCGCTCCGCCGGGCCAGGGCGAACGCCTTCCCGCGCGAGCCGTGGGCGCGCTCGAGCTCGCGCTCGTAGTCGGCCGCCCGGCCGCGCATGAGATAGCCGGCGGCGAAGAGGTGGTGGAGGACGAACTCGTGGAGGACGACGACGGCCGGAGTGCGCCGACCGGGATCGAAAAGCGCTTCGACGGACGGCACGTGGAGCGGATCGTTCCCGATCTCGAACAGGAGCACGTCGTGACCGGCGGTCAGGGCCTCGCGCGCTTTTTCGGGCTGCCAGGGCCGCGCCTCCGCGATTGCCGCGAGAGCCGGAAACAGCTCGGCGTCGTAATCGGCGATTCCGGAACGGACCGGAGGAAAAGGGCCGACGAAACCGACGGAGAGCCGCGACCCGGGCCGGGCCGTCCGCACGTGTCCGCGGGGCTTTTCCACCGCCTGTTCCGCGACGCTCTGCAGCAGGTCGCGATATCCGGGCGCGACCCGGTCGGGATGCCGCTCGTCCCCCCACGCGGATGCCGCGCGCGCGCGGACCCTCGCGACGTCCGGCTCGAAGGCGAGCCGGGTCATCTCCTCGGCGAGCCGCGCGACCTCGTCTCCGCCCACGGGAACCTTCGCCGCGAACGCGTCGGGCAGCTCGCGGAACCAGCCCGTGTCCGAGACGATCAGCGGAAGACCGCTCCCCGCGAGACGGCAGACGGCGCCCGAGGTCTCCCCCATCGTCGGATGGCGGAGATTCACGCCGAAGTCCGCGGCGGACGCCGCGCGCCAGAAATCGGTCTCGCTCAGATAGCCCCCGAACGCGACGTCGCCGGCGAGGCCGTGCGCCTCCACGAACAGATGGACGGGATCGTCGTCGGCCACGTCGCCACCCACGAAGAGGAAAGGCCGCCTGGCGGGAGGCAAAGAGGCCAGGGCCTCGAGGATCCTGCCGATACGTTTGGCCGGCGTCACGACGCCGAGCGCGACGGCTACGGGGCGATCGGGCGGAAGGCCGAGCGCGCGGCGCGCCTCGGCGCGCTCGGTGCGCGGTGCGGCGACGACGTGGTGCGGGAGAACGACGGTTCGCGTCGCCGGGCTCTCCCCGAGAACCGCGCCCTTCACGAGCTCCGAGTGGGCGACGACCGCGTTCGCCGCCCGGATCACGCCGGCCGACATCGGGAACGCCCACGGGTCGAGGTCCCACACGGGAGCGCGCCCGCCGCGGCGGGCGCGCTCGGCGAGCGCGCGTCCCCGGGCTCCGTGCGCCCGCTCGAGCTCCTTCGCGTACTCGTCCTCGCGCCCGCGGTCGAGATACGCCGCGGCGAAAAGGTGGTGGAGGACGAAATCGTGAAGCACGACGACGGCGGGCGTCTGCCGCCGGGGATCGAACAGCGCCTCGACGGACGGGGCGTGCAGCGGATCGTTTCCGATCTGGAAGAGGAGCACGTCGTGCGCAGCGTTCAGGGCGGCGGCCGCCGCCGGGGGTTCGTAGGAAGAAAGAAAAAGAGAAGATTGCTTGGAAAGGGAAGAGAAGATTTCGAAATCGTAGTCCGCGATGCCGGAGCGCGTCGGCGGGAACGGTCCGATGAAACCGACGGAAAGCGGTCTCACCCGATCCCCCCTGCGTTCAGCAGTGCCCGTACGGCGTTTTCCCAGCGAATCTCTCTTACCTTTTCAAAGCCGCTCTCTCCGAATCTCCTTGCCTTCTCCGACTCGGCAAGAAGATCCGCCACCGCGGCTCCGAGTGCCGCCGCCTCCGGCGCGACGACGCGGCCGTTCTCCCCGTCGACGACGAATTCCAGCGGCCCACCCGAATCCGTGCAGGTCACCACCGGTTTTTTCGACAGGAACGCCTCGAGCGCGATGTAGCCGTAATCCTCGTCCGCCGGCGGGAAGACCACGACGCTCGACGTCGCGTAGAGGCCGAGGAGCTCGTCGTCGGACACGCGACCCGTGAAGCGCACGTCGGCGCCGCTCTTTCCCGCCAGCGCCTCCAGTCGCGCGCGGTCGGCGCCGTCGCCCGCGATCACGAGGCGGAACTTCCCCGCCGCCGCGGCGCCGATCGCGAGGTCCAGCCGTTTCCACGCGTCGAGTCGGCCCGCGGCGAGCGCGAAGCCTTGCGACGCCTCCGTGCGGTAGCGGCCCGCGAGAGGCGGCGGATGGTAGAGCGCCTCGGCCTCGATCCCGTTGAACCGCGCCAGGCGGTCCGCGGTGTTCCGCGCGTTCGTGAAGATCTTCCGCGCCTCCGTGAGGCCCGTGCGATCGGACGCGGCGATGAGCTCGCGCCAGCGCGTGTCCTCGGGAGAAGCGGTGAAATCGCTCTGCGCCGTTCCGAACCGGTCGTACGCCTGGCGGAACTGGTGGATCAGCCACACGACCTTGTTCTCGTGCCGCACGAGATAGGACGGGAACTTCATCGGGATCACGAGATCGACACGCTTTCCCGTCGGCCTCCGAGAGGTCCAGGAGGCGCCACGCGAGCGCGGAGGTCAGGATTTCCGCGCGCGGGTACCACTTGAACGGAAGGCGCACGAGCTCGGCCTCGTGCCCGAAGGCGACGATCTCGCGCACGAGCCCCTCGGCGTGACGCTCGGCTCCGCCCGAGGCGAACGGCACCTGCGCGGTGCAGACGAGGACGCGCGCCATCCGTCCTCCGCTTCGTCCTACTTCACGCCCGTGACGGCGTAGTCCTGCGGCGCGAAGAGGAGGCGCGCGAGCGGCGCGAAGCGCGGGTCCTCCGCGAGTCCCGCGGGCAGGCCTTCCGAGTCCGGCACGGGCGACCGAAAGTCCACGGCGACGTCCTTCAGGCCCGACGCCCGGAGGAGCTGCGCGAGCGAGGGCGCCGGCACGGGACGCACGTGCGTGAGGTCCATCCAGAACCAGCGCATCGCGTAGACGGACTCCGGGTTCACGGTCTCGAAGAGGACGCGGCCTCCCGGGGCGAGCTTCCGGACGGCCAGCTCCACGAGGCCGAAGAGCGAGGCCGGGGCGAGGTGCTCGACGACCTGAAACGCCGTGATGCCGGAGAGGGATCCGTCCGGCGCGCTGCCGAGCCATGTGAAGAGGTCCGAGGCGTCGACGGCGAGACCCTTCTCCGCCGCGCGCGCCGCCATGACCGGGTTCGCGTCGCAGCCGATTCCCGTCACGCCTTCCGCCTTCAGCGCTTCGAGAAATTCCCCCCGGCCGCAGCCGAGATCGGCCACGGGACGCGCCGCGCCGCGGAACCGGGCCGCGTCTTTCGCCTGGCGCGCACGGATCTCGGCCTCGCTGCCTCGAAAGTGCTCCTCGAAGTCGACGTAGAGGCCCGCGCGCAGGGGGTCGTCGGCGCGGAGGGCGCCTTTTGCTTCGGACCCTCGCGCGTCCGGCGGAGCCGCGCCACCCGCGACGTTCTGCAAATTGCTTCGAAGGGAAGACCATTCGAGACGCAGCATGCGCAGCGACTCGCGCGCCTCGTCGAGCCGCCGCCCGCTCTCTTCCCTTTCAGAAGAATCTCTTTCTCTCTCCCGGGCGAGCGCCTCGAACCGCGCGTCGCGGTCCTTTTCGAGGGCATCGAGCCGGCGCTGGCTCGCCGCGAGGTCCCGGCCAGCGCTCTCCCGGGCCGCGGCCTCCGCTGCGGACCTGCGCCGTGAGGTCGGCGACCGCGGCGGCTCGTTCCAGGCGCTCCCGCGCCGGCCCACGGCGGCCTCCGCGCGCCGCGCGGCCTCCCCCGCCTCGGCGGATGCCGAGGCGAGACCGTTGAGGCTCGCCTCCGTCTCGAGCAGCGCCCCGCGCAGGGCCTCGAGGAGGGCGGAATTGAACGTGGTCTGGTCCCGCGTGACGATCCGGAGCACGCGCAGCAGGGCGGCCTTGACGGGGCGCAGCGAGGCCCCGGCGGGGAGCGCCGGCGACACGAAGCGCCCGGCGTTTTCCAGCATCGCCCGCGGACCCGCGTACGAGGGGACGCCCGCCGTGGAGCTCGTGGAGCCCTGGCGCGCCGCCGTGAATCCCTGGGAGACGAGACCCGAGCCGGCCAGAGCCGAGAGCGACGCAATCTGACCTGCGAGCTCGGCGGCGAGAGCCGCGACGTCGCGTTTCGCCGCGTCCTCAGGCTTGCCGCTCATCCGTCGCATATATTAAGCGGGATCGAAGATGAGGAGTCTCATGCAGAAACTGAGGGCCGCGGCGGCGCGCTACGACCACCTGATTCCCTGGGTGATTCTCGCGCTCGTGCTCGGAGCGACGGGAGCCGTCCTGCAGGTGCTGATCGTCAAACTGATCCGCTGACTCGCGCCTCGCGCGCGAGGGTGCGCAGCACGCGGACGACCATCACTCCGACCGCGAGCGTCATCGGGCCGATGAAGACGCCCAGGAGCCCGAAGGCCGGGATGCCGCCGAACACTCCCAGGAAGACGACCAGCGTCGACATCTCCGTATCTTTGCCGCCGATGAGGAGCGGCTTCAGGACATTGTCGGCCAGCGTGGACGTCACGAGAACGTTCCAGAGCAGGAAGAAGATCGCCATGCCGGTGCGGCCCTGAATGAACAGCGCGATCAGCCCCGGCAGCCAGACGATCGCCGTGCCGCCGATGGGAAGCAGGGAGAGGATTCCCATCGCGACGCCCGCGAGGATCGGCGACGGCAGGCCCGCGACGAGCCAGGAGAACCCGCCGCTAGCGCCCTGAACCACCGCGCACACGAGGGACCCTTTGAAGATGGCCTCCATCATCCCGCCGAGCGACTGGATGATCCTGCGGCGCTCGGCGTCGTCGATCGGGATGAGGTCGCTGAACGGCTTCGGCCATGCTCTCGCCGTCGACGAGCAGGAAGAACAGCAGGAACAAGGTGAGGACGAACGTCAGGATCGCGTCGAGAAACGAGAGCGCGACGTTGCCGCCCTGGGCCGCGAGCACCGCCGACGCGCGCGCCGCGATCTCGGCGCCCTTCGCCTGGAGCTCGTCGGCCGAGAGCCCGGTTCGTTCCTGGACCCACGCGATCGCCCTTCCGACGCCCGGCACCGCGAGCACGTCCCCGAGCGACCGGAGATCCCGGGCCCGGAGCGTCTCTCCGATGCTCGTCGCGGCCGCCGACGCCTGATTCACGATCGCCTTTCCGAGAAGGACGGCCGGAAGGAGGACGACGAGTCCCGCCGAGACCGAGAGCGCGGCGGCCGCGAGCGCCGTGCGCCGCGGGGACGCGCGCCTTCAGGCGCCGCCAGAGCGGCCAGAGGGCGACCGCGAGGATCGCGCCCCAGGCGATCGCCGTCAGGAAAGGGCGGAGGACGACGAAAGAAAGAGCGCCCGTGCCGAGCACGAGAAGCAGGAAGAAGGTGAGCGTGTACGGATGCATGCGTGCGGGACGACATGGGCACGAGGATGATACGAAATGGGTTGCTAGACTGAAGCGTCATGCGGCCTGCCGCCTCGCGCATTCCGCGCCAGCCTCCCCCGCCTTTCCCGGAAGACCCCGCCGGCCTTTCCCGGGCCGCGGTCGAGGCGGCGCGCGCGCGCGGGTTCGCGGCGGCCGGAGTCCTCGCGGCCTCCGGCCCGGTCTCGTTCGAGCGCTTCCGCGCGTGGCTCGACCAGGGGTTTCACGGGGAGATGGCGTTTCTCGAGCGCGATGCCGCGGCCCGCATGCGCTACGACGCGATCCTCCCGTTCACGAGGTCGGTCCTCGCGGTCGCCCGCGAGATTCCCGGCCGCGGACCCGGAAACGTGGCGCAGTACGCCCGCGGAGAGGACTACCACGGCGTCGTCCGGCGGCACCTGAAGGCGGTCATCGAAGACCTCAGGCCCCTCGCGCCTCGGGGCTCTCACTGGCGCGTGTGCGTCGACACGGCGCCTCTTCTCGAGCGCGACCTCGCCGCCCGGGCCGGCCTCGGGTTCATCGGGAAGAACGGACTCCTGATCGTTCCCGGCCTCGGCTCGCACGTCGTCCTCGGCGAGATCCTGACCGACGTCGCGCTCGTCCCGACCGCGGCGCCGGCCGACCCGGGTGCCGACCGTTGCGGTTCGTGCACGGCGTGTCTCGACGCCTGCCCGACGGGGGCCCTCGTCGCGCCGCGCGTTCTCGACGCGCGGAAATGCCTCTCCTATCTCACGATCGAGAAGCGGACGCCCTTCACGGCGGCCGAGGAGGCAGCCCTCGGGGGCCGCCTGTTCGGCTGCGACGACTGCCAGGACGCCTGTCCCTTCAACGAGGCCCGCGGCGCCGAGCCCGGGGGCCCGGCGGCGTTCGTCGACCCCGGCGAGATCCTCGCGCTCACGGAAGAAGGCTTTCGCGCGCGCTTCTTCGGTTCCGCGGTCTGGCGCGCCACGCGCGCGGGGCTCGCCCGGAACGCGGCCGCCGCGCTGCGCCGCGAGGCGCGGATCCCCGGGGGAACCGGATGACCTTCTGGATTCTCGTCGCCCTCTACTTCCTGTGCGCGGCGGCGTCCGCGTTCTTCTCCTCGGCCGAAACGGCGATCACGTCCCTCTCCGAGGCGGCCGCTTTCCGGCTCAGGAATTCGGGCGAGAGGAGAGCCCAGCGCCTCGAGCGGCTGCGGGACGACCTGCCGCGGACGCTCGGAACGCTGCTCGTCGGCAACACGCTGGCGAACGCGGCCGCGGGCTCGATCGGCGCCGGTCTCGCCATCGCCGCCTTGGGCGAGAAATGGGGCGTCCTCGTCGCGACGATCCTGACGTCCGTGCTCCTTCTCGTCGTCGCCGAGGTGACGCCCAAGACGATCGCCGCGCGGCGCCCCGAGCAAGTGGCGCTCTTCTTCGTCGGACCGATGGAGCTGTTCGTGCGCCTGCTCTCGCCCGTGACGCACCTCCTCTCGGCCGTCGCGCGATGGATCCTGGGTCCGTTCGGCGCCGATGCGCCGGCGGACGTCACGGGGGACGACGTCAAGAGCGTCATCGACCTCTCGCGCGAACAGGGCGGCCTCAAACGCGAGGAGAGCGAGCTTCTGCACGCCGTCCTCGCCTTCGGGCAGACGCCGGTCAAGGAGGCGATGGTGCCCCGCGCCCGGATCGTCGTCCTGCCCGTCGCCGCGACGTTCGCGGAGGTCGAGGCCGCGTGCCGCGAGCACCGGTACAGCCGCTATCCGGTGACGCGCCAGAACTCCGACGACATCATCGGGATCCTGCACGTCAAGGACCTGCTGGACGTCTCGGACGCGGAGGAAAAAGCGTTCGAGCTGGGCCGCTACCTTCGCCCCGCGATCTTCGTCCCGGAGCTCAAGCGCTCCGAGGACCTCTTCCGGGAGATGCGGCGCCGGCGCTTTCACATGGCCGTCGTCGTCGACGAGAGCGGCGCCGTGGCCGGCCTCGTGACTCTGGAGGACCTCATCGAGCAGATCGTGGGCGACATCTTTGACGAGCACGACGAGCCCGCCGGACGGCCCGAGCGCGACGGAACCTCGCTTCTCGTGGAAGGCGCGTATTCTCTGGCCTCGCTCGAGCGGGACCTCGGGGCCTCGTTCGACGACCCGGACGACGAGACCGTCGCCGGCTTCCTGCTCCGCAAGTTCGGGCGCATCCCGCGGGCCGGAGCGAAGACCCGAGAAGGCGATCTCGAGTTCATCGTGGAACGCGCGTCGCCTCGCGCGATCGAACGCATCCGCATCCTCCGCGTCCCGGCCCATTCCGCGGCGCCGTCCGACGCACGAAAGGCCTGAACAGCGTGACCCCAACCCCCCGCACCGTGACCCTTCTCCCCGGCGACGGAATCGGTCCGGAGATCACCGAGTCCGTGACGTCCATCCTCGGCGCGGCCGGCGCGAACATCGCCTGGGAGCGCCACGACGCCGGCGAGGAGAGCATCAAGCGCGCCGGGATGCCGCTCCCGCCGGCCACGCTCGCTTCCATCCAGCGCACGAGGGTCTGCCTGAAGGGCCCCATCGGGACACCGATCGGCAAGGGCTTCAAGAGCGTGAACGTCGCGCTCCGCCAGACGCTCGACCTCTACGCGAACCTCCGGCCCGTCAAGAACGTGCCCGGCATCCCCGCGCGCTACGGCGACCTCGATCTCGTCGTCGTGCGCGAGAACACCGAGAGCCTCTACTCGGGAGTCGAGCACGTCGTCGTGCCGGGAGTCGTGGAGTCGATCAAGATCATCACCGAGAAGGCGTCCACCCGCATCGCGCGCTTCGCGTTCGAGTTCGCCCGCGCGCACGGTCGCCGGAAGGTGACGATCGTGCACAAGGCGAACATCATGAAGCTGTCGGACGGACTCTTCCTCGACTCCTGCCGAAACGTCGCGGCCGGCTACCCGGACATCGAGGTGAACGACGTGATCGTGGACGCCGCCTGCATGAAGCTCGTCATGAACCCGGCGCAGTTCGACATTCTTCTCCTCGACAACCTCTACGGCGACATCGTCAGCGACCTCGCCTCGGGCCTCGTGGGCGGCCTCGGGGTGACGCCCGGCGCGAATCTGGGCGAGACGTGCGCCGTCTTCGAGTCCGTGCACGGCTCGGCCCCCGACATCGCCGGCAAGGGGATCGCAAATCCCACCGCGCTCCTCCTCTCGGCCGTGATGATGCTCCGCCACCTCGAGGACGAGGCCGCGGCGGCGCGCGTCGAAAAAGCCCTCTTCGCGGCGCTCGAGGAAGGGACGGCCCGGACGCGGGACGTCGGCGGAACCGCGACCACGAAGGCGTTCACGCGGTCGGTCGTCTCGAGACTCTGAGGGACGCCGTGCCGAAGATCGTCTTCCTGAACGAGGGCCGGCGCGCCCACGTCGCGATGGGCCGGACGGTGCTCGACGTCGCGCTCGAGCTCGGTATCGCGATCGGCAACGTGTGCGGCGGAGGCGGCACGTGCTCGACGTGCCGCGTCACGTGCGTCGTCAATCCCGAGAACCTCTCGCCGATCCAGCCGAACGAGATCGCGTACGACCTCGGGAAAAACGTGCGACTCGGATGCCAGGCGAAAGTCGAAGGCGACGTGGGCGTCCGCGTCGTCGCGATCCCGAGGGCGATCCTTGTCTAGACCTTCCGTCCGGCGGGCTCTGCGCCGCGCGGGAGCCGAGCCGCCGCCTCGCCCGCCACGCGGCGGAGGTCCCCGCAACCTCGGGCGAATCCCTCCGCCGAAGATCTTCCTGCCGGGGGAAACGGAGGACGCGGGCCCCGTCGATTTTTCCGCGCTGTTCGGGCGCGCCGCCCCGGTCGAGATGGAGATCGGCGTCGGAAAGGGCCGCTTCCTGCTCGCCGCCGCGGCCACGCACCGGGATCGGGACTGGTTCGGAGTCGAGATCGAGCCCGAGTACGCCCAGATCGTGCGCCTCAAGGCCGCGCGCGCGGGCCTTCACAACCTGCGCGTCGAGCGGATCGACGGGAAGACGTTCGTCGAGAGGCGCCTCGCGCCCGGCTGCCTCGCCGGCCTTCACGTCTACTTCCCGGATCCCTGGCCGAAGAAGCGGCACCACAAGCGCCGTCTCGTGGAACCCGCCTGGGCGGAGGCCGCCGCGCGCGCCCTCGCCCCCGGCCGGCTCCTTCGCGTCGCGTCCGACCACGAGGAGTACTTCTCCGTGATCGACGCCGTGCTCTCGAGCGAGCCGCTCCTCGAGAAGCTCTCCCCGGAGGAGGCGGGCGACTGGTCGACCGGAACGAGCTACGAGCTGAAGTTCCTGAAGACCGGCCGGCCGATCCGCAGGATCGTCCTTCGACGCCGCTGACCGCCCCATAGCCTCCGATCGGGTTCCTATTGGTGCTTCCCGCGAAAGTATCTACCTGCAGAAACCTCTGCATAGAATAGGCGATATGCTTCTGCAGGTAGAAACCACCCAGGCCGCCTAATACTAGTTAGACAGCAAGTAGTTTGCGTGTCGCCAAAAGGGAGATTCACCATGAGACTGAAGTCGAGAGCGTTGTTGGTGGTCTTTTGTTTACTGGGAGCAACGGAAGTCGTCGGTCAGCAAGGCGTCGCCGCGCTTGACCGTACTCTTCGGAAGACCCACATGCGACAGGACACCACTTACGTCACGATCGCCGACCAGCCAGTGCAAGCATTCGCTCCGACGACGATCCAGTGCGGAAAGCGGAGTTGCACGGTGAGGGTTGAGGTGGCCAGCCAGTTTTTCAACGTCACTTCTGGTAACGCAGTTAGACTGCATGTCAAAGCGGATGGCGCCCGATTCCCAGTCACAGGATTTGAGATCGATGGAGGAATCAACAGACCAGTGGCACATCTCACCACGGTCTCATCCCTGAAGAGCGATCTCAGTCCTGGACCACACACCATTTCGGTGGACTTCGACATGCGATCGCCGGGTGGCAAAGCGGAGGCATCCATTCGTACATTGACCATTCAAGTGTTTACGCCTTGAACAATGCAGAAATCGCAGTGCTGTCCAACAACGCGCTGCAGCCGACTCGCTTCGGCCGCCGCTGAGCTTGATATCGTTAGGTGCCCGAGGCGTGAACGGCTACCGTCGGGAGCGCCAGTAGCCGGGGCGGCGCCGCCAGCCGTTCGACGTCTCGCCGCTCATCAGCGCTGCAATTGCCCGAGCTAATAAGGCAGGGAAAACCGTCGCACAAGAAGCATAAAACCCAGGAAGCCGATAAGCAAAACCTCGAGCAACAGGCAAATCTTGAAACGCACGGGCCTCTCTTGGTACGTCACGCGGCCGCTGAGATTGGGGATGTTGCCGGCCTCCCCCTCATACCCGATCAGGTAGTAGCCCCTGCCCGCCTGGAACCGGCGATAGATCCGCAGGGCCGGCACGCCGAGAAAGAAGAGGAAGCTCAGCGCGATGTGATTGGCCTCGACGCAAACCATTCCCAGTGCAAAGGTGAAGCCATAGCTGATGCACAGCCAGACGAGCATGAACATCATGATGACGGGGGGCGACTCCCCCGTTATCTTACGCTCCAGATCGGGGTTTTTCGGAGCGGCTTGATCCTCTCACGGTACGTCTGACCGAGATTGCTTCGCTTTCGTTGACACTCTCAGCTAACGGCCAGCGGCTGTGTCCGCCGACCGCGCGACCTCGTCCAAGCGCTCGTTGACGAGCAGCGGCTTCAGGAATCTCCGGAAGTAGTCGAAGCCGGAGATGAGAGCCATCGCCGTCATGACGTAGAGGGCCGCGCGGCCCGTCTTGCGCCAGAGTCCGATGTCGTCGAGCTTCCCGCCGAGAATCATGAGCGAGATCCCGACGATCTGCGTCCCCATCTTCCACTTGCCGAGCGTCGAGGCGGCGATCGTGATGCCGCGGCTCGAGGCGATCGAGCGCAGTCCCGACACCGCGAACTCGCGCCCGATGATGATGCACACGGCCCACGCATCCGCCTCCTGCAGGTCGACGAGCGAGATGAGCGCCGCCGAGACGAGGAGCTTGTCCGCGATGGGATCCAGGAGCGTTCCCATCGTCGTGACTTTCTTGAAGCGTCGCGCCCAGTAGCCGTCCAGCCAGTCGGTCAGCGCGGCCAGGAGGAAGACGGCGAGCGCGATGTACTCGCGGGCCGGGATCTTCGTCAGGAGAAGGACGACG
Source organism: Thermoanaerobaculia bacterium (assembly GCA_963809425.1). Taxonomy (GTDB): domain Bacteria; phylum Acidobacteriota; class Thermoanaerobaculia; order UBA5066; family UBA5066; genus Fen-183. Next base: position 157,404 of record CAWEJK010000013.1, read on the forward strand.
AGAAACGGAACGAGAAAAATGCGGAACAGCGTGAGCGCGTTGGGGACGTTGACGAACACCGGGACAGGATTCTAGACCCGCGCGGCGCCGCGCGTTCCGCTCTGGACAGGCACCGCGCGCTCCCCGAGAATCGACCCTCTCATGCCGGCGCCTCCCATTGTCTTCGGAACCGACGGCTGGCGAGGCCGCATCGCCCGGGAGCTCACGTTCGACAGCGTCCGGAACGTCGTGACGGCGGCGGCCGTCTGGACGACCGACGAAGAGAACACCGAGCCGGGCGACGCATGGACTCTTCCAGTCGTCTTCGACACACGATTCCTGTCTCCAGAGCTCGCGGCCGACAGCGCGGCCTTCCTCGCCACGCGCGGATTCCGGGTGCTCCTCTCCGACCGGCCCGTCCCGACACCGTGCGCGTCGTGGCACGTCGCGAAGCGGGGGCTGAGAGCCGGGCTCGCCATCACCGCCTCGCACAATCCGGCGCACTGGAACGGCGTCAAGGTGAAGTCTTCGTTCGGCGGCAGCGCGATGCCCGCGACCTACGACGCGATCGCACGCGCGGCGGGCCGACCGCTGCGAGAGCGCGCCGGCGGCTCCGTCGAGACCCTGGACCTGAAGACCCCTTACCGCGAAGCGCTCGCGGCCCTCGCCGACCTCGACGCGATCCGCAGGGCGGGAATCCGCGTGCTCTTCGACGCGATTCACGGAGCCGCGGGAACTCTCCTCGAGGAGATCGTGGGGGCCGGACATCCCACGACCGTCGTCTCCATGCGCGCGACTCGCGATCCTCTGTTCGGAGGCGTCCATCCGGAGCCCATTCCCGAGAATCTCGCCGCCGCGCGGGAGGCCCTCTCCGGCGGGCGTTTCGACGTCGTTCTCGCGAGCGACGGCGACGGGGACCGGCTCGGCGTGCTCGACGCGTCCGGCCGCTTCGTCACGCCCCACCGCGTGCTCGCCCTCCTCGCCGAGAGCCTCACGCGCCGCGGCCGGATCCGGGGAGGCATCGCGAAGACGTTCTCGACGTCGATGCTGCTCGACCGCGTCGCCGCGGACCTCGGCGTCAGGCTGCACGTCACGCCGATCGGGTTCAAGTACATCGCGGAGAAGATGATCTCCGGCGAGGTCGCGATCGGCGGCGAGGAGTCCGGGGGGCTCGGCGTCGCATTTCACCTTCCCGAGCGCGACGGCATCCTCTCGGCCCTTCTCGTCCTCGAGGCCATCGCGCACTCGGGCGGCACGCTCGAGGCCATCGTCGCCCGGCAGGACGCCGCCTACGGCGCCCTGCACTACGGCCGGCGCGACCTGCATCTCCCGATGCCCGTGCTCCGCGCGTTCCTCGACGGACTGGCGTCCCATCCGCCGGACTCGCGATGCGGCGAGCGCGTGACCGGCCACGACGACCGGGACGGCGTGAAGCTCATCTTCGGCTCCCGCGGCTGGCTCCTGCACCGCCTCTCGGGCACCGAGCCCATCATCCGGATCTACGCCGAGCACGAGGACGCCACGCTGATCGGGAAGCTCCTCGACGAGACGGAAAGGGAGCTCGGAAAACTCGCCAATTGAGACCCTGTCGCGGTATCGTTGCCGCCCGACAGGAGGTCTCATGCGTCACCCCGGCGCGCTCGTCCTCACCCTCGCTCTCGCGCTCCCCGGCGTCGCCGCAGCGTCCGGGTCCTCCGCTATGTCCGCTCCCCGGCCGCAGATGCCCTCCGCCACGCCCGAGCAGGAGGCCGTCGAGTATTACAACGACGGCATCTCCCATCGCGACAAGGCGGACAGGTACGAAGCGGAAGCGGCCGCAGCGAGCGACGCGGGGAAGAAGGCGAAGCTGCTCGAGAAGAGCAAGAGCCAGCACGAGTCGGCGATCAAGAAGTACCTGAAGGCGGTCGCGAAGAACCCGCAGATGTTCCAGGCGTGGGGCAGCCTCGGCTACGGGTACCGGAAGACGGGCAACTACGCCGTCGCCCTCGAGGCGTACGACAAGGCACTCGCGCTCGAGAAGAGCTACACGCCCGCCATCGAGTATCGCGCCGAAGCCTATCTCGGCCTCGACCGGCTCGACGACGTGAAGTCCGCCTACATGCTCCTCTTCAACGCGGACCGAAAACGGGCCGACGAGCTCGCCTCCGCGATGCGGAAGTACGTCGAGAAGCGGCAGGCCGACCCCGCGGGCGTGGATCCGGCGGCGCTCCAGGAGTTCGGGAAGTGGGTGGCCGAGCGCACGCAGCTCGCTTCCCAGACCTCGTCGCTCGCGGATCCGCACGCTCCGGCGCGCTGGTAGCGCCACGGTCCTCCCTTTCGCGCGGGTCTTCCTTCTCGCGGCGGCGGGTTTCTCCTGGCAGCTGCCACCGGGATTTCCTCAGCCGCGCGTTCCCAAAGACAATCCCGTCAGCGCCGGGAAAGTCGCGCTCGGGCGCCGGCTCTTCTACGACGTCCGGCTCTCCGGGAACGGCACCCAGGCCTGCGCCTCCTGTCACCAGCAGAGGCGCGCCTTCACGGACGGCCGCGCGCGCGCCCTCGGCTCCACCGGCGAGTCGCACCCCCGGAGCGCCATGAGCCTCGCGAACGTGGCCTACGCCGCGTCGCTGACGTGGATCGACGCGGGCCAGCGAACGCTCGAGGACCAGATGCTCGTGCCTCTCCTCGCCGGCCATCCCGTGGAGATGGGGCTCGCCGGGCGAGGAGAGGACGCGCTGTCCCGCTTCCGCGTCGATCCCCTCTATTCAAAGCTCTTCTCCGAGGCGTTTCCCGGCGAAGAGTCGCCCGTCAGTCTCGAGAACGTTCAGAAGGCGATCGCATCGTTCGAGAGGACGATCTTCTCGGGCCGGTCCCCCTACGATCGCCTCGTGTGGAGAGACGAGCGCGATGCGCTTTCCAAAGCCGCGCGCCGGGGCATGGCTCTCTTCTTCTCGAAGCGCCTCTCGTGCTCGGAGTGCCACTCGGGATTCACGTTCTCGGGTCCCGTCGTCTGGGAGGGAGGGCCGCCGTCCGCTCCCGCCTTCGAGGACAACGGCGTCGGCGGACGCTTCCGCGCGCCGACGCTCCGAAACGTCGCCGTCACCGCGCCCTACATGCACGACGGCCGATTCGCGACGCTCGGCGCCGTCATCGACCACTATTCTTCCGGAGGCGTCCCTTCGGCGAGCCGCAGCGCGCTCGTGCGCGGGTTCGCCGTTACGGAGGAAGAGAAGGCCGATCTCGTCGCGTTCCTCGAGAGCCTGACGGACGCCGAGCTTCTCGAGGACCCCCAGTACTCGGATCCCTGGAAGAACTGACCCCGAGGGTCAGCGCGAGTCCGCCAGAACGAACCCGGACCCGGTGAAGCGCATCGACGCGCCCGCCCCGAGGTCCGCGAGCGGATCCGACTCCTCCAGGAGCTCCGGCACGACCTCGCCCCCGTACGCCACGACCGCGCGCGCGGCGATCGCGAGAGGCTGCCCGCGTTCGACGTCGAATCGGGCGGGCTCGGACGAGACGGCGAGGGCCACGGCTCCGCTGCCTGCCAGCTTCAGGAATGGCGGCGCCGTCCGGTCGCCCGCGTCCGGCGTCACGTCCGCGCGGCACCCGAGGGCGCTTTCGAAGGCGAGGAGGCGCGCGGGATGCACGGAGAGCGTCTCGCCGATCAGCGCCTTCAGCCACGGCACGCGGCCGGGATCCGCGAGAAGGAGGATGCCGTCTCCCGAAGCTCCGATGAGAATCCGGTCGAGCCCGTCGGGCGCAGGAGAGGGCGAGGCGTCGAGGACAGGCGCCCCGGAACGTCCGACGACGATGCCGCGCCGCACGCGCACTCCCGCGCCGCAGGCCACCGAAAGAAACCCGCCTGGCTTCGGAGAAAAAGGCCCGAGGGGTCGGGCCACGGCGGCGGCGGGGTTGTCCGTCCCCGCGAGGACTGCCACGGTCGGCCGCGGTCGCACACCCGAGGAGAACTTCGTCTTCCCGCTCGCCGTGAGAGAGTCCAGCGGCTCGGGCTTCACGACCACGACGGGACTCGGCCGCGTGTCGTTCAGCGACGGCCGGGTGGCGGTCGCGATGCGCACCTCCGCGGCCGCCGCGCGCGCCGTCCGGGCCACCGAGTCGTCGCCCTCGGAGCCGTCTTTCAGTTCGGCGCCCGCCATGCGGAAGTGCCGCTGCGCCTCGTCCCACGCCCCGCGCCGCTGGGCGAGAAGCCCGAGCGTGAGATGTGCCTTCCGATGGGCCGGCGCGAATCCGAGCACCTTCTCGAGGGGCTCGCGCGCCTCCCGGTCCCGGCTCGACTTGAAGAGGATCAGGCCGAGGTTGAAGAGCAGCGGCACCGACTCGGCGTGCTCGGTGAGAAGATCGCGCGTCATCGTCTCGGCCTCGTCGAACTGCCCGAGATGAAAGAGCGTGATCGAAAGATTGAGGAGGACCTCCGGGTCGCGCGGGCGCAGCCGCCGCGCTTCCTCGAACTCGCGGCGCGCGGTCTCGTGGTATCCCCGCCCCATCTCTTCCTTTCCGCGGTTGAGATGGAGAAGGAAGAGCCCGTGATCGAAGAAAGGCGCGGGCCGAAAAGCCCGCGTCGTCTCGGATCCCCGCGAAGACGTCATCCTGCCTCCGCCCGCCTCAGCGCACGCGCCCGAGAGCCGGCGCCCGTCGCTCCGAGAGATCCACGGCCGTGTTCGAGAGCACGGGGGTTCCGTTCTGGCTCGAGACGCGCACCGAGGCCGTGCGCACGACGGAGCCGGTCGGCGTCCCGCGAAAGCCGCCTCCGATCGGGGGAGACGGAGCGCCCTCGCCGTGCCGCGCCACGAGGACGCGCCGGATGTATTCGCGCGTCTCGCGATACGGCGGGACGCCCGAGTGCCGCGCCACGGCTCCCTCGCCGGCGTTGTACCCGGCGAGCGCAAGCGCGACATCGCCCTTGAATTGCCCGAGAAGGGTGGCCAGATACTGAACGCCGGCCCGGATGCTCTGGCCCGCGTCGTAGCGGTCCGAGACCCCGAAACGGCGGGCGGTCTCCGGCATGAGCTGCATGAGGCCGCGGGCGCCCTTTCGGGAAACCGCGCGGGGGTTGTAGTCGGACTCGACGAGCATGACGCTCTTGACGAGGGCCGGGTCGACGCCCGCCGACCGGGCCTCGCTCGCGATCGCGGTGTCGTAAGGGGTCGGCGCGTTCCTTCGCGAGACGAGGTAGCCGTCCGAAGGCACGCCGCCGTTCACGCGCCAGCCGCTGCCGATGTTGTCGTTGAAGATCAGCGCCGAGCCGTTTTCCTTACGCACGAGATGCACGTCCGCGCGGAGCGCGCCGGAGGCCGCGAACAAGGCGGCCACCGAGACCCCGACCAAGCGGATCCTCAGACACGGCATCGCCCGCATATTGTAAACCAAAGCGATACAGAGCTCAGGCCGAGAGTCTCTCCCGAAGCCTCGCGACACCCAGGGCGAGCGCGGGCTCGATCTGGGCCGCATCCTTTCCCCCGGCCTGCGCGAGGTCCGGCTTGCCGCCGCCCTTGCCTCCGACCGCGGGCGCCATCACCTGCGCGAGCTCGTGCGCGGACACCCGCGACACGAGGTCGGACGTGACGGCCGCGAGCAGCGTCACCTTGCCTTCGAGCTCCGTGCCGAGCAGCACGACGCCGGATTTCAGCTTGCCGCGGAACGTATCGGCGAGATTCCGCAGTTCGTTCGCCGGGAGAGAGGGAACCCTCCGAGCGAGGACCTTGACCCCGAGAATCTCCACGACCCCTTCGGCGTCACCTGGGGAAAAGTCCGAAGAGAGAGATTTCTTAGAAGGTGAATGTCCGGAGGCAGCCGCATCCGGCTGCCCGCTCGAGGCGCTGCCGCCCGCGCCCGCTCCCACGCCCAAGATCGCCAGATCCCGCTTGAGCGCCGCGATCTCCTTCTCTTTCCTTCTAAGAGAATCCAGCGCTTCCTTCAGCTTCGCGGGAAGCTCGTCTGGTGGGACGTTCGCCGCGTGCGCCATATTCGCAAGAATCTCCTCGTCCTTCTGAAGCCGCTCGACCGCGTTCAGCGACGTGACGGCCTCGAGACGCCGGACGCCGGCCGCGAGGCCCCTGTCCGAAAGGACCTTGAAGGCGCCGATCTCTCCCGTCCGGACCACGTGGCAGCCGCCGCACAGCTCCGTCGAGAAGCCGGGCACGTCCACGACGCGGACGCGCTCGCCGTACTTTTCGCCGAAGAACATCATGGCGCCCTTCGTCTTCGCCTCGTCCATCGACATGACGGCCTTGCCCACCTCGCGGTCGCGCAGGATTTCCTCGTTCACGAGGCGTTCGACCTCCCGGATCTCGCCGGCGGTCGTCGGGCGCGAGGCGGCGTAGTCGAAGCGCAGGCGGTCGGGCGAGACGAGCGATCCCATCTGCCGAACGGACTCGCCGAGCACCTTCCGGAGCGCGGCGTGAAGGAGGTGGGTCCCCGTGTGGTTCGCCTGCGTCCTGCGGCGGGTCCACTCGGGAACCTCCATTGCGACGACTTGGCCGGGAGAGCAGAGAACCCGGAGGAGATTCTTAGAAGGTGAAGAATGGCCCGGCCGTTGGGAGCGCGGCGCGTGTCGAGAACCGCTGCGCCGCCCTCCTCGCCGTTGTTCTCCTTCCAGAGAAACTCTCCCTGGTCGGCCACTTGGCCGCCGCCTTCCGGGTAGAAGACGAACGGTCCGTGATGACCCAGCCCCTCTCTCCCGCGTTCAGCTTTTCGGCACGTTCGAAGAGACCGTTTTCTTTGAAGGTGAAGAGGCCGAGGATTCGCGCGCCCGCCAGGCTCACGAAATCCTGCTCGGGATACCCGCGAAATTCGGTCGTCCAGGCGGCGTCGATCTGGTCGTCTGCGGGCAGGCCGCTCTCATGCTCGAACTTCGACGAGCCCTTGCTGCGCTCGCGGGCAGACTCGAGCTCCTTCTCAAAGCCCGTTCGGTCGACATGGACCCCTTCGTCGGAAGAAATCTCTTCGATGAGCTCCAGGGGAACGCCGAAAGTGTCGTAGAGGCGGAAAGCCGCGGCTCCCGACAGCGTCGTCTGTCCGCCCCGTCGCGCCTCGGAAATCGCCTCGCCGACGCGATCCGCGCCGACGGACATCGTCTTCGCGAATTGAGTTTCTTCCGTAAGAAGACGTTGCTGCAAGAGCCTTCCAACCTGTCCCTTCGCTTCGTCGGTCGGAAAATATTCTTCGAGGGAATAGGGCACTCGCTGCGCAACCTGGTAGAAGAAGCCGGGTTCTATCTCAAGACGTCGGCCGTAACGAAGCGCACGCCTGATGATTCTGCGAAGAACGTACCCTCGTCCTTCATTCGAAGGAATTACGCCGTCCGCAATGAGCATTGCCGCCGCTCGCGCGTGGTCGGCGATCACACGAAAGGGTGCGTCCTCGACGGCCATCCTGCCTTTGTACCTGCTTTTCGTGAAGGCCTCGATCCGTCGAATGATCCCCGCGAAGAGATCCGTGTCGTAGTTGTTGTTCTTACCCGCGAGGATCGCCGTGATGCGCTCGAGGCCCGCGCCGGTGTCGACGCTCGGCTTCGGGAGCGGCGTCATTTTCCCCGACGCGTCGCGATCGAACTGCATGAAGACGAGGTTCCAGATCTCCATGACGCGGTCGCCGTTTCCGTTCGGGACCGCGTCCCCCGGAACTCCTTCCCCCTGGTCGTAGTGGAGCTCGCTGCACGGCCCGCACGGGCCCGTGTCGCCCATCGACCAGAAGTTGTCTTTCTCGCCGAAGCGCGCGATGCGCTCCTTCGGGAGGTAATTTCCCCACAGCTCGGCAGCCTCGTCGTCGCTCGTGTAGACCGTCGCCCAGAGCCGCTTCGGGTCGAGGCCGTACAGCTTCTTCGAGGTGACGAGCTCCCACGCGAAGTCGATCGCTTCCTTCTTGAAGTAGTCGCCGAAGGAGAAGTTGCCGAGCATCTCGAAGAACGTGTGGTGGCGCGCCGTGTAGCCCACGTTGTCGAGGTCGTTGTGCTTGCCGCCGGCCCGGACGCACTTCTGCGAGCTCGTCGCGCGCACGTACGCGCGCTTCTCGCGCCCGAGGAAGCAGTCCTTGAACTGGTTCATCCCCGCGTTCGTGAAGAGGAGCGTCGGATCCTCGGCCGGGACGAGAGACGAGGACGCCACCCGCGCGTGGCCGTTCTCCGCGAAGAAGGACAGAAACGTCTCGCGGACCTTTCGGGAGGTCCAGTCGTCAGGGTTCGTCATCGGTGGAATCGCCTTTCCTGCGCAACAACCAGGGATCATAGGGCGGGGGGACCGGCCCAGCCGTCCCCCCGCGCCCCCCTATCCGGGCTGGTTCGAGAAGTCGAAGGGCGATGCCGAATCCTGCGGGCTCAAGGCGTCCGGCGCTTCGAGCGATCCCTCCATCAGCTCGTTCGCGATGTCCGACGTGGACTGGATGCCCTGAATCTTGAGCTTGAACTCGTTCGGGTTGCTCGAGCGCCGGATCGCCTCTTCCAGCGTGATGAGACCGGTCTTGTAGAGCTGGAAGAGCGACTGGTCGAACGTCTGCATCCCGTACTGCGAGGTGCCGGCCTTGATGGCGTCGTGGATGTACTTCGTTTTTTCCTTGTTCTCGATGCAGTCCCGGATGTAGTTCGTCGCGATCAGGATCTCGATGGCCGGCACGCGTCCGAGGCCGTCCGCGCGCGGGAGAAGCCGCATCGAGCAGACGGCCTTGATGACGGCCGCGAGCTGCAGGCGGATCTGCTTCTGCTGGTGCGGAGGGAAGACCGAGATGATGCGGTTGACCGTCTCCGTCGCGTCCATCGTGTGGAGGGTCGACATGACGAGGTGGCCCGTCTCGGCGGCCACGAGCGCCGTCTCCACGGTCTCGAAGTCGCGCATCTCGCCCACGAGGATGACGTCGGGATCCTGCCGGAGGGCGGCCCGGATGGCCGACGCGAACGAGCGCGTGTCGACCTCGAGCTCGCGCTGGTTGATGATCGACTTCTTGTCCCGGTGGAGAAACTCGACGGGGTCCTCGATCGTCATGATGTGCTCGGCGCGCGTCGAGTTGATCTGGTCGATCATCGCCGCGAGCGTCGTGGACTTGCCGGACCCCGTCGTGCCGGTCACGAGGACGAGGCCGCGCGTCTCCTCGCAGATCCGCTCCAGGACGGGCGGAAGCAGGAGGTCGCGGATCGTGAGGATGCGGGCGGGAATGACGCGGCAGACCATTCCGACCGTCCCGCGCTGCTGGAAGATGTTGCAGCGAAACCGCCCGAGGCCCGGCACCGAGTAGGCGATGTCGATCTCGAAGTTGTTCTTGAACTTTTCCTTCTGCCGCGACGACATGATCGAGAACGCCATCGCGATCGTGTCTTCCTGCATGAGGCGCTTGAGGTCCACGAGGGGGATCAGCTCGCCGTCCACCCGGATGATGGGGTGCGCGCCCACCTTCAGATGGAGGTCCGACGCCTTCCGCTCGACCGAAATCTTGAGCAGGTCGTTGATGTGCATGAGCGCCTCCGAGCCTCGCGGGATTCCAGCAAGGATAGGCATTTCAGGCACTTGGGTCAACGCGGGGGGTGACATCGAGGCCCGTTCCCGCTGTATATTTCCAGGCCTTCAGGGAGGATGACGATGACGAAGCCTCCGGAGCCACCCGACGAATCGAAAGACGGGACGAAGGGCGTCACGCGCCGCGGTCTGATCAAGGGGATCGCGAGCGTCGTCGGGGCGGCCTCGGCCGGCGCGACGACGCTTCTCGTCGAGGCGCGCCACGAGCTTCGCGCAGCGAACGGCGCCTCTCCGCTCCCGGTCAACGTCATCGTGAACGGAGCCGCGCTAAAGGGCTCGTTCGAGCCGCGCACGACGCTCGCGGAAGCGCTCCGCGACACGTGGGGCCTCACGGGCACGAAGCTGGGCTGCGACCGGGGCGCCTGCGGAGCCTGCACGGTCCTGCTCGACGGCCTCGCCGTGAATTCCTGCCTCACGCTCGTGCACGACGCGGACGGGCGGAAGGTCACGACGGTCGAGGGGATCGGATCGCCCGCGGCGATGGCGCCGATCCAGAAGGCGTTCGTCGAGGCGGATGCGCTCCAGTGCGGTTTCTGCACGCCGGGGATGGTCGTCTCATGCGCGGGGCTGCTCGCGAAGGATCCGCATCCCTCCGCCCACGCAGTGAAAGAGGCCGTTGCCGGCAACCTCTGCCGCTGCGGGACCTACTCGGGCGTCTTCGCCGCCTGCGAGGCGACGGCGAAGGCGGGGGTCAAACATGGCTGAAGAGAAGATGTCGGTCGAAGAGAAGAAGAAGATCTCTATGAAAGTGCCCGCTGCAGCCGCAGCCGAGGTGACGGTCGAAGTGGGTCTCGCTGGTCATACTCTTTCTAAGAAAATATCTCTTCCTCCTGGCGACCCCGCGCCCTATCCGGTGGGGCCGCGCGCCGTGACGGGTCGCCGCCGTCCGCGCCTCGACGGGCCGCCGAAGGTCACGGGCCGTGCGGTCTTCACGCACGACGCGCGGCGGCCGGGCATGCTTTACGCGCGCATCCTCCGCTCCCCGCACGCGCACGCGAAGATTCTTTCGATCGACGCTTCGGCGGCGGAAAAGGTCCCCGGCGTCGTCGTCGAGAACCCCGGCAAGGCCGTCGTGAGGTACCACGGCGAAGCCGTCCTCGCGATCGCGGCACCCACGCGCGCCGCCGCCGAGGACGCGCTCCGCGCCGTCAATGTGACGTACGACGTCCTCCCCCACACGGTGAACCTCGCGGCCGCGCGGAAGGAGGGCTCCCCTCTCGTCTTCCAGAAGCCGGTCGAGGAGAAGCGCAGCGCGGGCGACGTGCCGGGCGCCGCGGCGCCGGTCGAGCAGAAGGGCAACGTCAAGGGACCGAAGACGTCCGGCCGCGGCGACGTCGACAAGGGCTTCGCGGACGCCGAGGGGACGCTCGAGATCGTCACGACGACGTCCGTCCAGACGCACGTCCCGCTCGAGACGCACTCCCTCTTCGCCGAGTGGGTCGGCGACACGCTCGAGGTCCAGGCCTCGACACAGGGGACGTTCAGCGTGCGGGACGAGCTCGCGGAAGTCTTCAAGCTCTCGAAGGACAAGGTCGTCGTTCACGCCGAGTTCACCGGCGGCGGGTTCGGCGCGAAGTTCGGCGCGGGGGACTACGGCGTCTTCGCGGCGAAGCTCGCGAAGAAGGCGGGCAAGCCCGTCCTCATGGCGCTCGACCGCAAGGAGGAGCACCTCGCGGCCGGCAACCGGCCCGATTCCTGGAATCGCGTGAAGCTCGGCTACAGGAAGGACGGGACGGTCACGGCCGCGGACTACGAATCTTTCGGCACCGCGGGCGTCGCGACGGGCACGGGCACGGGCGGGTTCGTGAAGTCCGCCTACGGCTTCCCCGCCGTGAAGGTCGCGGAGTCCGACGTCTTCACGCACCTCGGTCCCGGCTGCGCGATGCGCGCGCCCGGCCACCCGCAGGGCTGCTTCGCCGTCGAGACGGCCCTCGAAGAGCTCGCGAGCCGCCTCGGGATGGACCCGCTCGCGCTGCGCCTCAAGAACGATCCCTCTGAAGTCCGCCGGGCCGAGTGGGAGCTCGGAGCGAAGGAGATCGGCTGGTCCCGGCGCGCGGGAATCACGAAGGCGAACGCCGCGGCCGCCGCGGCCGGGAGCCCTCTGCGCCGCGGCCTCGGATGCGCCGCCGCGGTCTGGTACACGTTCGTCGCGCCCGGCTCGCAGGTTCTCGTGCGCGTGCACCGCGACGGGACCGTCGAGGTCGAAAACGGCGTGCAGGACATAGGCGGCGGCCCGCGGACGCCGATCGCGATGGTCGTCGCCGAGGAGCTCGGACTCCCCGTCGGGAAGATCAACGTGAGGATCGGCGACTCGCGCTACCCGTTCGGGCCCGCCTCGGGCGGATCGGTCACGACGGGCTCGCTCATCCCGGCGGTGCGCGCGGCCGCGTTCCACGCGCGCGAGAAGCTCACGGGCGTCGCGGCGAAGGTCCTCGGTGCCGCGGAGTCCCACGTGACGCTCGCGAACGGCGTCTTCTCGGCGAACGGCAGGTCGGCGGACTTCCGGAAGGTCTGTTCCCGCCTCTCCGGCGATACGCTCGTCGCGACGGGCGACCGCGCGAAGGACTACGACGGCGCCGACACGCGCATCTTCGGCGCGCAGTTCGCCGAGGTCGTCGTCGACGTCGAGACGGGCGTCGTCGCGGTGAAGAAGGTCGTCGCGGTCCACGACTGCGGCCAACCGGTCTGGAAGACCGGCGTCGAGAGCCAGATCCGGGGCGGCGTCCTGCAGGGCATCAGCTACGCGCTCTTCGAGGAACGCGTCGTGGACGAGCGCTCCGGCCGCGTCCTGAACCCGAACACCGAGTTCTACAAGATCCTCGGGAGCAAGGACACGCCCGAGATCGTGCCGATCCTCGTGGACCATTACCCCGGCAAGAACAACGCGCACGCGCGCGGCATCGGCGAGCCCGCGACCGTGCCGACTGCGGCCGCCGTCGCGAACGCGATCGCGCACGCGACGGGCATCCGGCCGACGGCGCTTCCCATCACGCCGGCGAGGATCCTGGACGCGCTCGGGAAAGTGCCGAAGCGGGAGGTGAGGGCGTGAAATCCTTCGAAAGGGTCCAGCCAAGGAGCTGGGAAGACGCCGCGGCGCAGATGGCCGCGGCGCGAGAGAAGAAGATTTCTTCTGAAGTGAAGGGAGCCGGGACAGAGCTCCTCGATCGAATGAAGGAATACAACCTTGCCCCGGACCTCGTCATCGATCTGAGGCGACTGACCGCCCACTCTTCCATTCAAAGAAAATCCTCCGGCGCCATGTCCATCGGCGCTCTCGTCACGTTGTCGACCGTCGCCGACTCCCTCAAGTCCGATTTCCCGGCTCTCGCCGACGCGTGTCTCGGCGCCGCGACGCCGCAGATCCGCAATGCTGCGACGCTTGCCGGGAACCTCTGCCAGCGCCCGCGCTGCTGGTATTTCCGCTCGGCGGAGTTCCAGTGCCTCAAGAAGGGCGGCGTCGAGTGCCTCGCGAAGTCCGGCGAGAACGAGTTCCACGCGATCTTCGGGAACAACACGTGCGCGATCGTCCATCCCTCGGCCGCCGGCGTCGCGCTCGTCGCGCTGAACGCCCGCATCGAGACCCTGGCCGCCGGCGGCGGCCGCACGCTCGCGGCGGCGGACTTCTTCGTGCGGCCCGAGGTCGACGTCTTCTCGGAGAACGCGCTCAGGCCCGGCGAGCTCGTCATCGAGGTCCACGTCGAGAAGCCGCCGGGCCTGCGCTCGGCGTATCGGAAGATCAAGCAGAAGCAGGCCTTCGACTGGCCGCTCGCCGACGCGGCCGTCGCGTGGCGCGACGAGGGCGGCGCCGCGAGGGACGTGCGGATCGTGGTCGGGTCCGCGGCGCCCGTGCCCTGGCGCGCGAAGGCCGCCGAGGCCCTCGTCGAGGGGAAGAGGATCGACGCGGCCCTCGCGGCCCGGGCCGGAGAGGCCGCGCTCGAGGGCTCGACGCCGCTCGGCAAGAACGCCTACAAGCTCCCGATGGTCGCCGCCGTCGTCCGCCGGACGCTTCTCGCGTCGGCCGGGCTCGCGGACGGGACGGAGGAGCACGCATGAGCGCGCCGAACGGCCTCGGCGGGTCGGACGCCGTCGCTCTCGATCCGGCGCTGCGCTGCCGCCACCTCAGGACGAAGACGATGTTCGTCGCGACGGGCGACTGGGACGATCATGCGCGCGAGCATCCCTCGACCTCCGCCGCCTACTGGTGCCTTCAGGTCATGGGGCCTGTCGGCCCGGACGGCCAGTCCGCCTGCCTCGACGACTGCCGGGCCGGCCGCGCGTGCTTCGAGGGTGAAGACTGAGCAGACCCGCGATGCGCGTCTCCGGGGTGCTCCTCGCGGCCGGCGCGTCCATGCGCTTCGGATCGCCGAAGATGCTCGCTCCCGTGCCGCCCGGGGGCGGCCGATGCTGGCCCACGTGATCGACACGTGGCGCGACGCGGGCTTCGAAGAGATCGTCGTCGTGCTCGGCTCGGGGGCGCGGGTGATTCGGGAGAGGACAGAGGAAGATCTTCTTAGAATGAGTAAGAGCGGGAGGGGCGCCGGCGCACGCGACGCACGCCTCGACGCAGGCGACGGCGCACCCCTTCGTTTCGTCGAAAATCCCGACTGGGAATCCGGCATGTTCTCGTCCGTGCAGTGCGGCCTCGCGGCCTTGCGAGAGTCCATTTCGACGCACATCGCCCTCGCACCCGCCGATCTTCCCTTTCTAAGAGAATCTTCTCTTCGAACCGTCCGGGAAGCGACGTCCGCTCCCGAGGCGGACTCGCGCACCCTGCTCGTCCCCGTCTGCGGCCGGCGCCGCGGTCATCCGCTCGTGATCCCCGCCATGCTCGCCGCGCGCGTCCTCGCCTGGCCCTCGGACGCGCGGCTCAACCGCCTCTTCGCCGAGCCCGACGTGAAGGTCCTGCACGTCGAGGGCTTCGACGAGACGGTCCTCCTGGACGTCGACCGGCCCGCGGACCTCGCGGCCGCCGCCGGGGCGCCCGTGTGAGCGCGAACCTCTTCCTCGACCTCCCGGGGATCCTCGAAACCCACGGGCGCGCGAGCCTCGCGACGGTCGTCGCGGCGACGGGCTCGACGCCCCGCGATACGGCGGCGCGCATGCTCGTCCTGTCCGACGGGACGACGCGCGGAACGATCGGCGGCGGCAAGTTCGAATCCCTCGTGATCGCGGACGCGCGGAAGCTGCTCGAGGACCACGGCCTCCCCTTCACCCGCCGGTACGACTTCGTTCCCGAGGGGCCGAACGCCTTCGGCGCGGTGTGCGGCGGGACGGCGACGGTTTTGCTCGAAATCCTCGAGCGTTCGCCGCGCCTGCTCGTCGTCGGCGCCGGCCACTGCGGCCGCGCCCTCGCCCGCGCCGCCGCGTTCAGCGGGTACGAAGTCACCGTCGCGGACGAGCGCGAAGAGCAGCTCGACTCCGCCGCTTTCCCGCCCGGCGCGCGGCTCGTCCACGTGCAGGACGACTACGCGGACCTCCCGCTCCCGGAGCCCAGGGACTTCGTGGCGATCGTCTCGCGCGGACACGTGACGGACGGCCTCGCTTTCCGCCGCCTGCGGGGAGTCCCGGTCGCCTATCTCGGAATGATCGGGAGCAGGGCGAAACGAAAGGTCCTCTTCGACGAGCTGCGCGCCGAGGGCTTCACCGAGGAAGAGCTGCGCCGCGCGAAGTGCCCCATCGGCCTCGACATCGGGGCGGAGTCCCCCGAGGAGATCGCGATCGCGATCATGGCCGAGCTCATCGCGAGCAGGAGGCGCGCGCGATGAAAAGGCGCCGGACCGCTCCGACGGCCGCGAGCTCCTACCGCGCGACCGCGGGCACGGCCGCGTAGACCGGCGTCAGCCAGCCGAACCGATCTTCGACCCGGCCTTCGACGATGTCGAAGAACGACTTCTGCAGGGCCTCCGTCATCGGACCGCGCTTGCCGCTTCCGACCGGGATGCGGTCCACGGAGCGAATCGGCGTGATCTCGGCCGCCGTGCCCGTGAAAAACATCTCGTCTGCCGCGTAAATCATCTCCCGCGGAATCGTCTTCTCTTCCATCTGGAAGTCGAGCTCGCGGGCGAGCTGGATCACGGAGAGGCGCGTGATGCCGGGCAGCGTCGAGGCCGAAAGCGGCGGCGTGTACAGGCGGCCCTTCCAGACCAGGAAGAGGTTCTCGCCCGAACCCTCGGAGATGCGCCCGTTGTGATCGAGCGCAATTCCCTCGTGATAGCCGTTCGTGATCGCCTCCATCTTGATGAGCTGGCTGTTCGCGTAGTTCGCGGTCGCCTTCGCCATCGCGGGCATCGTGTTCGGCGCGATGCGCATCCAGGAAGAGCAGCACGTGTCGACGCCCTGCTCGAGCGCGTCGGCGCCGAGATACTTCCCCCACTCGTAGCAGCCGATCGCCACGTCCACGGGGTTCGGGAACGGGTTGACGCCGAGCGCGCCGTAGCCGCGGTAGACGAGAGGCCGGATGTAGCAGGCCTTGAATTCGTTCGCGCGCACGACCTCGAGCGTCGCCTCGCGCAGCTCGTCGATCGTGTACGGAATCACCATCCGGTAGATCTTCGCGGACCAGAACAGGCGGTCGAGGTGGTCGTCGAGGCGGAAGATCGCGGGCCCGCGGGCCGTGTTGTAGCAGCGTTCCCCTTCGAAGACGCCGGACCCGTAGTGGAGAGCGTGGGTGAAGATGTGGATCTTCGCGTCCGCGAAATCGACCAGCTTCCCGTTCATCCAGATCTTCTTCACGTTTTCGAAGCTCATCGGGCCCTCCGTCCGGCGGAATCCTAACCGAAACGAGCGCCCCGGCTCGCGGTCCATTTCAGGCGGGATCGACCAACCGCGCGAGCGCCGCGACCACGGCCGTCTCGAGCCGGAGAACGCGGGGGCCGAGAGAGAAGAAAAGAGAGAGATTTTCTTTGAATAGAGAGATCTCGGCAGGAGCAAACCCACCCTCGGGGCCGATGGCGAGCATCGTGGCTCCGGGCGCGGCCGGGGCGACGAGGGAGGCGATCGGGTCGCCCCCAGGATCCGCGACGAGCAGCGTTCCCTCCCGTCTTCCCTTTCTAAGAAAATCTTCGGGTCTCTTCGGACCTTCAACCGATGGAACAATCGTCCGGTCGCACTGCTTCGTCGCCTCTTCCGCGATCCGGATCAGCCGGGGGATCCGCTTCGCGAGCGCCGCCACGTGCGCGCGCTGCGAGCGCTCGGCATCGAGGAGAACGAAACCCGCGGCGCCGCATTCCGTGCCCTTTTCGATCGCCCATTCGACGCGCGCGGGCTCGGCGCAGGCCAGCAGAACCGTCACGCGGTTCGCGGGCTCGCCGGGGAGAGAAAGAGGAGAAGAAGAGGAAGAGAAGGAAAGAGATTCTTTGAAGGGGTAAGAAAGAGAAAGAGTCACCGCCGTGCCGCTTCGAGTCAACTTCGCGCGCAACCGCAGGCCTTTTCCGTCGAGCACGACAACCTCGTCGCCGTCCCTCAGCCGCCTCGAGCGAACGTGCTCTCTTTCTTCCTTTCTAAGCAGTATCTCTTTCTCTTCCTCTTCGGTCGCCCCAAGCTGCTCTGCCAGATCCGGCACGAGAACGCGCGGCGGACGCGCAAGGGGGTTCTCAGCCATTCTCAGAAATCCATGCGCTCCCGAACCACTCGTTCTCGGTGATCGAGCGGACGATTCGGAAGCCGCTTTTCCGAAGCAGATCCTCCCACTCCCCTCTTCTCTCCACGAGCTGCCCGGAGCACAGCAGCCGGCCGCCGGGAGCGAGGCGAGCGCGGAGCGCCGGGAGAAGAGGCGCGATCTCCTCGTGGATCATGTTCGCGACGACGACGCCGAAGCGGGCGCTCCCGAGGAGTCCGTCGAGAGGACCCGCGAACGCGGCGACGCGCGGGATCGCGTTCGCCCGCGCCTGCTCGCGCGTCGCGAACGCCGCGTCCGGGTCGAGGTCGAAGGCGACGACGTGGCGCGCGCCCTCGAGCGCGGCCACGAAGGCGAGCGTCCCGGTCCCGCAGCCCACGTCGAGGACGCGCGCTCCGGCGAGGTCTTCGCGGAGCAGGAGGCGAATCGCGAGGCGGGTGGATTCGTGTGAGCCGGTTCCGAAGGCGCGGACGGCGGGAAGGAAAAGCCGGCGAACGCCGGGAGGCGCCGGTGTGGCGAGGGTGCCGTCGTGGGGGTCGAAAAGATAACGGTCCACGAGGACGGCCTTCCGAAGTGCCGCCGACTCGGCAACCCAGTCCCGGGGGATTTCTTCGAAGGTCGAAAGTCCGGAGGCGCCGAGCGCGGCGAGAGCGGTCAAGGCTGCGGAGAGGTCTCGCGGCTCGACCCAGACGGAGAGTTGGCCGCCGGGCGCAGCCGCAGCCGAGAACTCCACGCCTCCTAACCCTTCTAAGAAATCCCCGTGTTCTTCGAACCTCGCTGCGAATGCGGCCGGGACGTCGATGCGCACGGCGCGACCCTCGGTCACTGTCCGAGAAAGTCCTTCAGCCGCTCGAAGAATCCCTTCTCGTCTTTCGTCGGCGTTCCCGACTCCGATCCGAAGGCTTCTCCGAGCTTCTCGACGGCCTCTTTCTGCGCGTGCGTCATCTTCTTCGGCACGCGGACCGTGAGGAGGACGTGCTGGTCTCCCTTACCGCGGCCGTCGAGACGGGGGATTCCCTTGCCCTTGAGCGTGAAGACGCGCCCGGCCGCGGTGCCCGCAGGCACCTCGAACGAGGCCTCGCCGTGGAGCGTCGGCACGCGGAGCGTGCCCCCGAGCGCCGCGACGTGGAACGGAACGGCCCAGGCGAGGACGACGTCGAAACCGTCGCGCCGAAACTGCTCGTGCGGCGCCACCGAGATGAAGACGTAGAGATCGCCCGGCCGCCCGTCCCGCCGTCCCGCGTTTCCCTCGCCCGCGAGGCGCAGCCGCGCGCCGTCGTCCACGCCCGCGGGAATCGCCACCGTCAGCGTTCGCGCGCGACGCGCGCGTCCGTCGCCGCGACACTCGGGGCACGGGTCCTTGATCCGCTCGCCCGAGCCGCCGCAGTCGGGACACGGGCGCGCGACCGCGAAAAAGCCCTGCCGGTACTGGACGCGGCCCTGACCCCGGCAGGTCGCGCAGGTCAGCGGCGCGGCCCCGCCCCGGCCGCCGCGGCCCCGGCAGGAGTCGCAGCGCTCGTAGCGCTCGATCGGGACCGAGACCTCCGAACCGAAGGCGGCGTCCTCGAACGGAAGAGTCACCTCGGCTTTCAGGTCCTCGCCCGTGCGGCGGGACGCGCGCGTGTCGCCCCCCGACGCGAAACCGAACAGGTCGCCGAGGATGTCGGCGAAGTCCACGAACTGTGTCGGGTCGAAGCCGGCTCCGCCGCCCGCGCCGCGCACGCCTTCGACTCCGAAGCGGTCGAAGCGGGCGCGCTTGTCGGGATCGGAGAGAACCGAATAGGCCTCCGCCGCCTGCTTGAATTTCTCCTCGGCGTGCTGGTCGCCCGGGTTCTTGTCCGGATGGTGCTGCAGGGCCGCCTTCCGATAGGCGCCCTTGATCTCTTCGGGGGACGCGTTCCGCCCCACGCCGAGAACTTCGTAGTAGTCGCGCACGGATGTACTCACGGGTTGCTACACCGAATCGGCGTCAGGCCGGTTTCTCCGCGCCGTCGCCTCGGCGCTCCTTGGAGTCGGGCTTATACAGCATGGCCTGCGTGAGAATGCGCGAAACGCCCTTCATGTCGATCATCGCGTCGTCGATGGGTCCCCGCTCCTCCCCCGTCAGGACCTCGCGCGCGTTCTCGAGAGTGCGCTGGACGCGGTCCTTTTCGTCGGGCTGCAGGAGGTTGCCGAATTCGCGGAAGATGCGGTCGTTTCCCGCGATCATCCCTTCGAGCTTGTTCTTCAGCTGCCGCAGCTCCTTGCGCTTCGCGTCCGCCGCCTTGTTCGCCGACGCCTCCTCGATGATCTTCTCGATCTCCGTCTGCGAGAGGCCGCCCGCCGGACTGATCTGAAGCCCCTGCGCCTTGCCGGTCGCGAGATCCTTCGCCGAGACGTTCACGATTCCCGACGAGTCGATCGCGAACGTGACCTCGATCTGGGGCACACCCTTCGCCGCCGCCGGGATGCCGACGAGCTGGAACTTGCCGAGGGACTTGTTCTCCTTGGCGATGTCGCGCTCGCCCTGCAGGACGTGGATCTCGACCGTCGTCTGGTTGTCGGCCACGGTCGTGAAGATCTGCGTGTTCTTCGTCGGGATCGTCGAGTTGCGCTCGATGAGCTTCACGAAGATGCCGCCGTGCGTCTCGAGACCGAGCGACAGCGGCGTCACGTCGAGGAGGACGAGGTCCTTGATGTCGCCGCGCAGGACACCCGCCTGAATCGCGGCGCCCACCGCGACCACCTCGTCCGGATTGATCGAACGGTTCGGCGGCTTGCCGAAGATCGTCTCGACCATCAGCTGGACCTTCGGGGTTCGCGTCTGGCCGCCGACGAGGATCGTCGTGTCGATCTGCTCCGGCTTGAGGCCGGCCGCCTCGAGCGCGTTCCGGCACGGCCCCTCGGTCCGCTGGATGAGGTCGGCCGCGAGCGCTTCGAACGTGTCGCGGGTCAGGAGCTTGTTGATGTGCTTCGGGCCCGAAGCGTCGGACGCGATGAACGGGAGCGCGACCATCGTCTCGAGCGCGGTCGACAATTCGCACTTCGCCTTCTCGGCGGCTTCCTTGAGCCGCTGGAGCGCGAGGCGGTCCTGCCTCAGGTCGATGCCGGTCTGCGTCAGGAATTCGGCGAGAAGCCAGTCCATGATCGCCCGGTCGAAGTCCTCGCCGCCGAGGAACGTATCCCCGGCGGTCGCGAGCACCTCGAACATGCCGTTGTCGATCCGGAGGATCGAGATGTCGAACGTGCCGCCCCCGAGGTCGTAGACGGCGATCGTCTCCTGCTTCCTGTTCTTCTCGAGCCCGTACGCGAGCGCCGCCGCCGTGGGCTCGTTGATGATGCGCAGCACCTCGAGTCCCGCGATCCGCCCCGCGTCGCGCGTGGCCTGCCGCTGCGAGTCGTCGAAGTACGCCGGGACCGTGATGATCGCCTCCTTGATCTCTTCTCCGAGCGCTTCTTCGCAGAATTCCTTGATTTCGCGCAGCGTGAACGCGGCGATCTCCTCCGGCGAGTAGTCCCGGTCGCGGACGCGAATCTTCACGTCGCCGTTCGGCGCGTCGATGAGCGCATAGGAGAGGTGCTCGCGCGCGTGCTTGACGTTCGCATCCGTCATCTTGCGGCCGATGAGCCGCTTCACGGCGTAGATCGTCTGCGTGGGATTCGTGATCGCCTGGCGCTTCGCAATCTGGCCCACGAGCCGCTCACCGTCCTCGGTGAAACCGACGATCGAAGGCGTCGTCCGCGCCCCTTCGCGATTCGGAACGACCTGGGGCGAGCCGACCTCGACGACGGCCACGCACGAGTTCGTCGTCCCAAGATCGATGCCGAGAACCTTACCCAATTGACCCCTCCTCGCTCAGCTCTTCGCGTTCCCGACCGCCGGGCCGGCCGCGACTTTCACGCGGGCGGGCCGGAGCAGGCGGTCGTGCAGCAGGTACCCCTTCTGGAGAACCTCGAGAACCGTCCCAGGCGCGGCCGTTTCCGTCTCCTCGCGAACGACGGCCTCGTGAACGTTCGGGTCGAACGGGAGCCCGAGCGCCGGCACCTCGACGACACCATACTTCTTGAGCGTGTCGGCCAGCTGCCGGGCGATCATGTCGATGCCCGCGTGGAAATCGTCTCCCGAGGCGTCGCCACGGTGCTGGAGCGCGCGTTCGAAGTTGTCGACGACGCTCAGGATGTCCGCGAAGGCCTCGGCGAGCGCGAACAGGAAATACTCGGCCTTGTCCTTTTCGGCGCGGCGCTTCAGGTTGTCGAAGTCCGCCGCCTTGCGGAGGAGCGCTTCCCGCACACGGCCCCCCTCCTCTTCGGCCCGAATCGCGCGCTCGCGCTCTTTCGCGAGCTGGTCCTCGAGAACGGCGACGCGCGGATCCGGCGCGGGAGGGTCTCGCGGGGCGGGCGGAGGCGCGGGTTCCGGGTCGGCGACGACGACCGCCCGAGCCCCCTCGACGCGGCGATGCTTCTCCTCGACGGCCTCGATGGCGCGCTCGGCCTCCGCGAGAGCGCGCGCGACGTCGTCGCGGCTCTCCGTTTCGAGGAAGATGATGTCTTCCTGCTCGCGGTGCGGCTTCCGCGGACCGCTCATGCGATCCCTTCCGTGAGCCGGCGGCTCACGTAGCGCGAGAGCTCGTCGACGAGCGGGACGACCCGCGCGTACTCCATCCGGCGGGGCCCGATCACGCCGAGAGCGCCGAGGACGCGGTCTCCCCGGCGATACGGCGCGGACACGACCGCGCTGCCGGTCTCGTCCGTGAAGGGGCTCTCGGACCCGATGACGATCGCGAGACCGTCGGACGTGACGCAGTCCGTCAGGAGATTCACGAGGCGGGCCTTCTCCTCGAACGCGCGGAACATCCGCCGGAGCGCATCGAGGTCGTTCCGGAACTCGGGCTTCTCGAGCAGGGACTCGGTGCCCTCCAGGTAGACGGCTTCTTCCGGCGGCCGCGACTCGGCGAAGGCCCGGCGCCCGAGCTCGAGGGCGCGCGTGAGCGCAAGGTCCATCCGGACCTTCTCTTCGCCGAGGGACGCCACGAGAAGGGCGCGAATCTCGCCGAGGCTTCTCCCGGCGAAGTCGATCGTGAGCCGGTTCGAGATGCCGTCCAGCTCGTGCTGCGGAAAGTCGTCGCGGGTCTCGATGATGCGGCTCTCCACGAGGCCCGTGTCGGAGACCTCGGAGACGAGGATCTTGCGTTCGGCCACGCGCGTGAAGTGCACGGACGCGAGAACGAAGCTCATCGACGCGGGGACCACGACGACGGCCACTTCCCCGGTCAGCCTGGAGAGCACGCGGGACGTGGCCTTCAGGAAACGCTCCGTCTCGAAAGGCTCCGGGGAGAGCTCCTCGGCGATCCGGGCCCGGTCCTTCTCGCTGGGCTCGCGAGCCGGCATGAGGTCGCGGACGAAGGCGCGATAGCCGAGATCCGTCGGCACGCGGCCCGCCGAGACGTGCGGATGCATCAGGAAACCGAGGTCCTCGAGGTCGGCCATCGCGTTACGCAGGGACGCCGAGGAGAGACCGAATTTCCCTCCTTTCGTCAGCTGACGCGACGACACCGGCACGGCGCTCTCGATGTACGCGACGATCACGGAGGCAAGAACCTCGCGGGATCGCCCGTCCAAACCCTTGAAATCGTTGGCCATCGCGGCGCAAGGCCCTCCCGCCCCCGCTCGGCCCCGTGACCGGACCGGGAACCGTCATGATACCAAAGGGATCCGTGCCCGGTGTAACATTGACTGCCCCTCAGGAGGTCGGCAGGGACTAATTCTCATGGTTTTTTTCAATTACGCGACAATGCAGATGGCCGCGAAGATCGTGTACTACGGTCCGGGCCTATGCGGAAAGACGACGAATCTCCACGTGATTTACGGGCGCACGGCGCCCACCTCGCGCGGGGAGATGGTGTGCCTCGAGACCGAGACCGATCGCACGCTCTTTTTCGACCTGCTGCCGCTGGACGTCGGGGTCATCGGCGGTTTCAAGACTCGCCTCCAGCTGTACACCGTTCCGGGACAGGTTTTCTACAACACGACGCGGAAGCTCGTGCTCAAGGGCGTGGACGGCATCGTTTTCGTCGCCGATTCCCAACGGCCCATGAAAGACCCTAACGTGGAGAGCCTCCGCAACCTCCGCGAGAACCTCGCGGAGATCGGGGTCTCCCTCGACGCCACCCCCCGCGTCCTCCAGTTCAACAAGCGCGATCTCCCGAACATCCTCACGATCGAAGAGCTGAACGACACCCTCAACCCCGACAACTCCATGGAGTGGTACGAGTCCTCGGCGACGAACGGAACCGGCGTCTTCGAGACGCTGAAGGCGATCTCGAAACTGACTCTTCGATCCCTGAAGGGCCGCATGGCCGTCGAACAGAAGCGCCCCACCGTCGTCGCGTCCGCGCCCACACCGCCGCCCCAGGTCCCGATGTCGCCGCGAACCGCGGCTTCGGGCATCGGCGCGGCCATCGACGCAATGGCCATCGGCTCGGGGGCCGTGTCATCGGCGGTTGCCGCCGCCGCCGAGCCGGGACGGGATCGCACCGATTCGACGATCTCGCGCCTCAAGCGCTTTCAGGAGACGGCGCGGCAGGAATCGCGGGAGGCCGAGGCGCTTCTCGCTCCGGCGGTCACCTCGGCCGAGCTCTCCGCCGTGACGTCGACCGAGCTCCCCGCCGTCACGGCGCCCTTCGACGCCGCTTTCTCGCCCGGCGAGGAAGCGGGAGGCGAGGTGAGCTTCGCGGAGATCGAGCCTCCGGCGGACGAAGCGCGCAAGGACTCGTCGGCCTCGATGAAACACGTCCGTGTGCGTTCGAACGTGGACATCCTCTCGGAGCTCGAGAAACTGCGGAAGGTCGCGACCCAGAGGCCGGCGCCGAGCAGCGTCCGAGGAGCAAGAGCGCGGCCGACGTCTCTCTGGACGACCTCCTCGGCTCGACGCGGAACCACCGGAAGGACGTCGCCCAGTCCTTCGATCTCGAGGTCCCGCGCGATACGCTCGTGAAGACCCGCCACGTGACGATCGGCCTCCTGTTCGGCGACGAAGCCGGCGCGTCCCTGGGCGCCGAGAGGCGATTCGACGTGGATTTCGCGGGCCTCAAGGAAATCCACAAGCTCCTCCTCTCGCTGAAGTTCCACGTCAAGGCCGAATGAACCCGGGGATCGATTTCGCTTGACCAAAGCGGTCCTGGTCGGGTCCACTAGTCCTCGATGGACACCCCTTCCCGGCTCTCCGGCCGGGCCGTGAGAATCGGCGCCGGCGTTCTCCTCGTTGCGCTGGCTGGCTGCGCGACGAACTCGCGGCAGGTGCAGGTGGCTCGTCCGCCGGTCCCCGAGGAGCCGGCCGCGATCCAGGCGGCGAGAACCCAGGCCACCGAACTTTTCTTCAGCGGCAAGGCCCTCGCGCTGGCGGGCGAGAGCGACTGCGCGCGCGAGGCCTTCCGGGGCGCCCTCGAGACGTTCCGGACGGCGGCGCGCCCCGGAAACCCGGCCGATCTCGCCTTCGCGGCCGACCTCTACGATTCGATCGCGCTCTATCGCCCGGCGATCGAGGCCGGAAGCCGGGCGGCCGAGGCCGAGAGACCGCCCGCCGAGGATCCGCGCGACAGCCTCGTCGCGACGGCCCCCCTTCCCTCCCCCGACGAGATCGCGAAAGCCAAGACGGAAATCGAGTCGGCTCCGGCCGGTACCGGTTTCGACATTCCTATCGTCGTGAACGACGCCGTCCTCCGGGCCGTCGCGTTCTTCCAGTTCCGGACCCCCATGGCCTTCGCGGCCGCGCTCAAACGCAGCGGGCGTTACATGAACGTCATGCGCGGCATCCTCAAGGAGGAGGGCCTTCCGGAGGACCTCGTCTACGTCGCGATGGTCGAGTCGGCTTTCAAATACCAGGCCCACTCCCGCGCGGCCGCCCACGGCCTCTGGCAGTTCATCCCCGGCACGGGCAAGCGCTACGGGCTCAAGCGGAATCGCCTCTCTCGACGAGCGGAGCGATCCCGTGAAGTCCACGCGCGCCGCCGCGGCCTATTTCCGGGACCTCTACGAGATGTTCGGGGACTGGCACCTCGCGATGGCCGCGTACAACGCGGGCGAGGGCCGGATCCTGAAGAGCCTCCAGCGCACGGGCGCGCGCGACTTCTGGGAGCTTTCGGCGGGGAGCACGCTCCGGCGCGAGACGCGGGACTACGTGCCGTTCGTGCTCGCGACGCGCGCTGATCGCCAAGGATCCCGCGCGCTTCGGCTTCGACGTGGTGCCCGATCCCCCGCTCGCCTGGGAGACGGTGACCGTGAAGAAGCCGGTCGACCTCGCGCGCGTGGCCGAGCTCTCGGGCAACGCGCTCCCCGACCTGCAGGTCCTGAACAGCGAACTCAGGACGAGCGCGACGCCGCACGGCGTCGCCGCGTACGAATTGCGCGTCCCGGCGGGCTCGGCGAGCTGCTCCTGGCTTCTCGCATCACCGCGCTTCCCGCGGCGTCCGATGTCGCCGAGAGACGCATCGTCGTCAGGAAGCGCGACACGCTCCAGAAAATCGCGAAGCGCGCGGGCGTCTCCTTGGCCGAGCTGTGCGACTGGAACGACCTGACCCGCACGGCCCGCCTGACGAAGGGCACCGTTCTCGTCGTGCCGGGCAAGCGCGGGACCGCTGCGCGACGCCAGACTCTCGCGGTGGCGTCTCCCTCGCACCGGGGCGAGATCCGCGGCGTCCCGACGCCCGCGGCCGCCGTCCGGCAGGCGTCGGAGGTCGGGCCCTTCACGTCCGTCCCGCCCACGGCCGCTCCCGCGAGGCTCGCACGCGCGCCGGAGCCGTCCGTGATCTCGATTCCCGCGGAAGGGTTTTCCGACACGCCGTCCAAGACCGCCGTCTCGCAGGCGCGGCAGGTCGTCCGCCACATCGTGAAGGCGGGCGACACGCTCTACGCGATCGCCTCGCATTACGGCGTGACCGTCGACGAGATCAAGCGCCAGAACCGCATCCGCTCGCCTCGCGCGCTCCAGGCCGGCCAGACGCTCGTGCTTTCGCTCGCCGCCGTGAACTGACGCCGGGAACGTGACCGTCGCGCGCGCGTACTCCGCGACGGTCGACGGCCTCGAGGGCCGCACGGTCGTCGTGGAGGCTGCGGCCTCCCCAGGCCTCCCTGCCCTCACGATCGTGGGCCTCCCGGACGCGGCCGTGAAGGAAAGCCGCGAGCGCATCCGTTCGGCGCTGCGCCAGGTCGGGTTTCCGGTGCCCCCGAAGAACGTCGTCGTGAACCTCGCGCCCGCCGACCTCCCGAAATCGGGAACGGCGCTGGACCTCGCCGTCGCACTCGCGATCCTCGCGGCGAACGGCGACCTGCCCGCCGAGGTCCTCGCACGGGTGACGCTCGTCGGCGAGCTTGCGCTCGACGGCGAGCTCCGGTCCGTGCCAGGGGTTCTCTCCTTCGCCGAGGCGTCGCGCCGGGAAGGGCGGGCTTTGCTCGTGCCCATGGGGAACGCGGAGGAGGCGGCGGCCGTGCCTTCCCTCCCCGTGTTCGCCGCGCCTCACCTCGGGGCCGTGATCGCCCACCTCCTCGCGCGAGAGATCCTGCCGCGCGTCATGCCCTCCGTCGCACCTCGGGCGGCCGCCGAATCCGGGCCGGACCTCAGGGACGTCCGGGGTCAGGCGGTCGCCAGGCGCGCGCTCGAGATCGCGGCATCGGGCGGCCACAACATCCTGTTTTCCGGCCCGCCCGGTTCGGGCAAGACGATGCTGGCGAGGCGTTTGCCCGGAATCCTTCCGCCTCTCTCGCGGGAGGAAAGTCTCGATGTGACGCGCATCTGGAGCGTCGCGGGCCGTCTTCCCGCGGGCAGCGGACTTCTCGTCGAGCGCCCGTTCCGCTCGCCGCATCACGGCGCGTCGGCGGCGGCGCTCGCCGGCGGCGGCGCCGACCCGCGCCCCGGGGAGCTCTCGCTCGCGCATTTCGGAGTCCTCTTCCTCGACGAGCTGCCCGAGTTTCGGAGGGACTCCCTCGAGGCCCTGCGCGAACCGCTCGAGGACGGAGTCGTTTCCGTCGCGCGCGTGGCCGGGGCAAGGACGTTTCCGGCCCGCTTCCTTCTCGTCGGCGCGATGAACCCGTGCCCGTGCGGCTTTCGCGGCGACCCACGGCGCGCCTGCGCGTGCTCGCCGCGCGACGTCGCCCGCTATCGCCGGAAGATCTCGGGGCCGCTCCTCGACCGGATCGACCTGCACGTCGAGGTGCCGGCGCTCGCCGCATCGGACCTCGGCACGGAAGGCGACGGCGAGGCCTCGGCCGCCGTCCGGGCGCGCGTGGAGGCCGCGCGGTCGAGGCAGGCGACGCGCACGGGCGACCCCCGCCTCGTGAACGCGGCCCTGCCGGGCCGCCTCGCTCGCTCGATCCTCAAGACGAGCCCCGAGGCCCGCGCGCTCCTGACGCGCGCAGTCGACCGCCTCACCCTCTCGGCGAGGGGTTTCCAGCGCGTTCTGCGCGTTGCTCGAACAATCGCGGACCTTCAGGAAGCCGGGATGATCCAGCCCGCGCATGTCGCCGAGGCCCTTCGATATCGTCCCGTTTCCGACCCGGCAACTATGGCCTAGCCGCCTTTTTGTCAATGAGTTAAATGAGAAAAAGGAGAGGGGAACATTTCTCCTTGACACCCCGGCCCAGCCGACCAAGAATTCAATCGCTCAAGTGAACGCCTGCCCCGTGTAGGGCCGTGCAGCAGTTTTTCCGGTCAACCGAGTGGAGTAGAGGGAAAAGAGCGCCCACGGAGCCAAACGGATGCCGAGACGAGAGCACACCATCATCTTCCTGCCCCACGCGAAGGCGCGTTTTCGGCAGTTCCAGGTCTCTTCGCGGCTCCTGTGGTCCCTGGGAGTCTGCTTCGGTCTGGCGGTTCTCCTCGGCGTGACCTTCTCCGCACTCTGGGTCCGCTCGATCCGGAAGAACAGCGAGGTCACCGCCATCCTTGCGGAGAACTCCGACCTGAGGTCACGGGCGGCGCTCACGAACGCCCGCCTCGAGACGATCGAGAAGATGCTGGCCGAATTCGAGGATCGGACACGGCGGCTGTCGATCGTGGCCGGGCTCTCGGCGGTACGCGACCCGGGGCTGGGCGGCGTCGGCGGTCTCTCCGCGGTGCCGGTGAATCCCGCGGATTCCATCGACTCGGGCCTGAGCGAGGCCGGCCGCCGGGGCGCCCTCCTCTCCTCGCGGCTGAAGTTCGTCGAGAAGAAGCTCTCCCTTCAAGCCGACCAGCTCGCCTTGACTCCCACGATCGTCCCGACCGCCGGCGTCCTCACGGCGGGCTTCGGAAGCCGTCCCGACCCGTTCACGGACCACCCCGAGTTCCACACGGGCATCGACATCTCGACGCCCGCCGGGAACCGCGTCGTCGCCCCCGCGTCCGGCACGATCGTGCGCATCGGCTGGGACAAGGGCTACGGCCAATTCGTCGAGATCGCCCACGGCTACGGCGTCACGACCCTGTTCGGTCACCTCCAGACGGCGCGCGTCGCCGAGGGCCAGCGCGTGAGGCGCGGCGACCTCGTGGCGCTCGTGGGCTCCACGGGCCGCTCCACCGGGCCGCACCTCCACTACGAGGTGCACGCCGACGGCAAGCCGGTGAACCCTCTGGATTACGTTCTCAACGCGTTCTGACCGCGGTGTTCCTTTCCGTTATCGCGGCTTCCTGTTCTGAGGAGAGCCGCCGCCGGGCTCATCGGCGACCCATCTCTTCACCTTCTAAGAAATCTCTCTCTTTCTTCTCCGCTAAACTCCCCATTCTTCGCGCGAAGCGCGCGGAGCCTTCCTTTCATGATCATCGACAAGGCACTCTCCAAAGTCTTCGGGACCAAGCACGAGCGCGACGTCAAGGCGATGCGCCCGCGCGTCGCGGCCGTCAGCGCGCTCGAGCCCGAGATCAAGGCCCTTTCCGACGACGCGATCCGCTCGCGCCTGGCGGCGATCCGCGCCCGCGTCCAGGAGGGGCTGGAAGCCCTTCCCGAGAACCTCGAGGAACGGCGCGCGCTGTCCCGGCAGCTCCTCGACCCGGAGCTCGTCGAGGTCTTCGCGCTCGTGCGCGAAGCCGCGTGGCGCAGCATCACGCAGCGGCACTACGACGTCCAGATCATGGGCGGCATGGTGCTCCACGAGGGCAAGATCTCCGAGATGCGGACGGGCGAGGGCAAGACGCTCGTCTCGACGCTCGCCGTCTCCCTGAACGCCCTGTCCGGCCGCGGCGTCCACGTCGTCACCGTGAACGACTACCTCGCGCGCCGCGACGCGGACTGGATGGGCCGCATCTACCGGTTCCTCGGCTTCACGGTGGGCTGCATCCAGCACGACATGCCCGACGAGGAGCGCCGCGCGGCCTACGCCTGTGACATCACGTACGGCACGAACAACGAGTTCGGCTTCGACTACCTGCGCGACAACATGAAGTTCGAGCTCGCCCACATGGTCCAGAGAGGGCACGTCTTCGCCGTCGTGGACGAGGTCGACTCGATCCTCATCGACGAGGCGCGCACCCCGCTCATCATCTCGGGCCCGTCCGAGGGCGAGACGGACCTCTACTACAAGGTCGACCGGATCGTTCCGAAGCTCGTGAAGGGCGAGGAGATCAAGGACAAGTACGGCAACAAGACCACGACGGGCGATTACCTCCTCGACGAGCGGGCCCACACGGCCTCCCTCACGGAGGACGGCGTCACGAAGTGCGAGCGCCTGCTCGGCGTCGAGAACCTCTACGACCCGACGAACATCGACCTCCTGCACGCCTGCCAGCAGGCGCTTCGCGCGCACACGCTCTACAAGCGGGACGTGACCTACGTCGTCAAGGACGGGCAGGTCATCATCGTGGACGAGTTCACGGGCCGTCTCATGCCGGGGCGCCGCTGGTCCGACGGCCTCCACCAGGCCGTCGAGGCGAAAGAGGGCGTCAAGATCGAGAAGGAAAACCAGACGCTCGCCACGATCACGCTTCAGAACTACTTCCGGATGTACGACAAGCTGTCGGGCATGACGGGCACGGCCGACACGGAGGCGGCGGAGTTCGGCAAGATCTACGGGCTCGACGTGGTCGTGATTCCCACGAACCGCGACATGATCCGAATCGACGAGCACGACCTCGTCTACCGGACCGAGCGCGAGAAGTTCGAGGCGGTCGTCGAGGAGATCGCGGAGAAGAGCGAGAAGGGGCAGCCCGTCCTCGTCGGCACGATCTCGATCGAGAAATCCGAGCTTCTCTCGACGATGCTCAAGAAGAAGAAGGTGCCCCACGTCGTCCTGAACGCGAAGTACCACGAGCAGGAAGCCACGATCGTCGCGCAGGCCGGACAGGTCTCCGCCGTGACGATCGCGACGAACATGGCGGGCCGCGGCACGGACATCCTCCTCGGCGGCAACCCGGAGTACCTCGCCCGGCAGAAGGCGAAGGAAGACGAAGAGCAGTACAAGCAGCTCCTCGAGGAGCTCCAGAAGGAGACCGGCGAAGCGCACGAGCAGGTGATCGAGCTCGGCGGCCTCCACATCATCGGCACGGAACGGCACGAATCCCGCCGGATCGACAACCAGCTTCGCGGCCGCGCGGGCCGCCAGGGAGACCCAGGCTCCTCGCGGTTCTACCTCTCGCTCGAGGACGACCTCATGCGCATCTTCGGATCCGACCGGCTGTCGGGTCTCATGAAGCGCCTCGGCATGGAGGAGGGCGTCCCGATCGAGCATCGATGGGTGACGAACTCGATCGAACGCGCGCAGACGCAGGTCGAAGGCCGCAACTTCGACACCCGCAAGCACCTCCTCGAATACGACGACGTCATGAACAAGCAGCGCGAGGAGATCTACCGGCTCCGCAAGGAGATCCTCACCGGAAAGCTCTCGCGCGACTACGTCGTCGCCCTCGCCGAGGACGTCTCGGAAGACTACGTCGACCGCCACTGCCCCGCCGGCAAGGACCCGTCCGAGTGGAGCTGGGCCGCGTTCGAGAACCTCGTGTTCGAAACCTACGGCTTCCGCCCGTCCGAAAAGGGCATCGCGGCGGACAGCACGAACGCGGAGATCAAGGAGAGGCTGCGAACGTTCGTGCGGGAAGCCTACGACGCGAAGGAGACGGCCGTCGGCGCGCAGACGCTGCGCGAATTCGAGAAATTCTTCATGCTGCAGACGGTCGACACGCTCTGGAAGGACCACCTTCTCGCGCTCGACCACCTGAAGGAAGGAATCGGCCTCCGCGGCTACGGCCAGCGCGATCCGCTCGTCGAGTACAAGAAGGAGTCGTTCCAGCTCTTCGAGGCGATGAAGGAGGGCATCGAGGAGCAGATTCTCCAGTACCTCTACCGCTTCGAGGTCCAGGCTCCGCCCGAGGCCGCGTCCCGGCAGGAGGTCGCCGTCGAGGCGACGCCGAGCGAGGCCGCGGCAACGGGCTCGGCCTCCTCGCGCCGGGCCGCCGCCGAGCTGGAGAAGCGACGCAAGAAGGATCAGAACCTGAAGTTCCAGGGCTCGTTCGACCCCACGGCGGGGGGCGACTTCGAGGTTGCGACCGTGAAGGCCGCAGGCCCGAAGGTCGGCCGCAACGACCCCTGCCCGTGCGGGTCCGGGAAAAAGTACAAGAAGTGCCACGGGGCGCACGCGCCCGAGCCCGTGAGCCCGCCGGCCTGATCCCGCGGCGCTACTTGACCGACCCGACCGTGAAGCCGGCGATGAACCGGTCGAGAAACAGGTTGTAGAGGATCGCGATCGGCAGGCTCGCGATGAGGCACGCGGCCATCAGCGAGCCCCAGTAGTAGACGTCGCCCCGCACGAGGAAGATCGGGATCCCGACGCCCACCATCTGATTGGACTCCGGCGAGATGAACGTCAGGGCGTAGACGAACTCCTGGGTCACGAGCGTGAACGTGAAGATCACGACCGTCAGGATCCCGGACACGGAGATCGGCACGACCATCCTGATGAACGCGCCGAAGCGCGTCAGGCCATCCACCATGGCCGCGTCCTCCAGCTCCTTCGGGATGGACTTGAAGAAGGCCATGAGGAGCCAGATCGAAAAGGGAATCGTCATGCTCGGATAGACGACCACGACCGAGAAGATACTGTCCTGGAGGCCGAGGAGCGCGACGACCCGCGAGAGCGGAATGAAGAGCAGCGTCGGCGGGATCAGGTAGGTGAGAAAGATGGCGATTCCCAGCCGCTCGCCCCAGCGGCCGGCGAGACGGGTGAGCGCGTAAGCGGCCGGCAGGGCCAGGACGAGCGTGATCGCGACGACGAGGACGCCCACCAATGCCGTGTTGCCCAGCCAGCGCACGAACCGCGTCTCCGCAAACAGGAATCGCACGTGCTCGAGCGTCGGCGGGAGGTTGAACAGGAACGGGTTGTTCTCGACCGTGTAGAGGTCGATGTTCTGCTTGAACGCGGCGATCAGCATCCAGAAGAACGGGAACGCGAGCGCGACCACGAAGAAGGCCAGCACGAAGACGTGAAGGGCTCTCGCGCCGATCTTCCCGAAAAGGCCACGTTCCATCAGGCGACCTCGGCACGGTGCGCGACGCGAAGCATCAGGTACGCGACCACCACGAGGACGGGCACGAGGAAGAGCGAGATCGCGGCTCCCGCGGCCAGGTCGCTGCCGGCGATCCCCGTCGCGAACGCGAGCGACGGCAGGGTCTGCGTGGAATCGAACGGCCCCCCGGCGGTCAGGATGTAGACCACGATCATGTCCGTGAAGGTGAAGACCGTCCCGAAGAGAACCGCGACTGAGAGGATGGGCGTCATCATCGGGATGTTGATCTGG
The DNA here is from genome assembly GCA_963809425.1 of Thermoanaerobaculia bacterium. Taxonomy (GTDB): domain Bacteria; phylum Acidobacteriota; class Thermoanaerobaculia; order UBA5066; family UBA5066; genus Fen-183. The sequence goes on from CAWEJK010000013.1 coordinate 190,228, forward strand.
AAAAGGGTGCGCCAGAAGCCGGCCCCGTCGATCGCCGCCGCTTCGGGGATCTCCTTGGGGATCGCGGACAGGCCCGCGAGGACGATCACGGTGGAGAACGGAATCAGGCGCCAGCAGTGGACGAGGACGACGGAGGCCATCGCGAGGTCCGGCTCCCCGAGCCACATCGGTGCGCTGTACGGCTTGTAGAGGTGCACGGCGACGAGCACCCACGTGATCACGCTGTAGATCGAATCCAGGATCCACTTCCAGCCGATCGTCCCGAGCGACACGGGTGCCACCCACGGCAGCAGGATCAGGAAGCGGATCAGGCCGCGGCCGCGGAACGGCTTCTCGAGGGCGATCGAGAGAATCGTCGAGCACACGATGACGATCGCCTGGGCGCAGACGGTGAAAACGACTGAGTTCCGGATCGCCTTCCGGAAGCCCGGGCTCTGGAGGATGCTCCGGAAATTCTCGAGGCCGACGAAGTGAAACTCCGTGCTCCCGATGCGCGCGTCGCTGAACGCGTAGAGGACCGCGAGGACGAGCGGGACCCCGACGAGCGCGACGATGTAGAGGACCGCCGGGAGGAACATCGCCGGGCCCAGCCAGCGCTCGCCTGATCGCGCGCTCACGTCTTCCGGGTTCCCGTCGCCGCGTCGAAGATCTTCAGGTGGCGCTTCTCGATCGCGAAGTCGTATGCCGTTTCCTTCTTGAACAGGCCGGCGTGCGTCGAGGCGATCCGCGAGACGACCTTCGCCCCGGCGAAGGGACCGTCCGCGAGCGTGCCGTAGAGGATGCGCTCGGCGCCAAGGTACTCCTCGTGGCTGATCGTCAGCCGCATCGGGACGGAGTCCGGGACCGTGGCGGCGCGCGCTGGAAGAAAGTGCTCCGGGCGGAAGCCCGTGATGCCGACCGGGCCGGGCACGAGGTTCATCGGGGGCGAGCCGAGGAACGTCGCGACGAACGTGTCGGCCGGATCGTCGTAGACGTCGGCCGGCGTTCCGATCTGACGGACACGCCCCTTGTCCATCACGACGACGCGGTCCCCCATCGCCATGGCCTCGACCTGGTCGTGCGTGACGTAGATCGTCGTCGTTCCTACCCTCTTCTGGAACTGCTCGAGCTCCTCGCGCGCCGACGCGCGCAGCTTCGCGTCGAGGTTCGAAAGGGGTTCGTCGAGCAGGAAGACCGCCGGCTCGCGGACGATCGCGCGGGCGAGCGCGACCCGCTGCCGTTCGCCGCCGGACAGCTCCCGCGGCTTTCGGTCGAGGAGCTTGCCGATGCCGAGCAGCCCCGCGGCCCATTCCACCTTCTTCCTGTGCTGGTCCTTCGGGACTTTCTGCGCCTTCAGCGGGAAGGCGATGTTCTTGTAGACGGTGAGGTGGGGATAGAGCGCGTAGCTCTGGAAGACCATGGCGATCCGCCGCTCGCGCGGTGTCAGGCGGTTCACGACCTGCCCCCCGATCAGGATCTCCCCCGAGGTCGGGGTTTCCAGGCCCGCGATCATCCGGAGGAGGGTGGTCTTCCCGGAGCCCGAAGGCCCCAGGAAGACCAGGAACTCCCCTTCCCCGGTTGCTAGGCTGACGTCGTTGACCGCCCCGAGCTCGCCTTCCTTGAAGACTTTCGTCAGGCTTCGTGTTTCAACGACGGCCATCGATCGCCCACGCTACTTCCATCGAGCGAAGATGCGCTTGTACTCGGTTTCGGCCGCCTTCGCGGCGTCCTCGGGAGACTCGTCGCCACGAGCGACCTTGGCGAACATCGTGGGGATGACCCAGGTCGAGAACGCCTCGGAGATGCCCGCGGTCGCGTAGCCCGGGTAGCCGACGTTCGTCGCCCAGTCGAGGACGTTGCCGAGGACCTTGTACTTGTCCGGCGGGGTCGCCCGCGGATCGTTCGCGATTTCCTTCTGCAGGTTCGGAACCGTCGCGGGGAAGCAGGGGAAGTTGTAGAACTGCCCCGCGACGAAGCCCTCGTGGAAGTGGTCCATGAAGTCGATCAGGAACTTCTGCGCGCCGTCCTTGTTCTCCGCGAACTCCCAGATGACGTGGCAGTTCATGACGTGCTCGGCCGCGATCCGGCGGACCGGGCCCTTCAGCGCCTGGCTGATCATGATCTTGCTGTCGATCGGCAGCTTCTCCCGCTCGGACTGGCGCGTGACGGAAATCGCGTTCGCAACGTAGGAGACGCGGCCGGCGAGCATCGCCTGGTTGTTCGAGGGAGGCGTCCAGGTGAAGACTTCGGGCGTCTCGGTCTTCTGGTAGAGCTCCTTCATGTATTTCAGGGCCTCGATCGTCTGCTTCGAGTTGATCGTGACGTTTCCGGCCTCGTCCTGCTCGGCTCCGCCGAACGACCAGAGAATGGCGCGCATGGCCATGCTCGTGTCGAGCTCCTGTCCGAGGCCGATCCCGCACGGATGGCCCGTCTTTTCCCGGATCTTCGTCCCCCCCTTGAGCAGGTCGTCGTACGTGTCCGGCCCGTTCGGGAACCCGGCCTCCGTCCACCAGTCCTTGTGCCAGTTACCGGGGTCGGGGGTGTAGGCATCCGAAAAGGCGAAGTACTTCTTCGTTTTCGGGTTGTACGTGGACTTGTGGGCGAGGTCGATTTTCTTCCCGTGCTTTCTCTCCACCTCCTGGTACACGTGCGACATGTCGATGACCTGTTTCTCGTAGGACGCGGGAGGCGAGAGGAACATGAAGAGGTCGTGGCCCTTCTTCGCCGAGACTTCGGAGGCCGCCCGGGCGGGCAGGTCGACCAGGTTGATGTTGTCCACGATCACGTTCGTGTGGTTTTTCTGACCCCATTCCTTCGTGTACGTGCCGTTGAACCAGGTGTCCCAGGCGGGAACGAAATGGCTCCATTGGAGGATCTTCAGCGTCTTCATCTGGGCTTCCGCCCGTTCGGGGAAGAGAAAGGCGGGCCCTCCGACTCCGGCGGCGAGAGCGCCGCCCCCTGCGAGCTTCGCGAACGTGCGACGGGTGATTCCGCTGGATCGAGCTTTCTTCGACATGCTGGCGCCCCTCCGGCCTTCTGGCCTTCAAAATGCCGTGTGTGGACCGCTTCGACGACCTCGGATGCCCGATGAGATCACCTCTCAGACGAATCCGTCAAATGGGCCTGCCGGGCGGGGTCCCGGCCGGTCGGGCCCGTTGTGGTATGAATCCGCATGGTGAATGAACGGGAGATCCCGCTCGCCCTCACGTTCGACGACGTTCTTCTCCTGCCCGCCCGCTCCAAGGTCCACCCGGCCGAGACCGACCTGAAGACCCGGCTCGCGCAGGGGATCGGGCTGAACATCCCGATCCTCTCGGCCGCGATGGACACGGTCACGGAGTCCCGCCTCGCGATCGCGATGGCGCAGAACGGGGGGCTCGGCGTCATTCACAAGAGCATGACGATCGACGCCCAGGCGGCCGAGGTCGACAAGGTGAAGCGCTCGGAGAGCGGGATGATCGTCGACCCCGTCACGTGCCGCCCGACGCAGAAGATCTCGGAGGCTCTCGAGGTGATGGCGAACTTCCGGATCTCGGGAGTCCCCGTCGTGGACGACCGCGGCAAGCTCGTCGGGATCCTGACGAACCGCGATCTCCGGTTCGAGACGCGGATGGACCTCCCCATCTCCGAGCGCATGACGAAGGAGAACCTCGTGACCTGTCCCCCGGGCACGACGCTCGAGCAGGCCAAGGAGCTCCTCCACCGCCATCGGATCGAAAAGCTGCTCGTCGTCGACCGGGCGGGAAATCTCAAGGGCCTCATCACCGTCAAGGACATCCAGAAGCAGATCAAGTACCCGAGCGCGTGCAAGGACTCCTTCGGGCGCCTGCGCGTGGCGGCGGCCGTGGGCGCGAGCAGCGACCTCCTCGACCGCGCCCGTGAGCTCGTCACCGCTAAGGTCGATCTTCTCGTCCTCGACTCCTCGCACGGCCACAGCGAGGGCGTGCTCACCGCCCTGAAGTCCCTCAAGAGAAGGTTCCCCTCGACACCCGTGCTCGCGGGAAACGTCGCGACCGCCGAGGGCACGCACGACCTCGTGCGCCGCGGCGCGGATGCCGTCAAGATCGGCATCGGCCCGGGCTCCATCTGCACGACGCGCGTCGTCACCGGCGCGGGCGTGCCGCAGATTCACGCGATCCGCGAATGCGTGAAGGGCCTCGGCAAGTCGAACGTCCCGCTCGTCGCGGACGGAGGCATCAAGTTTTCGGGCGACGTCACGAAGGCCCTCGCCGCGGGCGCGCACTCCGTGATGATCGGCAGCCTATTCGCGGGCACGGACGAGGCGCCCGGCGAGACCATCCTCTACCAGGGCCGCACGTTCAAGGCGTACCGCGGCATGGGCTCGCTCGGCGCGATGAAAGAGGGCTCGGCGGACCGCTACTTCCAGGACGACGAAGAGCCGCGAAAGATGGTGCCGGAGGGCATCGAGGGAATGGTCCCGCACAAGGGCCCCGTCTCGACGCTCCTCGCGCAGCTCACCGGGGGCGTGCGCTCGGGCATGGGCCTCGCGGGCGCGCGAAACCTGCCCGAGCTCGTGAAGAAGGCGAAATTCGTGCGCATCACGGCCTCCGGCCTGAGAGAGAGCCACGCGCACGACGTCATCATCACGAAAGAAGCTCCGAACTACCGGCGCGAAGAAGTCTGAGCGAGCCCTCTTTCAAGGATCACTTCTCCGGTCACGCGGGCGACTACGCCCGCTATCGGCCCACGTACCCGCCCGAGCTTTTCGACGCGGTCGCGGCGCTCGTCAACCGGCACACCCTCTGCTGGGACGCGGGCACCGGGAGCGGGCAGGCGGCCGGCGGCCTGGCCGGGCATTTCGCCGAGGTCGTCGCCACGGACGCGAGCGCGGACCAGATCGCGCACGCGGCGCCTCACTCCGGCGTGACGTACCGCGTCGCGCCCGCGGAGAATTCCTCGCTCGACGAGGCGAGCGTGGACCTCGTCACGGTCGGGCAGGCCGTCCACTGGTTCGGATTGAAGAGTTTCTTCGAAGAAGTGCGACGGGTCGGAGCGCCGGGAAGCGCGATCGCGGTATGGGCCTACGATCTCTTCTCCGTCGACGCCACCGTGGACGAGGTCTTCGGGGCCTTTCACGCATCCGTGGAGACGTACTGGCCGGCCGAGCGCGCGCTCGTGGCCCGACGCTACGCCGACCTCTTCTTCCCTTTCGAAGAAATCCCCGTTCCGCCGGTGGCGATGACGGCCGCGTGGGACCTCGAACGAACTCTCGGCTATCTCTCCACGTGGTCCGCCGTGAAGCGCTGCGCGAAAGAGACGGGCCGCGACCCGATCGCCGAGCTCGCACCCGTGCTCGCCGCCGCGTGGGGCGACCCTGCCTCCGAGAAGACGATCTCCTGGCCGCTCGTCCTGCGCGCGGGACGGATCGGCTAGCGCTCAGGCGAAGATGATCAAGTCGGGGTTGATGAGGATGCGACTGGCCGGGCTGATCATCATTTCCCTGGCCCTCGGCATCGTGGGCGGTGCCGCCCCGGCTCCCGGCGAAGGAAGCGCGGGCAATCGTGACGGCAGCTTCGCGAGCAAGAGACAGTGGTTCTCGACGAGACTCGATGTGCTCGAGGGAGCGGATGAGGCCCTGGTCTACTACGCGGGCGGCTTCGGCCCGGGTTGCCTGGACGAGACCAGGGGCGGGTGGTGTCGTTCCTGCGACCTCGGTCCCGTGCTCGCTCGGCGAGAGTCATCCGGCGGTTTCCTGATCGTGAGCGAGGACGGGAAGGCACGCCTGTCGGTAAAGAGCGGGGCCTGGCAGCTTCGATTCGTCGAGGGCACGGCAGACTGGTGCGGAGTCGGCTGGAGCGGCGACGACTTCAGAAGAGACGGCGAACGCCCGAAGACCTGCGCCGCCGCAGCCGACGGTGCTGGGTTACTGGAGCCAGGAGCGAAGGAAGGGACGCCCCCGCGACGCATCCTCACGCGGGGCGAGCGGTTGGTGGCTCTGGACGTTCTTCCCACGGAGGAGAAGCAGCTGCTCGTGAAGGTGCAGGGTGTCGTGGGGGTCATGTGGCGCAAAGACGTGAGCTGCAGACAGCGCTGATCGGCCAACCGATTCGCCCCCGCCGGCCTCGCTACCCCGCTGTTCCACCTAGCTCGTCGCTCGCAGGAGCGCCACGACCGCGTCCTCGATCTCCTTCTTCAGCTTCGTGAAGCGCTCCCCCGTCGCCGGGCCGTCGAAGCCGGAGTGGATCTTCACGATGCGATGCTGGCGGTCGAGAAAGAGCGTCGTCGGGTAACCCTCCCACCCTTCGAGCGGAAGCGTCGCGGGAGACGAGGAGGCGTTCTTCGTCGTGCCCGCGAGGAGGATCGGATGTGTCGTGCCGAAACGCTCGACAAACCGCCTCACCTGGCGGCGGTTCCGTTCCACGTCGTCCGTGTACTCGAACGTCAGGGAAACCACCGCGAGGCCGCGGGGCCCGTACTTCGCGTCGAGCTCCCGGAGGAACGGCGCCTCGTCGGCGCAATTCGGGCACCACGTGCCCATGAAGGCGACGAGCATCGGCTTCCCCGAAAATCGAGCATCCGAGGTCGACACGATGCGGCCCTGGACGTCGGGAAACGAGACGACGTAGGGCGCGGCCGGATTCCGCGGCTTCACGATGTCGAAAGAGCCCGGCAGAAAAGTTCCCTGAGAGACCGGGTCCAGCCGTCTTCCGCGCCAGGACACGGGCGGATTCGTGCGCGACCGATACTCGCCCGCGAGCGTGCCGTCCGGCAGCAGCTCGGCGTCGAAGCGGTAGACGTGTACGCCATCGAAGACGGTCAGGACGAGCAGCTCGCCGTCGAACGTGCCGTGGAGAGAGCCGTAGTCGCCGGTCGTCGACAGGAACGTCCCCGTGACGGCGCTGCCCGCCTGGCGAAAGACACCCGTCACCCTCTCCGTCTTCTTCCCGTCGATCATCTCGACGCCCCAGCTTCCGCCGATGGAGGCTCCGCCCTTCGGAGCGGCCACCCGCGCACGAGGCTTCAGGGAAGCTCGAAACGGTACCTCCGCCAATCCGGCAGCCACGACGCGCGTGTACCCGCCCTCGAGCCGGCCGCTCTTCATTTCCGCCACGATCTTCGCGTCGTAGTTCGCGAGCTCGAGCGTGAGCTTCGTTCCGTCCCAGGAAGCCGACGTGAAGGCGAACTCGGCGCGGTCGTTCACGAGCGCGGCCGAGAGGCCGGAGCCCTTCGCGGCGATCTTCAGGTCGAAGAAGACCTCGTGTCCGACGGAAGGGATCAGCTCGGCGTGCCAGAGACCGACGGGAGCGGGAGCTGCCTTTTCGGGGAGAGAAAGCGCAGCGGGTGGCGCCGCCGGGGATTTCTTAGAAGGTAAGAGAAAGAGAGAGAAGAGGAGGGCCGCCGCGAATGTGCGCCCGACTCTGCGGCCCGCGCGATTTGACACGACCGAAACACGCATGCCTCTCAAAACGTGTGCCGCCTCTCTTATCTTCCCTTCTAAGAAACTTCGCAGACCGTCACCCGTCGCTCGGACGCCCGCACGAAGCGCACGGGTCCGAAGCAGACTATTCTTCTTCGTTCTTCTTCCTGAGCCGCTCCCGGAGCGCGCGAATCGCCTCGGCGCGTGCCTTGAGGTCCTTCTCGCGTCCCTCGCCGGACGGCCGGTAGTAGTTCCGGCCCGCGAGGGAATCCGGAAGGCAGGAAAGGCCGGCGGTCTTCTCGGCGGTGTCGTGCGCGTACTTGTAGCCGGCGCCGTAGCCGGCCTGCTTCATCAGCTTCGTCGGGGCGTTGCGGATCGCGAGCGGCGGCGGCTCGTTCGGGCGCTCGTGCACGTCCGCCGCGGCCTCCGCGTACGCCGCGTAAAGGGCATTCGACTTCGGCGCGAGCGCCATGTGGACGGCGATCTCGGCGAGCGCGAGGGCGCCTTCGGGCATGCCGATGAAGTGCACGGCCTCCTTGGCGGCGACCGCGAGCGTGAGCGACGACGGATCGGCGAGCCCGATGTCCTCGGACGCGAAGCGGACGAGCCGGCGCGCCACGTACAGCGGGTCTTCCCCCCCTTCCAGCATGCGCGCGAGCCAGTAGAGCGACGCGTCGACGTCCGAATCGCGGAGCGATTTGTGGAGCGCCGAGATCAGGTTGAAGTGTTCGTCGCCCGCCTTGTCGTAGAGAAGGACCTTTCGCCTGAAAAGATCCTCGAGGACGGCAACGGTCAGGTGCGGAACGGAACGGTCCGAAGAGACCGACGAAGAGTATTCTTGTGAAAAGAACTGGGCGACGGCTGCCTCCAACGCGGTGAGCGCCCTTCGGGCGTCGCCGTCGGAAAAGCGTCCCAACCATTCGAAGGCGTTCTCTTCGACCGTGGCTCTTGCCGCGAGACCCCTCACCGGATCCGCCAGCGCCCTCTTCATCAGCAGAATCAGCTCCTTCTCGCCGATCGCGGGCAGGATGACGACTCGCAGCCGCGACAGCAGCGCGCCGTTCAGCTCGAACGACGGGTTCTCCGTCGTAGCGCCCACGAGGACGATGTCGCCGGCTTCCACGAACGGCAGGAAGGCATCCTGCTGCGCCCGGTTGAAGCGATGGATCTCGTCGACGAAGAGGAGCGTCCGGCGGCCCCGGCGCCTGGCGCGGGCCGCCTCCTCCATCACGTTCCGGATCTCCTTGATGCCCGAGACGACGGCCGAGAAGCCGATGAAGCGGGCCTGGGTCTTCGCGGCGATGATGCGCGCGAGCGTCGTCTTGCCGCTCCCCGGCGGGCCCCAGAAGACGAGAGAAGGGACCCTGTCGGCGGCGAGCGCTTTCGCGAGGAACGAGGCCTCCCCCACGAGCTCGGGTGGACCGGCGACCTCGGACAGCTCCCGCGGACGCATCCGTTCCGCGAGCGGCGCGTTCCGCGAAACGCCGTCGTCGACCGCGGACGGCTCGGTAGCAGGGCCATCCTCCCCGAAGAGATCGCCCGGTGTGGACGTCACGCCCCTCCGCGCGTCTTCGTCCGCCGCTCGATGTCGGTGGTGAGCCGATCGAGCGCGGGGATTTCGGGGTGCTCTTTCTTGAGTCTCGTGAGGATCTCGAGCGCCTTCTTCGTGTCGCCCCTGTCGAGACCGTAAATGATCGCCTGATTGAACTGCGCGGGCCAATGGCTCGGGTCGCGGGCCACCGCCTGCGAGAACAGCGCGAGCGCCTTGTCCAGGTTGCCGACGTTCCGATAGGCCACGCCGAGGTCGGTGAGAACGTTCGGATCGCCGTCCTTCAGCTTGATCGCCCTCTCGTAGGCATCGATCGCCTTCTTCCAGTCCTCGACGTCGTAGGCCGTGTTCCCGAGCTGCACGAGGAGCTCCGCGTTCTTCGGCTCCTTGGCGACGGCGGCCTCGAGAGAGGCGAGCTTCTGGAGGGCGACGGGGTCGGACGCCAGCGACGGCTGTCCGCCTCCGCTTCCCGGCAGGTCGCGCGTCGCACCCGGCCCGACGCCCGCGATCCCCGCGTGAGGGTCGTTCCCGACCGCCTGGGGCGGACCCGCCGAGACGTTCTTCTCCAGGTACAGATACGCGGCCGTGAAACCGGCGAGGAGCCCGAGGACGAGGAACGTTCCGCGGTCCGCCCAGGGAGAGAGCCGGGGCGCCGGTGCTTCCGCGGCCGGAGACTTCTTCTCGCGGGGACGCTTCGCCGCCGGCACCGGCGGCGGAAGGTGGTCGTCGTTGCCTTCGATGTTCTCTTCCGTCATTTTGAATCCGTCTCCTCTTCGCGCGCCGGCTGTGCCGCCCACGTTCCCGCCACGGGACCCTCGACCGGGACGGGCGCGATCTGCGTCCCCTCCCAGGTTCCCGCCAGGCGGCGCATGGGCGTCGTCGTCAGGCGGCCGTAGAACTTCGCATCCACTCCCCGTTCGGAATCGATCCGCTCGAGCACGACGCGGTCGCCCACGAACGTGCCGCGGAGTGAACCACGAAAGCCCCCGTCGAGGACATAGTCGCCCGAGAGGATCGTGCCGTCGAGCGAAAGGCGGAAGAAGCCGCGCCGGCCGCCGGGATTGACGAAGACGTCCCAGCGCCCCGAAAGGGGGTCCGCAGGGCTGTTTCTCAGGACGTCGCGCCGGCGCGCAATCTCGTCCCGCAACGCCGCGAGCCGGCGGACGCGCTCCGCGAGCCGCTCGACGACGGCCCGGCGCCGGTCCTGTGCCGCCTCGGCGCGAGCCCGCGCGTCGGCCGCGGCCTGCTCGGCCTGCTCGAGCACCGAGCGGTCGAGGATGCCATCGCGCGCGAGCTTCGCGATCTGATTCAGAGACGTGTTGACCTCGGCCTCGGCCCGGAACGCCTGTTGCGCGATCCGGTCGAATTCCTCGAGATCATCCAATACGCGCCGCCGCTCCATCTCGACCGCCGACAGGTGCATGTCGAGCACGGGGTCGCCGGTCCGGGAGTGGAGGGTCGCGGCCGCCAGCGGCACCCCGACCGCCAGCAGGAGGGCCGCGGTCAAAAGGGAGCGTGCCGGGCGAGCTGCCATCTCCGCCACTATACGGAAATCGGGGCGCCCGCATCGCGGGGAATTCCCCCGGTCGGTTCAGTGCCCGCGGTGATTCCCGTTCGCGGACGCGAGGGGCGTGAGAGGCCGCCGCTTGAGGATCGCCCGGTCGAGGGCCTTCTCGACTTCGCTCGCGACCTCGCCCTCGGGCAGGCCGTTGATCTGCGCGATCTCGGAGACGATGAGATAGCGGGCGCGCTCGTACATCTTCTTCTCGCGGAAGGAGAGCGCCTTCTGCTTCTGGACCCACGTCAGGTTCTTGAGGACGTCGGCGATGTCCGTGAGCCGGCCCGAGCGCATCTTGTCGAGGTTCTGCTTGTAGCGTCCCTTCCAGTCGCCGGTTGGGGGAAGCGTCGCGTTCTCGAGCACGCGGAAGACGGAGCCCACGTCCTTGCGCCGCGTGAGCGGGCGCAGGCCGATGCGGTCGGAGTTTCCGACCGGCACCATCACGCGCGAGTTGTTCCCGAGGAGGCGGAGCTGATAGCAGGGGGCGGGTGAACCTTCAAGGAGGGATTCCTGGATCGTCTCGACGACGCCAACGCCGTGGTTCGGGTAGACGAGCCTGTCGCCGATCTTGAATGCCACGGAATTTCCTCCTTCAGGAAGGGAAAGATGAGACTACTCCCCTACCTCTTCGCCGTCAATGGAGTTTGGCGACGGACCGCGCCGATGACGAGAATTGAATGCTTTTGGTTCAGTCCGCGTATGTTTGTTGCTCCGGCGACCGGTCTCACGGTTTCACTCCTCTCGAATGTTTCGCGATGACGCCCAGCCGGGAGAGCTCCGTGTCGAAGCCGGGCAGGATCGCCCGGAAGAACGCGTTTTCGACGAGGCGGGCGATGATCTCGAGCGTGCTCGCGTGGGCGGTGTCGACCGGCCCTGCGAGGCGGGCTTTCGTCGCGACCTCCTTGCGTTCACGGTTCTCGAGTAGCTTGGCCACTCCCCCGACGAGCTTTTCGTACAGCTTCCTGAAAAGACTCTTCTCGGCGTCCTGCCTCGCGTCGTAGACCTTCATCTCGCGGAAGAGCGGCTTCACGTAACCGTCGACCGCTCCGTTCTTCACCTTGAGCTGGCAGAAGAACGAGAAGGCGCCGGACGTGACGTCGAATTTCCCGTAGGCGCGGAAGAGATCGTTCATGAGGCGCATGTCGGTGTCGCGGATCGAGACCGCGAGGTCGAAGTCGGACCCCTTTTCGTCCGGGCGGAAGTTCGCGCTCGCCTCCGCGGGTCCGTTCCCCAGGAAACGCCCGGCCGCACGCACGTTTGCGGGGCCGGCGCGAAGGCCATTCGAGAGATTCGTCGCCGTGACCGATGCGCCCGAAACGAACACCCGATAGGCCGGATCCTTCGCCTTGTTCACGAATCCGAGCTCGCTGTCGGCGATCGTGAGCCGATCGACGCGGAGATCCGTGTGGGGCGCGGCTGCGGCTTTCTTCGCCGCCTGCTTCACGGCCTCGACTTGCTCCTTCTCCTTCGGCGCTGTCGCGGCCGCGTGAAGGTAATCGATCGTGACTTTCCGGATGCCGAGGTCGCGCACGTGGACGAGCTGGATGTTCGGGGCGGACTCGAGCTCGCCCGAGGTCGACACGATCCCGCCCTTTACGGCGAGGTTGGACCGGGCCACCAGGGGCCGGAAAGGCCCGAGTGGGACGTCGTTCAGGTCGAACAGGACGTGGAAACCGGGGAAAGGCTCCGCGAGGAAGTTCGCGTGTCCCTGGATCGACCCCCGGCCGGTCCCGAGGATCACGCCCGTCGCCTCCACCGGCGAGGGATACACGCGTTCCTTCGAATGAATGTTGCGGATGTTCGTGGCGCGCACTTTCAGATGCGTGACGCGCAGCGGCTCGGACTTCGCGTCGTCGACATACGTGAGGTCCCCGTCGTCCACGCGCAGGAGGTTGATCTTCAGGGGGTAGATCGACTCCAGCGCCTCCTGCCAGCCTCGCTGATTCACTGGAACGGCGTCCGCGACCTCCTTGAGGAGCTGCGGGCGGTTCACGTTGAGCCGGGGCCGGTCGAAGAGGAAATCCGCGACGACGTGGAGCGCCAGGAGCTCCTTCCAATGCACGCTCGCCTTGAGGAGAGGCAGGGCGATCACGGGCGGATCGGGGTTTGCCTGCTGTGCCACCGAGACGTCTCGCAACGTGACGGAAAGGCCGAAGAGGTTGAGGTGCGCCCGGCCGACGGAGGCCGTGTAACCCTTCAGCTTGTGGTTCATGTTCGATTCGATCGTTCGGCGAAGGGGATCGTCGCCGAAGAACGTGGCCACGAGGAAGATCGCAAGAATCGCGGCGACGACCCCGAGGGACCAGCGCCAGCGGCGCCACGCAGGGGGCGCTGAACGTCGAGGAAGCGGCCGCTCCGGGGGCCTCGACTCCTCCGGTTCCTGTTCGAGGGGTCGCGCGGCGCTGCTCATCCGGGGCGCCGAGCAAGCAGAATGCCACGGGCAATTCCCGGCTCGGCATGGGCCCGGGGCTTGCTTCGGCACGTTCGTGGTCGTTCTCCAGGCGTTTTTTGCGTGGCTGATCCGCTCTTTGGGAAAAATCTTCCAGGCCCTGTTCGGCTGGTCCGTCATGGCGCTCTTCGGTCCGCGTCCGAAGCGCGAGCAGACGATCCTGTCCGCGGCCGTCGCCGCGGCCGCCGCATGGCCGCTCCTCGTCCTCGGCATCGTCTTCCCGAGGATCGCGTCCTTCGTCCTCGCGCTCGTTCCAGTCTCACGGTCGATTCCGAGCGGCGCGCTTCGGGCGGCATGGTCGATCGCCGCTCTCGCCGTGCCCGCGGGCCTGGGGCTGCTTCTCGCGCGCTATGCGCCTTCCGTCGAGCGGGGCGGCTGGTGGCGGAAGGTCGCGGAGGGATTCCCCGCCACTCTCGGCGTGGCGTGCGCCTTTCTCGTCGTCGCGATCGCCGCGCCGGCGAGAAAACTCGTGGCCCTCGTGCGAAGGAGGGTCTCGATTCACGTCGCGGTCGTCGTGAGGCTCGAGGCTTACGAAGAGCTCGGCGATCTCGTGGAGTCCGTGCTCGGCCGGGCGGGGCTCGGTCTCGCCCGGGCCGCAGCGCCATTCGCGGAGGAAGCGCCGATGCGCCTCCTGCGCTGGATCGGCGGACCGCTGTTCCGCAGGCAGCTCCCGGCCCGGCTCACCTCTTTTCGGGGCTCGGCTCTCTCGATCCTCGTCAACCCGAACGGGCTCGCGATCGAGGGTCCCGAGTTCGTGGTCATGCGCGTGCGGGGACTCCTCACCGAGGCTTTGACGTTCAGCCTCGCGCTCCAGACCCTGGACCCGGAGGCGCAAAAGCTGGAATCGCGGCTGAAGGCGCTCGTGGGCGGCGTGCGCTCGGGGAGCGCGGCGCCCGCCCGGACGGCCGACTCGCTGGACCGCGTCGCCGAGCGGCTCCTCGCGGCCGACGTCCCCGACGACGACTGGCAAGTCCTTCATCGCGAGTTGCTGCAGGCGGCTTGCGCGATCGGGGGGCGGGAGCCTCTGCTGATGGGGAACGCCGTGCAGTCGGCCACGCGAGGCCGGCTCCTCACGACGTCTCCCCCGAAGACCGCGCGGCGCGCCTCCTCGGTCTAGAGGCTCACGAACCGAGCGTCTCCGGCGTGCGGCGTGAGGTAAGCTTCTTCCAAAAAGAAACACACGCCGCCCGGACGGCGACGAAGTGGGAGACGATGGACGAAGCCGATCGCTCGAACGCTCCAGTCGATCGCTCCATGCGCGACCGCGCCGCGGAACGCGAACGGGATATCCGTCTTCGCAGGTTCGCCGCGATCGTGGAGTGGAGCGAGGACGCGATAATCGCGATGGACCTCCAGGGACGCATCGTCGAATGGAATCGCTCGGCGGAGCGCCTGTTCGGATACCGCAGAGAGGAAGCCATCGGGCGTTTCATCGAGATGCTGATGCCACACGACCGCGCCGACGACTGGAGCAAGATCCTGGAGCGCGTGTCGCGCGGGGAGCGCATCGCGCACTTCGAGACGCGCCGCAAGGCCCGCGACGGACGGATCCTGGATGTGTCTTTGACGGTCTCACCGGTGCGGGACCAGGAAGGCCGGATCGTGGGCGCCGCGAAGATCGTTCGCGACGTGACAGCCGACCTGGAGGCCCGCCGCGAGGCCGAGAAGACGCGTGAGCTCTTCCTCGGCATGCTCAGCCACGACCTCCGGAATCCGCTCAACACCATCAACGTGTCCGTTCACACATTGAAACGCTCTTCCGGCCGCGCGGACCAGAAGGCGCTCGAGCGGATCTCGAACAGCACCGACCGCATGGCGCGGATGATCGACCAGCTCCTGGATTTCACGCAGAGCCGCCTCGGGGGCGGGATCCCGGTTCACCCGAGAAACGCCGACCTCGCCTCCGTCTGCAGAACGGTCGCGGACGAGTTCGAGGCCCTTCATCCCGGACGGATCCGATTCTCGGCGGAGGCAGACCTGAAAGGCTGCTGGGACGGCGATCGGCTCGCCGAGGCGCTGTCCAACCTGCTTTCGAACGCCTTCAAGTATGGCGATCCGGACGCCTCCGTCACGATCGCCGGCCGCTGCCGCGACGAGTGTGTCGTTCTAGCTGTGACGAATGAAGGCCCAGAGATCCCGGCACCTCTCCAGAGCGCGATCTTCGATCCGTTCCGGGCGCGGGCCCCCGGAGCAGCAGCGCGGGGTCAAGGGGATGGGGCTCGGCCTCTACATCGCGCAGCAGATCGTGCTCGCTCATCAGGGCGAGATCACCCTGCGCTCCGGCGCGGGGGAAACGACATTCTCGGTCACCCTGCCGCGCCGGGTCCCGCCGCCGACCGGAGCAGCGGACCCGACGCGTTGAAGAGACGGGCCCGGTAGCTTCTTCCAAAGCGCCTGGCATCGATCTGGCAATGCCCGAGGGAGGAAGGAGATCTTCGATGCCAAAACTCGCATTGACATGGCGGGCAACAAGCTGACCAGCGCCTAGGGAGCAGGCGGAAAGGACTCTCTTGGCTCGGTCAAGAAAACATCGAACCACCACGGCCCAGAGCCCGGCGCGAGGCGAGGCCGCCCGCGTAGGCGTCCTCGAGCGCGTCTCGAAGACGGCGACGCGCGCCGCGGGGAGCAGCGGAGCCTTCGCACTGGCCATCGCCGTCGTCCTCGTGTGGGCAACGACCGGCCCCGTCTTCCACTACTCCGACACGTGGCAGCTCGTCATCAACACGGGAACGACCGTGGTGACGTTCCTGATGGTGTTTCTCATCCAGCGAAGCCAGAACAAAGACTCCCAGGCGGTTCACCTCAAGCTGAACGAGATCGTCGCGGCCCTCGAAGGAGCCAGCAACCGCCTCATCGACGTCGAAAGCATGTCGGAAGCCGAGCTGCAGACTCTTCACGCGTATTACCAGAGGCTGGTGGTGCTCACCCGGGAAGAGCTGTCGCTGACGCGGTCGCACTCGATCGAAGAGGCGGAGAAGCGGGCGTTCCGGAAGCTCGGCCGCTGACGGCGTCGCCACGGGTCTCGAGCCTGTCGTTGGTGCCGGAGGAGGGAGTCGAACCCTCACGGCCTTGTGGACCGGGGGATTTTGAGTCCCCTGCGTCTGCCATTCCGCCACTCCGGCGCGCCAGGACGAGTCTACTGCCAGTCGAGCCGGATGTTCCGGTGGAAATGCGCCATCGCGCTGCCGGCGATCGTCCCGAGGACGTTCCAGAACACGTCGTTCACGTCGGCCGCGCGCGTGGGCAGGAAGATCTGGACGGTCTCGATCCCGATGCTGAAGAGCGTGCCCGCGAGGAGAATGTCGACGTGGTTGCGGGCCGCCGAGCGGCCCGGCGCGTCCAGGAGCTTCCAGAGCAGGAACGCCCACACGGCGAACATCGCGAGGTTCCCGGCGATCCCGAGGATCGCGTACATGAGGGAGTTCGAGAGGTACCCGCCGTGCCCGGCCCTGGCGACGAGGCGCTGGACGTCCTCGAACGGCGCGAGATTCGTCCTCACCTTGCCCCCGCCCTGCACGAGCAGCGTCACGCCGAGAAGGACGCACGAGTACGCGACGAGGAGCGTTCCCTGCAGCCCCTTGCCGACTCGAATCGTGCGCACGGGACGCCGCCTCACTCCGCCCGCTCGCCCGAAGGGAAGCGGTCGAGCCTGAAGATCGTCTTCATGTCGCCCACGACGTCGCCGCGCACGTTCTTCACGGGGCGCCGCGCGCGACGGCGGAGCGCCGCGAGGCGCGTGCCCGAGACGAGGCCGAGCTGGCGCAGGACCTCGACGATCACGGCATCGCGTCCGCGCTCGGCCCCGTCCTCGACCTTCAGCGCGATCCCCACGGAAGCCTCGCCGGAAAGAGGGAGCGCGAGAGAACGCGCGACTCCGACGGCGTAGACGCCTTCGGCGCCCTCCTTCGCGAGAAGGCTTCCGCCGAACGCGCGCATGAGGCTCGTCGTGAACCTGCCCGTCCCGGCCACCATCTCGGGAGCGGACGTCATCGCGCCCGCGATCCGGACACGCGCGCGGAACGCCCGCGGCGCCTCGCCCGGAAGGCGCGCGCCCTTCAGCCGCGCGTACAGGAGCGCAAGGTTCCCGAGGGGGATCCGGAACGCGGGCACGGAGCAGCCGTCCACGGCGAGGCCGATCCGGGCGGCGGGAACGCCGGCCAGGCTCGAAAGGGCCCGCAGGATCCTCTTCTGGAGCGGATGCTCCGGCCTCCAGTAGGTTCCGGCGTCCTCGTCGAAAAGGAGGCAGGCGAGGAGCATCGCCGCGTGCTTTCCCGAACAGTTGTTGTGAAGCGAGCTGGGTTCCTCGCGGCGGAAGGCCAGCGCGCGGGCGGTCTCCTCGTGCATCGGCGGGTGCGCGCCGCAATGGAGGTCCGCGGTCGTGAAGCCTCCCCTCGCGAGCATCGCGGCGGCCGCGCGCGTGTGGAACGACTCGCCGCCGTGCGACGCGGCCGCGAGGGCGATCTCCTCCGTCGAGAGCCCGAAGCGCCTCTCGCCTCCGCCCGCAAGAAAGGGAACGAGCTGCACGGGCTTCGCCGCAGAGCGCAGGAAGACCGGCCAGCGCGGATCGCCCGCCGCGGCCAGGAGCCTCCCGTCCTCGGAGACGACCGCCACCGAGCCGCGATGAACGGATTCGACGCGCCCGCCGCGCCTCACCTGAAGGAGAGGGACGCTTTCCGGAAGCGAAGCGTCGCGCGCGCCGATCATTCGGTTCCAGATTATCCCGAACGGCGTTGACGGGGCCGCGCCGCCTCCCGACAATGCCTTCGTGCCGACGTCCCCGCCGTTCCTGCCCGCGCGCACGACCGCCGTGCCCGCCCACGAGGGATTCTTCGTCTCGGAATTCCTCGGCGAGACGGTGCGGGACGTGGGCCGGCACCCGGTCGGAAAAATCTCGGACTTCGCCGTCGCGACGAGCACGCGGGCCCCGTTTCCACGGGTCACGGGGCTCCTGATCCGGGACCGCTTCGAGACGTTCGTGCTGCCGTGGGAAGACGTCGCGATCTTCCAGCGCAGGGCCGTGCGCACGCGCCTCGTGCGGGAGGACCTCCTGCATCGCCCCGCGCGCGAGGACGAGATCTTTCTCGCGCGGCACCTCCTCGACAAGCAGATCGTGGACATCAACGGCGTGAAGGTCGTGCGGGTGAACGACCTCAAGCTGGACATGCTTTCGGGAGACCTCGTCCTCACGGCCGCCGACGTCGGCGTGCGCGGCCTCGTGAGGCGGGTCTTCGGGGCCGGCATCACGCCCCGCGGCGGCAGGCTGTCCGACGCGTCGCTGCCGGCGCGCCTCATCCCATGGGACTCGATGCAGCCGCTGCACCCGAGTCTCGAGCGGCTCGAGACCACGCTTCCGCAGGAGAAGCTCCAGCGGCTTCACCCCGCCGACATCGCGGACATCCTGAGCCAGGTTTCCGGCACCGAGCGGACCGGGATCTTCCGGAAGCTGGACGTCGAGACCGCGGCCGAGACGCTCCACGAGCTCGAGCCCGAGATGCAGGCCGAGATCATCGAGGATCTGCCGGAGGCGCGCGCCTCGGAGATCCTCGAGCAGATGCCCGCGGACGAGGCGGCGGACGTCCTCGGCGAAATCGAGGGCGAGCACGCGCGCGACCTCGTTCAGCTCATGGAGAAAGGGGCGGCCGAGGACGTCACCGAGCTCCTCGTTCACGACGAGAACACGGCGGGCGGGCTCATGGGGACCGACTTCGTCACGTTCCCGCCCTCGCTCACGGTGAAGGAGACGATCCAGCGGCTGCGGCCGGTCGCGCGCGACGCCGAGGCGCTCTTCTACTTCTACGTGGTGGACGAGCAGGACCGCATTCTGGGCGCGCTCTCGGTGCGTGATCTCCTCGCGGCCGACGACGACGCCGTGCTCGAGGGGGTCATGACGGCGCCGGTGCGAAGCGTCACGCCCGACGTCTCGGCGGACGAGGTCGCCGAGACGATGTCGAAGTACGACCTTCTCGCCCTGCCCGTCACCGATCCGGAAGGCGTCCTCGTGGGCATCATCACGATCGACGACGTCGTCGACCGCCTCCAGACGCAGCCGCGCCGCGGCCGCAGGAGGTTGCGTTGATCGCTCCCGCCGCGGCACCAGCGGCGGCGCGGCCGGACGCGAGGAACTGGCGGCGCCGCCTCACGATCTTCTTCGCCATCCTCGGGCCCGGGATCATCACGGCGAACGTCGACAACGACGCCGGCGGCATCGCGACATACTCCATCGCGGGCGCCCACTTCGGCTATTCGCTCCTCTGGACCCTGATCCCGATCACGGCGGCCCTCATCGTCGTCCAGGAGATGTCGGCCCGGCTCGGCGCGATCACGGGCAAGGGCCTCGGCGAGCTCATCCGCGAGAATTACGGCCTGCGCACGACGTTCTATCTCATGGTCGCGCTCCTCGTGACCGACATCGGGAACACCGTGGCGGAGTTCGCGGGCTGGGCAGCCTCGATGGAGATCTTCGGCGTCCCGCGCTGGGTCTCCGTGCCGATCGGCGCTTTCTTCGTGTGGTGGCTCGTCGTGAAGGGCAACTACAAGACCGTCGAGAAGGTCTTCCTCGTCGCCTGCACCGTGTACCTCACGTACGTCGTGTCGGCGCTCTTCGCGAAGCCCGTCTGGACCGACGTCCTCAAGCAGACCTTCGAGCCGCGGATCGAGTCGAGCGCCGCGTGGGTCCTGATGATCATCGCCATCGTCGGGACCACGATCGCGCCGTGGATGCAGTTCTATCTCCAGTCGTCGATCGTCGAGAAGAGGATCGGGCCGGAGGAGTACCGGTTCTCGCGCTGGGACGTCATCGTGGGCTGCATCTTCGCCGCGGTCGTCGCCTTTTTCATCGTCGTCGCCTGCGGCGCGACGCTGTTTCCGGCCGGGATCCGCATCGAAGGCGCGGAGCAGGCCGCAATCGCGCTCCGGCCCCTGGCGGGCAGGTGGGCCGGCGCCCTCTTTGCGTTCGGGCTCGCGAACGCCTCGCTCTTCGCGGCCTCGATTCTCCCTCTCGCGACGGCCTACTCGATTTGCGAGGCCCTCGGTTTCGAGGCGGGCGTCGACAAGACGTGGGCCGAGGCCCCGCAGTTCAACGTCCTCTACACGTCCATGATCGTGATCGGCGCCGGCATCATCCTGATCCCGGGCGTGCCGCTCTTTCCCGTCCTCTTCCTCTCGCAGGTCCTGAACGGGCTCCTCCTGCCGTTCGTCCTGTTCTTCGTCGTCCTCCTCATCAACCGGACCGACCTCATGGGGACCTACGTGAACGGGCGCGTATGGAACGTGATCGCCTGGAGCACGGTCGCCGTCATGGTCGGGCTGACGCTGGTCCTCGTCATCACGACGACCTGGCCGGGGCTCTTCCCCGCGGGGTAGGGATTCGCGGAACGGCGGTTGCTTACGTATCCGGGTACGGACCGCCATCGTCCACAGGCGCGGACGCCGCAGGACGCGGACGGACCCGAAGCCTTGTTTTCCGAGGAGGTTGGACGATGCGATTCCGTCTTGTGGCCCTTGTTCCGTGTCTCGCGCTTGCCACACTCGCGGGCCAGGCCGCCGCACAGGACCGTACGGGCACCTTCGAGATCTCGCCCTTCGCGGGCGGCTACCTCGGCGGGCGGCTCTACGGCTCGACCGTCGTCGCGACGACGCCGGGCACGACGACGACGTTCGCGTTCCTGGAGCCGGACGACGACCTCACGTACGGCGCGAGGCTCGCGTACAACGTGACCCGCCACTTCGCTTTCGAGTTCGACTGGACGTCCGCGCGGACCGATCTCAGGACGCCGAACCATTTCGGGACGTCGCCACGGAACCTGCGCGTCGGGCGCCTCCGCCAGAACGTCTACGAGGCGAACATGCTCTTCAACTTCGGCAAACGGCGCGCCGTCGGCTACTTCGGGCTCGGCGCCGGGGCCGCGACGCTCGACCGGACCGACGCGACCGTCGACGACGTGTCCCGCACCCGGTTCACCGCGAACGTCTCGGCCGGCGCGAAGTTCTTCTTCACGCCCCGCGTCGGGCTGCGCCTGGACGCCCGGTACCGCGTCCTCGACCAGCAGTCGGACTCCGACCACCGCGGCTGCGACCGCGACGGCTTCTGCTCGGACCGCTGGAACCGCTGGTCGTACAACGGCGAGCTCACGGGCGGCCTCGTCTTCGCCTTCTAGCTCCGATCGTCGGGCGGCGCGAGGTCGATCCGGCGCGCGCCGCCCTCCCCGACCGCGATCGACACCCGCCACGCACGCAGCGGCGTGAGCGGCGGGCGCGGCCACTCCACCGCGAGAATCGCGGTTCCCCGCTCCTCGAGCCCGAGGTCCTCGATCGAGGCTCCCTCGCGAACGCGGTACAGGTCGGCGTGGACGAGAACGGGCGGCTTCCCCGCCGGCCCGTACTCGTGCACGAGCGCGAAACTCGGCGACGAAACGTCCGCGGGGTCCAGCCCCAGACCGGCCGCGAGGCCTTTCACGAACGCCGTCTTGCCGGCACCGAGCTCCCCTTCCAGGAGCACGACGGAGCCGGGGGCGAGGCGGCGCGCGAGGTCGGCGGCCAGATCCCGGGTCTCCTCCTCCGCGAGCGTCACGTGCGACGTCAACCGCCGGCGCTCTCCCACGCCGCGAAGAACGCCTCCGGAAGGGCCTCGACGAGGTCGGACGCCGCGAGCGACTCTTCTCCCTTCGCCTCCCGCACGAAGTCGCCCGCCGTGCCGTGAAGCCACGCCGCCGCGCAGGCGGCGTCGAAGGCGTCGAGGCCCCGCGCGAGGCACGCGCCGACGACCCCGGTGAGGACGTCGCCGGTTCCCCCCGACGCCATCGCCGGGTTGCCCGCGAGCACGGGCACGACGCGGCCCGACGGATCGGCGACGAGCGATCGGAATCCCTTCAGGATCACGACGGCGTTCGCCCGCGAGGCGATCTCACGCGCGGCCGCGTCGCGGTCCGCGTTCACGCGCGCGGCGTCGCTGCCGAGAAGGCGAGCGGCTTCCCCGGGGTGCGGCGTGAGAACGGTGGGCGCGGCCCGTCTCGCGAAGAACGCGGCGTCGCCCGCGAGGTTGAGCGCATCGGCGTCGAAAACCGAAGGCAGGCGCAATTCGACCGCGCGCTCCAGCAGGTCCCGGGCGGCCGCCGACGCGCCGAGCCCCGGGCCGACCGCGAGCGCGTCGAAGCGCGCGAAGTCGGCGCCTTCTCCCGCCGTCATCGTCTCGGGGCTCAGCACGTGCACGGCGGCGCGGACGGATTCCGGCGCGAGGACCGTGACCGTCCCCGCCCCGGACCGGTGGGCGCCTCGCGCCGCGAGGGCGGGGGCACCCGCCATCCCGGCAGAGCCGCCCACGACGAGGAGACGGCCGAAGCGTCCCTTGTGCGCGGCCGCGTCGCGGCGCGGAAAGAGCAGCGCGACGTCCCCGGCGGCGACGGCGTCCCCCGCGGCGCGGCTCTCGTCCCCCGCGAGGGGGAGAAATCCGATTCCGGCGACCGCGATCCGCCCGCAGAGAGACGCCGCAGGCAGGCGGACGTGACAGGGTTTCGGGTACCCGAACGTGACGGTCAGGTCGGCGCGGACCGCGGGGTCCCACGCGAGAGGGTCGTCGGCCGAAAGACCCGAGGGCAGGTCGATCGAGACCACGAACGCCTTTCCCTCCGCGACGAGGCGAACCGCGCGCGCGGGGAGCCCGTCCGGCGAGATGGGCCGCTTCAGTCCCGTCCCGAAGAGAGCGTCCACGACGACGGTCGCGACGCGGAGAGGCTCGAGGTCGGCCTCCTTCGTGACTTCCCGGATGGTCCCGCCGGCCAGCTCGAGCCTCTGATGCGTCCGCCGGGCATCGGCGCTGAGGTGCTCCGGCGCCCCGAAGAGCAGCGTCTCGACGTTGGAGGCGACGCGCGCGGCCTGGAGCAGCCGCGCCGTCTCGAACCCGTCCCCACCGTTGTTTCCCGGGCCGGCGAGGACGACGACACGCGCGCCCCTCGCGGGCCGGCGCGCGATGACGCCCACGATCTCCCGGACGACGGCGCTCGCCGCACGCCGCATCAGGACGAGTCCGGGCGTTCCCGCCGCGATCGTGCGCGCGTCGAGGGCGCGGGCGGCCTCCGAGCCGAGGACTCTCAGACGGCTCTCCGCCCGAGGAGCGCGGAGAGCGCACGTCGCGTCGCGGGCGCGAGATCCGGCTCCGCCCCGAAGATGGCTTCGACCTTCCCGAGATCCGCGATCTCGTCGATGTCGGGCACCGTCGAAAGCAGGCGCACGCGATAGCCCTTCGCCTCGGCGGCCCTCCTGCTGTCGTCGAGCGCGTGCGGCGACGACCACCGGACTCCGGCCGGAAAGACGGCGGCCGGATCCACGTTTCCCCGCATGCCCACGAGCGAGAAACCGCCGTCCGGCGCCGGCGCGTACACGACGTCCGAGCTTCCGGCAAGAGCGCCGAACGCCTCCGAGAGATCCTCGCCCGTGAGCGTCGGCGCGTCGCTGCCCGCCACGAGCACGTCGCGGCGCCCTTCCACGCGCGCGCGCACGACGGCGCGGGCGAGCCGTTCCCCGAGCGTCCCTTCACCCTGCGGTACCAGATCCCAGGGAGGGCGAAACGTCGCGAGCAGGTAGGGGCCCGGCTCGAACTCGGCGTAGGCGAGCACCGAGTCCCACCGGGCCGGCGACGTCAGACACGCGGCGAGGTCCGACAGGAACGCCTCGTACAGCGAGGCCGCGGCGGCCGCGCCGATCTCGCGGGCGAGCCGCGTCTTCACGCGCCCGGGAACGGGCTCGCGGGCGAACAGCACGAAGCGCGAGACGGGCGCGTTCACGGGCTCACTTCCGGGGCGGGCTCTCCTCGCCGGAGAACGCCGAGACGAAGACGGACTTCTGGAGATAGCTCGTGGCATTCGTGACGTCGTCGCGCACGGCGATCGAGAGCTTCTGGCCGCCCGGGATCATGATGAGCTTGACGTCGTAGACGAAGTCCTTCCGGCCGAGGGCGTCGAACGTCTTCGCGTCGACCTCGATCGGGACGGGCTGCGTCGTGAGCTCCGACTGCTGGCCCGCCGAGTCGATGACCACGAAGTAGAACACGACGCGGCCGCGCACCTTCTTCCCCTCGGGGAGCATCGCGAGCCGCGCGTACGGGATGCGGAGGATCACCGGCACCGCGAAGTTCTCGCGGTCCGCGGGCACGGGCTTACCGACCTCCAGTCCCACGGCGAGCGGGTTGTCGTCGCGGGGGAAGAAAAGGGCCGACGTGACCGCCTCGCGGACCTTCGTCTCGATGCCCTTCTCGAGATAGCTGCGGCGCGCCCGCACGGTGAATCCCTTCTTCCTCAGCTTCACCTCGACCTTGTGCGGGCGGTCGAGGCCGGTGCGGACGCTCCGGTAGCCGATCGAGTAGTACGACGAGTAGTCCTTCTCGATGCTCTTGAGCGCGCCGAGGACGTCGTTCTTGTTGAGGATGGCCTCGCCGCCGGTCTCCTCGGCCATGAGGCTGAGCATCGACTGGAGGTTGTTCCTCTCGAGGAAGAGGTCGAGACGCTGGCTCGTCGTGCGGTTCTCGGCGGACACGTTCGAATCCACCGACAGGCCGGACGCGTCGATCGTGTAGATGGAGACGCCCGAAGCGTTCGCCGCCTGTATCACGCTGAGGTACTTCGTCGTGCGGTCGAATTCGAACGGCGAGGTGGACAGCGTCGTCGCGTTCTGGTACTTGTCCGAGATGTACTTCCAGAGCTCGGCACCGGGCGACTGCGGAAGGCCGTCGGAGACGTGGATCAGGATCTTGCGTCCGTCGACCCCCGCGAGCTGGTTGATCGTCGTCTTCAAGGCGTCGATCGTGAAGTTCAGATCGTTGTCGAGCGACTGGCAGTAGCTGCGCGCGCGGCCTGCGGCCCGATCCGCCGTGGTCGAGTCGTCGATCGCCTGAATGACGTCGCGCCGCTCCGACAGGATCTGCTGGCCGAGGGCGCTCTCCTCCTCGATCTGCTTGAGGACATCGGAGATGTCCCGGCCGTCGTTCGTGAACTTCCTCCGGATCTTCAGCGTCCGGTTCCACGCGACGATCATTGCTTCGACGTCGCCCTTGACGCTGTCGCGGACGAACGTCTCGACGTTCCGGAGGACGCGGTTGCGGCTGAACGGAGAGAGGTGGAGGTTGTCGATAAAGAGGACGATTCGGGTCTTCGGCGCGCTTGCGACCGGCGGCGGCGCCGGCGCGGCGGCAGCCGCGGCCGGGGCGGCCGCGGGCGGAGCCTCCTCGGCCGGCAGGAGCAGCTTCCCCTGCTCGATCGGCGAGAAGTTCGTGATGACCTGCTCGAAGTTGTCCTCGATGACGAGGAAATCCTCCTTCTTCAGGCCCGTGATCCGGTTTCCCTTCCCGTCGGTCACGACGACGTCGAGGTTCGTGACGCTCACGACCTCTCCGCGGGCCACGTACGGGCCGGCGGGCCTCTCGGGAGGGGCCTGCGCCTGCGCCCGGAAAGCCATGAGCGCGCCCGAGAGAATGAGGAGAGGGACCAGGAGACGAGTGAAGCTCGCGCGGATCGCCATGGCCGGATTGTACGGGTCACGCGGATAGAATCCCGCCCTCATGACGATTCGCTTCCGGCGCCACCTCACCGCCGGTCTCCTCGTGCTCGTGCCCGTCGTCGTCACCGTCGCCGTCGTGACGTTCGTCTTCAATGCGATCGATGGCGTCAGCCAGCCTCTGACCGAGCGCCTCGTGGGCCGGACGATCCCGGGCCTCGGGCTCGTCCTGACGGTCCTCGTCATCTGGCTCACGGGCCTTCTCTCCACGAACTTCGTCGGGAAGAAATTCCTTGAACTTTTCGGCCGGGTCTTGGAGAATCTCCCTCTTGTCAAGACGGTCTATACGGCTTCGAAGCAACTCGTCGAGGCTGTGTCGCCGGGCGGTCGTCGGGCCTTCCAGCGGGTCGTGCTTGTCGAATTTCCTCAGAAGGGAACCTTTGCGTTGGGATTCGTGACAGGGAACGGGATCGGGGCGCTGGAGACCGGGACCCTTTCGGTTTACGTTCCGACAGCCCTGAACCCCACCAGCGGCTTCCTGATATTCGCGAAGGAACGCGATATCCTCGACCCCCGCCTCACGGTGGAGGAGGGGATCAAGCTCGTCGTCTCGGGTGGAGTCGTCAGGCCTCCCGGAAACGAGGGGAACTAAGTGCCTTCGCGGGCGGTCCAACCGAGAGCCGGCCTGGAACGCGGGCCGACGAGATTCGGAAAGGAGTGAACGGGCGATGACGGGAAATCTCACCGGCACGGGACGAGCGGTTCGGCGGATCGCCGCCGCGGCCCTCGCCGTGCTGTCGCTCGGCGCCGCCGGCTGCGACAAGCTGAAGAGCAAGCAGCTCATCCGCGAGGGCAACGCCTACTTCAAGGAACAGCTCTACGAGGACGCCCTGAAGAAGTACGAGGCCGCCCAGGCGCTCGACCCGAGCGAGGTCCGCCTCGACAAGTTCGTGGCGATGGGCTACATGGCGCTCTACAACCCCGGCTCCACCCACGCGAAGGACGTGGAGGCCCTGAACCGGTCGATCGAGCACTTCAAGAAGTACCTCGCCGCCAAGCCGGAAGACGACAAGGCCGCGAAGTTCCTCGTCACGACCTACATGAACGCCCAGAAGTACGACGACGCGATCAAGTACTTCAAGGAGCTCGTGGCCAAGCACCCGCAGGACTCTCAGGCCGTCCAGACGATCGCGATGCTGTACGCGAAACAGGGCGACTACGAGAACTCCATGGAGTGGCAGAAGAAGCGCGGCGAGCTCGAGCCGAGCAACGCCGACGTGTTCTACACGATGGGCGTCACGGCGTGGGACAAGTCCTACAACACGATGGGGATCGACACGAATCCGGAGAAGGGCCTCACGAACGAGAAGCGGAAAGAGATGCTCGATTTCGGGATGGCGCAGCTCGACAAGGCCCTTCAGCTGAATCCCGACTACTTCGAGGCCATGTTCTACAAGAACCTGCTCTACCGGCAGTACGTGCGGATCGAGGCGGATCCGTCGAAGGTGGCCGAGCTGAACGCGAAGGCGACCGAGTGGCAGCAGAAGGGGATCGAGGTCAAGAAGAAGATGAAGGACAAGCAGCGTCTCGAGCAGGCGAACAAGAATCCGCTCGAGGCGATGTAGGGAGGCAGGAGAGGACGCATGTTCGAAGCCTCGCTCATCGAGTCCGCGAAGCACAAGGGCGGCGGCCAGCGCTGGTACACCCTGCCGCTCTCGCTCCTCATTCACGTCGTCGTGATCGGGACCGCGGTCGGCCTCTCGATGTGGTTCATCGAGGAAATTCCCGAGCCCCCGATTCCGGTGCAGTTCTACTCCATGGCGGCTCCCCCGCCGCCGCCGCCTCCTCCTCCTCCGAAGGCCGCGGCCGCGAAGCCCACGCAGCAGAAGGTCGAGCCCGTCAAGCCGAGCCAGATCACGTCGCCGGTCGTCGTTCCCGACACGCTTCCCCCGCCGACGAGCGTCCCGGAGCCCGATAACGCCGGCGTCGAAGGCGGCGTCGAGGGCGGCGTCGAAGGCGGCGTCGCGGGCGGCGTCATGGGCGGCGTCCTCGGCGGCGTGAAGGGCGGCATGCTCGGCGGCGAAGTGGAGGCTCCACTGCGGGTCGGCGGCGAGGTCAAGGAGCCGATCGAGATCTCTCGCGTGAAGCCGCAGTACCCCGAGGCCGCCCGCAAGGCGCGCATGCAGGGGGTCTGCATCCTGGAGGCCATCATCACGAGGACGGGAGACGTCGATTCCGTCCGCGTCCTGCGCGGCCTCAATCCGCTCCTCGACAACGCCGCGATCCGCGCGGTGCAGCAATGGAAGTACAGGCCGGCCACGTTCAACGGGCGGCCCGTCCCTGTTTACCTCACCGTGACCGTGACCTTCACCCTCCAGTGAAGAGACGGCGGGACCTGACGAAATAGAATAGGCACACGAAAGCAAAGCGCACGAACCGGGTCAGAAATTCAAGGAGGACATTTCACATGGATATGAGTCTGATGGGGCTGATCAAGACGATGTCGCCGCCCGCGCTGGCGATTTTCTTCCTGCTCTGCCTGCTTTCGGTTT
The DNA here is from genome assembly GCA_963809425.1 of Thermoanaerobaculia bacterium. Taxonomy (GTDB): domain Bacteria; phylum Acidobacteriota; class Thermoanaerobaculia; order UBA5066; family UBA5066; genus Fen-183. Next base: position 218,176 of record CAWEJK010000013.1, read on the forward strand.
ACTCGCTCGCCGTGTCGGTCGAGCGGTGGATGACCTTCCAGAAGGCGAAGCACCAGTCCGTCAAGTTCGCCCTCGAGGTCGGCCAGCTCCTGAAGCAGGACAAGCTCAAGGAGGCGATCGACCTCGCCAAGAAGTACAAGAACAGCCACGTCGCGAAAGTCGTTTCCGCGGGGCTCCTGGAGTTCGCCTATGAGGCGCATGGCGCCGCCGCGCAGGGGCACGACACCGTCGCCGCCGCGGAGCGGGCGGTCGAACGCGCCTCGATGATGACGACGGCGGACCTCAAGAAGGGTCTCGGCGGTCTCGCCACGATCGCGACGACGGCGCCGTTCATCGGCCTTCTCGGAACGGTCATCGGCATCATCAACGCCTTCCGCGGCATGGCGGCGTCCGGCGCCGGCGGCCTCGGCTCGGTGTCCGCCGGCATCGCGGAAGCTCTCGTCACGACCGCGCTCGGCCTCTTCGTCGCCATTCCGGCCGTCTGGCTCTACAACCTGTTCCTCAACAAGATCGAGCGCTTCCAGGTCGAGATGTCGAATTCGTCCTCCGAGCTCATCGATTACTTCATGAAGCGCCAGACGGCGAAGGCCGCCTAGCTGGACCGGGAACCCGCACGCATGTTCCGTCAGCTCGACGCCGCCGGCGGTCGTCGAAGCGGACGGCGAATCTGGAACGAGGAGTTTGCTCATGGGAATGGATAGCTTCGGCGGCCGTCAGAGCGTGAAGAGCGACATCAACGTGACGCCGCTCGTCGACGTGTGCCTCGTTCTCCTCATCATCTTCATGGTCGTGACGCCGATGCTCCAGAAGGGCAAGCCCGTGATGCTCCCGCAGACCGACCGGCCCGACAAGAAACCCGAGTCCGACAAGGAGCTTCTCATCTCCGTGCAGGCCGACAAGACCATCTTCATCGACACGAAGTGGTTCCCGGACAAGGAGTTCGCCGCGAAGATGAAGGAGCTGGGCGAACGCTCTTCCAACAAGGACGTGCTCATCAAGGCCGACCAGCGCCTGAACTTCGGTGACGTCAAGCACGTCATGGGGATGATCAAGGACGCCGGATTCGAGCACGTGGGCCTCATCACCGAGAAAAAGGCCGAGAAGTGAGGGAGTCAGGATCATGAGCATGGACATCGGAGGCGGCGACGGACCCAAGTCGGAGATCAACGTGACTCCGCTCGTGGACGTCGTCCTCGTGCTTCTCATCATCTTCATGGTCGTCCAGCCGCTCCTCCAGCGCGGCTACGAGGTTCAGGTTCCTCCGAACGCGCCTCCGCAGCAGCCCAACACGCCGCCTCCGACGGACCAGATCATCGTGTCGCTCACGGCCAACAGGGAGTACTACCTGAACAAGGAGAGGGTGGAGCCCGCGAACATCGCGATCCGCCTCCAGGAGGTCCTCCGCAACCGGAGCTCGAAAGTGGTCTTCTTCTCGGCCGAAGACAGCGTCAAGTACGACGAAGCGATGAAGCTGATGGACACCGTCCGCAACAGCGGAAGCGGCGACAAGAAGGTCAACATCGGCATCGTCATGGACTGGGTCAACCCGTCCGCGGCCGCGACTCCTTGAATTGAGAACCGCAGCGCTCTCCGCTCCCACGACCCTTGACGTCCCCGGTCACGCCGGGGACGTTGCCTGTCTGAGCTTCCCCTCTTTCATACCGACGAAAGGACGTTCACGCGCATGACCACTCTTCCGCCTCCGGCCCGCAGGGCCGCGACCTGGCTGCGCCTCGCGCCGGCCGCTTCGCTCCTCCTCGCGCTCATCCCGGCGACGAGCGCCCGCGCCGACGAATCCGAGCTCATCCTTCCGGACCTCGCTTCCGTCATGTTCCTCGGGATGACCGGAAGGGCCCTCCTGATGCTCGGGCTGCTCGTGTGCGTCGCCGGCCTCGCGTTCGGGCTGTTCATGTACGGCAAGCTGAAGAACCTGCCCGTGCACAAGGCGATGCGCGACGTGTCGGAGCTCATCTACGAGACGTGCAAGACGTACCTCGTCACGCAGGGCAAGTTCATCCTCGTCCTGGAGCTCTTCATCGGGGCGATCCTGGTCGTCTATTACGGCTACCTCAGGAGCATGGAGCCCCTGAAGGTCGGGGTGATCCTCCTCGCGAGCCTCGTCGGAATCGGCGGGAGCTACGGCGTGGCCTGGTTCGGCATCCGGATCAACACGTTCGCGAACTCGCGCACGGCTTTCGCGAGCCTCAGGGGCAAGCCCTTCCCCGCGTACGCCATTCCGCTCGCGGCCGGGATGTCCATCGGCACGATGCTCATCTCGACCGAGCTGCTTCTCATGCTCGGCATCCTTCTCTTCATCCCGAGCCATCTCGCGGGGCCCTGCTTCATCGGCTTCGCGATCGGCGAGTCCCTCGGCGCCTCGGCGCTCCGCATCGCGGGCGGCATCTTCACGAAGATCGCCGACATCGGGTCGGACCTCATGAAGATCGTATTCAAGATCAAGGAAGACGACGCGCGCAATCCCGGCGTCATCGCCGACTGCACGGGCGACAACGCCGGCGACTCCGTGGGGCCGACGGCCGACGGCTTCGAGACGTACGGCGTCACGGGCGTCGCGCTCATCTCGTTCATCCTCCTCGCGGTGCCCGACGCGGCGACGCAGGTCAAGCTCCTCGTGTGGATTTTCGCGATGCGCATCATGATGATCGTCGCGAGCGTGGCGTCCTACTGGATCAACGACGCGATCGCGAAGGCGAAGTACCGCGACGCCGACAAGATGAACTTCGAAGCGCCGCTCACGTCCCTCGTCTGGATCACGTCCTTCGTGTCGGTCGTGATCACGTTCATCGTGTCGTACCTCCTGATCCCCGAGCTCGGCGAGGGGACGCTCTGGTGGAAGCTCGGCGCCGTCATCACGTGCGGCACGCTCGCCGGCGCCATCATTCCCGAGCTCGTGAAGGTCTTCACGTCCACGGAGTCGCGCCACGTGCGCGAGATCGTCAAGGCGTCGCGTGAGGGCGGCGCCTCGCTGAACGTGCTCTCCGGTCTCACGGCGGGAAATTTCGCGGCCTACTGGATGGGCCTCGCCATCGTCGTCCTCATGGGGGGCGGGTACCTGGTCTCGACGGCATTCCCGCCGGGGATCATGATCGCGCCCGCGACGTTCGCGTTCGGCCTCGTCGCCTTCGGCTTCCTCGGCATGGGCCCCGTCACGATCGCGGTCGACTCGTACGGCCCGGTCACGGACAACGCCCAGTCCATCTACGAGCTGTCCCTCATCGAGAACGTTCCGGACGTCAAGGCCGAGGTGAAGCGCGACTTCGGCTTCGACCTCGACTTCGAGAAGGCGAAGCACTTCCTGGAGGAGAACGACGGCGCCGGGAACACCTTCAAGGCGACGGCGAAGCCCGTCCTCATCGGAACCGCGGTCGTCGGCGCCACGACGATGATCTTCTCCATCATCATGATCCTGACGCACGGCCTGAAGAGCGACATCGACAAGCTGTCGATCCTCCATTCGCCCTTCCTTCTCGGCCTCGTCACGGGCGGCGCCATCATCTACTGGTTCACGGGCGCCTCCACGCAGGCGGTCTCGACCGGCGCCTACCGCGCGGTCGAGTTCATCAAGAGGACCATCAAGCTGGATACCGCCATCGAGAAAGCGTCGGTCGAGGACAGCAAGGCGGTCGTCGCCATCTGCACGAAGTACGCGCAGAAAGGCATGTTCAACATCTTCCTGGTCGTGTTCTTCTCCACGCTCGCGTTCGCGTGCCTCGAGCCCTTCTTCTTCATCGGCTACCTCATCTCGATCGCCGTGTTCGGCCTCTACCAGGCGATCTTCATGGCAAACGCGGGTGGCGCGTGGGACAACGCGAAGAAGCTCGTCGAAGTCGAGCTGAAGGAAAAGGGCACGCCGCTCCACGACGCGGTCGTCGTGGGCGACACGGTGGGCGACCCCTTCAAGGACACGTCGTCCGTCGCCATGAACCCGATCATCAAGTTCACGACGCTCTTCGGCCTCCTCGCCGTGGAGCTCGCGATCGGCCTTTCGCGCGGCACGAGCCTCGCGTTCGCGTTCGTCTTCTTCGCCGTATCCGTCGTCTTCGTCTACCGCTCCTTCTACGGAATGCGGATCGAGACCTCCCCGACGGCAACGTGAGGTAAGACCGATGGGCACGATGACGAGGTCCGGGACGACGCAGCCGGCGTTTCCGAAAACGCTTCCGCGGCGGCTCGGTCTCTTCGACGCGACCACGATCGTCGCGGGCTCGATGATCGGCTCGGGCATCTTCATCACCTCGGCCGACATCACGCGGCAGGTCAAGAGCGCGAGCCTTCTCGTCCTCGTGTGGGTCTTCACGGCGCTCGTCACGGTGGCGGGCGCGTGGAGCTATGGAAAGCTCGCGATGGCGTTCCCGAAGGCCGGCGGACAGTACGTGTACCTGCGGGAGGCCTGGGGCGACATGGGCGGGTTCCTCTTCGGATGGGCGACGCTCCTCGTGATCCAGACCGGCACGATCGCGGCCGTGGGCGTCGCGTTCGCGAAGTACCTCGGTGTCCTCGTTCCGGCCATTTCCTCCAAACACGTGTTCTTCAAGGCGAAGTTCCTCAGCATCACGCCGCTCGAGATCGTCGCGATCCTGCTGATCGCGCTCCTCACGTGGTGGAACACGACGAGCGTCGAGAACGGCGCCCGCCTCCAGAACGTCTTCACCGCGGCCAAGGTTCTCTCCCTCGTGGGTCTCCTCTCCGTGTGCTTCCTCGCCGGCGGGCAGCTCGGAAACGTCTCGTGGGCGCTGCCCGCGGCCGGAGACCTCAAGATTCCCCTCCTCTGGGCATTCGCCGTGGCCACCGTCGGCTCGCTCTTCTCGGCCGACGCGTGGAACAACGTGACCTTCCTCGGAGAAGAGGTCCGGGACGCCGAAAGGAACGTCCCGAAGGCCCTCGTGTACGGCACCGGTCTCGTGACCCTCCTCTACGTCCTCACGAACATCGGCTACCTCAATGCCCTCCCCCTCCCGGGGATCGCGGGAGCCCCCGAAGACCGCGTCGCGACGGCGGCGATCGGCGCCGTCACGGGCGGCGCCGAGGCCGGCACGCCGGCTCTCATCATGGCGTGCGTGATCCTCGTCTCGACGTTCGGCTGCCTGAACGGCCTCATCCTGTCGGGGTCGCGTGTCCTTTACGCGATGTCGCGCGACGGCCTCTTCCTGCCGGCCTTCGGCGAAGTTTCTCCGAAGACGATGATCCCGGTGAACGCCCTCGCGGCGCAATTCTTCTGGGCGGCCGTCCTGTGCCTTTCCGGCAAGTACGGAGACCTCCTGGACTACGTCATTCCGACAGTCCTGATGTTCTACATCGCGACGATCGTCGGACGGTGGAAGCTCGCCCGCACGAATCCCGCCCTCGCGCCGCGGTCGCTCCTCGACCACATCGTGCCCGTTCTCTACGTCGCCGCCACGGCATACGTGACGGTCTCCCTCGCGCTCTACAAGCCCACCTATACGGTTCCCGGGCTCGCCATCGTGGCTCTCGGAATCCCCGCGTTCTTCCTGTTCCGGAGAAAGCGGCCCGATCCCGCCTAGACGAGCAGCGAAAAGACCTCGTTCGAGAGCAGCACGCCCTTGCGCGTGAGACGCACGCGCCCGGAATCCTCTTCGAGCAAGCGAGCAAGAAAAGAGTCCTCGATCCGTGACCGGGATTCGGCGGGCAGCGTTCTGCAAATTTCCTCGAATGAGGAAGAGGGGACGCCGTTCGAGAGGCGCAGGCCCAGCATCAGCCCCTCTTTCCTTCTAAGAGAATCCCCCTGGTTCTCCTCGGACGTCACAACTGGCGAGACGCCCTCGCGGGTGCGCTTCAGGTATTCCGCCAGCATCCCCGTGTTCGCATAGCGACGCCGGCCGTCGAAGGAGTGCGCCCCGACGCCGAATCCCAGCACCGGCGTGAGCTGCCAGTACTTGACGTTGTGGCGGCTCTCGAACCCGGGCCGCGCCCAGTTCGAGAGCTCGTAGCGCGCGAGGCCCGCCGCCGTAAGGCGCTCGTCCACGGCCTCCCACCGATCCGCCATCTCGTCGTCGTCCGGGAACAGGTCCGGCCGCTCCTTCTTCAGGGACACGAGGCGCGGGGCTTTCTCCAGCTCCAGGAGGTAGACCGAGAGGTGGGAGATTCCGCACGCGACGAGCCCGTCGACGCTCGCGAGGAGGCTGCCCTGAGATTGCCCGGGGATGCCGATCATGAGGTCGGCCGAGACGTTTCCGAAGGTCCGGACGGCGTCCGCGACGGCACGGCGGGCGCCTTCGGCGTCGTGCCGGCGCTCGAGCGGCGCGAGCTCGGCGTCCACGAGCGACTGGACCCCGATGGAGAGCCGGTTGACGCCGAGGTCCCGAAGCGCGGAGAGCTTCGACGCATCGAGATCGTCCGGATTTGCCTCGGCCGTGATCTCCACATTCGAAGAAAATCCGAAGATTTCTTCGATAGTGGAGAGCACGCCGCCGAGCATGCGCGCGTCGACGTACGAAGGTGTACCCCCTCCGAAGTAGACGGTATCGAAGTCCCGCGGCTCCCCCGCCGCGAGGGGGCGCCTCGAGCGAATCTCCCTCTCTAACCCTTCAAAGAATTCTTCTTCTTCCTTCTTCCCTTCCAAAGCAACGAAAGAGCAATAGGTGCACCTGTGCGCGCAGAAAGGAACGTGGACGTACGCGCCCGGCGACCGGGACTCGTTCACGCGCCGTTCGTGAGAAGGCCGCGCAGCCGCTCGTCGCGCGCTTCGGCGGCCTCTCGCGTGTCCGCGAGCCGGGCCGCGAGGAGCCGTTCGACGTACTTTCCGAGGACGTCCACTTCGAGGTTCACGAGGTCTCCCGTCTTGCGCTCGCCGAGGGTGGTTCCCGTGAACGTATGCGGGATCACGGCAACGTCGAAGCTCGCTTCGTGGAGCGCCGCGATCGTGAGCGAGATTCCGTCCACCGAGATCGAGCCTTTTTCGACGGCGTACCTGGCGAGTGCCGCCGGCAGCGAAAACGTGAACGTCCAGGACTCGCCGGACCTCTCGATTGCGAGCACCTGCGCCGTCCCGTCCACATGGCCGGCCACGACGTGGCCGCCGAGGCGGTCGGCGGCGCGGAGCGCGCGTTCGAGATTCACGCCCGCGCCCGGAGACAGGCCCCCGAGGGCCGAGCGCGAGAGCGTCTCCGGCGAGACGTCGAAACAGAGCGGCTGGCCCGGAGCCGCCGGGGGCACGACCGTCAGGCAGACTCCGGAGACGGCGATGCTCTCCCCCACTGCCGCGTCCCCGAAATCCGGCGGGCGCTCGACGGCGAGCACCGCACCGGCCGGCCCGGATCTGAGAGACACGACCCGGGAGACGGCGGAGACGAGGCCGGTGAACACGCCGCGATCCTACCCGAGGCCGGGCGCGAGGAGCCGGCCCGAGACCCTGATGTCGGCTCCGATGCGAACGGCCTCGAGGGCCGTCAGGTGACGGGCGTCGGCGAGCATCGCCGGCCCCAGGCCCGCGAGAGGCGAGCGGGCCGAGGCGCCCCCGACGAGAAGGGGCGCGACGTAGGCGGTCACCCGGTCCACGAGGCCCGCGGCAAGGAACGAAGCGGCCGTCACCCCTCCCCCCTCGACGAGCAGGGACCGCACCTCGAGGGCGTGGAGGGCCCCGAGAAGTGCCGCGAGGTCGACGCCTTCGCCCGGCGCCGGCCTGGAGAAGACGTGAACGCCCCTCTCGAGGAACGGCGCGAGACGCGGGTCGCCCGCCGGCACCGCCGTCACGAGCCAGACCTCGCCGCCAGCCGTGGAGAAGACCCGGGCCGTGGCCGGCACGCGCAGGGCGCCGTCGAGGACGAGCCTCCGATGCGGCGTGATGGCCGAAGAGAGGGCCAGCCGGCGGGTCAGAAGCGGGTCGTCCGCGAGGACCGTCCCCGCGCCGACGAGGATCGCGTCGCACTCCTCGCGCAGAAGGAGGGCGTCGTGCCGGGCCGCTTCGCCCGTGATCCACTTCGACGCTCCCGTGCGCGTCGCGGTGCGCCCGTCCAGCGACGCGGCCCATTTGACGTGGACGAAAGGACGCCGGTCGCGGAAGGACTTCAGGAACGCCTCGTTCAGCGTCTCGGCTTCGTCCGCGAGCGCGCCGACGAGCACCTCGACGCCGCGCTCTCTCAGGCGGCGAATGCCGCGTCCCGCGATCCGGGGGTCCGGATCCTCCGTCGAACACACGACGCGCGACACGCCGGCCGCGATGATCGCCTCCGAGCAGGGCGGGGTGCGCCCGAAGTGAGAGCACGGCTCGAGGTTGACGAGCAGCGTCGCTCCCTTCGCGCGAGCGCCCGCCGCCGCGAGCGCCAGGGCCTCGGCGTGCGGGCCCCCGGCGCGCTCGTGCGCTCCTTCCCCGACCACCGTGCCGGCCGCGTCCACGAGCACCGCTCCGACGCGAGGGTTCGGCGCGGTCGAGAACCGCCCTCGTCCGGCGAGCTCGAAGACCCGGCGCCAGAGAGCGTCGAGGGGAGTCGTCTCGGCGGACTTACTCATCCACGAGCGCCCCGGCGAACGCCGCCGCGTCGAAGTCGAGAAGGTCGTCCACGGTCTCCCCCACGCCCACGTAGCGAACCGGCAGCGCGAGCTCGCGCACGATCGCCAGGATCACGCCCCCCTTCGCGGTCCCGTCCATCTTCGTGAGGACGAGGCCGGTGACACCCGCCTTTTTCGTGAACTCGCGCGCCTGCGCGATTCCGTTCATCCCCGTCACCGCGTCCAGGACGAGGAGAACCTCGTGCGGCGCGCCCGGGATGCTGCGGGCCGCGATCCGGCGGATCTTCGCGAGCTCCTCCATGAGATTGTGCTTCGTGTGGAGCCGTCCCGCGGTGTCGACGAAGAGCAGGTCGGCATTCCGGGCGAGCGCGACGGCGCACGCGTCGTGAACGACGGCGGCAGGATCGGAACCCGCCTTGTGCTTCACGAGAGGGATGTTCAAGCGCCCGGCCCAGACCTCGAGCTGCTCGACCGCCGCGGCGCGGAACGTGTCGGCCGCGGCGAGGACGACCGATTTCCCGGCGGCGGTCGCGCGGGCCGCGAGCTTGGCGGTCGTCGTCGTCTTTCCCGTGCCGTTGACGCCGACCATGAGAACGACGTGGGGCCTGCCGGGCGCCGCGCCCGCCGCGCCCTCGGACCCCGTTACGGACAGTCTCCGTGTGATTTCCGCCTTCAGGACGCGCCGGACGACGTCCTGCTCGGCCGAATCGCGGCGCCCGGCCTCCGCCTTCACGGCGGCCACGAGCTCAGCGGCCGTCGTCGGCCCGACGTCCGCCGCGAGAAGGCCATCCTCCAGCGCTTCGAGCGCCGCGGGATCCGGCTCGAAGGTGGCCTTCACCGCGCTCCCCATCTTCGCGAGGAGCTCGGTGTGGGTCATGAAGAGGCCGCGCTTCAGGCGGGCGAAGACGGACGGACGGTCGCGCTCGTCGGAGGCCATCGGCTCCCGAGACTAGCAGGACCCGGGGCTCAGGAGATCTCGGCCGCGAGGCGCACGCGAGCCGCGTCGAGGCGCGGTCGCGCCGTGTGCGTCTGTCCCTCCGCGTCGAAGACGACGAGGACGAAATAGCCCGCTTTCACGTGCGTCGTCAGGATCCGGCGCTTCTCGAACTCGAACGTGAGATCGGCGATCTCGCCGAGCTGGGACCGCTCGGCGGCGCGGCGCAGCTCTCCCATCCACACGGACTGGTAGGCGCCGAGGACCTCCGTCGCGCCGCTGTCGCCGACGCGGGCGATGATCTCGCCCTGCGGGTCGAGGAAGGCGGCTCCCAGGGCGCCGGGCGCGTCGAGAAGGCCTTCGAGGGCGTCCGCGAAGCTCATCGTTCGACTCCGGCAGCCGGTGGCTCGTTCGCGAGAAAGCGGCGCGCGCGGCGGCCTTCGTCGCTCTCGGGGGCGGCGCTCACGGTGCGCTGCATGTAGCGCGCGGCGAGCTCGCGGTGGCCGCTCGACAGGAGGCAGATCGCGGCCTGGTAGTTCGCCACCGGGTCGCGGGGCTCGTTCTTCAGGACGGACAGAAAATCCTCGAGCGCGCCCTTGAAGTCGTCGAGCTTCACGCGGGCGAGACCTCTCTCGCGGAACGCGCGGTCGTTGTCCGGCGAATCGGCGAGCGCGAGCGAGAACTCTCGCTCGGCGTCGCGCCAGGCCTCCCGGCGGCGATGGAGGAGCCCGAGGTTGTAATGCGCATTCGCCTTCTCCGGGGTCGGCGGGCCGTCGAGAACCGCCTGGAAGTCCACTTCCGCCTCGTTGAAGCGCCCCGCTTCCATCTGCGCGACCCCCCGGTTGTTCCGTGCCTCGACGAACGAGCCGTCGAGGCGGAGCGCATCCGAGAACGCGCCCACGGCGCTCTTGTAGTCCTTCTTGTAGAGGAGGGCGAGGCCGAGCGCATTCGGCACGTGCGGATCCCGGGGCGAGCTCGTCCGGGCGCGGAGGAGGAGCTGGATGGCCTCGTCCGTCCGGCCTTCCCGCAGCATCGAGAGGCCGCTTCGATAGTCGACGAGGTCCGATAGAACGGGATTCTCCTTCGGAGGCATCGAGGTGCTTCCGCATCCGATGAGTCCGGCCGCCAGCGCCAGAACGGCCGACGAAAAGCGCGCGGCAAGGGCCGTCGGAGCCCTCAAGCAGTGGCCTTCAGCGGAACCTCTTCGCCCAGGAACTCGAAGTCGCCGGAAGACCACGCCTTGTCGAGCGCGGCGATCACCGCCGGATCGAACGCCTTCCCGCCGAACGACATGATTTGCTTGATGACGTAGTTGATGGGCATGGCCTTCTGATAGGGACGCGTCGTCGTCATCGCGTCGAACGTATCCGCCACGGCCACGACCCGCGCGATCAGCGGAATCCCCTCGCCCTTCAGCCCGTCCGGATAGCCGCCGCCCGACCATTTTTCATGGTGGTGCTTGATGCCCGGGATCACGTCCTTGAGCTGCGGAATCTGGCCCATGATGAGCGCGCCCTTGGCCGGGTGCGTCTTCATGATCTCGAACTCGTCGCTCGTGAGGGCCGTGGGCTTCCGCAGGATGCGGTCGTCGATGCCTATCTTTCCGACGTCGTGGAGGAGGGCGGACAGGCGCACGACGCGCACTTCCTCGGGCGAGAGATCCATGTGGCGCGCGAGCACGACGGCGTATCGCGCGACGCGCTCGGAATGGCCGCGGGTATACGGGTCCTTCGCGTCGATGGCGGCCGCGAGCGTCCGCACCGAATTGATGAACAGCTCCTGGTTTTCCTTCGCCGCGAGCTTGAGCTTGTCGACCGATTTCTCGATCGAGTCGGACATCGAGTTGAACGTCTCGGACAGCTCGGCGAGCTCCCGGACGCCCCGCACCCCGACGCGCTGCTTGAAGTTGCCCTCCGCGATCGACCGCACCTTCTCGACCAGCTCGACGAGGGGATGCGCCAGGAGGCGCGCCGCCGCGAGGGCGACGAACGCCGCGAACAGGAGCGAGAACACGGCGATCTTCGAGGACTCTCTCTGCATCTGGGAGACCGATGCGTAGGCCGCCGCTTCGTCCTTCTCGACGATGACGCCCCAGTCCGGCGTCGGGATCGTCGCGAGTGTGCCGAGGACCCGGTGCGCCGTCTTCCCCTCGCCCCGCATGTACGACTTCGTGATCCTCACGGGATGCGCGATGAACTCGCTCACGAGATCGAGCTGGTGCACGTCCTTCGAGCGGAAGGCCGTGGCATCGCTCGCCAGGATCAGAGAGCCGGAGCGGTCCACGACGTACGCGAGGACGCCGCCCCGCCCCTCCTCGTCCAGCTTCGCCTTGATGGGCCTGAGGGAGAGCAGGGCCTCGACGGCGCCGATCGGTTCCTGGCCCTCCGAGGGCCGCACGGGCACGGCGAGAACGAGCGCGCCGTCCGGATACGATTTCGGGAAGATCGGATCGGCGACGTAGGACTCGCCGCGCATCGCGGCGTTGTAGGCCTGCCGCAGAGGGCGCTCGACGTCCGGGTCGAGCGGGCCGTCGTCCGCCCCCGAGGCGACTCCGTCCCGATCGAGGGCCCTGAGGACGGGGAAGCTCGATTCGGCGTCGGAGTACTCCCGCAGAAGCTGTTTCTTGGACAGGTAGAAGAAGGGATCCGTGGACATCGAGCTCGCGAGCCGGATCCCGTCCGCGATCTTCTTGAGCTGCGACTGCGCGTTCGTGATGTACGTGTCGAAGCTCTCGGCAAGCGTCACGGAGCTGTTTTTCAGGTACTTCTTCTCCGCCGTTTCGAGGGCATCCCGGTTGATGCCGATGAGGCTGAAGTGCAGGAGGGCGAGCGGGACGATGGAGACGAGGATCAGCGCGACGAGCAGAGCCGTCACGATCCTCAGGCGCGGAACCCGGGCGACACCCATCCAACCCTATTGTAGCGCCCGAGGCTCTCCTCGAATGCCCCCGCGAGCTCGGCCCTTTCCACCCGCACGAGCCTCGGCCGGCCGGGGCCCGCGAGGAGCACGGCGTTGAGCCCGGCACGATCGGCCTTCTTGTCGCCGGCGAGGAAATCCGGCGTGCGGCGCACCGCGGCCCGCGTAGGGACGGGCGGCGACACGAGGCGCATGACGCGCCGCGCCAGCGCGTCGGCGGCCCGAGGCGCGAGTCCCGCGCGCGCCACGGATAGACGCAGGGCCGCGAGCAGGCCCCAGGCGACGGCCTCTCCGTGCTGCAATCGATGACCCGACGCGGTCTCGAGGGCGTGGCCGACCGTGTGGCCCAGGTTCAGGGCGGCCCTCTCCCCCGTGCGTTCGAATGGATCCCGCGATACGGCCCGCGCCTTCACGGCGAGCGAGCGGCGCACGGCCTCCGTCACCGCGGCCGACTCGCGCGCGGCAAGAGGCGTCTCGAGGCGCGCCATCGCGCGGTGGAAGCCCGCGTCGAGAAAGGACGTCTTCACGACCTCCGCGAGGCCGGACCTGAACGCGCGCGGCGGAAGCGTCTCGAGCGTCGACGTGTCGACGACGACGAGACGCGGCGCGTGAAAGGCCCCCGCGAGATTCTTGCCAGAGGCGAGATCGACGGCCGTCTTGCCGCCGAGCGCGCTGTCGCACGCCGCGAGAAGCGTCGTCGGCGCCTGGACGACCGGGACGCCGCGCAGGGCGAGCGCCGCCGCGAGGCCCGCCACGTCCCCCACGGTCCCGCCTCCGAGCGCGACGACTCCCCCGTCGCGGCGAAGGCCGCGGCGAACCAGCTCCTCCAGAAGCCGGCCGAGAACGGACCAGGTTTTGGCGGCTTCGCCGTCGGGGACGAAGAGGGGATTTTTGCTTAAGACCCTCTCAGCGCCTCCAGCGACAGCGAACCTGTCGCCGTGCAGTTTGAAGATTTTCTTAGAAGTAATGAGAAACCACCGGCCCGGCGCGATGGCACGCAAGCGCCTGTCCAAGCCGGCGTATGCGCCCTCGCCGACGATGACACGGGTGCGAACCCCGGCCGCCACGAACGAGAAGGACGAGAGCTGCCGAGCCTTCCCCAACCGCACGCCCTTCCCCTCTCCCCCTTCTAGGAAATCTTCTCTTCTTCTCTTCAGCCTTCTAAGAATTCTTCTCTTCTCTTAACAAAAGATTCTCTCTTCAGCCCTCGGCCTTCGGCGGCTTCGCGAGCGCGATGTGGAGCTCGGCGAGCTGCTCGGGCGACACGGGATTCGGGCAATCCGTCATGAGGTCCGTGCCGGAGGCCGTCTTCGGAAACGCGATGACGTCGCGGATGGAGGACGAACCCGTCAGGATCATGAGCATGCGGTCGAGCCCGAGCGCGATTCCTCCGTGCGGCGGCGCGCCGAAGCGGAACGCGTCGAGGAGGAAACCGAATTTCGCGCGCGCTTCCTCCGGGCCGATCCCGAGTGCCGTGAAGAGGCGCGACTGAACGTCGGGCCGGTGGATCCGTATGGATCCTCCCCCCAGCTCCATGCCGTTCAGGACGACGTCGTACGCCCGCGCCTTCACCCGGCCGGGATCGCTCTCCAGGAACGGGAGGTCCTCCTCGCGCGGCGACGTGAACGGGTGGTGCATCGCGTACCAGCGCGCGTCCTCCTCGTGCCACTCGAGAAGCGGGAAGCCCGTCACCCACAGGAAGTCGTAGCGCCCCTCCGGGATGAGCTTCTCCTCGCGGGCGATCTGGCCGCGCAGGGCGCCGAGAAAATCGAAGACGGATTTTGCTTTTCCGGCAGCGAGAAGAACGAGATCGTTTTCACCCGCGCCAAACGAGGCGCGCATGCGCGCAATCGACTCGTCGTCGAAGAATTTCTTAGAATTGGAATTCCAGCTGCCGGCGGCGGCCGTCTTCACCCAGAAGAACCACTCGACCCCCGCCGCGCGCGCCCCCTTCTCGATGTCGTCCAGCCGCTTGCGGGAAAAACTGGCGCCACCGGGAACGCGCAGACCCTTGACTCTTTCCACCTTCGAAGAAATCTTTTCTTCCAGTTCCTTGAAGTTTCCGAGCTCCAGCCCAAACCGCGTATCGGGCCGGTCGATCCCGAACCGCTCCATCGCCTCGTCGTACGTCATCCGCGGGAACGTGGCGGGACACGGGATGCCGAGCGGAGGAAACACCCTCGCGAACAGCTTCTCGACGAGCGCGAAGACAGCCTCCTCGCTCGGGAACGACATTTCGATGTCCACCTGCGTGAACTCGGGCTGGCGATCCGCCCGAAGGTCCTCGTCGCGGAAGCAGCGGGCGATCTGGTAGTAGCGCTCCATCCCCGAGACCATCAGGAGCTGCTTGAAGAGCTGCGGCGACTGCGGGAGGGCATAGAACTCGCCCGGGTGGACGCGCGACGGAACGAGGAAGTCGCGGGCGCCCTCGGGCGTCGATTTCGTGAGGATCGGCGTCTCGACGTCGAGAAAGCCCTCGGCGTGCAGCACCTCGCGGATCGACATCGTGACCGCGCTGCGCGTCATGAACTTCCGCGTCATCTCCGGGCGCCTGAGATCGAGGTATCGGTGCGTGAGGCGCAGGTCCTCGGACGCCTTGATTCCGTCCTCGATCGGGAACGGCGGCGTGTCGGCCCGGTTCAGGATCGCGAGGGACGTCGCGCGCACCTCGATCGCGCCGGTCGGGAGGTCCGGGTTCACGGCGTCGGCGTCGCGGGCGACGACGTTGCCCGTGACGTCCACGACGAACTCGCTCCGGAGCTCTTTCGCGAGGGCGAGAACGCCGGCATCCGGGAGGAACCGCGCGTCGAAAACTGCCTGGGCGAGTCCCGAACGGTCGCGGAGGTCGATGAACACGAGCTCGCCGTGATCGCGGCGGCGGTTGACCCAGCCCATGACGCGCACGGTCTTTCCGACGTGCTCGGGGCGCAGGGTCCCTGCGGGGGTGCGTGAGGCAGCGGACATGGCGGCCGATCTTACAGACGCGCCCGAAGAGCGTCGGCGAGGCCCTCGCGAGGCAGCTCTTCCTGCGACCTCTCCGCGAGGTTCTTCACGACCACGGCGCGGCGGGCGGTCTCTTCCTGGCCGACGAGGACGGCGAGAGAGACCCCCGCCTTCTCCGCCGCCTTGAGCGTCGGGCCGAGGCCGCGTTGGCCTGAGAAGAGGTCCACGGCGATGCCTCCGCGCCGCAGCTCGCCCGCCACCGCGAACGCCTCGAACATGTCGGGGCTGCCGACCGGCACGACGGCAACGGGGCGCGTCGCCTCGAGCGCCGCATTCCGAAAGGCTTCCGGGAGGACGTCCACGAGGCGGTCCTCTCCGATCGCGAAGCCGATCCCGGGCGTCTTCGGGCCCCCGAGGTCCGAGATGAGCTTGTCGTAACGGCCGCCGCCGACGAGCGCATTCTGGGCGCCGAGGCCCAGGGCCGTCACCTCGAAGACGGTGCGGGTGTAGTAGTCGAGACCCCGGACGAGCCGGGGCTCGAGACGATACGGGACGCGGCTCGCTTCCAGGAGCCGCAGGAGCGAAGAGTGATGGTCGGAAGATTTCTCGGAAAGGTGATCGAGCATGCTCGGCAGAGAGGGATCGGCGAGCCACTCCGCGAGGCGGGGATTCTTCGAATCGAGGATTCGAAGCGGGTTTTGCTCGAGGCGCCGCATGTCGTCGTCGTCCAGCAGATTTTCCTTCGAAGAAAACCAGGCGCGCAGCGCCTGGATGAATCCCGGTCTCTCCTCTTCCGTCCCGACCGAATTGAGCGAGACCGAGAGCCCCGTGAATCCCAGCCGCCCGAGAAAATCGAACAGCATCACGATGACCTCGGCGTCGATCAGCGCCGTCGGGTCGCCGAGCACCTCCGCCCCGATCTGCCGGAACTCCCTGTATCGGCCCCTCTGCGGTCTCTCGTACCGAAACTGCGGCCCCATGTAGAAGAGCTTCCACGGCCGGCCGGCCTGAGAGAGCCCGTGCTCGACGAACGCGCGCGCGACGCCCGCGGTGTTCTCGGGGCGCAGCGTCACGGACCGGTCGCCGCGGTCCTTGAACGTGTACATCTCCTTGTGGACGATGTCCGAGGACTCCCCCACGCTCCGCACGAACAGCTCGGTGGACTCGAGGACCGGGGTCCGGATTTCATCGAATCCGTAGAGCGCGAATACGTCGCGGGCCACGGCCTCGACGCGGTTCCACGCGCGCGTGTCGGGCGGGAGGAGATCGCGCGTGCCCTTGACGCTCGCGATCACGACGGGTCGGCGCGGAGGTACTCCGCCTTGTATTCGAGGTAGTTCTTCCAGTAGGTCTTCAGCCTCTCGATCTCGCCCGGCGAGAGATCGCGCTTCTGCGTCGCGGGGTTACCCGCCCAGAGCGTGGCGGGAGGAATCGTCGTACCCGGAAGAACGACGGAACCCGCGGCCGACGAGGGCGCTCGCGCCGACATCGGCGCCGTCCAGGACCGTGGCGTTCATGCCGATGAGCACGCCCCGGCGAATCGTGCAGGCATGCACGACGGCGTTGTGCCCGAGCGTGACCTCCTCCTCGAGCGTGAGGGGCCCGGTCGTGTTCGTCACGTGGAGGGTGCAGTTGTCCTGCACGTTCGAGCGCGCGCCGATCCGGATGTGGCAGCAGTCTCCGCGCACGACGGAGGAGAACCAGATCGAGACGTCGTCACCGAGAACGACGTCGCCGATGACGGCCGCCGTCTCGGCGATGTAGACGCGCGCGCCGAGCCTCGGGGAAACGCCGCGATAGGAACGCAACATCATCGAAATCGCACGATACCAAAGCCGCAAACGGCGGGAATCGGGTGCCTGCACAGGCACCTGTGCGAACCGGAAAAAACCATGTAAAAACGGCGATTCGAGCCGGTTCCCGAGGCGAAACGCACAGGCTTTTGCACAGATCCGTTGAAATCTAACAAGTCTTGCAGACGCAAATATTTACGAGGTGCTGGAGCGCATTATACGGGGAATCGTTAGCGAAACAATCTCAGCCCCGCGACGAGGCGGCGTCAGGCCGGGCGCCGGGCGGCGCGGCCGGGCCCGGGTTCCGTGAAAGCGCCGAGAAGCTGCCTCGCCTGGGCTCGCGCCGCCTCCCCGACGGAAGCCCCGGCCAGGAGCGCGGCGACGGCCTCCACGCGTCCCCCGCCGCTCAGCGCCTCCACCCGCGTGCGGGTGCGGCCCTTCGCCGCTTCCTTCGACACCGAGAAGTGGCGCTGACCGGCCGCCGCCACTTGCGCGAGATGCGTGACGACGAGAATCTGCTCCTTCGCCGCGAGGCCGCGCAGCTTTCGGCCGACGGCCTCGGCCGTGGCGCCCGAGACGCCCGCGTCCACCTCATCGAACACGAACGTCCTGACCGGTCCGCCCCGGCGCGGGGGCCCGCTCTCACCGCTCGCCGCCTCGGCCGCGAGCGCCGCGGCGAGGGCGAGCTGGACGCGCGACAGCTCGCCGCCCGAGGCGATCTTCTGGAGCGGCCGCGCCGGCTCTCCGGGATTCGGAGCGAAGACGAACCCCACCTGATCGATGCCGTGCGCGCCGAACGAGACGCGCAGGCCTCCCGCCGCGAAGCGGCTCCCCTCCTCCTCGCGGCGCGTGACCGCCGCCGAGAACGACGACTTCAGGAACGCGAGGTCGCGCAGGTGCGCCTCCACGGCGCGGCCGAGCCGGGGCGCGGCGGCTTCGCGGGCGGCGGACATATCGAGCGCGGCCCGCCGGTACGCCGCGAAGGCTTTCTCCGCCGCTTCCTCCGCCTTCCGGACGGCACCCTCGAGGTCGGCCAGCTCGTCGCGCTCCCGGCCGAGGACCTCGCGCCGCGCGAGTACGTCTCCGAGCGTCTGGCCGTATTTCCGCTTCAGCTTCGCGAGAGCGTCGAGGCGTTCGGCGACGAACGCGAGGCGCGCGGGATCGGCCTCGAGGCCTTCGAGATCGCGGGAGGTTTCGAAAGCCACCTGGCGCATCGCCTCGATCGCTCCGGCCAGGACGGCGCTTCGGGCGGCGTACGAAGAGGAGATTTCTTCGAGTGCATGAAGAGAAGAGCGGGCCGCGGCCGCCGCGCGAAGGGCGCCCCCTTCGTCGTCCTCCAGCGCCGCGATCGCTTCAGCGAGCAGTTTTCCCTCTCGCTCGACGTTCGCCAATCTCTTCCTTTCAGAGGAAATCTTCTCGTCCTCTCCTTCCTCCGGCCTCACTTTGTCGATCTCGTCGATCTGATACCCGAGCAGGTCGAGCCGACGTGCGCGATCCGCCGCCGAGCCTTCGAGGCGCTCGACCTCTCCCTGGCGCGCGCGCCACTCGCGAAAGAGCGCGGCCGCCGCCGCCGACTTCTCCTCGAGGCCCGCGTACCGGTCGAGAAGCTGGCGTGGCGCGTCTGGATCGAGAAGCTCCCGCGCCTCCGCCTGACCCTGGAGGACGAGAAGGCGCGGAGCGATCTCCTGCAGCGTCTTCAGGGCCGCCGGAGAGCCGTTCACGAGGAGCCGGCCTTTGCCCCCCGCCGCGACCTCGCGCCGCACGACGACCTCGAACGCTCCGCCGCTCCCCTCCTCGAGGAGGCCGGCCTCCGTCAGGATCGCGCGCGCCTCGAAATCGTCGCAGTCGAAGGCGCCTTCCACCACGAGCCTCTCCGCGCCCGCCCGGACGAGCGCGGTGTCGGCCCGTCCGCCCGCGAGAAGCGTCAAGGCGTCCACGACGAGCGACTTGCCGGCGCCCGTCTCTCCGGTGAGAACCGTCAGGCCCTCCGCGAACGCCACCTCGACGTCCTCGAGGACCGCGAGGTCACGGACGCGGAGCGACGTGAGCACGAATCAGCGGCCGCGGCGCCCGCCGCCCGTGCCGGCCTGTCTCCCGCGCAGCCAGCGAAGCGTCATGCCCAGCCCGAAGGACGTGGCGCCGACGGGATAGCCGGCGTAGTCGCGGTCGTAGTACGCGGTGCCCGCGATGTCGAGATGGGCCCACGGCGTCTTCGCGTCGACGAATTCCTTGAGGAACATGGCGCCGTTGATCGAGCCGCCCCACCGTCCGCCCGTGTTCTTCATGTCCGCCCAGTCGGACCGGATGTTCTCCTTGTACTCCTCCCACATCGGCAGGCGCCAGAGGCGCTCGTCGGTCGTCTCGCCGGCGCTCACGAGCTCCTTCGCGAGAGCGTCGTGGTCCGTGAACACGATGGCCGCCTCGAGCCCCAGCGCCACGAGCGCGGCGCCCGTGAGTGTCGCGTAGTCCAGGATCACGGCGGGCTTCCATTCGGCGGCGTAGTCGAGCGCGTCCGCCAGGATGATCCGACCCTCGGCGTCCGTGTTGTCGATCTCGGCGGTCTTGCCGTTCCGGAAGCGGACGATGTCGCCCGGCTTGTACGCCGAGCCGGAGGGGAGGTTTTCGGTGAGGGCTGCCACCGCGACGAGGTTCACGCGCAGGCCGAGATCCGCGGCCGCGAGGACGACGCCCATCGCCGTGGCGGCGCCCATCATGTCCCACTTCATCTCGCCCATCTTGTCGGCCGGCTTGATCGAGATCCCGCCCGAGTCGAAGGTGACGCCCTTTCCGACCAGCGCTACGGGCGCTTCGCCTTTCCGGCCGCCCCTGTGCTCGAGCACGACGACGCGCGGCTCTTCCACCGCGCCCCGGTTGACGGCGATGAGACCTCCCATGCGTTCGCGGCGGATCGCCTTCTTGTCGAGGACCGTCACCCTGACGCCGCGGTCTTTCGCTTCCTTCCGAACGCGGTCCGCGAAGTCGCGCGGCCGCATGTCGTTCGAGGGCGTGTTGCCGAGGTCGCGCACGAGGCGGGCGACGCGCGCCACGGCCCGGGCGTCCTCGATCTCCCGGCGCTCGGTCTTCGCGAAGGCGCCGGTGGGTTCCAGGGCGATCGCGGCGAGCGTCTTCTTCTCGGGCTCGCCCGTCTTGTAGTGCGGGAACCCGTAGTCGGCGAGAAGAAGCGACCGGAGGAGGAATTCCCGGGATGCGGCGGCGTCCATCCGTTTGAGCGTGAACGGAAAATCGAGGATCGCCGAGGACTCCCCGATGTTGTTCAGCGTCTTCACGGCGGTGCGCAGCATGCCCCGCGCCTTTCGAGGAGCGATCTCCGTCTCCTTGCCGGCGCCGAGGACGTAAAGGCGCGCCGCGCGCTTGCCCTCCAGGGGCAGCGTGAAAACGGCTCCGTCTGCCGAGGGCGCGGCGGGCGCGGCCGCGGCGACGCGAGCCCTGAGGTCGGCCGGAAGCGACGCCAGGGCCTTCGTACGGCCCTCTCCGGCCGCGAACACGACATGGGCGTCGGCGCGCGCTGGGCGGGCCTTGCCGTTCAGGATCGAAATTTTGAGCAATGAAACCTCCGCCGGACCGCGGCCCGGAGACCCTTGAAGTCTATCGCGGCAAGCTGCCACTAGAATCGCGGGATGGCACAGGCCCTTCTCGAGACCCTCCTCCCCGGGCTCCCGCCGCCGCGGCGCGGCAAAGTGCGCGACGTGTACGACCTCGGAGATCGCGTTCTCCTCGTCGCCACGGACCGGATCTCCGCCTTCGACGCGGTCCTCAGCCCCGGCATCCCCGACAAGGGGAGGATCCTGACCGGGCTCTCGAATTTCTGGTTCCGGAAGTTCGCGAACGTGGTGCCGAACCACCTCGTCGAGACCGACTCCGCGCGTTTCGGCGGCGTCCTCGCGCCGCACGGCGAGCTCCTTCGGGGGCGCGCCGTCCTCGCGCGGAAGTGCCGCGTCGTGCCCTACGAGTGCGTGGCTCGCGGTTACCTTGCCGGCTCGGGTCTGAAGGACTACCGGAAAACCGGCGCCGTCTGCGGCCAGCGACTGCCCGCCGGGCTCCGCGAGGCGGACCGCCTCGGAGAGCCGGTTTTCACGCCCGCCACGAAAGCAGAAACGGGCCACGACGAGAACGTCCCCTTCGCCGCCATGGCGTCCGCCATCGGCGAGGCGCTCGCGGGGCGCCTCCGCGACCTCACGCTCACGCTCTACGGAGCGGCGGCCGCGTACGCCGAGGTGCGCGGAATCCTGCTGGCCGACACGAAGTTCGAGTTCGGCCTGGACGACGCCGGCGGCGTCGTGTGGATCGACGAAGCGCTCACGCCCGACTCCTCGCGCTTCTGGCCGAGAGAGACGTGGAAGCCGGGGGGCTCGCCGCCGTCCTACGACAAGCAGTTCGTGCGCGACTTCCTCGAGAAGACCGGTTGGAACAAGACGCCACCGGCGCCCGTGCTGCCTCCGGACGTCGTGGCGGGCACACGCGCGCGCTATGTCGAGGCGTACGAGAGGCTGACCGGAACGCCGTTCGTGGCCTGAGGGCTGGGGCTACTGGGCTACCGGGCTACTGGGCCACGGGCTCGTCGGCGAAATCCTCGGGCTTCGCGCCTTCCTCCGGCGGAGCCTTCGCGAGCTCCTTCCCGACCATGTCCTGATGGACGATCTCTTCCTGGAGAAGCTCCTCGAACAGCTTCTTCACCGCCGGAGCCAGCGGAAGCTTCAGGGCCTGTTCGAAATAGCCGTAGGCCTTCACCTCGGCGTCCATCGCCACCTTCAGGGCCTCGCGCAGCGTCATGAAATCGTGGACGGTCTCGTAGCCCGGCGCCTCGACGTCCCAGAGGAGCGAGCGGTCGACGCGGCGGGGCGCTTTGCCGAACTGCTTCGCCCGCTCGGCGAGCAGGTCGGCGCCGTGCTTCGCCTCGGCCTTCGCCATGAAGTGAAAGAAGGCCGCGGCGTCTTCGGTGCGATGCTCGCGCATCACGGCCGTCAGCTCCTCGTAGCGCTCCATGGCTTCCTGTTCGATGAGGATGGCGAGATCGAGCGCGTCCATGAGATCGAGCTTCGTGAGGTCCAGCTGCTTCGTCATGGGTTCTCCCCCGGGGAGCACTTTAACCGCGCCGCCGCCGGCGGCCATGATGCAAGCAAATCAGCGCCAAAACAAAAAGCCCCGTCCGTGCGTACGTCCGCCCGGGGAG
Organism: Thermoanaerobaculia bacterium; assembly: GCA_963809425.1. Classification (GTDB taxonomy): domain Bacteria; phylum Acidobacteriota; class Thermoanaerobaculia; order UBA5066; family UBA5066; genus Fen-183. Next base: position 240,440 of record CAWEJK010000013.1, read on the forward strand.
GCTCGAGATGGCGAAGTTCCTGCTCTGGCTCGTCCTGTTCTGCCTCTGCTGGCCGCTCGCGCTCCTCGCACTCGTCGCCTTCCCGTTCGTGTGGCTGCTTCTTCTCCCCTTCAAGCTCGTCGGAATCGCCGTGGGCGGCGTCTTCGCGTTCCTGAAGGCGCTCCTGTTCCTTCCCGCCCGCCTGCTCGGCGCCCGTCCGGTCTAGAAACAGGGGTCACGGTCCGCGCGAGCAGCTCTTCGACGCTCCGGAGGGGGATGACCGAGAGGTCGGGGAACACCGCCGCCTCCCCCGCGTTGCCGGCCGGGATGAACGCCGAGCGGAAGCCCAGCGACAGCGCCTCCTTCAGCCTGAGCGCTGCGTCCGAAACCGCGCGGACTTCGCCGAGGAGGCCCACTTCACCGAACACGACGGTGCCTGTCGGAAGCGCCCGGGAGCGGTGGCTGCCCGCCACGGCGGCCGCGACGGCGAGGTCGGCGGCGGGCTCCGCGCTCTCGGCCCCGCCCGCCACGTTCAGAAAGACGTCGTACGAGGACAGCTTCACGTCGCCGTGGCGCTCCAGGACCGCGAGAAGGAGCGCGAGGCGCATGCCGTCGAAGCCGATCGCGGTGCGGCGCGGACTCCCGTATTTCGCTTCGACGGTGAGGGCCTGCACTTCCAGGAGGAGCGGCCGCGTGCCTTCCACGCCGCCGAGCACGACCGAGCCCGGGCGCGCTCCCGCCCCGCTTCCGAGGTACAGCGCCGACGGGTTCGCGACCTCGACGAGGCCGGCGCCCGTCATCTCGAAGACTCCGAGCTCGTGCACGGGGCCGAACCGGTTCTTCAGCGCCCGCACGACGCGGTGCGCGTGGAAGCGCTCGCCCTCGAAAGAGAGAACCGCGTCGACGAGGTGCTCGAGCGCCTTGGGGCCGGCGAGCGTTCCGTCCTTCGTGACGTGGCCGATGAGAAATACCGGGACGCCCGTCGTCTTCGCGAGCACCGAAAGAAGACTCGCGCAGGCGCGCACCTGCGTGACCGAGCCGGCGGCGGCCGGCGAATCCGAGGAGGAGATCGTCTGGATCGAATCCACGACGATCGCCCCGAAGTCGCGCGCCTTCGCCGCATCGAGGATGACCTCGAGCGACGTCTCGGGCAGAAGGAAGAGGCCGGGCGCCGACGCGGAGAGCCGGTCCGCCCGCATCTTCACCTGCTGCGCGGACTCCTCCGCGCTGACGTAGAGAACGCTCCCGAGCCGTTCCGCCAGGCGCGCCGCGACCTGGAGCAGGAGCGTGGACTTGCCGATCCCGGGCTCGCCGCCCACGAGGACGACCGACCCCGGCACGAGGCCTCCGCCGAGGACGCGGTCCATGTCGGCGACGCCCGTCGGAATGCGCGGCACCGCCGCCGCGGCGACGTCGGAGAGCCGGACGGCCCCGGAAGAGGACGAGACCGCCGGGGCTCCGCCGCGCGGGGGCGCGTCGGCCGAGCGCTCCTCCACGAGCGTGCTCCACGCGCCGCACTCGGGGCAGCGCCCGATCCACTGCGGGCTCTGCGCCCCGCAGGCCGTGCAGGAAAAGACGGTGGCGTTCTTGCGGGCCATTCCCCGGCTCTACTTCGGGATCGGGATGCTGCCCATGATGGCCTTGAGGTCCTCGTCTTTCCAGCGGATGCCCGCGCCGAGGAACGGCGACCGGAGCCCCGGATTCAGGAGGTCGTCGATGCCGCCCGTCACGTAGAGGTTCGGGCTCGCATTCCAGCGGGTGTAGAGCTTCACGTGCCCGTTCAGGTCGGGCCGCGTGAAGTCCCACACCTCTCCCGCGAGGCGGAACGCGTCGGCCTTGAAGGCCTGCTCGATCGCGAGGCCCCCTCGCCCTTCGATGATTCCGGCCCGGAGGATCGTGTTCCGGAACTGGTACCCGAGCTGCGCCGAGAGAACGAACTGGTCCACGTAGTGCTGGCCCGTCGTCGAAATCGTCTGCTGGCTGCCGTCGGGAAACGTGACCGTGGACGTCTCGAGGACGTCCTCGCGCTTGCCGTGCGGAACCGCGCCGATCTCCAGGCGGTAGAACTTTCCTTCCTTGGGGATCGCGTCCAGCGTGAAGTAATACTTCCCGTCCCGCGGACGCGTCGCGTACTCGGCCCGGAATCCGATGTCGAGCTGCAGCCGATTGAGGCGCCCGAGCGTGCCCGAGAGCGACTCGACGCCGTCTTTCACGGACTTGAGCGCGTCGTTCATGTTCTTGTGCGTCTCGTCGTCGTTCAGGAGCTTGCCGAGCGTGCCCTGCCCCGTGTCGATCTTGCCGGTGATCGAATTCAGGTTGTCGGCCGTCGTCTTCAGCTTCCCCGTGACGTCGTCCATGTTCGAGATCGCGTCCTTCACGCCCACGCGGTTCTCGTCCAGCATGCGGTCCACGCGGGCGACGGTCAGCTTCATCTGTTCCGAGAGGGCCTTGAGGTTCGCGAGCATCACGTCCACGTTGCCGCGGTTGGAATCCACGAGCTCGCGCAGCGACTCCGCGAGACGGCCGAGGTTGTCGACGATCCGGTTCAGCCGGTCCTCGCCCTTCGGGCCGCCGAGGGACCCCGCCATCGCGGACGAGACCTCCTTGAGGTCCTTCCCGATGTCGGCCGCGAGCTTCGTGATGTCGTCGAATCCCGTTCCCGAGGTCCCCTCGAGGAGAACGCCGTTCGGGAGGCGCGCGGCCGCCGGGTCGCCGGCGGTCAGCTCCACGTACTTGTCGCCCAGCATGCCGAGGGCTTTCACCTGGGCGATCGCGCCCTCATGGAGCTCGACGATCGGATCGAGCGCGAGGTGCACGACCGCGGTGCCGTCCGGCCGAAGGGAGATGCCGTCCACCTTGCCGACGCGCACGCCGGCGATCCGCACGGCGGACTTGTCGTCGAGGCCCGCGACGTCCTTGAAGTGCGCGTCCGCCGAGTTCGTGCGCGCCTTCTTCCCGAAGTGGATGTCCTCGATCTTCAGGATGAGCACGCCCAGGGCGAGGAGAACGGCGACGAAGAACGCTCCGATTTTCGCGGTGGTCGTCATGCGGGCCCCTTCACGGATGCGCCTCGGCGGACGGGGCCGCCGGGCGCCTCTCGGGCTCGGCCTCCGGGGGCGCGAGCTCGCTGTCACCGGTCACGAAGGCCGCGACGCGCGGATCCTTCGACTCTTCGAATTCCTTCGGGGTCATGTCGACGAGAATCTTGCCTCCCGAGAGCAGTCCCACGCGGTCCGCGATTCCGAAGACGACCTTGAGGTCGTGCGTGATCGTGATCGCCGACGGCTTGAGCCTCGAGCGCATCTCCTCGATCACCTTCACGACGACGTCCGTCGTGATCGGGTCGAGGCCGGTCGTCGGCTCGTCGAAGAGAAGGATCTCGGGCTGCAGCGCGATCGCGCGCGCGAAGCCCACGCGGCGCTTCATCCCCCCTGACAGCTCGGACGGGCGCTTCTCCTCGATCCCGGGGAGACGCACGAGCTCGAGGCACTCCGCCACGCGATCGGCGATCTCCTTCTTCGACTTCTTCGTGTGGCGCGTGAGCGGAAACGCGATGTTCTCGCCCACGCTCATCGAGTCGAAGAGCGCCCCTTCCTGGAACGACATGCCGAACTTCCGCCGCACGCGGTCGCGGTCCTTGGCCGACACCTTCCACAGATCTTCCCCGTCGATCTCGACGGTGCCCGAATCGGGTTTCAGGAGCCCGATCACGTGTTTCAGGAGAACGCTCTTCCCGATCCCCGACTGCCCGACGAGGACGAGCGACTCGCCCTTCGCGACGGTCAGGTCGAGCCCGGAGAGCACGGTCTTCGTCCCGAAGCTCTTCGTGACCTTCGTGAGCTTCACGGCGGCCGGCGCCCCGCTGGCCGCGCTCAGAACAGCACCTTCGTCAGGAAGAAGTCCGCGATGAGGATCGCGAGGGAGCCCATGACGACGGCCTTCGTCGTCGAGAGGCCCACGCCCTCCGCGCCGCCCTTCGTGTCGTAACCGCACTGGCAGCCGACGAGGGACAGGAGGAAGCCGAACGCCGCCGCCTTGATGAGCCCGGAGGTCATGTCCTCCATCGAGAGGTACTGGAACGTGTTGTTCATGTACACGACGGGATTCGCCCCGAGATAGCTCACGGCGACGAGATACCCGCCCAGGATGCCGACCGCGTCCGCGAGAACGACCAGCATCGGGACGACGAGGATCGACGCGAGGACCCTGGGCACGAACAGGTATTGCACGGGATCGGTCGCGAGGGAGACGAGCGCGTCGATCTGCTCCGTGACGCGCATCGAACCGAGCTCGGCCGCCATCGCGCTCCCGGCGCGTCCGGTCACCATGAGACCCGTCAGGACGGGCCCGAGCTCGCGGAGCATCGAGAGAGCGACGACCGAGCCGATGTAGCCCTCGGCGTGAAACCGCTGGAAGCCCTTGAACGTCTGGAGGGCGAGGACGCCTCCCGTGAAGAACGCGGTCAGGAGCACGACCGGGACCGAATCCACGCCCACGCGCACGACCTGGCGCGCCGTCGCGACGGGCGAGAACGGAGGCGTCACGACGCCGCGCGCCATCATTCCGAGGAGCACGAAGAAACGGCCGACGCCCTCCATCACCTTCAGGAGCCCGCGCCCGAAGAACTCGAGAACCGCGCTCACAGAAACTTCGACTCCCGCGCCACGATCCTGCCTCCGGACAGAATGATACGTGGCACGCGCGGGCCGACACCGCAGAGGATCTCCCACGAGACCGTGCCGGCCGCGGCCGCGACCTCGTCGACGCCGAGCCGCGCGCCGCCCTGCCGGCCGAAGAAGACCGCCTCGTCGCCGCGTCGCGGGGGCGTCGGCAGGTCCGTCACGTCCACGGTCGTGAGGTCCATCGAGACGCGCCCCGCGAGCGGACAGCGCGTTCCCGCGATCAGCACCGCTCCTTTCCCGGACAGCGACCGCGGCACGCCGTCGGCGTAACCGGCCGGCACGATCGCGAGCGTCGTCGTCCGCGCGCAGACGAACGTCCCGCCGTAGCCCACGCGCGTGCCCGGCGGAACGGTCTTCACCTGGTCGACGACGGAGACGAACGACATCACGTCGCGAAGAGAATCATTTGCTTCGGAAAGGAAACCGGGGACCCGTGCGTAAAGGGCCAGGCCGGGGCGGACGTGGGTGACGGCGATGGGGGAAGAGAAAGACAAAGATTTCTTAGAAGGGGTAGGAGAATGCCTCGCCAGCCGCGCGAGCATCGCCGCGCTGTTGTCGGTGTGGATCATGGTGGGGCGATGGCCGCGGGAGAGCACGAGCGCGAGGATTTCTTCGAAGGTGTGGGTCTGCGCCTCGGTTTGCGGATCGTCGGGGACGGTCACGTCGACGCGAAATTCTGAAATACACCTTCTAAGAAAATCTTCTCTTTCCTCATGCCCTCGAGCAGGTCGAGTATCCGCGGCACGTCGGCGGGAGGAACTCCGAGCCGCGTCATGCCCGTGTCCAGCTTCAGATGCACGGGAAGGCTCCCCTCTTCCCTTCTTTCTTCACCTTCTAAGAAATTCTTCAACTCCTCGGCCTGTTCCACCGAATGAATATTCGGCGTGAGCCCCCCCTCCACGAGGGAGCCAAGCTGATCTTTCCCGATCCATCCCATGACGAGGATCGGCTGCGTGATGCCCGCCCGCCGCAGCTCGAGCCCCTCCTCCACGACGGCGACCGCGAACACCGCGCGCGCCTTCGGCCGCGAGGCGCGTCGCCACGTGCGCGGCGCCGTGGCCGTACGCGTCGGCCTTCACGACGGGCATCGGGGCGCGCCCCGCCGGCAGCGCGCGCGCGATCGCCCGGTAGTTCGACGCGAGCGCGTCGAGGTCGACGACGGCGTGCGTGGGACGGAGCGGCGAGGTCAGAGGCCCGGACCCTCGGAGACCATCGCGAGGTCCGAGAAACGCGTGTACTCGCCCGACCAGCCGAGCGTGAAGCGGTCGGTCGGACCGTTGCGCTGCTTCGCGATGATCACGTCGCAGACGTTCTTCTGCTCGGTGTCCTTGTCGTAGTACTCGGGGCGGGACAGGAAGAGAACGACGTCGGCGTCCTGCTCGATGGCGCCCGACTCGCGCAGGTCCGACAGCACGGGCTCTTTCTCGGAGCCCCGCTGCTCGGTGCGCCGCGAGAGCTGCGAGAGGGCGATGACCGGCACGGCGAGCTCCTTCGCGAGGGCCTTGAGGCCGCGCGAGAACGCGCTCACCTCCTGCGTGCGGTTCTCGACCTTGCCGCGCGATCCCATGATCTGGAGATAGTCCACGAAGAGCGCGTCGAGGGAGTGCCTCTGCTTGAGCTGAAGCGCCCGGGCGCGCATCTCGAGGAGGGTGACGGCCGGCGTGTCGTCGACGAACAGCTGGGCCTCGCGCATCTGCTGCGTCGAGAAGAAGAGCGCCTTCTTCTCTTCCTTCGACAGCCGGCCCTCGCGCAGGCGCTGGAGGTTCACGCGCGACTCGGCGCACTGGATGCGGAAGCCGAGCTGCTCGGCCGACATCTCGAGCGAGAAGAAGCCCACGACGTGCTTCTGGTGAATCGTCAGATACGAAGCGATGTTGAGCGCGAACGCGGTCTTCCCCATGCCCGGGCGGGCGGCGACGACGATGAGGTCGGTCTTCTGGAAGCCCTGGGTGAGCGCGTTGAGGCGCGTGAATCCCGTCGGCAGCCCCGTGAGCATCGTGCCGCGCCCGTGGATGTTCTGGATCTCGACTTCGTTCTTCTCGGCGATCGTCGAGAGCTTCACGAAGCCGCCCCGGATCGAGCCCTTCGCGATCTCCACGAGATCGCGCTGCGCGTTCTCGAGGACCGTCTCGGCGTCGGGGGCCGAGACGGCATCGCGGATCGCGCGCCGCGACTGGAAGATGACGAGGCGCCGGAGGGAGGCCTCGCGGACGAGACGCGCGTAGCTCTCGACGTTCTCGACGTCGGGCACCCGGTCGACGAGCGCCGAGAGGACCGCGGGACCTCCCGCGCGCTCGAGCCGGCCCGTCTTCTCGAGCTCGCTCTGCACCGTCACGAGGTCCACACCCTCGCGGCGGTCCGCGAGCGCGAGGCACGCCTCGTAGACGAGTCGGTGCGCGTCGCTCGCGAAGTCCTCCGGCACGAGGAACTCCATGACGCGCGACAGGAGCGAGCCGTCGATGAGGATCGCGCCCAGGAGGCTCCGCTCGGCGTCGGGGCGCGCGGGCAGGACCTCGGGGCTGGCGGGAGCGAGGGCGGACATCGGGGCCGGAAGAATATCGCGGCCGGGTAGCCAGGGGGAGGCGCCGCTCAGCGGGGCCGGAGGTCGAGAGGCGGACGGCCCGCCTCGGCGCGGCGCTTCGTCGCGGCGGCGACCATCCGGTTCCAGTTCTCCTCGTCGAGCAGGCAGGCTCCGACGCGCTTGCGGCCCTCCGGCGGCCCGTGGTAGTCCGACCCCGCCGACTTGAGAAGACCTTCGCGCTCGGCGAGGCTCGAGAACGCATTCTCTTTCTGACCGTCGTGGTCGGCGTGAATCACCTCGAGGCCGTCGAGGCCGGCGGCGACGCCGAGGGAGATGACCTTCTCGGGATCGCGGTACCAGATCGGATGCGCGACGACCGACAGCCCGCCCGCCTTGCGAATGGCCGCGATCGCTTCGTCGAGGCTCCACTTCGGCTTCGGCACGTACGCCGGCTTGCCGCGCGAGATGAATCGGTCGAACGCCTCGTCGAACGTCTTGACGTACCCCTTCGCCACCATCGCGCGCGCGATGTGCGGGCGGCCGAAGGCGCCGTCGCCCACGACGGCGCGGATCTCCTCGACGTCGAGCGGCATGCCGAGGGCGAGGAGCTTCTCGACCATGGCTCCCCCGCGGGCGTCGCGGTCCTCGCGGAATCGCGCGAGCTTCGCCCGGAGCTCGGCCTCTTCGGGATCGACAAAGAGGCCGAGAACGTGCACGTCGTCCCCGTCACAACGGGTCGAAAGCTCGCTCGCGGTCACGGTCACGATGCCGGTGCCTTTCGCCGCGGCCTCGAACTCGGGCAGGCCGTGGACGGCATCGTGGTCGGAAAGCGCGAGCACGGAGAGACCGGCCTCGACTCCCCGCTGCACGAGCCGCGCCGGCGGCTCGAGGCCGTCCGAGTACGTCGAGTGGCAATGCAGATCGGCGCCCCGAAAAACGGTCACGCCCGCATGGTAGCAGCGGAGAGCGCCGCGGCATCAGGTACCCTTCCGGCGTGCGACGCCAGAACTCCCTCGCCGCCCGGGCGGCCACGTGCGCCGCGCTCGGCGTCGTCTTTTCGCAGGGGACCGGCTGCTCGATACATGCCCGCGCGCGCACGGCCGCCGAGAGCGTCGCCGCGGATTCGGGACCCTCCGTCTGCGTCCTCTTCTTCGACGGACTGTCGGGCGAGGCGTTCGAGAGGCTCGTCCAGGCGGGTGCCCTCCCGAACATCAAGGCGCGCATCGTGGATCGGGGGCTCAGCGTGAAGACCGCGGTCGCCTCGGTCCCGAGCGAGACCTATCCGAACCTCGCCTCCATCGAGACGGGCCTCCTGCCGGGCCATCACGGGATCCCCGCGAACATCTGGCTCGACCGGCGATTGCGGATTCGGGAAGCGCACACGAACATCCTCGGGATCTTCTCGTCGGCCGATTACCTCGTGCCCGAGGCGCGGACGCTCTTCGAGCGGCTTCCCGGCGATGCCGTCGCCGTGACGGCGCCCCTCGCGCGGGGCGTCGCCGTCCACGCGCGCAACCGGATCGCGATCGCGGCCTCGTATGCCCGGAACGAGTGGTCGTTCCTGGACCGCAAGACTCTCGACGACGTGGGCGACGCCTACGCCGGCGCGGCGGCGGCGGGACGCGTGCCGCCGCTCGTCTTCGCGCACTTCGTCGGCACGGACGAGGTCGCGCACGTGAGCGGGCTCGAAAGCGTCGAGTTCCAGCGCGCGATGGCCGCGATCGACGACGCGTTCGGGCGCCTCCTGCGTCGTCTCAGACGCCGGCACCTCGACGAGCGGATCCTCTTCGTCCTCGTCAGCGACCACGGCAATCGTTCCTACGCCACCTTCGTCGACGCGAACGAGCTCGTGAACCGTGCCCTGCTCGCGAACCCCACCGAGGCGGACTGCAGCAAGGGTGACTGCGTCCTCGTCCCGGTCGCGCGGAAGGACAAGTCGTACGACGTCGGGGACGCCATGATCGCCGTCGGGGCCTACCGCGGCATCATGATCTGGCTCCCCGCGAACCGGCCGGCCGAGTACGTCCCGAGCGCGTTCCGCGCCCCGCGCCGGAAGCGCAAGCCGCGCGCCCTGGCCGGCGCTCCCCTCAAGGTTCCGGACGCCTTGCACTTCGCCGCGGCGCTCGCGCGGGCGCCGGAGGTCCGGCTCGTCGCGACGCGGGGTCCCTCGTCGGGCACGGTGGCCCTCTACGGCCCGTCCGGCCGCGCCGAGATCGTGCGCGAGGACCGGGACGGCCTCGAATCGCTCTACCTCTACCGCGTCCTCGAAGGAGACGACCCGCTCGGCTACGCCCATTCCGCCGCCGCGCCCCTCGTCGGCACCGCCCACGAACCGGACGACTGGCTCGAGGCGACGGCCGAGACGGAATACCCCGACCTCGTCGTGCAGCTCCCCGAGTTCTTCGACTCCCCGAGGTCGCCGGACGTTTTCATCTCGCCCCAGAACGGCTACGGGTTCACGAAGGGATACGTCGCCGGCCACGGCTCGCTCTCGCGAAGCGAGACGGTCGTTCCGCTCGTCTTCGCGGGCCCCGGGGTGACGCCGGGCGTCCTCCACGCGGCGCGGTCCGTCGACGTCGCTCCCACCGTACTGTCGTATCTCGGCGTGGCCTACGACCCCGACGAGATGGATGGCGAGGACCTCGAGATCGCGCCGTACGGCGTTCCGAAGGCGCCGCCGATCCTCGCCACGCCCCCCGGCGAAGGCGACGACTGACGACGGCTGGTCACGCCGCGGCACCACGACTCGTTGCAGCGGACGTGACCGAGGAGTCCGACAGGCTGGCGCAGTCGGAGCGTCGCCCATGCGCTTGACGCGCGCGCCGCGTCCGTGACACGGTGCCAGCCATGACCGGCCTGCTTCCGATCGTCGCCTCGCTCGCCGGCTACCCGGGAAGCCGTGCCGCAGCATTCACGATCTGAAGTTACGGGGAACGCTTTGCTTCTAACCACGGTCTAACCTCACCATGAACCCCTTAGATCCGCCTCCTCCCTTGCAGGGCTGGGCAGCTCGCGAAGCCGTCAGCCTTCGTCGGTGGAGCTATGTCACTCGGAGCACTTTCGCCACACTAGGCGTCGTCGCCTCGGCCCTCCTCGTGGCCGGTGCACTCCGTCTCGTGAAAGACCGGCGCGCGCGCGCAAGTGTCCATATCGGAATGCATGAGGCTGAGGTACTTCGTCGCGCGGGCGTGCCATCGAGCCAACTAGGCCCACCCCTTATCGCTTCTGCGCGGCCTACGGCTTCCGATTGCCCCGGCCAAGAGCCCTGCCATCCCCAAGGCGTCGTCCGCTCCGTGCTCTATCAGCGCAGCTTCTTTACCTCGCTCGAGGTGTACTACGACGAATCCGGCGTCGTTCAGTGTATTGAACGCCCCCTCGTCGCCGATATGTCCTTCGGCGCAACGGGGTAAGGAGCCACGCGGCACCTAACACCTCGTATCTGGACTCCTCCTTGGGATCAAGTGCGGGTGGTCTTTAGAATTCTCCTTCTAAGAAAGTACAAGGTCTCGGTCGTCGAGGTTCTTGCCGCGTCGGAAACGGGCTCGATGGTGATGAGCGGTGGGGTCACGACGGCACTCGTATCTACGGCCTCTTTTGTTGGAGCCGGCGTGGGCTCCGGGCCAGGATGAAATCCGCACACGGGGAGCCAATCGTTGAGCAACGGCCTCTGTGGGCCAGCGGAGTTATCGGCTTGTCCCCGTGTCGGTCGGACCGAGCTCATCTGTCGCATCTTTCGCGTTCGTCGGCGGGAAGGCCCTTGACGGGTGTCGTGGTCTTTCGTTCGTTTCAGGCAGTGGGTCTCGGCGCGTTCTGAGTGTCGAACTGCGGCTTGAACGGCTCGCCACGCGTCGGCGACGGCCCAGATAATTCGCGCGAGCTTGTTTGCCACGGCGATGGCAGCACGGTTTCGCCCGCGCCTCCTCTCGACGATGACGTTGGCACATCGATGCCGTTTCACGTCATGAAGGAGGAGTCCACTTCATCCTTGCAGCAGACTCGGCGTCAGTCGCTGCGCTCCTTCCTTCTCGCCACTGAACTCGATATCGTCAGGCCGCACGCAACGGAGGCCTGCACCGTGCCGGCACTTCTCACCTTCTCGGGAGCCGTCGAACGGGATCCTGCGATTGACCGCTGGGTCAACGCGCAACCGAGCGAGCTGGCCGCAATAGCACGTACATGGTTCACGCAAATGCGGCAGTGCGGTACCGACGTTCGAGAGCTCATGCACGATGGGTGCCCCACGGCGTGCGTTCAGGATGCGCCATTCGCCTATGTCAACTCTTTCAGGGCTCATGTCAACGTGGGTTTCTTTCACGGCGCTGAGCTGGCCGACCCAACGGGTGTGTTGGAGGGTACGGGCAAGTACATGCGTCATGTGAAGGTGAAGCCCGGTCATGCCCTCGACGCCCGCTCGCTCGAAGGGCTCGTCACTGCGGCGTACCAAGACATCCGCGCAAGGCTCAGGGCTCCCAGGTGAGCCGATCAACCCAGTATGCAGTGGCCGGTGCGGCCTGACCCCTCGCTGCAGCGGACTTCCTGCGCTCGCCGCTGAACTCGATATCGTTAGGCTGCACAAGGGGAGGCGTCGTGCGACTCTGGACCGTCCACCCTCGGTATCTCGATTCCCAGGGCCTCACAGCGCTCTGGCGTGAAGCGCTCCTTGCTCGCAAGGTCCTTCAAGGTCGCACTCTCGGCTATCGCCATCATCCCCAGCTTTGCCGCTTCCGGGCCCGGTCGAACCCTGTCGCACTCATCAACGCCTACCTCGCTCACGTTCACGCCGAGGCCCTGCGTCGCGGCTTCGCTTTCGACCGCGCGAAGCTCGGTAGTCCTCGTGCTCGCACGCGTCTTCCCGAAACCGTCGGCCAGCTCGAATTCGAGTGGCGTCACCTGCAAGCCAAGCTCCGCGGCCGGAGCCCGGCGCTCGCTCGCGCCCTGCAACACGTTCAACGCCCGGACCCTCATCCCTTGTTTCGCCTGGTCCCTGGCAAGGTGCGTCCATGGGAGGTCCGTCGTGCAGCCTAACCGTCATTCCACCGAAGAACCTGCCCGCGGCACCCGCCTCACGCGCACCGTGTTCGTCGCGCCTTCGGCCTGCGCGGTTCCCGAGATTTCGACGACGACCGCGCCGGCGAGGCCCGGCAGGCGTGACAGGACGGCATCTCCCGCGCGAATCAGCGCCTCGACGCTCCGCGCCGGAGCGACGCGGAAAGACGTGACGTCGCGGAGCAGGGTCAGCTTCTGCCGCACCCGCTCCCGCGCGGTGAACGCGAGCACCGGAATCGAAAGAGGGTTCTTCGACGCGAGGCGGGCCGTCCGCCCCGACTCCGTGTAGACGACCATGGCCACGGCGTGCGCGTCGCGCGCCATCCCGGCCGCCGTGTGCGCCACGACCGCGGCGAAGTCCCCGGCCGGAGGGCGCGACACGTCCTCGCTCACGAAGCCCGCATCCGGCACCTCGGCCTCGCGCGCGATCTCGGCCATCACCTTGACGGCCTCGACGGGCCACGCGCCCACCGCCGTCTCGCCCGACAGCATCACGGCGTCCGCTCCGTCATGGACGGCGCCGGCCACGTCCGACACCTCCGCACGCGTCGGCGTCGGGTTCTCGATCATGGATTCCAGCATTTGCGTCGCGACGATCACGGGCACGCCGTGCATGCGGCCCGCCGCGAGAATCTCGCGCTGGGCTCGAGGCACGTTCGCGAGGCCGATCTCCACGCCGAGGTCTCCCCGGGCGACCATGAGGACGTCGGAGACCGCGGCGAGCTCGTCGAGAGCGGCGAGCGCTTCCTTCCGCTCGATCTTGGACACGATCCAGGGGCGGCTCTCGGGTGCGACGCGGGCGAGGAGCCGGCGAAGGTGCACGACGTGCGCGGGACTCCGCACGAACGAGAGCCCCACGAAATCCACCCCGGCCTCGAGGCCCTCGGCGAGATCCCGCCGGTCCTTCGCCGTGAGCGCGGGAGCGGACAGGGCGGAGTTCGGGAAGTTCACCCCGGCCCCGCTCTTCACGCGGCCGCCCACCTCCACGGTCGCGACGACCATCGACCTCGTGCGCTTTTGCACGCGCAGCCGGATCCGGCCGTCGTCGAGGCGGATCTCGGCGCCCGGCTCGACGTCGTTCAGGAGCGCCGGATAGGTCACGGTGAGGCGCGCCGCGCCGCCGGGCGCCTCGGGAGCGCCCGCGCCGGGAAAGATCTCCACCGTCTGGCCGTTCACGAGAGAAAGAGGGGCGCCGGAAAGCGCGCCGACGCGGATCTTCGGGCCCCCGAGGTCGAGAAGAACACCCGTCGGCGAGCGGCGGGATCGCGACACGCGGCGCACGAGAGCCACGCGGCGGGAAATCTCTCCGGCGGCGCAGTGCGCGCCGTTCAGGCGGACGACGTCGACACCCGCCTCGAGGAGCGCCGCGAGCGCTCCCGGCTTCTCCGCGTTCCGGGCGATCGTCGCGACGATCCGCGTTGCGCGCTTTGCCCGTTCGTCTCCCGCGGTCATCCGATCTCTCCTTCGTTTCGTATGATGCCCGCATGAGCCCGCAAAATCTCACCCAGGATCCCTCGGTCGCCCTCGAGAACGGCCACGCTCCGGACTCGCGCATCCCGCAGATCGCCCGACACGTGAAGGAGATCATCCGGATCCTCGGGCTGTGTCCCGACAAGGATCCGAATCTCGTCGACACGGACATCCGGGTCGCCAAGATGTACCTCGAGATCTTCTCCGGCCTCGACGTCGGCACGCGCCCGAAGCTCACGACGTTCCCGAACGACGAGCATTACACGGCGATGGTCATGGAGAAGGAGATCCCCTTCTACTCCATGTGCGCCCATCACTTCGTGCCTTTTTACGGGCACGGAACCATCGCGTACATCCCGAACGAGAAGATCGTCGGCCTTTCGAAGCTGCCGCGGCTCCTCGACTTCTTCGCGCGGCGCCCCCAGCTTCAGGAGCGCCTCACGGAACAGGTCGCTGGATTTCTCGAGGAGGAGCTGAAGCCCCAGGGGGTCATGGTCGTCGTCGAGGCCCGGCACCTCTGCGTGGAGATGCGCGGCGTCAAGAAGCCGGGTGCCGTGACGGTCACATCGGCGATTCGCGGGATCTTCCTCCAGAAAGCCGTCCGGGAGGAGTTCCTCGACCTCATGCGGCGGCACTGAAGGCGAAACCTCGGGGCGCGGCCGGCGTCTTCCTCCACAGTGAGGAGGACTTCATGAGCCGATCCCTGGCCCCGATCGCCCTGTCCGTCGCCGCCACGATCGCCCTGTCTGGGGGATTCGGGTTCGAGGCACGCGCCGAGCACGGAACCGGCCGCTCGATGTCGATCGACGGCGACGCATCCGCCGCCGGTTGCGCGGGAGTCCACGCCCGCTTCAACGGGCTCGAGATGGCGCGCGCCGAGGAGACCTTGACGATTCCAAGGGCCCAGGCACGCGGCCTCGTCCTTGCCGGGGGACGCCGCGGCGGCGTGACCGTGCGAGGGGCCGACGCGAGCGCCTTCACGATCACGGCCTGCAAGGTCGCGGCGGGCGACAGCGAAAGCGAGGCCGCGGCCCTGCTCCCGAAGATCGCCCTCCGGAACGCGGGCGGCCGCGTCTCGGTCGAGGGCCCGGACGAGGGCTCCTGGATGGGGTTCCTCGTCGTCTCGGCTCCGCGCGACGCGGATTTCTCGATCGAGTCCACGAATGGGCCGGTCTCCGCGAGCAGCCTCTCCGGCACGATCTCGATCCGGACCGCAAACGGCCCCGTCACCCTGAACGGTCTCTCGGGCGCCCTCAGCGTCGACGCCGTCAACGGGCCCGTCACGCTCAAGGGGGCCGCCGGCGAGGTTCGGATCAAGGCGGCGAACGGACCCGTCACGGTCACGCTCTCCGGCACGCGCTGGGAAGGCAAGGGACTCGACGCCGACGCCGAGAACGGCCCGCTCACGCTCCGCCTGCCCGACGCGTACGCCTCGTCCGTCCGCGTCGAGACGTCGAGCCATTCGCCGCTCTCGTGCCGCGCCGCCGCCTGCGCGGGCGCGCGACGCGAGGACGGGAACCGCAGCCGGCTCATCGAGATCGGCGGCTCGGACGCGGTCGTGCGCCTCTCTTCGGTCAACGGTCCGGTTTCGATCGTGTCCCTGGCGCCCCGGTCCTGACGTCCCGCGCGGCGGGGCCGGGAGCCGCGGCGGCGAGAGCCGCCGCGGCTTCGAGGCCCCGGAGCGTCCGTACCCCGTGCCAGCAGAAGTCGTCGCCGGAGACGCGCACGACGCGGGACGTCGGCCGACACACGTTCGCGCCAGAACGCGGCGTCACGCTCGCGGAAACAGTACGGCTCGTCGGGAAGGATCAGGACGTCGGGGGACGAGGCGATGATTTCGGATTCCGGGAAAGTCGGATAGTCGGATTCGGATTCGGAGAATTCTTTTTCTTCGAATGAAAGAGAGCCCCCCACGCGGCGGAGCAGGTCGGCGATGTACGTCCGCGGGCCGACCGTCATCCACGGGTCCTTCCAGATGAGGTAGACGTACCGGAAGCGCCGGCGGCGACGGCCCCGGCCGCGCATCCCCGCCTCGACGCGCTCCAAAGCTCGTTCCACCTTCAAAGAAATCTCTCTCCCTCTTCCTCCCTCCCAGTCCGCGCCGCGAAATGCCGAATCAGCGCGGGAATTTCCCCGACGGTGCGGGGATGCGTGACGTCCACCCGGAACTCCCTCTTCAGCAGATCGATGTCTACTGCCCTGTTCTCCTCCGCGTTGCAGAAGACGAGATCCGGCTTCAGAGCGCGAATCGCCGCGAGGTCGGGGTTCTTCGTGCCGCCCGACGCGCGGAATCCCCGCGAGCGCCTCCCTCGGGTGAATGCAGTAGCGCGTGACGCCGACGAGGGCGTCCGCGAGGCGCAGCGAGACGAGCGTCTCGGTTATCGACGGGCAGAGAGAGACGACGCGCACCGCGCGATTGTTCCACGGGGCCGGAGACGCTAAGATCGGGTCTCATTTCTTGCCGCGGCCCGCCAGGGCTACGGAAGGGTCGCGGCCCCGGAGGAAAACCAAGCATGTCGAGCGTTCTCACCGAGACGACTTCCCGCGCCGGCGTGTCCGGCGGGGTCGCCGTCAACGACTTCTCGCTGCAGGTCGCCACGGCGAACGGGTCGGGCTCGCAGACGGCGAACAGCGTCCTCATCCGGTCGATCTTCCGCATGGGCGTCCCCGTCTCCGGCAAGAACCTGTTCCCGTCGAACATCCAGGGCCTGCCGACGTGGTTCACGATTCGCGCGAACAAGGACGGGTACATCGCGCGCAAACGCGACCTCGACGTGCTCGTCTGCATGAATCCGGAGACGGCCGACGACGACGTCCGCGAGGTGCGCGCCGGAGCCCACGTCGTCTACGAGAAGAAGCTCGGCCTCGAGAACCCCGGAAAGAAACGCGACGACCTGACCTACTACGCGGTTCCGTTCTCCGAGCTGGTCCTCAAGATCACGTCGGCGCCCGAGCACGCGAAGCTCCGCAAGCTCATCGTGAACATGATCTACGTCGGCGTCGTCGCCGAGCTCATGGGGATCGACCCCCTGGAGACCGAGAAGGCCATCGCGAAGCAGCTGAAGGGGAAGCAGAAGGCGATCGAGCTGAACATCAGCGCCGTCCGGCTCGGCCTCGAATTCGCGGCGCAGAACCTCCCGGGCAAGATTCCCTTCCGCGTCGAGCGCATGCACGCGACGCAGGGCAAGATCCTGATCGAGGGGAACATGGCCGCCGCGCTCGGGTGCGTCTTCGGCGGCGCGACGGTGTGCGCGTGGTATCCCATCACGCCGTCGTCCTCCCTGTGCGAGTCCTTCATCGACTTCTGCGACGACCTGCGCGTCGATCCCGTCACGAAGAAGAAGAACGTCGCGATCCTCCAGGCCGAGGACGAGATCGCCTCGATCGGCATGGTGCTCGGCGCCGGATGGGCGGGCGCCCGCGCGTTCACCTCGACGTCGGGACCCGGCATCTCGCTCATGTCCGAGTACATCGGCCTCGGCTACTACGCCGAGATTCCGGCGGTCCTGTTCGACGTCCAGCGCACCGGGCCCTCCACCGGGCTCCCGACCCGCACGATGCAGGGAGACATCCTTCTCTGCTACTTCAATTCGCAGGGCGACACGAAGCACCCGCTTCTCTTCCCCGCCTCGCCCGAAGAGTGCTTCACGATGGCCCAGGAGGCCTTCGACCTCGCCGAGCAGCTCCAGACGCCGATCTTCGTCATGACGGACCTCGACCTCGGGATGAACAACTGGATGGCCGACGCGTTCACGTATCCGACGGCTCCGTTCGCGCGCGGCAAGGTGCTCGACGCCGCCGCGATCGAGAAGGTGAAGGACACCTGGGGAAGGTACAAGGACATCGACGGCGACGGCATCGCGTACCGAACGCTTCCGGGCACCCCGAACGCCACTGCCGCGTACTTCACGCGCGGCTCGGGGCACGACGCGAAAGCGCAGTACTCCGAAAAGCCCCAGGACTACGTCAACAACGTCGACCGGCTCGCGAAGAAGCTCGACACGGCGCGGACGATGGTGCCGAAGCCCGAGATGCAGGACCGCCCGGGCGCGAGGTCGGGCCTGCTCGCGTACGGCACGTCTCACTACGGCACGACGGAAGCCCGCGACAAGCTCGCGGCGACGTTCGGCGTGTCGCTCGACTACTGCCGCCTCCGCTCCCTGCCTCTGTGCGCGGAAGCGGTCAACTGGATGCGGCGCCACGAGCGCATCTACGTCGTCGAGCAGAACCGCGACGGCCAGCTCGTCACGATCCTCCGCGACGAGCTCCCCGAGCTCGCGACGCGCTTCGTGTCGGTCCGCCAGTACAACGGGCTCCCGCTCGACGCGACAACCGTGATGGACGGAGTCCTCAACGACGCACCCGCGTCCCGCGCCGGCGGCTCGGACGCGCAGAAGGGAGCGATCGACGCATGAGCGCGACGCCGCTTACTCCGGGACCCCCGGCCTCGCCGGCCCCCAAGACGAACCGCATCGGCCTGCCGAAGGCCGGCTACGAAGGCGGCAAGTCCACGCTGTGCCTCGGCTGCGGGCACGACGTCATCACGAAACAGATCATCAACGCGTTCTACGAGATGGGAATCGAGCCCCACAAGGTCGCGAAGTTCTCCGGAATCGGCTGCTCGTCGAAGACGCCTGCCTATTTCCTGAACCGCGCCTGGGGCTTCAACGGCGTTCACGGCCGGATGCCGTCCGTCGCGACCGGCGCGCTCGTGGCCGACCCGACGCTCGTCGGCATCGGCATCTCCGGCGACGGCGACACGGCCTCCATCGGCATCGGCCAGTTCGTCCACCTCGTCCGGCGAAACCTGCCGCTCGTCTACATCATCGAGGACAACGGCGTGTACGGCCTCACGAAGGGCCAGTTCTCGGCCACCGCGGATCTCGGCGCGAAGCAGAAGGGCGGCGCCGTGAACGAGTTCATCCCGATCGACTGCTGCTCGCTCGCGATCGAGCTGGGCGGCACGTTCGTGGCCCGTTCGTTCTCGGGCGACATGAAGCAGCTGCAGACGATTCTCGAGGCGGCGATCGCCCACAAGGGGACCTCGGTCATCGACGTCATCTCCCCGTGCGTGACCTTCAACGATCACGAGGGCTCCACGAAGAGCTACAAGTACTCCAAGGAGCACGAGACGCCCGTCCACGAGATCGGCTTCGTCCCGTTCTTCGAGGAGACCCTGGCCGAGATCCCCGCTGGCGACACGAAGGTCGTGGCATTCCCGGACGGGAGCGTCCTCAAATTCCGGGGCGTGGGCCGCGACTACGACCCGACCGACAAGGAAAAGGCCCTGAAGATCATCCACGAGAGCCACGGAAAGCAGGAGATCCTCACCGGGATCCTGTACCTCGATCCGTCGAGGCCTTCCCTCTCCGAGACGCTCGGCTCGACCGCCGAACCGCTCACGAGTCTGCCGCTCGAAAGGCTGCGGCCCGGCCGCGAGGCTCTCGACGAGATCATGGAGTCGCTCCGTTAGGAGATCCGGGGGCTGACACTCCCTCACGAGATATACTGAGACCCGTTCTCGTCGGAGGGTGCCGATGCTCGAGCAGGACCGGTCCGGGACGCACGCGTACCGGAAGGGAGCCGCGGGTCTCCTCGCCCTGACGCTCGCCGCGGCACCCGGCGCCGTCCGCGCGGAGGACGAGCCCGAGGCTCCCGTGGCCGCCTCCTCTTCCGCCGGGGACTGCCCCTTCGCCGTCCCCGAAGGGCGCGGGGCCCGCCGGCTGATGATCCAGAGGGTTCCCGAGGAGCTCGTGCGCGAAGGTCGTCCGGCGCTTGCGCGGAGCCGCGGGCCGGTCGGCTTCTCGCCCTCTTCCCCGCACGCGCGGAGGCGCAACGGCACGATCGACCTCGAGATCTTCGGGAAGATGGCGGCGGACGGCGTCGCTCCCGCGGAGCGCTCCACCGACGCCGAGTTCCTGCGCCGCGCGATGCTCGACCTCACGGGGCAGATCCCGTCCACGCCCGCGCTGACGGCCTTCGTTCTCGACCAGCGCCCCGACAAGCGCGCCCTCGCCGTCGAGAACCTCCTCCGCTCCGACGCATTCAACGACCGCTGGGCGATGTGGCTCGGCGATCTCCTCGAGAACGTGAAAAGAACCGCCGCGAACGGCATCGAGCAGGCTTCCGGGCGCGACGCGCTGTTCGCGTACCTTCGAACCTCGCTCGCGCAGGCGAAGCCCTACGATCAGCTCGTCCGGGAGATCCTCTCCGGCGACGGGGACAGCTTCGCGTACGGCCCGCCGAATTTCTGGGTCCGGAACCTCGCGACGATGGGCGTCCAACAGGACACCTGGGACAACCAGGCGGCGGCCGCGGGAGAGAAGTTTCTCGGGATGCAGGTCAACTGCACGGGCTGCCACAACGGCGCCGGGCACACGGACGCCGTGAACGTCTACCTCTCCACGAAGACCCGGATGGACTTCTGGAAGAACGCCGCGTTCTTCGCGCGCACGACAGTCACGACGGCGATCGACCCCGTGTCCACCCAGCGCAAGTATCTTCTCAGCGCGAACACGACCGGCTCCTACCTTCTCAACACGACGTCCGGCAACCGGCCCGCGCGCGCCCCCGTGCCCGGCCAGTCGAACAGGGTCGATCCCGCCTTCTACCTGACCGGCGAGAAGCCGCTGGCCGGAAAGCCCCTCCGCGCCGAGTTCGCCCGCATGCTCACGGCCCACCCGCAGTTCGCGCGCGCGGCCGTGAACTACGTCTGGAAGGAGATGTTCGGCGTCGGCATCGTCGAGCCCGCCGACGGCTTCGACCTCTACCGCCTCGATCCGGCGCTCCTCCCGCCCGGGCAGACCCTGCAGGCCAGCCATCCGGCGCTGCTCGCCGAGCTCGCGACGCAATTCGCCTCGGGCGGGTACGATCTCCGCGCCCTCCTGCGCTCGATCGCGACCTCCGACGCCTACCAGCTCTCCGCGCGTTACACGCCCGGCGCCTGGAGCGAGGCGTACACGCGGTACTTCGCGCGGCGCATCACGCGCCGGATGACGTCCGAGCAGCTCCTCGATGCGGTCTTTTCGGCGAGCGGCGTCTGGCCCACGGGGACGGGTTCCGATGCCCTGACCGTGCAGGGCCGGGCGACGCCGTCCGCCCGCGCCATGCAGCTTCCCGATCCGCTCGAGGGAGGCGCCCGTTACGGCGCGTTCCTGAACACGTTCATGCGCGGCAACCGTGACACGAATCCGCGCTCATCCGACACGTCGGCATTGCAGGCGCTGGCCCTCATGAACGACGCGAGCACGATCCTGCCGCGGATCCTGCAATCCAACGCGCGCTCTCTCGTCGCCCGGACGCTCAACGCCACGACGAAGCCGGAGGAGATCGTCGACGCGCTCTGGCTAGGCACGCTCTCGCGCGCGCCCACGGCGGCCGAGAAGGCGAACGCGGTGGCGTATCTCGGGAGCGGGACGCTCGGACCGAAGACCGAGAACCTCCAGTGGGCCCTCTTCAACAAGCTCGAGTTCGCGTTCTACTGACGGGAGACCACCGATGCCGCCCCGCACGAAAATCTGCGACGCCTGCGCCCTCGGGGGCTCGTTTCCCGCCCGGGGCGAGGGCCTGTCCCGCCGGCGCCTGTTCCGCGTCGCCGGGACCGCGATCGTCGGCTCGTACTTCGCGGACCTCCTGCGCCCGCCTCGCATCGAGGCGGCCTCCGCGCCGGCGCTCCAGGGCACGGCCCGAAACTGCATCTTCATCTTCATGGCCGGCGCGCCGAGCCACTCGGACACCTGGGACCTCAAGGAAGGCACGTGGACTCCCGCCGCGTTCGCCCCCACGACCTACGGCGGCATCCGCTTCGCCCAGGGTCTGATGCCCACGATCGCCACGCAGCTCGACAAGCTCGCCTTCGTGCGTCCTGTCCTGTCCTGGGCGGCCGTGCACGGTCTCGCCCAGATTTGGGCGCAGAAGTCACGGAACCCGACCGGAGTTCTCGGCGACGTCTCGCCGCACATCGGCTCCGTCGTCTCGCTCGAATCCCAGGCCCGGCGCAAGCCCGGCGACATCCTGCCGGGCTTCGTCGGCCTCGGCACGAGCTCGATGATCGGCTCGGGCTACATGTCGTCCCGCTATGCGCCGCTCGTCGTGCCCTCGGTATCGACGGCCGGCCTTCCGAGCGTGAAGCCGCCGAACGCGACCGTTTTCGCCGAGCGCTACTCTCTCCTGCAGACGCTCGACACCGACCGGGTTCCCGGCTCGCCGTACGGAGACGCCCCGGCCGACATGGCCGACTTCTACACGCAGGCCAAGGCGCTCGCGGACAGCCCCACGATCAACGCCACGTTCAGCACCAACGCCGTGGACTATGCCCGCTACGGCTCGACCCAGTTCGGGGCCACCGCGATCATCGCGAAGCAGCTCCTCGCGGCGAACCAGGGCACGCGTTTCGTGCAGCTCACGGTCGGCGGCTGGGACAACCACGCGAACATCTACGCGGCGAACGGCGGGCTCTTCAACCAGATGAAGTTCTTCGATCCGGCCGTCGGCACTCTTCTCGCCGATCTGGCGGCGGCGCCCGGCGCGGGTGCGGGCAAGACGCTTCTCGACGAGACGCTCGTCGTGATGATCGGCGAGTTCGGCCGCAC
Organism: Thermoanaerobaculia bacterium; assembly: GCA_963809425.1. GTDB lineage: Bacteria > Acidobacteriota > Thermoanaerobaculia > UBA5066 > UBA5066 > Fen-183. The sequence goes on from CAWEJK010000013.1 coordinate 262,729, forward strand.
GGTCGGTCCGGTGAACGCACAGGGCGGACGCGACCACTTCCAGCGGATGTCCGTCGCGTTCGCGGGCGGCGGGGTCCGCGGCGGACGAGCGATCGGCGTCACGGACGCGACGGCGAACAAGGTCGTCGACTTCGGCTGGTCCGGCAACCGCGACATCCGCATCGAGGACCTCACGGCCACGATCTACTCGGCGCTCGGCATCGACTACACGACGGTTCTCCACGACGATCCGGTCGGCCGCGGCTACGAGTACGTGCCGTTCGCGAAGGACGGCGTCTACTTCCCCGTGAACGAGGTGTTCTGAGCGTTCGGCGGCGGACCGCCGGGGTCCGAATCGCTAACGTTTCCCCTCGCCCTTGTCGGGCTTGTCCTTCTTGTCCTTGTCGCCTTTGTCCTTGTCGCCTTTGTCCTTGTCGTCCTTTCCGCGGCCCGAGTCCTTGAGGGGATCCGCACCCGAGGGCGCGACGCGGCGCGGAGCCCGGCTGAACTCGCGCCTGTCCGGCTGTGGCGCCCGCTCGATCTGAGGTGCCGCGTGGGGTCTGCTCGACCGCAGGCACCGGGCGGGCCTGGTCGATCGGTACGGGGGGGCCTGCTCCCCGGAGGCGCCGGGCGGGCCTGCTGGGCCTGAGGCGGGCGGGCCGGCTCGACCCCTCTCGGCGGCACCACGACGACGGGGGCGGGGCGGGCAGGAGGAGCGGCGACGACCGGCGGGGCCGGTTCAACCTCCCGGAAGCGCGCCGGCGGCGTCGGCCTCGCGATCGGAGCCGTCACCGCGCCCGGCGCCACGCGCATCGGCGGTGCGGTCTCCCGCGAGCCGGATGGATGCGCAATGAACGGGGCCTGAGGCGACGCCATGGCGCGCCCACCGGACCGGATGGGATCCGGCGGCGGCGCCTCTACGGCGTTGCTGCGTGGCGCGAGGTCCACACGGCCGCCCTCCCTGGCGACGGGCCGGATCGGAACTGCGGCGCGAACGCCGACTTTCGACTGCTGGGCAAGGCTGCCCGCCGCGGCCGGCGTCATGGGAGCCCCGCCGTTCGCACGAATGGCGTTGAGCTTCTCCGTGAAGAGAGGCGGGGCGGGCGGCGGAGCGAGACGGGCCGTCACGGCGCGCGTCGCCATCCGATCGGGCGGGCGAGGACCCGCGCCCGCGACGAACCCTGGACGAATGGACTGCGGCGTCGGAAGCACGGGCAGCGGGCCTCTGAGAACGGGCTGTCTTCCCATCTGCTGGAGGACGTTCGCGTCCCTCACGCGGCCGGCCTGGGCCGGCTGGGCTCCGGCGAACGAGCTGCGGTTCACGACGGTGACGTAAGCGCGATTCGCATACGGGACGGCCTGGGGCCTGATCGGAGCGCGGGCCTGCCTCCCCCACCACGGAACGAGCAAATCGCGCGGGCCAAGAGGGAACCAGCCCACGAATCCGCCGCCGCCGATCGTGATCGAACCGGACCAGCCTGGACCGCCGCCCACGAAAGCGACGAGCGCCGGAGCGTAGGCGACGTGCCTCACGTTGTGAGAGACGGGCACCCAGTACCACCGCGAGGCGCGGGTGACCCAGCGCCCGTAATGGTATGGCGCCCAGCCCCAGGGCTCGTCCGAGACCCAGGTCCAGCCCCACGGGTCCTGCCAGATCCAGCGCCCGAGACGATAGGGCGCCCAGTCCGCGCCCACGTTCCTCGGCGCCCAGACCTGACCGTACTCCGGCACGTTCTGCCACTGCCCGTAAGCGTCGAGATCGGACGCGCCGAGGATGTCGTCGCTCGCGTAGTCGTACGACGTCACGGAATGCCGGCGCAGCTCGCGCGAGGCCACCCAGCGGTCCCACGAGTCCGCCACGGATAGCGCGAACACGTCGTATTCCGGCGCGTCGAGGCCGTCGACGTGCATTTCCTCGCCCGTGCGGAGCGACACTTCGCCGCCGCCCGCCGCCACGCGGGCCTCTCCGCGCCGGACGGCCACGCGCGTGTTCCCTTCCTCGTCGACGCTGACGCGATAGAGGCCCGTCACTTCCAGCGTGATGGCCGCGTTCGGCGTGTCGATCTCGATGACGTCCTCGTCGTCACGGTGCGAGATCCGGAACGTCGCGGTACCCTGCGAGATCGAGTACTGCTGGACGTCTTCGGTCAGGTTGAGCGTCGTGAGCTCGGTCCCGGGGGCGACGAAAGCGCGCAGACCGGGCGCCTCCAGCTCGAGGCGTCCCGTCGGGCTCGCGTAGACGCGGTCGCCGACAGTCAACGGGACGTTCACGGCGAGCGGCTGCCAGTGGTCGGGATCGTCTCCGCGCTGGAGCGACGATTCACCCGTCAGCCATGCTACCCGGGCCACCGTCTGCTGAAAGTCTTGCTCTTCGCCGGCAAACTGCGCAAGAAGCGGCGACGCCGAAGCCACCGTGAGAAAGGCGGAAATGAGGAGGGTGCGGGCGGAGATGAGACGCATGGCGCTCCTTTTTCGCGTCCGGCCCGGGCCGGAACAAACGACGTCTCCAGCCGTGCAAGAAGCGGGCCGGGCCAGCCCGAAAGGCTCACCGGATACTCAGGCAGGACTCGTGGGCGCGGATCGCCGCCACGCGGTTCACGTAGTCGAGCCAGAGCTCGCGGGGCACCTTCGCGTCCGCGGGCACGAGATGGAAGCGGCCCCACTCCGAGAGGTCCTGCCCGCCGCGGTCCAGAAACTCGCGGCAGTCCTTCAGCTGTCCGGTGCGCGCGAGGTAGATCCCGAAACCCGCGAGCGCGACGGCCGTGCTCACGCCGCCGAGCGTGTACTGGAGGCCGCGGTTGTCCGGGTTGTTCAGGCTGCCGGAAGTGAAGGCGAGAACGGCGGCCGCGGAGCCGAGCACATAGACCTTGCGATAGCGGCCGAGCTCCATCTCTTCCTGGCGCTTCGCGCGGTCCTTGAGGTCCTGCAGCTCGTCGTTCAGGAAGAGATCCAGCTCGGTTCGCAGGCCGTCGAACGAAGGCTCGGCGGCCTCCCGCTGGAGGGCGAGGCCGGCCGCCAGGAAGGCCTTCTTCTCGACTTTCTGGGTGCTCGAGCAACCCGAAATCAGGAAAGCAGCGATCAGGAGCCTGGCGATTCCCCGAGAGGACAGTTCGGCACCTCCGGACGGTCTCGAACGGTCGAAGCAGGATTCGGGCCGGGCGCGAGCGGGCGAACCCGACGAATGCTATCCCCGTGCCGCGCTACGGCGTCGTCACCAGCGGCAGCTCGATGAAGCTCGCCTGCCCCGGCGCGTGGTACACGCGCTGCGTCGCCTTCACGTAGTCGCCCGGTTTCGCCCAGAAGATGTTCGGCACGAACGTCTGCGGGTTGCGGTCGTAGAGTGGGAACCAGCTCGACTGCACCTGCACCATGATGCGGTGACCCGGCAGGAACACGTGGTTCGCTGTCGGCAGCGCGAATCGATACGTCAGCGCCTTTCCGGCCGCGAGCGGTTTGGGAACCTCCAGACTCTCGCGGTAGCGTCCCCGGAAGATGTCCATCGAGATCGCGAGCTGGTAGCCGCCCATGTTCGGCTGTCCGGCGACCTCGGGCGGATAGACGTCGATCACCTTCACGACCCAGTCCGAGTCCGTTCCGCTCGTCGACGCGATCAGGTTCGCGATCGGCTCGCCGCTGATCTTCACGGGCGCGGTCAGGACCTCCGACCTGAAGACCGCGACGTCCGTCCGCCCGGACGCCTCGCGCTGGTCCGTCACGAGCCACTCCCTCCAGCCCTGGCCGTGGTCGAAGCTGCCGGGGACGATCGGGCGCGCATGGAACGGCACGGGCTTCGCCGGGTCTGAAACGTACTCCTGAAACGCCGGGGTCGAAGAGTCTCCGGCTTTCGGCGGGCTGAAGTCGAGCCTCGAGCCGGCGGCGAGATAGAGCGGCGTCGGCCTCACCGTGCATCCGCTCGCGCAGCCTGCCGGCCACGCGGGCAGCCGGCGCCACGTGTTCGTGCCGGTTTCGAACGCCGTGACGGGCGCGATGTCCGCCTTCGGCGCGCCGTCCTTGAGGTACTGGTCCAGGAACGGACGCAGGATCTCGCGGCGGAACGTGAGCGCGGTGTTGCTGTCGAACCTGATCGCGCCGAGCGCGCTGCCGTCCTTGATCTCCTGGCCGTGGTGCCAGGGCCCCATCACGAGGAACACCTTGTCGTTGCCGGTGTCCTTCGGCTTGATGGCCTTGTACACGGCGGGCGCGCCGTAGATGTCTTCCTGGTCCCACAGGCTGTGGACGAGCATCACGGGCACCTTCAGCGGCTGCGCCGCGAGGATCTTGTCGACCGCCTGGTCGCGCCAGAAGGCGTCGTAGGACGGATGCGCGATGACCTTCCTCCACATGCCCACCTGCTCGAGCCCCCGGCGGCGCCCGAGCTCCCCCGCCGATCCCGCCTCCATGAACGTGTCGTAGTCGTCGAAGTGGCTCGTCCACCACTTCACCTCCGACTTGCGCGTCGCCTCCTGCTCGTAGAAGTACGACATCCCGATCTGGCGGAAGGCGCCGTTGTGAAACCAGTCGTCGCCCATCCAGCCGTCGACCATCGGGTTCATCGGGACCGACACCTTGAGCGCGGGATGCGGATTCACGAGCGCCATGAGAGGCAGGAAGCCGTCGTACGAGATCCCGAGGATCCCGACCCTGCCGTTCGACTCCGGCACGTTCTTCACGAGCCAGTCGATCGTGTCGTACGTGTCGGTCGCGTGATCCACCGGCGTCGGGTTCTGCGGCCCGTGCAGCGGGCGGTTCATCACGTAGTCGCCTTCGGAGCCGTGCTTGCCGCGCACGTCCTGCACGGCGCGGATGTAGCCGCCCTCGACGATCGTCTCGATCGCGTTGTCGTAGCCGTCGAGGCTCGGGCCGAGGTGCGCGCTCTCGTTGACGGCCGCGAGCTTGTCCGCGTCGTAGGGGGTGCGCGTGAGGAGGATCGGCGCGCCCTTCGCCCCCTTCGGCACGAGGATCACCGTGTGCAGCTTGACGCCGTCGCGCATCGGGACCTCGACGACGCGTTTCGTACGTACTCGAACCCGTCGAAGGTCGGCGTGAACTTCGCCGGCGTCTCGCTCGGCAGCGCAGGGTACAGGGCGGCGGGAGGCGTCGGCGCCGGAGCAGCCTTCGCGGCTACCGGGTCCTGCGCGTTCGAGGGCCAGGCGAGGAGCAAAGCGCCGGCCAGCGACGCGAGCGAGGACAGAGTGCGGGCGCGCTTCAACCGCTTCACGGGAGAGACTTCAAGTGCCACGTGTTACCTCCGATGGGACCGGAGGATATGACAGGCGCCAACCGGGAGTGTGCTCAGTCCAACCCGACACGATGCACGAGGTCGAGGAACCGCGGGTCCGACCGAAGAGGATCGAACATCGGGTCCACCTTGAGGCCTGTGAGCCAGGGATCCCGCTCCTCGTTGGCTCTCTCGAGCCATGTCATAGCCTGGTCCCTGTCGCCAAGGCCGGAAAAAATGATGGACACCATCGAAAGGGGCACGTAATGCTCGCTCGATCTCTGTTTCAGTTTCTCGACGATCTCGAGCGCTTCGGCTCTGCGGTTGGCGACGGCGTAGGCGTATCCCAGGGCCCCAAGCTGCGCCGCGCCGCCTTCCGAGAGCTCGACGGCCTTCTGAAACTCGGCGATGGCCTCTTGATACCTTCTCTCATGAACGAGGGCCTGCCCCAGACCGAAGTGCGCCCGCAAGAAATTCGGATCCATGGCGAGCACACGGCGGAACCATGGAATGGCATCCTCGTCGCGCCGGGCAAGGCTCAGGGCGATCCCCATCATCGTGTTGCCGTTGAGCGAGACGGGATCGAGCTCCAGTGATCGCTTCATTTCCCGAATGGCTTCGTCGAATCGGCCCATCCTCGTCAAGAAGATCGCGTAGTTCTCATGCGCGATCGGGTGGTTAGGGTTCAGCCGGAGCGCCTTCTGGAACTGGCTCTCGGCGGCCGCCCAGTCCCGATCAAACACGAAGCTGCTCCACCCCAGGTGAGCGTGGGGCTCGCCGAGCGTCGAATCGAGCTCCACCGACCGCATCGCCGCCGCCTTTGCCCTCGGGAAAGCTTCCTTCGGAGAGAGAGCGCCCTGGGCTGTACCAGCGGCCGTTTCGTAGGCCTCCGCGATGCCCGCGTAGGCCAGGGCGTAGTCCGGCTGCTTCTCGACGGCCTGCTGAAAATACTCGAGGCTTTTCCGCGCGTCGGGCGCCGTGCGCCGGAACAGGTGATATTGCCCTTTCAGGTACGCCTCATAGGCTTCCGGGTTGACGGTCTTCCTGTCGGCGAGCCGCAGGCGTTCCTGGGGCGTCAACCTGACTCCGATCTCGCCGGCAATGGCCCGGGCGACCTCGCCTTGAAGCGCCAGCACGTCTTTCAATTCGCGCTGGAACGAATCGGCCCAGAGGTGCCGATCCTTGACGGCGTCGATGAGCTGGGCCGTGATCTTCACCTGCGAGCCGGCTCGCGTCACCGTGCCCTCGACCACCGCGTCCACGCCGAGCTCCTTCGCGATCTCCGGCAGCGATTTGGGCGAGCCCTTGTACCGCATCACGGAAGTCCGCGACGTCACCCGCAGGGCCGAAATCTTCGCGAGATCGCTGATCAGTTCCTCCGTCATGCCGTCGGCGAAATACTCCTGCTGCGAATCGCCCGACAGGTTTGCAAGCGGGAGGACGGCGATCGATTCGATCCGCGTGACCGTCGCGCCCCGGGACAGGCGCCGGCGAAGTCCCCCAACGTCGCCGACGAGGAGGGCCGCCAGGAGCGCGACCGCGCCGAGCAGGGCGAGCGCCCAATTGAGAGGCCTGAGGTTCCGTTCCTGAGGGGGGGACGATGCCGAGGCCGGCGGCGGTAGCGCGAGGTGCCCGGTTTCACCCAGCGCGAAAGCGATGTCCTTCGCGGACTGAAATCGGTTATCGCGATCCTTCTCCAGGCAGTGCTTGACGACGCGGTCGAGAGCGGGCGAGACGTTCCGCCCCGATTCGCGAAAGCTCCGGCGGCTCCTCCTTCAGGATCGCCGACATCGTGTCGGCGGCGGTATCCCGCTTGAACGCCTTCTTCCCCGAGAGCATCTCGTAGAGGATCGCCCCGAACGAATAGATGTCCGAGCGGTGATCGACGGGAAGCCCGCGCACCTGCTCGGGCGACATGTAGGGCACCGTCCCCACCACCGTTCCCGCCTCCGTATGCTTCGACTCCGTCGGCGCGCTCGTCCCGTCGCCGGTTTCCCGCTCGGTTCGCTTCGCGAGACCGAAGTCGAGGATCTTCAGGTGTCCGTCTTTCGCGACGAAGAGGTTTTCGGGTTTGAGGTCGCGGTGGACGATGCCCTTCTCGTGCGCGGCGGAGAGGCCTTTGGCGATCTGGAGGGCGTAGTCGACGGCCTGCCGCTGGGCGATCGGCCCCGAGTCGAGCTTGTCGCGAAGGGTCGTGCCTTCGAGGAGCTCCATCACGAGGATGTGGCGGGACGCCGAAGATGGAGGAGAAGAAGAGATTTCTTCGAATGAGAAGACCGCTGCGACGTTCGGGTGGTTCAGCGCGGCGAGCAGCTTCGCTTCACGTTCGAACCGGGCCTTCCCCTGTTCACCTTCTAAGAAATCTCCCGGCAGTACCTTGACCGCGACGTCCCTCGCGAGGCGAGGGTCCCTCGCCCGGTAGACCTCGCCCATTCCACCCGCGCCGATGGGCGAGACGATCTCGTAAGCGCCTAGCCGGGTGCCGGGTGACAGGCTCATCGAGTCTCGCGGTCATTATCTGACGTGCGGGGCTCGTCCCGCGGCCGGTTTTTTCGCGCTGGACACCGGTGCTAGGATTCGCCGATGAAGGCGCTCTCGGGTCTCTACGACCCCGTTTTCGAGCACGACGCGTGCGGATTCGGCTTCGTCGTCGATCTGAAGGCGCGCGCCTCGCACGACCTCGTCCGGAAGGCGCTGCAGGTCCTCACGAATCTCGAGCACCGGGGCGCGACCGGGAGCGAGAAGAACACGGGCGACGGCGCCGGCCTCCTGACCCAGGTGCCGCATACCTTTCTGGCCGCGATCTGCCGCGGCCTCGGAATCGAGCTCCCCGCGCCGGGCGCGTACGGCGTCGGGATGGTCTTCCTCCCGACCGAGGCTGCGAGCCGGCAGGCGTGCGAGCGGCGCTTCGAAGCGGTCGTGAGGGAGGAAGGGCAGACGGTCCTCGGCTGGCGCGACGTCCCGACGGACGACGCGACGCTCGGGCCGAGCGCCCGCGCGAGCCAGCCCATCATCCGGATGCTCCTCGTCGCGCGGGGCGACGCGACGCCCGAGGGCGACGCGTTCGAACGAAAGCTCTACGTCATCCGCCGGCTCGTCGAGAAAGGCGTCAGCCGCTCGGCGATACCCGGGCGCGGGCACTTCTACGTCGCGAGCCTTTCCGCGAGGACTCTCGTCTACAAGGGGATGCTGAACGCGGACCAGCTCGCGGCCTTCTACCCGGACCTCAGGGACGAGAGGCTCACGGCGTGCCTCGCGATGGTCCACTCGCGTTTCTCCACGAACACGTTCCCGAGCTGGGCGCGCGCCCACCCCTACAGGTACATCTCCCACAACGGCGAGATCAACACGCTCCGCGGGAACGTCAACTGGATGCAGGCCCGGCAGAGGATGTTCTCGTCGAAGCTGTTCGGAGACGACCTCAAGAAGGTTCTGCCCGTCATCGACACCGACGGGTCCGACTCGGCGATGTTCGACAACGTCCTCGAGCTGCTCCTTCTCGCGGGCCGCTCGCTCCCGCACGCGCTCATGATGATGATCCCCGAGCCGTGGAGCCGGCACGAGTCGATGAGCCCGGAGCTGAAGGCGTTCTACGAGTTCCACTCGTGCTTCATGGAGCCGTGGGACGGCCCGGCGTCGATCGCCTTCACGGACGGGACCCGGATCGGCGCGGTCCTCGACCGGAACGGCCTGCGCCCCGCGCGCTGGGTCGCGACGAAGGACGGCCTCGTCGTCATGGCTTCGGAGGTCGGCGTCCTCGACATCCCCGCCGAGCGCGTCCTCCAGAAGGGGCGCCTGCGGCCCGGAAGGATGTTCCTCGTGGACACCGCGGAGGGACGGATCATCCCCGACGAGGAGATCAAGGGCACGCTCTCCTCGGCCGCGCCGTACGCGCTCTGGCTCGAGGAGCACCTCGTGAGGCTGCGCGACCTCGCCGATCCCCCGTCCGCCATCGAACCCGATCACGAGACCGTCCTCAGGCGCCAGGAGACGTTCGGCTACACGCTCGAGGACGTGAGGATGCTCGTGAACCCGATGGCGGCGCAGGGGACCGAGCCGATCGGATCGATGGGGACGGACATTCCGCTCGCCGTCCTCTCCGAGCGTCCCCAGCCTCTCTACGACTACTTCAAGCAGCTTTTCGCCCAGGTCACGAACCCGCCGGTCGACGCGGACCGCGAGACGATCGTCATGGCGGTGGACACGGCGATCGGGCCGGAGGAGAACCTCCTCGAGCCGACTCCGACGGCCGCGCTTCACTTCGACCTGCCGACGCCGCGTGCTTCTGAACGTCGAGCTCGAGAAGATCCGCGCGCTCGACGGCAGGCCCGGGTCGAAAAACTTCCGGTCGATCACGCTGCCGATGCTCTTCTCGGTGCACGACGGCGGGGCGGGCCTCCGGAAGGCGATCGAGGACCTCCGGCGCCGGTGCAGCGAGGCGATCGCCGAAGGGCACAACGTCCTGATCCTCTCGGATCGGGGCCACGACGCCACGGATGCGCCGATCCCCGCCCTTCTCGCCATCGCGTCCGTGCAGCACCACCTCCTCCGGGAGGGATCACGGACGCGCGTCGGGCTCGTCCTCGAGACGGGCGAGCCGCGCGAGGTCCACCACTTCTGTCTCCTCATCGGCTACGGCGCGAGCGCCATCAACCCGTACCTCGCGTTCGAGACGATTCACGACCAGATCCGCCAGGGGATGCTCTCCGGCAGCGCCGACGACGCCGAGAAACGCTACGTCAAGGCCGTCAACAAGGGCATCGTCAAGGTCATCTCCAAGATGGGGATCTCCACGGTGCAGAGCTACCACGGCGCGCAGGTCTTCGAGGCGCTCGGGCTCTCGCAGGACTTCATCGACGAGTACTTCACGGGGACGCCGACGCGGATCAGCGGAATCGGGATCAACGCGATCGCGCGCGAGGTGCTCCTGCGGCACGAGTGGGCCTACCCGAAGCGCCCCGTGGAGCACACGACGCTCGGAACCGGAGGCCGCTACCAGTACCGCCGCGACGGCGAGGACCACCTCAACACGCCCGAGGCGATTCACGCTCTCCAGACCGCCTGCCGCACCGGGGACTACAAGCTCTTCAAGAGGTACAGCGAGCTCGTCAACCGGCAGGGAAAGCACCCCGTGACGCTCCGGGGCCTGATGGACTTCCGCCCGCTCGCGAAGAGCGTCCCGCTCGAGGAGGTGGAGCCGATCGAGGTGATCCTCGCCCGGTTCAAGACCGGAGCGATGTCGTACGGCTCCATCAGCCAGGAGGCGCACGAGGCGCTCGCGATCGCGATGAACCGCGTCGGCGGGAAGAGCAACACGGGCGAAGGGGGCGAGAGCCCGGCCCGGTACGAGCCGCTTCCGGGCGGCGACTCGAAGAACAGCGCCATCAAGCAGGTCGCTTCCGGGCGGTTCGGCGTCACGAGCCAGTACCTCGTGAAGGCGCGCGAGCTCCAGATCAAGATCGCCCAGGGGGCGAAGCCGGGCGAGGGAGGCCAGCTCCCGGGTCCGAAGGTCTATCCGTGGATCGCGAAGGTGCGGTACGCGACGCCGGGCGTCGGCCTCATCTCCCCTCCCCCGCATCACGACATCTACTCGATCGAGGATCTCGCGCAGCTCATCCACGACCTGAAGAACGCGAACCCGGAAGCCCGCATCAGCGTGAAGCTCGTCGCCGAGGCCGGGGTCGGGACGATTGCGGCCGGGGTCGCGAAGGCGCACGCGGACGTCATCCTCATCGCCGGCCACGACGGCGGAACGGGGGCCTCGCCGCTGACGAGCATTCAGCACGCCGGAATACCGTGGGAGCTCGGTCTCGCCGAGACGCACCAGGTCCTCGTCCTCAACAATCTCCGGAGCCGCGTCGTTCTCGAGACCGACGGCCAGCTCAAGACGGGGCGCGACGTCGTCATCGCGGCCCTCCTCGGCGCCGAGGAGTTCGGCTTCGCGACCGCGCCGCTGATCGCTCTCGGCTGCATCATGATGCGCGTCTGCCACCTGAACACGTGCCCGGTCGGCGTGGCGACGCAGGACCCCCAGCTCCGAAAGGAGTTCAGGGGAGACCCGGCGCACGTCGTCAACTTCATGCGATTCATCGCCATGGAGGTGCGCGAGCTGATGGCGCAGCTCGGATACCGGTCCTTCTACAAGATGGTGGGCCGGAGCGAGCGGCTCGAGATGCGCCGGGCGGTCGATCACTCGAAGGCGCGGAAGCTCGACTTCTCGAGGATCCTCTTCAAGCCGACGGTCCCGAAAGACGTGAAGCGGACGTACCGGATCCCCCAGGAGCACGGCCTCGAGGAGGCCCTCGACGCCACGACCCTCGTTCCGCTCTGCCGGCCCGCCCTCGAAAACCGGACGCCCGTCACGGCGACGCTCCCGATCCGCAACGGGAATCGCGTCGTCGGCACGATGCTCGGGAGCGAGATCACGAGGAGGTGGGGGGCGGAAGGGCTGCCGGAGGACACGATCCGCCTGCGCTTCCAGGGCTCCGCGGGGCAGAGCTTCGGAGCCTTCATCCCGCGCGGCCTCACGCTCCTGCTCGAAGGGGACGCGAACGATTACGTGGGCAAGGGGCTTTCGGGCGGCAAGATCGTCGTCGTCCCGCCGGCAGGCTCTACGTTCGTCCCCGAGGAGAACATCGTCATCGGAAACGTGGCCTTCTACGGCGCGACGTCCGGCGAGGCGTACATCCGCGGCGAGGCCGGCGAGCGCTTCTGCGTGCGCAACAGCGGCGTTCGGGCGGTCGTCGAGGCGATCGGCGACCACGGCTGCGAGTACATGACCGGAGGCCAGGTCGTCGTCCTCGGGCGGACGGGCCGGAACTTCGGGGCCGGCATGTCCGGCGGGGTCGCGTGGGTGCTCGACGAGAAGGGCGACTTCGCGTCGCGCTGCAACACCGAGCTCGTGGGCCTCGGCCCGGTCGAGGAAGTCGCCGAGGCGGGAATCCTGCAGGAGCTCGTGAGACGCCACGCGGCGTACACGCAGAGCTCGGTCGCCCGGAGGATCCTGGAGGGGTGGGACACGTGGCTCCCGAAGTTCGTCCGGGTCCTCCCGCACGACTACCGCCGGGTCCTCGAGTCGCAGGCCCGGATGCGCGAGCGCGGGCTCTCCGAGGAGGAGGCCGTCATGGCCGCGTTCGAGGAGAACGCCCAGAACCCGGTCCGCGTGAGCGGGAACTGACGATGGGCAAGCCGACCGGATTCCTCGAGTTCCGCCGCGAGGTCGCCGCCTCCCGCCGGCCCGAGGAGCGGATCAAGGACTGGGAGGAGTGGCACTCCGAGGTCCCCGAGGCGACGCTCCGCCGGCAGGGCGCGCGCTGCATGGACTGCGGGACCCCGTTCTGCCACACCGGGAAGCTCATCGGTGGGATGGCCTCCGGCTGCCCCGTGCACAACCTGATTCCGGACTGGAACGACCTCGTCTGGCGCGGCCACTGGAAGGAGGCCGCCGTTCGCCTCCACCAGACGAACAACTTCCCCGAGTTCACGGGCCGCGTCTGTCCCGCTCCGTGCGAGGGGTCCTGCACGCTCGGTCTGAACGACGACCCGGTCACGATCAAGACGATCGAGTGCGTCATCGCGGATCGCGCCTTCGACGAAGGGTGGGTCCGCCCGGACGTTCCCGCCACACGCACGGGCAAGAAGGTCGCGATCGTCGGGTCCGGGCCCGCCGGCCTCGCCGCCGCCGATCAGCTCAACCACGCGGGGCACACGGTCACCGTTTTCGAGCGCGCCGACCGCGTCGGGGGCCTTCTCATGTACGGCATCCCGAACATGAAGCTCGACAAGAGTCTCGTCGACCGGCGCGTCCGCATCATGGCGGACGCCGGCGTTCGTTTCGTGACGGGCGTCCACGTGGGGCGGGACGTCCCGTCGGAAAGCCTCGTAACCGACTGGGATGCCGTCGTCCTCTGCTGCGGCGCGGCGCAGGCCCGCGAGCTGCCGGTCGAGGGGCGGAGCCTTTCCGGGATCCATCTCGCGATGGAGTTTCTCCATGCGAACACGAAGAGCCTCCTCGATTCCGGGCACGCCGACGGCGAGTTCATCTCCGCGCGCGGGAAGAACGTCGTCGTGATCGGAGGCGGCGACACGGGAACGGATTGCGTCGGAACCGCGCTCCGCCACCGCGCCGAGAGCCTCGTTCAGCTCGAGATCCTCCCGCGCCCGCCCGAAAAGCGCGCCCCCGACAACCCGTGGCCGCAATGGCCGAAGGTCTACAAGATGGACTACGGGCAGGAGGAAGCCGCCGCGCTGCAGGGCGCCGACCCGCGGCGCTGGTCCGTCGAGACGAAGAGATTCGTGGGCGACGCGGAGGGAAGGGTCCGCGAGGTCCACACGGTCGACCTCGACTGGAGAAGGAGCCCCGAAGGGCGTTTTCACGCCGTCGAAATCCCCGGGACCGAGCGCGTCCTCCCGGCCGAGCTCGTTCTTCTGGCTCTCGGGTTCGTCGGCCCGGAGAAGGCGGGCCTCCTCGGCGAGCTGGGGCTGAAGCTCGACGACCGCGGGAACGTCGTGACGGACGGCGAGAAGATGACGAGCGTCCCGGGCGTCTTCGCCGCCGGCGACATGGTGCGCGGACAGTCGCTCGTCGTCTGGGCGATCGAGGAGGGGCGCAAGGCGGCTCGGGGGGTGGATCGCTACCTGATGTACGGCGAGACGTCGCTTCCCTGAGGCCTTTCAGTCCGCCAGAAATTCTCCCACCGCCGGACCGAAGCGCTCGTAGTCGATGAGAAACGAGTCGTGGCCCTGCGTCGATGGGAGCCTCACGAACGAGGAGTCCACGTTGCCCTCGCGAAGCGCGGCGGCGAGCGCCTCCTGCTGTTCGACCGGGAACAGGATGTCGCTCTCCACGCCGATGACGCGCGTGCGGCACGCCCTGAGCTTCGAAAGCGCATCCACGATCGACGTGCCGTGGTCGCCGAGGTCGAAGAGGTCCATCGCCCGCGAGAGGTAAAGGTAGCAATTCGCGTCGAAGCGGCCCGCGAACTTCTCGGCCTGGTGGTCGAGGTACGACTCGATCTCGAAGCGGGTCGCCCATGCGTCGGCCGGGACCCGCGGGACGCGCTTGCGGCCGAAGCGTTCGTTCCACTCGACCGGCGAGCGGTACGTCACGACCCCCACTTTCCGGGCCAGCCGCATCCCGCCGATCGGCGGCTTCTCCGGCGGGTACTCGCCGCCCAGCCAGTCCGGGTCCAGCCGGATCGCCTCGCGCTGGGCGGACCGCATGGAGATCGCGAACGGCTCGGCGTGCGCGCCCGCCGATATGGACAGAATCCGATCCGCCTCGAATGGAAACATGACGCCATAGGCCAGCGCGGTCATCCCGCCCATCGAGGAGCCCACGACGGCCGAGACGGGATGAATGCCGAGCGACTTCAGGAGGAGCCGGCTCGTCGTCGCGATGTCCTCGATGGACACGCACGGAAACGTGAGCCGGTACGGCCGGCCGGTGCGCGGGTCCGTCGAGGCGGGACCGGTCGAGCCGAGACACGACCCGAACGAGTTGTTGCAGATCACGAACCAGCGGTTCGTGTCGAGCGGCCGGCGCGGCCCGATCATGTCCTCCCACCAGCCGGGCTCGGGGTTCCACGCGTTCGAATGCGCGTGGCTGCCCGGCGAGAGGCCCGTCGTGAGGAGAAGGGCGTTGTCCTTCGCGGGCGAAAGCGTCCCCCATGTCTCGTACGCGAGCGTCACCTCGGGGATCTCGCCCCCCCGGTAGAACCGGTAGGGACCGGGAAGGGTCTGGAGAAGATAGGGAGGCATCGTGAATCCCGTCGCTTTCAGAACCAGCCCGGCATCATCCGAGCGTAGCTGTCCTCGTTCTCCCGGCAGAGGGCGACGAGCGCCTCGTTCTTTGGAAGCTCGGTCCTGATCCAGTACTGCGCCGCGGCGAGCTTGCCCTCGCAGTGGTCGCGCGAGCCATCCCGAACGAGGCCCTCTTTCGCGGCGGCCGCCTGCAGGAGCCACTGCCACGCGACGGCGTACGTCGAGAACAGCTCCAGGTAGTCCGCCGAGTGGCGCAGCATCCCTTCGACGTCGCCGCCGCGGCCGCGGCCCGCGAGCTCCCGGGTCAGCGCGTTCAGGCTCGCTCCCGCCGCGCGCACCGCGGCCACCCACGAGGCGTCCACGCCCGCGCCTTCCGCGCGCCGGCAGGCGGACGAAACTTCCTTCTCCAGCGCCACGAGCGCCGGGCCGCCGTTCGCCATCACCTTGCGGCCGAGGAGGTCGAGGCCCTGGATGCCCGTCGTCCCCTCGTGGATCGAGTTCAGCTTCTGGTCGCGCAGCCACGCCTCCGGCAGGTACTCGCTCGTGTACCCGTAGCCGCCGTGGATCTGCAGCGCGAGCGCGTTCGACTCGAAGCCCTTCTCCGCCGGGAAGCTCTTCGCGACCGGCGTCAGGAGGTCGAGCAGAACCTGCGCGTGCCGTCGCTCGGGCTCGGCCGCCGCGTGGTGCGCGCGATCCGCGAAGAGCGCGGTCTGAAGGACGAGGCCGAGGCCGCCCTCCACGATCGCCTTCTGGCGCAGGAGCATCCGGCGGACGTCCGCGTGCTCGAGGATCGGAATCTGCGGGAGCCTCGGGTCCTTGCTCGTGACGGGCCGGCCCTGCGGCCGCGCCGCGGCGTAGGCGAGGCTCTCGTGATACGCCGCGGACGCGCTGCCGACCCCGTCCGCGCCGATCGAGATGCGCGCCTCGTTCATCATCTGGAACATGTAGGGAATGCCCTGGTGCGGCTCCCCCACGAGCCAGCCCCGGCAGTCTCCGGCTTCGCCCAGCGAGAGCAGGACGGCCGGCAGGCAGCGCCACCCGATCTTGTGGACGAGGCCCGAGATGCGGACGTCGTTCGGCTCGAGGCCGCCGTCCGTGACGCGGCGCTTCGGCACGACGAAGAGGCTGACGCCCTTGATGCCGGCGGGCGCGCCGTCGATCCGCGCGAGGACGAGATGGACGATGTTCTCCGTGAGGTCGTGATCGCCGCCGGAGATGAAGATCTTCGCGCCCGACATGAGGAAGTGATCGCCGGAAGGCGTCGCGGGCGTGGCGCGCGTCGTCACGTCGGCGAGGCTCGAGCCCGCGTGCGGCTCGGTGAGCGCCATCGTCCCGGCAAATCGCCCCTCGTAGAGAGGCGTCATGTAGCGCGCCTTCAGTCCGTCGCTTCCGAACGCTTCGATCAGGTGCGCGGCGCCCGTCGCGAGGCCCGCGAAGCTGTAGACGGCCGGGTTCGCCGCCATGATGTAGAGGTGCGCCGCCGTGGAGATCGTGAGCGGCAGCTGCTGCCCTCCCACGTCGAACGGCCGGGACGCTGCGAAGACGCCGATCTCGCGCATCTTCGGGTAGATGTCGTGGAGCCGCCTGTGGGCGAAAACCTGACCGTCCACGAGCCTCGGCGGCTCCTCGTCCACCGCCTTGAACGCGGGAAACACCGTCTCGCGGGCGAATCGCGCGCAGAGGCCGATGTAGCCGTCGAACGTCTCCTTCGAATGGTCGGCGAAGTGCGGCAGCGCAAGGAGCGAAGCGGCGTCGAAGACTTCGTAGAGCAGGAAGGAAATGTCCCGGTCGTTCAGCAGCGGGTTCGCCACGCGCGGACGTTACACCGGGAACGGCCTCCGCTCCCTTCCCGAGCAAGCTCCGGACGGGCACCTCAGTCGAGGTGCCCCATGAGCCCGTTGCGGTAGTCCGCCATCGCCTGCCGGATCTCGCCCTCGGTGTTCATGACGAACGGGCCGTAGCCGACCACGGGCTCGTCGATCGGATTTCCCGAAAGAAGCAGGATCGTGGAGTCGGCGCCGGCCTCGATCGAGACCGTCTCGCCGTCGCGATCGAGGACGACGAGCTGCTCCGCGTCGACCGACTTCGAGCCGTTGACGCGGCCGCCGCCATGGAGAACGAGAAGCGCGGTGGATTGTCCCGCGGGCACGTGGAGGTTCACGGCCTTTCCGGCCTGCAGCCTCACGTCCCAGAGCTCGATCGGCGTGAACGTCCGGGCCGGGCCCTTCTCCTTCTCGAACTCTCCCGCGATCACGCGGACGGTCCCGGCACCGCCCACGAGCGGGACGACCGGCGTGCGGCTCCCGACGACGTCCTGATACCCGGGCGGAGATTTCTTGAACTTCGCGGGCAGATTCACCCAGAGCTGCACCATCTCGAGCGTGCCGCCGTTTTTCGTGAACTCGCGCCCCTGCATTTCCTCGTGCACGATTCCAGAGGCCGCGGTCATCCACTGGACGTCGCCCGGCCCGATGCGGCCCTTGTGCCCGGCCGAGTCGCGGTGCTCGACCTCGCCCTGATACGCGATCGTCACCGTCTCGAAACCCCGGTGCGGGTGCTCCCCGACGCCGCGCGGCGCGAGGGCAGGCGGGAACTCCGACGGAGCCGCGTAGTCGAGCAGAAGGAACGGACTGAGGAACGGGGCGGAGTCGTACGAGAACATCGAGCGGACGGGAAATCCGTCGCCGACCCAGTGCCGGGGCGGCGCCTGTTCGATCCCGAGAACTCTCTTCGAACGATTCGGGTTGTCGTCATGGGAGGATCCTTTCCGGGGCGCCGAGGCTCTGCCTCTTCCCGGCGGCTATGACTATACATAGTATAGCGACTATAAGTCAAGTATCTACTTGTCACGAAGGCAGCACCCGGCTATCCTCCTGTCCGTGAGAAAGATGCGAGCCTCCCCCGCCCATCTGGCTCTTTGCGGCCGGTTCCACCGGGCGATCGAGCTGATCGGGCGCCGCTGGACGGGCGCGATCGTCTTCCTGCTGCTCCGCTCCCGCTGCCGGTACGCGACGCTCAGGGACGCCGTCCCCGACATCACCGATCGGATGCTGAGCGAGCGGCTTCAGGAGCTGGAAGAGGAGGGGATCGTCGAGCGGACGGTGGTCCCGGCGACGCCGGTCCGCGTCGAGTATTCGCTCACGAAGAAGGGCCGGGACCTGGCCTCCGCGATCGACGCCATGGCCGCCTGGGCCGAGCGCTGGGTCGAGCCTGCCGCGCGGACACCGAAGGGGCGCCTCGCCCCGCGGGCCCGCCGGGCGTCCTGACCGGGCTTTTCATGGTCCCGGCTTCGCGGGGAAGTCGATCGAGACCGGCCGCCAGTTCTTCGGGTCGTTGATGAGGCCATGGGCCTGGCTGACGATCTCCAGCCGGCGCGGGACGACGGCGAGGAGCACGAAGTCCGCGCCGCGGAACTCGTCCTTGTAGAACGGCGCCCACGCGCTCTTCCAGTGCTTCGTCTTCACGACCGGATCGGTCACGAGGCGCGCCGTCCCGACGAGCGTCACGTACGCGTGACCCTCGGGGTCGAAAAACGACATCGTCACGCGCGGGTCTTTCGCGATCTCGGCGACCTTGCGCGTCGCCGGGTTCGTCGCGACCCAGACGACGGAGTCCTCGTCCGGACCCAACGCGTCGACGATCCGCGCCTGCGGCTGCCCGTCCTCGCCGATCGTGATGAAGGTCGCGTAACGGGCCTTCTGCGCGACCTCGCGCGCCGCGCGCAGGACGGCCACCCGATCCGCGGCGAGCGCGGGGGGCGCCGCGAGGAGAGCGGCGCATCCCAGGGCGACGAGCCGACGGCGGTGTTTCATGGTCCCTCCCCTGTTCATCCTCGCGATCATGCGGTCGCGCCCGCGCCCCGGCGGGGATTCTCCCTCATGGCGCGCCGCTAGCCCAGCACGACGGTGAAGCGCGTCGGCTCACCGGGGTTCGACTCGAGGGAGAAACCGAAGCCGTGGCGCGTGAGGATTTCCTGCACGAGCGTAAGGCCGAGGCCCTGCCCGTTCGGCTTCGTCGAGAAGAAGGGGCGGAAGAGCTGCTCCCCCGCTTCGGGTGCGATGCCCGGTCCCGAGTCCTCGACGACGAGAAGCGGGCGCCCGGCACGGCTCTCCGTCCGGAGCGTCACCGTCCCGCCCTCGCCGACTGCCTCGAGGGCGTTCTTGACGACGTTGAGCAACACCTGCTCCATCTGTGCCAGGTCCATCGCAACGTCGGAGAGAGACGCGCGCGTGTCGACGCGCAAGGTCGTGCCGCGTCGATCCGCGTCCGCTTTCACGAGCGCCGCGATCCGGGTCACGAGGGCCGCGACGTCGCAGGGCTCCCTCCGCGGCTCGGGAATCCGCACGACGTCCGCGAAGCTCCTCACGAAGACGTTCAGCTGCTCCGTCCGCGCGATCACGACGGAAATGGCGTCGGTGAAGTCCGTACGGTCCTCGGCACGCAGCTGGACCGCGTAGTTCAGGCACGACTCGAGCAGCGATCGCGCCGCCCCGAGCGAGTTGTTCACCTCGTGCGAGACCATGCGAATGAGCTTCTCGTAGGCGGCCTTTTCGGACCGCCGCAGCTCTTCGGTGAGCTCCTCGAGGACGACGAACGACCGCGGCGAGCCCCGGTCCAGGAACTCCGATGCCTGCGCCTTGATGCGCCGGCTGCCCGAGAGCGCGAGGACGCGCGCCGCGCCAGGCCGAAGCGACTCGAGCTCCCGCGCGAAAAGCGAGGGCAGATCCGCCAATCGCCGCCCCCGAAGCTCGTCCGGCCGCATCCCGAGGATCCGGGAAGCGGCCGGGTTCGCGAGCGAGATGCGCCCATCGAAATCGAACGTCAGGATTCCGGAGGGAGACGCCTCGAGGATGCGGTCGAGGAAGTACTGCCCCTCCTCCTGCTTCACGCGCTCGAACCGGAGGTGCTCGGCCATCCCGTTGTAGACGTCGACGAGCTCGTCGAGGTCGGCCTGGCCGGTCCTGTTCAGACGCGTGCCGAAGTCGCGGTCCCTCAGGAAGGACGCCGACATGTTGACGATCTCGCCGCGCGCGAGGAGAGCCCGGACGAGGACGAGCCCGACGGCGAGCGACGCCACGAGGGCGGCTTCGACCGCGAGGAGCCACGGCCTGTGGTCCCGGAAGAGATACACCGCGAGCGCGAGGAACGGCAGGTGGACGAACGCGAGATAGAGATAGAAGCGCCGGCGGAGAGTCGGAGCGGCGCTCAGACGGCGATCCCGTACTTCTCGAACCGGCGATAGAGCGCGGCGCGGGAGAGCCCGAGCGATTCGGCTACGCGGCTCACGTTGCCCCCGTGGTGCTCGAGGCTCTTGAGGATCATCGCCCGCTCGACCTCGTCCAGCGTCATGGAGCCGACGGCCGGGAGCGCGGCGGCTGCCGGAGCCTCATCTCCGGGCTCCATCGCGAGGGCGAGCCGGAGGTCCTCCGCCGAGAGGACGTCGCGGGGGTTCACGAGGGCCGCGCGTTCGATGACCTGGCGGAGCTGGCGCACGTTGCCCGGCCATGGCAGGTTCTCGAGCACGCGTACGGCCTCGGGCGGAACGTGGAGAGCCGGTCGCGCGTATCGCCGTCCCACGTCGGCGACGAAGTGCCGGACGAGGAGCGGAATGTCCCTGGCCCTTTCGCGAAGAGGCGGGAGCTCGATCGCGATGAGATTCAACCGGTAGAGGAGGTCCTCGCGGAACGTCGCCGCGGCGACCATCTCGCGAAGGTTCCGGTTCGTCGCCGCCACGACGCGCACGTCCACCGTCCGCGGCCGGCTGTCTCCGAGGACTTCGTAGGTTTTCTCCTGCAGGACCCGCAGGAGCTTGACCTGCGAGGCGGCGTCGAGATCGCCCACCTCGTCGAGGAAGATCGTGCCGCCGCCGGCAATCTCGAAGCGGCCCTTGCGGTCCTGGCGGGCGTCCGTGAAGGCGCCGCGCACGTGGCCGAACATCTCGCTCTCGAAGAGGCTCGCGGAGATGCCGCCGAGGTTCACCTTCACGAACGGTCCCGATCGGCGGGCGCCGTTCGCGTGCAGAGCCCCGGCGATCAGCTCCTTTCCGGTCCCGCTCTCGCCCGTGACGAGGACCGACGCGTCCGTCGGCGCGACGCGGGCGACGAGGTCGAGGATGCGCAGGAGCGCCGGATCCTCCCCCACGATGCCCGGAAAGGCCCCGGCGGCGTCGAGCGCCTCGCGCGTGATCGGCGGCTGCCCCGCGTCGCGCGCGGTGCCCCCGGTCGCGGCCGCGAGCCCGAGAGCCGTCGTGACCGCGGCCAGGAGCTCCGGGTTCGTCCACGGCTTCGTGACGAAGTCCGAGGCGCCGGCGCGCATCCCCTTCACGGCGAGGTCGATCGAGCCCCAGGCCGTCATGAGGATCGCGGGAACGCCCGGCGCGACTGCCTTTACGTCCCGAAGGAGCTGGAGTCCCTCTTCGCCGCTCGTCGCGCGGGAGAAGTTCATATCCATCAGGACGAGATCGAACCGGCGCGCCCGGAGCGCGGCGGTGGCGTCCGCCGGAGTCGCGGCCGGGAGCGACGCGTGCCCGGCTTGTTTCAAGAGAAGCGCGAGCGACGCGCGGACGGCGGGATCGTCGTCCACGATGAGGATCGCGCCAGAGCCTCCCTCGTCACGCACGCTTCGCGCTCCGTCGATGCCGCGGATTCTTCCATATCGCATCACTCGTCGTGGAGGGCTTCCGCCGGCGACAGGCGCATCGCCATCCGCGCCGGCGTGAGCGCACATAGGGCTGTGAGGAGGAACATGACGGCGACCGACCCGGCGAGACTCGAGAGGTAGACGCCCGTGCCGATGACAGGGAGCGCGCCGAGGAGCGGCACCTGGATGAGGAGCGCGAGGGCGGGAAACACGCCGAACGCCGTCACGACGAGGACCTCTCCCACGATCAGGAGAACGATCTGCGCTCGCGTCGAGCCCTTGGCGCGCCGGAGACCTATTTCGCGCGTCCGGCGCGTCACGTTCTGCCACACGACACCCGTCAGCCCGAGCACGACCATGAGGAGGAGGAAGAGTCCGACGAGCCCGACAAAGACGAGCGGCGCGAGCCGAAGCTTCAGGCTCGCGGCGCGCAGTTCGGAGACGGGCTTCACGACGATCGACCAGCTCGGGTCGACCTGCTGGATCGTCCGCGCGAGCGCCTCCTCGAAGGCGGCGGGCGTTCGCGGACGGACTCTCACGGCGAGGTTCCGCGGCAGCGGGCCGCCCGGGCGCGAGGGCACGACGCGGTTGAAGACGTAGTTCTTGAGGGGCGCGATCTCCCCGTCCTTCCGGAAGTCGGTGAGGACGCCGACGATGCGCCGCGGCACGAAATCCTCGCCCGCGACGCGCTCTTTCGGAGGGTCCGCGAGCGTCTGCCCCAGCGGGTCGCCGTTTCCGAACAGCTCGCGACAGAGCCGCTCGTTGATGACGACCGGCGCCCACCCCGAGGCCGCGTCGTCCTCCCGCGAGAACCAGTGCCCCTTCGTCAGCGTGAGGCCCAGAACGTCCGCGAGCTCGTCCGACCCGAAGTTCTCCTCGTAGGAGATCCTGCGCCCGCCGTGCGACGTGTCCGACTCCCACGTGCTCGTCGAGTAGGGAGGCGACATGATGACGGCCGCACTCTCGACCTCCGGCAGCGCCTTCACGCGCCGGAGGGCGTCTTCGAGCGGCGCCCAGGCGCGCGCCTCCGGCCCCGCGTCCTGCGACGACTTCATCCGGATCGACACGGACAGGACCCGCGGGATGTCGAACCCGAGCGGCCGCCTCAGGCCGTCGGCCGCCCACGCCGCGGCCGCCATGACGGCGAAGAGGACGACGAAGGAGAAGAAGATCTCCGCCATCACGAGGCCGTTCTCCCGTTTGCGGTTCCAGACGAGCCGGAGAAGGTGCTTCGTCATCGCGACACCCCCTTGAGCGCGTCGACCGGATGCATCCGCGCCATCTTCCAGGCGGGATAGATTCCCGAGAGGAGTCCGAAGACGAGCGTCACGGCGAAGCCCGCGAGGAAGATCCGGCCGTTCAGGCGGAAGTCGGCATAGGGAATCACGCCCGAGGCGCCGATCAGAGAGAGCGCGAGCGCGGACGCGGCCCAACCGAGCGCTCCGCCCACGAAGCACAGGATGACGTTCTCGGCCAGGAACTGTCCCACGAGCGTCCGCGTCGACGCGCCGAACGCCTTGCGGACGCCGATTTCCGAGGCGCGCTCGAGCATGCGGCTGACGTTGAGGTTCACGAGATTCACCGTCGGAAGCAGCATGAAGAGGAGCGCCGCGAGCGCGAGGCCGAAGACGAACCAGCCTACCGGCGCCTTCGCGCTCCGGCCAGGCGTCACCTCGCGCGCCACCGTCTCGAGCGGCGTGTCCGCCGCGGAGACGAGCGTCTTGTACGGCGCCGGGAGCTCCACGAGCGGGACGCCCGCCGCGAAGGCGTCGCGGATCGGCCCGAAATCCGCCGTGCTCCGCGCGAGGATCGTCCCGAAGAACTCGCCGAGGACGCCGGTCTTGTACGAATCCGACTTGGACGTCGCGATCGGCACCCAGACGTCCGCGAACGTGAGAGTCCGGTAGAACGGGACGTCCGCGACGACGCCGGACACGCGGAACGTCTGCCCGTCGAGCGTGAGAGTCGATCCGACGGCCGGGTCCTTGCCGAAGAACTTTCGCCGCGTCGTCTCGTTGATGACGGCCGTGAAGCGCGCGTTCGCCTCGTCGCTCTCCCCGTAGGGAGCTCCCTCGAGGAAGGTGAAGTCGAAAACGCGGAAGAAGAGGCCGTCCGTCCGCTTGAGAAACGACGAGACCTTCTCCCCGTTCACCCACGCGACGACCGGCGCGGGCTCCGAGTGAATCGTGACGGCCTCCGCGCGCGGGAGAGGGCGCACGGTCCGGTCGAGGAACCGGTAACCGAGCGTCCCGGACCAGGTGCTGTGCTCGTGGCTCATCTGGCCCCAGCGGACGTTGAGCATCCGCCCCTGGCGCGATTCGGGGGGCATCGCCCCGACGACGTGGTCGAAGAGCGCCGCGGCGACCATCAGGACGACGAGCGTGACGGAGATCGCGAAGAGGCTGATGAAGGTGAAGAACTTCCGCCTCAGGAGGACCTTCACGGCGAGCTTGAGCGTGGCGCCGGACACGACGGCCTCAGTTCACCGGCCGGCCGTCGAAGAACCGGATCGTCCGATGCGTCAGGGCGGCCTTCTGGGCGTCGTGCGTCACCATCACCACGGTCGTCCTCTCCTTCTCGTTCAGCTCGCGCAGGAGGCTCATGACCTCGTCGCCCATCGCGCTGTCGAGGTTGCCGGTGGGCTCGTCCGCGAGGAGCACGCGCGGTCCGCCGACGATCGCGCGCGCGATCGCGACGCGCTGCTGCTGTCCGCCCGAGAGCTGGGCCGGCGTGTGGTGGACGCGCGACGAGAGCCCGACGCGATCGAGCGCCGCGAGCGCCCGCCGGCGGCGCTCCTTGCCGGACATCTTCCGGTAGAGCAGCGGGATCTCGACGTTGTCGACGACGGGGAGGTCCGCGATGAGGTGGAACGTCTGGAAGACGAATCCGATCTCCTCGTTGCGCAGGTGTGCGAGGTCCCGGTCCGCATAGGAGGTGATCGGACGGCCGTTCAGCGTCACGCGCCCGGCAGTCGGCGCGTCCAGGAGGCCGATCACGTTCAGGAGCGTGCTCTTCCCCGATCCCGACGGACCCATGACGGACACGAACTCGCCCGTTCCGATCGTGAGGTTCACGTTCGCGAGCGCGACGGTCTCGATCCGGTCGGTTCGGTAGACCTTCTCGATCGCTTCAAGCCGGATCATTCCGTTCTCCATGACGTTTTCTCCTCTCGTGATCACCGGATCCTCACGTTCGCGAGGTGCTCGTAGTCGGACATGTCGGACAGGATCACCGCGTCCCCTGCCCTGAGGCCGGCGAGGACCTCCCACGCGTCGGCGTTCGAGATCCCGAACGTCACCGGCGTGCGGACGGCCGTGTCCCCGCGCACGACGAAGACCGCCGGCGAGAGCCCCGTGCCCGGGAAGAGCCCGCGGGGCAGCCGGAGAGCCTTCTCCCTGCGGTCGAGGACGAGCGCGACATCGGCGCGCAGGCTCGGCTTGAGGACCGGGTTGGACCGGTCGTCGAGCGCGATCTCGACCGAGATCGCGCCGTTCTGGACCGTCGGCAGGACGCGCGCGACGGTCCCCGTCAGCTTCACGCCGTTCACGGAGACGACCGCGGGCAGACCGGTGCGCAGGCTCGTCGCGTGCACGTCGGCGACGGTGGCCTCGACCCGATACGACGAGAGGTCCGCCACACGGGCCAGGACGTCGCCGCGCTTCACGCTTGCGCCGGCGTCCGGCAGCACCCACGTCAGGACGCCCGCCCCGGTCGCGCGGGCCGTCGCGAGCCGGATCTGCCTTTCGGCCTCGCGGACTTCCTTCTTCAGCGTCTCCATCTCGAGGCGCAGGGCATCCCCCTGGGCGGCCGCCGAACGCACCGCGAGGGTGCGCGCTTCCCCGACCTGGTCGAGCTCGAGGCGCGTGCGGGCCGCGTCGAGCTTCGCCTGCCGGAAGACCTCCTCGGATACGAGGCCCTCGGCGAAGAGCTTCCGGCTCCGTTCGGCGCTCGCGTCGTAGGTCTCGAGCTGCAGCTTCTTGATCTCCACCTGGCTCCCGAGGGCCGCGAGCGTGCCCGAAAGGTCGAGGCGCGCGCGCGCCTGCTGGTTCTCTTTCAGGGCCAGGCTCTGTTTCAGCTTCTCGAGCGCGAGAGCGGGCTCGGACGTGTCGAGCGCGAGGATCGCCTCGTCGACCGAAATCCTGGCTCCCGCGCGCCTGAGGATGGAGACGACGCGGGCGTCGATCGGGCTCGAGACGACCTGCTCGGCTTCGGGCAGGACAGTACCGTAAGCCGAGACCGTCGCCGCGATCGGCCCCTCGTCCACGACGCCGATCCGGATCCGGCCGCGGCTCACGGAGGGACGCACGAGCGCCCGGGCTCCGACGAGTGTCCCCGCCGAGACGAGGACGATCGCCGTCACCCGAAGGCCGCGCGAGGCCAGTCGCTGCCTGAGGAAGCTCGCGTCGAGCGGCCGGTCCATCACGCCATCGCCCAACGCAACCGCGATGCCATCGGGATCCCGCCGATTCCGGCCCAATCAGGCCTGGGCTCTCCACGCGGCGTCCGCTCCCGGACAGCGAGCGTCCGGTATCGGACAGTTGCACCCTCGGCGCGCGAGGGCAAGCTCCAGAGATATCCGGCCGCTGAGCGTCAGGGCGCTCCTCCGAGCGCATCGGCCTCGGCCTTGCAGTCGCGAACGGGCGCGAGCGCTTTCGCGCGGACGGCGGCGAGGTCCTTCTTCGCGGCCGCGAGGTCGGCGGCGAACGCCGGGTCGGCGTGCAGCCGCGCGACTGTCGCGGCGCCCATCATTCGCCCCTCGTTGACGTCCGCCTGCCAGTGGACGTTGCACACGACGCGGCTCTGCCCGAAGGCGCGGCCGCGGGCGAGGATCGCGTCGGCCCGGTCCGGCGCGAGCTCCGCGAGGACGAGCGCCCACGCCCACCCGGCGGCGCTGTGCCCGGACGGGTAGGAGCCCTGTTTGGCGAGCTCGGCCTCGTCGGCCGGCGTGCACGTCGGCTCCTTGTTCACGAGGAACGGGCGCTGGCGGTTGTACTGGTTCTTCGCGCGCGACGTCGAATAGCCCGCGTCGCTCAGGACGCGGCGCAGAAGCAGGTAGACGTGCGGGGTATCGGCTTCGGTCACCGGCGCGTTCAGAGAGCACGAGAACGTCCCGGCCGCCCGGGGGAACGTGAGGTTCGCGTCCTCCGTCGCCTGGGCAAAGCGAGGCGAGCCCCGCAGGGCGAGGCCTTTTCGGTTCGCCTCCTCGTCCGCCGCGAGGGCCGCCGAGCCCGCCACCGGCGGCGCGGGCACGAGAGCGAGGCTGTCGGGCGCCTCTTCCTTCGTGAGGTAGCCCGCTACGTTGCCCGGCCAGAGGTCCGGCATCGTGCCCCTCTTCGGGGCCGGGACCGCCGCGGTGCAGCCCGCGACGAACACGACGCACGCGAGAACGACCGGGACATGAAAACGAGCGCTCTTCATGCGCGGGAAGCGTTCCAGCCTCACGCCGTCGCCTTCTTCCTCACGCCCACGCGCACCGCCTCGGCCACGAGCGCGTCCTGCTCGACCTGGAACGCGTGGTGCGAGCCGGGGGCCGGGCTCGCGAGGTCGCGGCGGCCGATGTAGCGAAGGGGACGCGCGGGGCTCACGCCTTCGACGAGGCCGTCGAGGAACTGCTCGCGCACGAATCGCCAGCCGCCCATGTTGCGCGGCTCTTCCTGCGCCCACACGAGCTCCGCGTCGGCGGGATACCGGCTCAGGATCTGCCCGAGCTCGCGTCCGGGGAACGGGTAGAACTGCTCGAGCCGGACGATCGCGACGTCGCCCCTTTCCGCCTTTTCCCGCGCGGCCATCAGCTCGTACAGCAGCTTGCCGCTCGCGACGACGACGCGGCGGACGCCCGGCGCGCCGCCGGAGACGAACGCGGCGTCGTCCAGGACCGTGTGGAACGTGCCGTCCGCGAGGTCCCCCAGCGTCGACACCGCCTTCGGGTGCCGGAGGAGGCTCTTCGGCGTCATCGCGATCAGCGGCCTGCGCTCTTCGCTCGACATCTGCCGAAGCAGCAGGTGGTAGAACTGCGCGGGCGTCGACACGTTCGCGACGCGGAGATTGTCTTCCGCGCACAGCGTGAGGAACCGCTCGAGGCGGGCGGACGAGTGCTCGGGCCCCTGCCCTTCCTGCCCGTGCGGCAGCAGCAGCACGAGGCCGCAGCGCTGGTTCCACTTCTGCTCCGAGCCCGAGATGAACTGGTCGATGACGACTTGCGCGCCGTTCGCGAAGTCGCCGAACTGCGCTTCCCACAGGACGAGCGTCGACGGGTCGGTCACGGCGTACCCGAACTCGAAGCCCATGACGGCGTTCTCGGAAAGCAGGCTGTCGATGACCTCGAAGCGCGCCTGCTCCGTCGCGATCGTGTTCAGCGGAACCCATTCCGCGCCGCTCGCGACGTCCGCGAGAACCGCGTGGCGGTTGCTGAACGTGCCGCGTCCGGAGTCCTGCCCCGAGAGCCGCACGGGCGTGCCCTCCAGGAGCAGCATTCCGAACGCGAGCATCTCGCCGCCGGCCCAGTCGATCTCGGGCTTCCCGCTGCCGTACTCGGCGCGCTTTTTCAGGAGAGGCTTCAGCTTCGGGTGGACCTCGAAGCTCCTCGGGCACCGTCGAGACCGCGCGGACGATGCGCTGGAGGCGCGCGCGCGCGTCGCCTTCCGGATGGAGGCGCGGCGCGGACGGCACGGCGAGCGAGTCGGCGAAGGACGCTTTCGGGGTGCCGCGCGCTTCGTCGTACGCGCGCTCCAGCCCGGCCTTCTCCGACGCCCACAGTCCGTCCACCTCGGCCGCGGTGAGATGGCCCTGCTTGACGAGCGACTCGCCGTAGAGGTGCGCGACCGAGGCGTGGCTCTTGATCTTCTGGTACATCACGGGCTGCGTGTAGCTCGGCTCGTCCCCCTCGTTGTGGCCGTAACGCCGATAACAGACGAGGTCGATCACGACGTCGCGCCGGAACGTGTTGCGGTAGTCGATCGCGATGTCCACGACGTGGACGACGGCCTCCGGGTCGTCGCCGTTCGCGTGGAAGACCGGCGATTGCACCATCTTCGCGACGTCCGTGCAGTACGGCGACGAGCGCGCGTCGGCCGGGTTCGTCGTGAAGCCGATCTGGTTGTTCACGACGACGTGCACGGTGCCGCCCGTGCGGTAGCCGTGGAGCTGCGACATGTTGATCGTCTCGGCCACGATTCCCTGGCCGGCGAACGCCGCGTCGCCGTGCAGGAGAACGGGCAGGACCTTGCCGTGCACGCGGTCCTCCCCGAGGTGCGTCTGCTTCGCGCGCACCATGCCTTCCACGACGGGATCCACGGCCTCGAGGTGGCTCGGGTTCGGGGCGAGCGAGATGCCGAGCCGCGCGCCGCCAGGAGCCACGTGCATGCCCGACGCGCCGAGGTGGTACTTCACGTCGCCCGAGCCCTGGATCGACTCGGGGTCGACCTCGCCCTCGAACTCCGCGAAGATCTTCCCCACCGGCTTGCCGACGGTGTTCGTGAGGACGGTGAGCCGCCCGCGGTGCGACATGCCGATGACGGCCTCGCCGAGCCCGGCCTCGGCCGCGCGGTCCAGCAGGCGGTCGAGAAGCGGGATCGCGGCCTCGCCGCCTTCCAGCGAGTAGCGCTTCTGGCCGACGTACTTCATGTGGAGGAACTTCTCGAAGCTCTCGGCCTCGACGAGCTTCTTCAGGATTCGCCGCCGGTCGCCGGCCGAGAGGACGGAGCGGTTGCGCGTCGACTCCATGCGGTCGATGAGCCACTGCTTCTGCGCGGGGTCCGGGTTGTACATGAACTCGGCGCCGATCTTTCCGCAGTACGTCTGCCGCAGAACCTCGAGGATCTCGCGCAGCGTGGCCTTGTCCCTTCCGCCGAGGCCGTTCGTGATGAACGGCCGGTCGAGATCCCACAGCGTGAAGCCGTACGTGGCGGGGTCGAGGTCCGGGTGGTACGGAACGGCGTCGCTGCCGAGCGGGTTCAGGTCCGCCACGAGGTGGCCGCGCACGCGGTACGCGTTGATGAGCTGCAGGACGCGCGCCTGCTTCTCGACGGCCTCGAGGCCGCGGCCGCCCGCCGAGAGCGGCGTCGACGAGTCCTTCTCCCAGCGCATCGGCCGGTGCGGCACCTTGAGGTCCGAGAAGATGCGCTCGTAGAAGCCTTCGCCCCCGAGGAGGAGGTCCTGCAGGGCGGCGATGAACTGGCCGGACTCGGCGCCCTGGATGATGCGGTGGTCGTACGTGGAGGAGACGTTCATCACGCGCGAGATGCCGAGCGTCGAGAGGGCCTCCTCGGGCATGGCCTGGAACTCGGCCGGATACCCCATCACGCCCGTCGCGATGATCGCGCCCTGCCCCGGCATGAGGCGCGGCGCCGACGCCGTCGTGCCGATCGTGCCGGGATTCGTGAGCGTGATGGACGTGCCGGCGAACGCGTCCAGCTCGATCGTTCCCTTTCGCGCCTTCGCGACCATCCCGTCGAATGCCTCGAGGAACGCGCCGAAGGACAGCGATTCGGCGCCCTTGATGTTCGGGACGAGAAGGCTCCGCGTGCCGTCCTTCTTCGTGATGTCGATCGCGATGCCGAGGTTCACGATCGGGCTTGCGGATGCGGGCGGGCTTGCCGTCGACCTCGCCGAACGCGTCGTTCATCGTCGGGTGCTTTTCGAGCGCGCGCACGATGGCCCACGCGACGAAGTGCGTGAAGGAGACCTTCGACAGGCCCAGCGCCTCGCGGTGCCGGTTCAGGATGCGGCGGTTCTCCTCCATCGTCTTGACGGGGATGACGCGGTTCGTGACGGCCGTCGGAACGCCGAGCGAGGCCTCCATGTTCCGGGCGATCGTCGCGGCACCGCCCGCGATCGCGACGGCGAGCTCGCCCGGGCGGGCGGCGGGAAGAGGCGGGCGGGCGGGCGGAAGGGCCGGCACCGCGAGGGGAGCGGCTCTCGGCGGAAGGAGCGGGGTCGACATGGAGCGGAATGCCTCGGTTCCGGCCATCGCGTGGGGAACGCGCTCTTCCAGCTCCTGGAACGTGCGTTTCCAGTTTTCCTCCACCGAGGCGGGCTCCAGTCGATAGCGCGCGTACAGTTCCAGCGCGTAGGCGGCGTTGTCCCCGAATTCCTCGAGGAGCGTGTTCACGACGGACGATGCAGAGGGGTCGGTCATCGAGTTTCCATTCTAGGCTGCGCTACACCGTCACGCGGTCACGTCGCGCCGGGTGAAGAGGAGAAAAGCGGCCGTCAGGGCCGACACCGCCCACGCCAGAAGCACGAGCGCCGAGAAGCTCAACGTCATTCCCTCGAACGGCGTCGGCAGGCCGGCGTAATAGTCCGGCAGCGGCAAGTTCGTCACGAAGAACCACTTGGCGCCGTCCCAGTCGGAGGCGACGCGGGACAGGATCGTGCCGCCCACGAGCGTCGCCATCATCGTGCCCATCGCGGCGGCCGCCGACCGGAAGACGACCGAGAGGAGAAGCGTGATGGAGCCGACCGCGAGCGCCGAGAACCACGCGAGGCCCCACGCCGCGAACGTGTCCTGCCAGAGCAGGACCGTGCGCACGCCAGACAAGTCGAATCCGGCGGCCTGGGACGCGCCGCCGAGGCGGAAGCCGGTCAGGATCGGCGCTTCCCACCCCGACCAGCCGAACGCGACGCCCGAGATGCCCCACGCGAGAAAAAACGCCGCGAGAAGCGTGAGCGTCGTGAACAGGATCATCGCGACGACCTTCGACAGCAGGACCTTCCACCGCGCGACCGGCCGCGTCAGGAGCAGCGTGATCGTGCCTTCCGCGAACTCCGACGACACGAGATCCGCCCCGAAGACGGCCACGAGCAGCGGGATGAGAAGCACGCTGCCGACGCCCGCGAACGCCCTGGTAAACATGGGTGCGGTCAGATCGTTCGGATTGATGTTCTTAGAAAGGTGATAGCGGAGTCTTCCAGACTCATACCGCATCCACCTCTTGAAATTCTCGGGCACGCGGCGGCCGTTCATCTGTCGCTCGAGATCGGAGGCCCGCTTCTCGACCTGGGCGCGCCAGTCTCGCTCGGGATGGTCCTTTCGTTGGTTCTGACGCTGGCGATATTGCGCAAAGACGACGAGGCACAAGAGCGCGGCCAGAAGGATCAGGACGATCCTGAATCTCTTCCTTCTAAGAATCTTCAATGATTCGTTCTCGATAAGCCCCAACATCACGCGCATCGCACGCTCCCTGCGCCAACCTTCACACCGTCTCCCCGCCCGTTTTCTCCAGGAACAGGTCTTCCAGCGACTTCGCCCCGTTCTCCGTCACTTCGAGGAGCGTCCCCGCCGCGAGCGTGCGGCCGCGGTGGATGATCGCGATGCGGTCCACCATCTTCTCCACCTCGGACAGGATGTGGCTCGACACGAAGACCGCGAGCCCGCGCTCCTCCGCGAGCCGCCGCACGAGCTCGCGCATCTCGCGGATGCCCGCGGGATCGAGGCCGTTCGTGGGCTCGTCGAGAATGAGAACGGCCGGATCGGAGAGCAGCGCCTGCGCGATGCCGATGCGCTGGCGCATGCCGAGAGAGTACGTGCGCACGAGGCCGTCGAGGCGCTCGTCCATGTGGACGAGCCGCGCGAGCTCGTCGATGCGCGCCGAGGCGCCGTCCCCGATCATCCGCGCGAAGTGCTCGAGGTTTTCGCGCCCCGTGAGGAACTTGTAGAGGTCCGGCGTTTCGACGATGCAGCCCACGCGGCGCATCGCGGCCTCGAAATCGCTCCGGAGCTCGTGCCCGTCGATGACGACGCGGCCGTGCGTGGGCCTCACGAGGCCGACGAGCATCCGGATCGTCGTGGTCTTGCCCGCGCCATTCGGCCCCAGGAACCCGAACACCTCGCCCCGGTGGAGGGCGAACGACACGTCCGAGACGACCTCCCGATCGCCATACCTCTTCGCGAGCCCCTCGGCGGAAAGAACGACCTCGGAAGCGCTCACCGCGGACAGTTGTACGCCATGCGTCAAGCGCGGGCTCGGCCGTCAGTCGAACGGGCCCGACTCAGCGCTCGACAGGACCGTCTCCGGCTCGCTGCGCGAGCTCCCAGAGGCGCCCGTATTCGGCCCGCACGCTCGGATGCAGCTTCTCGCCGAGCTCCCGAGGGAGCTTCAGCGTCTCGATTGCGCGCTGGACGTCGGCCAGATCGATGAGCCGCCGGTGTTCGGCGGACAGCCCGGACACGAGCTTGAGCTCGAGGAGACCCTCGAGAGGAATGACGCTGATTCCCCCCCGGAGAATCGCCACGCGCGACGGCTCGGGAAACGCGATCTCCTTCGGCCGGCCGTCGCCCGGAAAATCGCCCGCGGTGATGACGTCGATCCGGACGTTCGTCTCGACGTCCCGAAAACTCTTCCGCGCGCCCGAAAAAGCTTGAACGTACCCGCGTCCGACGAGTCTCTCGCGAAAACGGTCGAGGGACTCCTTCGTCATCAGGACGTCGACGTCCACGGTCTCGCGGATGAAACCGTGGATGTTCAGGGCCATCCCGCCGAGGATCGCGTACGGGATTCCTTCGGCGTCGAGGCGCTCGACGAGCGACCGGAGCGTTCGGTGCACGGCGCCGTGGCCACCGAAGAACGCTTCCGACTCGCGAAGAATCGAATCCACGCTCCGTTCGACGCTCACGAAAATGATCTTAGTCCTTCGCCGTCGGCGTTTCCGGCAGAATACCGCTCCGTGACGCACGCCTCCCGCCGCCTCCTGCTCTGGTTTCTTCCCGCCACGCTCGGTCTCGCGACCGCCGGCGTCTTCGCCGCGGGCTTTGCCGCCGCCCTGCAGGGGCGGCTCGGCGAGCCCGTGGACCCTTCGGCTCCGCCCGTCCCCGCGCCCGCGCCCGCCGCGGCGGCGGCGACCGGAAGCGGCGCCTTTCGCATCGTCGCGCTCGGCGATTCGCTGACGCGCGGCGCGGGCGACGCCGCCGGCGGCGGCGGATACCCGGAACGCGTCGCGGTCGCGCTGCGTAAGGACGGGCGAACGGTCACCGTGGACAACCTCGCGATCGATGGCTCGGAGACGAGAGATTTGCTTAGAAAGGTAAGCGAGCCGGACGCGCGGCGCCGCATTGCCGAGGCGCAGCTCATTCTGATGTCGATTTCCGGGAATGATCTCAGTCACTCTCTTTCGTCGATGCCGACGGCGAGCGCGGGCGCCGAGAGCGACCCCACAGGCCCCGCCCTGCGTATGGCCTCTCTAAACCTTCAGAGAATTCTTTCGGCCGTTCGCGAAGCGAACGGCTCCGGAGCCATCCGAATCATCGGCGTTTACAGCCCGTTCCCCGAAAACTTCGACCGCAAGCTCGCGAGAGAGACGCTTCTGAAGTGGAACGTGGCCCTCGAAGAGGCGAGCTACGCCGTTCCGGGCGCGACGGTCGTCCCGACCGCCGACCTCTTCGACGAGCGGCCGGACCGTCTCTCTCCCGACCGGTTCCACCCCGGCGCGAACGGTTACGGCGAGATCGCGGGGCGCGTCCTCTCGACCCTGAACCTGCCGCCGGCGACGCCGCGGAAATCGTGATGGCCGAGCTCCAGGAAGAAGCCGGGCTCGACGTCGGCGCCACCCTCGTCAAGGCCGTCGTCGTGCCGAAAGGCGGAAGCGCCGCATTCCCGGAGAAGCTCCAGACCTACCTGGGGCCGAGCAGCGACCTGTCCCTTCTGGCCGCATTCCTCGCCGTCCATCCGGCCGCCTCGATCGCGGCCACCGGCGCGGGCGCGGGCCGCCTCGCGAACGCGCTCAAGGGCCTGGGGCCGATCGCGGTCACGGACGAATTCGAGGCCTGGGGAGAGGGCGAGCGCGCGCTGCTCGCGCGGGCCGACTTCGTCCCGACGACGCCGCACCTGCTCGTGAGCCTCGGCACGGGCACGTCGATCCTGCGGATCGGGCAGGAAGGCCGCGTCGCGCGCGCGGGGGGCACGGGCCTTGGCGGCGGTACCCTGCGCGGCTTCAGCCAGCTTCTCTTCGGCCAGATCGATCACGACGCGCTCTCGACGCTCGCCGGACAAGGCGACCGGCGGCGCATCGACCTCCTCGTGAAGGACCTCTATCAAACGGGCGAGATTTCGCTGCAGGGCAATCTCACGGCGTCCAACATCGGGCGCGTCTCCTCCCGCGACTCGCGGGACATCGCGCACGCGATCACGGGCCTCGTGGGCGAGAACGTGGCGCTCCTGGCGGCCGCGCTGTCGAGGCAGGAAGCCACGCCCGGCCCGCTCGACGTGGTGTACGCGGGTTCGACGCTCGTGCGCAACGTGGCCTTGAAGGACATCCTCGCGTTCGCGACGTCGGTGGGGGGCGCCCGGGCGCGCTTCCTTCCGTACGGAGAGTTCGTGGGCGCGATCGGCGCGCTCATGCGCGCCCGCAAGCGGGAGGCGCGCGTGCCATGACGAACGGGCTCACGGTCGACCTCGAGGGCCGCGTCGCCCTCGTCACCGGCGCCTCGCGCGGCATCGGCGCCGAGATCGCGCGAACGCTGGCCGCCGCGAACGCGCGCGTCGCCCTGCACTACGGAAAATCCCACGAGGCCGCGCGCGCCGTCGCGGCGTCGATCGCCGCGGCCGGACACGCGGCTCCCTTCCTCGTCTCGGCGGACGTCGGGCGAGAGGACGAGCGCCGCCGCCTGCACCGCACGGTCACGGAAGGCCTCGGCCCTCCTTCGATCCTCGTGAACAATGCGGGCTTCTACCGGAAGAACGCATTCGAGGAGCCCGACGATTCGGCCTTCCTCGCGCGGTGGCGGGAGACGATGGCCGTGAATCTGGAATCCGCGGCTCACCTCAGCTTCCTCTGCCTGCCCGCGATGCGCGCGAAAGCCTGGGGGCGGATCGTGATGATCGCCTCGCGCTCCGCGTTCCGGGCCGAGACGGATCACCCTGACTACGCGGTCTCGAAGGCCGGGATGGTGAACCTCGCCCGCTGCCTCGCGCGCAACGAAGGCGCCCGCGGGATCACCGCGAACGCGGTGTGCCCGGGCTGGGTCCAGACGGAGGCCGTCCGCGACGCGCTCACGGGCACGGCGGGCGCCGAGGTGCGCGCGCAGATCCCCCTCGGCCGCGTGGCCTCGACCGGCGACGTCGCGAACGCGGTCTTGTATCTCGTCTCTCCGCTCGGCTCCTATGCGACCGGCATCGCCATCCCCCTGAACGGCGGTTCCTACCTTCACTGAAAATTCACGCCGCCGGGCCGGAACGAGCGGATAATCCGGAGTCCGGACATGGTGAAGCACGCGTGGGTCCTCGCCCTGACGCTGCTCCCGGCAGTCGCGGCCGGCGGTGCCGAGCCGTCGACCGGCGATGCGAAGGCGAAAAACGCCGCGCCCGCGGCCCCCTTGCGCCCCCCGCTCGTGGAGCAATTCCGCCTGTTCCCGGTCCAGCTGGCTCCGTCCCCGACGCTCGACCTCTCGGGCCTGCCCGAGGAGAAGCGGCTGTTTCACCAGCAGGGAGACCCCGACTCGCTCTTCACGCTCGGCGACCCCACCCCCGGCGGCCAGCTCCACCTGAAGGCCGCGATCGAGGTCAACGAGCTCTTCCTCAAGGCGATTCCGCCGGACGGCCGCGTGGATCCCGCGGACACGCGCCCGCGCGCCGCCGGCAGCTTCCTTCCCATGGACGGGTCGGGGCGGCCCTATCAGCTTCGCCTCGGAGCGCGCCTCGTCTGGTAAAGTCCCCCCGTTGAGATGAAACGCATTCTCGGTGTCCTTCTCGCGGCGGCTCTCGCCGCTGGCGAAACGCGTGCCGCCGAGACGGCGGCGCCGCTCGTCCGGTCCGTCGAGATCTCGATCACGAACGTCGACGTCGTCGTGACGGATGCGAAGGGACGTCCCGTGACCGGTCTGACGCCTTTCGATTTCGTCGTGACGCAGGATGGCCAGGCGCAGGCGATCTCGAATTTTTCGTTCGTGCGGAACACGAACGCGCCCGCGATCCCGGCCGACGGGACGGCTCCTCCGGAACCTTCGCCCGCGGCTTCTCCGGCACCCGCTCCGCCCGGCCCGCCCGGAGCGCGCCTCGTCGTGTTCCTCGACTTCCTCCACATGACGGCGCCGAACCGCAATCGCGCGGTCACGAGCCTTGCCGAGTTCCTGCCGAAGACGATCGGTCCCCGCGTGCAAGTGCAGATCGTGACGTGGGACCATGCGCTTCGCACCCGCGGTCCGTTCACGAACGACGCGGGGGTGGTGACCGCCGTCCTCTCCGCCGTCAGGGAGGAGACGACCCTCGGCAGCGCGCCATCCCTCGAGCGGAGCCGGTTGTTCGGGGTGATCGACAACGCCCTCGTCGCGCCGCCCCTCTACCGGACGACGCTCATCGACGAGGCGATCTCCGCCGTGCGCGGCTGGTGCGAGGCGCAGGCGAGCGACGTCGACGCGACGCTCGACGCCGCGCGGGCCCTCGCCGGGACGGTCTCGGGCCTGGAAGGGCGGAAGATCCTCGTTTTCGTGACCGAGAGGCTTTTCCCCGCCCCCGGCCGCGAGATCTGGGACTACTTCCAGCAGGGCGTCGAGCGCATTTCCCGGGGTCAGCGCGTCCTGTCGATCGCCGGGAACCTGAACGAGACGACGTGGAAGGACTTCGACCGCTCGTCGTCCTTCCAGCGCCTCGCGAGCGCGGCAAACGGCGCGGGCGTCTCGCTCTTCATGGTGGAGGCTTCGGGGCTCACGGGCGACACGACGCTCTCGGCGGAGTTCGGCGGGACGGGCGCGAGCGTGAACGAAGGGCTCGCCACCCTCGAGGCGGAGTCGGCGCTCCGCCTCCTCGCGGACGAGACGGGCGGCGCCACGATCGTCGGCCGGAACGATCTCGCGCTCGCGCTCGAGAGCCTCGAGCCGGCGTGGACTTCGTACTACTCGCTCGGTTTCGAGAGCAGCGCGTCGAAGCCCGGCGTCCCGCGGCCGATTCGCGTGAGCGTGAAGAGGCGCGGCGTGCGCGTCCTCACGCGCCGGAACGTCGTCGAGCGGACGGCCGAGCAGAAAGTCGCCGACGCCGTGCTCTCGGGCGTCCACTTCCCGAAAACGCTCAATCCGCTCCAGGCCTCGCTGCGGATCGGAACTCCGAAAAAGTCCGGCAAGATGTGGCTCGTCCCGCTCGATTTCAAGGTTCCCTACGAGAAGCTGACGCTCGTCCCACAGGGCGGGCGGGCGAGGGGCGCCGTCCTCTTCACGGCCGTCGCCGCGACGCCCGACGGCCGGATTTCCCCGGTGACGACGGAACGCGCGCCGCTCGACATCC
Source organism: Thermoanaerobaculia bacterium (assembly GCA_963809425.1). Classification (GTDB taxonomy): domain Bacteria; phylum Acidobacteriota; class Thermoanaerobaculia; order UBA5066; family UBA5066; genus Fen-183. The sequence continues at coordinate 300,535 of CAWEJK010000013.1, forward strand.
CCGAGGCCGATCTCGCATCGCTGGCCGGGAAGCACTTCACGTACAGCGCGACGCTCAAGGTACGCCCGGGCCCGCAGGTCTTCTCCACAGCCCTGACGGACGAGATCTCGCGCCTGTCCAGCTACGTCCAGCCGCACGTCCTCATCGGCGCGAAGCCGGGCGCGCGATGAGGCCGCGATCGGCCCTGAAAATCGCCTGAACCGCGAGTCATTCGACGACCGCTCCCCTCTCGGCGAGGAGCTCCCGGAGAATCGACCGGTGGCAGCGGCTCTCGTCGGCGCAGTAGCAGCCCACGGAGAAGGACGTCGAGCGGGACAGGGCGGCGAGGAGGTCGAGGAGGCGCTTCTTCTCGGGACGGCCGAGCTCGGCACGATACCGACGCGAGAAGGTCCGCCACTGGGCCTCCGAGACGGCCGCGAGCGCGATCTTCACGAGGGCCTCGGAGGGCGCGAGCTCGGGAAGCCAGAGATCGAAGAAATGGCGTGAGGCGTACTCGGACTTCGGCACGCCCCGAGGCGGACGGCGCACGGTCCCGATGCGAAGGCCCTCGCCGTCTTTTCGTGGACCACCAAGACGAACGACGCGAATGGGCATCCGCTAGAGCCGATCGGTGACGAGGACGCGGCCCCTTGCACCCACCGCCGTTCGGCCGTCCTGGGCTCTGATGCGGCCTCGAAGCTCGACGATGTCGCCGTTGAGCTTCTCGTTCGGCGTCACCTTGATGACGAGCCACTCGAGTCGGATGGTTTCGTCGGCATAGAGCGGGCGACGAAAGCGGACCCAGAACTCCAGTCCCACCATCGCGCCCGCCTTCGAAAAGTGCGACGCGGTCAACCCAAGTAGCAATGCCGTCGTCTGTGTGCCGCTGGCAATTACCCGCCCGTACCGCGTAGACGAGGCGAACTCTGCATCGTGATGAACAGGATTGACGTCGCCAGCGGCGTGGGCATAGGCGCTGACCATCGCCGGCGTGAGCGTGACCTCCGAGGAGAAGCGTTCCCGTGGATGCGCCCTCAAGATGTGCTCCTTTCCGGAAGCCGGGACCCGGAACCTCGCGACGCCCGACGGTATCGCGCTCCGTGGCGCGCGCGAGCGCAGTTTGCCGCGCGGAATCCTGACCCGCAAGAGCCTAGAGGAAGGCGGCCTGAAGCGCGGGCGGATCGAAATGCGGTCGCTCGGCGGCCGGAAGCGCGGCCAGGAGGGTGAAGTCGTCGTACTCGAAGCCGGGGCCGACGGAACAGCCAACCAGGCCGTAAGGACCAAGAGGCTGCGCCGCCTGCCACCAGCCGGATGGAACCACATGGAGCGGCGCGGAAGTGGCTGAGAAAGGCCCGAGCGTGCGCCGAACGACGGCGCCTCCCAGGGGCGGAGCCGAGAAGATCTCGAGCGGTGAGCCCTCGTAGTGGTTCCAGGCCTCGTCGGAAGAGACGCGATGCCAACGACTGAACGTACCCGCGACGAGGAGAAAGTAGATCGCGCTCAACGCCGCCCGCGGCCCTCGGGAGTCGGAAGGAAACACGGTTGCCTCCGACCGGAACGCGCGCGCGAAGTAGCCGCCTTCGGGATGAGGAGCGAGGTTCAGCCGCGTGACGAGCTCGCTGGCGCGGGGATGCATGCCGTCATGATAGAGATCACGGACTCCGGGAACCTCGAACCACGGAACGAATCACTAGCTCCGCGGCCGCGAATTGCGGTTGGCCTTCTTCAAGAAGGCGATGAAAAGGATCACGGACAGGACGGCGAGGCCGAGGAAGACGACGTTGAGCGGGCGACCTTCAAGGGCCGGCGACAGGCCCGCGTAGAGGAACAAGATCGTGGCAAGCGCAAACGAAACGAGCTCCGTAATGTAATCCACGATTCAGTCTCGTGAGACTCGAGCCGACGGGCGTCGGCACGGTGAAGGTGCCTCGGGCGGCTGCCAGCGTCGACGCTGGTCACCCCACCCCATCTTCAGACGAAAAAGGGCGGGGATGATCTCAACCCGCATTCGCGGCCGGAGGCGGCGCCGCCGGCTTCGGCGGGGGCGGGGGCGGCATGCGGTTGATCGCGAGGCCGCGCCCCTGGAGCGCCGCGAGGAGCGGAATGCCCGAGGGCTCGAACTGCCCGGCCTTCCGCATCGGGCTCTCGCCCTCGTACGGCCTGTAGCCGTAGCCGGGGCCCGACGCGTCGGTGTCGGAGGCTTTCTCCGTGAGCTCGGGGATGCCGAGGATCGCGCTCTTCCTGTCGAAGAACGCCAGCTCGTAGTCCTTCGTCATCCAGATCGCGTCCTTCGGGCACGCGTCGACGCAGTAGCCGCACATCACGCAGCGCAGCAGGTCGATCTCGAAGACGGTCGGGTACTTCTCATAGGCGAGGACCGGGTGCTCGCCCGCGACGATCTTGATGCAGTCGGCCGGACAGGCGGTCTCGCACATGTAGCAGGCGACGCACCGGAGCGAGCCGTCCTCGCGGGTCTTGAGGATGTGCCGCCCGCGGAACCGTCCCGAGTACTTCCGGCGCATCTCGGGAAACTGGATCGTCGGGAGGCCCTTCATGTTCACGAGGTTCTTCATCAGGTGGCCGAACGTCCGCGCGAGGCCCTTGAAGATCTCGGGAAGATACAGGCGCTCGAGAATCGTGGGTTCGGGTCTCGTCAGCGTGACGACGCGTGCTGCCATTTTCCTCTTCCTGCCTACCGGTCCAGCTCGCCGGCGATGACGTTCAGCAAACCGAGCGTCGCGACGGCGTCGGACACCATGCCGCCCTTGATGATGTTCTCGTACGCCGCGAAGAGCGGGAAGCACGGGGGCCGCACCTTCACGCGATACGGGAAGCCGCTGCCGTCCGACACGAGCGAGTAACCGAGCTCTCCGTTCGCGCCTTCGGTGTACGAGTAGATCTCCCCCGCCGGCACTTTCACGCCCTCGAAGACGAGCTTGAAGTGGTAGATGAGACCTTCCATCTCGTTGTAGACCATTTCCTTCGGGGGCAGGATGACGCGATAGTCGTCCGTGTTGACGGGCCCCTTCGGGAACCGCGCGAGAATCTGCTCGATGATCCGCATCGACTGGCGGATCTCCTCGACGCGCACGATGTACCGCGCGAAGTTGTCGCCGTCGGTCGCGATCGGGACGTCGAAGTCGACGTCGCCGTACATCTCGTAGGGCTTGTCCTTGCGGACGTCGTAGGGGACGCCGGAGGCGCGGAGGCACGGGCCCGTGAAGCCCCATGCGAGGGCCTGCTCCTTCGTCACGACGCCGGTTCCGCGCAGGCGGTTCCAGGCGATCTTGTTCTTCGTGATGAGCCCGTCGACGTCGGCGACCCGGTCGCGGATCCCGGGGAGGAGCGACCGGGACCACTCCACGAAGTTGTCCGGGACGTCCTTCGCGAGGCCGCCGATGCGCGCGTACGAAGACGTGAGGCGCGCGCCGCAGCAGGCTTCGAGGAGGCCGTAGATCTCCTCGCGGGGCTGGAACGCGTACCAGAAGTTCGTGAGCGCCCCGACGTCGACGAGGTTCGCCGCGATGCACACGAGGTGATCCATGATCCGGCTGAACTCGTTGAGCACCGTGCGCGCGGCCTTCGCGCGCGGCGGCACGTCGATGCCGAGCATCTTCTCGACGGCGAGGGCGTAGCCGTTGCCGTTGATCATGGGCGAGCAGTAGTTCAGCCGGTCCGTGTACGGGATGACCTGCACCCACGTGTGGCTCTCGGACATCTTCTCGAAGCAGCGATGGAGGTAGCCGCACTCGGACTCGGCCGCGACGATCCTCTCCCCGTCCACGCGCATCACGATGCGCAGCGTGCCGTGCGTCGTGGGGTGGGACGGACCGAAGTTCAGCGTCATCGTCTCGAACATGTCCGCGGGATCGTCCGTCTTCGCGGCGAGCTCGGTCTTGAGCAGGTCTTCCTCTGTGCACAGCCAGCGCTGGCTCTTGTCGTAGTCCTTGCGCAGCGCGTGGCCGACGAAGCCGTTGTGCGTGAGCAGCCGCTCGAGGTTCGGGTGGCCGTCGAACCGGATCCCCATGAGGTCCCAGGCTTCGCGCTCGAACCAGTTCGCCGCCGGCCAGACGCCCGTGAGCGACGGGACGGCGGGCTCCTTCTCGGGCAGGTTGACGCGGAGCCTCAGGTGCTCGTTCCGCTTCGTGGAGTACAGGATGTAGTTCGCCTGGAAGCGGCCGTCCTTCCCCGCGGCGAGGTGCCCCGGCAGCCTCGATCGGTCGACGGAGGCGAGGTCGAGGAAGAGGTCGAACGCGGCGGCCGGATCGTCGCGCAGGAAGACGGCGGCCTCTTTCAACGTCGCGGCGTCCGTGACGAGCGTCGGGATGTCGGACGCCGGGCGCTCCTCGGCGGCGACGCGGCCCCGGAACTTCTCGTCGAGCACGGGTGCGAACGAGAGCGCCGGGCGGGTCAGCGTCGCGCTCACCGGTCCCCCTCTCCCGCCGCGGTCCGTCCCTTCGCGCTGAGCTCGGATTCGGCCGTCTCCCCGATCTGGGGCAGCTCTTTCTTTCCCGCCGCATGCGCCATGACGCCGTCGGAGTACGCGGGAATCGAGAGGTCCGGATCCGTGCCGACGCGGATCGGGACGAACGTCTTCGACGCGCGGTGGCGGGCCAGCTCGCCGGACTGGATCATCTTCTGGAGCTCCATGATCCCGTTAATGAGGTTCTCGGGCGTCGGCGGGCAGCCCGCGACGTAGACGTCGACAGGGACGATCTCGTCGATCCCCTGCACGACGTGGTACGCGCGGTAGAAGCCGCCCGTGGACGCGCAGACGCCCATCGAGATGACCCACTTCGGCTCGGACATCTGGTCGTAGATCTTCTTCAGGACCGGCGCGAGCTTGTCGACCACCGTGCCGGCGACGATCAGGAGGTCGGCCTGGCGCGGCGAGAACCGCACGACCTCGGCACCGAAACGCGCGAGGTCGTAGTGCGAGGAGACGACCGACATGAACTCGATCGCGCAGCAGGCCGTTCCGAAGGGCATCGGCCAGAGCGAATTCGACTGCGCCCACTGGACGGCGACGTCGAGTTTCGTCGTCAGGAAGTCCGCGCCGGAGGTCGAGGGCATCCCGGGGCCGAGCGGAGGCTCGATCCTCCCTGGAACAGCGTTCCGGACAGGCAGTCGAGGAGGAGGAGTCTTCATCGCGCACCCCTGACGCTTGTGAAAAGCGTCACGAGCGGCATTCTACGTCAGGCCGCGCCGCTCCCAGAGGAGGCCGCAGCCCGGCGCCGCGCCCTGTCCGCCTGGCCGAGGCGGTAGTACCGGAAGAGCTCGTAGCCCGTCGTCATCGCGCTCACCCAGAGCAGTCCGGCCGCGAATCCGGCGCCGACGTCGGACGTCCAGTGGACTCCGAGGTAGAGGCGGGAGACCCCGATTGCGAGCGCAAGCGTGGCGAGGGCGGCGAGCACGGCGGACTTGTTCCTCCACTCCCGTATCGAACGGGCCGCGAGATAGGCGAGGGCGCCGAGGATGATCGTGCCGCCCATCGCGTGTCCGCTCGGAAACGAATAGCCCATCGCGTCGAGAACGGCCGCCGAAAGCTCGGGGCGCTGCCTCAGGTAATGGAGCTTCAGCGATTGATTGAGAACGGCGCCACCGGCGGAGGTGATCGCGAGGTAGGCCGCCCACCGAAATCGGCGGCGCGCCATCAGGACGGCGAGCACGGTGACGACGAGCGCTCCCATGCCCACGACTCCCCCGAACGTCGTGATGGCCACGAAGAGCGCGCTCGCGAACGGCGTCCTCCGGGAACCGAACCATTCATACACGGCCGCGTCGATTCGCTGGACGGTCGGGCTCTTCTCCTTGAGCGCGGCCGCGATATCGATGAACACGTCGGCCGTCCACACGATGACGAGCGTTCCGATCGCGAGAGCGATGACGAGCGGGAGATACGAGCGCCACGGCTCGAGACGCCCGAAGGCCGGACCGAACCGGGAGTGGGCGCGCAGCCACCGGGCGATGCGTCCGACACCGGACCGGACGCTCCGGATGAGCAGCGGGAAGAACGCGTGCGTCGCGCCCCAGAGCGCGAGGAAGACGGCGCCGAGACAGAGAAGCGCGATCACGTTCGCCCGTTTCCATCGGCGCGGATCACGCCGCCGCCATAGATCCGTGATCCTACGTCAGGCGGTGATCACCTGCCGCATGCGCCTCCACGTCAGGGCCCGTCCACGGAAACGAAGCGTTAGCGCAAGCGCAGGCCATGACACGGGCATTGGTGCCTCCCCTTGTTCTCTTGCCGAGATCCGGTTTACTCGCACGCGGCTTCCTCACTCCGTGACCGAATGCCACTCGAGAATGATCGTGAGCGAAGGGGACTCGATAGGGGCAAACCGTTGCGTTCTATTACTGGGACGAAGTCCGTGTCCGTCCGGGAGACCCAGGAAGGCCAGGAAGAAAGGGGTAGGGGAGATGGGCGCGACCGTCCCCGCCCCGTTCGGGCATATCAACTCAATACTGGGCTGCAGGTTCACGATTCCCGCCGTACCGTCCAGCCGGAAGTGCACAGGAGGCCCACGACGGAGCTCTCCGCCCACACCTTGGAAGGTGACACTCCCAGGCTGTCCCTGCAATGTGGCGGTGCACTTGCAGCTCGTCAGGACCGCGTCGGCCGGAAGACTGCCGAGGAACGGATCCGCGTTGAGCGACAGGTCGTCACCGAGATGAAAGTTTCGCGACTGGTCATCGGAATAGGAATACGCGTAGTCTTTGTCCCCGCACGGACTGGTGTCCATCTTGAATTCCGCTCTCAGGTTCCACTTCCGCCGGACGACGAGAAGGACCCCTTTGCCTTCGTAGTACCCGAATGGAAAACCCGCGCCATGGGTCACCTGTGCCCGCAGCCGGAGCCTCACAGGCGACCAAAGCGTGGGCAATGCTGTGGGGCGCGGTGTAGATGAAACCATCCGCGTCCTCGCGGCTTATCGTCCCGATCTGCGGTGGGAAAAACGTGACGTTCGATGGGTCCAGATTCAGATGCGAAATGAGGTAGGACACTCGTTCCGCTCCCGTACTGGACGGTGGTAGGCGAAAGATCGGAAGGAGGCGCTGCCTGCCGTCAGTGGGAATCAACATGTGGCTGACAAGCGCGATTTCCAGGCCCCTGAGGTGGACGATCCGGGAGGCTCCTGCCTTCGCGCGCGTCACTCGGCCCGCGGTCAGCAACGAAGGCGGGAATGGGCTCGTGTTGGAAAGCTCGATCGCGAGAGTTCTCGCCGAGGTGTCTATCCTGCCCCCCGTGAGCCCGGCCCACGTCGCACCAACCGGAAATGCCAGGGCGATGGTGCCGATTTCCGGTACATCCAGCGCGCCGGGGCCGTACCTGAGGATGAGGAGCGCCGGCTTCGCGAACGCGAGCCCTTCGGGCGAAATGTCGTAGCCCGACCCGATGCCTCCCGGCGCGTCGTTCGGCGCCTGAGCCAGGCCGATCGAGACCGGGGCGCTCAGTGCACCAGCCGGAATCCTGAGGGTCAACACTCCGTCGTCCGATCGAATCGACCCGCCCGCCGGCCCGATCGTGGCCGACGACGGAATTTCCGCTGGCAGCGGCATGATCGGCGTGACGACGGGGTCGCCGGAGGCGTTGTCGATCGAGGAATCGAAGACGTCGACGCTTCCGGAGGTGACCTTCACGAGAAGCGTCGCGTCGTCAGGAATCGTGACGCTCGGAAAGAGGTCCTGCACATTGGGCTGTGTCCAGCCGAAGGCTCCGAGGGAGCCTGTCGCCGTCGCGATCGTCGCGCCCGACTTGCTTTTCAACGTCAGGGAGTAAGCGGCGCCGTCCTCTCCCGCCGCGAAGCCGATGTTCGTCCGGAACGTCGCGTTCTGGCGAATGCCCGTGACGACCGCGCCCGCGTCGGCCGACATCAGGAAGGAGAGAAGCTGGCTGGGCTTCTGCTGCGCGCCGAACGTGCCGGGATTCGACACCGGCCGGATCCACGTTGCTCGTCCGGCAGAGGATCGCCACGGACGCGTCGGACTTGAAACGCAGGGCGCCGGCCGAACCGACGGGAAGGCCGAGGAGCGAATCGAGCACGTCCACCACGTCGCGGATCCTTCCCGCGGGGACGGTGAACGTCGCCGTCAACGGGAGCCGAGTTGGTGTTCTGGCTGGCGTGAAAGGCGACCGACACCGTCGCGTCGGTCGATTCCGGGTTGTAGAAGCGGCCGTCCGTCCGGAAGAAGGTGTTGTTTCTGCCGTTCGCACGGGCCACGCCGTTGACGAGGACGTCCTGGAATGCCGGCGGGCAGGTCTTCGAAGGTGAAGAGCGAGCTATCTCCCGTCACGTTGTCCACGACGACCGAGTACCCCGCCGCCCGCCCGCTCGTCACGACGATCTCGGCCCGCCCCAGGGGCACTGCACCCGCGAAGCTGCCCACTCCAAACTGCTGGAAGCCCGGCGCGTCGAGGTTGTAGTCCTGCGGGCCCGCGCATTTCCGTCCACGTCGTAGATGGTCACGGTGGCCGAGCCGCCACCCTCGTCCGGGAAGACGACCGCGACATTCGTGCGGTAGCCGGAGCTTCCGTCGGCCGACTGGCTGATCCACAGGCTGTCGGCCGTGTCGCCGAGCTGGAGCAGCCGGTCGTCCGCGAAGACCGGGAGTGCAACGCCGAAGGTGCCCGATGAGAGAGGTGTTGTAAGTCCGCGCCCGGATGAGGAGCGGCGCGTCGCTCGCGACCTGCGTCGCTCCGGCGCCCTGCGCGCCCCAGAGGCGGTCGAGAACGTTGCGATAGACGACCGTTTCCCCCGCGTTCAGCGTGACCTGCTTCGGCGTCGTGCCGTTCGCCGGGATGAACGAGATCGTCGCCTGCGCCGGCACGCTTCCGGGGTTCGTCACCGCGAGGTCCGACACGAAACGGGTGTTGTTCAGTCCGCCGGCGTTGACCGTGCCGGGGACCGTCCACGTGGATGCCTCGACGGGCAGTCCCGTCGACAGCACAGGAGAAAGATCGCCGTGAGGACCGTCGCATTCCGCATGGTGAAGTGCTCCTGACCGGTAATGCGAAAATGGGCGCCGGATCCCCTCATGGCCGAACCACATAAGCCCCAGGAGGCTCGAACGTCACCTCCAGGCGAGGTGACCCGCCTGCTCATCGCGTGGAACGAAGGAGACGCCGCGGCGCTGGAGCGTCTCATCCCGCTGGTTTACGGGGAGCTGCGGCGACAGGCGCGGGGATACCTCAGAAACGAGAGGTCCGGCCATACGCTCCAGCCCACGGCCCTCGTGCACGAGGTCTATCTCAGGCTCGTCGACCAGAGCCGGGTGAAGTGGCGGAGCCGCGCGCACTTCTTCGGCGTGGCGGCCACGTGCGATGCGCGAGATCCTCGTCGATCACGCACGAAAGCGGCGGGCCGCCAAGCGCGGCGGCCCGGACAGCCTGATTTCCATCGACGACGTGGACCCGACGGCTGCACCGAGGAACATCGATCTCCTCGACCTCGACCGGACACTGAAGCGTCTCGCCGCCCTGGACGAACGCCAGGCCCGGCTCGTCGAGCTTCGGGTCTTCGGCGGCCTGACGATCGACGAGGCCGCCGAGGTGCTCGAGATCTCGACCGCCACGGTCAGCCGCGAGTGGCGTCACGCCGAGACGTGGCTCCACAAAGAAATGTCCTGAACGGCTCATGACGGCCGAAAGCTTTGCCCGCGCGAAGACCATCTTCCTGGATGCCTTGGATCGCCCGGAAGCCGAGCGGAACGCCTTCGTTTCAGCCTCGTGCGGCGGCGACACCGAGCTCGAGCGCGAAGTGGCGACTTTGCTCGAGTCCGAGTCCCAAGCTCCGGGCTTTCTGCACGGACTCCTTCCGGCATCCATCCGCGACGCCTCCGCTCCCGGAGAAGAAGGCGCCATCCCGGGCACCCGGGTCGGCCCATGGACGATCGTGCGCGAGATCGGGCACGGCGGCATGGGAATGGTCTACCTCGCCGAACGCGCCGACCACGAGTACCGCGGACGCGTCGCCCTGAAGGTCGTGCGGCGCGGCATGGACACGGACTTCATCCTCCAGCGGTTTCGTTCCGAAAGGCAGATCCTCGCGTCGCTCTCGCACCCGAACATCGGCCGGCTCCTCGACGGCGGCACGACGGCTGACGGCCGGCCGTACTTCGCGATGGAGTACATCGAGGGCGAAGATCTCATCGCGTGGTGCCGCGCCAGGCGCGTGGCGCTATCGGAGCGCGTCGCGCTCTTCCAGACCGTCTGCACCGCGGTCCAGTACGCGCACCGGAATCTCGTCGTCCACCGCGACATCAAGCCCTCGAACATCCTCGTCACGCCCGCGGGCGTTCCCCATCTCCTCGACTTCGGCCTCGCGAAAGTCCTCGACGCCCGCGAATCCGGCGATACGTCCTATCTGACGATCGCCGGGATCAGCGCCTTCACCCCGGAGTACGCGAGCCCCGAGCAGGTGCGGCTCCAGACGATCACCACTGCAAGCGACATCTTCTCGCTGGGCGTCGTTCTCTACGAGCTCCTGACGGACGTGCACCCGTTCCGTCGGAAAGACAGAGCCCCCGCCGACATCGCGCGGGCGGTCTGCGAGGCCGAACCCGAGCCGCCGAGCCGGGCCGTCCTCCAAGCGGAGGCGTCCACGGGGTCGAAAAGGGCGCGCCTCCTCGCCGGCGATCTGGACACGATCATCCTGATGGCGCTCCGCAAGGAGCCCGAGCGCCGCTACGCCACTGCCGAGAAGCTCTCGGAGGACCTCCAGCGCCATTTCGATCGCCTTCCCGTCCTCGCCCGAAGAGACACGCTCCCCTACCGCACCGGCAAATTCGTGAGACGGCACCGTCTCGGAGTCGCGGCGGCTTCGATCGTCGCGGCGTCCCTCGTCGCGGGCGCGGGGGTCGCGCTCTGGCAGGCGGGGCGCGCGCGCGCGAGCGAGGCGGTCGCGCGGCGGCGCTTCGAGGACGTCCGGTCGCTCGCGAGGGCGGTCCTCTTCGAGCTCCACGACGAGATCGCGCCCCTGCCGGGCTCCACGAAGGCGCGGGCCACGCTCGTGTCGACTGCCCTCCGCTATCTCGACGCGCTCGCCGCCGAGGCCGGACGCGAGCCGGCGCTCGCGCGCGACGTCGCGGCTGGCTACGCGCGCCTCGGCCGCGTCCAGGGGGGCGGCAACGCGACGCTCGGCGATACGGACGGCGCGATGCGGAGCCACCGCGCCGCGATCCGGCTCCTCGAGACCCTCACGGATGCGCCCCAGGCCGCCGACGAGGACCGGGCCGCCCTCGCCTCCGAGCTGGACGAGCTCGCCCGCATCCTCGGGCCGGAGCGCGACGACACGCTCCCCATGCACGTTCGCGCCCTCGCAATCCGGCGCGCGATTCTCGAGCGCGACCCGTCGTCCCGCGACGCCAGGCGCGGTCTCGCGATCAGCTACAGCGCAATCGCGAATTTTCACACCGACCGAAAGGACTGGGCAACGGCCGCCGAGTTCCGCCAGAAGGAACGGGGCATCTTCAAGGACATCGCGCACGATCCGATCGCGGCCGACAACGATCGCCGCAACCTCGCCCTGTCGAACAAGACACTCGGCGCCCTCTTCGAAATGACCGGCCGACGGACGGAGGCGCTCGCGCTCTACCGCGAGGCGCTCGCACTCGACGAGGCGCGTGCGGCGGCGAACCCGGCCTCGCCCGAGGCGAAAATGGACCTCTCGTTCAGCCTCGGGTCGCTCGGGGCGGTTCTCCTCGAGGAGGGCGACCTCCCGGCGAGCCGCGACCTGTACGAGCGGGCCCTGCGGCTGCGGGAGGCCGTTGCCGCGGCCGATCCCGCGAACGCGTGGGCGCGGAGCGGTGTCGCCCGCGCCCACGTTCGGCTCGCTGAAATCGAGGAGCGTCTCGGGCACCGGGCGGCTGCCGCGGCGCATCGCGCCAAGGCTCGGCCGCCAGCCGCCTGACCACCGCTCACGCGGCGGCCGGCGGCGCCTCGGGGCCGGAGGCGATGCGCGGCAGGCGAACGCGGAACGTGGTCCCCCGCCCGGGCTGGCTGTCGACCTGGAGCGTGCCGCCGTGTAGCTCGACGAACGCTTTCGCGAGCGCGAGGCCGATCCCCATGCCGCGATAGGCGCGCGTCGCCGACCCGTCGATCTGGCGGAAGCGCTCGAAAATCAGGGGAAGGTCTTTCGCGTCGATGCCCACGCCGTTGTCGGCGATCGAGAACGTGATGCCGCGGTCGTCGGCCCCGGCCTCCACGCGGATCTCGCCCCCCTTCGGAGTGAATTTCACCGCGTTGTGCACGAGGTTCCAGAGGACCTGCCGGATCCGCAGCGGATCGAGCCGAACCGGCGTCTTCTCGGACGGAACCACGAGCGACATCCGGATTCCCTTGGCCTCGGCCATGACGGAGACGGGCTCGACGGAGTCCGAGACGAGGGGGCCGAGGTCCACGACTTCGCGCTCGAGTCGCGTGCGTCCCTCTTCGAACCGGGACAGGTCGAGAAGGTCGCCGATGAGGGCGAGGAGAAACTGCGTGGACCGGTTGATCTGATCCACCGCTATTCTCGTCGTTTCGGCGTCGGGCCGGTCCTCCGCGAGGACCTCGCTCCAGCCGAGGATGGCCGTGAGCGGCGTGCGCAGCTCGTGGTTGATGTTCTGGAGAAAGTAATCGCGGTTCCTCTGCGCGTCGCGCAGCCTTTCGTAGCTGCGCTGCAGCTCCTCGTACAGGCGCGCGTTCCGGAGCAGGAGGGCCGCTTCACCGGCATATCCGTCGATCGCGGACTGATCCTCCGCGTCGAAGCCGCCGGGCTTGTCGGCCACCGCGAGGACTCCGAGGATTCCGACCTCGGCCTTGAGCGGCGCGAACACGACGTTCTTCTCGATGCCGAGCGCGCCGACGAGGGTCTGCGACACCCTCGGGAATGCCGACACGTCGTTCCTCAGACACGTCTCCCCCGTCCGGTAGCAGAAGATCGCCAGGCTTTCGTCGTTCAGCCCCAGGCGGCAGCCGCGAAGCGCCTCGTCCGACACGCCGAACCCGGGAGGCGTCAGCACGAGAGAACGGGTCTCGGGCTCCCAGAGGCAGATCCAGGCCTTCGTGGCGCCGACGAGGGCCGCGATCTGGCGCGTGAGCTGCGCGAAGGTCTCCTCCGGACTCGTCATGAGGGCGGCCGTCTGCGCGAGCCGGTGGACTCCCTCCATCGAGGCGATGCGCCACCGCACGCGCCGGTCGAGGTCCGTCATGGCGCGATAGAGCCGGCCCACTTCGTCGAGACGATCGCCCTCGGGGAGGCGGGGCGTCGGCCGCCCGAACGCGATGGCGTCCGCGACGCGGGCGACACGGCGCAGGGGCGCGAGCGCCCGGCGCATGGCGACGACGACGGCGGCGGCGAAGACCCCGACGAGGGCGAGATAGAGCAGTCGCAGCTCGTTTCGCTTGCGCTCGGCCGCCGCGAAGATGGGATCGATCTGGCCGGCGGCCTTCTTTTCGAGCGCGGCTCTCGGCGTCATCCTCACGTACGTCCACCGGAGATCCGGCACGCGGCGAACGACGAGAAGAAACGCCCGGCCCCCGATCTCCGTCGCGAAGACGCCGTCGCCCCGCTCCGCCATGACCGCCCCGACATCCTTGATCTGCTCGGGGGTCGCTCGCCTCGCGGGCGCCGAGAGGACCTCCCTGCCGTCCGCGGCGAACACGAACTCGACGTCGTCCGGCAATTTCGGGTCCTCCGACACCGGGAACAGCCGCGGAAAAACCCAGTCGGCGGCGACTTCACCGAGAAGCCGGCCGTCCTTTCCCTTCACGAGGGCGACGGCCGAAACGATGTTGCCGTTTCCGGCATAGGAGTCGTCATAGACGTCGGACCAGACGACGGCGGGCGTCTCCGCTCCGGAAGAGAGGTCCACGAGCGGTTGCCCCGAGGCGCTCGGAAAACGGAAGGCCGGATCGACGACCGGCCTCCCGCCCGGACTCAGGTCGAGGCCGGGCACGACCCTGAGGATGCCCGAGGCCGTCCGGATCGAGAGCGCGGACAGATCGATCGGACCGAGACCGAGGACGACGAACGGCGCCTCGACGCGCCGGGTCGCGGCGAGGTCGCGGCGCGCCTGAGCTCCCAGGCCGGTCGCCCGGCTCACCATCGCGGCGCTGACGCCGTGCCCCGTCGTGCGGAGCAACCCGCCCGCGTCCTCCGCGAGCGGCTCCGCCGGGAGCTTCGGGTCCGGACCGTCCTCGAGCGCGCGCCGCGCGTATTCGGCCGCGCGGTGCGCGATCGCGACGACGTCGCGCTTTGCGTCGGCGATCTGCCGAAGCCGGTTGGTCGCTTCCTCGGAAAGGGACTGCTCCTCGTGAAGGCGCGCTTCGCCGAGGAGCGTCGCACGAATGCTCTGCCGCTGCTCGCGGCCGATACCGTCCACGGCGAGCCAGTAGACCGCCGCCGGAACGAGCGCGACCGGAACGACGTACCAGAGAAGCCGCGCCACGAGAGACCGGCGAGGGTTCCACGCCGCCGTGTCCCGATGGGAAGGTGTCTCCCCCGAGCGCGGGCGGCCGGAGCCGGCGGCGCCCGAGTCCGAGATGTCCGGTATCACCCGGAGAGGTTAGCGCGGTTCGGCGTCACTCGTATCGCAGGGCCTCGATGGGATCGAGCCGGCTGGCCTTCAGGGCCGGATAGAATCCGAACGCGATTCCGACGAGAGCCGAGAAGACGAACGCGAGCCAGATGGCGCTCGGCTGAACCGAGACGGGCCATCCCGCGAAGCGGGCCACGGTGCGCTGGATCCCGATCCCGAGCCCGATCCCCACGGCGCCGCCCGTGACCGCGAGGACGACGGCCTCGACGAGGAACTGCGCGCGGATGTCTCCGCCCTTCGCGCCGATCGCCATGCGCACGCCGATCTCACGCGTCCTCTCGGTCACCGACACGAGCATGATGTTCATGATTCCGATGCCGCCGACGAGCAGCGACACGCCCGCGATCGACCAGAGGAGCGCGCTCATCGTCCGGCTCTGCTCTTCGGCCTGCTGCAGCATCTCGGTCTGCGAGCGGATCATGAAGTCGTCGTCCTGGCCGTTCGCCTTGTTGATGCGGTGCCGCTGGCGCAGGAGGGCGGTGATCTCCTCCTGGGCCCTTCCGACGAGCTCGTTCGAGGCCGCCGACGCGAGGATCGAGCCCACCGCCGTCGTCCCCATGATCTTCTTGCGCACCGTCTCGTAGGGGGCGATCACGATGTCGTCCTGGTCCTGCCCCATCGTGGAGCCGCCCTTGGACTCGAGGACGCCGACGACCTTGAACGGGATGTTCTTGATGCGGATCGTCTTGCCGATCGGGTCCTCGTCGCCGAACAGCGTCGTCTTCACCGTCTGCCCGATCACGCACACCTTGCTCGCCGAGCGGTTGTCCTGGTCCGTGAAGAACTGGCCGCTCGAGAGGTTCCACGACCGGATGAGCGGCCAGTCGACCTCGCCGCCCTGGATGGACGTCGACCAGTTCTGGTTGCCGTAGATGACCTGCGCGACGGTGCGGATCGTCGCCGACACGTATGCGACGGTCTGCACCTCGCGCTTGAGCGCCTCCACGTCGTCGCCCGAAAGGCGCGAGCTCGAGCCCCATCCGGCCCTCGCCCCGGAGGACGTCGTCGTGCCGGGGAAGATCATGAGGAAGTTCGTGCCCAGGGACTTGAGCTGGCTCTCGGCCTGCAGCCGGGCCCCCTCGCCGATTCCGATCGTCGCGACGACGCACGCGACGCCGATGATGATGCCGAGCGCCGTCAGCAGCGACCGCAGCTTGTTGCGGGCGAGCGCGCGGAACGCGACCTTCACGATGTTGCCGGTCTTCGTCATGGAGCGCCTCCCGCATCCGCCGCCCGCGCCGTGCGGGCCGCGACGCGCCTCTTCGTCACCGGGACGTCCGACAGGATTCGCCCGTCGCGAAACATCACGACGCGTTTGGCGTGCTCGGATATGTCGGACTCGTGCGTGATGAGCACGACCGTCTTTCCCTCGTCGTTCAGCTCCTGGAAGATCGCCATGACCTCCACGGAGGTCTTCGAATCGAGATTGCCGGTCGGCTCGTCGGCGAGGAGGATCGCGGGATCGTTCACGAGGCTCCGCGCGATGGCGACGCGCTGCTGCTGCCCGCCCGAGAGCTGGGCGGACGTGTGGTCCCACCGCGCGCCCAGGCCCACGCGCTCGAGGCACTTCATCGCGAGCGCGCGGGCCTGCTCCTCGGTGATCTTCGACTTCGTCGAATAGAGGAGCGGGAGCTCGACGTTCTCGAGCGCGTTCGTCCGCGAGAGCAGGTTGAAGCTCTGGAAGACGAAACCGATCTTGTCGTTCCGGATGCTCGCGCGCTGGTCGCGGTCGAGGCCCGACACGTCGACGCCTTCGAGCACGTAGCGTCCCGCGGTCGGCCGATCCAGACATCCGACGATGTTCATGAACGTGGACTTGCCCGATCCGGATGGGCCCATGACCGCGAGAAATTCCCCCGGTTCGACGGTGAGCGAGATGCCGTCGAGCGCGCGCACCTCCGTCTCGCCCATCTGGTAGACGCGCGTGAGGTTCTCGATCTCGATGACGGGGCGCGTCACGTTTGCGGCCTCAGAACGGGCGGCGTCCGCCGCCGGGAGCGCCCTGGCCGCCGCCGCCCGGCCCGCCGGCGCGGGCCGTCGCGAGGCCCACGATGACCTCGTCGCCCTCCTTCAGCTCGTCCGTGCGGATGGCCGTCAGATTTCCGTCGGTGATGAGCGTGCGCACGACGACGGGCTTCAGCTTGCCGCCCGTATTCGGGACCTCGACATAGAGGGTGCCCCTCCCGCCCGAGGAACGAGGGCCGCCCGCGCCGGGCCGTCCCCCGGGCCCGCCGCCGGGGGCGCCGCCGGGGCCGCGTCCGCCCCGGGCGCTGGTGCCGGGAGGCGAGGTCTGCTCGGCAGTCGCCGGCGGCGCGGACGACGCCGTACCGTTCTTTCCGGTCTCCTTCGGGCTGTCCTTGCGCGCCTCGGGCACGAGATCCGCGTTGTCCGGCCGGAAACGCAGCGCCGAATTCGCGACGCGCAGGGCGTCCTTCCGCACGTCGACGGGGACCTGCACGTTCGCGGTCATACCCGGCTTCAGCTTGAGGTCGACGTTCGCGACGTCGAGCACGACCGGATAGGTCACGACGTTCTGCACCGTCTGCGGCGAGAGACGGATCTGCGAGACGGCTCCCTTGAAAGGCTGGTCGGCGAAAGCGTCGACCGAGAAGGACGCTTCCTGACCGATCCTGATCCGGCCGACGTCCGCCTCGTCGATGTTCGTGAGGACCTGCATCTTCGTGAGGTCCTGCGCGATCGTGAAGATGACGGGGGCCTGGAAGGACGCCGCCACGGTCTGGCCGACGTCGTACTGCCGGTCGACGACGACGCCGTCGATGGGGGACAGGATCCGCGTGTACGAGAGGTTCGTTTCCGCCTGCTTGAGCGCCGCCTGCGACTGCGCGACGGCCGCCGCGGCCGAGTCCCGCGCCGCCTGCGCGGCGTCCAGCTCGGACTGGGCGAGAAGCTGCTGCTTCTCGAGATTCTTCGAGCGGGTGAGGGAGAGCTCGGCGTTGCGAAGCTCGACCTTCGCCTTCTCGAGATCCGCGCGGCGCTGGTCGACGGACTGCTGAAACGGCGTCGGGTCGAGCTCGGCGAGAAGCTGCCCCTTCTTGACCGTCGAATTGAAGTCGACGTGGAGCCTCGCGATGATGCCCGAGACCTGACTGCCGACCTTGACCGTCGTGACCGCCGACAGAGTCCCCGTCGCCGTCACCGTCGCGACTACGTCGCCCTTGTCGAGCTTGCCCTTGCGGAACTTCGCGTCGGACGACCCGCGGCGCGTGTAGAGAAAGGCGCCGGCGAGAGCCGCGACCACCACGACGCTTCCGATGACCAGGATCCTTTTCTTCATGAGCTCCTCGAGAATGCGCGAGACGCAGGCCTCAAAAGGCTACCGACAGGCCGAGCTGAAAGGCCTTCACGACCGCCTTGCCCGAGAGCGTCTTCATGGATCGGGCACTGTACTCGATCGTGGCCGCCAGACCCTTTCGCGGCGTCCAGACGACTCCCGGCAGATGGAGCTGCTCGGTGGCATCGGCTCCGCGATAGCGCCAGACCGAATAGAGATAACGATACGTGACGGTCGGAAACTCGGCGCGAAACCCGACGAGGCCGGCCGTCGCGTCGTCATAGCCGAGGCGGCAGGGCGCATCCGGCACGCAGCGTTCTCCCGACCTCGTGAATCCCTCCAGGAGGAGGGCGATCGGCCCCAGGGTCGCGGTGAGGTCGAGGGCGACGTCCGTTCGGCGGAAAGAACCGGTGCCGTCCCTCTCGTCGAGCGCCGCGGACGCGGCGGAAAGCGCCGGCTTGAGCGACCAGAGTCCCTTGTTCACGAGATAGAAGACACGCGCCTCGAGGCCGTCCCTCAGGATGCGCCTCGGGTCCGACTCCACGCCGCGGCCGTCCTCTTCCCACGAGACGTGGTCGTTCTGGCCGTAGTAGCGCGCGCTCCAGCCGAGCGTGTCGAACCCGAGCCGCTTCTCGCCCGCGAGACCGGCGCCCCAGTCGGGATTGCGCGTCACGCCGTTCGCGGTGAAGAGGGTGCCGATGAAGGACTCGTCCTCGAGTCCGACGTCCCGCGCGAGCTTTCCGATCTTCAGGGCGCCGACGGGCGTCGCGAGGGAGGCCCAACCCTCTTCCAGCCACACGGACCCGTCGTAATACGGGCGGAAACGCCCCTCGCGGCCGCGCACCTCGGCCTTGGTGGCGACGTCACCGCGGGCCCATTCCGCCGAAAACGCTCCGTAGAAGAACTCCGCGAATCTTTCGCGCCTCTCCGAGACCGGTTCGTAATCGTAAAGGACCGCTTCGACGCGGAATTTCGGGAGAGCCGAATCCGTTCTCTCGCTCGCTTCCTGCCCGCGCGCGGCGGGGAAGATGCTCACGGCGAGGAGCGCGGAAAGAGCGAGAGAACGGCGCCTCAACACAATCGTTATATTACGAGCAGGTCCCGCGAGGGGTTTCACCAGGAGGTTCCCATCAGCGCTTCCCTCGATCTCGAAATTCCGTTTCACGTCGAGCGTCTCGCGAACGGCCTGACCGTCGTCGTGTCGCCGCAGCGTGGAATCCCGCTCGTGACGGTGGACGTGACGTACGACGTCGGGAGCCGGGTCGAACCGGCCGGAAAGACGGGATTCGCGCACCTGTTCGAGCACCTCATGTTCGAAGGTTCGGAGAACGTCGACAAGGGAGAGCACTTCAAGCTCGTGGCCGAGGCGGGCGGCTCGATGAACGGTACGACGTCCGAGGACCGGACGAACTATTTCGAGACGCTTCCGGCCGAATGCCTCGACCTCGGCCTCTTCCTCGAATCCGACCGGATGCGGGCCCTCGTCCTCACGCAGGAGAAGCTCGACAACCAGCGGGAGGCGGTGAAGGAAGAGAAGCGGATGCGCGTGGACAACCAGCCCTATGCCTCGTCGTTCGAGGCCGCGGACGACCTCGCGTACGACGCGTTCCCGTACAAGCACTCCGTGATCGGATCGATGGACGACCTCGGCGCGGCCTCTCTCGACGACGCGCGGAGCTTCTACCGCCGCTACTACGCTCCCGGAAATGCGCTTCTCGCCGTCGTCGGCGACGTGGACCCCGGCGACGCGTTCCGGCGCGTGAAAAAAGCCTTCGACGAGGTTCCCGCGCGCGAGACACCGCCGGGCTTCACGTTCGAGGAGCCCGCCCCCGCCGGCGCGAGGCGCCTCGAAGTGACGGACAAGCATGCGGCGATGCCGGCCCTGCACGTCAACTTCAAGGTGAGCGAGCGCCGGCACCCCGACTCCTTCGCGCTCTCGGTCGTCGAGCGCATCCTCGGCGCGGGAGAATCCGGCCGCCTCTGGCGCCGCCTCGTGAAGGACGAGTCGCTCGCGCTTTCGTTGTCGGTCTCGCTCGACGAGCGCCGCGGTCCCTCGCTCTTCCGCGTCTTCGCGCTGGCGCGGCCCGGTGTCACGCTCGAGCGTCTCGAGGCGGAGATCCTTCGGGACATCGAGCGCTTCGCCGCCGACGGCCCGACGCCGCGCGAGATGGAGCGAATCCGGCGCATGGTTCTCGCGAGTGCCGTGCGCGCGACGCAGACGACGCACGCCATCGCCTTCCTCCTGTCCGAGTACGGCCTCTACGACGGGAATCCCGGCCTGTTTCCCCGCGACGTCGAAGCCATCCTCGCGCTCGACGCGGCCGCCGTGCAGGAAGCCGCGGCGCGCCTCCTCGTGGCCGCGCGCCGGTCGGTCGTGACCGTCGTGCCGGTCGAGGCCCGGGAGGCCGCATGAGCGCGAGGCGCCTGCCCCCGCCGCCTTCGGCCCCGCTCCCCTTCTCCCTGCCCACGTTCACGGGCACGCGCCTCGCAAACGGCGTCGCCGTGCGCGCGGCCCGCTGGGGGCGCCGTCCCACGGTTGCCGCCGCCGTGCTCTTTCCCGGAGCCGGGAGCGCCGCCGATCCGCCTTCGCGAGAGGGCATGGCGGAGATCACCGGCGAAACGTTTCTCGGCGGTACGCGCCGGCGCGACGCGCGCGCGCTCGGAGAAGCTCTGGACGACCTCGCCGCGAGCCTCGATGTGTCCGCCGGGACCGATTCGTCGGTCGCGCGCCTGTTCGTGCTCGAGAAGGACCTCGACGAAGGGCTCGACCTCCTGGCCGAGGTCCTCACGGAATCCACGTTTCCCGAGGACGAATTCGAGAAGAATCGCCGGCGCCAGATCGACGTGCTGGCCGAGCAGCGCTCCGAGCCCGACTTCCTCGCTCGCGAGCGGCTCCTCGACCGGCTCTACCCCGGCCACCCGTACGGCCGCCTGACGGCGACGGAAAGAGGCCTCGCGTCGCTCAGCCAGGGCGACGTCGCCGCCTTCGCCGCCGCGCGCTTCTCCCTCGCGAACGCCACGCTCATCCTCGTGGGCGCCGCCGATCCCGACGCGCTTCTGCGCGCGGCCGAGCGCGCGATCGGCGGCCTCCCCGCCGGCACCCTCTCGCCGCCTGCGGCCGTCCCTCCCCCGCCGGCCGTCCCCGGTTTCTCGATTCACCTCGTGGACCGGCCCGGCTCCGTGCAGACGAACCTGCTCTTCGCGAAGCCCGCGGTCGCCCGCCGGGACCCGCTTTTCACGACGGCTCTCGTCGCGAATCAGTCGCTCGGTGGCGGCGCGTCCTCGCGCCTCTTCCACGTGCTTCGGGAGGAGCGCAGCCTGACCTACGGCGCCTACTCTTCCGTGACGGCGCGCGTCGCGGGAGGGCAGTTCGGCGCCTCGATCGACTGCCGGACCGAGGTGACGCGCGAGGCCTGCGCGGGGCTCTTCGACCTGATCCGCGCCTACGCATCGGAAGGGCCTACCGCCGCGGAGCACGACCGCGCGCGGAAGTATCTCCTGGGCAGCTTTCCCATCTCGCGCGAGACGCCGGGCGGCGTCGCGCAGGACGAGATCACGAGGCTGCTCCACGGCCTGCCCGAAGAC
This sequence comes from Thermoanaerobaculia bacterium, assembly GCA_963809425.1. Taxonomy (GTDB): domain Bacteria; phylum Acidobacteriota; class Thermoanaerobaculia; order UBA5066; family UBA5066; genus Fen-183. The sequence continues at coordinate 321,971 of CAWEJK010000013.1, forward strand.
GAGTGGATCACGTGGCGGGACCGCGTCCACTCCGTCTCGCGGGAAGAGGCGTTTCTGACCGCGCGGAAGTTCTTCGACCCGGCAACAGGAATCCTGGCCGCGGTCGGGGACGCGAAGCTGATCCGGCCCGTCCTGGACACGTTCGGGGAAACGACGCTCTGGGACGCGGACGGCCCGCGGGCGTGACGCGCGCGGTGCTCGAGCAGGCCCTCTAGACCGAATCCTGATTTCCCGGAGTCGACGCCCCCCCGTACTCGCCCGAGTCCCGCTTCTTGAACCGGGAGGCCCGCGCCTCCTGCGTCCTTCGGAGCCGCGTCCGGAAGGTGAGCACTTCGAGGTGCCTCAGCCGTTCGGCCTCGCCCGTGCGGTGCCGTTGCTGATGGCGCGCGACCGCGAGGAGGAGCGCGCTCCTCACGTATTCGCGGCGTTCGTCGGGCCGGCCGAATCTCTTCTCGAAGCCGCGCGTCCAGGGCAGGCGCAGCGCGACGGCGTCCTCTTCGGGGAGCAGCCCCGTCGCGACTTCCTCCACGAGCTCGCGCGAAACGCGCGCGCGCTCGGCGAGCAACGCGGGCGCCCAGGCGAGCACGGCGGCGGCGAGCGTCCCCGCGGGGACGAGAGGCTCTAACCGGCGCGGCACGCCGGCGAACAGTCCCGCGAACGCGGCGGCGAGAACGACGGGCAGGACCGCGGCGGAGGTCCAGGCGATCCGCTCGCGCCAGCCGGCCTCCGCGCTCGCGCGCGTGGCCTCCGCGGCGAAGGTCGAGACGACCGCAAAGGCGATCGCAACGAGCGCGGGATCCTGCCAGCCCGGCAGGTGGCGGGCCGAAACGGCCGCGGCGCAGGCGGCGCCGGACGCGGCCAGCGCGCCCGCCGAGAGGCCGTCGCCGGTGATGAGGGGCCAGGCGCGCGCGGCGCCGAGCGCGACGAGGGCCACGAGGCAGGCGGCGAGGAGCGCCGCGCCGAAGGCGTCGGGCATCGAAGGGGTGCGCGCTCCGAAGACCGCGAATCCCGCGAGGACCCCCGACGCGAAGGCGGCGGCCCGGTTCCCCGTCCCTCTCGCGAAAAGGAGCGCGAGCACGACGGCCGTGGCCCGAAGCGCGACCTCCAGGGTCATGGCAGCGGATTCCTGAGGAAATGGAGGCGTGTCGCCTCCACGTCCCGCCGGATCTGGGCCGTGAGATCCAGCATCGACGGGAAGGTCTGCTCGTCGCGCACGCGGCCGTAGAACGACAGGCGCACGCGCTCGCCGTACACGTCCGAGGAGAAATCGAGGATGTACGACTCGATCGTCGTCGCGTACTCCTCGTATACCGTGGGCCGGCACCCGATGTTCGTCACGCACACGAAGGTGCGCTCGAACGAGTCGATCCGGACAGAGGTGAAGTAGACCCCGTCCTTCGGATAGAGCTCGTTGTCGGGCTTGAGGTTCATCGTCGGAAATCCGATCTTGCGCCCCATCCGGTCGCCCTTCGCGATGATCCCGTCCATCGCGTAGGGACGCCCCAGCAGGTCCCGCGCGGTGGCGACGTCTCCCTCGAGGAGGGCGTTCCGTATGCGCGTCGATGAGATCGCGCCGGCCGCGTCGCCGACGTCCCCGAGACCGGTCACGCGAAATCCCGCGGCCTCGCCGGCCGCGCGGAGAAGGTCCAGCGTTCCGAGGCGGTCTCTCCCGAAAATGAAACGCGCGCCCACGTGCACTTCCCGCACCGCGAGCCGCTTCACGAGGAGCTCCTTGATGAAGGCGTCGGCCGGCGTGAGAGAGAAGTCCCGCGTGAAGGGAACGAGCACGAGGGCGTCGATGCCCGAGGCCTCGATCGCCTCCTCGCGCTGGCGGAGCGTCTGGATCATCTTCGGGGCGCGCTCGGGGTGCAGGACCTTGAGCGGATGCGGATCGAAGCTCACGACGACGCTCGGCGCGCCGAGCTCCCGGGCACGCGTCGAGACGGTCTTCAGCATCGCTTGATGACCGCGATGCACGCCGTCGAAGTTCCCGACGGTGACGACGCCTCCCCGCGGAAGATCGACCGGGCGAAAGGGGTCCTTGACGACCTGCAACGAGCCGATCCTACGCGACCGGGGCGACGACGCGTCCGACGAGATCGTAGGCGTGCGCTTCCGTGATCTTCACGCGCACGATCTCCCCGACGCGCGGCGTCCAGCCCGGCGGAACGTCGTTGATCAGGACGCGGCCGTCGATCTCGGGGGCCTGGCCGGCGAGCCGGGCCTCGAGGAGCATCTCGGTCTCCTCGCAGGGCCCTTCGAGAAGGGCGTCGAAGGATTTGCCGCGCTTCGCGCGGTTCTTAGAAAGGGACATTTGCTGCTGGAGCTCCATGAGAGCGGCGCGGCGCGCCTCCTTGACGTCCTGCGGCACGGGATCGCCGAGTGGCTCCGCGCCCGACCCAGGTTCCGGTGAGTACGTGAAGACACCCGCGTTGTCGAAGCGAACAGCTTCCAAAAACTCTTCCACTTCTAAGAAATCTTCATTCGTCTCCCCCGGAAAACCGACGATGAAGGTCGAGCGGAGCGAGATCTCCGGGACGATTTTTCGGATTTCTTCGAATTGCCGGAGAAAGCTTTTTGCATCTCCGCCCCGCTTCATCGACGCGAGGATCCTCCGGCTCACGTGCTGAAGCGGCATGTCGACGTACGGAAGGAAGCGCTTGTTCTTCGCCATGAGCTCGAAGACGCCCGGATGCAGCGTCTTCGGATAGGCGTAGAGAAAGCGTACCCACGGAAACGACGTTTCTCTCAGAAGGTTTTCGACCAGCGTCGCGAGACCGGTCCGCCCAAGGCCGAGGTCCTCGCCGTAGCGCGTCGTGTCCTGCGAAATGAGGACGAGCTCCTGGACGCCCTGCGCCTCGAGCGACTGCGCCTCTTTGACGAGGGACGCGATCGTGCGCGAGCGCATGAGGCCGCGCATCTGGGGAATCGTGCAGAACGTGCACGGGTTGTTGCAGCCCTCGGCCACCTTCAGATACGCGTAGCCCTTGCGGTGCGTGAGGACGCGCGGCGCGAGGTCGTCGTAGAGCCGCGTCGCGAGCGGCTTGTCGGTGAAGCGCGGCAGCGACGGGAGGCCGAGCGCGGCGGCCGGCGCGCTCTCCAGCTCGTCGAGGCCGATGAAGTGGTCGACTTCGGGGATCTCGGCGGCGAGCTCCCGCCCGTACTTCTGCACCATGCAGCCCGCGACGATCACGCGGTCGATCTCCCCCGCCTCCTTGCGCGCGACCTCGCGGAGGATCGTCCCGACGGACTCCTCCTTCGCCGAGTCGATGAAGCCGCACGTGTTCACGATGACGACGCGCGATTTCTCCGGATCCGAAAGCGTCAACCCCTCGCGCTGAAGATGGCCGAGCATCACCTCGGTGTCGACGAGGTTCTTCGGGCATCCGAGCGACACGATGCCGACGGACGGGAGGGAGAGAGGACGAGGGGTTTTCATTGAAAGGTAAGAGGGATCGGGCCTCGCGCGCGAGCACACCCAGCGCGACGGAACCCGCCAATTCTACCTCGAATAGGATAGGGACATGAGCGAACCCCGAACGAAGCACGACGGCGTCACGCGGCGTTCCCTGGCCAGGACGATCGGCGGCGCAGCCGCCGCCGCCATTCTGCCGGGACAGTCCGACGCGGCCGAGCCGCCCGCGCCTCTTTCCGCGCAAAGCGCGGAATCTCCCACCGAAGCGCTCGTCGAAGCGGCGCTCTCGGCAACACCGGCCCGCCTCACCCCCGAGCAGCGCCTCGAGGTGAGGCGCGCCGTGCGCGACACGCAGAAGATGCTCCTCGACGTCCGCAAGGTCGGCCTCGGGTACGACGTCGATCCGGCGACCGTCTTTCAGGCGAAACCGTGAGCGACTTCGCCGGAGCTTCCTTCGCCACGATCCCCGAGCTTTCGGCGGCCCTCGCCTCGGGCAGGACGACGTCCGTCGCGCTCACGGAAGAGTGCCTCGCGCGCCTCGACGGTCCGGGCCGGAAACTGAACGCCGTCGCGACGCTCATGAAGGACGGCGCGCTCGCGGCGGCGCGACGCGCCGACGCGGAGCGGAAATCGGGCATCCCGCGCCAGCCGCTGCACGGGATCCCGTACGCCGCGAAGGACCTCCTCGACACGAAGGGCGTGGCGACGACCTGGGGCTCTCCCCTCTTCAAAGACCGTGTTCCGAGGGCCGACGCGACGGCGATCGCGCGTCTCGCCGAAGCCGGCGCGATCCTCGTCGGCAAGCTCGCGATGGTCGAGCTCGCCGGCGGCGCCGGTTACCGGTTCGCCTCCGCCTCCGCCCAGGGGCCCGGGCGAAATCCGTGGAACCCGTCCCACTGGACCGGCGGCTCCTCCAGCGGGTCGGGCGCCGCCGTGGGCGCCGGCCTCGTGCCGTTCGCGCTCGGCTCGGAAACGTGGGGCTCGATCGTCTGCCCGTCCAGCTACTGCGGCGTCTCGGGGCTCCGGCCCACGTACGGGCGCGTCAGCCGCCACGGCGCGATGCCGCTCTGCTTCACGCTCGACAAGATCGGCCCCCTCGCGCACACGGCCGAGGACCTCGAAACGGTTCTCGATGCGATCGCCGGTGAGGACCCGGCCGATCCCTCGACGCTCCGCGGCGCCTGGAAGCGCTCTCAGGCTCCCGAAAGGCTCAGGATCGGGGTCCTTCCGGACAAGACCTGGGACGGGTATCAGAAGGAAGCCGTGACGCTCGCGGCCGCGGCCCTGAAGACGCTGGAGGCCAAAGGGCACGGCCTCGTGCCGACGACGCGCCCGGACTTCCCCTTCGACGCGGTCCTTCTCACGATCCTCGCATCGGAGGCGTCCGCGTCCTTCGAGCCGCTCGTCTCGAGCGGACGCCACCTCGAGCTCGTGGATCCTCTCTCGAAAATCGGCCTCCTCGCGGGGAAGACGATTCCCGCCGCCGACTATGTGAACGCGCTCCGGCGCCGTTCGCTCGCGATCCGCGCGATGTCCGAGCTCTTCACGAAGGTCGATGTCGTCGCGGGCCCGAGCTTTCCAAGCGCCGCGAGCCCGATCGAAGCGAACCTCGAGTCCTGGTACGCGCTGCCAACGGATCCGCTCGGCGCGCCGGGCAACCTCTGCGGCCTGCCGGCCGTGAGCGTGCCCTGCGGCTTCGACGCGGCGGGGCTTCCGCTGGGCGTCACGTTCATGGCGGCGGCCGGCAACGAGTCGCTCTGCCTCGCCGCCGCGAAGGCGTACCAGAAGGAGACGGACTGGCACCGGAGGCGGCCGGCGGCCTCCGCGCATGCGAAACTCTCCAGGGTCCAGATCGGGAGCTGACTCTGTCATCTGCCGGCCCTCGTCCGCCCGGAACGGCTGAGCGCCCGAGGGCGCCCTGGACCCCCTATCTCGTCCTGGGCGTCGCCCTTCTCGTCACTCTCGCGGCGACCTGGTACGTCGCCGACGCCGCGCGCACGGCGGAACGGCTCAGGTTCGAGAGACTGCTCCAGAAGACCGGCGACGAAATCGAAGAACGGATGGACACCTACATCGCGTTTCTGCGCGCCACCCGCGGCCTCTTCGGCGCGGCCCAATTCGTCGCCCGTCAGGACTTTCGGGACTTTCGTGGACCAGGCGGAGCTCCAGAAGAACTATCCGGGAATACAAGGGGTGGGGGTCGGCCGGCGGATCTTCGGGAAGGACAAGGAAGCCCTGGTCGCCGCGATGCGCAAGGATGTCCCGGACTTTCGCGTGTGGCCCGAGGGGTCGCGGGACGAATACGAGCCCGTGGTCTACCTCGAGCCTCACGACGACAGGAACCGGATCGCCATCGGCTACGACATGTTCAGCGAGCCCGTTCGACGGGGCGCGATGGAGCGCGCCCGGGACACCGGCCTCCCGGCCTCGACGGGCAGGATCACGCTGGTCTACGACATCGGGAGCAAGCAGGCGGGTTTCATCATTTACCTGGCCCGCTATCGCCGCGGCATGCCGACCGAGACCGTGAGCGACCGCCGCGCCGCCCTGGAAGGGGTCGTGTACGGCTCCTTCCGCGCCGACGACCTCCTGCACGCGATCCTCAAGAGTGAAAAACAGCCCGGCGTCCGTTACGAGGTCTTCGCGGGACCGGAGCCGAACCCGGAAGCTCTCCTTCACCGTTCCGGCCCCGACGGCCCGGGCGCGGAGGCGGCGCGCCTCGAGGGGCGAACCTCTTTCGAGGTGGCAGGCTCCCCGTGGACCCTGTCCATGACGGCCGTCGACGGATTCGACGCCGGCTCCGGCCCGAACCGCGTCGCCCTTTTCCTCGTGACGGGACTCATCGTGAGCGGCGCGCTCTTCGCGGTCACGCGCTCGGAGGTCAACGCGCGCGTCGCGGCCGAGCGGGCCGCCAGCGATCTGCGCGACGCCGCGGCCGAGCAGGCCCGACTCGAAGAGCAGCTCATCCAGTCGCGGAAAATGGAGGGGATCGGCCGCCTCGCGGGCGGTGTCGCGCACGACTTCAACAACCTCCTCACCGCGATCCTCGGCTACGCGGAGCTGATGGAGTCGCAGCTCGAAGACGAGGAGCCTCAAGTCCGAGGTCCGGGAGATCCGCCTCGCCGGCGAGCGCGCAGCCGCCCTCACCCGGCAGCTCCTCGCGTTCAGCCGGCGGCAAGTCCTGCAGCCGCGGACTCTCGCCCTGAACACCGTCGTCTCCGCCGCCGCGACGATGCTCGCGCGGCTCATCGGCGAGGACATCCGGCTCGTGACCCGCCTCGAACCCGCCCTCGGGAACGTCAAGGCCGATCCCGGCCAGCTCGAGCAGGTGCTCATGAATCTCGCGGTGAACGCGCGGGACGCCATGCCGGAGGGCGGCACTCTCACGTTCGAGACCGCGAACACAGAGCTCGGTGTCGACTTCGTCGCGGTCCACCCCGGCGTACCTCCGGGCGCGTACGTCGCTCTCACGGTCACCGACACCGGGACCGGCATGACGGATCAGGTGCGAAGCCACGCCTTCGAGCCGTTCTTCACGACGAAGGAGCGGGGGAAGGGAACCGGCCTCGGCCTCGCCACCGCTTACGGCATCGTGAAGCAGAGCGACGGATACATCACGGTCGACAGCGAGGCGGGCCGCGGCACGACGTTCCGGATCTACCTTCCGCGCGTCGAGGGCACGGCTGTGGATTCAGGGCGCACCACGAGCTCGTCGCGCGCACCCACCGGAACCGAGAAGATCCTTCTCGTCGAGGACGAAGCCGGCGTGCGCAAGCTTTCGTCGACCATCCTCAGGGCGCAGGGCTACGTCGTCCTCGAGGCCGCTTCCGGAGACATGGCGCTGGAGGTCGCGCGCTCGGAGACCGGCCCGATTCCTCTCGTCGTGACCGACGTCGTGATGCCCGGAATGAGCGGGCGCGAGCTGTGGGACCGGCTGCGTGCGCTGCGCCCGGACTCCCGGGTCCTCTTCATGTCCGGTTACACGGACGACGTGATCGCGAGGCACGGCGTTCTCGAGCCGGGGATCGCGTTCCTTCAGAAGCCGTTCACGCCTTCCGGTCTCGCCCAGAAGGTGCGGGAGGTGCTCGACGCTGACGATCGAGCCTCTGCCGCGGAGGGGGCTCGGCGCTAGGGATAGATCCGGTACAGCATCCGCGGATACGGGATGCACTCCCTCAGGTGCGGAACGCCGCACATCCAGGCGACGAACCGCTCGAGGCCCATGCCGAAGCCCGAGTGCGGGAACGTGCCGTACTTCCTGACGTCGAGGTACCACTGGAAGGCCTCGAGCGGCAGGTCGTGCTGCCGGATGCGCGCGAGCAGGAGGTCGTGGTCGTGGATGCGCTGCGAGCCTCCGATGATCTCGCCGTAGCCCTCCGGCGCGAGCATGTCGAGGCACAGCGCGACGTTCGGGTCCTGCGCGTCGGGCTGCATGTAGAACGCCTTGATCGACGACGGGTAGCGCGTGACCATGACGGGCGTGTCGAAGCCCTCGGTGAGCGCCGTCTCCTCGTCGCCGCCGAGGTCGTCCCCGAAATTCACCGGCATGCTCTTCTTCTGCAGCATCTCGACGGCCTCGCGGTAGGAGATTCGCGGAAACGGGCTGGACAGCGTGGGTTCGAGCTTCGCGACGTCGCGCTCGAGCCGCTTGAGGTCCTCCTTGCGGCGGTCGAGGACGCGGGCCGTGAGCTCCTTGACGAATTCCTCCGCCAGATCCAGCAGCCCGTCGATCTCGAGGAACGCGACCTCGGGCTCGACCATCCAGAACTCGCGCAGGTGCCGGCGCGTCTTGGATTTCTCGGCCCGGAACGTGGGCCCGAAGCAGTAGACCTTTCCGAGAGCCGCCGCCGCGGGCTCGAGATAGAGCTGGCCGGACTGCGAGAGGTAGGCTTTCTCGTCGTCGGTGTACTGCGTTTCGAACAGGTTCGACGTGCCCTCGCAGGCGGCGGGGGTCAGGATCGGCGAATCGAGGCGGGTGTAGCCGCGCGCGTAGAAGAAGTCGTGGATCGCGCTCTCGACCTCGCTCCGCACCTTGAGGACGGCGACCTGCCTGGACGATCGCAGCCAGAGGTGGCGCTGCGACATGAGGAAGTCGACGCCGTGCTCCTTCGGCGTGATCGGCCAGTCGTGGCAGAGGTCGAGGATCTTCACGTCCGTCACGCCGAGCTCGACGCCGCCGGGCGAGCGCGGGTCGGAACTTCACGACGCCGGACACCTCGAGCGTGGACTCCTGCGTCGCGCCCGTCGCGGCTTCCCACACGGCCTCGGGCACGTCGGCCTTCGAGACGACGCACTGCAGATACGCCGAGCCGTCGCGCAGGACGAGGAACCAGATCTTCCCGCCCTTGCGCCAGTGGTAGAGCCATCCCTTGAGCGTCAGGGTCTCGCCCACGTGGCGCGGCAGCTCGGAAATCATCACTTCAGCATCCTCATTCTCCAGCTCTGCAGGACGACGTTCGCCTGCGAGAGGCGGAGGAGCCTGCGGCTCCGTGTCGCGCTCGCCTCGGAATCGTCCTGCGGCACGATTTGCGAGCGCGTGTCCCGCGTGAGCTTCTCGAGCTCCTTGAGGAGCGCGTCCACCTCGTGCTTCTCGTATTTCTTGAGGACCACCGGGTTGAGCGAGACGTAACCGTCCGCCACGTCCGCCGCCACCTTCCACGCGGGATTCGCCATGGGCGGCGAGGATCAGCCGGATTGCCTGGAACGTCAACCCGTTCGGGAATGGCGCCGGTCGGCGTGCGATGGAAAATGGACTCCCGGACGAGACCGGCTCCGAGTACCCTGAATGCGATCGACGGCGGCCCTTCGCACAGGAGACGACTTGCCCACCCGTACCGGTCGATGGTCTGGCTCATGACCGACGACGTCACCGGGCGCAAGCCCATGGAGGACGAGCTGCGCCGGGCGCACGACGAGCTCGCGGCGGCGATCAGGAGCTTGCGGGCGATCCTCGACAACATTCCGGACATCGCCTGGCTGAAGGACGGCGAGAGCCGCTTCATCGCCGTCAACGAGTCGTTCGGGCGAGCTTGCGGCTTCGCGCCCGACACGCTGGTGGGCAAGACCGACCTCGACGTCTGGCCGCGCGATCTCGCGGAGAAGTACCGCGCCGACGACCGCGAGGTCATTCGCGCCGGCAAGACGATTCGGGTCGAGGAGCCTCTCGGCGACGCGAGCGGCGGGACGACCTGGATCGAGACGATCAAGACGCCGATCGTCGACGAGCGTGGCGCCGTCATCGGCACGACGGGAATCGCCCGCGACATCACCGAGCGCAAACGCATGGAGGACGAGCTGCGGCGGGCGCACGACGAGCTCGAGGCTCGCGTCGAGGAGAGGACGGCGGCGCTGCGGGAGAGCCAGGAGCAACTCGCCCAGGCGCAGAAGATGGAGGCCATCGGCCAGCTCGCAGGGGGAGTGGCGCACGACTTCAACAACCTTCTGACGATCATCACCGGGTACAGCGAGCTGATTCTTGGTCGACTCGGCGCGGACGATCCCCACCGAGCCGCCGTCGCCGACATCCGGCAAGCGGGGGAACGCGCGGCGGCGCTCACCCGCCAGCTTCTCGCCTTCAGCCGGAAGCAGATCCTCGAGCCCAGGATCCTCGACCTCAACGACATCGTGGCCGGCACGGAGAAGATTCTCCGGCGCCTGATCGGGGAAGACATCGACCTGACCTGCACCCTTTCCCCGGACCTTCACCGCGTAAAGGTCGATCCCGGCCAGATGGAGCAGGTGATCCTCAATCTGGCGGTCAACGCCCGGGACGCGATGCCCCGGGGCGGCCGCCTGACGATCGAGACCCGCAACGCGGAACGGACCGCCTCCCCTTCGCCCGCCACCAGCCCGGGAGAGGCCGCGCGCTCCGTCCTTCTCTCCGTCGGCGACACGGGAGGCGGGATGACGCCGGAGATCAAGTCGCGAATCTTCGAGCCCTTCTTCACGACGAAGGGTCCCGGCAAGGGGACCGGCCTCGGCCTTTCGACCGTCTACGGAATCGTCCAGCAGAGCGGAGGCCGAATCGCCGTGAGAAGCGATCCGGGCGCCGGGACGGAGTTCGAGATCATGCTGCCCGCCTGCGACGAGGCGCCGGCGGCCCCGGTCAGGTCGGACGCGCGCCTGAGGGCGGTCCCGCACGGGAGCGAGACGATCCTTCTCGTGGAGGACGAGGAGGCCGTGAGGCGGATCGTGAAGCTCGTTCTCGAATCCAGCGGATACGAAGTGCTCGTGGCGAACGGCGGGAGGGAGGCTCTCGAGGTGGCCGACGCCCATCGCGGCCGGATCCACCTCCTCATCACCGACGTCGTGATGCCCGAGATGAGCGGGCGGGAGGTGGCCGACCTCCTCAGGTCCCGCGTGCCCTCGCTCGGCGTCCTCTTCATCAGCGGCTACACCGACGACGCCGTCATGCGCCACGGCATCGCCGACACCGGAGAGGCCTTCCTTCAAAAGCCGTTCTCGCCGCTTTCGCTCGCGAAGAAAGTGCGCGACGTGCTCGACGGGCCGGCGATCGTCGCGTAGAGCCGAGGTGCTAGATTCGCCCGCGGGGGCGGGGACCGGCCGCTCGAGGGGGGACTCGTGGGCTTTCCCGGAGTCGATTTCCTGGGGATCGAAGACATGCTGTCCGAGGACGAGCGGGCCGTGCGCGACCTCGTTCGCGGTTTCGTGGACGAGGACGTCCTTCCGATCATCGAGGCGTGCGCCTACGAGGGACGGTTCCCGAAGGAGCTGATCCCGAAGATGGCCGCGATGAACCTGTTCGGGTCCACGATCTCGGCGTACGGCCTGCCGGGTCTGAACAACGTCGCCTACGGGCTCATCACGGAGGAGCTCGAGCGGGGCGATTCCGGATTGCGCTCGTTCGTGTCCGTCCAGTCGTCGCTCGTGATGTACCCGATCTTCACGTACGGCTCGAAGGAGCAGAAGGACCGCTGGATTCCGGCCCTCGCGAAGGGCGAGAAGATCGGCTGCTTCGGCCTGACGGAGCCCGACTTCGGCTCGAACCCCGCCGGCATGCGCACCGTCGCGAAGAGGGACGGGAACGACTGGATCCTGAACGGCGCCAAGGCCTGGATCACGAACGGCTCGATCGCCGACGTGGCGGTGGTCTGGGCGAAGGTCGGCGACGCGATCGGCCCGGTGCGCGGCTTCCTCGTCGAAAAGGGCATGAAGGGCTTTTCCGCTCCCGAGCACCGGATGAAGATGTCGCTCCGCGCGTCGGTCACCTCGCAGCTCGCCTTCGAGGACGTGCGCGTGCCGGCCGCGAGCGTTCTGCCGGGAGTCGAAGGACTCAAGGGCCCGCTCTCGTGCCTGACGCAGGCGCGCTACGGAATCTCCTGGGGCGCGCTCGGCTCGGCGATGGCCACGTACACGTGCGCGCTCGACTACGCGAAGACCCGCAAGCAGTTCAAGGACCGGCCGATCGCGTCGCACCAGCTCGTTCAGGCGAAGTTCGCGTTCATGATCACGGAGATCACGAAGGGTCAGCTCCTGGCGCTCCGGCTCGGCAGGATGAAGGACGCCGGCACGATGAAGCCCGAACACGTCTCGATGGTGAAGCGGAACAACGTGTGGGTCGCGCGCGAGTGCGCGAAGCTGGCCCGCGAAATCCTCGGCGCGAACGGGATCGTCGCCGAGTACCCGGTCTTCCGGCATCTCGCGAACATCGAGTCCGTCTTCACGTACGAAGGCACGCACGACATCCACACACTCGTGCTCGGTCAGGCCGTGACGGGGATTCCCTCCTACAACCCGCCGATGGAGTAAATCCGTTCCCGTCAGCTTCTTACGAGCTACAATCGTATCGCATGGCCATCGCAGGAAATCTGCGCACGATGCAGTTGTCGGAGCTGCTTCAGTGGCTCTCGACTGGCCTCAAGACCGGAACGCTGGTCGTGCGCGGAACGCCCGGCGAGAAGCGCATTTACTTCAACGGAGGCCGTGTCACGTCCTCCTCGTCGACTCTCGAGCGCGAGCACCTGGGTCGATTTCTCGTGGGCTTCGGGTTCATCACCGAGGAAGAGCTCGTCCGCGCGCTGGAGGTGCAGCAGGAGTCCCGCATCCTCCTCGGCAAGATTCTCGTGATGATCGGCGCCATCAAGGAAGAGGAGCTCGCGGACCTCGTCCGCCTGAAGGCCGCCGAGACGATCTACGACATGTTCCTCTGGACGGAAGGCTCTTTCGCGTTCATCGACGGCGAGATCCCGAGCCTCCCGATGGTCCCGATCTCGTCCGACGTCACGGGCATCGTGATGGAGGGCCTGCGCCGCTACGACGAGTGGCAGCGCATCAAGACGCGCATCCCCACCATGCGCAGCATTCCCGCGGTGGTCATGCCCGTCGAGGAAGAGCTTCCCGAGCGCGACAAGCTGATTCTCGCCGCGACGAACGGCCGTCGCGCGATCGACCAGATCGCTCTCGAGACCCACAATCCGGATTTTCACGTCGCCAAGCTGATCTACGACCTCATGCTCACGGGCCACGTGACGCTCGCGGGCGAGCGGGAGGAGACGACCGACGAGCCCGTGTTCGCCGAGGTCGCGCCGATCGAGGACGATTCGTCCTCGTTCGACCCGCTCATGTCGGGCGATCTGCACTCGATCCCGCCGGGGGCCTTTCCCGAGGCGCCAAGGGCCGAAGTTGCGGAGGTCCGGCTCGCTCCTCCCGGGCCGCGAACGCCCGTCCCGACCCAGTTCAACCAGTTCCTCAAGCGCGATTCCGGAGCCGTCCTGTCGAGGCGCCCGGCTCCCCGGCCCCCCGACAGCGCCGAAACGCTGCCGAACGTCAAGCCCGACAGGCCGGTGAGACTCGAGACGCCGCCCGCGCCGGGGCCCGCCGTCAAGGTCCCGCCCCCGGCTCCGGCCGTTGAGACCGTTTCGGGGGCCTTTTCCCCGGCTCCCATCTCGGAAGTTCTTCCCCGAATCCCCGCCGGGTCGATTCCCGTCCTCGGCAAGCCCATGGAAGAGCTCATGAACTTCCCGTTCACGCCGCCCGAAGCTTTCATCGTGTCGCGCATCAACGGGATGTGGGACGTGCGTTCGATCGCCCGCATCTCGCCTTTCCCCGAGGCCGAAGTGACCCGCATCTTCCACAAGCTTCACAAGAGCGGCGTCATCACCTTCAAGTGATGTGGAGCCTCGATCTCCGGCCCGCCCTGGCCGCCCTCGTCGCGCTTGGCCTCCTCGTCGCGGTCATCGTCGCGATGCGAAAGCTCGCCCAGGCCCGCTCCGGCGCCGCCGAGCTGTCGCGGAAAAACCGCACGCTCGCGACGCTCCGGGAGCTCACGGCGATCGTCTCGAGCGTCGCGGCCGGAGAAGAGATCTTCGCCCGGCTCTTCGACGCGCTGCGTCAGGCGCTGCCCATCCGCGCGCTGGCGGCCGTGTCCTACGAGGAGGACCCGGACGGGCAGTCGCTCGTATCGTTCGGCGGCGACGTGACTCTCGAACGGCGGCCCTTCCTCGACTGGCTGGCCGCGCAGAAGGACCTCGAGTCCCCGTTTCTCCCGGCCTCGCCCGTTCCGCGCGTCGCGAGCGGTCCCGACCGCGATCTCGTCCTCAATCCGCGTTTCTCGCATCAGGTGTTCCTGCCGCTCCAGACTGCGGCGCTGATCGCGGGCGTTCTGATCGTGGAATCCGACGACCCGTCGCTCGTGACGCCCCAGACGCTGCAGGAGCTCTCGGTCGTGTCGGACCACGTGGCCCTCGCCCTCCAGGACCGCAACCTGAGGCGGCAGATGCAGACCGTGAACGAGCGTCTCCAGGGCCGGGCCGAGATGCTCCAGCGAATCCTCGAGGTCTCCAACGAGCTCAAGACGCACCTGACCCTCGAGCACCTCGTGCAGAGCATCGTGCAGGCCGTCCATCACAGCTTCGGCTACCGCGTGGTCGTGCTCTCCCTCTTCGATCCCTCCGACAACGTCTTCGAGCGCCGCGCGCAGGTGGGCCTCGACGACGCGTCGCCCGGGGCTCCGCCGCGGAAGGTGCCGCGATCGGAGATCGCGCGGTGGTTCGGCGAGCGCTACAGGATCTCGAAGTCGTACTTCGTGAGCCACCTCGACCGCATGGACGTGGGCGCGCGCGTCGACGACTCCGGCCGGATCGAGCGCCGCAGCCGCAGCACGGCCGCGGGCGCGTGGCACCCGAACGATCTTCTCTTCGTTCCGCTCACCGCCGGCGACCAGCTCGTCGGAGCTCTTCAGGTGGACCAGCCGCGGAGCGGACTCGTGCCGCGCCTCGAGGACGTCCAGGCCCTCGAGATCTTCTCGAACCAGGCCGTGACGGCGATCCAGTCGGCGCGCGCGTACGAGACGACGCGGCAGATGTCGGTTCGCGATTCCCTGACCGAGGCGTTCAACCACCGCTATTTCCAGGAGACGCTCTCGCGCGAGCTCGCCCGCCACGAGCGCAGCGGGCAGCCGCTCGCCATGGTCATGCTCGACATCGACGACTTCAAGAAGATCAACGACCGCTGGGGACATCCGGTCGGAGACCTCGTGCTGCGCGGGCTCGTCGAGGAGCTGACCAAGGGCGTCCGTGAGATGGACACCGTCGCGCGGTACGGAGGAGAGGAATTCGCGCTCATCTTTCCCGAGACGACGCCCGCGAAGGCCTGGGTCGTCGCGGACCGCCTCCGCAATCGCGTGGCCGGACGCCTCTTCGTCGTTCCGGACGTCGACCACGCTCTCGGCATCACGATTTCGCTCGGCCTTTCGTCCTTCCCGGAGGACGCGGGCTCGAAGCAGATCCTCGTCGAACGCGCCGACCAGGCCCTCTACCAGGCGAAACGCAGCGGCAAGAACTGCCTCGTGACCGCGTCCGCGATCGCCGACCTCAAGACGCTCTAGGCATGGCCGGGCCGCTGGCTCCCACGCTCGTTCACGACCTGTTCCTCCCTCTCCAGGAGGAGCTGCTCGCCGTCCTGCGCGGCCTTCCGGCCGGCGCCTGGGATCTCCCGACGTCGAGCCGACGCTGGCGCGTCCGCGAGATCGCCGCGCACATCCTCGACGGCCAGCTCCGCCGGATCTCGTCGCAGCGCGACGGGCATGCGCCGCCGCGGCCCGCCGTCCCGATTCGGGGACACGACGATCTCGTGCGGTTCCTGAACGACCTGAACGCGAGCTTCGTCGAGGCGAGCCGCCGGCTCAGCCCCCGCGTCCTGATCGAGCTCCTCGAATGGGCGGCCCCGCGCCTCGAGGAGACCGCGCGCGCGACCGACCCCCACGGGGCCGCGATCTTCCCTGTCGCGTGGGCGGGCGAGCTGCGGTCCGCGGCGTGGTTCGACCTCGCGCGCGACCTCACGGAGCACTGGCACCACCAGCAGCAGATCCGGCTCGCCGCCGGGATTCCGCCCCTTCTGGACGCGCGGTTCGCCGTGCCCGTCATGGACACGTTCGCCCGCGCCCTCCCGCACGCCTATCGCGCTCTTTCCGCGCCCGACGGCGCCTCCGTCGAGATCGTGATCGCGCCCCCGGTCGACCGCGTCTACCTGCTGCGGCGAGAGGGCCGCCGCTGGCTGCTCGAGGAGGGTCCCGCGGATGCCGCTGCGGGCGCGGTGGCGCCGAAGGCCCGGATCTCGCTCGACGGCGAAAGCGCCTGGCTCACCTTCACGGGCTCGCTCCCTCGGGATGAGGCGAAGCGCCGCGCCTCGGCGAGCGGCGACCCGGCTCTCTCCGACCCGTTCTTCGGCGTCGTCGCGATCATGAAGTGAGCGCAAGAGGCCGCAGACTTCCGCGCTTCGTGACGGCCGGGCATCCTGCGACCGCGAAGCGCAACGGCCAGGCCGCCGCCTCTCCCGCGTAGTCGACCCCGACGCGCGGCCCCACGAGCACGTCGAATCGCAGGCGCGGGCCACGCGACAGCAGCAGCTCGGGACCGGAGAGAGAAGCTCCGGACAGCGAGGTTGTCACACCAAGGTAGGCGCAGAGCTTCGCGGGACCGGAGAGAAGAAGAAGATTTTGCTTAGAAGGTGAAGAGGGCAGCCCCGTCGGCGCAGCTCGGCCGCGGCGGCCTGCCTTATTCCCTTTCAAAGAAATCTCTCTTCTTTTCTTTCTCTTCTCTTCAGCAAAATATTCCTCCGAAACCCCCGCCCGGAGCAGCACGGCCTCGGGCACGCCCGCCCGCCCGCGTCACGACGTTCATGCAGAAGTGCATCCCGTAGACGAAATAGACGTAGGCGTGGCCGCCCTCTCCCCACATCGGCTCGACGCGCGCGGTGCGGCGGCCGTTCCACGTGTGCGCTGCGCGGTCCTTCACGCCGAGGTAGGCCTCCGTCTCGACCAGGATCACGGACCGCGTGCTTCCGTCCGGCAGCCGCCGCGTGAGCCGGCAGCCCAGCAGATCGCGCGCGACGACTCCCGTGTCGCGGCGATAGAAGGAAGCGGGGAGCGGCCGGCGGGAAGCCACGTTATCCTCTCCGCCATGATGCCCGAGACGCGCTCCGTTCTCGTCACCGGCGGGGCCGGTTTCATCGGCTCCCATCTCGCCGACGCCTTCCTGGCCGCGGGCAAGCGGGTCGTCATTCTCGACGACCTCTCGACGGGCCACCCCTCGCGGCTTCCCGGCGGGGCCCGGTTCGTCGAAGGCGACATCCGGAAATTCGATATCGCCGCCCTCCTCGGAACCGAGAAGATCGACACGATCGTCCACCACGCCGCGCAGATCGACGTTCGCAAGTCGGTCGAGGACCCCGTCTTCGACGCGGAAGTCAACGTGCTCGGCACGATCCGCGTCGCAATGGCCGCGCTCGAGGCGGGTGTCACGCAGATCGTCTTCGCGTCCAGCGGCGGCGCGATCTACGGCGACCCCGAGGGTTTCGCCGCCGACGAGAGCCACCCGACGAATCCGGTGTCCCCCTACGGAGTCGCGAAGCTGGCCGGCGAGAAGTACCTCTTCGGTCTCGCGCACGGCTCCGGTCTTCTCGTGACGGCCCTCCGCTACGCGAACGTCTACGGTCCGCGCCAGGACGGGAGGGGCGAGGCCGGCGTCATCGGCATCTGGATGCGGAAGCTCCTCGCGGGCGACGAGTGCCTCGTGAACGGCGACGGGACGCAGTCCCGTGACTTCGTCTTCGTGGGCGACGTCGTGCGCGCGAACCTCGCCGCCGTGTCGCGCCGCGTCGGCGGCGTCGTCAACATCGGAAACGGCGTCGAGACGTCCGTCAACCGCCTCTACGAGCTCGTCGCGGCCGCGTGCGAGTCCTCGAAGCCCGCGGCGCGCGGGCCGTCGAAGCCAGGCGAGCAAAGGCGGAGCGTGCTCGACGTGGCGAAGAGCCGCGCCGTGCTGGGAATGGACGGCCTCGTGGCGCTTCCGGACGGGCTCAGCCGGACCGCGGCCTGGTTCCGGGAAGCGTCGCACCGGGATTGACCCGCGGAAGCTCGCCCGACCTGCGCGGACGGTCGCCGGGGCGCTGCGGCACCCGCCGGATCGCGACGGCCGTCATGTCGTCCTCCACGGGGGCTCCGTGCGACCAGGAGCGCGCCGCGTTGACGACGCGCTGCACGACCTCGCGCGCCGATTCGCGCCGTGCCTCGACGAGCAGACGCTTCAGCCGCGACACCCCGAACTCGCGGGCCTTCGTATCGTGGGCCTCGACGACGCCGTCCGTGTAGAGAAGCACGAGATCGCCCGGCTCCATGTGCGCCGCCCGCCGGCTGTAGACGGCGTCGGGAGCCGGGCCGAGGACCATTCCCGTCGACGCGAGCTCGTTGAAAGCGCCCGTCGCGGCATTCAGGTGAAGCGGCGACGGGTGCCCTGCATTCACGTAGACGACGTCGCCGTTCGTCTCGAACTCCGCGTAGAAGAGGGAGACGAACTTCGTCGTGAGGCGGCTCTTGTTCAGGATGCGGTTCAGCCTCTCGATCGTGCGGGCGATCTTGAAGTCGTTCCCGATCCCCATCCGGAGGCCGACGTAGATGTCGCGCACGAGGAGCGCCGCGAGGAGCCCGTGGCCCGACGCATCCGCGATGGCCGCGCCGAAGCTGAGGTCGCTGAGCGGGATGAAATCGTAGAAATCTCCGCCGACCGCCTCGGCCGGAACCGACAGCCCGTAGAGCTCGAAGTCGCCCACCTGCGGAATCGCGCGCGGGAGGATCGACTGCTGAATGCGCCGGGCGTCCTGCAGGAGGCCCTCGAGGCGCTCCGTGCGCACCTTCGAGTCGACGACGGTCCGGATGATGCCGAGCGCGAGGAGGAGGTCCTCTGCACGGGCCTTCGGATGGACGTCGAACGAGAGGAGATAGCGCTCCTCGCCGAAGGAGACGGCCGCGAATCGCGAGACGCCGAGGCTCTGTTCGAGCTCGCGGTCGACGGACGGATCGTCGAGATCGGCGAGCGCCACCCCGTCTTCTTCCGCCCGCCGGATCGGGCCGTACTCGGCGGAAACCGAAATGCCCGTCTGGACGCGGCGCGAACGGCCGAAGCCCCGCTCGAGGACGTACTGGTTCTCGCGCCGCACGTAGAGGCGCCCGCCCAGGATCCCGAGCTCGGTCCGGAAGTTCGCGACGATCGCCTCCCCCACGTTCACGATCGTCACGAGCACGTCTTCGTCGCCCTCGATCGCTCCGAGGGTCTTCTCGACGTTTTTCAGAAGGAGGCGATAGTCCATCGGTCGAGTCTAACCGGCGGCCGGGCCGGCGGGCGCGA
This sequence comes from Thermoanaerobaculia bacterium, assembly GCA_963809425.1. GTDB lineage: Bacteria > Acidobacteriota > Thermoanaerobaculia > UBA5066 > UBA5066 > Fen-183. The sequence continues at coordinate 341,027 of CAWEJK010000013.1, forward strand.
ACCGGATCCTGGGCTAGCCGGGCGGTGCGCGCCAAGAGGCGCGATCGTCCGCGCGGCGCCGCTGATGCATCTGCATAGCTCAGCACCTGTCTCAATTCGCACCCCCATTTCGCACCTTGATCCTGGCGGCGCCCACATGGCCGCCGCTAGGGGGTGCTCATGAACAGTCGGTCGAAGCTCTTAGCCCTAACGACTTTCGCCTTTGTCAGCGTATGCGTCGCGTTTTCGGCCAACGCGAGCCAGATCGACGCCTCGGTCGACACGTATGTTGTTCGACCGACCGCGGTAGCGGCTCAGGCGGACGCGCCAGCGCCCGCCACCCTCCTCGGCGTTTCCTCCGTTGGAGAACGCTTCTGCAATGCACTTCACTGTGTCGTGCTCACCGGAACCAGCGCTCACAGGAACGCACTCGAGGCGCTTGAAAAGCAGGGCCGGATCGCCGTCGAGGCCCTGCCGGACGCTCACACGCTCTTGTTTCAGAAGTCGCGCTACGACGCGGCGACACTTACCTTTGAGCGGGATTTTCCGGGGCGTTTCGACGTCGATGGGGTTTCAGAGATGGCGCAGGTTGTCGTCGTCTTCAAGAGCTATCCAGAGCGAGGGTGGCTCGACCAGGTGGAGGCCCTCGGTGTCATCGCCCTCGAGCCTGTTCCGGTCATGGGGTACGCCGTCTACGGACCCCGAAAGGTCCTCACGACAGTGCAAAAGCAGCTTCCGTTCGTCTACTCGGTCACGGAGATCCCCGCCGGGCTCAAGAGGTTCAACGTCGATGATCCTCCGGAGGGCGACGACCTCGGGCCTGCATTGACTACGGTCACGATGGTCACGAAGGCGCGCGATCTGGTGACGAGCCTCATGAACTCGGCTTCGGGCGCCGCGGCTGCGCTGGTCTATCGCAGCGGCACGAGCGAGGCGTACGTGGCGCGCCTGTCACTCGCCGACGCGTACGGGCTCTCTTCGCTACCGGAAGTCCTGAGCGTTTCCCGCGAAACCGTCAGGAGCGGCCCATCGGACGAGCGGTCGAATCGCATCGTCGCGGGGGCTTCCAAACCCCGGGGACGTCCTGGCCCGCGTCCCTCGGCACGAACTTCGGAACACCGCGGTACTGGGACGGATACCTCGGACAGCTCTCCGGCCTCGGGCTCGACCTCAGCCATCAAGTGATCGGTTTCTTGGACACGGGCGTCGATGGAGGCCGACAGCAGCCCGGCCAAGCCTACTGCCCGCCGTACTTGAGAACCCCATTATACAACCCGAACGATCCGACGAACCTGGCCGGTTGCAGATTGATCTTCACGACCGACGTTACGACACGGTTCAGCCAGCCTGACACCCGTGCCGACGATCTCTACTACCATGGTACCTTCACGACGAGTATCGCTGCCGGATTCGCGGGCACATACAGTTCGGGCGCGACGGCGGCGGCTACGCGTTCACGCAGGGGGTCGCCCAGAACACGAAAGTCGCGATGTGCCAGTTCTTTCAGTCATGTAACACCTCATATCGGCAGGTGGGTGAGGCAACACCAAACTTTACCGACGGCGGCATCGAGCAGCGTCTTAGGTATGCGCTCGTCGAGCTCGGCTCGACAACGGCTCTTCCGGACACTGGGGTAGGGCCAGGCGCGCGTATCTTCAATCAGAGCTGGAACTCGTGTGTCTTCGACTACGAAGCGACAGCGATTCTCCTCGACCAGACCACCCGCAGTCTCGCGATGGCGCATTTCACGTTTGATCAGGGGCAGTACAGCGGGCCCGCCGCGCCGGCCCTTCACGTCGTATCGGCAGGGAACTTCCCTTGGCTGTGTGGTACCGAACAGGCAGGTTACGGCGCCGGCCGTTGCCAAGAATGCGATTACAGTCGGCTCGACCGAGACGTACAATCAGGAGAGCTATTTGCCTCCTTCAGCTACGTGCGGCGATAACAACCTCGACAACGCCGACAACCCCCACCAGATTGCCGGCTTCTCCAGGATCGGATACCCGAATCTACGCCTGAAGCCCGATCTCGTCGCCCCCGGGACGAGGTCCTATGGACGCCGATCGGTCGAGTGGGTGTCCACGTGCCCCGGCACGAATCCTTGCAACATGAACCTGGACGCCAGTGGTCAGTATGGGTGGAGCGCTGGCACGAGCTTCTCCGCCCCAGTCGTGACGGGAGCCGCCGCGATCGTGCGGGAATGGCTGCCGACCCTGGGGCTTGCGAATCCATCGCCCGCACTGGTGAAGGCCAGTCTGATCAACGCGGGGCGCACCCTGACGACGATACAGAGCTGCTGGACTGGCTGCGGTAACTGCTGCCCGACGTGCGGCGACATGCGGCCGTCGCCAGACCAGTATCAGGGCTGGGGGGCGTTTCGCTGGACCGCCTCTTCCGTCCAGCCTCGAACTATTTCTTCTACGACCAGGGCACGACCTTGTCCGCGAACGGCCAGTACTACTCCCGCACCGTTACCATCGCCGACACGTCCAAGGACGTCAACATTACGCTCGCCTGGACCGACCGCGCCAGTGGAGCGACGAACGCCGCGCTGACGAATCTCGTGAACGACCTCGACCTCTATGCCGTGATCTTCAACGGTGGGCAGGGATACACGTGGATCGGAAACAACTACTACTACTCCCGTGATGCCTGTACTCGGGACGGATACTCTCTTCGCAACCCTTCGCCGGTGGGCTATGACCGCAAGAACAACGTCGAGCGGATCAACCTCCGCGCGTCTGACATTCCGGCGGGAGCGACCAGCATTACGATTCAGGTCGTCGCTTACAGTCTCACCGGGGATGGGATCGACCCGGCGAACAACTCGACGTTCAGACAGGACTTTGCACTGGCGGTGGAAAATGCACGTTAGGAGAATGTTCTGGCACGCCTGGATCGCTTTTGCCGCCCTCGGATGTGGTGCGGCTATGGGTCAGGAACTCCAACCACTTTACGTTCCGCTTGTTTTTGCAGCGACCGGTTCGACTCTCGAGCCCGGCGGCCATGTCGTCCACATTCAGCGCTGGGAGAGCACAATGTCTGTGTTCAACCCAACAAATTCGCCTGCAAGCATCGTGGATACAACCGTGTTTGGTAAAGGGGCTGTCCTGAACCAGGTTCGCGCGCGCCGCTCCAGCCGCACCAGGGGGAGGGTCTTGGCGTTTCCGTAACGCCATTCCCTGATCGCGGCGTCGGTTTCTCGAGCTCCGCGCGTCGCCGGGTCTGGTGTTCTACGCCGACGTGCAACGGGTGACCGATCGGTGCGCCGTCGGCTTTCCACAGTGCGACAACCTCGTCCATGGCCAGGTGACCATTCCCATTTACCGGACGCTTTTCCCGGCGCAGAGCACCGCCATCAGCGGCCCGGTCGAGCTGGGCTATTTTGACCTGCCGAAAGCCGTCTATCCTCCTGCGCTGCAGCGGCGAAGGCGGGTGAACGTCACACTCTTCAATGCTGGGGATGCTCCCACAACGTTTGTTGTGCGGACGTTCCCGCACAACTTTTCGGCGACAGCATTCGCAGAGCAGACCGTGGTCGTAGAGGCGAAAGACGTATTACAGGTCAACCGCATTTCCGTACCAACCGAGTCTTCCATCCCAATGCAGTCCAGCAACGGCGGGAACCGGATCTGGGTGACGATTACCGCCGACCAGCCGTTTCTTTCGTACGTGTCGACGGTCTTCGACGCTGTGGAAGCAGAGGACTTGCCGTTTCAAGTCTATCCGTCCTACCTTCAGAATTGACTGTGACCTGCTCTCCCGTCGGCCCACTGACGATCTCGGACGACGGAATGCCGGCGCCCGACTCGCGCGATCTTGACGAAGTGGGCGAAGGCAGGGGACTCGCGGAAAGGCTCGCGGTCGACACCGCCTTGCGTGCTCGGTTCGCTGCGTATGCGTGGCGCCGGTTTGGAATCCGCCCTTCGGACGCCGCCGACATCCTGCAGGAGACATGCCTCTCGCTCCTCTATTCGCGAGGGCACATAGATCACCCAGAGGCGTTCGCCTTCACGGTGTTTCACAGGCGCTGCTGCGCGGCTCTCGACTCGTGCGTACGGGTGCGTAGCGCGGCCGCCAGTCATGAAACGCTTGTCGGCGATCAGAGTCTCGAAGACGCGATCTGGCTTCGCAAGGCCCTCACAGGGCTCTCTCCAAGGCGCCGAGAGCTGATTCACATGTACTTCTTCGAGGGACACAGCCTCAAGGAGACGGCGCGCCGCTGCGGAGTCGCGGAGAGCGGCGTCTGGACGCTCTTGAGCCGTTCGGTTGAAAAGCTTCGCGTCGAGTTGGCCGGACGATCGGGTGCCGGTCACCTTGCGACCGTGAATTCAGCCTCGCGGCAGGCCGCGGCGTAGAGTCGCGTCTGGCGCGCTCGCACGGCGCGCGCTATCCGAACTTCGCCAGCTCGTTGACAAAGCGGTCCTGGAACGCGTGGCCGCGCACGTCTCCGCAGCCGCCGTTCAGGAGGATGCTGAAGGCGTAAATCTGCCCGCTCTGGGCCTGCACGTAGCCGCACAGCGTCACGACGCCCGCGACGTTCCCCGTCTTCGCCCATACCTTCCCGACCGTGGCGTCCCCCTGCAGGCGGTGGCGGAGCGTTCCGTCGGGCCCGCCGGCGACGGCGAGCGTCCCCTTGAAGGTCTCGAAGTGCTTCCAGCGCGTCGCGAGCGCCGTGAGGAAATCCACGTACGCCGCCGCGGAGGCGCGGTTCGAATGCGAGCGGCCGGACCCGTCGGCGAGCTGGTACCGCGTGGGATCCAGGCCGAGCGAGGAGAGGAAAGCCGCGACCTCGGCTCGCCCGTTCTCCCACGTGCCGCGTCCCCGCGTTTCGGCGCCGAGCGTCTTCAGGATCTGCTCGGCGAAGAAGGATTGCGAGCGCTTGTTGCACACGGCGAGCGCGGACAGGAGGGGCGTCTCGTGCGTGTGCAGGAGCACGCGGCCCGGAAACGCGGGCGGCACCCCCGCGGGCTCGGTCATCACGGTCGGCGGGACGTCGACGCGGATGCCGCCTTCGCGCAGCACCTGCGAGAGGGCCGCCGCGAAATAGAGCGGCGGGTCGGGCACGGTCACGTCACCGACCCACGTCCGGTTCCGGCCCACGAGTCCCGCGGCCACGACCGTGTGGCTGCCGGCCCCGCGGCTCACTCCGACCCACGTCCTGCGGGAGGCGGTGGCGACGCGCGAGATGAGGTTCAGGAGCGGCGGTCCGAGCGGATCGAACCCGAGGAGCGCCGGGCTTCCGGGCCTGAGGCCTCCCGAGGCCCGTACGAGCACGATGTTGTCGTTGTAGGACAGCGCCGAGACGGGCGCCTGGTACCACCGCTGCTCCTGCTCGCTGGGCCAGTCGGAATGCAGCCGAACGTCGTCGAAGAACGACACGTCCAGGAGCAGCCCGTCCCGGATATCGCGGATGCCCTTTTTCGCGAGTGAGGCTGCCCACGGCCGAAAGACGGCCAGGGGATCGTCCTCGTACCAGCGGCCGGAGATTCCGGGGTCACCGCCTCCCATGACGACGAGATGCCCGGGCAGGATGCCGTCCTCCCCGATTTCCGCGTCACGGTAGAGACGTGTCCGGAACTTGTAGTCGGGCCCGAGACGGTCCAGAGCGGCGGCGCTCGTGAAGAGCTTCGTCGTGGAGGCGAGAACGAGCGGCCGCGAGGGATTCAGGGAGACGAGGGGCGCCGGATCGCCGAGCCGCGTGACCACGACGCCGATTTCAGAGCGCCGGACGGGGCCCCTGCGCAGGAATGCGTTCAAACGCTGCTCGAGGGTCTGTGGCGGCGCCGGCCTCGCGGGCCGCCTCGCGGCATGCGCGGACGTGGCACACGCGAGGACGAAAGCGACGGCCGAGCCGCCCAAGAGCCGAGGAACCCGCGACATCGATGCATTTTAGCTGAACAGGGCCTCCGGGGCTAGGGGGTGACCAGGGCCACCCTACAATCAGTTGTGGCGCTCACGGTCGATCTCGAAAGGAAAACGATCGCGGTCTCTCCCGGGGCGCTCCTCGGCGGCGTGGCGCGGCGGGCCGGCTTCGACCGGGGCGAGGGATTCGAGCGGCTCTGGATCGGACAGGCCGTGCACCGCCGCGTGCTCGGCGAACACCTCGCGAACGTTCCCGGCTACGCCGTGGAGAAGTCCATTCGCCTGACGTACGCCGTGGACGACTTCACGGCCGTGCTCGAGGGTCGCCTCGACGGCCGTTTCGAGGAGGACGGGCGCGTCGTCGTGGACGAGGTCAAGTCGCTGCATTTCGCGGAGGACCTCGGCAAGCTGCCGGGCTCGCCGCGCCTGGAGCGCTTCCAGCTCCAGCTCCGTTGGTACATGCAGGCGGTCGCGGCCGCCGAGGGCCGCCCCGTGCACGGTCGCCTCGTCCTCGCGGACATCGAGACGGGGGCGACGAAGCTCCTCGACGTGCCGCACGAGCCCGAGAAGACGCTCGACGACCTCGTGCGGCGCACGCGCGTCCTCCTCGACGCGTTCCTCGAGGAGCGGGCTCTCGCCGAGGCGAAGGCCGCCGAGGCGGCGACGCTCGTCTTCCCGCACGCGCGGTTCCGGCCCGGTCAGCGGGAGATGGCCGCCGCCGCCGCCCGCGCGGCCGCGCAAGGCGAGCACCTCCTCGCCCAGGCCCCGACCGGAATTGGAAAGACCGCCGCCGCGCTTTTCCCCCTCCTCGTCGGCGCTCTCGAATCCCACCGCCGACTCTTCGTCCTGACGGCGAAGACGACGCAGCAGGACATCTACATGAAGACGCTCGCGGCGATCGAGGGCGAGTCGTTCCGCTCCGTGCGTCTCCGGGCGAAAGAGCGCATGTGCGCGAACGACGTCGTCCTCTGCCACGAGAACCACTGCGCGTACGCGAAGGACTACGGCGCCAAGATGGAGGCCTCGGGTCTTCGCGAGCGGCTCCTCGAGAGCCAGCGCCACCTCGACCCGGACACGATCTTCGAAGAGGCGCGGAACGAAGTCGTCTGCCCCTTCGAGGTCTCGCTCGAGCTCGCGGAAGAGGCGGACGTCGTCATCGGAGACTACAACTACGTCTTCGATCCGGTCGTCGCGCTCGCGGCGGCGCGCGACCCGTCGGCTCTCGCGCAGTCGTTTCTCCTCGTGGACGAGGCGCACAACCTCGTGGACCGCGGGCGCGGGTATTACTCGCCCGAGCTTTCCGACGCCGCGCTTCAGGCGCTCGAGCAGCGGATCGGCGTCTCGAACGCGAAGACGGCATGGGACGCGGGCGAGGCCGCGCGCCGCCTGCGCAGGCTCGTCGCCGACGCGGTCGCCGGCCTGTCGGTCGAGGAGAGGGAGCCCGTGGACCTCGTGACGCTGGACGCGGCGCGCCTCGACGACCTGCGGCTCGACTTCGAGTCCCTCCTCGTGCGCCACCTCGCGGACTTGCGCGCCGGGGGCGAACGGGTGCCCGACGATCCCGTCCTCGACCTCTACTTCACGTTCGCGCGCTTCCACGACGTGTCGAAGCTCGTGCCCCCGCCAGGCCGTGCCACGTCCGAGGGGGCCTTCGACGTCCTCGCGGCGCGCGGACCAGGTGGCGCGCGGCTCGCCATCCTCTGCAAGGACCCGTCGAAGCTCCTCGGCGAGACGCTGAACGCCGCGGCCGCGACGGTCGCGATGTCGGCGACGCTCTCCCCGCCGGAGTTCTACCGCGACCTTCTCGGGCTGGATCCCGACCGCACGACGGTGCTCCGCCTGCCTTCGCCCTTCCCGCGGGAGAACCGCTCCGTCCTGATCGCCCCGGACATCGATACGACGTACGCGGCGCGCGGGCGCAGCGCCCCGCGCCTCGCGGCGCTCGTCGCGGACGTGGCGCGCGCGTGCCCGGGCAACGTGCTCGCGCTCTTTCCCTCGTACCGGTTTCTCGACGAGGTGCGCGCCCACCTGCCCGCGCTCCCGGGCCGCCGCGTGCTCCGTCCCTCCGACCGCTCGACCGAGCTGGAGCGGAATTCGGTTCTCGCGGCGATGCGCGACGGCGGAGGCCCCCTGCTCGTCTTCGCCGCCTCCGGAGGCGCCTTCGCCGAGGGCGTCGACTATCCCGGCGAGATGCTCCAGGCCGTCGTCGTCGTCTCGCCCGCCCTGCCGATGGTCCGTTTCGAGCAGGAGCGCATGCGCCAGTACTTCGAGGAGCGCTTCGAGCGCGGGTTCGAATACGCGTACGTCATCCCCGGCATGACGCGGGTCGTCCAGAGCGCGGGCCGCCTCATCCGGTCGGGAACGGATACCGGCGTCGTCGTCCTGGCCTGCCGCCGTTTCCTCCAGGAGCCGTACAGCCGCTATCTGCCGGCCGACTGGTACCTCGACGACCCCGGCGAGCTCGCCTGCATCGAGATCGGCCAGGCCACGAGGGAATTCTTCGCGCGCGTGAAAACCGGCGAGCTTCCCGTGTGAGCGCGAGGATGCGTGGGCGGACGCGGCGGACGCGCGTCAGCTCTTCGGTTCGGAGCCGGATTCGCGCGGCGGGATTCCGGGCGGTTCGACGCTCACGGCCGTGCTCTCCCCGGACGTGGACGCGGGCCGCCGGATCGACTCGGCGCCGGCGGGACCTGCGTCCTTGCCTGCGACATCGCCCAGGACCTCGACGAGGATCGCCGTGATGTTGTCCACGCCCCCGCGATCGTTCGCCGTGTCGACGAGCTGACGCACCGTCTTCTCGATGAGCCCGTCGGAGCGGAAGTGGGCGAAGAGATCCTCGTCGGGCACCATGCCCGTCAGGCCGTCCGAACAGAGCAGGAATCGGTCGCCCGGACGTACGGGTACCTCGATGAGATCGACCGAGACGTGTGCCGCGCCGCCGAGCGCGCGCGTCACGACGTTCTTGAGCGGATGGCTCTTCGCCTCGTCCTCGCTGAGGATGCCGGCGTTGACCTGCTCCTGGACCCAGGAATGGTCGTCCGTCAGGCGCCGCAGCTCCCCGTCGCGAAAAAGGTAGGCGCGGCTGTCGCCGACGTGGACGAGCGTGGCGCGATCCGCATCGAAGAGCGCGGCCACGACCGTCGTGCCCATACCCTTGAGCTCCGGCCTGTTCTGCACGGCGCGCATGACTTTCTCGTTCGCCTTCTCGACCGCCGTCGTCAGCCGGTTTCCTTCGACGGAGACCCGGCTGTTGAAGCCGAAGGGCCACGAGCTCTCGTGCTCCTCCTCGGTGGCGGCGATGTACTCCTGAATCGACTCGACGGTGATCCGCGAGGCGACCTCGCCCGCCGCGTGTCCCCCCATGCCGTCGGCGACGACGAAAAGGCCTCGTTCGGCGTCGAGGAGATAGGCATCCTCGTTGTGCCGCCTCTTCCGGCCGACGTCGGTGAGTCCGAATGCAGAGACGCTCACGCCGCGATTATCCCTTCCGCCCGAAGATTCCGCTCGGGGGCCTGCGTTCACCGCTGGTTCCCTTCTTCGGGCGCACTTCCTGAAGAAGCTTCAGGGTCTCGGCGTCTTCGGGAAGCCACGAGAGGGCCTGCTCGAGGTGGCGCTCGGCTTTCGAATTCAATCCGGCCTGGGCGTAGAGCTTGCCGGCGTCGCGATGGAATAGCGCGTTGTTCCCGTCGAGTCTGATCGCCGCCTCGATCGCATCGACGCCCCGGCGCACCTGTCCGACGACCTTCATGCAGGCGAGCGCGAGATAGTGGAACGCCTTCGCGTCCTTGTCGTAATGCTTGACGGCGAGGTCGAACTGCGTGATGGCGTCCGGAAAATTGCCCTCGCGATAGGCCTTGACGCCCTTCACGAGATAAAGGCGCGCGAGCGCCGCCGGATCCTGCGAAATGGGGCGGTTCTTCTCGAGCTCGAGGTCGTGGGCCTTGCGCCGCGCCGGATTCGTGAGGACGTTCATCGCCTCGGTCAGGAGCTGAAAGCGCTCCTCGGCGGCCTTCTTCTCGGCGACGTCCCGGAAACGGTCGGGATGGCCCTCCCGGGCCAGGACCCGAAACCGCACGCGGACCTCCGACTCGGATGTGTCGCGGGAAACGCCCAGTACGTCGTAATAATTCGTCAACGAAACCTCGAGCGGCGTCCCGTCCCCGCGATCCAGCTTGCCGGCACGCTTCAGATTCTCACACCCGCGGCCCCAATTTCAAACAAACCGTGAGCCGGATCACGCCTCCTTGCGAGAGACCTCGCGGCGCGCGAACGCCCGGACCGCGTCCGGGACGTTTCGGTCGCCCGCGAGGGTCTTCTGGTCCTTCGCATTGAGGCGAACGATGAGCGCGAGCGTGATGTCGATAGGCGATCGCGGGTTCCGCACGATGTTTCGCATGATCCCGTAATGGCGCATCCAGTCGCGCCGGAACGTGATGGCGCGGAGGACGTCTTCCGAGACGCTTTTCATGTTCGCGATGGTTTCGGCGTCGCCGTCCCGGGTCTTCGGAGACTTCAGGACCGCGCCCGAGACGAGCCGGTTCCGGTCCTGAATGAGGAACATCCGCTCCTCCTTGTTGCCGTGGTAGGCGAGGCGAATCCTCTGGACGACGCTCATCGTCGCGACCCGTGCGAAGAGGCTCTTCTTGGCGGCCTCGGTGAGCCCCGCCTCGTCCACCTCCACGGCCGCGGCCGGAGCCGCGGGGACGATTTCCGCCTCGACCTCTTCCTCCCTCTCCCCGGCCGCCTCCCGCTCGCGCTCCTGCTTGAGGAAGAACTCCTCGAGGAACTCGTCCGCCCGGCGCCGGATCTCGGGCGAGAGCTTCGGGTTCTCGAAGAGCCGTTCGACGATGACAGGAGCCGCGAGCAGCCGCGTCTGGTTCGTGACGATGATGTCCTGGAGCGGAGCCTCCACGCGCTCCGCGAGCCAGGCCAGCGTCTCGTTCGAGACCGCTTTGTGCCGTATGAGAGGCTCCAGCACGGAGGCATCGCGCGTGTGCGTCGCCACGGCTGCGAGCTGCTCGGTCCGAACCCCCGGGCTCAGGACGGCGCTCCTCAGAGACGCCGTGTCGAACGCCTTGAAGGATTCCGCGGCGACGGCGGCGAGGCGGGCGTCGCCCGACGCCATGATGCTTGCGATCGCCCGGACCAGCTCTTCAGCGGGCAGCGGGACCATTCCCCGCGCGGCGAAATCGAGGATCTGCGGTGTCGCTTCGCCGCGCTCGATCTGGGTGAGGAGCTCGCTTTCGGGAGAGGCGTCGGCCACGCTTCGAGCTTACGCCCGGTCCTTCGGCGTTCCGCCCGGGTCAGCCCTTCCGGGCGGCGTCGATCACGTAGTTCTTGATGATCTCGTGCTCGCCGCCCAGCGCGCCGAGCGAACGGCCGTCCACGACGACGTCCACGGCGCCGGCGTTTCCGAGCGTGAGAGTGAACGTCGTGCCGTTCGAGAATTCGCGGCGCGAACCCTTCGGGAAGAGCCCGCGCACGACGAGCTTTCCGTCCACGAGGACTTCGGCCCAGCACTCATCGCGAAAAGTGAGCGAGAGCGTTCTTCCGGCCGACGAGGCCGTGGAGGAAACGGCGTTCGGCAGAGCAGTGCCCGCCGGCAGCGCCACGGTCGCGGCCGCAACCGCGGGCGGAAGGGCCAGCGATGCCGGGCCGCTTTCGGCCCGCGCAACCGGGGACGCCGAGGCGGCAGGGCCGCGGTGATCCGCGCTGCGCGTCCTGAGGAACGCCGCGGCGCCGGTCACCGCGGCGAGGACCAGGGCGATCGCGATCCCGCGAAGCGTCGTCGAGGACGACACCGCGCGCCGCGGCGTCGAAAGGCGAACACCGGCCGTGCTCGTCGGCGCCTGGCGCTGTCGCTTCGCGCAGTCCTCTTCCCAGCCCGCGTGCACGTGCCGAAAGGCGGCAACGGCGCGCTCCGCGTCGAGACCGAGGTGCAGCGCAATCACCTTCACGAAGCCCTTCGAGAAGACGCCGGCAGGAAGCTGCTCGTACCGGCCGGACTCGAGCGCGGCGATGTGGCGAATCGAAACCTTCGTCGCGCCCGAGAGCTGCTCCCGGCTCACGTCTCGAAGCTCGCGTTCGCGGCGAAGTTCCTCGCCGAATTCCTGAGCAGTCTCCGCGGCCACCGTTACCCCGTAACGTGTTAGCCTAAGGTCACTTACCGCTCCTGTCAACGCCCTTGAGGCCATTTTCGAGCAAATCTCGCGCGCAGGCGGAGAGAAGGGCGTCGGCGTTCGGGTCCTCCGCGAGCCTCTGCCACTCGCCGCGCGAGGCCGACGTCAGGAGCGAGAGCGCGGCTCCACGGGGCGTCGCGCGCTGCGTCAGGAGCGCGATCCGGACCGCGGGCCGGCTCACCCATCGCGTGTCACCCGCGAGGTGAGCGAGCGCCTCCGGCCGCGGATGGCCGGTCGCGAGCCAGCGCTGGAGGTCTTCGGCCGTGAGTCTCGAGTTCGCGAGGACCGCGTCGAGAACGCGAAGGTCCGGCTCGTCGAGAAGCGCCGAAAAGAGCGCGGAGGGCGCGAAACGGGCCAGCGCGATCTTCTCCCCGACGGCGAGGAACCGGAGAGCCTCCTCGAGCTTCCGGTTCGCCGCGGCCCGCACCGGCGGTGGCGTGCGCGCCTCGCGGCCGACGTCGAGGAGGTCGCGCCACAGGAGATCCTCGAGGCATCGCAGCGCCGCATGCCGCGGCGTGAGCGGGTGCGCCGCCACGAGCCGCCGCACGCCCCGGAACGCGAGCAGCGTCTTCGAGGAGAGGATCTCCTCGATCATCGCCTCCGAGGCATGCGGGTGACGAAGGACCTGCAGCGCGTCGCGTTCCGTGAAACGGGCAAGGTGCTCCGAGACGAGCGCGGCGAGCGCCCTGCGGTCGGCTCTCGAGATCCGGGCGGACAGCCCCGGGTCGTCCGTGGACACGTCAGCCCTTCGGCGTGGCCGCCGCGAGGGCGCGGACGAGGGCGGCCGCGGCTTCGACGGGATCGAGGCCGGCGGCGCGGGTCGCTTCCATCGCGGCCACGACCGCGCTCCCCACGACGACGCCGTCCGCGAGGGACGCGACCTCTCCGACCTGCTCCGGTGTCGAGATGCCGAAGCCTACGGCCACGGCGAGGCGCGGCACCTGCCGGCGCACGCGCGACACGAACGCGGGGAGGTCCTCGGGCAGGGTGGCGCGCGCACCCGTGATGCCCGACCTCGACACGACGTAGAGAAAACCGCGCGAGAGCGATCCGGCCCTGCGGATGCGCTCGTCCGGGGACGTGGGCGCGACGAGGTAGACGGGATCGAGCTTCGCGCTCTTCAGGATCGACGCGAAGGGGCGCCCCTCTTCCGGCGGGAGGTCGGTCACGAGAACGCCGTCCGCGCCCGCTTGCGCCGCCCGGTGCGCGAAATCGGCCTCCCCCATCGCGAGGATCGGATTCGCGTAGCTGAAGATCACGACGGGGGTCGCGAAGCGCGCGGCGCGCAGCTCGGAGAGGACGCCGAGCGCTCCCCCGAGCGTCGTTCCCGCGGCGAGAGCCCTTTCGCTCGCGCGCTGGATGACGGGCCCGTCCGCGAGCGGATCGCTGAACGGAATCCCGAGCTCGATCACGTCGGCTCCCGCCTTCGCGAGCTCGGGAAGGAGCCGGCGGGTCGTGTCGAGATCGGGATCGCCCGCCTCGACGAAGACGATCAGAGCCGCCCGCCCGGAGGCTCTCGCCTTCGCGAACGCCCGCCCGATGCGATTCACGGAACTCAAAGCTCCACGCCCTCCCGCCGCGCCACCTGAACGACGTCCTTGTCGCCCCTGCCGGAGAGGTTCACGAGGATCGCCGCGCTCTTCGGCCGGCGGCGCGCCTCCGAGACGGCCCACGCCACGGCGTGCGCCGTCTCGAGGGCCGGGATGATCCCTTCCGTCTCGGCGAGGCGGTGAAACGCGGCGAGCGCCTCCTCGTCGCTCACCGAGACGTACCGCGTCCGTCCGAGCTCGGCGAGAAGCGCGTGCTCGGGTCCCACGGCCGGATAGTCGAGACCGGCGGACACGGAATGCGTCGGGAGCACCTGTCCGTCCGCATCCTGCAGGATGAGGGTGCGCGTGCCGTGGAGGACGCCGACGGAACCCGGCCCGAAACGGGCCGCGTGCTCGCCCGGCGCCAGGCTGCGCCCCCCGGCCTCGACGCCGACCATCTCGACGCCCGGGAACGGCAGGAATTCCCGGAAGAGGCCGATCGCGTTCGAGCCCCCGCCCACGCACGCCACGAGGAGGTCGGGCGGCTTTCCGAGGACCTTGCGGCTCTGCGCGAGCGCCTCCCTCCCGATCACGGACTGAAAATCGCGCACCATCGTCGGGAACGGATGCGGCCCGAGAACCGATCCGAGGATGTAGTGCGTCGTCGCCGTGGTCGCGACCCAGTCGCGCATCGCCTCGTTGATCGCATCCTTGAGCGTGCGGGAGCCGCCCGTCACGGGCACGACCGTCGCGCCGAGCAGCTTCATCCGGTAGACGTTCAGCGCCTGCCTCTCCACGTCGACGGCTCCCATGTAGACGACGCACTCGAGACCGAGGAGGGCGCACGCCGTCGCCGCGGCCACGCCGTGCTGTCCGGCGCCGGTCTCCGCGATGACGCGCGTCTTGCCCATCCTCTTCGTGAGAAGGGCCTGCCCGAGCGCGTTGTTGATCTTGTGCGCTCCCGTGTGGAGCAGATCCTCGCGCTTCAGGAAGATTCTCGCGCCGCCGAGACTCTCGGACAGGCGCCTCGCATACGTGAGGGGCGTCGGCCGACCCGCGTACGTCTTCAGGAGCCCGTCCAGCTCGCGCCGGAAAGAGGGATCGCGGCGGGCGTCCTTGTAGGCGCGCGTCAGCTCCTCGAGGGGCGCCATGAGCGTCTCCGGGACGAAGCGCCCCCCGAACGCCCCGAAGCGCCCCTGCGCGTCGGCCTCGGGCGGGCGAAATGCTGCACCGGTCTGCTCAGACACCACGGACCTCCCTCACGAATGCGGCGATTCTCGCCCGGTCCTTGATTCCCGGCGAGGACTCCACTCCCGACGCCACGTCCACGACTTCCGGCTTCACGCTTCTCACGGCGTCCGCCACGCTCTCGGGTCGCAGGCCGCCCGCGAGAATCAAAGGGCGCGATCGGTCGACGGCGGCCAGAAGAGACCAGTCGAAGGCCTTCCCGGTGCCGCCCGAAATGCCGGCGACGCACGTGTCGAAATGTAAAGCGTCGCCCGCGCGATTCACTGCATCCGCGAGGTCGTCGCGGCCGACGCGGATGGTGTTCCAGAGGGGAAGAACCGAAGAGAATCTTCTTAGAAGGGGAAGAGGGGGATCCGGCATTTGAATGACGTCCGGCCGCACGTGTTCGAGAACGTCCTGGATTTCCGCCTCGGAGTTCTCCGCGAAGACGGCGACGACACCCTTGGCGGCCCGCGCTCTTTCTTTCAAAGAAATCCCTCTTTCCGGCGTCACCCGCCGCGGAGACCGCGCCGCGAAGACGAGTCCGATCCAGTCGACACCGAGATCCATGCACGTGTCTACGTCCTCTTCCCGCGTGATGCCGCAGATCTTGACCTCCGTCGTGTTCTCTCCGCGCAGCTCGCGGAGCGCGCGCGCCGGGTCCCTGGCGCGGAGCAGCGCCTCGCCGACGAGAAATGCCCCGTAGCCCGCGGCCTCGAGGGTCTCCACGTCCCTTCGATTCTTGATGCCGCTCTCGGCGACGCGGACGACCGGCGGCGGCAGCAGCGCGCCGAGGAGGGCCATTCCGGGCAGGTTCACGGCAAACGTCGCGAGGTCGCGCGCGTTCACGCCGACGATCTCCGCGCCCGCGGCCAGAGCCCGCCGGATCTCCGTCTCGTCGTGCGCCTCCACGAGAACCGCGAGGCCTCGGGAGCGCGCGGCCCCATGCAGGCGCGAGAGCGTCTCGCCGTCGAGGGCCGACACGATGAGAAGAACGGCGTCGGCACCGAGGGCGGCGGCGAAGTCCAGCTGGGCCTCGTCCACGACGAAGTCCTTCATCAGGACCGGCAGCCCCGACGCCGCCTTCGCGCGGGGCAGCCACGACGGATCGCCTCCGAAGAAGTCCTGCTCTATGACGACCGACAGGGCCGACGCCCCCCCGCGCCGATAGGCGCGCGCGACGTCTTCGATGCGGTTCGACGCGCCGGGAAGGATCACGACCCGCGCTCGGAGAGCGGTGCTTGATCTCAGAAAGAAAAGAAAGAGGAAGAGGGAGATTTTGCTTAGAAAGGGAATTCGAAGAGGGAGAGGAGGAAAGGGCGGCGGTGAAGCGCGCGCCGTCCGGCGAACCGGCGGGAAGGCCTGATCCAGCGCGAATTGCGCGCGCGGTCTCCGCCGTGGACTCGCCGGCCGCAACGCGCCGCCGCTTCGCCGCGAGAATCTCGCCCAGAATCGATTCGCCCATCCCCTCTTTGCCTTTCTTCTCTTAACCTTCTAAGAAATCTTTCTTCTCTTCTCTTTCTAAGAGGTCCGAATCTTCGGCTCCTCACCTCGCGCCCCCGTTCGAGATCCTGACGAGCGCGTCGAGCGCCTCCCGGGCATTCCCCTCGTCGATCGATCGCGCCGCCCGCGCGACGCCTTCGCGGTGGTCCGCGGCGAGCCCCGAGACGACGAGCGCGGCGGCGGCGTTCATCAGGACGACGTCCCGCGCGTCGCGCCGGAAGCCGCCGAGAATCGCGCGCAGGATCTCCGCGTTCGTAGCGGCGTCGCCGCCCTTCAGGGGATCGGGACTCCCCTCCTCGAGGCCGAAATCGACGGCGGTGAGCTCGAGGAGCTCGACTCGCGAGCCGCGCACGTCGGCCGCGAACGTGCGCCCGAACGGCAGCAGCTCGTCGCCTCCGGTCTCGTGCGAGAAGACCAGCGCGCGATCGGCGCCGAGCTCCGCGAGGGCCCCCGCGATCACGGGGACCCGCTCGGGGTGATCCACGCCCACGATCTGCCGCGTGACGCCGAGCGGGTTCGAGAGGGGGCCGGCGAGGTTGAACACCGTGCGAACCCCGAGCTCGCGCCGGATCGGGCCGACCTTCTTCATCGCGGGGTGGTAGAGCGGCGCGAAGAAGAACGTGACGTTCGCGCGTTCGAGCGCTTCGGCCGCGCGGCCGGGATGCATCTCGATCTCCACGCCGAGCGCGGCGAGGACGTCGGCCGAGCCGCAGGCGGAGGAGACGGCGCGGTTCCCGTGCTTGGCGACGGGCGTTCCCGCGCCCGCGACGACGAAGGCGGCGGCGGTCGAGACGTTGAAGGTGCCGAGCCCGTCGCCCCCTGTTCCGCAGACGTCTATGGAGCGGGCGGCCAGCGCCTCGTCCACGGGAGGCCGCATCGCGCGCGCCCGGAGGATGTCCACCGCGCCCGCCACGGCCTCGATCGTTTCGCCCCGGGCCGCCAGCGCCGCGAGGAGGCCGCCGGCGATCGCCCCGGAGACCTCCTCGTCGAGAAGCGCCGATACCGCGGCCCGCGCTTCCGCGCGCGTCAGGTGCGCGCCGCGCGCGACCGTCCGGAGCGCGCGGTGGGCGGCCGTCGTCACGCGAGCCGCCCTTCCACGAAGTTCTTCAGGAGCCGCTCCCCCTGCTTCGTGAGGATCGACTCGGGATGGAACTGAACGCCCACGAGAGGGAGGGTGCGATGAGCGAGGCCCATCACGAGGCCGCCGTCGGTCGTGGCGGTGATCCTGAGCGCCGCGGGAACCGAGTCCCGCTCCACGACGAGGGAGTGGTACCGCGTGGCCGTGAACGGGTTCGACAGCCCCTCGAAGAGCCCCGTCCCCTCGTGCGCGATTTCCGAGGTCTTGCCGTGCATGAGAACCGGCGCGCGCGAGACCGTTCCGCCGAACACGGCCCCGAGCGCCTGATGGCCGAGGCAGACGCCCAGCAGCGGGATGCGCTCGTTCCGGCGGATCAGCTCGCACGAAATACCCGCGTCTTCCGGCCGGCCCGGCCCCGGAGACACGACGAGCCTGTCCGGCCTCGCGCCGAGGACCGCGTCCACGGTGAGCGCGTCGTTTCGCACGACGCGCACGTCGCCGTCGAACGTGGAGAGAATCTGGACGAGGTTGTAGGTGAAGGAGTCGTAGTTGTCGATGACGAGGATCATCGGTACGTCCCCGCCTTCTCCACGGCGCGCATGAGGGCGCGCGCCTTGTTCTCGCACTCGACCGCTTCGGCCTCCGGGTCCGAGTCGGCGACGATGCCGGCGCCGGCCTGTATGTGGAGAGTGCCGTTCGCGACGACGGCCGTGCGGATCGCGATCGCCACGTCGAGGTTTCCGGCGAAGTCGAGGTAGCCCACGGTGCCGCCGTAGGCGCCGCGCCGCACCGGCTCGAGATCCTCGATGATCTCCATCGCGCGTATCTTGGGCGCTCCCGTCAGCGTCCCGGCAGGAAACGTCGCGACGAGGGCATCGACGGCGTCCTTCCCCTCGGCGAGAACGCCGGTCACGCGCGAGGCGATGTGCATGACGTGGGAATACCGCTCGACGCGGAAAAAGTCCTCCACGCGCACGCTCCCGGCCTTCGCGACGCGGCCGAGGTCGTTCCTCCCGAGATCCACGAGCATCACGTGCTCCGCGCGCTCTTTCGGATCCGCGAGGAGCTCCTTCTCGAGCGCGATGTCTCCTTCGCGCGTCGCGCCGCGCGGGCGGGTGCCCGCGAGAGGGATCGTCTCCACGGCTGCGCCGCCGGGGGCCGTCGCGACGCGCACGAGGCGCTCGGGCGAGGCCCCGAAGATCACGCCGTGCGGCGTCCTCAGGAAGTACTGGTACGGCGACGGGCTGATCGACCGCAGCGCCCGGTAGACCGCGAACGGGTCGCCGTCGAACGGCGCGGACCAGCGGCGCGAGAGCACGACCTGGAAGACGTCGCCCGCGCGAATGTGCTCCTTCGCGCGCTCGACCCCCGTGAGGTAGGAAGAACGGGGAGAGGATTCTTCGAAGCTGAGCGAAGAGTAGGGCTTTGCGTGCGTTTCGCGGTTCGGGGCCAGCGCACGCTCCTCGAGCGCTTTCAGCCGGGCGCGGGCGGAGGACTCGTCGCCATCGGCGGCGTGCGTCACGTAAAGAAGACGGTGCCGCACGTGGTCGAAGGCGATGACCGCGTCGAAGATCCCGAACCATGCGTCCGGCAGTCCGATCGGGTCGGGATTCGTCGCCGGGAGGCGCTCGAGGCGCCGCACGGCGTCGTAGCCCGCGTACCCGACCGCTCCTCCGGTGAAAGGGGGAAGGTCGTCTCCCCCGCTCGTGGCCTCGTGCCGGGGCATCGCCCTGAGGGCCGCGAACGGGTCCGTGTCCCGGCCGGAGATCTCCCCCGAAGGCGACGCCCCGAGGAACGACCACCGCGCCACGCGGTCGCCGCCCTCGACCGATTCGAGAAGAAAGCACGGCCCCTCGCCCGCGAGGAGACCTCTCATGAGCGCGACGGGCGTCGTGAGGTCCGCGGGCCGCTCGACCACGACGAGACGATGGATGCGGCTCACGTCTTCCCGCGCCTCGAGGCGCCGCGGCGCTCGGCGAGCTTCGCGGCGACGTCGCCCGGCGCGACGCCGCGCGCCGTGAGAAGGACCGCGAGATGGTAAAGAAGATCCGCCGCCTCTCCCGCGAGGGCGTCTCCGTCGCCCGTCACCGACGCGAGCGCCGTCTCGACGGCCTCCTCTCCCACCTTCTGGGCGATGCGCGCGACACCGTCGTCCAGGAGCCTGTTCGTATAGGAGCCGGCGACGGGCGACTCCTTCCGGTCCCTCACGACGGCGAAGAGCTCGGTGAGGTCGAGCTCGTCGGCGGCCGAAGAGGCCGCCTCCGCGGGGTCGGCCGGCTCGAAGCTCTCCACGCGCGTGAAGCACGAGGCTGCTCCCGTGTGACAGGCCGGACCCGACGGGCGCACGTCGTACAGCACGGCGTCGTCGTCGCAGTCGAGGGAGATTCCCGCGACGCGCTGGATGTTCCCAGACGTCTCCCCCTTCCGCCACAGCGCCCTCCGGGAGCGGCTGTAGAAATGCGCGAGGCCGGTCTCGCGCGTCCGCGCGATCGCTTCCGCGTTCGCCCACGCGAGCGTGAGAACGCTGCCCGTCTCCACGTCCCGCATGATCACGGGAACGAGCCCGTTCTGGTCGAAGCGGGGAAGCAGCGCGCGCGCGTGCGCCGGCGCGGGACGCACCGCGAGGCCGGCCCGTCGCATCGCTTCCTTGACCGCGCCGACCGTGAAGATCCGGTCGTGAAAAACGGATGCCGCGAGCACCGCGTCGGCGCCCCCGATGAGGACCGCTTTCGCGAAGTCGTCGAGCTGACCCGCGCCTCCCGAAGCCACGAGCGGGACGTCCACGGCGGAGCGCACGGCGCGCAGCATCTCGAGATCGAATCCCGCCTGCGTGCCGTCCGAGTCGACGGACGTGAGCAGGATCTCGCCGGCGCCCGCCGCGGCCGCCTCGACCGCCCAGGACGTCACGGTGCGGTCTACCAGGCGCCTCCCGCCGTGCGTCGTCACGCGCATCACCGCGACGCCGTTCGGATCGTGCACCCGCTTCCCGTCGATCGCGACGACGACGCACTGCGCCCCGAACTGTCCGGCGAGGCGCGTGATCAGGGAAGGATCCTCGATCGCGGCCGTGTTCACCGTGACCCGGTCGGCGCCGGCCCTGAGGAGCGCGTCCGCGTCCTCCACGGAGCGCACGCCGCCGCCGACGGTGAAAGGAATCGAGAGCGCTTCGGCCACACGGCCCACGAGATCCACGAGCGTCCCCCGCTTCTCGTGCGCGGCCGCGATGTCGAGAAACGCCAGCTCGTCGGCCCCCTCGGCCTCGTAACGCGTGGCCGCATCGACCGGATCCCCGGCGTCGCGGAGGTTCACGAAAGAGACGCCCTTCACGACGCGGCCGTCCGCGACGTCCAGGCACGGAATGACGCGCACGGCGAGGGTCACGAAGGCCTCCCGAGGTCGCGCGCCGCCTTGAGCTTCGCCACGGTCGTGGCTCCGCCGTGCAGCGCCCGGCCGAAGATCGCGCCGCGGAGCCCGCCCGCGAGCGCGCGGTCGACGGCGGCGAGGTCCTCCTCGCCGCGCATGCCGCCTGAAGCCAGGATCTCGCCCGCAAACACCCCGCGCACGGCGGCGAGGAGCCCGAGGTTCGGGCCCGTCATCGCCCCGTCGCACGCGACGTCCGTGACGAGGAGCGTGCCGACACCGAGAGCGGCGAACGAGCGCGCGACGGACACGGCGTCGCCCGCGCCCGCGTCCTCGGTCCACCCGTGCACCGTCGGGCGGCCATCCTTGCAGTCGAGGGCAACGACTATTCGGGAGGACAAAGAGGAAGAAGACGCTTTTGCTGAAGAGGGAGAGGAAGAAAGAGAAGAAGAAGAAGAAGAAAGAGAAGAAGAAGATTTTCTTAGAAGGAGTGTGAGCGCAGTCCGCTCGAGCAAGGCAAAGCTGCCGAGTACCGCTCTGGCGCCACTCCACCTTTCTAAGAAATCTTCAACAGCCTTCGTGGAGCGCATGCCCCCCCCAACCTGCACGGCGATCCCCGCGGCCTCCGAAACAGAAAGAATCTCTTCGATCTCTTTCCGATTGCTCCGGTCGTCTCCCGCCCCGAACGCCGCGTCGAGGTCGACGACGTGAATGCCGTCGGCGCCTTCGCCCGCGAATCGCCTCGCGGCCTCGGACGGCCGCTCGTCGTAGAACGTGACGGCTTCGCGCCTGCCCCGCAGCAGCCTGACGACGCGTCCGCCCATGAGGTCGATCGCGGGCCACAGCGCGAGCCGGCCGCCGCTCACGACGCGTCCTCCCGGAGGAAGTTCGAGAGCAGGAGGCGGCCGTTCGCCGACGACTTCTCCGGGTGGAACTGGCAGCCCCAGACGTTCGCGCGCTGCACGATCGCCGGGAACTCTCCACCGTGGTCGCAGGCCGCCGCCACGTCGGCAGCTTCGGCGCCCTCGGCCCGGTACGAGTGGACGAAGTAGACGAAGCTTCCGTCGGCGAGGCCCTCGACGAAGCCGTCCGAACGGCGCGCGAGCAGCTGGTTCCAGCCCACGTGAGGCGTTCGCACGCCGGCGGGGAAAGCGCGGACCCGGCCCGGCACGAGGCCGAGCCCGCGGTGCACGCCGTGCTCCTCGCTTTCCTCGAAGAGAAGCTGAAAGCCGAGACAGAGCCCGAGGAGGCGCCCTCCCCGTTTCACGGCCGCCCGCACTGCCGATTCGAGGCCGGTCTCGAGCAACCGGTTCATGGCCGGAGCGAACGCGGCGACGCCGGGCAGCACGAGCCGCCGGGCCGCCGCCACCCGGTCGAGATCGGCCGTGAAGTCCACGTCGGCGCCGAGCCGGTGGAACGCGCGCATGACGGAAGCCGTGTTCCCGACCCCGTAGTCCACGAGCGTGACCGCCGGCGCGGAAGCTTCGTTCATGCCGTCAGCGTCCCTTTCGTCGAGAGAACCTCGGATCCCGTGATCGCCATGGCCTCGCGCAGCGCGCGCGCGGCCGACTTGAAGACCGCTTCGGCCGCGTGATGGCCGTTCCGGGCGCGGATCACGTCCACGTGGAGGTTGAACTTGCCCCGGAACGCGGCGGACTTCCAGAACTCCTCGACGAGCGCGAAGGGGAATTCGCTCGTGACGAGAAGGAGCTCCTTGTCGACCGGGGACTCGAAGACGAGGAAAGGCCGGCCGGAGAGGTCGACGACCGATCGCGCCAGGGCCTCGTCGAGCGGCACGAGACTCGCGCCAAAGCGCTCGATCCCGGCGCGCGATCCGAGCGCCTGATCGAGCGCTTCGCCGAACGCGAGGCCGACGTCCTCGACGGTGTGATGGGCGTCGATGTGCACGTCGCCGGACGCGCGGACCGTGAGATCGACGCGCGCGTGTTTCGCGATCGTCTCGAGCATGTGGGAGAGAAACCCGACGGGGGTCGTCACGTCCGTTCGCCCCGCTCCGTCGAGCGTCAGCGAGAGGGACACCGACGTCTCCTTCGTCTTCCGCTCGACCGTACCGGTCCGGCTCATAACACCTCCAGAAGCGCCTCGAGGAACATATCGTTCTCCGCCCGGGAACCGATCGAAACCCGGAGGCGCCCGGGCGCCGCCGCCGTCATGTCGCGCACGAGGACTCCCCTGTCGAGAAGCGCCCGGCGCACGCGCCCCGCCTGGTCGCCCGGCGGCCTCACGAAAAGGAAATTCGCGGAGGACGAGGCCACGAGGCAGCCGGCCGCCGTGAGCGCCTGGGCCACGCGCCCCCGCTCGGCCACGATCTCGCGCACGTGGGCCCGCGCGACGTCGGGATGCGCAAGGACGGCGACCGCCAGCTCCTCGGCCGCGAGGTCGACGCTGAACGGCAGGACGGCCTTCTCGATCTCCCGGGCGAGCTCCGGCGACGCGACCGCGTATCCGATCCGGAACCCCGCGGCCGCGTACGCTTTCGAGAGCGTCCGGAAGACGACGAGGTTCGGCCGTTCGTCGAGCACGGCGAGGCCGTCGTCGCCGGGGCCCGCGAAGTCCACGTAGGCCTGATCGAGGAGCAAGACGGGGGCGGCGTCCAGCAGCCGCCCCAGGAACTCCCGGCGCACGACGCCACCCGTCGGGTTGTTCGGCGAGCAGACGAGGGAGACGGCGCCCGGCTGCGCCGCCGCCGCGAGGAACGCCTCCTCGGCGAGATCGAAGTCTTGCCCCGTGCGCGGCACGTCGACGACCCGGGCCGCCGCGATCGCCGCGATCTGCCCGTAGAGGGAGAACGTCGGCGTCGGAAGGACGAGCGCCCCTCCGCCCGCGAACACGGAGACGGCTGCGAGAATCACCTCGCCCGACCCGTTTCCGACCACGATCTCTTCGGACCGGCGGCCGATCGCCTCGGCGATCGCTTTCTTCAGGCGCGGCGCACCGAACTCGGGGTATCGGCCCCATCTCTTCGCGGCGAGGCGTTCGAGGACCTCCGCTCGGATCTCCTCCGGCACGTCGAATGGCGACTCGTTGAAGTCCAGCTTCGCGCGGAGCGGCGGAGAGTCCTCGCGCGCGAGCCGATACCCGCGCAAGGCCCGGATCTCCTCGCGGACGGGGACGGGCCGGCCGGTCACGGGACCCTCCGGTCGAGCGCGCCCGCGTGGGCCGCGAGGCCTTCGAATCGGGCCAGGGCCGCTGCGTCCGGCGCGAGGCGGCGGGCCGCGGTTGCGGGCGCGGCTGCCGAACGGCCCCACCGCAGGAAGTCGCGCACCGAAAGCCCCGAGAAGCTGCGCGCGGCGCCCCCGGTGGGCAGCACGTGGTTCGGGCCGAGGACGTAGTCTCCGAGCGCGGTCGGCGTCGACGAGCCGATGAAGAGAGCGCCGGCCGTCGGGAGCAGCAAAGGAGCAAGCCGCTCGGACCTCCGGCCCATCACCTGGACGTGCTCGGCGGCGACCTTCGACCCGGCGGAAACGGCGGAAGAGATTTCTTTGAAAGTGAAGATTCGGCCGCGCCGAAGCAGCGAGGCGCGCGCCGTCGCTGCATTCCCCTTCGAAGAAACCGAATCGAGGGTCTGACATTGCGAGGAGAGGCTGACGCGCACTTCGGCGGCGAAAGCCTTCGAATCCGAAAACAGCAGGCAGACCGCTTCGGGATCGTGCTCCGCCTGAGCGAGAAGATCCGCCGCGACGAGGTCCGGATCGGCATCGGCGGATGCCACGATCAGCACCTCCGAAGGGCCCGCCGGCATGTCGACCGCCACGAGTCCCGAGACGAGGTGCTTCGCCGCCGCGACGAACCGGTTCCCTGGTCCGACGATCTTCGCCACGCCGGCGACGGAGACGAGGCCCGCGATGCCGTGGGCGCCTCCCGCCAGCAGCACCTCGTCGACCCGCAGCTCGGCCGCCGCCCAGCGGAGCTCGGGGCTGGAAGCCCACGCGCGCGGCGGCGTCGCGACGACGACGCGCGGCACGCCCGCGACGCGCGCGGGCACGACTCCCATGAGAAGCGAGGACGGATAGAAGGCGCGGCCGCCGGGCACGTACACGCCGACCGAGTCGAATGGCACGGGTCTCTCTGCGAACGAAACGCCGAGCGAGTCCTTGAAAGAGAAGCCCGAAGAGACGGACGAGAGCTGTTTGCGGTGATAGGCCTCGATGCGCCTGCGCGCGAGGCGGAATGCGCGCGCGAACTCCGGGTCGATGCGAGCGGACTTCTCGCGTCGGGGATCAAGGAAGATCTTCTTAGAAGGGTAAGAGGGCAGCTCGCCTTGCCGCTCCGCCTGTCTCACTCCGCCGGGCCGTCTTCCCTCTTCCCCTTTCAAAGAAATCGTCCTCTTCGAACCGCGGGCGCGTGGCGGCTCCAGGTCGAAACGCTCGACGTACTTCCGGAGCGCGGGTTCCCCATTTCGCAGAACGTCCTCCACGACCGGCAGAATCTGCTTCAGCGTGGAAAAGTCGGGAGAACCGCCCCGTCTGCTCTTCAGCAGAATCTCCAGCTCCCTCTTTCCGGCCTTCGCCTCCGCATCGACGATCCTGATCATGTCGGCGCCCCCGCGTAGGTCCTGATGCGCTCGACGAACGCCGCGATCTCGGCCCGGCGCGCGACGAGCGAAGCGCGTCCGAGGACGAGCGTCGCGCGGCTCGCGAGAATGGTCTCGATCTCGGCGAGGCCGTTCGCGGCCATCGTGGATCCGGACTCGATGAGGTCCACGACGACGTCCGTGAGCTTGAGGGCGGCCGCGAGCTCGACCGAGCCCGCGAGAGGGACGATCTCGTGGGCGATCTTCCGTTCGTCGAAGTAGCGAGCCGCGAGGCGCCGGTACTTCGTGCCGACGCGCACGGGCGCGCCGTTCGGGCGGAAGTCCTCCCCCGCCCGGCCGATGAGGGAAAGGCGGCAGGCGCCGAAGGGAAGCTCCACGGGAGAGGTCACGTCCTCGCCGCTCTCCGCGACGCGGTCGCTGCCCACGATCCCGAGGTCGGCTCCGCCGTGGGCCACGTACGTCGGCACGTCGTCGTCCTTGAGGAGGAGCAGCTCGAACGCTCCGTCCGAGGAGGGCACGAGGAGGCGCCGGCCGTCGGGATCGCCGAACGAGGCGCCTCCGGCGTGGAGCGCTTCGAGCGCCTTCGGCAGGAGCCGGCCCTTCCCGACCGCAATCCGCAGAGGGCGAGCGCTCGTGTCACCGGCCTCGGTGGCGGCACCGAGCGTATCGAGGCCGATGCAGAATCCAAGCGCCGGCGCCGCGGTGCCGAAACGCGCGAGAAGGCCGTCGTATCGTCCGCCGCCCGCGATCGTGCCGCTTCCGTTCGCGGCGTCCACGCTGAACGTGAGCCCCGTGTAGTACGGCGCCTGTGGCGCGTCCGCGAGGTCGACGACGACCGGCAGGCCGGGCCTGGCCGCGTGCGCGGACGCGACCGCGCGCGAGAGCTCCGCGGCCGCGCCCGCGAGCTCCGGCGAGCGGAAGAGATCCGAAGCGGGGTCGAAGCCGACGAGGAGGGCCCGGGCTGCTTCGGCCGCGGCGGCCGGAGAGGCGCCCGCGGCGGAGAGTCGCATCTCGAGCTCGGTGCCGTGCCGGGCACGCGCGGCCGCCACGGCCCCGCCGAGCCCGGCTGGGTCGTCCGCGCCGTTCTCGCCGAGTCCCGGCGCGAGCGTGGCGAGCAGGCGCTCGAGAAAGCCCGCCCAGCCGAGTGTGAGCCTGAGGCGCGCGGCCGGAAGGCCTCCGAGGCACGAGAGAGCGAGCGCGAGCATCTCGCGGTCGGCCTCCGGGCGCCCGTCGCCATAACGCTCGGCACCGACCTGGGCGAACTCGCGGCGGCGTCCGACCCCCGTCTCCTCGTCGCGCACGACGTCCCCGCGGTAGAAGAGCGAGACGGGTCCGGAGAGCGTGCCGAGCCGCGGCGCGACGACGCGGGCGGCCATCGGCGTGAAGTCCGCCCGGAGCGCGAGGGTATTGCCCTGCCGGTCGAGAAACCGGTAGAGCCGCTCGTCTCCTTCGGCGGTCACGCCGGCGTACGGGGCCGCGAAGTCGAGGACGGGAAGGATCACCTCGCGGAGACCGGCGGCCAGAAGGCTGCGCACGACCGAATCCTCCGCCCCGCGGCGGCGCTCGGCCGCGTCGAAGAGAAACGCCTGCACGCCGCGCGGCAGATTCGGGTCGGGCCGCCCGATCTTCACGGAAGAAACTCCTCGGCGGAAGAAAACAGGGAACGATGGCGCGGCGCGAGACGCGACAGCAAATCCCGCCGGCTCGTGGCCCGCCCGGCGAAGAGAGTCGCCTGGCCCGCGGCCTGGAGCAGGAGCAGGGTCTGGCCGTCCACGACGCGGGCACCGGCGGCGCGCGCCGCCCGGACGAGCTCCGTTCCACCAGCGCGATAGGGAGCGTCGATGACAAGCATCCCGGGGCGAAGGAGATTTTGCTCGCAGGGGAGGGGATCCCCCGCTTGAAGGCCGAGCGGCGTCGCATTGACGAGGACTTGCGGCAGGGGAAAGGGCGCCGAGGATTTCTTAGAAAGGTAATGGGCTCCCGTGGCTCTCGAAAGCGCCTCGCCGCGCTCGTCGCCTCGGTTCATGAGGAAGACTTCAAATCCCCCCTTTCTAAGAACATCCACGGCGATCCTCGCCGTGCCACCCGCACCCAGGACGAGAGCCGCCTGCACGCGACCTTTCTCGTCTCTCGCATTCTTCGAAGCCTCTTCGATCGCGGCTTCGAATGCCGCGCGATCGGTGTTTTCCGCGTGCAGCCGGAGCGGCTGGCCCGGGGCGCTCGACCTCGTCAGCGTGTTGACCGCCCTCTCGCCGCTCTCGGACGCGCCCGAAAGGAGCGCGGCCTCTTCCTTGAAGGGAATCGTCACCGAGGCGCCCGCGAACGGAAGGCCGAGCGCGTCGAGCGAGACGACGAGCGGCTCGAGCTCCCTCCCGAGCATCCGCATCGCGAACGGGACGTAGAGCGCGTCCTGGCCGAGAGCCTCGAAATTCGCGTTGTGGAGGGCCGGAGAGAGGGAGTGGGAGACGACGCCGCCCAGAAGCGCGAAGAGCCGCGAGACCTTCCGCACGCGGCCGACGCCCCAGATCTCGACGAGGTCGCGCGCGAGAAGCTGGCCGGGTGCCGTGGCGCGCCCGGGGACCAGCGCGCCGAACGCGAGCGCCGCGCCGAGATACGGCGCGAGGACGCGCGTGGCGATCCCGGCCTCGCCCATGCCGA
The DNA here is from genome assembly GCA_963809425.1 of Thermoanaerobaculia bacterium. Classification (GTDB taxonomy): domain Bacteria; phylum Acidobacteriota; class Thermoanaerobaculia; order UBA5066; family UBA5066; genus Fen-183. The sequence goes on from CAWEJK010000013.1 coordinate 368,960, forward strand.
ACGTCGCGAGGCGTCCCCCGGGGTTCGCGGCCTGAAGCTCGAGAAGGCGGCGGGCATCGCCGGAATCGTTCGCCGTCGCCACGACTTTCACGAAGCGCGCGGGCGTCGCGAGCATCCGGGCCACGAGCGCGTTCAAGTCGGCGGGGATGCCCTCCGGGTCATGGAGAGAAAGAATCTTCTTAGAAGGGGGAATGCGGGCGGCCTCGCCCCCGCCGTCGCGGCGGAATTCCACGTCGACTAATTCAAACCCGGCATCCAGAGCCTTCGAAAGCAGCCTTTGCGCCTCTTCCGCATGACCCCGGAACGCGCCACCTTCAGATGCGGAACGGACCGTCGCAATGAGTGTTCTTCCCTCTAAGCACGCGCGAAGCGCGCGGAAGTCCGGCTCTTCGGACATCTCGTCGAGCCGAAGCTCCACCGCGGCCGAAGAAGGCAGGTCGACGAGCGCCGCGCGTGCCCCCAGCGCCTCGGCGTTCGAAGCCGGCGCGAGGGACGCGACGAGAAGCGTTTTTTCCGCGGTCAGGACCAAAACGAAAACCCCCTCCGGTCCGGAGGGGGTTGGGGTGACCTCTTTGGAAAACCCGCACGCCTCCGGACCTCGACGGGCCGGCGGCGCGAAGCGCGGCCGGCTCAGCCGTGATGCACGTGCCAGTGGCGCGCAACGAAAATCATGACTTTTGGAGTAGACCCGAAACGGCGCGCTTCTGTCAAGGCTTCCGCTTCCAGCGCACTCCCTGGGGCGTGTCCTCGAGGACGATTCCCTTGCCCAGGAGCTCGTCGCGGATCGTGTCCGCGGCCTTGAAATCCCGGGCCTTCTTGGCCGCCTTCCGGGCCTCGATGCGCGCGTCGATCCAGGCCTCGTCGACACCGGGGGATTCGGAGGAAGATCCGGATGAAGATTTCTTAGAAGGTGAAGAGGGCAGACCGCTGACCGCGTTGCTCGGCATGATGCCCAGAATCCTTCCCGCGATCTCGCGGAGCAGACCCCGAGCGGCAGTCGCGTCGGCGGGGGCAAGGCGGCCGGCTTCGAGGTCGACATTCGTCGCCTTCACGAACGAGAACAGCGCCCCGAGCGCGCCGGCGGTATTGAGGTCGTCTTCGAGAGAGGAAAACACGGCGGCGCGCGCAGCCGCCACTCGCCCCGCGAAGTCCCCACCCGCCGCCTCCGGTGATTTCACCTTCAAAGAAATCTTCTCTTCTTCTCTTCCTCCTCTTTGTCCCTCTTCACCTTTCAAAGAAATCTTCTCTTCGGTCTTCTCTCTCTCCGAAAGCCGCAGATCCAACGAATCCAGCCGCTCGACCGCAGACGTCGCCGCTTTGAGCCCGTCGAAAGTGAAGTTGAGCTTCATGCGATACGGGACCGAGATGAGGAGGTACCGGATCGCGCGCGGATAGAAGCCCTTCTCGAGGAGGTCGGGAAGCGTGTAGAAGTTCGCCCTTGCTCTTCGACATCTTCTCGCCGTCGACGAGGAGGTGCTCGGCGTGGAGCCAGTAATTGACGAACGTCTTTCCGGTCGCGCCTTCACTCTGCGCGATCTCGTTCTCGTGGTGCGGGAACATGTTGTCGACGGCGCCCGTGTGGATGTCGAGCGTTTCGCCGAGGTACTTCATCGCCATGGCGCTGCACTCGAGGTGCCAGCCGGGCCGCCCGCGCCCGAGCGGAGTCGTCCAGGTCGCGGACTCGGGCTCGCCCTCCTTCGATTCCTTCCAGAGCGCGAAATCGCGCACGTCTTCCTTCTCGTACTCGTCGTCGGCTACGCGCGCGCCGCGCTTCACGGCCGTGAGGTCGATTTTCGAGAGCTTCCCGTAGCCGGGGAACGTCGAGATCCGGTACCAGAACGAACCGTCGCTCGCGTACGCGTGACCGCGGGCGACGAGGCGCTCGACGAGCGTGACCATCTCGGGGATGTGCTCCGTGGCCCGCGGATACAGCGCCGCCGGCACGACGCCAAGCGTCTCGAGGTCCTCGAAGAAGGTCGCGATGTGCCGGTCCGTGAACGCGCGAAGCGGGAGCCCTTCGGCCACGGCTCCCCGGATCGTCTTGTCGTCGATGTCCGTGAGGTTCATCACCTGCGTCGTCTCGTAGCCCAGTGCGCGGAAGACGCGGCACATCACGTCTTCCCAGACGAAGGTTCTGAGATTGCCGATGTGCACCCGGTTGTAGACGGTGGGACCGCACGTGTAGAGCCCGACCTTTCCCGGGCGAACGGGACGGAACTCCTCGAGGGAGCGGCTCAGGGTGTTGTAGAGGCGAAGCGTCACGACGGGCGATTCTCGACGACCGCCGGGGATTTCGCCAGCAAAGGCCCGCCGGCCCCCGTGCGATATCCTCGAGCTCCATGTTCCGATCACCGGCCGCGCCCCCGTTGCTTCTCCTCGTGGACGACGACCCGTACCAGGCCGAAGTGGCCTCGTACATCGCCTACGAGCTGGGCTGCGACTTCGAAAGCGCCCTGTCCGGCACCGAGGCTCTCGAGAAGGTGGACGCCCGCCGGCCGGACGTCGTCCTCCTGGACGTGCGCATGCCCGATCTTTCCGGGTACGAGGTCTGCCGCCGGATCAAGACCGTGGGCGCGACCGCGGGCACGCAGGTCATCTTCGTCACGGCGCGCACCGAGGAGGAAGACCTCCTGCAGGGCTTCGAGGCGCTCGCGAACGATTACGTCACGAAGCCGTTCTCGGCCCGCGAATTGAAGGCGCGCGTGAAGAACGCGCTCCGCATCAAGGAGCTCCTGGACGCCCTCACGGCCCGCACCCAGATCCTCGAGCTGCAGCAGGAGATCTCGGCGAAGGTCGAGGAGGACGGCGTCACGACCGAGGACTTCCGGGCGCGCCTCCTCGTCCCCATCCTCGACCGGATCTCGTCCGTGTTCGGCGCCGACGGGGTGACGTTGCACGTGCGCCGCACGGGCCACGTCGAGCTGTTCGTCGGGGCCTCCAGCGCCTGGCCGGACGGAAGCCTTCCGGAGTTCGTCGCGGCGCTCGGCCTCGAGGAGGATCCGCGCACGGGACGCGCCCCGCGGCTCCCAGGCGACGCCAGCCCCGACTGGACCATCTCCGCCGCTCCGGTTTTCGGAGGCAAGGAGCTCCTCGGCACCCTGCGCCTCTATCGGCGCGGACCGCTTCCGCCGCCCGGCGAATCGCCCGAGCTCGAGCACCTCATGGCCTTCGCGGCGCACCTCGGCCGCACGCTGCACCGGCTCAACCTCGTCGACGAGCTCCGGGTGAAGGCGGGGGCGTAGCAGCCCGGCTCGTCGCGGGTGGCGCTCGTTTACCAGGCGCCTTTTTTCTGGCGCTTGACGACCTGGCGCAGGAGGAGCCCCTTCTTCAGGGACGAGAGCCGGTCGACGAACAGCTTCTGGTCGAGGTGGTCTATCTCGTGACAGAAGGCCCGCGCGAGGAGGTCGCGCCCGTCGAGCGTCCGCTTTTTGCCGTGCTCGTCGAGCGCTTCCACGGTCACTTTTTCGGGCCTCTCGACCGTCTCCACCATGTCGGGAAAGGAAAGACATCCCTCCTCGTCCCGGATGAGCCCCTGCGCGTCCACGACGACCGGGTTCACGAGAACGAGGACCAGCGACGGGTCCTTCCCGATCGAGAGATCCACGATCGCGACGCGCAGGTTGACGCCGACCTGTGGGGCCGCGAGACCGAGGCCGGGAGCCGCCCAGCACGTCTCCTTCAGGTCCTGGAGGAGGGCGGCGAGGCCCGGATCGTCGAAGGCCTCGATGGCCTGGTTCTTCGCGACGAGGCGCGGGTCCCCATACTTGACGATCTCTCGAATGGCCACGTGCACTCCAGCGGACGGGACGGCCCCTTTCCCCTTTTCAGGAGCGTCGGCCGCCGGGCCGAGATTGCAGGGCTTCGCGGGCACGGTCAAGCGTCCCCGCTGGGGGACGAGACAGACGCCGCGCAGCGTGGTACAGAGGTCGCATAGGATGTTCCGGAGGCCCGACATGAACGCCCGCAGGATCGCGCCGTCCGCCCTCGCAGCCGCCTTTCTCGCCGCGGCGCTGGCACCGGACAGAGCGGACGCCCAGCGGGAGGGTTACACGTATCTCTCGTACGTGCAGCCCGACGTCTCCCTGATCTCGAAGGCCGAAGACGACGCGGCGGCCCGAATCAACATGCCGGTGCTCTCGGGAGACAGCCTCGTGACGGGAGTCGGGGCGCGCGCCGAAGCGGTGCTCGCGGACGGCAACGTCGTGCGCGTGGACGGGTACACGGACCTCCGCTTCGAACGGATGGCCGGAACGTACGAAGCCGACGACGACCGGGACCTTCTGCTCCTCGCGCGCGGCACGGTGGCGGTCGAGGTGCGCGACGTCACGACGCACGAGCGGGCCCTGCGTCTCGACACGGACGACGCGACGGTCCTCGCGGCCTCGCGCGCCCTGTTTCGCGTGGACGCCGGAAGGCGTGGCACGGAGATCTACGTCCTGTCGGGCCGGGTCGAGGTCGCGGGCCGGGGCGGGCGCGCCGTGGTCCGCGCGGGCGAATACGCGTTCGTGAGCGGCGACAGCGACGTCGAGGTGGACGTTTCGGCTTCGCCGAGGGACCGCTTCGCGCGCTTCGTCGAGGAGCGGCGGGACCGGACCGACAGCCGCAACGCGACCCGTTACGTCTCTTCGGACTTCTCCTATGACTACGACAACGCCTCGTTCGAGGACTGGGGCAATTGGGCGTATTCCACGACGTGCGGCTGCACCTGCTGGAGGCCGCGTGTCGGCGCCGGCTGGACGCCGTACTCGCTCGGCTACTGGCGGTGGACGCCGGCGGGCATGACGTGGGTCTCCTCGGAATCGTGGGGATGGCTCCCCTATCACTACGGGACCTGGGTCTTCGACGCGCTGCTGGGCTGGATGTGGTGCCCGGGCGTCGACTACTCGCCCGCGTGGGTCTACTGGAACTACACGCCCGGCTGGGTGGGCTGGTGCCCGATCGGCTACTACAGCTCGTGGCCGCCTCATTCCCGGCGCACCCGCATAAACGTCGGCGGCGGACACCGTCCGGTCTATGCGCATCTTCGCGGGCGCGCGGCGGTCTCCCAGATCGACCCCCGCGGCTGGAACTACGTGCCCGCCGGGCGGCTCGCCGTGCGGCTGGACCCGGTCCGGGACGTTGTGCGCGGGGACCGCGTGAATTTCCGGCCCGGCGAGATCGGGACGATCGCGACGACACCCCTCCGCTTCGAGCGCGGCAGCAACCCCGCCGCGTCGATCCAGGACGCGATTCGCCGCTTGCACGGCTCCGAGAGCCAGGCTCCCGTGAACGAGGGTCTGACGGCCGTCCTGCGGCGCGAACGGACCCTTTCGCCCGCAGCAGCCGAGGAGCTCAAGAGGACCATCGTGCGTGCCGGCCAGGATCCCGAGTACCGCCCGCGGTCGGCGGAGGCTCCGCGCCGCGACGACCGCTCGGCCCCGTCGGACTCCTGGCGCCATGCTGCCGACCGCGGTGTCCCGCCCGGCACGGCTCGGGCGGAGCAACCGGTTCGCCGCGAAGGTGCGCCCGCCGCCTCCCGTGACCCGGTCATCTCGCGGCGTCTCCGCGACGAAGGCTGGCGTTCCCCTTCCTCGCCGGCGCCGGCACCCATCCCGAGGCGCGTCGAGGAGAACCGGCCGGCCCGCCACGACGACTCGGGATGGCGTGCGCCACAACCCCGCGTGATAGAGCGCGAACGCTCGCACGAGGCGCCCGCGCCTCGTGAATCCGCGCCGCCTGCGCACAGGGAAGCGCCGCCGGCTCCCCGCGAGGCGCCGCCGCCTCCTCGCGAGGCGCCTCGATCCGCTCCGGCTCCCGCGCCACTACAATCCGAGGGTGGCAAGACCCGGTAGCCGTCTTCTCAGGGCCCTCTTCGTCCTCTATACCCTCGAGGCCGGCGCCTTCCTGACGCTCGCCCCCTGGGGCCGATACTGGGCGGTGCGAGTCGTCGGGCGGTCCCCGGAGCGAACGCGCCCTTTCCTCGCATCGCCCTATTTCCGGAGCTTCCTGCTCGGCCTCGGACTCCTGCACCTCTGGGCAGCGGCGTCCGAAATCGAGGCCTGGCGGCGGGAGCTGCGGAGCGAACCTGCTCCGCCGGCTCCGCGGGAACCCGCGTGAGCGGCCGCGCCGGGCCCGAGGACGGTCTTCCAGCGGGATCAGGGGTGGTCGGACTCGGCATCGATCTCTGCGAGATTCCGCGCGTGGCGCGCGCAATCGAACGCCACGGAGGGCGTTTCGCGGAGAAGCTTTTCCGGCCGGGAGAGGTCCGCCGCCTCCCCGAATCGCCGGCGTATGCGGAGCACGTCGCGGGACTCTTCGCAGCGAAAGAGGCGGCGATGAAAGCGCTCGGAACGGGAATGCGCGGAATCGCGTTTCGCGAGCTCGCGATCGTCCGCAGCCCGGGAGGACCGCCCCGGCTCGCCCTCTTCGGGCGGGCGCGCCTCCACGGGGAGCGCCTGGGCGTCACGGGAGCGCACGTCACGATCACGCACACCCGGGAGATGGCCGCCGCCGTCGTCGTGCTGACCGGCGCGCTGGTCTCGCTGGAATGACGGCCCGATGAGCAGCCTTCCTCCGGGCCTCGCGGGTCGAAAGGTTCTCGTCGTGGACGACGAGCCCACGATCCTGAAGATCCTCTCGTTCAAGCTGCGCCTGACGGGACTCCAGCCGGTGGAGGCGACCGGCGGCGAGGAGGCGCTCCGCATGGTGAGGGAGGAAGCGCCCGACCTCGTCCTTCTCGACGTTTCCCTCACGCCCGGCCTCACGGGCTTCGACGTCTGCCGCATCCTGAAGGAGAACCCCGCGACGTCGCGCCTGCCGATCGTGATGCTCACGGCGCGCACGCTGCCGTCCGAGCGCGACCTCGGCCTGCGGCTCGGTGCGTCGAGCTACCTCACGAAACCTTTCTCGACGAAGGTGCTCATCCAGGAGATCGAGAAGGCGCTCGGTTAAGCAGTAGAGAAAGAAAAAGCGAAAGAGAAAGAAAGAAAGATTTGCTTAGAAGGGGAAGAACGCGGGCAGAGACGCCTCGCAAGAAAGAAAGGGCCCTCGCTTTCGCGGGGCCCTCTTGACCATTCGAAGAGAATCCGAATCTTCTCTTTCTTTCTTGTCTTCCTAACCCGTCTTGCGCTTGCCGCCGCCGTGGGAGCCGCCGCTCTTCGGCCCTGAGCCCCTCGGCCCCTTCGGAGCGGTGTAACCCTTCTTCTTCTCGACGGGGGCTTTGACCTTCTTCTCGGTCCCGGCTTCCGCTTCGGCGCCCTCGTCCTTCTTCTCCGCCTTCTCGGTTTCGCTCTTGCCTTCGCTCTTGCCGGAGACGAGCTTCTTCGCCCTCTCGAGAAGCGACTGCTTCTTCTCCTCGGCGGCCTTCGCCGCGACCTTCTTCGCCGCCTGGCGGTGCGCCCAGTCGAAGTCGATGAACTCGAGGATCGCCATCTCGGCGCCGTCGCCCGGACGCCGTCCGAGCTTCATGATGCGGGTGTAGCCGCCGGCCCGCTCCTTGAAGCGGGGCGCGATCTCCTCGAAGAGTTTCTTGACGGTCGTCGCCTCGGGAATGGTCTTCAGGACGAGACGGCGCGCGTGGAGGCCGCCCCTTTTTCCGAGCGTGACCATCTTCTCGATGAGCGGCCGGAGGTCTTTCGCCTTCGGCAGCGTCGTCTGGATTCGCTCGTGCGTGATGAGGGACGAAAGCTGGTTCCGGAAGAGCGATTTGCGATGCGCCGTCGTCCGGCCGAGCTTGCGGCCCGCGCGATTGTGCTGCATGGATTCCTCAGCGACCCGCGCCGGCCGGAGACTCGAGCTTCATGCCGAAGGCGAGGCCCTTGTCGCGCAGGATGTCCTTGATCTCGTTCAGGCTCTTCCGCCCGAAGTTCTTGGTCTCGAGCATGTCCTTCTCGGTCTTCTGGACCAGCTCGCGAAGCGTGCGGATGCCGGCGTTCTTGAGGCAATTCGCGCTGCGCACGGAAAGCTCGAGCTCCTCGACGTTCGTGTCGAGGAGAGCGTCGAGCTCGCTCTGCGGCATCTCGGCCCCGGCCGCCTGCGCCGCCTCGTCCGTCTCGACGTTCACGAAGATCGCGAGGTGCTCGCGGATGAGGACCGCGGCGACGCCCACGGCGTCGCGCGGGGAGATCGTGCCGTTCGTCCAGACCTCGATGACGAGCTTGTCGTAGTCCGTCGCCTGGCCGACGCGGGCCGCCTCGACGTGATAGTTCACGCGGCGGACGGGCGAGTGGGCCGAATCGAGCGGAATCGTGCCGATCGGCGCTTCCGGATCGAAGTTGCGGTCGGCCGGCACGTAGCCGCGGCCCTTGCTGACCGTGGCCTCGAGCCGCAGGCGGCCCCCGTCGGCGAGCGTCGCGACCGGGGCGTCGGGATTGAGAATCTCGAGCTGCGCGTCGTCTTCGAAGGCGTCGGCCGTCACGGCGCCCTTCGTCTTGACGTCGAGCGTGAGCGCCCGCGGGCCGTCTTCGTGCAGGCGGATCGCGAGGCCCTTGAGATTCAGGATGATGTCCGTGACGTCTTCGACGACGCCCGGGACGGCCGTGAACTCGTGCTCCACGCCCTCGATCTTCACCGCGGTGACCGCGGCGCCCTCGATCGACGAAAGGAGCACGCGCCGAAGCGCGTTGCCGACCGTCGTGCCCCAGCCGCGCTCGAGCGGCTGCGCCGTGAAGCGGCCGTAGTTGCCCTTCTCTTCATCGACCTCGAGACGGTTCGGACGCTGAAAACCCTTCCACAACATGTGTCTCTCCTGTCCCTGCGACTTATCCGCTGAGCGGCGCGCGCGGGAGCGTTCGTGACGGAATTACTTCGAGTACAGCTCGACGATGAGCTTCTCGTTGACCTGCAGCGCGACGTCTTCGCGCTTCGGAAGCGTGACGACCTTTCCCTGGAACTCGGCCGCGTTCAGCTCGAGCCACGCCGGAATGCCGCGGCCCTTCGCCGTTTCCACGGCGCCCGCGATGAGGGGGTTCGCCTTGCTTTTCTCCTTGACGGAGACGACGGCTCCCGCGCCGACGACGTAGCTCGGCACGTTCACCTTCTTGCCGTTCACGCGGACGTGCCCGTGGCGGACGAGCTGGCGCGCCTGGGCGCGCGAGCCCGAGAAGCCGAGGCGGTGGACGACGTTGTCGAGGCGCCGTTCGAGAAGCGACAGAAGGTTCTCGCCCGTGACGCCGCGCATGCGCTCGGCGGCTTCGAACGTGAGCCGGAACTGGCCCTCGAGCACCCCGTAGAACCTCTTCAGCTTCTGCTTCTCGCGAAGCTGGATGCCGTAGCCGAGAATCTTGGAGCGGCGCTTGCCGTGCTGGCCGGGCGGAAAATTGCGCCGCTCGATGGCGCACTTGTTGGTGAAACAGCGGTCCCCCTTGAGGAACAGCTTCATTGCTTCGCGCCGGCACAGCCGGCAGACCGATTCACGATAACGAGCCACGGGAAATCAGGCCTCCGTCGATTCCGTCATTTCATTGCGTCCTTCTTCCCGGCCCGGAATCGAGAGCTCGGTTTACGGACGAGAATTCCTGAGAATTCGGAGAATTCCGAAGAATTCTTAGAAGGTATCCGCCGACACTGCCGTTGCCTGGCAAGAGCGGCCGCTGCTTTCTTTACCTTCAAAGAAAAAACAGCAAGACACCAGTCGAAGCATAACTCGTCTAGACCCGCCGCCGCTTCCGCGGCCGGCAGCCGTTGTGCGGAATCGGCGTCGCGTCCTTGATGGACCGGATGTCGATGCCCGCGGCGGCGAGAGCGCGGATCGCGCTCTCGCGGCCGGCGCCCGGTCCGTTCACGCGGACGTCCAGCGAGCGCACGCCGCTCTCCTGGGCGATCTGCGCGGCGTTGCCGGCGGCCAGCTGCGCGGCGAACGGCGTTCCTTTGCGCGAGCCCTTGAACCCGATGCGCCCGGCCGAGGACCAGGCCAGGACGTTGCCCTGCTGGTCGGTGATCGAGACGATCGTGTTGTTGAAGGACGCCTGCACCGTCGCGAGCGCGTGCGGGATGTTCTTCTTGTCCTTCTTGGGGCCCTTTTTCTTGCCCTTGGCAGCCGGTTTCGCGGTCGCTGAGGCTTCGGTGGGGGTTGCCATCTATTTTTCCTTTTTGTTTCGGAAGCACGGGGGAACCGCCCAGCGGTTCCCCCGTCGCCCCCTCCCTACTTCTTCGTCGCCTTCTTTTTCCCGGCCACGGCGCCCTTGCGGGGACCCTTCCGCGTACGGGCGTTCGTGTGGGTGCGCTGGCCGCGGACGGGGAGGTTCCGGCGGTGCCGGACGCCGCGATAGCAGCCGATTTCCATGAGACGCTTGATGTCCTGGGAAGTCTCCTTGCGGAGATCGCCCTCGACCTCGTAGTGATCCTGGATCGTCTTGCGGATCCGCGAAACCTCGTCCTCGGAGAGATCCTTGACGCGCGTGTTCCGGTCGACCTTGGAGGTCTCGAGGATCTTCCCGGAGCTCGGACGCCCGATTCCGAAGATGTAGGTCAGGCCGATTTCGACGCGCTTGTTCGGGGGAAGGTCGACGCCTGCGATACGTGCCATTCTGGAATACCTCTTCAGCCCTGACGCTGTTTGTGCTTGACGTTCTCGCAGATGACCCGCACCACGCCGGCGCGGCGGATCACCTTGCACTTGCTGCAGATCTTCTTGACGGACGTGCGGACTTTCATGCGGGACCTCGATTTCACTTGTACCGGTAGATGATGCGCCCGCGGGTCAGGTCGTACGGCGAGAGCTCGACGAGGACCTTGTCTCCGGGCAGGATGCGGATGAAGTGTTTCCGCATCTTTCCGGAAATGTGCGCGAGCACCTGATGTTTGTTTTCCAGCTCGACCTTGAACATCGCGTTCGGCAGCGGCTCGATCACCGTTGCGGTCACTTCGATGGCGTCTTCCTTCGACATAAACCTTCTGTCTCGCTGCCGTCAAACCGCGACGGGAAGCGGATATTCCTGAAAACCGGGGGCGCCCGTCTGCGCCGAGCCGGCCGTGAATCGCCCGAACCCGAGGACGACCGGCCCCTTCGCCGTCGCCACCACCGTGTGCTCGAAGTGCGCCGACGCGCGGCCGTCCTTCGTCCGCACGGTCCATCCGTCGGCGTCCGTCGTGACCGCCGCGGCGCCGAGGTTGAACATCGGCTCGATGGCGAGCGCCATGCCCTCCCGGATGATCTCCCGTTTGCCCGCGGGGCCGTAATTCGGAACCTGCGGCTCCTCATGGAGCGCCGTTCCGATGCCGTGGCCCACGAACTCGCGCACGACGCCGTACTTCTTCTGCTTCGCGACGGCCTCGACGGCCGCCCCGATGTCGCCGATGCGCCCGCCGACGACGACGGCGCCGATGCCAGCCAGCAGGGCCGCGTGCGTCGTTTCGATCAGCTCCCGTGTCGGATCCGGCGCCGGCTCGAGGACGATCGAGCGGGCGGCGTCCGCGTAGTAGCCGTCGACGACGGCGCCCAGATCGAGCCCCACGACGTCGCCCGGCTTGAGCACGCGCTTCGTCGACGGGATGCCGTGCACGACCTCGTCGTTGATCGAGATGCAGATCGTCTTCGGATAGCCGCGATAGCCCGGAAACGCGGCCTTTCCGCCGCGCGACGCGATGCCGGCCGCCGCCACGCGGTCGATCTCCTCGGTCGTCCGGCCGGCGCGGCACGCCGCGATGCACTCGGACAGCGTCTCGTGCACGATGCGGGCGGCGTGCTCCATCTTGAGGATCTCGGACTTGCCCTTGCAGGTGATCACGCGCCCCCCTTCCGGAGCCTGCGCACCGCCGCGGCCACGTCCGCGGCGACCGTCTCGACGGAGCGGTCCCCGTCGATCGCGACGAGGAGGCCCGCCTGGCGGTAGAGGTCGGCGAGCGGAGCCGTCTTCTCGCGATAGACGCGGAGGCGCTCGGCGATCGTCTCTCGCGTGTCGTCCGCGCGTCCCTCGAGGGTCGCGCGCTTGAGGAGCCGTTCGACGAGTGTCGCGTCGGGCACGTCGATGAAGAGCACGGCGTCCACCCGGCCTCCGGCGTCCTTGAGAAGCATCTCGAGAGACCGGGCCTGCGCGACCGTGCGCGGATACCCGTCGAAGAGCGCCCCGTTCTTCGCGTCGGGCTCGGCGAGACGCTCTTTCAGCATCTTCGTCACGAGATCGTCCGGCACGAGAGCGCCCGACTCCATGATCGGCTTCGCGATCGCGCCGAGCGCCGTCCCCCGGGAGACGTGACTCCGAAGGAGGTCGCCCGTCGAGACCTGGGGAATCCCCAGCGACGCCGCGAGCCGCGACGCCTGGGTCCCCTTTCCCGAGCCGGGAGGGCCGAAGAAAACGATGGCGGAAGGCATGTCAGCTCCGGCGCCCGCGGATGCGGCCTTTCTTGAGGAAGCCGTCGTAGTTGCGCATGACGAGCTGCGACTCCACCTGCTGGACGGTGTCCATCGCGACGCCCACGACGATGAGGAGCGACGTTCCGCCGAAGAAGAACGTGATGCCGAGGCCCTGCGTCACGAAGATCGGGAGGTGCGCGTCGAGCCACGGCCCGATGCCCGGAATCCCCTGCACCTTGAAGCCCATCATGAGGAACTCGGGGATCAGCGCCACGACGACGAGGTACACGGCGCCGATGAGCGTGATGCGGGTCAGCACGTTGTCGATGTAGTCCGACGTCGCTTTTCCGGGGCGGATGCCCGGAATGAAGCCGCCGTACTTGCGCATGTTCTCGGCGGTGTCGTTCGGGTTGAAGATGATCGAGATGTAGAAGTAGCAGAAGAAGATGATCCCGAGCCCGTAGAAGAAGTTGTAGAGCGGCTGGCCGATGGAGAGCTGCTCGGCGATCTTCTTCATGAAGTCGCTCTTGATCGCGGACGCGATGTACTGCGGGAACTGGATGATGGAGACCGCGAAGATGATCGGGATGACGCCGCCCGTGTTCACGCGCAGGGGCAGATACGTGTTCTGGCCGCCGTAGATCTTCCGGCCGACGACGCGCTTGGCGTACTGCACCGGGATGCGCCGCTGGGCGCGCTCGACGAAGACGATGGCCGCGACCACGCCGAGCATGAAGACGACGAGGATGAGCCCGGTGAAGAGAGACATGGCGCCGCGCTGCACCTGCTGGAGCGACGTGAAGACCGCCGTCGGGAGCCCGGCCACGATACCCGCGAAGATGATGAGCGAAATCCCGTTGCCTATTCCCCGTTCAGTTATCTGCTCGCCGAGCCACATCACGAACGCGGTGCCGGTCGTCAACGTCAGAATCGCCATGAGGATGAACGCGAGCTTGCCCGCTTCCGATCCGGGGTCGCGCAGCGCGAGGAAACGTCCGCTCGGCGTCGTCTGGCTCCAGAGCCAGAGCGCGATGCCCGCACCCTGGACGACCGAGAGGACGACCGTGCCGTAACGGGTGTATTGCGTGATCTTCCGGCGCCCCATCTCCCCTTCCTTCGAGAGCTTCTCGAGGTAGGGCCAGACGACCGTCAGGAGCTGCAGGATGATCGACGCCGTGATGTACGGCGTGATGCCGAGCGCGAACACGGACAGCCGCCGGAGCGCGCCGCCGGAGAACACATCGAGGAAGCCGAGGAGGCCCCCGGCGCTCGCCTTGAAGAACTCTTCGAGGGCCGAGGCGTCGAGACCGGGCGTCGGGATGTGCGAACCGATCCGGTAGATCGCGAGCAGACCGAACGTGAAGAGGACACGCTTTCTCAGGTCCGGGATCGCGAAGATGTTGCGGAACGACTCGAGGATCTGCATTACCGAGCCACGACCTCGCAGCGGCCGCCGGCGCCTTCGATCTTCTTCTTCGCGCCTTCCGTGAAGTGGTGCGCGGAGACGACGAGCGCCTTCCTGAGCTCACCCGAGCCGAGGACCTTGACGCCCAGGCCCGTCTTCTTGACGCCGGCGGTCTTGAGCGCTTCGAGAGTCACGGCGTCGCCCGCCTTGAACATCCGCTCCAGAGCCTCGACGCTGACCGTCGTCCACTCCTTGCGGAAGATGTTCGTGAAGCCGCGCTTCGGAAGGCGGCGGTGGAGAGGGTTCTGGCCGCCTTCGTGGCCGCGCAGGTGCGAATAGCCGCTGCGGGAGTTCTGGCCCTTGTGGCCCTTGCCCGACGTCTTGCCGATGCCGGAGCCGGGACCGCGGCCGATGCGCTTCTTCGTCTGGGTCGCGCCCTTGCGGGGCCCGAGGTTGTGGAGTCCGTGCGACATGCGTTACCTCGCCGTGCCGTCCTCGACGATTTCGACGAGGTGGCGGACTTTGTGGACCTGGCCCCGGATCGCCGGGGTGTCGAGGCGGACGACCTCCTGCCGGATGCGGCGGAGGCCGAGGCCGAAGAGAGTCTGTTTCTGGTCGACGGGCGCGCAGATGCCCGACTTCGTCTGGCGAATCCGAATTTCCTTCGGAGCCGCCGCCTTCTTCTTCTCGCTCATCCGATCTTCTCCGTGGCGTCGACGGACGCGGCGGGCGCCGCGGCGACCGCGGGCACGGCCGCGGTCGCGGGCTCGGCCGCCTTCGCCTCGCCGTTCCCGAGGCCGCGCGCCTTGGCGATCGTGGACTCGAGCTGCAGGTGCAGCAGCGCGTCGAACGTGGCCTTGACGACGTTGTGCGGGTTCGTCGTGCCGAGGGACTTCGTGAGGATGTTCTGGACGCCGGCGGACTCGAGCACCGCGCGGACGGCGCCGCCCGCGATGACGCCCGTGCCTTCCGAGGCCGGCTTGAGCATGACCCGGCCCGCGCCGTAGTGGCCGACGATCGGATGCGGAATCGTCTTGCCCTTCAGCGGGACGCTGATCATCTTCTTCTTCGCCATCTCGATGCCCTTCTTGATGGCCATCGGGACTTCCTTCGCCTTGCCGGCGCCATAGCCGACGCGGCCGTGCCCGTCTCCCACGACGACGAGGGCCGAGAACGAGAAGTTCTTGCCGCCTTTTACGACCTTCGTCACGCGGTTGATGTGCACGACGTGGTCGATGAGGTCGGCCCCCGCGCGGCCCTCGCCGAGAGCGCCGGCGGGGCGCTGGGGCGGGCCGCCGGGACCGCCGGAGCGGCCGCCGGGACGGTTCGGGCGCGGAGGACGATTGGTCGGCGCGTTGCTGCTCAAAACTTCAACCCCTTCTCGCGGGCGGCTTCCGCGAGCGCTTTCACATTGCCGTGGTAGAGATGGCCGCCGCGGTCGAACACGACCGCCTGGATCCCCTTCGCCTGGGCGCGCTCGGCGATGAGCGCCCCCACCTTGACGGCGGCCGTCTTGTTGGCCGCGCTCTTCGCCTTCCCGCGCACGCCTTCCTCGCGCGACGTCGCGTGGGCGAGCGTCGTGCCGGCGGCGTCGTCGATGACCTGAACGGAGATCCAGCGAAGGGTGCGGGAAACCGCGAGGCGCGGCCGCGCGGCCGTGCCCTTGACCTTCCGCCGGATGCGCACGTGGATGCGCGTTTTCGCTTCGACCCGGGCCTGTGCCTTGTCCATGGTGCCTGCTTCCTTAACCTTACTTGCCCGTGGCCTTGCCGGCCTTCTTCTTCAGGACTTCGCCGACGAAACGGAATCCCTTCAGCTTGTAGGGGTCCGGCGGACGGATGCCGCGAATCTCGGTGGCCGTCTGGCCGACCTTCTGCTTGTCGACGCCCGTCACGATGACGTGCGTGATGTCTTTCGCCTTCGCGTCCGGGGCGACGGCCACCTTGATGCCCTCGGGCATCGGGAACGTGACCTGGTGCGAGAAGCCCACGCTGAACACCACGTTGGTTCCCTTGACCTCGGCCTTGAAGCCGATGCCGACGAGGTCGATCTCCCGCTTGAAGCCGTCGGTCACGCCGAGCACGGCGTTCTGAAGGAGCGCGCGATTCAGTCCGTGGAGAGCCTTGTCCTTCTTCTCCTCGCCGCCGCGCACGAGGCTGAGGAGGCCGTCCTTCTTCTCGACGGACACGCCGGCGAGAATCGGCGTCACGACGGAGCCCTTCGGCCCTTTGATCGTGACTGACGAGCCCGCGACCTGGACGTCCACTCCCTTGGGAATGGTGATGGGTTTCTTACCGACTCGCGACATGTGCGTTCCTCACCACACCGTGCAGACGACTTCGCCGCCGACGCCGCGCTTCTTCGCGTCGTTGCCGGAGAGGAGGCCCTGCGAGGTGGAGACGATGGCGACGCCGAGGCCGCCGAGGACCTCCGGAAGCTCGTTCTTTCCGGCATAGAGGCGCCGGCCGGGCTTGCTCGACCGCGTCAACCCGTGGATGACCGGGTTCCCCGAGTCGTCGTACTTCAGGTAGAGCCGCAGCAGGCTGCCGCCCCGGTCGTCCATGACCTTGAAGTTCTTGATGTAACCCTCGTCCTTGAGGATGCGGGCCAGCTCGACCTTGAAGCGCGACGACGGGACGTCGGCCTTCTCGTGCCGCGCGGACAGCGCGTTCCGCAGGCGCGCGAGGAGATCGGAGACGGGATCGCTGATGTTCATCGTCCCCTCCTCACCACGACGCCTTCGTCACTCCGGGCACGTAGCCCGCGAGCGCGAGGTTCCGGAAGCAGATGCGGCACAAGCCGAACTTTCGGAGAAACGCCCGCGGACGCCCGCAGCGCATGCAGCGGTTTCGCTTGCGGATCGCGTACTTCAGTTTCGAATTCGCCTTGATGATCGCGGCGCGACGAGCCATGCCTGCGCTCCTTGACTTGCTATCGGCCGAACGGCATTCCGAGTTCCTTCAGAAGAACCCGGGCCCGGTCATCCGAGCCTGCCGTCGTGACGATGGTGACGTTGAGACCTTTGGATTTGTCGATCTTCGTGGGGTCGATCTCGGGGAAGATGAGGTGATCCTTGACGCCGAGCGTGTAGTTGCCCCGGCCGTCGAAGGCGCGCGTCGGCACGCCGCGGAAGTCGCGGACACGCGGAAGCGCGACGTTCATGAGGCGGTCGAGGAACTCGTACATCCGGTCGCCGCGCAGCGTCACCCGGCAGCCGATCGGCATGCCGGCGCGCAGCTTGAACGTGGCGATGGACTTCTTCGCCCGCGTCACGACGGCGCGCTGGCCGGCGATCTTCGTGAGCTCCTCGGCGGCGCTGTCGACGAGCTTCGCGTTCGTGATGGCTTCGCCGATCCCCATGTTGAGGACGACCTTCTCCACCTTCGGAACCGCCATCGGATTGTCGATCCCGAACTCCTTCCGGAGGACCGGGATGACGTCTTTCCGGTACTTCTCTGCGAGACGCGGGGTGCTCATGTCGTCCTCACTCGCCCGCCGGCCGGAGCGTGCCGATGGTCGTCCCGCTCTTCTTGGCGTAGCGCACCCACTCCCCGCCTTCCGGGCGGATCTCCCACGCGCGTCGGCTTGCCGCCTTCGGGGTCGACGAGCATGAGGTTGGAGAGGGCGATCGGCGCCTCGCGCTCGAGGATGCCGCCCTTGATGTTCTTCTGCGGGTTCGCGCGCGTGGCCCGCTTGATCTTGTTCACGCCCTCGACGACGGCGCGGCCCTTCTCGGGCAGCACCTTGAGGATCTTCCCCCGGGCCCCGCGGTCCTTCCCCGTGAGAACGACGACGATGTCGTCCTTCCGGATCCGGCGCTTTCCGGCGTACGTCGGCTGTTTCTTCTTCATGGTCAGATGACTTCCGGAGCCAGCGAGATGATCTTCATGAACTTCTTCTCGCGGAGCTCACGAGCGACCGGCCCGAACACGCGGGTTCCGATCGGCTCCTTTTCGTTGTTGACGAGGACGGCGGCATTCGTGTCGAACTTGATGTAGCTGCCGTCGCGGCGCCGCTGCTCGCGCACCGTGCGCACGATGACGGCCCTGACGACCTTGCCCTTCTTGACCGTGTCCGGCGCGTCGGGATTCGACTCCTTCACCGAGCAGGTGATGACGTCGCCGATCCGGCCGTAATCGCCGGTCGACCCGCCCTGCACCTTGATGCAGAAGAGCCGCCGGGCGCCCGAGTTGTCGGCCACCTCGAGGATCGTCCCCATCTGGATCATGACGCCCTCTTCGCCGGCTTGCCCGCCAGCTTCTTGTCGGGGACGTTCTTCGGCGCCGCTTTCTTCTCGCTGCCCGGAACGTCGGCCGTGTCGGAAACGAGCTGGCGGCCCTTCGTCACGATCGCGGTCACGCGCCAGCGCTTGCGGGCCGAAAGAGGACGGGTCTCCTCGATCTGGACCGTGTCGCCGGGCTGCGCCTTGAGGACGCGGTCGTCCGCCAGGAAGCGCGCGGACTTCTTCTGGTAGCGGCCGTAGCGCTCGTGCCGGACGGTGCGCGAGACCTCGACGACGACCGTCTTCTCCATCTTGTTCGAGACGACGATCCCGACCTTGCGGGTGCGCCGCGCCTGATCGGCCGCGGGCGCGCCGGTCTCCGGCTGGGGATGCGGGGTGCTGCTCATGATCGTGCTCACTGTTTCCTGTTACGAACTACTTCTTTTTGCTTTTCGGAGCGGAGGCGGACTTGGCCTTCGGGGCTGCCGCCTTCTTGCCGGAAGCAGCGGAAGAGGAGGATTTCTTAGAAGGAAGAGGAAGAGCCCTTGCTCGCCGCAGCAGCCGTCTTCGTCTGTTTGGCCTTGTGCGCCGCGGCGCGCTTCTTGGCGCCTTTGCCGGATGCGGCGGCATGGGCCTTCGGCTTCGCCGCACCCCCCGCGCTCTTCTCATTCGCAGAACTCTTGTCTTCGGTCCCCTCTTCGTGGGCCGCCACTTCGTGCGCAGCCGCGGCCGCCGTCTCGGCCGCGCTCATGTGCTGCGCGGTCTTGAGGCGGGCGAGATCCTTCCGGAGCTCCTTGATCTTCATCGGGTTCTCGAGCTGTCCCGTGGCCTTCTGGAGGCGGAGCGTGAAGAGGGACTGCGCCCACTCCTTCGCCTTCGCCGCCTTCTCCTCGGGGGACCAGTCGAGCATGGCCTGAATCTTCATCGTCATGTGCTTACCTCACCGCCGCGAGGAAAGTGCGCGAGACGAACCGGGTCTTGATCCCGATCTTGTCCGCCGCGAGGCCGAAGGCCTCGCGGGCCGTCTTCTCGTCGACGCCTTCCATCTCGAACAGGACGCGGGCCGGTTTGATGACGCAGACCCAGCCTTCGGGCGCGCCCTTGCCTTTGCCCATCCGGGTCTCCGCCGGCTTCTTCGTGATCGGCTTGTCGGGGAAAACGCGGATCCAGAGCTTCCCGCCGCGCTTCACGTGCCGCTGGACGGCGACGCGGGCCGCCTCGATCTGGCGCGCCGTGAGCCAGCCCGGCTCGAGCGCCTGCAACCCGTACTCCCCGTTCGAGAGCTCCGAGCCCTTGTGCGCGGTTCCGCGCATGCGGCCGCGCTGCTGCTTCCTGTACTTGACCTTTGACGGCATCAACATGGACGTTGTTCCTTACGCGACTTTCCGGCGGCTCTTCGCGCGGTGGAGATCGCCCTTGTAGATCCAGCACTTGACGCCGATCTTTCCGTACGTCGTGCGCGCTTCCGCGAAACCGTAGTCGATGTCGGCCTTGAGAGTGTGGAGCGGGAGGCGACCCTCCTGATACCACTCCGATCGCGCGATCTCGGCGCCGTTCAGCCGGCCGCCGCAACGGATCTTGATTCCCTGCGCGCCGAAGCGGAAGGCGGACTCCATGCCTTTCTTCATCGCGCGGCGAAACGCGACGCGGCGCTCGAGCTGCATCGCGATCGACTCGGCGACGAGCTGCGCGTCGGTCTCGGGGCGCTGGATCTCGACGATGTTGACGTGGATGTCCTTGCCGAGCCGCTGCTGCAGCCGGTCGCGCAGCTGGTCCACGGACGCGCCCTTCTTCCCGATGATGACGCCGGGACGGGCGGTCATGATGTTGATCTTCAGCTTGTTCCCGCGCTCGATCTCCACTTCCGAGACCGCCGCGTTCACGAGATCCCGCTTGAGCTCCTCGCGGAGCTTCAGGTCGTCGTGCAGAAACTTGAGGTAATCCTTCTCGGCGTACCAGCGCGAGTGCCAGGTCCGGTTGTAGCCGATGCGAAAACCGTAGGGGTGGACTTTCTGACCCATCGTGTGCTCCCGTTACCCGGCCGATTCCGGCTTCGAAGGCTTCTTCGACTTCTTCTCGTGCTTCTCGCTCTTGTCCGCGGCGTGACTCGCCTCTGCGGCTTCGACCCGCTCGGCGCGCTTCTCGTCGGACGCGACCTTCTTGTGCGCCCGCTCGACCGCCCGGTTCTCGCGGCCGGGACGATGCGCGGCGGCGGAGACGGCGGCCGCGACGCGGCCCTGGCGCTTCTTGACGAGGGTCTTCGGAGCCACGGCCTTGAGGCCGGCTTCCTTTCGCGCGGCGGCGGCGTCCGACAGGATGACCGTCACGTGGCAGAACGGTCGCGGCACGAGCCACATGCGGCCCTGGGGGCCGCTCATGAACCGCGGGCGCGCGAAGCGCTTCTTGTAGTTCGAGATCGCGCGGATCATCGAGTTGCGCTGCAGGGGCTTGCGTCCGGCCTCGTCGACCTGGATCTTCGCGACGACGAGCGCGTCCGCGTCGACGCCGGACTCGTTCTGCTGGGCGTTCGCGAGCGCGGACTCGACGAGCTTCAGGAGGTCGGCCGAGCAGCTCTTGCGCGTCGTGCGCAGAGTCGCGAGAGCCTTCCCGACCGGCGTCATCCGGACGAGGTCGGCGACGAGGCGGACTTTCTGGGCCGAGCCCCGGTAATGGCGGAGACGAGCGACGGCTTCCATCGGCGCTCCTTAGGCCTTCGCCGCAGGCGCGGCGGCCGCGGCCGGTGCGCCAGGAGCCCCCGGTGCGCCCGGAGCCCCCGGCGTCGCGCCTTTTTCGACCTTCTTGCCCGAGTGGCCCTTGAAGATCCGCGTGGGCGAGAACTCGCCGAGCTTGTGCCCGACCATGTTCTCGGAGATGTAGACGGGAATGAACTTCTTCCCGTTGTGGACGGCGAGCGTGTGTCCGACCATGTCGGGCAGGATCGTCGAGCGGCGCGACCAGGTCTTCAGGACGCGCTTTTCCCCCGCCGCGTTCATCGCGGTGATCTTCTCGAGGAGCGGCGTGTCGACGAACGGCCCCTTTTTCGTGGAACGAGACATTGTGTTTCCTCGAATCCCTACTTGCGGCGCTTGACGATCAAGGCGTCGGTCCGCTTGTTGTTGCGCGTTTTCTGGCCCTTGGTCTTCCAGCCCCACGGCGAGGTCGGATGGCGTCCGCCCGAGGTCTTGCCCTCGCCGCCGCCCATCGGGTGGTCGACCGGGTTCATCGCGACGCCGCGGTTGTGCGGTTTCCAGCCGAGCCAGCGGTTGCGGCCGGCCTTGCCGATGGAGATGTTCTCGTGCTCGAGGTTGCCGACCTGCCCGATCGTCGCGTAGCAGTCGACGCCCACGCGGCGGAGCTCGCCCGACGGGACGCGGAGAAGAGCGTACGCGCCCTCCTTCGCCATGAGCTGCGCCCCGGCTCCCGCCGACCGCGCCATCTGTCCGCCGCGGCCCGGCTTGAACTCGATGTTGTGCACGACGGTGCCGAGCGGGATCGCCCTGAGCGGGAGCGCGTTCCCGACCACGATGTCGACGGCGGCGCCGGAGACGATCGTCTGGCCGACCGCGAGGCCGGAGGGCGCCACGATGTACCGCTTCTCGCCGTCCGCGTAGTTCAGGAGGGCGATGTGGGCGGACCTGTTCGGGTCGTACTCGATCGAGGCGACCTTCGCGGGAATGTCGTGCTTGTCGCGCTTGAAGTCGATCGTGCGGTAGCGCTTCTTGTGTCCGCCGCCGCGCCACCAGGACGTGAGGTGGCCGCGGCTGTCGCGGCCGCCGGTCTTGAGCTTGCCCTTCGTGAGCGACTTCTCGGGGCTGGACCTCGTGACTTCGGAGAAGTCGGACGTGGTCCGCTGGCGCATACCGGGAGACGTGGGTTTGTATGACTTGACGGGCATGACGCGTTACACCCCTTCGAAGAGGGCCGGCAGCTTCTGGCCCTTCGCCAGCTTCACGTAGGCCTTCTTGCGATCCTGGGCCCGGCCGATCGACTTTCCGACCTTCTTGATCTTCCCGGACACGGCGACGACGCGGACGGCGTCGACCTTGACCTGGAAAAGGGCTTCGACGGCCTTGCGGATCTGGATCTTGTTCGCGTCCCGGGCGACGTCGAACGTGAGGACGTTCAGCGTCTGGCTCATCGCCGTCGAGCGCTCGGTGAGGACGGGGCGCACGAGCACGGACTGCATCGTTCTTTCGCTCATGCGAGCACCTCGATGGCCGTCCGGAGCGCGTCTTCGGAGAAGACGAGCGTGCCGGCGTTCAGCGCGTCGTAGACGTTGAGGCCGAGGACGTCGAGGGCGACGACCTTCGGGTTGTTCGCGGCGGCGCGGGACAGGTTGAGGTTGCCCTTCCGATCGAGCACGAGCGCCTTTCCTTCGACGCCGAGCGTCGCGAGGACGCCCGCGAAGTCCTTCGTCCTGTGGCTGCCGAGCTGGAGCGAGTCGAGAAGGACCACCTGGTTGCCGCGCGCCTTCTCGGACAGGACGCAGCGCAGGGCCGCCTTCTTCGCCTTCGCGTTCACCTTCAGGTCGTAGGAGTGCGGAACCGGGCCGAAGACCGTACCGCCGTGGCGGTGGATCGGCGCGCGTCCGCCGCCCTGGCGCGCGCGGCCGGTGTGCTTCTGCTTGAACGGCTTCTTGCCGCTGCCGGAGACTTCGGAGCGAACCTTCGTCTTGTGCGTTCCGCGGTGCTCGCGCGCCCGGATCTGCTTGACGACTTCCCACACGAGGTGGCGGCGGAAGGGCACTCCGAAGATCTCCTCGGGCAGCGTGACCTCGCCGACCTTCTCTGCCTTGAGATTGCGCAGGGGAAGGGTCAGCGACGGGGCGTCACCTGTCCCGCGAGCGGCCGCCTTCTCGGCGGTCTTCTCGGCGGTCTTCTCGGCGGTCTTCGCAGAGGGTGCCTTGGCCGACGCGGACTTCCGGGCCTGTGGCGCCTTGGCGGTGGGGGTCTTCTTGGTCGTCGCCATCATCTTCCCCTTCACGCCGCCGCCCCGCGGCCGACCTTGCCGGAGAGCTTCTTCACGATCTTGACGACCGTGTTGCGAGCTCCCGGAACCGCGCCGCGGAGATAGATGAGATGGTTCTCCGCGTCCACTCGCACGACGACGAGGTTCTTCATCGTCGTCTGCTTGCCGCCCATGCGGCCCGAGGAACGCGTGCCGGGATACACCCGGGACGGAAAGGCAGAAGGTCCGATCGAGCCCGGGGCCCGGTGGAACATCGAGCCGTGGGTGGCGGCGCCGCCGGCGAAGCCGTGGCGCTTCATGACTCCCTGGAATCCCTTGCCCTTGGAAACGCCGACGACGTCGACGTGCTCCTTTTCCGCAAAGATGTCGCAGAGCACCTTGTCGCCGGGAGCCGCCTTCTCGTCCGCGTCGCAACGCACCTCGCCCAGGGTCTTCGTCGGCGGCACTCCCGCCTTCTCGAAATGACCCTTCGCGGGGGCCGTGAGGCGCCGCGGCGAGACGCGCCCGACCAGCCCGAGCTGAACGGCGTCGTATCCGTCGTTGTCCTTCGTCTTGCGCTGGACGACCAGGCAGGGCCCGGCCTCGACGACGGTGACCGGCACGACCGTGCCGTCCGCTTCGAAGACCTGGGTCATCCCGATCTTGCGTCCCAGAATTCCGTTGATCATGTTTCTTTCCCTCGCCGCGTCCGAATTCCTACTTGCCCATCGTCCGGATCTCGACTTCGACGCCGGCCGGGAGCTCCAGCTTCGTGAGCGCGTCGACCGTCTGCGGCGTCCACTCGAAGATGTCGAGAAGGCGCTTGTGGGTCCGCATCTCGAACTGCTCGCGCGACTTCTTGTCGACGTGCGGCGAACGGTTCACCGTCCAGCGCGCGATCGACGTCGGGAGCGGGATCGGCCCCGCCACCTTCGCGCCCGAGCGCCGCGCCGTGTCGACGATTTCCGTCGTCGACTGGTCGAGGATCCGATAGTCGTACCCCTTGAGGCGGATGCGGATTCTGTCGTTTGCCATTTAACTCTCGTTTCCCGTGCGTTGCCTGTCGTGCCCCGGAAGGCCCATCGGCTCTTTTCTTCTTAGAACGTGAAGAAGGCGATGGGCCCCGCCGATGCGTTGCAGGTCAGCGCGTTCCCTCTTCACCCTTCTGAGAAATCCGAAATACAAAACCGTCTTCCTCTTCTACTCTTAAGCCAGGATCTCGGTGACCGTGCCCGCGCCGACGGTGCGGCCGCCCTCGCGGATCGCGAACTTGAGGCCCTTTTCGATGGCGATCGGCGAGATGAGCGTGATGTCCAGCTCGACGTCGTCGCCGGGCATGACCATCTCGACGCCCGCCGGCAGCGCCGCGGACCCGGTGACGTCGGTCGTGCGGATGAAGAATTGCGGGCGGTAGTTGTTGAAGAACGGCGTGTGGCGCCCGCCCTCGTCCTTGGACAGGATGTAGACCTTCCCCTTGAACTTCGTGTGCGGCTTGATCGAGCCGGGCTTCGCGAGCACCTGCCCGCGCTCGACGTCCTCGCGCTCCACGCCGCGAAGCAGGACGCCGATGTTGTCGCCGGCCTGGCCCTGGTCGAGGAGCTTCTTGAACATCTCGACTCCCGTGACGACCTTCTTCTGCGTGTCGCGCAGGCCGACGATCTCGATCTCGTCGCCCACCTTCACGATGCCGCGCTCGACACGGCCCGTGACGACCGTGCCGCGGCCGGAGATCGAGAACACGTCCTCGATGGGAAGCAGGAAGTCCTTGTCGGTCTCGCGCACCGGGTCCGGGATGCTCGCGTCGAGGGCGGCCGCGAGGTCCCAGATGCACTTCGCGTCGGGACCGTTCGGATCGTTCAGAGCCTTGATGGCCGAACCGCGGATCACCGGGATCTTGTCGCCGGGGAAGCCGTACTTGCTGAGGAGCTCCCGGACCTCGAGCTCGACGAGGTCGAGGAGCTCTTCGTCCTCCATGAGGTCGCACTTGTTGAGGAACACGACCATGGCCGGCACGTTGACCTGGCGCGCGAGAAGGACGTGCTCTTTCGTCTGCGGCATGGGTCCCTTGGGAGCCTCGACCACCAGGATTGCGCCGTCCATTTGCGCGGCGCCGGTGATCATGTTCTTGATGTAGTCGGCGTGGCCCGGGCAGTCGATGTGCGCATAGTGTCGTTTGGCGGTCTCGTACTCCACGTGGGCGAGAGCGACCGTCAGGATCTTTGTGGCGTCACGGCGGAACGTCTTCGCATCGGCCTTCGCGACGTCGTCATACGACTTCGCCGTGGCCAGGCCCTTCGTGGACAGGACCTTCGTCATGGCGGCAGTCAGCGTCGTCTTGCCGTGGTCGATGTGGCCGATGGTCCCCACGTTGACATGGGGCTTTTTGCGCTCGAACTTTTCCTTGGCCATCGCGATATCTCCTTCTGCGCTTCCCTGAACCGGGACTTTCCTAAACTGAAACCTTGGCGATGATTCCCTCGGCGATGGCCTTGGGAACCTCGTCGTATCTTTCGAACTGCATCGAGTAGTTGGCCCGGCCCTGCGTGAGGGACCGGAGGGTCGTGGCGTAGCCGAACATCTCCGAGAGCGGAACGCTCGCGGTGATGACCTGGAAGTTCACGCGCGGCTCCATGTGGTTGATCCGGCCGCGGCGCGAGCTGAGGTCGCCGTTCACGGGCCCGAGGAACTCGTCCGGCGTGACGACTTCGACGGCCATCAACGGCTCGAGAATGACCGGGTTCGCCTTCTTGGCGGCGTCCTGGAACGCCATGGAGCCGGCGATCTTGAACGCCATTTCCGAGGAGTCGACGTCGTGGTACGAGCCGTCGTAGAGCTCGACCTGGATGTTGACCGTCGGGTAGCCGGCGAGGACGCCCGTGAGAATCGCCTCGCGGATGCCCTGGTCGATCGGCTTGATGAACTCCTTGGGGATCGAGCCGCCCGAGATCGCGTTGATGAACTCGTAGTCCTTGCCCTCGGGATGCGGGCGCAGCCGGATCTTCGCGTGGCCGTACTGGCCCTTGCCGCCCGACTGGCGGATGAACCTGCCCTCGCCCGCGACGTCCTTGCGGATCGTCTCGCGGTACGCGACCTGGGGCTTGCCGACGTTCGCGCCGACGTTGAACTCGCGCACCATGCGGTCGACGATGATCTCGAGATGGAGCTCGCCCATCCCCGCGATGATCGTCTGGTTCGTCTCCTTGTCCGTGTGGACGCGGAACGTGGGGTCTTCCTGCATGAGCTTCGCGAGCGCCATGCCCATTTTTTCCTGGTCGGCCTTCGTCTTCGGCTCGATCGCGAGCGTGATGACGGGCTCGGGGAATTTCATCGACTCGAGGACGACGATGTGGTCGCGGTCGCAGATCGTGTCGCCCGTCGTGACGTTCTTGAGGCCGACGGCCGCGGCGATGTCGCCCGCCCAGACTTCCTTGATCTCCTCGCGCTTGTTCGCGTGCATCTTGAGGAGCCGGCCGATGCGCTCGTTCGTCTGCTTCGTCGAGTTGTAGACGCCCGAGCCGGCGTCGAGATGGCCGGCGTAAAGGCGGAAGAAGGCGAGCTGTCCCACGAAGGGGTCGGTCATGATCTTGAACACGAGGCCCGCGAACGGCGCCTCGTCCTTCGTGTCGAGACAGACTTCCTTGCCGTCCTCGTCGACGCCGCGGATGGCGGGGATGTCGAGGGGCGACGGCAGGTACTCGACGACCGCGTCCAGGAGCTGCTGAACGCCCTTGTTCTTGAACGCCGAGCCGCAGACGACGGGATGGAGCTTGCCCGCGCACGTCGCCTTGCGGAGCGCGGCGCGCATCTCGTCCGGCGTCGCAACGTGGCCGTCCATGAACTTCTGCATGAGGGCGTCGTCGGTCTCCGCGAGGAGCTCGACGAGACGCTCGCGGTACTTGTCGTACATGGCCTTGTGGTCGGCCGGGACGTCGACGGTCTCGAATTCCGCGCCGAGCGCGTCGTCCTTGAAGTCGTAGGCCTTGCCCTCGATGAGATCGATGACCCCCTCGAACGACTCGGCGGAGCCCCACGGAATCTGGACGGGCGTCGGCCTCGCCCCGAGCTTCGTGATCATCATCTCGACGCAGCGGTCGAAGTCCGCGCCGACGCGGTCCATCTTGTTGACGAACGCGATGCGCGGAACGCCGTATCGGTCCGCCTGACGCCATACCGTTTCGGACTGCGGCTCGACGCCGGAAACCGCGTCGAATACCGCGACGGCTCCGTCGAGAACACGCAGCGAGCGCTCCACCTCGGCCGTGAAATCCACGTGCCCGGGCGTGTCGATGATGTTGATCCGGACGTCCTTCCAGAAGCACGTGGTGGCGGCCGACGTGATCGTGATGCCGCGCTCCTGCTCCTGGACCATCCAGTCCATCACGGCGGTGCCCTCGTGGACCTCGCCGAGCTTGTAGCTGACGCCCGTGTAATAGAGCACGCGCTCCGTCGTCGTGGTCTTACCCGCGTCGATGTGAGCCATGATGCCGATGTTTCGGCACTTTTCGAGAGGATGATTTCTCGGCATAACGAGTTTGTCCCGTCCCGGGGTGTCTGCGCCGTCGAACTGGGTGCTCGCAATTGCGTCCGAGCGAACCGCCTTGCGGCGTCTCGCCCGACAGCGACTTCGGGCTCACGTTCTCACGTTCGCCCTCCAGTTCCGCACGCGGTGAGGCGTGTCCGGGTCTCTGGAGTGGACCTGTCCGGCTCCGCGCGTTTCCGCGCTGCCCGGCCGGTTTCCGCTCGCCCGGAGATCTGTGCAGTCCTACCAGCGGTAATGGGCGAAGGCCTTGTTGGCCTCGGCCATCTTGTGGGTATCCTCCTTCTTCTTCACCGCGTTTCCGCGGTTGTTGGCGGCATCCATGAGCTCGCCGGCGAGCTTGTCGCGCATGGTCTTCTCGCCGCGCGCCTGCGCGTACGAGATGACCCAGCGGATCGCGAGCGAGGCGCGGCGGTTGGGCTTGACCTCGACCGGAACCTGGTACGTCGAGCCGCCGACGCGGCGCGACTTGACCTCGAGGACCGGCTTGACGTTCTCGAGAGCCTTCTTGAACGTCTTGAGCGGGTCGTCGGACGTCTTCTGCTCGATGTGCTTCATGGCACCATAGAAGATCGACTCGGCCGTCGATTTCTTTCCGCGCTCCATGACGCAGTTGATGAACTTGGTCACGAGCTGGGATTGATACAGCGGGTCCGGGAGGACTTCGCGCTTCGGAACTTCACGGCGACGCGGCATCTGTCTTCCTCAAGCCTTCGGGCGTTTTGCGCCGTACTTCGAGCGCGACTGTTTGCGATTCGCGACGCCGACGGCGTCGAGCGTGCCGCGAATGATGTGGTAGCGCACGCCCGGGAGGTCCTTCACGCGGCCTCCGCGGATCATGACGATCGAGTGCTCCTGGAGGTTGTGGCCGATGCCCGGTATGTAGGTCGTGACCTCGATCCCGTTCGTGAGGCGCACACGGGCGATCTTGCGGAGCGCCGAGTTCGGCTTCTTCGGAGTCGTCGTCTTCACCTGCGTGCAGACGCCCCGGCGCTGCGGACAGGACTGGAGAGCGGGCGACTTCGTCTTGTAACGGACGGCTTCGCGCCCCTTCCTCACGAGCTGGCTGATCGTCGGCATGAGACTTTCGAAACTCCTTCGGACGTGAACGGGCGATGGGACGGCCGGGTGAACCGAACGAATTGAGAGAAACGATGAGAGATCGGCGCAAAATCAGCCGCCGAGCGGCCGTTCCCCGGGCGCGACACGGGTCTGGTGCCGAGCCGGTCCCCGGGGAAACCCGTGAAGAATATAGACCCCGCCGGGGGCTGTCAAGCGGGGAATCCTTCTCGGCTAATGGCTTCGGCAGAGGGCCGCGACGGAATTCCCCGCGTCGAGCGCCTGGCGCACCTTCCGAACGACGAAAAAAACTTCCGGACGGCTGACCTTCGCCCCCGGACCCATTCGTTCGATTCGGCCGAGCGTCGCCCAGGCGAGCTCCACGGGCAGGGCCGTGAACTCCAGGATTCCGCGCGGGGTCTCGACCCGCTCGAGCGCCGCGATGTACTCCCCCGCCGCTCCGAGGTCGCGCCGGGCGAGGGCGAACACCTCCTCCACGGGGACGCTCGCCGGCAGGTAGGAGCGCCCGTCGGCGGCGTCCACGGCGGCATCCTTCAGGATATTAACGAGTTGCAGCGCTTCACCGAATGCGGCGGCGTCCCTCCGGAGGTCCGGCGCGGCGGCTACGAGCTGCGGACGGCCGAGCAGGAAGAGCTCCGTCAGCATCTCCCCGACCAGGCCCGCCACGACGTAACAATAGGCCCTCAGGTCGACCAGGCCGGTGAGGCCGAGCTGCCCGGCCCGCGTCCGGGCGACGAAGCTCGCCATGCCGTCGGCCGACCGGACGACGGGACCCCGGATCGCCTCGATGGCGTCCCGCGAGAGAGCACCGAAGGCGTCGAGGACGAAAGGAGTCTCCCGGAGGAGCTCCTCGTATCCCGGGTGCGTGGCCCAGCGGGCGCCCGTCCATTCCGCCGAGAGCCGCGCCGCCTCGACGGGCGAGGGGTTGCGGAGCAGGTCGATGAAGTCGCGAAGCGCCCGGATTCGAACCTCCGGCGGCAGGTGCGCCGCGTCCTCGAACGTGTCCGCGATCCGGAAGAGGAGGTAAGCCACCGCGACCTCCCGGCGGGTCGGCTCCGGCAGCGGCGGGATCGACAGGGCGAACGTGCGACTCGTCTTCTCGAGGAGATCGAAGATGTCGGCCACGGGGGAGATGTTACCGGGCTCGCCCGCCTGGACGAGCGCGTCATCCGGCCCTAATGCAACTGAATCTTGCTGTTTCTCCGCGCGTCACGGCATTTTCAGTGAGGGGCCGGGAAGGAAAAGACATGAAATCCATCGCTTTCCTGCTGCTGACGACGGTTCTCTGGGCGCCGGGGGCTTCCGCAACCGAGGAGGCGCCCGCCCGCGCGGCCGGACCGCGTTTCAAGCTCGCCATGGTGACGACCGACAAATACTCGCGGAACGAGAAAACCGTCTTTGCGCCCGATTCCCCGAAGATATTCGCCGTCTATCACGTGGCCGACGCGGCACAGGGGACGAAGTTGAAGGCAGTCTGGTTCGCGGAGAAAGTGAACGGGCTCGAAGCGAAGACGAAGCTCACCGAAGGCGAGTCGACCTTCTCGGCGAAGGGCGAGTACATCGGCGCATTTTCCTGTCCGAAGCCGGCGAGAGGCTGGCCTCCCGGCACGTACCTCGTCGAGCTTTCCCTCGACGGCAGCGTCCGCAAGACGCTCGCCTTCCGCGTCGAATAGCCGCGGCGACCGACGCGGGCGATCCGGGTGACCTCCCGGTCGGCGCGGTAATCTCCACGCACATCGACGGAGGATTCATGACCCGATTCGGGATCGGCCCGCTCGCCGCTCTGCTCCTTTCCATCGCGGGATCCGGCGCCGCGGCGCCGCCGCCACAGCCCGCTCCGAGCCCCGGCCCGCTGCGATTCGCGGTTTCCTTCCCCGTGGAGAGGAGCGCGGCGCCGCTCGACGGACGCGTGCTCCTCATCGTCTCGACGGACGGCTCGGCGGAGCCGCGAACGCAGATCGGCGTCGAGCTGAAGACCCAGCAGATCTTCGGCATCGACGTGAACGGGCTCGCGCCCGGGAGGGAGGCTCTTTTCGACGCGACCGTCCTCGGCTACCCGGTGGAGAGCCTGGCCGGCATTCCGAAGGGAACGTACTTCGTCCAGGCCGTTCTCCACAAGTATGAGACCTTCCGCCGCGCCGACGGCCACACCGTGAAGCTTGCGATGGACCGCGGGGAGGGCCAGCACTGGAACCTCGCCCCCGGGAACCTCTACAGCACCCCGAGGAAGATCGACATCGATCCCTCACGGACCGGAACGATCTCGATCTCGCTCGACAACGTCATCCCGCCCATTCCCGATCCGCCCGCCACGAAGTGGGTCCGGCACGAGCGCATCCGCAGCGAACGCCTGTCGAAGTTCTGGGGACGCGACATGTTTCTGGGCGCGCACGTGCTCCTTCCGTTCGGCTTCGACGAACACCCGAACGCGCGCTACCCGTTCGTCATCTTCCACGGGCACTTCCCCGAAACCATCGGGGGGTTCCGCGAAGAGCCGCCGGATCCGAATCTGAAGCCGAAATACGACGAGCGGTTTCACCTCGAGGGCTACAACAGGATCGTGCAGGAGCATGCGCACAGGCTCTACAAGGACTGGACGTCGCCCGGCTTTCCTCGCGCGATCGTCGTCGAGATCCAGCACGCGAATCCCTACTACGACGATTCGTATGCCGTGAACTCCGCGAACCTCGGCCCTTATGGCGACGCCATCGCGTACGAGCTCATCCCCTATCTCGAGAAGAAGTACCGTGCGCTCGGCGCCGGCTGGGCGCGCTTCACCTACGGGGGCTCGACGGGCGGCTGGGAGGCGATGGCGGTTCAGCTCTTCTATCCCGACGATTACAACGGCGCGTACGTCGCCTGTCCCGATCCCATCGACTTCCGGGCGTACACCGTCGTCGACATCTACGCGGACCGAAACGCCTATCGCGCCGACGCGCCGTGGAAGACGACGCCGAGGCCCGGCATGCGCAATTACCTCGGGCACGTCTCTTCCACGCTCGAGGAGATGAACCGGCTCGAGCTCGTGCTCGGCACGAACGGCCGCTCGGGCGAGCAGTGGGACATCTGGCAGGCCGTCTACTCGCCCGTGGGCGCGGACGGATACCCGAAGCCGATCTGGGACAAGAGGACAGGCGTCATCGACAAGGATGTGGCTGCCTACTGGAAGGACCACTTCGACCTGACGAACATCCTGAAACGCGACTGGGACAAGGGGCTCGGAAAGAAGCTGGAAGGCAAGCTCCACATCTTCGTGGGCGAGGCCGACAACTTCTATCTGAACGACGCCGTGTATCTCGCCGAGGACTTCCTCAAGTCCGCGAAGAACCCCGCCTTCGGCGGCGTCGTGGACTACGAGCCGCGCGCCGAGCACTGCTGGAACGGCGACCACACGCGCCCGAACGCGATCTCACGTCTGCGCTACCACCAGATGTTCCTGCCGCGGATCGTCGAGCGCATCAGGAAGACGGCCCCGCCGGGGGCGGACCTGAAGAGCTGGGACTACTAGGGTCGCCCGGCACGACGTTCTCGTAGCCGTACGGGCAGTGCCGGCAGCCCGAGCTCGCAGCAGACGCCCCGGCGGAGAAGGTACGCGGACGTGAATACGTCGTAGCCCGTCGCCGGATCGACGTACGTGTCCCGGCCTTCGGCGACGCCCGCACGTGCAGCGCCTCGATCTCGTTCACGTTGATTGATTCTCCGCGCATCCAGAAAAGAAAAAGGGCCGGCTTGCGCCGGCCCCGAAGAGAAGACTTTCTTAGAAGGTAAGAGGGACGGTTCGCTCCGCCCGAAGAGAAAGCAGTGATTGGCTCGGAGGGGGTCTGGGGGCACCGGCCATGGTGCCCCCAGGAACCTGTCAGACCTCATCGTCCAGATCCGCCGCGATCACCGGCGTCTCGTCGTCGAAATACAGCTCCTCGGTCTCCTCGGGCGCGGGCGGAATTTCCTCGCGCTCGAGGACGACGTTGCGGTAGTAGTCCATGCCGGTGCCCGCGGGGATGAGCCGCCCGACGATGACGTTCTCCTTGAGTCCGCGCAGGAGGTCGACGCGGCCCGCGATGGACGCCTCCGTGAGGACGCGCGTCGTTTCCTGGAACGACGCCGCCGACACGAACGAATCCGTCGAGAGCGACGCCTTCGTGATGCCGAGCAGGAGCGGGCGCCCCTGCGCGGCCTTGCCGCCGGCCCTGAGGATGCGCTCGTTCTCCTCGTTGAAGCGGAAACGGTCGACCTGCTCGTCCACGAGGAATTCCGTGTCGCCGACCTCCTCGACGCGCACGCTGCGCATCATCTGGCGGACGATGACCTCGATGTGCTTGTCGTTGATGCCGACGCCCTGCGAGCGGTAGACCTCCTGGATCTTGTCGGTCATGTACCGCTGGAGCTCCTTCTCGCCCTTGACGGCGAGGATGTCGTGCGGCGACGGATCGCCCTCGGTGAGCGGGTCGCCGGCCTCCACGCGCTCGCCGTCCTGAACCATGACGTGCGAGCCGCGCGGCACGAGCATGTCGCGCTTCTGGCCGTCCTCGGATTCGACGGTGATCTTCTGCTGGCCCTTGACCGTGCCGGCGTGATGGACGACGCCGGAGATCTCGGTGATGACGGCGGGCTCCTTCGGACGCCGCGCCTCGAACAGCTCGACGACGCGCGGAAGACCGCCGACGATGTCGCGCGTGCGCTTCTTTTCGACGGGCTTCTTCGCGAGCGCGTCGCCGGGGTTGACGACGTCGCCCTCGCCGACCATGAGGTGAGACGGAATGGGAAGGTTGTACTTCTTCTCGACGCCGTTCTTGCCGGTGACGACGAGCGTGGGGGCGCGCTTCTCGGTCGTGCCGGTCGTCTCGACGACGATCTTCTGGTTCAGGCCGGTGACCTTGTCCGTCTCCTCGCGCAGGTTCTCCCCTTCGAGAATGTCCCGGTACGAGACCTTGCCCGCGATCTCCGACAGAATCGGCGACGCGAACGGGTCCCAGGAGACGAGGAGCTGGCCTGGCTTGACCTCTTCGTCCTGGGCGACCTTGAGGACCGAGCCGTACGCGAGCGAGTAACGCTCTTTCTCGCGCCCCTTGGCGTCGAGAATGACGAGCCTCGAGTTGCGGTTGACGACGACCTCGGTGCCGTCCTTCTTCTGGACGGTCGTCGCGTTGAGGAGCTTCACGATGCCTGGGTTCTTCGCGACGTGCTTCGCCGCTTCCGAGACGCGCGCCGTGCCGCCGTAGTGGAACGTCCGCATCGTGAGCTGCGTGCCGGGCTCGCCGATGGACTGCGCGGCGATGACGCCGACCGCCTCGCCGATGTCGACGAGTCCGCCCGTCGCGAGGTTGCGTCCGTAGCACTTGCGGCAGACGCCGCGCCGCGTCTCGCACGTGAGGACCGAGCGGATCTTGACGCGCTCGATGCCCGCTTCCTGGATCTTGCCGGCGAGCTCTTCGGTGATCGTGTCGTTCGCCGAGACGAGGGCCTCGTCGCTCGCCGGGTCGAAGACGTCTTCCTGGACGATGCGGCCGACGATGCGGTCGCGGAGCGGCTCGAGGATTTCGCCGCCCTCGATGATGGCGGACACGACGATGCCGTCGACCGTCTCGCAGTCTTCCTGCGTGATGATGACGTCCTGGGCCACGTCGACGAGGCGGCGCGTGAGGTAGCCGGAGTCGGCCGTCTTGAGCGCCGTGTCGGCGAGACCCTTGCGGGCGCCGTGCGTCGAGATGAAGTACTCGAGCACGGTGAGACCTTCGCGGAAGTTCGAGATGATGGGCTGCTCCATGACCTCGCCCGAGGGCTTGGACATGGGACCGCGCATGCCGGCGAGCTGGCGGACCTGCTCCTTCGAGCCTCGGGCGCCGGAGTCGGCCATCATGTAGATCGGGTTGAACTCCTTGCCGCCGACGCCGTCCGACGCCTTCATCTCCTTGAACATGGCCTCCGCGACGGACTCCGTGATGCGGTGCCAGATGTCGATGATCTTGTTGTGGCGCTCGCCGTCCGTGATGGCGCCCTGCTGGCGCTGGTTCTCGACCTCGAGGACTTCCTTGCGCGCCCGGTTCACGAGCTCGCCTTTCGTGTCGGGAATGTGCATGTCGTCGATGCCGATCGAGATGCCGGCCTTCGTCGCCACGGTGAAGCCGACGGCCTTGACGATGTCGAGGATCTCGACCGTGCGCTCGAGACCGTAGTGGACGAAGCAGAAGTTGACGAGGTCCTGCAGGCCCTTCTTCTTCAGCGTGCCGTTCAGGAACGGCAGCTCGGACGGCAGACTCGCCGACAGGAGAACGCGTCCGACCGTCGTCTCGATGCGCGTGCGGTTGCAGGCGATCGGGTCGGTGTGGACGATGTCCTGGTCGTTGAGCACCTGGCTCTCGAGGTCGATGAGGCTGCCCGTGAAGCGGACGGCGATGCCCGCGTGCGTGTCGACCTCGCCGGCCTCGTGCGCGAGCACGACCTCGTCGAAGCTCGAGAACACGCGGCCTTCTCCCTTGCAGGCGTCCTTGCGGCGCGTGAGGTAGTAGAGGCCGAGGACGAGGTCCTGCGACGGAACCGTCAGCGGCTTGCCGTGAGCCGGCGACAGGATGTTGTGCGACGACAGCATGAGGACCTGAGCCTCGACCTGCGCTTTCGGCGAGAGCGGGACGTGGACCGCCATCTGGTCGCCGTCGAAGTCGGCGTTGAAGGCCGCGCAGACGAGGGGGTGGATCTTGATGGCCTTGCCCTCGATGAGGACGGGCTCGAAGGCCTGAATGCCGAGGCGGTGGAGCGTGGGGGCGCGGTTCAGGAGGACCGGGTGCTCCTTGATGACCTCTTCGAGAGCGTCCCACACCTCGTTCGGCGCCTGCTCGACGAGCTCCTTGGAGGCCTTGATCGTCGACGTGATGCCCTTCTGCTCGAGACGGTTGTAGATGAAGGGCTTGAAGAGCTCGAGGGCCATCTTCTTCGGGAGGCCGCACTGGTGCAGCTTCAGCTCGGGCCCGACGACGATGACGGAACGGCCCGAATAGTCGACGCGCTTACCGAGAAGGTTCTGGCGGAAGCGTCCGGACTTGCCCTTGAGCGTGTCCGAGAGCGACTTCAGGGGCCGGTTGTTCGAGCCCTTCAGGACGCGGCCGCGGCGGCCGTTGTCGAAGAGAGCGTCGACGGCTTCCTGGAGCATCCGCTTTTCGTTCCGGACGATGACTTCGGGCGCGCGCAGCTCGAGGAGCTTCTTGAGGCGGTTGTTGCGGTTGATGACCCGGCGATACAGGTCGTTCAGATCCGACGTGGCGAAACGCCCGCCGTCGAGGGGAACGAGAGGACGGAGCTCCGGGGGAATGACCGGAATGACGTTCAGGATCATCCACTCCGGGCGGTGGCCCGAGCGGCGGAACGCGTCCACGACCTTCAGGCGCTTGGCCGCCTTGAGCCGCTTCAGGGCCGAGGTCTCGGTCTTCATGACGAGGCGGAGCTCTTCGGCGAGGTCGTCGATGTTGACGCGCTGGAGAAGCTCCTGGATCGCCTCGGCGCCCATCTTCGCGACGAACGCGTCGAGCCCGTACTTCGCCTTCAGCTCGCGGAACTTCTCCTCCGAGACGAGGCTCTTCTCCTCGAGCTTCTCTTCCTCGGCGAGCGGGCCCGGGTCGATGACGACGTACTGCTCGAAATAGAGGATCCGCTCGAGGTCGCGGAGCGTCAGGTCGAGGAGGTGCCCGATGCGGCTCGGCAGGCCCTTGAAGAACCAGACGTGCGAAACGGGAGCCGCGAGCTCGATGTGGCCCATGCGCTCGCGGCGCACCTTCGACTTCGTGACCTCGACGCCGCACTTGTCGCACACGACGCCGCGGTGCTTCATGCGCTTGTACTTGCCGCAGAGGCATTCCCAATCGGTGATCGGACCGAAGATCTTCGCGCAGAACAGGCCGTCGCGTTCGGGCTTGAACGTGCGGTAGTTGATCGTCTCGGGCTTCGTGACCTCGCCGAAGGACCACGAACGGATCTTCTCGGGGCTCGCGAGGGCGATCTTGATGGCGTTGAAATCGCGCGGACCGGGGTTCTTGAACGGAGACACCGAGCCCGTACCGGGGAACGCGGAAGAGGTCGAGAACGCTTCCATGAATTCCTCTTCTCCTTAAACCTTCAGCAGCTCGACGTCGAGGCAGAGGGACTGCAGCTCGCGCACGAGGACGTTGAAGGACTCGGGGAGGCCGGGCTCGTCCGGAACCTCGCCCTTGACGATGGCCTCGTAAACCTTCGACCGCCCCTCGACGTCGTCGGACTTGACGGTGAGGAGCTCCTGCAGCGTGTATGCCGCGCCGTAGGCCTCGAGCGCCCAGACTTCCATCTCGCCGAACCGCTGGCCGCCGAACTGCGCCTTGCCGCCGAGCGGCTGTTGCGTGATGAGCGAGTAGGGGCCGATCGAGCGCGCGTGGATCTTGTCGTCCACGAGGTGCGAGAGCTTGAGCATGTAGATGTAGCCGACGGTGACTTCCTGTTCGAAGCGATTGCCCGTCATGCCGTCGTAGAGGACGGTCTTGCCGCCCGTCGGGAGGTCGGCCTTGCGGAGCAGGGTGCGGATCTCCTCCTCGGAGGCACCGTCGAAGACGGGCGTCGCGATGTTCATGCCGAGCACCTTCGCGGCCCATCCGAGATGGGTCTCGAGGATCTGGCCGACGTTCATGCGCGACGGGACGCCGAGCGGGTTGAGGACGATCTCGACCGGCGTGCCGTCCGGCAGGTACGGCATGTCCTCCTCGGGGAGGATCCGGCTGATGACGCCCTTGTTCCCGTGGCGGCCGGCCATCTTGTCGCCGACCTGGAGCTTGCGCTTCATCGCGACGAACACCTTGACCGTCTTGTTCACGCCCGGGGCGAGCTCGTCGCCTTTCGCGAGAAGAGTCACGCGGTCCGCGCTGACCTTCTTGATGACGTCGATCTGCGAGTCGGTGCGCTGGAGGATGAGCCGCACCTGGTCACGGACCTCTTCGTCCTTCAGCTTGAGACCCTTGAGCATCCGGGGCGTCATCTGGCCGATCTTCTCGACCGACAGCTTGCCGCCCTCCTGGACCAGGACGTTGCCCTGGGAGTCGGACACGTCCTCGAGAACCGTGCGCCCCGAGAGGAGCGATTCGATCTTCTCCTTCGCCTCGGTGCGGATGATCCGGATTTCGTCGTCGGCGTTCTTCGTGAGGCGGCCGACCTCTTCGTCGAGGATCTGCTTGGCCCGGACGTCCTTCTGCTTTTCCTCGTCCTTGCGGGTGAAGATCTTCACCTCGACGACGACGCCCTCGATGCCCGGAGGGCACTTGAGCGAGGCGTCGCGCACGTCGCCGGCCTTCTCGCCGAAGATCGCGCGGAGGAGCTTCTCTTCCGGCGTGAGCTGTGTCTCGCCCTTCGGCGTGACCTTCCCGACGAGAATGTCGCCGGGCTTGACGTTCGCCCCGATGCGCACGATTCCGGATTCATCGAGATCCCTGAGCGCGTGCTCCGAGACGTTCGGGATGTCCTTCGTGATCTCCTCGGCGCCGAGCTTCGTCTCGCGGGCCTCGATCTCGAACTCCTCGATGTGGATGGAGGTGTAGTAGTCCTCCTTGACCATCTTCTCGGAGATGAGAATCGCGTCCTCGTAGTTGTAGCCGCGCCACGGCATGAAGGCCACGAGAATGTTGCGCCCGAGCGCGAGCTCGCCCTGCGACGTGCAGGGGCCGTCCGCGAGGACCTGCCCCTGGATGACGCGGTCTCCCTCGGCGACGACGGGCTTCTGATTGATGCAGGTGTTCTGGTTCGAGCGGCGGAACTTGAGGAGCGGGTAGATGTCGGCGCCGAAATCCCGCGTCTCGCCGTCCTCGTCCTTCGCTTCGACGCGCACGATGATGCGTCGGGCGTCGACCGTGTCGACGACGCCGTCCCTCTTGCAGAGAACGACGGCGCCCGAGTCGCGGGCGACGATTCCCTCGAGTCCCGTGCCGACGTAGGGAGGCTCCGTGCGGAGGAGCGGGACCGACTGGCGCTGCATGTTCGAACCCATGAGGGCGCGGTTCGCGTCGTCGTGCTCGAGGAACGGAATGAGCGCCGCGGCCACCGAAACGAGTTGTTTCGGCGAGACGTCCATGAACTGCACGGCGTCTTTCTCGACCGTGATGAACTCGCCGCCGGCACGCGCGACGATGCGGTCTTCCGTGAACTTGCCCTTGTCGTCGACCTCGGCGTTCGCCTGGGCGATGACGTAGTTCTCCTCTTCCCAGGCGGGCTGGAAGAACGCGGTCGGGCGGCCCACCGTGGGCCTCTTGTGGCTCTTCTTGAGCCGGCCGTTCATCTCCTCGAGATCCTCGGCCTGGACGATCTCGCCCTTCTTCCACCCGGAGTCGCCGACGGTGACGATCTCGTAGTGGTCGAGGACGCGCCCGTTCCGGACCTTCTTGTACGGGCTCTCGATGAACCCGAACTCGGAGATCCTGGCGAAACACGAGAGCGACGAGATGAGTCCGATGTTCGGACCTTCCGGCGTCTCGATCGGGCAGATGCGGCCGTAGTGGGTCGCGTGGACGTCGCGGACCTCGAACCCGGCGCGCTCGCGTGAGAGACCGCCCGGCCCGAGGGCCGAGAGGCGCCGCTTGTGCGTCACTTCCGACAGCGGATTCGTCTGGTCCATGAACTGCGAGAGCTGCGACGACCCGAAGAACTCCTTGATCGCCGCGATGACCGGCTTCGAGTTGATGAGGTCGTGCGGCATCGCCGAGTCGATGTCCTGGTGGACGGACATCTTCTCCTTGATGGCGCGCTCCATGCGCACGAGGCCGATGCGGAACTGGTTCTCGAGGAGCTCGCCGACGCAGCGGACCCGGCGATTGCCGAGGTTGTCGATGTCGTCGGTCTTGCCGATGTCCCGTTTGAGCTTCAGGAGGTGGTCGATGACGACGTAGAAGTCCTCGGCCGTGAGCGTCTTCTGGTCGAGCGACGTCGAGAGGCCCGCGCGGATGTTGAACTTGAATCGGCCGACCCGGCTGAAGTCGTACTTGCGGGGGTCGAAGAACATCCCCGCGAACAGGTTCTTCGCGCTCTCGTCGGTCGGGGGATCGCCGGGGCGCATGCGCTTGTAGATTTCGAGAAGCGCCTCGCGCTTCGTCTTCACGCCGTCCTTGCGGAGCGTCGTGATGAGGGTCTCGCCGATGGGCTCCCAGTCCGGGAAGATCGCTTCGACGGCGGTCGCCTGCTTGTCCGAGAGCCGCGCCGCGAGATCCTCGGGGATCTCGGTGCCCGTCTCGAACAGAACCTCGCCGGAGCCGAGGTCGACGACGTCGGCGGCGAAGAGCGCGCGGCCGAGCTTGCCCGGGTCGACGGAAGCCGACACCGTCTCGCCCTTGCCGAGGGCTTCCTTCATCTCGTTCGTGAGCTTGATGTCCGCGAAGATGCGCCCGTCCTTCTTGAGGCCGCGCAGGTGCTTGTGGCGGAGCTCCTCCTTGAGGAGGATCTCCGGCGTGAGCGCGAGCTGGGCCTTCCCCTTCTCGTACGTCAGGGAAACGGCCGTGTAGAACTTCTTGAGGATCAGCTCGTCGCTCTCGAGGCCGAGGGCGCGCAGGAACACGGTGCCGGGGAACTTGCGCTTGCGGTCGATGCGGACCCCGAAGAGGCCTTTCGTGTCGATCTCGAACTCGACCCACGAGCCGCGGTAGGGAATGATCTTTCCGATGAGCGTGTGCGCGCCCTCGCGCGTGAAGAACACGCCCGGAGAGCGGTGGAGCTGCGAGACGATGACGCGCTCGGTGCCGTTGATGACGAACGTGCCGTTGTCCGTCATGAGGGGGATCTCGCCGAAGTAGACCTCCTCCTCCTTGATGTCCCGGATCGGCCACTCCTTCGGAGCGCCCTTTCCGGTCGGGGCGTTCTCCTTGTCGAACACCTTCAGACGGAACGTGACCTTGAGCGGCACCGAATACGTCGATCCGCGCTCCTGGCACTCCGCGACGGAGTACATCTGCCGGAGCTCGACCGGCGTGCCGCAGACCTCGTCGATCGTGACCTTGTTCGGATTCGGGTGCCCGCAGGCGCCGCACTCCACGCGCGTCGCGCGCGCGTCCTTCACGCGTACGGTCGCGCCACAGTGCTCACAGGCGAAGCGAAGATGTTCCAGACCTTCGAGGCGGCCGCTCCGCGACTTCCAGTCGCCGATGCGGTAGGACACGAACTCGAGCGCACACGTCTCCCGGAAGTCGCTGAACGGAAAGACGCTCTTGAAAACCGCCTGCAGACCGACGTCCTGCCGTTCCTTCGGCAGGAGATCCATCTGGAGGAAGTCCTCGTAGGACTTGCGCTGAACGTCGATCAGGTTCGGGAGGGGCAGGAACGAGCGGATCTTTCCGAAACTCGAGCGCTCTTTCGCGCCGGGTGCGAGATTGCGTCCGTTCATGGGGTGGTGTGTCCTCTCATGGCCGCGCGCAGGCCGGGGAATGAGGCGCGCGAGGGGGCGGCGAAGAACGAGGGGATTCGGAGGAAAGTCATGCCCGGGGGGAACCAGACCCTGGTTCCCCCCGGACCCCCTTCCGGGCTACTTGACCTCTACCTTCGCCCCTGCGTCCTCGAACTTCTTCTTGATCGAGGCGGCCTCGTCCTTGGAGACGCCTTCCTTGACCGTTCCGAGGTTCTCGACGAGGTCCTTCGCTTCCTTCAGGCCGAGGGAGTTGTTGACCTCGCGGACTGCCTTGATGACGTTGATCTTGTTCGCGCCGGCTTCCTTGAGGACGACCGTGAACTCGGTCTGCTCCTCGGCGGCGGCAGCGGCCGGGGCGGCGCCCGCGGCGGCCGCGGGGGCGGCCATCATGGCGGCGGAGACACCGAACTTTTCCTCGAGAGCCTTCACGAGGCCGTTGAGCTCGAGGACGGACATCGACTCGATTTCCTTCACGAAAGTTTCGACGTTGAGAGCCATGATTCTTCTCCTGATTCTTCGGCCTAGGCCGCGTGTTCGGTGGATTTGGACTTCTGAAGCGAAATCGCCGCGAGCGTCGCCGCGACGTTGCGATGCGGGGCGGAAAGGACCGTGACGAGGCGCCGTATCGGCGACTGCATCAGGCCGAGGAGCTTGCCCACGAGCTCGGTGCGCGAGGGCAGGTTCGCGAGGGTCTCGAGCTCTTTCGCCGCGACGGGCTTGCCGTCGAGAAGGGCGGCCTTGACCTTCAGGTTCGGGTTCGTCTTGCCGAAGGTGTGGAGCACCTTCGCGAGGGCGACGACGTCCTTCGTGCTGTAGGCGACGCCCGTCATCCCGGTGAAGTGCTCCTTCAGGGATCCGAGGGGCTTGCCTTCGATCGCGCGGAGCGCGAGCGTGTTCTTGACGACGACGTAGTCCGAGCTCGCGCTCTTGATCTGCCGGCGCAGGTCCGTGACGGCGGGAACCGTGAGGCCCTTGTAGTCGATGAGGAACGCGTGCATCGCCTTCGCGACCGTGCTCTCCATCGCCAGGACTTCCGCGTTCTTCGACGCGCGGGTGGCGTTCACCGTGTCGGGTGCGTTCATGACGCCACCTTTCCGACGAGCTTCTCGGCCGTCGCGGGGTCCACCGCGATGCCGGGGCCCATCGTCGAGGAGAGGACGACCGAGCGCATGTACTTCCCCTTCGCGGTCGCGGGCTTCGCCTTCTGGACCGCCGAGAGCAGCGCTTCGGTGTTCTCGACGAGCTGCTTCTCGCCGAAGGAGATCTTCCCGACCGGCACGTGGATGATGGCGGTCTTGTCGACGCGGAACTCGATCTTGCCGGCCTTGAGCTCCGTGACGGCCTTGCCGACGTCGAACGTGACGGTGCCGGCCTTCGGGTTCGGCATCAGGCCGCGCGGCCCGAGCAGCTTGCCGAGACGGCCGAGCGACTTCATCATGTCCGGCGTCGCGACGAGAGCCTCGAAGTCGAGCATGCCGGCCTGGATCTTCGCGACGAGGTCGTCCCCGCCGACGAGGTCCGCGCCGGCGGCCTCGGCCTCCTTGATCTTCTCGCCCGAGGCCACGACGGCGACCCGGGTCGTCTTCCCGAGACCGTGCGGAAGCACGACCGTGCCGCGCACCATCTGGTCCGCGTGCTTCGGGTCGACGCCGAGGCGCAGCGCGACCTCGACCGTTTCGTTGAACTTTG
Source organism: Thermoanaerobaculia bacterium (assembly GCA_963809425.1). Classification (GTDB taxonomy): domain Bacteria; phylum Acidobacteriota; class Thermoanaerobaculia; order UBA5066; family UBA5066; genus Fen-183. The sequence goes on from CAWEJK010000013.1 coordinate 411,502, forward strand.
CGAACGCCGCCGACTTGACGAGGGCGACGGCCTGGGGCACGTCGTAGATCCTCGCCTGGTCGACTTTCGCGGCGGCCGCGGTGAATTTCTTACCACTCATGATGTTTGCACTCCGGAGTCGGTCGCGTCCCTCGGGCCCGCCGGCGAGAAGCCCCGGGAGGCATCCCGGGCACCGTCGAACCACGCGCCGGGAGAGGCCCGGTGCGGGAGGCTTCCGCCTCTTGGTCGCGGCGTCAGCCGACGACCTCGATTCCCATGGATCGGGCCGTTCCCTCCACCGACTTGACGGCGGCGGCGAGATCGACGGTGTTCAGGTCGACGAGCTTGAGCTTCGCGATTTCCTCGACCTGCTTTTTCGTGACTTTCCCGACCTTCGTCTTGTTCGGGACGCCCGAGCCCTTCTCGAGCTTCGCCGCCTTCTTCAACAGCACGGCCGCCGGCGGCGTCTTCGTGATGAAGGAGTAGGACCGGTCGGAGAAGACCGTGACGACGACCGGGATGATCAGCCCGGCGTCTTTCGCGGTCTTCGCGTTGAAGGCCTTGCAGAAGTCCATGATGTTCACGCCCTGCGGGCCGAGCGCGGTGCCGACGGGCGGGGCAGGCGTGGCCTTGCCCGCCTCGATCTGGAGCTTCACGTACCCGGTAACTTTCTTTGCCATCGCTTTTCCTTACAGCTTCTGAACCTGGACGAATTCGAGCTCGACCGGCGTCGGCCGCCCGAAGATGGTGACGAGAACGCGCAGCGTGGAGCGCTCGAGGTTGATGTCTTCCACGAGCCCCGTGAATTCCTTGAAGGGGCCGTCCGTGATCTTGACCTGCTCGCCGCGTTCGTAGACGTAGCGCGGCTTCGGCTTCTCTTTCGACTCGGCGGTGTGGTGCAGGATCGAGTCGACCTCCTCCTGCGTGAGCGGCACGGGCGCCTTGGAGGAGCCGCCCACGAACCCGGTCACCTTCGGCGTGTTGCGCACGAGGTGCCAGGTCTCGTCGGACATCTCCATCTGGACGAGAACGTAACCCGGGAAGAACTTCCGCTCGACGTTGCGGCGCTTGCCGGCCTTCATCTCGACGACCGTCTCCTTCGGCACGCGGATCTCGCCGAAGTGGGACTCCATGCCGAGCGCTTTGATGCGGTTCGTCAGCTCGAGAACGACGCGGTCCTCGAAGCCCGAATACGTGTGCACGATGAACCAGTCCATCGGCGCGCCCGCGGGTGCGGCGGCCGTCGTCTGGTCCTGTGGATCGGTGGTGCTCACGGGTGTCCGTCCTTTGTCGTTCAGCTGCCGAAGGCCGCGAAGAGCTTGTTCACGAGCGGTGTCACGGCCGTGTCCACGAGAAACAGGAAGGCGCCGACGAGGGCGGTGTAGACGATGACGACCGTGGTCGTGCCGACGACCTCTTCACGACCGGGCCACGAGACCTTTCCCGATTCCTTCCGGACCTCGGTGAGGAATCCGCGGAAGTTGTTCCAGCGCTCGCTCAGGTTCATGTCTTTCGTTCGTCCTTACGTTCGAGGTTTCTGCGTTGTCGAGTCGTTCGTTCCTGCGTCGTCACGCCGACGGCCTTGGCAGGGGTGCGGGGATTCGAACCCCGAACCTACGGTTTTGGAGACCGCCGCTCTAGCCAGTTGGAGCTACACCCCTGTGTGAAAGCCACGTTGTTGCCCATGGAGCGGGAGACGGGATTCGAACCCGCGACCAACAGCTTGGAAGGCTGTGACTCTACCCCTGAGTTACTCCCGCGAAAGAGCGCGATTCGTGCGGAGGAAATGGAGCCCACGAGCAGATTTGAACTGCTGACCCCGTCCTTACCAAGGACGTGCTCTACCAACTGAGCTACGTGGGCCCGCACGGTCAGTGCTTCTGCGTGCCTTGGCGCGGAAGGGTTCGGGAAAGCAGATGGCAAACCATGCCCGCCACCCGCGTAGCGGGTGGTGGGCAGAGAGGGATTCGAACCCCCGTAGCACGTGAGTGCGGCAGATTTACAGTCTGCTGCCATTAACCGCTCGGCCATCTGCCCGTATCCCGTCCTTCGTTGATCCCGTTCTCCGGCCCCGGAGGCTCACCTTGGAGCTGGCGATGGGACTCGAACCCGCAACCTGCCGATTACAAATCGGCTGCTCTACCTTATTGAGCTACGCCAGCGTTCGCGTTTACACCGAAGAAAGCTCGACCGTGCGACCCGAAAACTGGTAAATGGAAGCGGTGGCACGGCTTCGCGCACCTCGGCAAAGGCGCGAACTGAGGTTTATATCAGCCCGCCTCGCATGGCGTCAAGCCATTTTCATGCCGTCGTGAGGCAGTGCGGCGTTGGCGCCTCACCCAGTCGTAGGCCAGCACCCCCGCCGCCACCGCGACGTTCAGTGAGCCGGCCCCATCCTTCATCGGAATGGAAAGCAATCGATCGCACGATTCCTTCGTGAGGCGCCGAAGCCCGTCCCCCTCGGACCCGAGGCACAGCACCACGTCGCCGGAAATGTCCACGCCGAAGAGGTCTTCGCCTTCCATCGCGGCGCCGTATACCCAGAATCCCGCCTCTTTCGCCTGGGCGATGAACCTGGCGGCGTTGACGACGCGGCCCACCCTCACGCGCTCGAGCGCACCCGCCGACGCCTTCGAAACGGTCTCGTTGAGCCCCGCCGAATGCCGCTCCGTCAAAACGACGGAAGCGCCCGCCGCGCCCGCCGTCCTGAGCACGGACCCGAGGTTGCCCGGGTCCGTGACCTCGTCGAGGAAGAGCACGCAGCGGCTCCCCTTCGCCCCCGAGAGGCACGCCTCGATGTCGTCGTAGTCGCGCTCGGCGACGCGGGCCGCGACCCCGTTGTGGGCGCGGCCCGCGACGTGGTCGAGCTCTTCCCTCGCGACGATGCGGACCGGGACGCCCTTCTGGCGCGCGAGCTCCTCGATCTCTCCGGCGCGCGCGTCCTTGCGGCCCCGCTGCACGAGGAGCGCCTCGACGGAACGCGGACGACGCTCGAGCACTTCGCGGACGGGATGAAAGCCGGAGACGATCACGCGGGAGCCGCCTCCCCGACGAGCACGAGAACGGTCGCCGCGACTCCCTCGCCCCGGCCGAAAGCGGTGAGACCGTTACCGGAGGACGCCTTGACCGAGACGCGCGCGGGCTCGGCGCCGAGGAGCGCGGCGATGTTCGCCCTCATGGCCTCCCGGAATTCGGCGACCTTCGGGCGCAGAGCCAGGATCGTCACGTCCACGTTACCGATGGCCGGGTGGTCGGTCAGCTCCCGGACGTGGCGCACGAGCGCCTCGCCGGAAGCGTCCTTCCACTCCGGGCGGTCCGTACCGAATACGGACCCGAGGTCGCCTGCCGCCGCCGCCCCGAGGAGAGCGTCGGCGAGCGCGTGAAGAACGACGTCGCCGTCGGAATGCCCGAGGGGGCCGGAATCGGATGGAATCGTCACGCCTCCGAGGACGCACGGGCGCCCGGCGAGGAGCGGATGCGCATCGAAGCCGTGGCCGATCCTCACGTCAGCCGCGCGCGAGGAAGGCCTCGGCCCACGCGAGGTCCTCGGGGTACGTGATCTTCATGTTCCAGCGCGACGTCAGGACGACGGTCACGGAGATGCCGGTCCGCTCCACGAGCTGGGCGTCATCGGTCGTCTCCGGGCCGCCCTCTTTCGCCACCGCGGGCCGGAGGAGACCCGCGCGGAACACCTGGGGCGTCGTCGCCGCGAAGAGATCTTCGCGCGGGACGGTCTCGACGACCGCGCCTCCGTGGACGCGCTTGATCGTCTCGACGACCGAGTAACCCGCGATGGCCGCCCCGGTCTTCGCGGCGGCGTCCACGACGGCCGCGACCTCCTCGGGATCGACGAGCGGCCGCGCCGCGTCATGGACCAGGACGAGCTCGTCGTCGTTCTCGAACTTCGCCGCGAGGAACGCCCGCGCGACGGACTCGCGCCGCGTCACTCCGCCCTCGACGAGCACGTAGGGCACGGGCGCGTCCGCGAGCGCCTTGCGAAACGCGTCCTCGTGACCGGGCGATACGGCGATCACCGCCGACCGCAGCCGCCCCGACGCGGCCAGCCGTTCGAGCGCGTGCAGGAGCATCGGCTTGCCGAGGAGCGGCACGAGCGCCTTCGGCCCGCCCTCGTGGAAGCGGGCTCCGAATCCGGCGGCCGGGATGAGCGCCGTGGCGAGGGTCGCCGGGACACCCTGGGGTTTCTTCACCGTCTCTTCTTCACCGGGCGAGAACTTCCGCTTCCTTCGTCTTCAGGACGCTGTCCACCTCGGCGACGCTCTTGTCCGTCATCCTCTGGATCTCGTCGAGGGCGCGTTTCTCGTCGTCCGCGGAGACCGAGGAGGCTTTCGCTTCCTTCTTGATCGCGTCGTTCCCCTCGTGGCGGTGGTGGCGGATCTCGACTTTCGCGTGCTCGGCGAAACCGTGCGCCTTCTTGACGATCTCCTTGCGTCGCTCTTCCGTGGGCTGCGGGACGGGAATGCGCACGATCTTCCCGTCCGAGGACGGATTGAGGCCGAGATCGCTCGTCCGGATCGCCTTCTCGATGACCGGGCAAAGCGACGGCTCCCAGGGGACGGCCAGGATGAGCGTGGCGTCCGGCGTCGACAGGTTCGAAACCTGATTGAGAGGCGTCATCGTGCCGTAGTACTCCACGAGGATTCCCTCGAGGATCCCGACGGACGCGCGGCCCGTCCTGAGGTGCTTCAGCTCGGTCTTGAGCGCGTCCAGGGACGCGTGCATGCGGCGCTCGGTTTCCCTCTTGATCTCGGCCAGCGGCATGGATCGTGCCTCCTCGTTTTCTCGGCGGTCCGTTCAGGCCTTCGCGGTTTCGACGATGCTTCCGACCGCCTCGCCCAGGACGACGCGGCGAATGTTGCCCGGGACGAGGAGGTTGAAGACGCGGATGGGCATCTTGTTGTCCCGGCAGAGCGCGACCGCGGCGGCGTCCATCACCGCGAGCCGTTTTTCGAGAACGTCCTGATAGGTCACGCGCGGCAGGAAGGCGGCCGTGGGATCCTTCTTGGGGTCGGCGGTATAGATGCCGTCCACGCGGGTCGCCTTCAGAATCGCCTCGGCGCGGACCTCGTTCGCGCGGAGCGCGGCCGCCGAGTCCGTCGTGAAGTACGGGCTGCCCGTGCCGCCCGCGAAAATGACGCAGCGCTTCTTCTCGAGGTGACGGATCGCGCGCCGCCGTATGAACGGCTCGGCCACCGCGCGCACCTCGAAGGCCGTCATGACGCGCGTGTGGACCTCCCGCTTCTCGAGGGAGTCCTGCAGAGCGAGGGCGTTGATGACGGTCGCGAGCATCCCCATGTAGTCGCCCGTGACGCGGTCGATTCCCTGCGTCGCGGCCGAAACGCCCCGGATGATGTTTCCGCCGCCGATGACGACGGCAATCTCCACTCCGAGACGCGCGACTTCCGCGATCTCGTCGGCGATGCGCGCGACCACGGCCGGCTCGATGCCGAAGGGCTGGCTGCCGAGGAGCGCCTCCCCGGAGAGCTTCAGCAGGACCCTGCGGTAGCGGGCTTCCACGTTCTTACTTGATGAGCGCGGCAACTTCGGCGGCGAAGTCCCCACCCTTCTTCTCGATGCCCTCGCCCACCTTGAAGCGCACGAAACGGACGACCGACGCGTCCGCGCCCGCGCGCTCCGCGATGACCTGGGACACTTTCTTGCTGTCGTCCCTCGCGAATGGCTGATCGAGGAGGACGACCTCGCCGAACCATTTTCCGATCATCCCTTCCACCATCTTGCTGGCGACGGCTTCCGGCTTCCCGGCCGCGACCGCCTTCGCGCGCGCGATCTCTCGCTCGTCGGCGAGCGCCTTGGCCGAAACGCCGTCCCGGTTCGCGAACTGAGGGGCCAGCGCCGCGACGTGCATCGCGAGGTCCTTCGAAAGGTCCGCGGGCATTCCCTTCGTCTCGATGACGACGACGGTCTTGTCGCCCGGGTGGGCGTACAGCGTGAGCGCGGAGCCGGCACCGGCCACGAGGCGCGCGAAGCGGCGCACCTCGGTTTTCTCGCCGAGATCGCCGGTGAACGCCTGGAGGGACTCCGTGATTGTCGCGCCAGCATGGGGCATCCTCTTCGGAGGCGGCATGGCCGCGAGGACCTCGACGTTCCCGTCGGCTGTATCGCCCAGCGCGGCGTGGTCGAAGATGAACGACGTCAGCGCGTCTTTCATTCTCAGGAATTTCTCGGTCTTCGCGACGAAGTCGCTCTCGCAGGCCACCTCGACGAGCGTTGCGGTGCCGCCTTCGACTTTGTAGCCGATGAGGCCGTCCGCGGCCACGCGGCCCGCTTTCTTCGCCGCGGCGGCGAGGCCCTTCTTACGAAGGACCTTCTCGGCCTCGTCGACGTTGCCGTTCGTCTCCTCGAGCGCGCGCTTGCAGTCGAGCATTCCGGCGCCCGTCTTGTCGCGGAGCATCTTGACCATCACTGCGGAAATCGCCATCAAAGACCCCTTACGTGAAAAAACCGGCGGGAGACCTCTGTCCCCCGCCGGCCGTCATTTCTGAGAAACGATCAGACCGGGGACGGAAGGACAGCCGTCTCGGGCTTGGCGGCGCTCGCGTCGGTGACCTGGAAGTTCGTGGGCATCGGCTCGTCGTCCGGATGCTCGACCTTGCCCACGAAGCGCTCTTCCTGCGCGTGCAGGCCCTCGAGGACCGCGTCGGACATCTTGCCCGTGAAGAGCTTGATGGCGCGGATCGCGTCATCGTTGCCCGGAATCACGTGCGTGATGTCGTCGGGATCGCAGTTCGTGTCGACGATCGCGACGACCGGGATTCCGAGCTTCTTGGCCTCCTGGACCGCGATCGCTTCCTTCTTCGGGTCGATCACGAAAAGGACGTCCGGAAGCTCTTCCATTTCCTTGATGCCGACGAGGTTCTTCGCGAGCTTCGCCTTCTCGCGGTCGAGATGGATGCGCTCTTTCTTCGTGAGGATCGCGTCGGATCCTTCGGCGAGCATGACCTCGATCTCCTTGAGGCGGCTGATCGACTTGCGGATCGTCACGAAGTTCGTGAGGGTGCCGCCGAGCCAGCGGTTGTTCACGTAGAACATGCCGCAGCGGTTCGCCTCCTCGTAGATGGCGTCCTGCGCCTGGCGCTTCGTCCCGACGAAGAGAATGTTCTTGCCCTGCGAGGCGACGTCCGTGATGAACGCCGCGGCCTCGCGGAAGCACTTGAGGGTCTTCTGGAGGTCGATGATGTAGATGCCGTTGCGCTTGCCGAAGATGTACTTCTTCATCTTCGGGTTCCAGCGCTTCGTCTGGTGGCCGAAGTGAACGCCCGCCTCGAGCAGCTCCTTCATCGTGATCTGGCTCATCTGTCCCCCATTACCTCTTCGAGAACTGGAACCGGGCGCGGGCGCCGCGCTGTCCGTACTTCTTGCGCTCCTTCATGCGCGAGTCGCGCGTGAGGAGACCGGCCTTCTTGAGCGTCCCGCGGAGCTCGAGGTTGAACAGGCAGAGCGCGCGGGCGATTCCGTGGCGGATGGCGCCGGCCTGGCCCGCGCTCCCGCCGCCCTCGACGAGGGCGACGACGTCGAACTTGTCGACCGTCTCGGTGAGCTGGAGGGGCTGGCGGATGACCATCTTGAGCACGTCGTTCGGAAAGAAATCTTCGAACGTGCGGTCGTTGACCTTCACGATCCCCTTGCCGGGGCGAAGGTACACGCGGGCGACCGATTCTTTTCGGCGTCCGACGGCCTGGAACTGGAGGTTCGTCACGGGGTGCGTCACTCCTCTTGGATTCAGACCGCGGCGGCGGCCGGAGACTGGGCGGAATGCGGGTGGTCGGGACCGGAGTAAACCTTCAGCTTCTTGAACATCTTCCGGCCCAGCTTCGTCTTCGGGAGCATTCCGCGCACGGCCGCCTCGATGACCCGCACGGGATGCGTGTCCCTGAGCTTGCCGGCGTCGATGGTCCGGAGGCCCCCGGGAAAACCGGTGTGGTGGCGGTAGAGCTTCTGGCCGAGCTTCGCGCCGGTGAAGGCGACCTTCTCGGCGTTGACCACGACGACGAAGTCGCCCGTGTCGAGGAACGGCGTGTAGATGGCCTTCGTCTTGCCCGTGAGGTGCCGCGCGACGAACGTCGCGAGGCGTCCGAGGACCTTCCCGTCGGCGTCGACGATGATCCAGCGTCGGGAGTTGTCGGAGATCTTGGGAAGCGGCGTGCGGGTGCTCACGGGAACAGCGGTCTCCGATCGGGGCGGTTGAGGGGTGCGATGACCCCGGCTGGAAGATTCCGGGGTCGGTCCCACGATGCGAAACGAGGAGAGCATCGAAAGACCAGGGCCCCGACGGCACACGAAAAGCGGGTATCGGCGAACCATCCACCCGCAGGGCAGTGAAAAATACGCCCCCTTCCTCTGCCTGTCAAGCGAGGGTTCCGTCATCCGGCGGTCCGAAGAGCACGATTTCCGAGAAGGTTAGGAGAGCTCGTCCACAATACGGCCGTGACATCCCGGATTCTCGACGGCGCGGCCGTCTCGAAGGCGATACGCGCCGAAGTGGCGTCCGCCGTGGCGACGCTCGCCGCGCGGGGCCTCGTCCCCGGCCTCGCGGTAGTCCTCGTGGGCGAGGATCCCGCGAGCGCCGTGTACGTCGCAGGCAAAGGCGCCGCCGCCCGCGAGGCGGGAATCGCCGAACGCACGCTTCGTTTTCCCGCGGGCGTCGCCGAGGACGAGCTCCTCGCGACGGTCGCGAGCCTCAACCGCGACGATGCAGTCGACGCGATCCTCGTCCAGCTCCCGCTCCCGAAGCACATCGGCACCGCCCGGATCCTCGAAGCGATCGACCCCACGAAGGACGCCGACGGGTTTCACCCCGTGAATGCCGGCCGGCTCCTGCAGGGAAAGCCGGCGCCGGTGCCTTGCACGCCCGCCGGGATTCTCGAGCTGCTCGATCGCGAGGGCGTGGCCCTCCGTGGGACGCGGGCCGTCGTCGTCGGCCGGAGCGACATCGTGGGAAAACCGACGGCGCTGCTTCTCCTCCGGAGGGACGCCACCGTGACGATCGCGCATTCGAAGACCCGCGACCTGCCCGGCCTGTGTCGCGAGGCGGATCTCCTCGTCGCCGCGATCGGACGGCCGGGCTTCGTCACCGGGGACTTCGTGAAGGAGGGCGCCGTTCTCGTGGACGTCGGCATCAACCGCGTCACGACGCGCGCGGACCTCGAACGGTTCTTTCCCGGAGACGCGAGGCGGCGGGCCGCCTTCGAGAAGAACGGCTCGACGCTCGTCGGCGACTGCGACCCGTCGACGGCCTTCCCGCGGGCGTCGCGCTACACGCCCGTTCCCGGAGGCGTCGGCCCCCTGACGATCGCGCACCTCCTCAAGAACACCCTCGAACTCTGCAGGGCCCGCCGCGGATGATTCTGAAAGTCGGGCTCACGGGCGGGCTGGCCTCCGGCAAGAGCACGGTGGCGGCCCGGCTTCGCGAGCACGGCATCCCGGTCCTCGACGCGGATCTCATCGTGCACGACCTGTATCGCGCGGGGAGCGCGGGCGCCTGCGCGGTCGTGGAGGCCTTCGGGCCGGATTTCCTCGCCGCGGACGGTTCGGTCGACCGGCGGAAGCTCTCGATGCGCGTCTTCCACGACCCCGCCTCGCTGGCGCGCCTCAACGCCATCATCCACCCTCTCGTCCGCGACGAGCAGGCGAAGTGGTTCGGCGACCTCGAGGCGAAGGGCGAGACGCTCGGCGTCATCGAGGCGACTCTCCTCGTCGAGACCGGCGGACGTCAGCGCTTCGACGTCCTCGTGGCGGTCTCCGCGCCCGCGGACATGAGGCTCAAGCGCGCGATCCACCGCAGCGGCGAGACGGACCCGAACGAGTTCGTGAAACGCATGGCCGCGCAGTTCTCCGACGCGGCGCGCGAGGAGGTCTCGGACATCGTGATCAGGACGGAGGGGACGAAAGAGGAGCTCTTGACGAAGGTGGACGAGCTCGCGGCGCGGCTCAAGGCGGAAGCAAGAACGCGACTGCGGAGCTAGGGATAGCTCGATTTCTCCAAAGGGTGATCAGGGGAGGAGCTTCAGCTCGAGCATCCCGCCGGGCGCGAGGACGCCGTAGACGCACGGTTCGAACGCCGCGGCTCGGCCGTCATAGGCCGCGAGCTCGCTGTTCGTCACCGCGCAGACCGAATAGGGGCCGGGTTCGACTTGCGGCATCCGGTACGTCCACCGAACGCCGGTGTCGCCATGAGAGCCCTTGACGAGATGCTGAAATAACCAGGGGAAGATCGCGCACCCCGAGTGAAAAACGACGACCCTCTTGTCTTCCAGGCGTTTGGAGTTCCAGAAGGGAGCGTCGACCAGCAGCGTTCCTCCGAGAGGTGAGACCGGCAGCTCCTGCTCGTCGCCCGTTACCTGAACCCGGGTGAGCCGCGCGGAAAACGACTCGTGCGTCACCGCGACGCAGACATCGGCGACTCCTTCGAGAAGCGGCAGAGACACCCTCCCGTTTGCGTCGGATCGCTTTGGAATCAACAGAGCGCCCTGCCCCGCTCTGCCATCGATGACGTACGCGGTGGCGCGCGGCACCCCCTCTCCCGCCGGCGAGACGATTCGCTCCCTGATGCCAACCTCTTTCAGAAGGACGATCTGGAGCCACGCGGGATCCGAAGTGCCGCCCGCCACCTCGGTGTCCTTCATCTCGCTCCGGAGAAGGTGCAGCTTGCCGCCGTCGTCGCGATACGCATTCGAAGCCTCGATGAAATTCGCGCCCTCGTTCAGGTGTTCAAAACGAAACGTACCGCTCTCCACACGCTCATCCCGGTGGTCTGCCTGTGGCCCGCTCAGATTGATCACGGCCTTCATGATTCGATGGCCGTCGGCGTCAACGAGCTCGCCCTCCAAACCAGTCGGAATCAGCCGAACCTCAACGTCGAGCTCCGCTCCCCTGTGGCTGTGGATCACGTCCACGTCGACCTCGCGGTGGAGGTGTGGCGACTCCGACCGCGACGTGACGTGCCAGCGCCCGAAGCGCGGCAGGAAACCGACGAAGGTCCCGTCTTCCTTCGACGTCAGCGAAACCGACTCGGGACCCGCATCCGACCCGAACGTGAGATGGGCCTTCGCGAGCGGCCGTTTTCCGATCGTGACGAGCCCGCGAACTTTGGTGGCCTTCGGTTCGAGGGGACGGACAGGCATTCCGTTCGCGGCCTCGAACGGTTCTGAATCAGTGAACCAGATGTCGCCGCCGCCTGTCCTGAGGCGCAGCGAATAGCTGCGCTTTTCTACGAGAATTCGGACGCGCGGGCCTGCAACAGAGCGCGCAGTCCTCGAAAGGCCCTGGCCCGGTGCGAGTCGCGCATCTTCTCCGCGTCGCTCATCTCGGCCCACGTGTGCGTCGCGCCCTCGGGAATGAACAGCACGTCCCAGCCGAAGCCGTTCTCTCCGCGCGGATGGAGGGCGATCGATCCCGCGACGCGCCCGACCGCGACGACGACGTCCTTCTCCTCCTGCCCGGGTCGCGCGACCGCGAGCGCCGAGACCGCCTCGGCGCTTCGATCGGAGAACCCGTCGAGCATCTTCGCGAACCCCTCCTGGCCGAGCGCTCCCATCGTGATCCACTTCGTGAACGGTCCCGGGAATCCTCCCCATCCGCCGACGACGAGGCCCGAGTCCTCGACGAGGACGGAGACGCCGAGCGCCCGTGCCGCGACGATGGCCTTCGCGCGGGCCACTTCCGAGAAGTCGAGCGACTGGATCTCGGGAATGTCGAGCGAGCGCGCCGTCACCGTGCGGCCGAGAAGCGCCTCCGCCTCGCGCGCCTTGCCCGCGTTCGAGGTCACGAACGTCAGCCCGGAGAGCGCGTCCGCGGCGTCCCTCACTTCGGAGGTCGAACCGGCACGCCGGTTTCGGCGAGGACGACCCGAAAAGCTCTCAGTCCCTTCGTGAGGCCCTTCAGGCTCTGTTCCCCGAGCGGTTCGAAGACGAACGCGCCGCGCGCGCGACGCGCGGTCTCCTCTCCCACCACGATCTCATTCGGTCCGGCGACCTGGTTTTCGAGACGCGCGGCGACGTTCACCGTGTTCCCGAGGACGGTGTAGTCCACGCGGCGGTCGGACCCGATGTCGCCGACCACCGCGTGCCCGGAGTTGACGCCCACCCGCACCGCCACTTCCGGCTCGCCGCGCCGCACGCGCCCCACGTTCCATGCCTTCAGGCTCTCGATCAGCTTCGCCGCCGCCGCCACCGCCCGGCGGGGGTGATCGGATTGCGGAATCGGGGCGCCGAAGAACGCCATCACGGCGTCCCCGATGAACTTGTCGAGCGTGCCCCCTTGCTCGAAGATCGCGTCCGCGGCGAACGTGAAGACCGTCTCGAGAAAATGCGACAGGTCTTCGGGAGCCATCGTCTCCGCGACCGTCGTGAACCCGACGATGTCGGCGAAGAACACGGTCACGTCCCGGGTCCGGACTTTCTCCACGCCGGCCGGGCCCTCGGACACGATCTCCTCGACGACGCCCGGCGAGTGATAGCGCGCGAGGCGCTCCCGGATCCGCTCCTCTTTCGCGATGCGCCCCTGGAGGCGCGCGCGCTCGATCGCGACGGCCGCGAAGTTCCCGAGCGCGGTCAGGAGGTCGAGGTCGTCCGCCGTGAACGTGCCGGCCTTCAGGGGCGTGTCGACGTGAAGGGCGCCGATGACGTTTTCGCGGTTCCAGAGGGGGACGCACATCGCCGACCGGATCTGCTGAATGCGGATCGACTGGCCCGCCTCGAAGCGATCGTCGGTGAGAGCGTCCGAGGTCAGGACCGCCACGCGCTCGCGCACGACGGTCTCGACGATCGTGTGGGAGAAAGTCTCCGTGGCCTCCGAGCCGGCGCGTCCCCTCTGGCGCGCGAGCGTCGCGACGAAGCGCCCCGAGTCCTCACGCAGCACGACGACGGCGCGTTCGGCGGGCAGGAAGTCGAAAAGGAGGTCCACGACCTTCGAGAGAATCTGGTCCACGTCGGGCGCCTCGATGAGCGTGCGGGCCACCTGGACGAGGATCTCGAAGATCTTCTCGCGCCCTTTCTCGGGCGTGGGCCGCCGGCCCGGCAGTGTTCGCGCGGCGTCCGACGCACCCACGCTCGTGGCGTCGAGGTTGTAGTCCCGGTTGAAATCCGCGATCGAGCGAACGAACGTCGAGCTCGAGTCGCCGATCGACTTCGCCGCGATGCTCTTCGTCGTCGGCTGCTCGCGGACCAGGAGGGTGAACGCCCCGACCGAGAGGACGTCGTTCGCGCGGAGCGGCGACTTCGGCGCGAACTCACCGTTGACCTTCACGCCGTTCGTCGACTTGAGATCCTCGATCGTCCAGACGCCGCCGCGCTCGGACAGGAGCGCGTGCCTCCGCGAAACGGAAAAGTCGTTCAGGACGATCCCGTTCTCGCTCGCGCGCCCGATCGACACGTCTCCGCCGGACAGGAGGAAGCGCCGTGTCTGCCCCTCGACCTCGTAAACGATCTCCAGCATCGCCGAGACGGAGTTTATAGGGACCTGAAGGTGCGGTCCCGGGATAGCCGGATCAGTCCGGGGGAGGCTCGCGTTCGACCGTCCGGGCGAATCGGATCCTCACGATCTTCCAGACCGCCACGGGCTCCCCATGAACCCGGGCGGGGCGGTACGTCCACCGCCGGACCGCATCCACCGCGGCCTCCGTCATCCCCGCGGGTCCGGCCGTGAGCACGTCGATCCGGCCCACGGAGCCGCTCGCTTCCACGACGATCCGCAGCATGACTTCGCCGCTCAGGTTCATTCGGTGGGCCGCTTCCGGATAGCGCGCGTCCACGCGCGAGACGAGCACGGGGGGCTCGGACCCGTCGGGAAGAGACACGAGCGGCTCCTGAGGGTGGACCGGCGACCGCGCAGCCGCCGCCGGTGGGGTCGCGGGGATCGGAGCTCCGCCCGGGCCGGCCGCCGGCATCGAGACGCCTCCCCCCGGCGTCGGGCCGAGCTCGCGGTCCGGACCCCCGAGCGACTGCACTTCGGGCACGACTCCTCGCCCGCGGGCTTCGGCCGGTCCCGCCGCCACGGCGGACGGAAGGAGCCGCACGGAACGCGCGGGGACGAACGCGAGCATCTTTCCGGCGAGGCGGATGCCGAAGAAATCGTGATCCGAGAGCACGACGGCCACGTCGTCACCGTCCTCGAGCGTGCCCCACCGCGCCGCGCCGTAGTCGGGAGCCAGGAGGACCGGGCAGGACTCGACTGCCCGCGCCGGCTGCGGCGTGAAACCCGCGACCGCCGCGGCGCGCTTCTCGCGCACCTCGCGATCCGGCCTCCTCTCGAAACTGCCGGCCGGCAGCCAGAGGTCCCGCCGGTCCGCCACGACGTGGACGGCGTCGCCCCGGGACTCGAGCACCTTGAGCTCCGTCCCGCGCGGCAGCACGAGGACCTGCGGCGATCTCGCGGCCGCGTCGGCGCGCGCCGCGACGCGCTCGAGCGTGACGACACCGCGGTCGTCGGCCAGCGCGGCCGGCGACGGCGCGGCCGGGCCGCTCCTGCGGCACGCGCCCCCGATCGCGAGAGCGCAGCAGGCGGCGGCGGAGACGAGTCGGCGCGTCAGGAGCGACCCATCAGCGTGGCGAGAATCGCCTTCTGGACGTGGAGGCGGTTCTCCGCCTCGTCGAAGATGACCGAACGGGGCCCGTCGCAGACGTCGGCCGAAACTTCCTCTCCCCGGTGCGCCGGGAGACAGTGCATGAAGACGGCTCCCTTGTTCGCGAGGGCGAGAAGGTCGTCCGTGACGGTCCAGCCCGCGAAGTCGCGCACGCGTTTCTGCTGCTCGGCCTCCTGTCCCATCGACGCCCACACGTCCGTGTAGACGACGTGGGCGCCGGCCACCGCCTCCTCCCTGGAATGCGTCACGAGGAGGGTCGTTCCCGCCGCCGCCGCGTCCGCGCGCGCGTTAGCGGTCACGGACGCGTCCGGCTCGTAGCCGGCCGGCGTCGCGACCGCCACATGGACGCCGCACTTCGGCCCGCCGAACATCAGCGAGTGCGCCATGTTGTTTCCGTCGCCGACGTACGCGAGCTTGAGACCCGCGAGCGTCCCGAATTTCTCGCTCATCGTGAAGTAGTCCGTCAACGCCTGACAGGGATGGAGAAGATCCGTCAGACCGTTGATGACGGGGATCGTCGCGTGGCGGGCGAGCTGGACGACGGTGTCGTGGGCGAAGGTGCGGGCCATGATGCCGTCCACGTAACGCGACAGGACGCGCGCCGTGTCCGCGACGGGCTCGCCGCGCCCGATCTGGATGTCGCGCGCCGACAGGAACTGGGCGGCCCCGCCGAGCTGCGTCATCCCTGCCTCGAACGAAACGCGCGTCCTCGTGGAGGACTTCTCGAAGATCATCGCGAGGATCTTCCCGGAGAGCATCGCCCGGAAGTCCTTCGGGCGGGCCTTCATGCCGGCGGCCAGCGTGAACAGCGCCGCGACGTCCGAAGCGGCCAGGTCGTGGATCGAGATCAGGTCCTTCTGAAACATGGCGTCCTTTCTATACCGGATCGCGCACGAGCGGCATCGTCATGCAGCGGGGACCGCCGCGGGCGCGCGAGAGCTCGGGCGCCGAAAGAAGAATCGCGTGCTTTCCGGGCTTCCTGAGGTCGAGAGTCTCCCTTCCCAGCAGGAGATCGTCGTCGGCCACGACCGTGTATCCGTGACGTGAGAGCGTTTCCGCCGTCCGTTCGTTGCGGTCGTAACAGAGAATGACGCCGGGGGCGAGGGCGAACGCGTTCGCGCCGTCGGTCCACTGTTCACGCTGCTGGTCGATCGGATCCACCCCGCCGCACAGGATCGGGGCGAGATCGATGCCGAGCGCGAGGAGCGCCGACAGCAGGTCGTCCTTCGTGGTCCAGGTGATTTCGCGCGACGTGAGGTCGGCCTCGTAGACGTCCGCCTCTTCGGCGCCGCCCGGCAGGATCATCGGACCGTAGCAGAGACATTCGCCCGAGGAGATCCGCGTGAAGACGGTATCGAGGTGCATCGTCGCGCGCTGCGGCGGAATGGCGACGACGAGAATCTTGCGCACGGCCGACTCTTCGCGACGGAGCGCTTCGGCGAGGCGCTCGATCGTGGTCTTCTCCGTGCGCTCCGAGTAGCCGATGACGAGCACCTCGGGGGAGAGCACGAAGACGTCGCCCCCCTCGAGCGTCGGACGCATGCGCGCCCACGCGAGGTCGCGGCCTTCGCCCGCCGCGAACTCCTGAAACCAGAAGCTCGGCTCCGCGCCGGCGAATCGCGGGTGGCGTGCGAACACGGCGCCCGAGAGAAGCGGCTCGCGCCACCTGGCGCGCGTCGCCATCGAGCCCCGCACGACGCGGCGGCCCACGACGGTGGCCGGATCGCGCTGGAAGAACCAGTTCGGAAGGGGCGGAAGAAGGTAGAGGGAATCGAGCGAGCCGGTGATCGTGGGGCTGGGGCGCTCGACTCCCTCCACGAGGCCCGCGGCGAGACGGGCGGGGGGCAGCTCACTGAGTGCGGAGAGGACCGCGGGAGGCCACGCGAGAAGCGTGGAGAGCTCCGTCAGCACTTCGTCGCGCGCGTGGGGATCCCGGAGGACCTCCTCGAGGAGATCCTGGACGTCGAGGACCTCGTCTGCGACGAAGCGAAGCACCTGCCTGAACCGCCTGTGCTCTTCGCGCGCGCGCGCCCCGAAGAGGATGTCGTCGAAGAGCAGATCCTGCATCATCGACGGCACCATGCGGTCGATCTCGCGTCCCGGCTCGTGGACGAGAACCGCGCGCAGGCGACCGATCTCGGAGTCGATGGAGAGAGTCATGGGGGCCTCGAAAGAGGCGGCACGGGCCCGCCTCCGGGATGCTAACCTGAACGCTCACGGGACCCCGCCATGAGCGAAGAAGTCGAGTTCCTCGTCTGCCTGAACTGCGACACGCCCTGCTACTTCTTCGAGTACGACGAGAGGAAAGGCATCGTGAGCGCGTTCTGCAACGTCTGCGGCAACGACGAGACGAAGGAATTCCGGCTGCCCACGGACGACGAGTTCGAGGAGTGAGCCAATGAGCGACGCGCCCGGCTCTCCCATCGACCGCTACGAAAATCCTCTCACGAGCCGCTACGCCTCGGCCGAGATGTCCGCGCTGTTCTCGGCGCGGTCGAAGTTCACGACGTGGCGGAAGCTCTGGCTCTGGCTTGCGGAGGCCGAGAAGGATCTCGGGCTGCCCATCCCCGAGGCCTCGCTCGATGACCTCCGCGCCCATCTCGTGCCGACCGAAGCGGAGCTCGCGGCCGCCGACCGGTACGAGCGCGAGACGAAGCACGACGTCATGGCCCATCTCCACGCCCTCGGGGACGTCGCGCCCGCGGCGAGAGGAGTCCTGCACCTGGGCGCCACTTCGGCCTTCGTGGGGGACAACGCCGACCTTCTCCTCCTGCGCGCCGCGACGCGCCTGCTCGCCAGGCGCACGGTGCGGGTCATGGGCCGGCTCTCGCGGTTCGCGCGCGCCTACCGCGATCTCCCCTGCCTCGGCTTCACGCACTTTCAGGCGGCGCAGCCCACCACGGTGGGCAAGCGCGCGTGTCTCTGGCTTCAGGACCTCGCCCTCGATCACCGCGAGCTGGTCCGGCGTGCCGACGAGCTGCGTTTTCTCGGCTGCAAGGGAGCGACGGGAACGCAGGCCTCGTTCGTGGCCCTGTTCGACGGGGACGCGGACAAGGCCGAACGTCTCGACCGGCTCATCGCCCAGAAGGCGGGCTTCACCGACCGCCTCCTCATTTCCGGCCAGACGTACACGCGCAAGCAGGACGCCCTCGTCCTTTCCGCCCTCGCGGGCCTCGCGGCTTCCGCTTCGAAGTTCGCGAACGACGTCCGCCTCCTTCAGCACCTGAAGGAGGTCGAGGAGCCGTTCGGCCGCAAGCAGGTCGGATCGTCGGCGATGCCCTACAAACGGAACCCGATGAAATGCGAGCGGATGAACTCCCTCGCGCGCTGGCTTCTCTCCATCGCAGACAACGGCAACTGGACGCACGCGACCCAGTGGTTCGAGCGGACGCTCGACGACTCCGCGAACCGGCGCCTCGCCCTCGCCGAATCGTTCCTCTCGGCCGATTCGATCCTGCTCCTGTGGGACGCCGTGTCGGACGGGCTCGTCGTCCATCCCGCCGTCGTCCGGCGACGTCTCGACGTGGAGCTGCCTTTCCTCGCGACCGAGAACATCCTCATGGCGGCCGCGATGAAGGGCGGGGATCGCCAGGCCCTTCACGAGAAGCTGCGCGTCCTCGCGCAAGCCGCGGGCGACCGGATGAAGGCGGAGGGCGGCGAAAACGACCTCCTCTTCCGCATCGCGGCCGACCCGGCCTTCGGGCTCACGCCCGCGGAGGTGATCGCCGCGTCCGAGCCCGCGCGGTTCATCGGCCGCGCGCCGGAGCAGGTCGACGAGTTCCTCGAGACCGAAATCGAGCCCATCCTCGCGACCGATCCCGAGGCCGCCGGCGGCGAAACACGCGAGGAAGTTCGAGTTTAGGTGACCGACGAGGAAGAACATGTTGCTTCGGAAGAGAGAAGAAGAACAAAAGAAGAGGAAAGAAAGAATTTCTTAGAAGGTGAATAAGCTTGCGGCGCGCCGGAACGCGGCGGGATTCGATGCAGCGTCGCGGCGCGCTGCATTTACTTTCAAAGAAATATTCTCTTTTCTCCCAATTGTCTTTCTCTTAACTGCCTGCTCTTCCCCCCCACCCGCGAAAACTGCTGTTGCCGCCGTCGGCGGCAGCGCCAGCAGCGAGCGGGGCCTCGCGTCGTGGTACGGCAAGGAGTTCGACGGGCTGCCGACGGCCTCGGGCGAGACGTTCCGGCCCGAGAAGATCTCGGCCGCGCACCGCACGCTGCCTCTCGGGACAATCGTGGATGTCACGAACGAGAAGAACGGCAGGACCGTTCGCGTGAAGATCAACGACCGGGGGCCCTTCGTGGCGGGCCGCATCGTGGATCTCTCGAAGGCGGCCGCCCAGGAAATCGCGTCGGTTGGAGACGGCGTCGTGCCCGTCACGCTCCGGATTGTGACGCTGGGCGACAACTCGCGCGTCCGGGCGGGCAGCGACGAACCGCCGCCCGTCACGGCCGCGAACACGGCGATCACCTCGAGCGCCGCCCCGGCGCCATACACCGGCGCATGGGCCGTTCAAGCCGGAGCGTTCGGCAACGAGGCGAACGCCGTGAAGCTCAGGGACCGGCTGGCCTCGCGTTACCCGAATCCCTACATCGAGGAGTTCCAGGGCTTGAAGCGCGTGAAGTTCGGACCGTACGGGACACGCGCCGAGGCGGACGCGGCGCGCGACACACTCGGCGAGATGGGACTCGCCGGCGTCGTCGTCGTCTACCGGTAGACGGTTCAGCGACCCCGGACCGGGCGCTGGAACGCGCTCCGGACGAGCCTGTCGAGCAGCTTCGGCAGCGGCAGGCCGGTCGCTTCCCACATCTTCGGGAACATCGAGATGGGAGTAAAGCCCGGCAGGGAGTTGATCTCGTTCACGAGGAGGCGATCCGTGCCGCGCTCGAGGAAGAAGTCCACCCGCGCGAAGCCGGCGCCGCCGAGAACGTCGAACGCACGAACGGCGAGCCGCCGCACCTCGCCCTGGAAGGACTCGGGCAGGTCGGCCGGGATGATCGCGCGCGAGCCGGTCGCGATGTACTTGTCCGCGTAGTCGTAGAACTCGTGCCCGGGGACGATCTCGCCCGGCAGCGAAGCCTCCGTGAGACCGCCCGGCCGGCCCTCGAGAACGGAGCACTCGATCTCGCGCGCGTCCACGCCGTGTTCGGCGAGAACGCGCCCGTCCACGAGAAACGCCTCCTCGACCGCGGGGGCGAGGTCACGTTCCGATTTCACCTTCGAAACCCCCACCGAAGAGCCGGCGCACGCCGGCTTCACGAAAAGAGGAAAGCCGAGACGCCCCGCGCGCTCACGGAGCGATGCGCGCCCCTCCGGGTTCTTCCACTCGGCGCTCGAGAAGCCGACGTAGTCCACCTGCGGGAGGCCCGCCGCGCCGAACGCCGCCTTCATGAAGATCTTGTCCATGCCCACGGCCGAAGCCGCGACCCCGAACCCGACGTACGGGATGCCGAGGGATTCGAGGAGCCCCTGGAGGACCCCGTCCTCCCCGAACGTCCCGTGCACGATGGGAAAGAGCACGTCGGCGCTGGCCGCGTGCCACGCCGTGAAGAAGGAGTCGACGATGTCCGAGGTTCCGGCCGGCTTCGACCCCGGCTTCATGCCGTCGAGGAGCAGATCCTCCGGCGGCCGCGAGAGCTGGCGCTCCATCTCGGTCCTGGAGTCGGACGGCCCGTGCCAGACCCCGTTCTTCCCCACGAACAGCGGGACCGCCTCGTAGGCGTCCTTCGGTAGATTCGCGAGCAGGCACGCCGCCGAAACGAACGACACGCCGTGCTCGCGCGAAGGGCCGCCGAACACGACGCCGACGCGCCGCTTCGCGCGCAGGCGGACCGCCGAGCTCACGCGCTCACCCGAGCGTCACGAGGCGCGCCGAATCGATCCCTTCGAGCGTCGAGACGGCCTTGACGAGATCCGGCCCCATCGTGCCGCCGTCCGGCCGGTCGATCCGCACGACGGCCGCCGCACGTCCGTCCCTTCCCCGGGACAAGGCGAAGTCCGAGATGTTGATGCCGCGGGACCCGAGCAGCGTTCCGATCCGCCCGACGACGCCCGGCACGTCCCGGTTCGCAATGACGAGGAGCGTCCCCTCCGGAGAGAACTCCAGGGAGAGACCGTTGACGGCCACGATGCGGCCGTGCTTTTCGCCGAACAGGGTTCCCGACGCGCTGCGGTCCCCGGCCGTCACCGTGACGAGGCTCGCGTAGCCGCCCGCATCCTCGCGCACGGAGTCCGAGACCGCGATCCCGTTCAGCTTCGCGAGCGAGGTCGCGTTCACGACATTGACGCCCTCCGCGAAGGACGAGACGACGCCCTTCACCGCGGAGACGACGCAGGCCTTCCGCAAGTTCTCGGGCACGCCGGCGAGGGTGACCGTGAGCTGCTTCGGCGCGTCCGGCATCGCCTGCCCGACGAACATGCCGACCTGCTCCGCGAGCCGCATCCACGGCAGCGCCGCGTGCGGGTCGCCGCCCGGCGGAAACGGCAGGTTGACCGCCGCGATGAAGGGCGAGCCCTTGAGGGCCTCGGCCAGCATCTCGACGGTCTCGACCGCCACGCGGTCCTGCGCTTCGACCGTGGAGGCTCCGAGGTGCGGCGTGCAGAGCACCTTCGGGTGCTTCATGAGGGCGAAGTCCTTGGGCGGCTCCACGGCGAAGACGTCGAGGGCCGCGCCCGTCAGGTGGCCCGAGTCGAGCGCGGCCACGAGCGCCGCCTCGTCCACGAGCGGACCGCGCGCGCAGTTCACGAGGATCGCGCCCTTCTTCATCGCCGCGAGCTGCGGAGCGCCGATGAGGTGCCTCGTCTCCGCGCCGCCCGGCGCATGGAGCGACACGATGTCGGACTTCGCGAGCAGCTCGTCGAGCGAGACCGGCGCCACTCCCAGCTCCCGGGCGCGCTCCGGCGTCACGAACGGGTCGAACGCGAGGAGCGTGACGTGCCAGGGGCGCAGGCGCGCCGCCACGCGTGCGCCGACCTGGCCGAGGCCGACGAGCCCCACCGTCTTTCCTTGAAGCTCCGTCCCGACGAACTTCGAGCGCTTCCATTCCCCGGCCTTCAGCGAAGTCTGTGCCTGGGGGATCTTGCGCAGGAACGCGAGAAGGATGGCGATCGCATGCTCCGCCGCGGAGACGACGTTCCCGGACGGAGCGTTGACGACGAGGACTCCGCGCTCGGTCGCGGCCTTCACGTCGACGTTGTCGAGGCCGACGCCCGCGCGCCCGACGACGCGAAGCTTCTTCCCGGCGGTCAGGAGCTCGCGGTCCACCTGCGTCGCGGACCTCACGATGAGGGCGTCGTAGTCGCCTATCGCCGCGAGAAGAGCCTCGCGGGAAAGGTCGGTGCGGACGTCCGCGCCGAGGCCCGCCTTCGCGAGAACCGCAAGGCCGGTTTCGGAAAGGGGTTCGGCGATGAGGACGCGATCCGCCGTCACGCGGGGATCCCGACCTTGCCCCGCACCGCGGCGACGGCCTCCTCGTGCGCCTTGAGGTAATTCTCGACGGAGGCGACGTCGACGTCGCCCATGTGGCCGATCCGCACGTTCGTGGGTTTCAGCTTTCCGTAACCCGAGCCCGTCGTCCACTTCATGGCCTTGAGCGTCTTGTTCAGCTCCTCGGCGTTGACGCCTTCCGGCGGAATGAGGGACGTGACCGTGGGCGAGTGCGCACCCGGCTCGGCGAAAACGCGGAATCCGTTCTTCTCCGACCAGTCCTCGATCGTCTTGCGCATGGCGGCGTGCCGGGCCCAGCGGTTCTCGACCCCCTCGGCGAGGATGTGGTCGAGCTGGACGTCGAGGGCGTAGAGCAGGGGCAGGCAGGGCGTCGTGGGCGTCTGCTTCTTGGCCGCGAACGCCTCGATGTCCACGAGGTCGAGATAGAGGCCGCGGAACTTCTTCTTCTTCGCCGCCGTCATCGCGCGCTCGGAGACGGCGAAGAGGGCGAGCCCCGGCGGAAGCGCGAACGCCTTCTGCGAGCCCGTGAGCACGAGGTCGAGGTCCCACGCGTCCGTCTCGACCTGGGTCCCGGCGACGGACGTCACGGCGTCGGCGAAGACGAGGGCATCGGAATTTTCGCGGACCACCTTCGCGATCGCGGCGAGGTCGGAGAGCACGCCCGTCGACGTCTCGCTGTGGACGACCGTCACCGCGGCGTACTTCTTCTCGGCGAGCTTCTTCTTCACGGCGTCGGGCGATACGGCCTGGCCCCACTCGAACTTGAGAATGTCGGCCTCGAGCCCCATGCGCGTGGCCATCTCGCCCCACTTCGCGGAGAAGGCGCCGTTCGCGAGAGCGAGAACGGGGCCTTCGACGCAGGAGACCAGCGCCGACTCCCAGACGCCCGTCGCCGAGGTCGCAAGGGTGTGGGCCATGCGCGCCGTCCGGAAGACCTTCGGGAGCTTCGCCTGGATGCGCCCGTAGAGGTCCATGAATGCCTGAGAGCGGTGGGAGAGCATGGGACCGGTCAGCGCCTGCATCACCTGCGGCCGTACCCACACGGGGCCGGGGTTGAAGAAGCGAATCTGACCGGGAGAGCCGGCGGTCGAATCGAAGTGCGTCATGGGCGGATTCTACGAGGCCAGGAGCAGAGGCAAAAGCCCTTCGAGATCTTCGACGATCGCGTCGGGAAAACACGCTTCGAGCTCTTTTCGCGTCGCACTGCCCGTTGGAAGTGCGATGATGGAAAGTTCCGCCGCGCGAGCCGTCGCGACGTCCACGGGCATGTCGCCCACGAAAACCGCGTCCTTTCCCGAGACTCCCATCGTGCTCAACGCCATGAAGACCATGTGCGGCGCGGGCTTGGGCGGAAAGCCGTCGTCCGGACCCGCCACGAAGTCGAAGCGCCCCGAGATGCCGAACCCGTCGAGCAGCGGCCGCGTGAAGCGCGCGGGCTTGTTGGACGCGATCGCGAGGCGGATCCCCTTCTCGAAGAGGATCCGCGTGACGCTCTCGGCGCCCGGGAGGAGGCGTGTCGACTCGAGCCCGACTCTTTCGTAGCGCTCGCGAAACAGGCGCACGCCTTCGGCCAGGTTTTCCCCGCCCACGGCCTCCGCGATGAGGACCTCGAGCCCGTGACCCACCCGCCGGCGCGTCTCTTCGCGCGTGACGGGCGGCCGGCCGAACGCGGCGAGGACGACAGCAAGCGACTCGTGGATCGCCGCGTAGGCGTCCACGAGGGTGCCGTCGAGGTCGAAGACCACCGCGCGCGGAGGAAACGGGATGGACGCCACGCTCTCAGTCCACCACGAGCACGATCTTCCCAACGTTCTCGTTCGCGGCCATGCGGCGGTGGGCGTCGGCGGCCTCGGAGAGCGGAAACGTCCGGTCCACCACGGGTACGAGCGAGCCATCCGAGAAGCCGGGCAGGACGTCGTCCACGAAGGCTGCCGTCAGCGCCGCCTTCTCCTCGAGCGGCCGGCTCCGAAGGGTCGACCCGATGATCCGGAGGTGCTTCCCGAGCACCACCCGGAGGTCGATCTCGGCCGAAGGGCCGGCCATGCTCGCGATGAGGACGACGCGGCCTCCCCGGCGAAGACACTTGAGGTTGGGCGCGAAGAGCGGACCCCCGACGGGATCGAGAACGAGGTCGATCGATTCCTTCCCGAAGGCCTGCTCGATACGGCTCAGGAATTCCTCGCGCGAAGTGTTCACGGCGAGATCCGCGCCGAGCGCGACGAGCGCCCGGCACTTCGTCGCGCTGCGCGCCGTCGCCACGACAGAGGCGCCCGCGCGCTTCGCGAGCTGGATCGCGGCCGTCCCGACCCCCGACGCGGCCGCGTGGACGAGCGCGCGCTCTCCCGCCTTCAGACCGCCTTCCCGAAAGAGGTTCAGGTACGCGGTGAACCAGGCCTCGGGAATCGCCGCGGCGTCGGCGAACGAGAGCGCACGCGGAATCGACATGAGCATGGACCGCGGAACGGCCACCCTCTCGGCATAGCCGCCTCCGGAGAGGAGGAAAAAGACGCGCTCGCCGGAACCTTCGACCTCGCCGGCCGCCTCGAGTCCGAGGATTTCGGAGGCACCGGCGGGCGGCGGGTACTTGCCCTGCGACTGCAGGAGGTCGGCCCGGTTCACGGCCGTCGCGCGCACCCGAACGACGACCTCGCCGGGGCCAGGCACGGGATCCGGCGCGTCTCCCCATACGAGCGCTTCGGGTCCTCCGGGCTTCGGGACGAGGATTGCTTTCATGAGGCTCCCGGAGAAGAGGAGAAGAGAAAGGAGAAATCGGAAGACCTTCTCAGAAAGAGAAGAAGACCGGGGATTTCCGAGAATGAGAATCGGGGAACGGAAGACGGATGCTGCGTAGCGCGGTCCGTGACGACGGCGATGACGTTTGGATCACTCTCGCAAAGCGGTGCCCGCCCTGTCGCCGCGCGGCACACCTCGATCTTCGGATACGCCTCGCTCCGGTATCCCTCGACAATCACGACGTCACAGGATCCAAGCCCATATTCCCCTTCTAAGAAAACGGACAGAGCCGGCCGCATTCGGCCCGCATCCGTGGGCGTGAGGGGGTCCGAAGCAGAAATATTCCACTGGCGATGCACCGCGCTCCTGCGCCCCGCGACGAGGATTGCGGGCTCCGCGCCCGCGGCCTTGTGGCGCTGCGAGTCCTTGCCGGGAACGTCCGTCTCGTATTCGTGGTCGGTGTGCTTGAGGGAGCCGACCATCAACCCCTCATTCACGAGCGCCTCGATGAGCTTCACGGCGACCGTCGTCTTGCCCGACTCGTGCGCGCCGGTGACGAGAAGGACCACCGGGGATTCTCTTCGAGAGGTATAGAGCAGGTGCGGCCGCCGCTGCTCCGCGAAGCGCGCCTCGTCGTTCCGGAAGCTCGAGATCCACGGGTCCAGGCTCGCCCCCTCTCCGACGAGCGTGCGGTACTTCGCGGTGCCCGTGAGGAGGTCGATCGCCGGCACGTCGTCACGGTACTCGTATTTCTCCGTCCGCCAGCGGAAGCTGCCGGGGTCGAGGTCGTGAAGGGCCTTCAGGAGACGGAGATACGTCTCGTAGGGACGGAAGGACGCCGCGTCCGTCACATGCACCTGAACGCCGCCGCAGGTCTTTCCGGCGTGCTTCTGAAACGTCGGCCTGAAGACGTGAGGACGAAAGGCGACGCCGGGCATGCCAAGGGCGTTCGAGGCGTCTGCCGCCGCGTCGGCGTCGAGCCATGGCGCACCGAGAAGCTCGAAGGGCCGCGTCGTGCCCCGGGCTTCGGAGAGATTCGTTCCCTCGACGAGGCATCCACCCGGATAGATTGCCGCGGTTTCCCGCGTGGGCATGTTCGGGGACGGCAGGACCCAGGCGGAAGTCTCGGCGATCTCGCCCCGGGTCGGCGCGCGGCCCCTCTTTTGAAGGGGGACGACCGTGAGATCGCAGCCGATGCCGTGCTCGACGTTTACCCAGCGCGCGATCTCGCCAGGCGTCATCCCGTGGCGGACGGGAGCCGGGTAGAGGCCGACGAAGGAGAGGAGGCTCTCCTCCGGCAGGTTTCCCTCGACCACTTCTCCACCGAGGGGGTTCGGGCGGTCGAGGACGAAGACAGGAATCCCGCGCGCGGCACAGGCTTTCATCATCAGCGCGGTCGTCCAGACGAACGTGTAGTAGCGGCTTCCGACGTCCGGCAGGTCGCACACCACCGCGTCGAGGCCCTCGAGGTGTTCGTCCCTCGGGGAAAGATCGGCGAACGTCTCTCCGTAAAGCGAGATGACGGGAAGGCGCGACGGCTCCCCGCCCGCGACGGCTTCCATGTCCTGCGCGGCGCCAGTGAGCCCGTGCTCGGGGCCGAAGAGTGTCCGTACGTCGAAACCCGCGGCAAGGAGCGCCTGCGGGGCCCGAACGAAGTCGAGAGTGACGGAGGCGGCATTGCAGAGGACGCCGAGACGACCGCCGGGCCGCCGGCCCTCTTGCATTCTCAAAAGAGAGTCCAGCCCCGACTCGAGCCGAGCGTGATCCTCGTGCGAACGGATCTTCATCCCGGCGAGTCTAGCCGGACGATCGTCTCCCCGGCCGGGAAGGGACCGAGCCTCGTATCAGGTCTTCAGGGGTGCCGCGCGAGCCGCTCCCTGGCCAGCTTCGCCGTTTCGGCGTCCTTGAAACCCTCCGCCAGCTTGAGAGCCTTCGCCCATAGCGGGCGCGCTTCGGCGGGTTTCCCTGCCTGGTCGAGCGCTTTCGCGAGCTGGAACGTTGCGCCGTAGTGGTCGGGGTTCATCTCCAGGACTTTGCGGAACTCGACGATGGCGGCGAGCGCATCCTTCTTCTCGTAGAGTGCATCGAGCCCCGCCTTCATCGTCGGGTCCTCGGGCGTGGGTCCGGGTAGTCCGAGCCGCTTGCGCGCCGCGTCGGCCGTTTTCTCGTCCTTGATCGCCTCGGCCATCGCAAGCGACTTCTCCCACAGGGGCCGGGCCTCCGCGGGCTTCCCGCTGCGGTCCAGCGCTACTGCAAGCTGAAAAGTGGCCCCGTAGTGCTCCGGGTTCTTCGCGAGAACCTTGCGGAAAGCCCTGGCGGCGGCTTCCGGATCGCTCTTGGCGTACAGCGAGTCGACGCCACTTTTCATCAGAGCCTCGGGGGTCTCCTCCGCCAAGGCCAAGGCCGGACCGAGCGCGAGAAGCACCAAGACCCAGGTCGCTCGAGCGTTCCTCATGCCGCGATCATACGGTGTCGGTCGGTGCGTTCATCCTGGGCGCCGAAACGAAAGAGGGCGCCGCGATCGCGGCGCCCCCGGAACGTCCGGGTCTCCAGGGAGACCGGTCAGTTACCGACGCAGATGAAGCGGGCGATTCCGACCTGGTCACTGTGGACCGTGATGTTTCCGGCAGTCTGGGTCGTGATGACAGTTTGGGCGCTTCCCGACCTTTGCACCGTATCGTCCGTGATCGTGCAGGCATAGCTCGTCGCACTCGAGAATGCGGCGGAGCCGCTGAACGTGACCGTGACGTCGCCGTTCTTCGTGTTAACGATCCCGGCCACGATCTGCGGGTTGTTGATTGCGGTGCCGGAGATGGGGCTCGTCGTGCCGAAGTAGACCGCCGCGGTCCCCGCCGCTCCGGTCGGACCGGTTGCGCCCGTCGCCCCATCAGTCCCGTTCGTCCCGTTGACCCCGTTGGTGCCATTCGTTCCCGCTGCGCCGGTCGGGCCGGTTGCACCGTTCGCACCAGCTGCGCCAGTCGGTCCAACTGCGCCTACAACGCCCGTTGGGCCAATCGGACCCTGCGACCCGACGGGACCAGTCAGGCCGATCGGACCCTGTGGCCCAGCCGCTCCTGTCAGACCGATCGAACCCTGCGCGCCAGCAGCGCCCGCCGGACCCTGTGCACCCGCGTCTCCCTTGTCGCCCTTCGCACCCTGTGGCCCAACCGCGCCTGCGGCTCCGGCCGGACCGATCGGACCCTGTGCGCCCGCGTCTCCCTTGTCGCCCTTCGCACCCTGCGGCCCAACTGCGCCTACGGCGCCCGTTGGCCCACTCGGGCCAATCGGACCTTGCGACCCGACCGGACCAGTCAGGCCGATCGGACCCTGCGCGCCCGCGTCTCCCTTGTCGCCCTTCGGACCCTGCGCGCCAGCGGGGCCCGTGCCACCGTCGGCGCCAGCGGGACCCTGCAAGCCCGTGGCTCCAGCGTCTCCCTTGTCGCCCTTTGGACCCTGCGCTCCCATCGCGCCGTCGGCACCCGTCGCGCCGGCGGCTCCGACATCACCCTTCTGTGCGAGCACGCTCCAGAAGGCGCCAGAACCGTCGGGTTGATTCGCCGTGTTGCTCGAGGCGAGGCTGATGTAGCTCGTGCCATTGAACAGGACCGCGTCATCCACTGCGTAGGTCTTCGAGTTGAGCCAGGTCTGCTGCCATTGCAGGCCTTTGGCGCCCTGCGCTCCGGCGTCACCAACTGAACCCGTTGGCCCGATCGGACCCTGCGCGCCAACCGCGCCAACCGGACCCTGTGCTCCCGCGTCTCCCTTGTCGCCCTTCGCGCCCTGTGGTCCAGCCGCGCCTGCGGCACCGGCCGGACCAATCGGTCCTTGCGACCCAACGGCTCCTGTCAGACCGATCGGACCCTGTGCGCCCGCGTCTCCCTTGTCGCCCTTCAGACCCTGCGTTCCGACCGCGCCGGCCGGACCGATCGGACCTTGCGGGCCCGCGGCTCCGTCCGAGCCAGTCGCGCCGGTCGCGCCGATCGTTCCGATGGCGCCGACATCACCCTTCTGCGCGAGCACACTCCAGAAGGCGCCAGAACCGTCGGGCTGATTCCCCGTGTTGTTCGAGGCGAGGCTGACGTAGCTCGTGCCATTGAACAGGACCGCGTCGTCCAACGCGTAGACCTTGGAGTTAAGCCAGGTCTGCTGCCATTGCAGGCCCTTCGCACCTTGCGATCCGGCGTCACCCGTTGGACCGGTCACACCGATCGGTCCCTGCGATCCAACCGCTCCTGTCAGACCGATCGGACCCTGCACCCCGGCAGCTCCCTGGATGCCTTGTGCGCCCGCGTCTCCCTTGTCGCCCTTCAGACCCTGCGCTCCGACCGCGCCGGCCGGACCAATCGGTCCCTGCGACCCAACGGCTCCTGTCAGACCGATCGGACCCTGCGCGCCAACCGCGCCAACCGGACCCTGTGCTCCCGCGTCTCCCTTGTCGCCCTTCGCACCCTGCGGCCCTTGTGCACCAGCGGGGCCCGCACCACCGTCGGCGCCAGTTGGTCCCGTGGCTCCCGTCGCGCCGGTTGCGCCGATCGTTCCGATCGCACCGACATCTCCCTTGTCGCCCTTCGCACCCTGCGGGCCCTGCGCACCAGCGGGGCCCGTGCCACCGTCAGCGCCAGCTGAGCCCGTGGCTCCAGTTGGCCCCACGAGCGAAACCCCAGCGAGCCAGATGCCGCCCGTCTTCGGCCCGTAGATCGTGTTCGCCACCGTGTCGATGTAGTACTCACCTTCCAAGCCCGTGCCTGCATCCGGCGCACCCACGCCGCTTAGGACGTTCTTGCCGTTGGCACCGTCGGCTCCGGTGGGACCCTGAGGTCCAATCGCGCCGTTCGAACCGTTCGCTCCCTGGATGCCCTGCGCTCCCGCGTCTCCCTTGTCGCCCTTCGGACCCTGTGCTCCTGCGTCTCCCTTGTCACCCTTCAGACCCTGCGGGCCCTGCGCACCAGCGGGGCCCGTGCCACCGTCAGCGCCAGCTGAGCCCGTGGCTCCAGTTGGCCCCACGAGCGAAACCCCAGCGAGCCAGATGCCGCCCGTCTTCGGCCCGTAGATCGTGTTCGCCACCGTGTCGATGTAGTACTCACCTTCCAAGCCCGTGCCTGCATCCGGCGCACCCGTGCCGCTCAGGACGTTCTTGCCGTTCGTTCCAGCTGGACCGGTTGCACCGTCCGCACCAGCCAATCCCTGGATGCCCTGCGCTCCCGCAGCGCCGTTCGCGCCAGCCAGACCGATCGGACCCTGCAAACCCTGCGCTCCCGCGTCTCCCTTGTCACCCTTCGGACCCTGCGCGCCCGTTGCGCCGTTCGTCCCGTTCGTGCCGCTCGGTCCCGTTGCGCCAGCCGCGCCCGTGCTACCCGTGCCGCCAGTCGGGCCGATCGGACCCTGTGAGCCCGTGGCTCCAGCAGAACCGGTAGCGCCGACAGCGCCGGTGTTGCCCGTGCTACCAGTCGGACCAGTCGAACCCGTAGCGCCAGGCGCTCCTACAGAGCCGGTGGCGCCGTTAGGACCAGCCGGACCCGTTGGAACAGACGTTGAAATCGTGAGGACGTTTCCGACCGACGCGATCGTGACGTTCTGGCCCTGGTTCAGGGTCACGTCGCCCGAGAGTGCGTTGACCGTATTCACCAGTGTCTGCGGAGCGTAGTAACCATTCGTGTCGAGGATGACGTCGCCGCCGGAGACCCCGAGCACCACCGAGATGCCTCCAGAGGCGCTCAAGGGAACGACGGCAGCATTCACGACGACGTCATGGCCGACGTAGTTGAGAGTCGAGACCGGAGGTATCGTCCCACCCTCAGGGAAGAGAACCAGGAACCCCGGACCGATGGGATTGACGACCGTGGCGTTCAGAGAGATGGCCTGGGCGTTTGCGGGCACGTTGCACACGCCCGTCAGCGTGTAGCTACGCACTGTGCCCTGGGGCAGGAAGCCGCCGCCGAGAGGGGCGACAAACACCGGCGAGCGCGTATCGACGAGGCGGCAGGGGGGCAGCGCGATAAAGGGGAGCGCCACGGGTCCGGCGGCGAGCGCCTGACGTCCCGTGGCGAGAGCGGTGCGTCCGCTCTGGTCGGCATTCTCCGGTGAAACCGATGGCGGTGCCCAGTAAGGCGGCGCGGCCCAGTTGGATACCGCTGATTCGGGCGAATCGGCTGGGAGCGCGGGTGGAGCGGTCACGAGCAAGGCGGCGATCAACACGGACGTCGTGCGTACGTTATTCAAACCCACTAGCTCCTCCTCAAGGCGCCAGAGACATGGAGTCTTCGCATCCGAGGAACAGCGCAAGCAAATAACGATCCATAGTATCTCTCTATATTTAGAATGAGATGCTTAGCTAGCTAGATGGACGGCAATACGACAAATTTTGTCGCGGATGGCACGCGATGGTACAGATCTATGACACAGTCTGTGGTCAGCCGAGTCAAGCCCGAATGGATTCCACCCCGGCTCCGCGGTAGTAGAGACCGAGGATCGCGTCCCGGCTCTCACCCCGCCTCGCCCTCGCGATCGCCCCGGCCTGGCACATTCCGGCGCCGTGCCCGGTGCCCCGTCCGGACAGCAGGTACGCCGGCCTCGTCTCCTCCACCGTGAAATCCGTCGAACGCACCGAGGCCCATCCCCAGATCTCCGTGGCAGCCTTGCGAAATTCGAAGCCGCGCGCCACGCGCAATCGGCCACCCGGCGCCGCGAAACGCACCATCGACACGCGCCCGCTCGCGTCGCGACCGTACACCTCGAGAAAGCGCGCCTCGGGGAATCCGAGTGAGCTCGAGAGCGACGGGAGGGCGGCGCGCGGAATCACGAACGACCAGGTCGAGCCCGGAGCCCCGAGACACGCGTCGTCCACCACCGACGCGAGGTCGGGAATCTCCTCGTCGTCCCAGACGTCCCGAGGGCGCGCCGTTCGTCCTCCGCATACCGCGTGGAACGGGGCCGCGATGACCCTGCCTCCCTGCGTGAGCACGAGACCTCGGGTCGCGGCCGCCGCCCTGCGCGAATCTTCCGTGGCCGCGGCGAGCCCGCGGAAGACCTGGCAGTGGGTGCCGTCGCAAAGGTCCGCTCCGTCCTCGAGATGGCGCTCGGCGCGCGCGAGCGCGTACGAGCGGGCTGCAACCGCCTGCGCCTCGAGCGCCGCCGCAGGAGCCCGGCCGATCTCCGGCGGCACAACGGCCGCCACGTACTCCTCGAGCGGGACCTCTTCGACCGACCCGTTCTTCAGGCGGAGGATTCGGCGCGAACGCGCCGCCGCCGCCAGCGTCCGAAACGGCGCGGCGGCGCCGAGAAGAAAGGCGAGAAAGAGCCGCCGGTTCACGCGGGACGGCTTGTACGGTTCAACGGCGCTCGCCGCGGTCGCCGGGGTGATCGTCGCCCGCCTCGCCGCGAAGCGTAGCCACCGCGTGGCCGATGACGGAGGCTACTGCCTCGAGGCACTCGACGGCCCCGCGCGGAGAGCCCGGGAGATTCAGGATGAGCGTCCGACCGCACACGGCCGCGACCTGGCGCGACAGAATCGCGGTCGGGACGGTCGCGCGCGTCGCCTCCCGCATGACGTCCGCGAGGCCCGGCACGTCGTAGTCGAGGACGTCGCGCGTCGCCTGCGGCGTCACGTCTCGCGGCGAAAGACCGGTCCCCCCGGTCGTGAGGACGAGATCCGCCGCTCCCGTGTCCGCGAGCCGTTTGAGGTTCCAGGCGATGTCGTCACGTTCATCGGGAAGAATCGTCCGTTCCACGACCACGGCGCCGGCGAGAAGCCTCGCCACGGCGTCCGCGACGGCCGGCCCCCCCTTGTCGGCTCTCTCGCCGTGGTACGAGCGATCCGAGATCGTCAGGATCGCGACGCGCACGGGAGATCAGCCGCCGATCTCGCTCATGTTGCGCGCGTGCAACGGCAGGGTCGACTTGTTCATGCCAACGAACATCGGATGTCGCTCTTCCTTCGTCGCCGCCGCCCGCTCCACGAGCGCACGGAGGTCCTCGTCGGTCGCTCCGGCTCGCATCGGCTTCAGGAGGTCGACGTCGGCGTGGCCGAAGAGACAGCCCTTGAGAAATCCGTCCTGCGTGAGCCGCATGCGGTTGCAGGTGTCGCAGAAACGATCCGAGACGGGCGTGATGAAGCCGATCGAGCCGGTGTGCGTGCCCGCGGGCGACGTGACGGAATACTCGTCGGCCGGCCCCGCCACGAGCGTCTTCTCGATCGGCGTCAGCACGTAGCCGGCGGCGACCAGGCGATCCCAGACCTCCGCCCAGCCGACCCAATCCGATTCCTTCCAGTCGTTGTCGCCGAACGGCATGAACTCGATGAACCGCACGCCGAGCTTCTTGTCTTTCGTCATGGCCGCGAGCGGCAGGATCTGGTCGTCGTTGAGGCCGCGGATGACGACGGCGTTGATCTTCACGGAGTGAAAGGGCAGGGACAGCGCGAGAGCGATCGAGTCGAGGACGGGCCGAAAGTGGTCGCGCCGGGTCATCTTGCGGAAGTGCTCGGCTTCCGCGGCATCGAGGGAGACGTTGACCTTCGTGAGGCCCGCGGCCAGGAGGTCGTGCGCCATCCTGGGGAAGAGCACGCCGTTCGTGGAGAGCGCGATGCCTCCCGGAAAGCCGATGGCGGCGAGGTCGCTCACGATCCCGACGAGATCCGGACGCGTCGTGGGCTCTCCGCCGGTTATGCGGATCTTCTCGACCCCGAAATCGGCGAGGAGGCGCGCGGAGCGCCTGATCTCCTCGCGCGACAGGAGGTGAGGCATCGGGCGGAACTTCTGGTCCTCGGGCA
Organism: Thermoanaerobaculia bacterium; assembly: GCA_963809425.1. Lineage (GTDB taxonomy): Bacteria > Acidobacteriota > Thermoanaerobaculia > UBA5066 > UBA5066 > Fen-183. Next base: position 445,049 of record CAWEJK010000013.1, read on the forward strand.
TGCAATAGACGCAGCGAAGATTGCAGCGGTCCGTGACGGAAATCCGCACGTAGGTGATCCGGCGTCCGTGCCCGTCGATGAGTGTTCTGTCCATGCCGTTCATTGCGACCGAGTCTAGCTCAGCGGGCCTTCCCCCGGCGCCAGCTTCCGCTCTTGCCACCCGTCTTTTCGAGAAGGGTGATTTCTCGTATCGCGATGCCCTTGTCGGCCGCCTTGCACATGTCGTACAGCGCGAGCGCCGCGGCCGTAGCGGCGACGAGAGCTTCCATTTCGTACCCGGTCTTTCCCACCCCCTTCACCTCCGATGTGATCTCGACGGCCAGCCGGTCGGCCCGCGGCGCGAGATTCACCGCCACCGAGTCGAATGCCAGCGGGTGGCAGAGCGGAATCCACTCGGCCGTCCGCTTCGCCGCCTGGATTCCGGCGAGCCGGGCCACGGCCAGCGCGTCGCCCTTTCGGTTCGCCGCGGCATCGAGGGCGCCGAAAGCGGCCCTTCCCAGCGCGACGACGGCGCGGGCGCGCGCCGTCCGAAGCGTGACCCGCTTCCCCGAGACGTCCACCATACGGGCTCGGCCTTCAGCGTCGAGGTGGCTGAGAGGCCGCGCCGCCGCGATCGTCCGCACTGTTTTCACCATCGAGCGCTTCATACTCCTCCGGGGTGTTGACGTTGAAGAAGTTCGCGGGCGCGCCGCCCGGCATCGCGGCCGTGACCTCTTCGGGGATGAGCACGGCGTGGAAGGCGTGAAGGGCGGCCACGAGAGAGTAATCCCCTGCCTCGATCCGCGCGCTGAGCGGCGCGAGCGCCGCGCGCCGCCAGACCGCGCACAGGGGCTGCGGCCGCCCGCCCGAAACGGGAACCACGGCCGGCGCGTGAATGGCTTCGGCCACCTCGAGGAGGGCCGCCAGAAAGGCCTCCGGGCAGCGCGGCACGTCCGCCGCCAGGATGAGGTTCGTCTCCTCGGGCGAGAACGCGAGCGCGGCGGCAACGCCGAACGCGGCTGCCGGCTCGGGGGCTCCGTCGATCACGAAGGGCACGGCCGCGCCCGCGAACGCCGTCGGGTCCTTCCCGACGAAGGCGACGCGCCCGCAGACGACAACGAGCTTCGCGGCCTGGTGGAGCGCCATCGGCTGCCCTCGGTAAGGCAGGCGCGTCTTGTCACGGCCCATCCGCGAAGAGCGCCCGCCGACGAGGACGAAGCCGTACGCCACCGTGACATCATGCTAACGCCCTTGGCCTCCCTCTCAATCGCCGTCATCGTGCCCGTGGGCGCGGACGAAGCAGCCCCATCGGGGGTCTTCTTTGAAAGGTTGAAAACCGCGACGCCGCCCGTCTCGCTCCTCGCCGCGGCGGACGAGGGGATTTCTTCGAATGTGCGTGAGGCCTTCGCGCGGGCGGGCGCATCTCTTCTCATGTCCCAGGCGCCGCGGGGAGCGCGCCTTCGCGAGGCGGCTCTCTCTCCACTTTCAATGGAAATCCTCGTATTCCTTCACGCCGACACGTTGTTGCCCTCGGGCTGGGACGGAGCGGTGCGCGGGGCAATCGCCGCCGGCGCCGCCGGCGGCGCGTTCCGGCTCGGCTTCTCGGACGGGGGATGGCGGATGTCGTGGGTCGCGCGGTGGGCGAACCTCCGCAACCGCTTCACGCGGATGCCATATGGCGACCAGGCGCCCTTCGTGCGGCGGGACGTGTACGAGAGCCTGGGCGGCCACCGCCCGTGGCCGTTTCTCGACGACTGGGATTTCGCGCGGCGGCTGAAGGCCGAAGCCGGCACGAGCAGGATCGCGCTGCTTCGGGAGCGCGTCGAAACGTCGCCTCGGCGCTACCTCGAACGAGGTGTCGCGCGGACGGTATTGAAGAATTGGAAGATTCTTAGAATGGTGAAGAGGGGCGAATCGCCTGAACGGCTGGCGGAACTCTACCGCTGATGACGGCCGCGGGCCCTCGTCCCCGAGCGGCGCGGCGCTTCGGACTCCGTGCCCGCCTCAGACCAGCTTGAGGAGATGCCCCATCTTCGCCTTCTTCGTGGTGAGGTAGTCCCGGGTTCCGTCCGTCGGCGGGATCTCGAGCGGGACGCGCTCGACGATTTCGAGGCCGTACCCGTCTATGGCGACGTATTTCGACGGGTTGTTCGTGAGGAGGCGGATCTTCCGCACGCCGAGATCCCGAAGGATCTGGCAGCCGATGCCATAGTCCCTTACATCCGGCGCGAAGCCGAGCTTCTCGTTCGCGGCCACCGTGTCGAGGCCCTGCTCCTGCAACTCGTACGCGCGCAGCTTGTTCACGAGGCCGATCCCGCGGCCCTCCTGCAGGAGATAGAGCACGACGCCCTTGCCCACTTCCCCGACGAGATCCATCGCGCGGTGAAGCTGAGCTCCGCAGTCGCAGCGCTCCGAACCGAAGACGTCCCCCGTGAGACAGGACGAGTGCACGCGCACGAGGACGGGCTCGTCCTCCGACCACGTCCCCGCCACGAGGGCCACGTGCTCCTCGTTCGTGACCTCGGACCGGTAGGCGACGACGCGGAACGTGCCGTGCGCGGTCGGCAGCATCGGGGAGGCGATCCGGTGCACGAGACGTTCCGTGCGCATCCGGTGGCGAATGATGTCGGCCACCGAGACGATCGGAATGTCGTGCTTCCCCGCGAAGGTGAGAAGGTCGGGCACCCGGGCCATCGTGCCGTCCTCGTTCATGATTTCGCAGATGACGGCGGCGGGCGTGAGGCCCGCGATGCGCGCGAGGTCGACCGAGGCCTCCGTCTGTCCCGCCCGCTTCAGGACGCCGCCCTTGCGGGAGCGGAGCGGGAACGTGTGGCCCGGCCGGAGGAGGTCCTGAGGCTTCGTCTTCGGGTCGATGAGCGTCTTCACCGTCATCGCGCGGTCGGCCGCAGAGATTCCCGTCGTGGTCTTGCCGCGGGCCTCGACGGAGACGGTGAAAGCCGTTCCGTAATTCGACGTGTTCTGCTCGACCATCGGGTGGAGGTCGAGCTCGTCGCAGCGCTCCTCCGTGAGCGAGACGCAGACGAGCCCGCGCCCCTCGCGGGCCATGAAGTTCACTCCGGCGGGGGTGACGTGCTCGGCTGCGAGGCATAGGTCGCCTTCGTTCTCGCGGTCCTCGTCGTCGACGATGATGACGAAGCGGCCTTCCTTGTAGGCGACCGCGGCCTCTGTGACGGAAACGAATCCCACGTTGGTTTTCCTTTCGGGATCGAGCACGGCGCGGCGCGCCGCCCCCTTCAATTGTAGCGGGAGGCGCCCGGGCCGCCGGCCGGCGTGCCGCTCTCGAGGCGGAAGCCCTTGAAGGGGTGATTCGCGAGAACCGACCTCTTGCCGATCTCCTTCAGCAGCGTCTTCAGGAAGCCCTCGAACTGGTGGGCGGCCGGCAGGAACGATCGCGGGGGCCGCTCGCGGGAGAAGCCCGCGAGAAATCGCTCGAAAAGCGACCAGTCCTTGAACATGAGATGGCGCATTCCGCTCCGCCGGAATGACTCGAGCTCGGCCACGAGCACGCGGAGCGCCTTCTTGTCGGGCGCCTTGACGAATTCGTGGGTCGCCTTCACGAGCTGGGCCAATTCGTCCCGGAGAACGAGGCTCTGGTCGAGCCGCGTCCGGTACTCGGGGAAAAGAGTGCGCTCGTCGAGGCCCGACGAAAAGGTCTCGGCCAGCGCGATCACGCTTTGCTGATAGAGATCCCGGACGAGCGCGGCCGCGTCCTCGAGTCGCGTGAGGACCAGGCCCTGGTCTTTCATGAGAACCACGTCGACCAGCTCGACGTCCATGACCTTCCGGATCTCCGCGTCGAGCGCCGTCACGATGCGGCGCAGCCCTCTGGCCTGGGCCGATCCCTCGGGGAATCGGGGCGCGAGCTGCTTCGAGATGAAGGAGGCGATCGAATCGCTCTCGCCCTTGACAAGGCTGAAGATCAGGAGCGCGCGCTTGCGCGTCGCGGGCGACTCGGCCGCCGCGCGTGCCCGCTCGGCGTAACGCAGGCCCTTGAAGAGCGCGACGAACAGGGCGGCGAGGGCACCCCGGTGCGCGGGCTCGGGCAGGCTTCCGAGCACGCGGCCGAGCGACTGCTTCGACTCCTTGTCGAGAACGGGGCGCAGATTTTCCCGAAAGAGGACTCCGAGGTTGGGGTCCTGCCGAAGGGTGCCGACAACGATCCGCCCGAGCGAGAGATAGGTCTGGAGCGGGACGAAAGGCGCCCCCGAAAGCTCGTCGAGGATCTTCGCGAAATCGTCGAGTTTCTCGACGACGAGCGCGAACTCCGTCGCGGCGTTCCCTCCGCGCCGCCTGGCCGGCATCTCGCCGCTGCCGGGCCGCGTCACCTGGCTGTCGAGATAGAGCAAGAAGGACGCGAGGTCTTCCTTGCCTTCACCGAGGAGCTGGGTGGCGAGCATCGCCATGTGGGCCACTCCGGCGTGCACGGCGCCGACCTCTTCGACGTAGTTCTTGAGAGAAGCGTGCGACCGCTCGAACGCGGAAAGAGGCAGGCAGTCGATCTGGAAGAACCGCTCGAGGCCCTTCAGCCACATCTCCAGCTCGAACAGGTAGTCGTATTTGACCCGGTTCGAGAACAGAGCCGACGTTTCAAGGACCGTGAAGCGGGGCATGGACCATTGTAAGCCCACGTGGTCGGCATGCCGGGCCTTCAAGGACGTCGCGAGCCGCCCTCAGAAGGGATAACCGACCGAGAACGCGAAGGCACCCGCATCCTCGCCCGCCTTGCGGTCCAGCTTCAGGCCGTACTCGAGCCGGATCGGCCCGACCGGAGTCTGATAGTGGAGGCCGAGCCCGGCACCGGACCGGAGCAGCCCGAGGTCCACGTTCTTCGGATCGGCCCATACGTTTCCGACGTCGAAAAAGAGCGCCACCTCGAAGCTGCTCGCGACGGGGATCCGCCATTCGGCATTCGCGACGATCATCACGGTGCCGCCCTCGCCCACTCCATCCTCGTTCAGCGTCTGGCGCGGGATGCCGAGATTGTCGCGCGCGAACGCGCGGTGCGTGGACGAACCGCCCGCGAACAGCCGTTCCGGCACCGGGACGATCAGGTTCGGGCTGCACAGAGCGGCATCTGGCGGCACGACGTCGCACGCCTGGTAGTTCCAGATGGCGCCGCCGCGGACCGAGAAGACGAAGCGCGTCGAGCCGTAGGGCCGATAGAGGGCCGCCTGAAGCAACGCCTTCAGGAAATCCGCGTCCGCCGCGAGGAGCGGAAACGCGTACTTGAGGTCGGCGGCGAGAAACGTGCCTGCGCTCGGATTCAAGGGGTCGTTGCGGCGGTCCCAGGTCACGCCACCGGCTACGGAGCTGATGCGGCTCGGCTGATTGAGCCTCTGGTCGGCCCCGAGCCCGGGATCGGAGCTGGGACTGACGAGCTCGTACTGATAGCGGAGACCCGTCTTGAGCGAGGCCGACGGGCGGAACTCCGCCTGGAGGAACCCGCCGGTCCTCTTGACCTGGATGTCGGAGAAGAAATCGCTCGTCTGGTAGGCGGCCAGGGAGATCGGGACCTTCCCGCCGAAGAGCGACCGATCGCGCGCCGACAGCACGATGCGAGGATCCCGGTTCGAGATGCGTCCTTCCCCGCTCAGCTCGAGGGCGCGTCCGAAGACGTTGTTGTAGGAGACGCCGAGGGAGAGTCGCGCCGAGAGCTGCGTGCCGGGCGCCTGCGGCGCGTATTCGGCGCCGACCCCGTACGTGAGGCTCCACGGCCGCGCCTCGGAAACGGTGACGAGGACGGCTCGCGACAGCGTTTCGGGGTCCGTCGGAAACGTCGAGAGCTCGATTTTCTGGAAGATCCCGAGGCGCGCGAGACTCTGCTGCGTCTCGAGGAGCTTCGTGACCGAGAACGGCGAGCCCTCCTTGTTCGCGAGACGGTCTTCCACGATGAACGGCTGCGTGCGCCGGTTGCCGCGCAGGATCGTCTTGCCGAAGACGACGGGCTTTCCCTCCGTCACGGCATACAGCACCTCGGCGCGCTCTCCCTCGGGCGGCACGGGGTCCAGGAACCGCGCCGTGGCTTCCACCTTCGCGTCCACATATCCGAGGTCCACGTACAGCGACTGCAGGAGCGCCGCGTCGTCGCTCGCCGTCGACTCGGAGAACGGGTGTCCCGCGCGGAGGGCGAGGCGGGGGAGGAGGACGTCCTCCGGCACGCTCTTGATGCCGGTCACGGTCCGCGTGGCCACGATCGTGCGGACTCCCTCCTCCACGCGGAACGTCACGATCAGGGTGTCCCGCGACGCGCCCTCCGTCACCGCGGCCGGCAGGACGCGGGCGTGCCGAAACCCGCTCGCGCGGTAGAGCGACTCCAGGGCGTCCCGGTCGGCGGCAGCTTCCCCGTCCACGTAGCGTCCGCTTTGGAGGAGCCCGCGCGCCCGCGTTTGAAGAGCGGCCGAAACGGCGCCCTGGGGCAGGCTGACGACGCCGTTCACGTTCACGCGGGAGATCGTCCAGCGCTCTCCTTTTTCGATCGCAAACGTCACGAGCTCCTCGTCCGGCGTCGTCTCGAACGAGACGTCCACCTTCGCGCGCGCAAAGCCTCTTTCCTGATAGGTGCGGAGGAGCCCGTCCTTCAGGAACTGAAGCGAGTCTTCGTCGGACGGCTCTTTGCGCGACCAGGGCGAGTCGGGGTGCGCCCGGACGACGCTCTCGCTTTCTCCCGTGACCTTCAGGACGACCCGTGGTCCGACGAAGAGCGCGTAATGCGGCGTCACCGTCGCCGACGCGCCGTCGTAGCTCTCGTCCTCGAGCCGAACCTCCGCCCGGGAATACCCGAGGCGCCGGTACGCGGCCGCGAAGCGCTCGGCGTCTTCCCGCGCCGCGACGCCGCGATACGGCTTCCCGGGCTTCGATTTCGCCTTGGCGAGCAGGGCCGTCTCGTCGAGAGGAGCGGTCGCGGACGAAAACCGCGGCGGTCTCGCCGTCGCGCGCGGGCCCTTTCCCACCTCGAAGCGGACGCGGACGCTCGTCTCGTCGGCCCCCGCCTCGACGACCGTCGCGATCTTCGGATCGAAGTAGCCCTCACCGCGGAGGACGCGTCGGATCGCGTCCTCGTAACGGGGCCTCAGGTCGTCCTGCCAGGGATCGCCCGCCCCCAGGCCCACGGTGTCGAGAACGCGACCGGAAGCCGGAACGCCGGGCGAGATCTCGAGCTGCTCGATTCGCGGCGCCGCCGCGAAAACGACCACGACGATCGTGCCGGCCGGGGAAGGCGATGCCTCCACGGCGAGGTCGGAGAAGAGCCGCGTCGCGAAAAGGTTGCGGAGGCTCGTCCTCACGGCCTCATCCGTGAGGGTGCGGCCGGGCTTGAGCTCCGTGAGCGCCTCGAGCCGGTGCGTGTCGACCGTCGCGTCGCCGCGGAACGACAGGGACGCGATGCCCGTCCCGTACGACGCCCCGGACACGCGCGCCGCGAGAGACACGGCTCCGGCGGCGAGCAAAGCGGCACGGAGAATTCTCATCGCAAGCGCTGCCGGATCCGGAGCTCGAGAGAGTAGACGCCGGTCTCGTCGAGCTTGGCCTGGATGACGGCGGCAGGAGACAGCTGATAGTCGAGCGTGATGATCTGCTGCTGGTTACTCGACAGCACGAAGGAGACGGTGGCATTGAAGTTGTTGCCGAGACCCTTGCCCACCGTGACGCGCGGCGCGTCGAACGACGTGCCCGTGACCGTCGGATCGATCTGGAACCGGTCCAGCCGGAAGAAGCTTTTCGTCCGGCTCGTGACGGCTTCGGTCGCGAGACTCGCGAGGAGCTCGCGCGCGGCCTTCGAGACCGATTCGTCGGACGAGTTCGGGGCCGGCCCGACGGGCGCGCCCGCGCTCTGCGGAACGTCGCCGGTGGCCATCAGGGACACGATCTGCGCCTCCGAGAGCTGGGGATCCGACGAGAACCGGGGCGCGATACGCGAGGGAGTCCCCGTCAGGCCGAACGTGACCAGGTAACGATTGATCGTGCCCCGCGCCTCGATCTCGAAGAAAGGCTCGATGCGGAGCGGATTCGAGAACAGGACCTTGCCGGAAACGAGCTCGTAGTGCTGTCCCTGCAGCGTGAGGCGGCCGCCCTCCTCCGCGACGACTTCGCCGAACAGGAGGGGGTGGCCGATCGTGCCCCGCACGAAGAGCTCGCCCGAGAGCTTCAGACGGGCCACGTTGGCGCGCACCTCGATCGAGGCCGGCGGCGCATCGAGGCGGACGTCGAGAGCCACGGCGTCGAACGACGTCGGACTCGCGGCCGCGTCTCTCTTCCGCGCGAGGAGCGACGCGATGTCGAGAGAGAAGTCCCGGGTGTAGAGCGCCCTGTCGAAGACGAGATCGCCGCGAACCGTGCGCAGCGTCGTGTCGCCGAGGAAGACGAGATCTCCGGAGAACGTGCCCCGGAAGCCGTCGAAAGGCGAATACCGGACGTGCCCGACGTGCGCGCTCAGTCTCATGCCCGTCGGGCGAAGGCCCGAGAGCGCCACGAATCCACCGACGTCCACCGTGCCGCCGCTGTAGCGAAGCGTGAGGTCCGAGAACGTGACCCGGTCCGCCGAGAAAAGGAGCGTTCCCGTGATCGCCTCGATCGCGGTGCCGCCCGGATACGAGAGGTCGACGCCATTCAGCGCCGCGCGGCCCGTCAAAGCCGGCGCCGCGGACGTGCCGCCGACCCGCAGGTCGACGCTCGCGCGCCCGGCCGCGTTCATCCCCGAGAGCGCGGGCTTGAGAAGGGCCGCGTCGAAGGAGCCGGTCACTGAAAGATCGAGCGCGTGGGGCGCGACGAGTCCGCCGCTTCCCGAGATCGTGAAGGCCGTCGCCTTGCCCGCGGGGAGATCCGGACGAGCCGCTTCGGCGAGCGTGAGCCTCTCGAGGAGCAGCTTTCCGCCGGTGACGCGCAGCGGCGCGGTTCCGCGGAGGTCGAGGGTGCGCCCGTACGCCGTGACGCGCGCGGCCGAAACCGCGCCTTCGCCGCGCCAGGACGCGAGATCCTTCCCCGGGGTCAGGGACGCCTCGGCGACGAGGCGCCCGTCGAGGTGCGCGTCCTCGGGAGCGCCGAGCAGCGAGGCGAAGGGGGCCAGCGAGGCGACGTCGAGCCGGGCCCGCCAGCGCCCTTCGGCCCCCCCGGCGGGCTCCAGGGTGATCTCGGCCGCCTCCGGAGCGTGGACGAAGAGGGTAAAGGCGCCGCGATCGGCTTTCGCGCGCACCTCGAGCTCGGTCCCCGCGCGTCCGAGCGGACTTCCGCTCCACGCCGCGTCGCCGACGCGCGCCGCCACGTCGAGGTTCGGGTGGTCGACGGTTCCGGAGCCCTTGACGTGCCCCGAGAGAGAGCCCGTCAGCGCGAGCCCCGTCGCCGCGTCGAGACGGTCGACCGGCATGGACTGCGCGTCGAGATCGAGCGTGTACGCGCCGTCGGCGTAGCGGAAGAATCCGCTCCCCTTCGCCGTTCCGGCGGCCAGCCGCGCCGTGGCGGTCTCGATCACGATCCTGTCCTTTTCGAAGGCCAGGACGCCTTCGAGGCGGTCGAGCTTCTGTCCCCAGACGCTCCCGTCCGTCACGACGAGCGGGATTCGGCCCGTCACGGAGGGAGTCACTCCGTCGAGCGGCAGCCGACCCGTGCCCGCGCCGGTGATCGGAAGGTCGAAGTCGAGGAACGCCATGACGCGCTCGATCGGCCATCGCGAGAAGTCCGCCGTGAGGCCGTCGAGACGATATGCGCCCTTGAGGGGCCCGCCCCAGCCGATCTTCCCCGTGAGTGAGAGCCCGGCATCGCCGTCCGTCGCCGTGAACGGCGAAAACGTGGCGACGTTGTGGTCCACGAGAAACTCCGCCGACGCCGTCCCGAACGGAACGCCGCGCAGCACGAATCTCGACGCCGTGAGGCGGCCCTCGACCCGCGGATCGCCGAAGCTGCGCGTCAGGTGCGCGACGATGCGGCCGGCGCCTCCCAGCTTCAACGGGGGCGTGAGGGGCTCGTTCTGGATCGCGGGGTAGAAGTTGTCCGCGATCCGCTCGACCTCCGCGAGATCGTCCGCGGCGATGTCGAGCTGGAGATCGGGCTCCCAGGTCCCGAGGCGGAGGCCGCCGTCGAGCCGGATCCGCGCGCCTCCGGCCGTCGCGAACGGCACCCCGGAAAAGAGAATGTGCCCGTCGCGAATCTGCAGCGGCCCGCCTCCGGAAATCGGCAACGCGAAGCGCCCGCGCACCGCCGAGCGCCTGCCGTCCTCGCTCGCGATGCGGATCTGGCCGATGCCGTTCGCGTGCTCGATGCCGCCCCGCCCGAACGTGAGCGAGGTGTCGAGGTCCGCCCTTCCCATGAGTCCCGTGCCCTCGAGTCCGATGTCGGCGAAGAACTGCTCGAAGTCCACCCCGCGGCCGCGCAGCGCGATGCGCACGGGAAGCGGCGGGTTCTTGAGCCGCTCGAGCCGCACGACCCCCTCCAGCGTGCCGCCCGCGTAGCTCGCGCGCGTCACGTTCACGAGAAGCCCCGTCGGATCGACGCGAATGAGGCCCTCGCCGGTCATCGGAAAGGGCCCGAGCGCGGCCGCGGGCAGGTCGAACGCGCCGAAAATGCGAAACCCGCCCGGCTCGCCGAACCGCATCGTTCCGTGCATCCGAATGGCGCCCGTCAGCGGGAGACCGAGCCCGAACACGCTCGACAACGATTCACCCGTCGTCTCGGCCCGCGTGACGAGAGCGAGCACGGGCTTCCGGAGGTCGTCGACTCCCCCGGACGCCTCGACCTTCAGGCGCTCGCCGCGCAGTCTGAGGCCCGTCAGGTGGACGCGCCCCGGCGCGAGCGTCACCTCCGCGCCGACGGCGAATTCGAGCGTCTCGTTGTTCTCCAGCTTGAAGCGGCCCTTGCGGCACGCGAGCGCGACGTACGTCACCGTCCGGCTGCGCCCGGACGTGGCCGTGACCGCGGCGTCCTGCAGAAGGGCATCGATTTCGGCTTCCCACTCCCGGAACCTCAGCGAGGCCCTCTGGACGATCGCCTCCTGAAGGTGGACGTCGAGACCTCCGCCTCCTCCTCCCGAGAGGGCCGCGAGGGGCCCCGTCAGATTCGTCGTGCCGTCCGGGAACGCCTCGACGACCACGCGCGGCGAAAGGACGCGCAGCTTCGGAAGATCGACGCGGCTCTTCGTGATCGTCGGCAGGCCGCGCAGCTCGATCTCGGAAACCGAAAGCATGGCGCCCGCGAGGCCGCGCGGGTCGTTCGCCACCGAAACGTCGCGGACGAGGACGGAAAACGGGACGAGCGCGAGGTCGAAGCCGCCGAGCGTGACGGTTCTCCCGATCTTCGCGGTCAGGAGCTTTTCCGTCCTTCGGCGGAGGAGCTCCTGGAAGCGCGTGGAGCGAAAGACGCCGTAGAGGACGAGGAGCGAGAAGACGAGGAGAAGCGTGAAGAGGCGGAAGAGCCGGACCTGCGTGAGGGAGAGCTGCGGAAGGCGGTGCATCTCTCCGTTACCGCGCCACGTTCTCCCGCTCGCCGCCGAACGAGAGCTTTCCGGCGAGTACCTCGAAGAACGAGGCTTCCGAGGCCCGCACGAGAGAGACGGTCTCGGAGGAGCGCGCAATCGAGATGCGCGTCGTGGAGCTCACGGGGAATCCTTCCTGTCCGTCGAGCGTCAGGAACACGTCCGTGGGATCGTTCTCCACCGAGAGATCGAGCCGGACCGAATCGGGGAGCACGAGGGGTCGAAGCGTCAGCGTGTGTGGGCAGACCGGCGTGAGCACGAGCGCCCGCAGCGTGGGTTCGAGGATGGGGCCGCCCGCCGATAGGTTGTGGGCGGTGGAGCCCGTCGGGGTGGAAACGATGAGCCCGTCTCCCCGGTACCGCGACACGAGGCGGCCGTCGACGTCGACGCGGATCGTGGCGATGCGCGCGAGCGCGGACCGGGAGAGGACGGCGTCGTTCACGACGCGATAGCGGCGCGGGGCGCGCGCGCCGTCCGTCACCCGGACCGACAGCAGGCGCCGCCGCTCCACGTGCGCCGTCCCCGCGAGCGCCGCCTCGAGCACCGGGCCCGCCTCGTCCGGCGGGCAGGTCGTGAGAAACCCGAGCGTGCCGATGTCGATTCCGAGCACGGCAACGCCGGGGGCCGGATGGCGGGCCACCGAAAGCAGCGTTCCGTCGCCCCCGAAGGTCACGACGAGATCGACGAGTCGCGCGATCTGCGCGCGCGGGACCCCGCCGGAGACGCCGCGGGCGCGCGACGCCTCGAGGTCGTGGACGACCGTGATTCCCCGCTTCACGAGCAGACGCTCGAGCTTGCGCGCGAGCGCGATCGCGACCGCGCTCCGGTGGCGGGTCACGAGACCCACGCGCCTGACGCGGCGGCCTCTGTGTTGCGCCGATTTCACCCCTGAAGTGTAGCGGGATTCCGGCGGAACGCCGCGAGGACCTCGACGTTGCCCTCCGCCCCCGTGATCGGGGACGGGATCACGCCGCGGCTCGCGAGGCCGAGCGATTCGGCGGCCGCCGTCACGCGAGCCACGGCCCGCGCGCGGACCCCGTCGTCGCGCACGATCCCACCCCGCCCCACCTCGCCTCGCCCGGCTTCGAACTGCGGCTTCACGAGGAGGAGGACGTCGGCCCCGTCCGCCAGGAGCGGCACGGCCGCCGGGAGGACGAGGGTGAGCGAGATGAACGACACGTCGGCGACGAGAAGGGACGGTTTCTCGGGGACGTCTCCGCGCGACAGGAACCGCGCGTTGAGCTTCTCGCGCAAGACGACGCGCGGATCGTTCCTGAGGCGGGCGTGAAGCTGACCGTAGCCGACGTCGACGGCGTAGACCCGCGACGCCCCGCGCGCGAGGAGAACGTCCGTGAATCCGCCCGTCGAGGCGCCGACGTCGAGACAGACCCGCCCCGTCGCGTCGATTCCGAAATGCGTCAGCCCGAAATCCAGCTTCACGCCCCCGCGCGAAACCCAGGGATGCTCGGGCTCGCCGACCTCGATTTCCGCGTCTTCCGCGACCGCCGTTCCCGGTTTGACCCGCTCGCGTCCCGCGACGGAGACGCGGCCCGCGAGGATGAGCGCCTCGGCCCGCGTGCGCGACTCGGCGAGCCCGCGTTCCACGAGGACGACGTCGAGCCGCTTCTTCAGATCGTCACGACGACCTTCAGGACGTCGCCCCCCCGGCGCGCGAGCGCGAATGCCTCGGCCGCCCGCTCGAGCGGCACGCGGTGCGTCACGATGAGGTCGGCACGGACGACACCCCGTTCGAGGAGCCCGAGCGCGTCGCGCAGGTCACGGGCGCCGGAAGAATAAGAGAAGAGCATTGAAAGGTCGCGCAGGTAGGGCAGATGCGGCGCGATCGTCCATTTCTTGCCGGGCGGGATGGGTGAGTAGAAGACGACGCGGCCGGCGGGGCCGGCCGCAGAGAGGGCGGAGAGAACGGCCTCCTCTGCGGTCGGCAGCACAAAGACGACGTCGGTGCCCGAGCGGTCTCCCCTCCTCACCTTCTCAGCAAGGTCCTCTTCGGGCGCCAGCACTTGATCGAAGCCCAGTCGAAGGGCGTGCGCTCTCCGCGCGGGATCGGGATCGCAGCCCACGAGCGTCGCCGCGCCCGCCGACCTCGCGACGAGGCCGAGGAGGATGCCGTTCGCCCCGAGCCCGATCACCGCGACGCAGTCCCCCGGGGCGACGCGCGCGCGGCGCACCGCCTTCACGGCGCACGCGAGCGGCTCGACGAGGGCGCCGTCCTCGAAGGAAAGACTGTCCTGGAAGCGCAGCGTGTCCGTCGCGACCGCGGCCGCTTCGACACGCACGCGCTCGGCGAGACCGCCCGGGTGAAGCCGCGCCCTCTTCCACTCCGCGCACATGACGTCCTCACCAGCCTGGCAGTAGCGGCAGACGCCGCACGCCGCGTGATGGTGGACGACGACGCGGTCTCCCGCGTGAAACGACGTGACGCCCGCCCCCGTCTCCGCGACGACGCCCGAAGGCTCGTGCCCGAGGACGACCGGGGCTTTCGTCGCGACGTACCACGGCGTCGTGTCGCTTCCGCAGATGCCGACGACCTTCATCGCGACGACGATCTCTCCCGGGCCCGGCCGGGGCGCCTCCATCTCCACGATGGAGATGTCGTCGAGGGAGCGCGCGAGCACCGCTTTCATGGGACGAGACCGACCTTCATCGCGGCGCCGCTCCGGGCGAGATCGAACGCGGCCCGCCAGTCGGCGAGGGGGCGGCGCGCCGAGACGATCTCCGCGGCCGGGACCGCGCCGCCCGAAAGAAGCACGAGGGCTTCGTCCGCTTCCCGGGGCGTGTAGTGGAACGAGCCCAGGATCGAGACCTCGCGGTAATGGACCGCGTGCGCGTCGAGGGAGACGCGGGCTCCGGCAGGCAGTCCGGCGAAGAGGAGAACGGTCCCCGCGTCCGCGGCGAGCCCCGGCAGCGCCTCGATCACTCCGGGATCGCCGGTCGTGTCGATGACGAGGGAGAAAGACCGGGGCGGTGAGCTCCCGAGGCGCGCAACTTCCGCCATATTCCTTTCAAAGAAAACGAGTCTCTCCGGCCGCCTTCCAGCCACGACAATCCGGCGCTCCGCGCCGGTCGAACCTTCTTTCCCCCTCAAAAGAAAAAAGAACATCGCCGCGATCGGGCCGGTACCCACGATCAGAACGTCCCCGCCGGCTGCCGCCGTCTTCACCCTGCCGATCGCGTGGACGACGCTCGCCAGCGGATCGAGGAGCGCGGCCGCCTCGTCGGACATCCCGGGCGGAATCCTTCGGAGCCCGTTGTTCACGAGACGCCCGGGGACGAGAAGGAAGTCCGCGAAAGCGCCGAAGAGCGGCCTCTCGAACGCCGTGTCGCAGAGGTTCTCGCGGCCCGCCCGGCAGTCCCCGCACGAACCGCATGGGGCCGAGATCGCGGACGTGACGCGTTCTCCAGCCCGGAACCCGGCCCCTTCTCCCGCGCGCTCCACGACGCCCGCGAACTCGTGGCCGAGCGTGAGAGGGAACGGGAACTTCGGATGGCCCCGCCTCAGGAGCTTGAAATCGGTCGCGCAGGTGAGCGCGACGGCCACGCGCACGAGGACCTCGCCCGGCCCCGGTTCCGGGGTCGCGACCTCACGAAGCGCGACCCGCTCCGGCCCGTCGCAGACGAGTGCCCGCACCCAAAGAGCCTAACAGGACGTTGATGCATCCTCCCGCTTGACGAGACGTGCACCGTCTCTCAACCTCCGGGCGATGGCGGATCGCGCCGCGACGTTCTACGCGGGAATCTCCATCGTGGCCGCGGCCGCCACGATCGGCCTGAAGGTCTACGCGTGGAGGCTCACCGGTTCGGTGGGTCTCCTCTCCGACGCCGCCGAGTCCGGCGTGAATCTCCTCGCGGCGCTCGTCGCCCTCTGGGCCCTGTGGCGCGCGAGCAAGCCCGCCGACGCCACGTACACGTTCGGCCAGACGAAGGCCGAATACCTTTCGAGCGGTTTCGAGGGACTCATGATCCTCGCGGCGGCGGTTGCGATCGCGGTCGCGGGCGTGGAGCGCCTCCAGAACCTCAGGCGGATCGAGAACGTCGGATTCGGCCTCGGAATCTCGGTGCTCGCCTCCGCGATCAACGGAGGCGTCGCCGTCGTCCTGCTCCGCGCCGGGAAGCGCCTGCGCTCCATCACGCTTCGGGCCGACGCCCAGCACCTCTTGACGGACGTCTGGACGTCCGCCGGCGTCCTCGCCGGCGTTCTCCTCGTGAAGCTGACGGGCTGGCTCGTCCTCGACCCCGTCGTCGCGCTCCTCGTCGCCGCGAACATCGTCTGGACGGGCGTCCGCCTGCTACAGGAAACGAGCCACGGCCTGCTCGACCGCGCGATCGCGGACGACGACCAGGCGGCCCTCGCGGGCCTCCTCGAGCGCTTTCACGCCCGCGGCGTCGTCATCCACGGCATCCGGACCCGCGCCGCCGGCCCGCGCCGTTTCATCCAGATGCACGTCCTCGTACCGGGCGCATGGCCCGTCAAACGCGGCCACGACGTCTGCGAAGAGATCGAGCGCGGCGTGGCCGAAGCCCTGCCCGGCAGCAGCGTCCTGACCCACCTCGAACCGCTCGAGGACCCCACCTCGTGGGACGACCGGGGACTCGACAGGCGCGAGTAGCGGCGCATCGGGGGCAGACCGCCCCCGTCTCAGGGCGGTCAACACCCCGTCTCCACGTCCGCCACCCGGAAGCCCCGCTCCAGGAACTTGTTCAACGCCTCGAACCAACGCCGCCATCTCGCAGCCGAGAACATACGAGCTCCTTTACGCCGACCGCGTCGCGAGAGGTACGACCTCGCCCTTCGAGCCGGCGTGCTCGCGGAACGATGCGAGGAGGCCTTCCTCGTCGAGACCGAGCCTTTCGCGCTGCTGCGCCTGCGTCGCGTGCGGGACGAAGCTGTCGGGAACGCCGAGCCTCTTCACGTCGGCCGTGACGCCTATCTCCTCGAGCGCCTCGACGACGGCGGAGCCGAAGCCGCCCGCGAGCTGGTTTTCCTCGACCGTGAGGACCGGCGTCCCCGGTTTCACGAACTGCGCGAGCAGCTCCTTGTCGAAGGGCTTCACCCACCGCGCGTTCACGACGGTGAGGGACGGGCCGCCTTCCTTCGCGAGGCGTTCCGCGGCCTTCAGCGCGGGCAGGACCGGATCGCCGATGGCGAACACGACGCCGTCCTTCCCGACGCGCAGGACTTCGCCCTTCCCCACCGGCAGCACCCTGAGCTCGGGGTCCATCGCGACTCCGTGACCCGCGCCGCGCGGATAGCGGATCGCCGTCGGATGGTCGGAGGCCAGCGCCGTCGCCACGAGGTGCCGGAGCTCGTTCTCGTCCTTCGGCGCGCAGATCTGCATGTTCGGAAAGACGCGAAGGTACGTGAGGTCGAAGACGCCATGGTGGGTCGGACCGTCCGCTCCCACGACTCCCGCGCGGTCCAGCGCGAAGACGACCGGCAGATCCATCAGGCAGACGTCGTGCATGATCTGGTCGTACGCCCGCTGGAGGAACGTCGAGTAGATCGCGCACACGGGCCGGAATCCCTGCGTCGCGAGGCCGGCGGCGAAGAGCACGGCGTGCTGCTCGCAGATTCCCACGTCGAACGCGCGCTCCGGGAATTTCTTCGCGAACCGGTCGATGCCCGTTCCCTCCGACATCGCGGCCGTCACGCCGACGACGCGCGGGTCCTTCGCGGCGATCTCCGAGAGCGCGTCCGCGAAGACGGCCGTGTAGCTCGGGGGCGCCGACTTCTTCGCGATCTCGCCCGTCTCCACCTGGAAAGGAGCCGGGCCGTGCCAGTAGACGGGATCGTCCTCGGCCAGCTGGTAGCCCTTTCCCTTCGTCGTGCGGACGTGGAGGAGCACGGGACCCTCCATCTGCTTCGCCTCCCGAAGCGTCCGGAGGAGAACCGGCAGGTTGTGCCCGTCGATCGGGCCGACGTACCGGAAGCCCAGCTCCTCGAAGAGCGTGCCGGGGACGAGCACTTTCTTCACGCCGTCTTCCAGCGCTTCGGCCAGTCCCGCGAGCTTCTGACCAGCCGGGAGCTTCTTGAGGATGTGCGCGACGTCCTCGCGCACGCGCTGGTAGATCTGCCCGCGCGCGATCCGGAGGAGGTAGCCCGACATGGCGCCGACGTTCGGCGAGATCGACATGTCGTTGTCGTTCAGGATCACGAGGAGCTTGCTCTTGAGGTAGCCGGCCTGGTTCAGGCCTTCCATCGCGACGCCGCCCGTGAGGCCGCCGTCGCCCACGATCGCGACGACCTCGTTCTTCTCTCCCCGGAGGTCCCGGGCAATCGCCATTCCGAGGGCCGCGGAGATCGCGGTCGATGCGTGCGCCGCGCCGAACACGTCGTATTCCGATTCCGCGCGGTTCGTGAAGCCCGAGAGGCCGCCCGCCTGCCGGATCGTCTTGAGGCGGTCGCGCCGGCCGGTCAGGACCTTGTGCGGATACGTCTGGTGGCCCACGTCCCACACGAGGAGGTCTTTCGGCGTGTCGAACACGTAGTGGAGCGCCACGGTCAGCTCCACGGCACCGAGACCGGACGCGAAGTGGCCGCCCGTCTTGGCGACCGTGTCGATGACGAACGTGCGGAGCTCGCCCGCGAGGATCGGCAGCTGCTCCGGTGTCAGCGTGCGCAGGTCGCGCGGCCAGTTCACCTTGTCGAGGAGCGGGGTGGGACGGGGCGAGGGGCTCATGGGCGGGTTCTCCGGCGCGGATTCTACCGGGAGGCTGAATAGCGCTCAGCGCGATCCGCGCGGGCCGCCGGGCGCGTCGACGTAGGCCGCGAGCGTCTTCGCGAAGAGCGCGGAGCCCGCGGGCGAGAAATGGACCGGATCGAGGAAATGCGCGTCCCCGAACGCGTCGCCCGCGAAGGGGTCGACGAAAAGGGCGATCCCTTCGTCGCCGAGCTTTCGCGCGACCGCGTTGTAGCGCGCGAGGCCCGCGAGATAGCCCGCCGGCGTGAGGCCGGGCGTCCAGCCTTCGAGCCACGCGCGATCCGAGGCCTCGCGCCCCGCGCGGAGGCGCGCCGTCTGCGCCACGAGCAGAGTCCGGGCGCCGCGTGAGGCCGCCACGGCGATGGTGGAGCGCAGGTTGCGCTCGTAGACGGCCACGGCTTCCGCCGGGATGTCGTCGCGCTTCGGGCCGCCGGTCCACGCGTACGAAGGCGCGTATCCCTCGGCGGTCACCTCCTCCTCCCGCTGCTTCAGCCGGCCGCGCAGCCATTCCACGAACACGAGCCGTGAGACGAAGCGCACCGGCACCGGCGCGACGCCCGTGATCCTCGGCAGGATCTCCGCGTGGCCTTGGCTGTAGTCGGGCGCGAACGGAACGTGCCCGGCGGGCTGCAGGTCGTTCACGCCCGAAAACACGACGACGAGATCGGGATCGAGGTCGATGTCCCGGGTCGCGAGGGACAGGAGGCTCTCGAGGCTCGTCCAGCCGGGAAAACCCCCGTTCACGACGTCCGCTGCCGGGCGCAGCAGGGTCCCCAGCCGCGCGGGCCAGGTGCCCGCGTCGTCCGCCGAGAGGAGGTCGAAGGTCGTCGACCCGCCTTCACAGAGGACGCGATAGGTGCCCGCGGGCTTCGGAACCGGGACGTCGCGCACGTTCGTGACGCGCTGGCCCCGCGCGTTGAAATGCACGATCTTCCCCGCCGCCTCGAGGACGGCGTTCGGACGCCCCACGACGATGAGGACGGGATGCGGCCGATACGCTTTTCCGATCTTCTCGACGAACCTCGTGTAGGCCGTGACCCGCGTCTCCGGCCACTCCCCCGTCTTCAGGCGAAGCGCAGCCCGGCAGCCGCCCTCGAGAACCAGGAACAGCCCCGCGGCGATCGCGAGCGGGACGAGAACGTTCGCGGCGAGCGTGCGCAGGAGCTTCACGGGAGGCCGATTATGGGGCGCTCAGGCGCGGCGGGCGACGACGCGCAGCGAGAGGACGCGCAGCTCCTCGACGGGCCGGTCGCGGAACGGCTCCGCGAAGCGGCCCGGCCGGACTCGCGCCTCCTCCAGGAGGACGACGGGCTCGGCCGCCTCGACGGTGAAACCCGCGTCCCGGAAGACGGCGAGCCAGTCGTCCCGGCGGAGCCGGTTGCAGAAAATCTCGCCGCCGAACGAACCGCCGAGGATCTCCGAAAGGGAAAGGTCGCCCCCGTAGAGCGTCGCGCGCCGCTTCCACTCCGCGTCGGTCCCGGAGCTCACGATCCGGAGACTAACTCCACGCGCCCTCCGGAAAGGCTCCGCGCCGCGTAGACGCACGCGATCGGCACGAGCGGGAGCCGGTAACGATCGTCCGAGGCCTCGAAACCCGCGCTCACGACGACGACGTAGAGAAACGTTCCGAGGAGCGCGACGTGAACGGGCGCGGGTACCTCGCGGCGCGCGAGAAAGAGTCCCCTCGAGGCCGCGCCCCACAGCGCCACGAGGAGAGCGACGAGCCCGGCGGAAATCGCGAAGAGCCGCGGGCCGGCGTGCGCGAGCCGGAGGACGAACGGCCCGACGCGCTGATCCTCGTAGAGGGCGACGAGCGTCGCGTCGGGGACGAAGAGCCCGTATTGCAGCGACAGGATGAGACTCGAGGGCGTCAGCAGGAGGACGGCCGCGCCCTTCGCCGCCATCGCCGCGGTGAGGACCGGGTGCGCGGCGAAGATCCCGAGCGCCTGCCGGCGCCAGCGCGCGTTCAGCTCGACGAGCGAGAGGCGACTCGTGGCCGGGAAGAGGTCCCGGTAACGCGCCTCGCCGAAGATCTCGCGCTCCGTCCCGCCGCCGGAGCGGTACCACCGCTCGCGGTTCCCGAGCCTTTCCTGCATCTCGGGGACCGGCACGCCCTCCGCCCGCGCGAGGACGGGCGCGGCCCGGTAGAAGAGGAGCTCGCTGCTCGCGATCGGAGAAAGCGTGAACGCGTTCGCCCGCACGAGGTTCCGGGCCTCCCAGCCTCCGACGAGGAGCAGGGCCGGCAGGAGAAAGAGTCCCGCCGCCGCGCACCCCGCCCGAAACGAGCGGCCCCGGCGAAGAGCGACGAGAACGAAGAGGGCACCCAGCGGGAGGAGGTAGAAGGAGAGCGGTCGGACGAGCGTCGCGACCGCGAGCCAGAATCCCGCGCGGGCCGGGCTCGTCCCGTCGCCGGCCGCGTACCCCGCGAGCGCGGAGGCGAAGAGCGTGAGAGCGAGGGTGAAGGGCGTGTCCGACAGGACGTCCAGCGACCGCAGGAAGGTCCCGGGCTCGCACGACACGAGGACCGCCGCCGCGACTCCGGCCCGCCCGCCGAAGAGGCGCGTCGCGAGGCGCGCCGAGACGAGCGCGGTGCCGGCCGACAGCAGCGCCCCGAGGAAGGGCGGCACCCAGGGCCGCTCGCCGAGAACGCGCCACGCGGCCGCGACGAGGAGCGGATATCCCGGCGTCCGGTTGATCTCGGGCTCCGGGACGGCTTCCGGGCCCGGCGAGAACGATCCGTGGCGCAGGAGCGCGAGGGCCGGCCGCAGGTAGGTACCGGTGTCGATGTACACGAACGCCCGAGGCCTCGTCCCCGCGACGGCGGCCAGGAGGACGAGCTTGAGCGCGAGAGCCGCGGCGACGACCGCGAAGGCCGCACTGGGCGGCGCCGACGGTCGGCGGATCAAATCTTCGCCGCCAGGTGGCGCGAGCCCGGCGCGACGAGGGGATCCCCGGCCGCGCACCGCGGACAGGCCGCGGGCTCGAACGCCGGAACGTCCAGCGCGAGGAGCGCGCGATAGGGCACGCCGTCCACCTCCGGGCCGGCTCCGACCGCCCGCGCCCGCCGGTCGACGATCGAGCCGCATACGACGGGCACGGCGCCCGCGGCACGCACCACGTCGAGCACCTCGCGCGTCGATTTCCCGGTCGTGACGACGTCCTCGACGACGGCGACGCGCTCCAACGGTTCGAGCGCGAAGCCGCGCCGAAGCGTGAACTCTCCGTCCACGCGCTCCGTGAAGAGGCTGCGCACCGAGAGGCCGCGCCCGACCTCGTGGCCGATGATGATTCCGCCCATCGCAGGCGCGACGACGACGGAGGCCCGGAACGGGACGAGGAGAGAGGCGAGCGCGCTCCCGAGCGCCCCCGCGCGCCCGGGCCACTGGAGCACCTTCGCGCACTGGAGATACGCCTCGGAGTGAAGACCCGACGAGAGCCTGAAGTGGCCCGACAGGAGCGCTCCCGCCTCCGTGAAGTGGCGGCGGACCTCATCCGGCGTCATGGGGCTCCCGTCCTTCCGCGCTCTCGCGGTCGCGGCGCAGACCGTATCGGTCGATCTTCTTGTAGAGGTTCGATCGCGGCGTGTCGATGGTCTCGGCCGTGCGCGTCACGTTCCCGGCGTTCTCGGCGAGCTTCGCCACGAGGAAGAGCTTCTCGGTCTCGTCCTGGAACTCCTGCAGCGTCCGGATCGCGAGGAGGCGCTCCCACGCGCTCGCCGCGCCCGGCGCCGCTGCCGTGTCGACGACCCGGCCTCCGCGAACGACGACGGGGGGCGCCGCGCCGTCCACGGGCGGGAACGATCCCGAGCCCATGTTCTCCGCGTCGAGGACGTCCACGTCGGACATGATCATCAGGCGCTCGACGTGGTTCTTCAGCTCGCGCACGTTCCCCGGCCATGGGCGCGCCGCGAGCGCTTCGAGCGCGGCGTCGGTGAAGCGCTTCGGCCGGTAGTTGTTCGAGCGCGCGAAGAGCTCGGCGAAGTGCGCCACGAGGACGGGCACGTCCTCGGGCCTCTCCGCGAGCGTCGGCGTCTTGAGGACGAGGACGTTGAGGCGGTAGTAGAGATCCTCGCGGAACCTGCCGAGCGCGATGAGCCCCTTGAGGTCGCGGTTCGTCGCGGCCACGACGCGCACCTTCACCTTCACGACTCGCGGGCTCCCGACGGGCTCGACCTCGCCCTCCTGCAGGACACGGAGCACCTTCGCCTGCGCGGAGGCCGACATGTCGCCGACCTCGTCCAGGAAGATCGTGCCGCCGTCCGCCTCCACGAACTTGCCGGTCTGCTTGCGGTCGGCGCCGGTGAACGAACCGCGCTCGTGCCCGAAGAGCTCCGACTCGATGAGGCTGTCGGGGATCGCCGCGCAGTTCACCTGCACGAACGGGCCGGTTTTCACGAGGGAGCCTTCGTGGATCGCGCGGGCGACGAGCTCCTTGCCCGTTCCGCTCGGCCCCACGATGAGGACCGTCGCGGGAGTCGGCGCCGCCTTCGCGACGTCGGAGAGGAGCCGGCGTATCGCCTCGCTGTTCCCGACGAGGCGCGTGATGCCGAGGCGCGATTTCAGCTCGAGGTTCTCGCGCACGAGGCGCGTCGAATCGAGAACCCGCCGGAGCGCGTTCAGGACGTGCTCGGACGAAAGCGGTTTCTCGAGGAAGTCGTCGGCGCCCGCGTGGACGGCCTCCATGGCCGTCTTCACGTCGCCGTGGCCCGAGATGACGACGACGGGCGTCGCGATTCCCCGCCCGCGCATCTTCGAGAGCGTCTCGAGCCCGTCCTGGCCGGGCATCTTGATGTCGAGAAGCACGGCGTCGTGGTCCGGCGCTTCGGAAACCGCGTTCACCCCCGACGAGACCGCCGTCACCTCGTACCCCTCGTCCGTGAGCAGCGTTCGAAGCGACTCGCGGATGTCCGGTTCGTCGTCGCAGACGAGGATGCGTCGCGCCATCCCGGCGATCCTAGCAGCCCGATGCAAGGGCCTGGCGCGCCTCCGCGAGAGCAGCCTCGGTTTCGGCCATTCCGCGTTCGAGTTTTTCTGTCGGACCGTATAAGAAGAGATTCTTCGAAGGAGGAAATGGCTGCGGCCAGGCGCTCGCGTCGTTGATCGGGTTCCACCTCGGCCAGCTTGCGGAGCGCGAGTCCTCTCGCGTGCAGGGTCACCCCGCGCGCGATGCGCCGCGACCCGTCGCGCACCGTCAGGGCGCGTTCGTAACAGGCCAGCGATTCGAGCAG
This sequence comes from Thermoanaerobaculia bacterium, assembly GCA_963809425.1. Taxonomy (GTDB): domain Bacteria; phylum Acidobacteriota; class Thermoanaerobaculia; order UBA5066; family UBA5066; genus Fen-183. Next base: position 468,453 of record CAWEJK010000013.1, read on the forward strand.
GTCCTCGCGCGAACGCGCGAGGTTCTGCCGGGCGTTCCCACGGTTGTGGTGGAGACGCGCCCACGCCTCCAGGTCCCCGCTCCCGTAACCGGCGTCGAGAGATTCCTGGAAAAGGAAGAGGGAGCGGGAGAGATCCTCTGCCGGTCCGCGCGAGCCGAAAAAGACGGCCAGATTGTGCAGGAAGGCCCCCTCTTCCCCTCTTTCATTCGAAGAAGAAAATATTCTCTTCCGCATCTCCCACAGATCGCTCGCGAGCGCACGGGCGGTCTCCTCCGACTCTCCCTGCCTCTCGCGGTCGTCCCTGAGGTGCTCCTGGAGGACGTACCAGTCACGAAATGCGGCGCGCGGCGTCCTCCGCGAACGCGCGGCGGAAGTGCGTGACGAGGCGGGAGGGTTCGAAAGATCGCATGCGGATGGCTCCATCTTTGCATCAATCTCCGCGTTGTAAGGAGGCACCACTCGTGTTCAAACGTGCGATTTACCTGCTCCTGCTGTGCTGCTGGACTCCTCTTCTCGCCACCGAGCCCGCAGATCCCGGACGCCGAGCCCTCGGGAGCGAATCATCGCGCGCGATGCGGACCGCCGACGGAATCGCGCCGCTGGCGGTCGGCGCCGTTTCACATCTCCTCCTCCCCACCTCCGCCAACGTGAACGGCCTGTTCGGTTCCGTTTACAAGACGAAGGTCAGCATTTTCAATGCCGTGAACGCCTCCTACGACGTTCGCGTTGGGCTCAGCGACCGGAGCGGAGAGATCGCCCACACCTTCGTGTCTCTGGCTCCCGGACAGACACGCACGTTCAGCAACATCCTTGCCGACCTCTTCGGTTACACGGGCGGGGGCGCGATCGACCTCGACAGCGGGAACACCAGCCTCACATTCGTCGTGAACTCGCAGGTGTACGTGGACACGTCCGACGGCCGCTACACGACGGCGGTTCAGTTCGCCGACGACCTCGGCGCCATCACGCCCTCGCGCCCCGGCTACGTGGTCGGCGTCTCAGTGAACTCGCTGCGGCGAACGAACGTCGGGTGCGCCAGCAACACCTCTGTTCCTCAGGACATCACGTTCCAGGGGTTCGACGCGAACAACTTCACGCGTCGGAAGCCCCCTGACGTTCACGCTCGCCGGGTTCGGCTGGGATCAGTTCGGAGCGAACTTCTTCCTGACGAACGGCGGCATCTACATCACGACGACGGGCAACGCGGTCTGCTACGCCGTCGAGGTCGACAACACGTCCAACGACGGCACATTCCAGCTCGCGACGCCGTTCTAGGGACCGGCGGCGGGCGAAAGCGCCCGGGAGATCATGGCGGAAGCGTGTGGGGGTCGAACCCACCCGCCGCCCCTCTCGGAGCGAGCACGCTGGTTTTGAAGACCAGGAGGGCCGCCGGGCCCCTTGCGCTTCCGCGGCGGATTCTAGACGGTGTGCCCCATCTCGATCATGGGGTCGGCTAGAATTAATCGCGATGCATCGCCTGAGGCAGGTCTCGGCCGCGCTCCTCCTGGCCCTCGCGGCCGGGACGGCCGTGCTTCCGGTCGCCGCGGCGAACGTCGGGAGCCGCGGATGCCTTTGCCTGGTGAGGATGGGCTGCTGCGAGGACGGGACGTGCGCGATGAGCGGAGACGAGCCGCCGGCGACCCGTCCCGAGTGGCGGACGTGCCAGCGCGCGGCGCCAGCAGCGGCGCCGGCGAACGACGCCTTCGAGCGGGCGCTGCCGAACGTGTCGCACGAGGCCGTGAAACCGGGCGCGCGACCCCTCGCCCGAGTCGCCAACGATCCCTTTCGCGCCCGCATCCCGTCTCCCTCCACGCCCCCTCCCCGGTTCTCTTTCTAGGAAATCCCGTAGGAATTTCATCTTAGAAGGAGATCCACATGAAGAACCTCAGAACCCCGCTCTGCGGGATGCTGCTCCTGCTTGCCGCGGCCCTCGCGCCGCGCGCCTCGGCATGCTCCATCTGCCGGTGCGGCGACCCGACGTTCAACGCGCTCGGCTCCGCGATCTACAGCCCGGGACAGTTCCGGCTCTCTCTCGACTGGGACCACTTCGACAAGGAGAACGGCGTGTCCGACATCGGGTCCACGGAAATCACCGGCCTTGACGCCGAGATCGAGAACCGCTTGACGCTCGGTGTCGCGTACTCGTTCGGGGAGCGTTTCACGCTCGTCGGACGCCTCCCGTTCAGCGTTCGGCGGCTCACCTCGAGCGACGCCGAAGGCGCGACAACGACGAAGACGAACGGCCTCTCCGACCCCGAGCTCACAGCCCTCTTTCGAGTCTGGGCCTCACCGTTCCGGCCGGGCCTCGGCCGACAGGCGTGGGTGTCTCTCGTCGCGGGCGTCAAGACGCCTTGGGGCCGCAACGACCTCTCCGAAAACGGCGAGCGGCTCGACGAGCACGCACAGGCCGGCACCGGGGGGACGGATGTGTACGGCGGGCTCTCGGGCGTCGTCCAGATCGACATGCAGTCCTCCGTCTTCGCGTCGTTCCAGTACCGCCAGACAGGGACGAACGACCACGACTACCGCTATGGCCGCATCACGACGGCGAACCTCGCGTACGAGCGCAAGCTCGGGAAAACCGTCGACGCCGTGATCGAGGCGAACTGGCGCCACGCCGAGCAGGATCGCATCGACGGCGACGGCAACCGCGACCCTAACACGGGCGGCGATCTCTTATACCTGACACCCCGGCTCGTCCTCGACATTGGCGGCGGCCTCGTAGGTCGCGTCGGAGTCCAGGTTCCGGTCGTCAAGAGCCTCTACGGCGATCAGACCGAGCGCGCGAACGTGAACGTCGGCCTGACCTTCCTGTTCTGATGAGATAACATCTCAACGGCGATGACGAAACGGCTCTTCCGGATTCTCGTCCTCACGGCCCTCGCGCCGCTGGCTCTCGGCGGCGCGTTCGGGCACGTGGACGGTTTCGAAGTCCTCTCGAAGGGTGCGTTCTTCTTCCCGCCTGATCACCCGGCGCACGCCCCGTTCGTCCCGGAGAAGGAACATCCCTGCGCGGCCTGCGCGGTGGCGAACCTCGTGCCGCCCGCGGCCGCGCCCGTTTTCCTCGTCCCGCCCGAGATCCGCCCCGCGCTGGAGATCCGCGCCGAGCGGCTCGTCTCCTTCGCCCCCACTCCCGAGCTCCCCGCCCGGGCGCCTCCCGGACCGGCTTCGGCTTAGTCGTCTCTTCACCAGCCGAAAAACGGATTCTCAGAAGGTCAGTCGCCCGCCTCGCGGAGCCGCACGGGTCCCCTGTGCGTGGCCACTAACCAAGGGAGGAAGGCCATGTTCATTCTCAGAACGGCGCGGAGCACCGCGTTCTCTCTCGTTCTCCTCGTTTCCCTCGCCGGGGCAGCGCGCTCGGCATTTGCCGCGGCCACCGCGGGCCAGATCCACGGCAGGGTCACAGGTCCCGACGGCAAGCCCCTTGCCGCCGTCACCGTCGTCCTCGTCAACGAAATCTCCGGCCATCGGCAGGAGGCGCGGACCGGCGCCGACGGGACGTACCTCCTCTACAACGTCCCGCCGAACCCGTACCACCTGACGGTTGAGGTGCAGGGCTTCCAGCCGTTCCACGCGGACCTCGACGTGCGCGGAAGCGTGCCGATTCTGAAGGACGTCGCGCTGAGTCTCGCCGCGACGGCGACCGAAGCGGTGCACGGCGAGAAGGAGCCCGTCGAGCTCGAGACGGACGACCCGTCGACCCACATCGACATCGACAAGTCGCTCATCCGGAGATCGCCCGCCGCGATGCCGGGACGCGCCTTCGAGTCGATCGTGACCTCGACGCCCGGTTTTTCCCAGGACGAGAACGGCCGGTACCACTTTCAGGGCGGCCATTCGCAACAGCTCCTCGTCATCGACGGCCAGCCCATCGGAGACCAGGTCGGGATCACGTTCTCGAACTCGCTCGATCCCGGTGTCGCCGAGAACGTGACGATCGTCACAGGCGGGATTCCGGCCGAGTATGGCGAGAAGGCAAACGGCGTCATCAACCTGACGACACGTTCGGGTCTCGGGACGAACGGCGTGAAGGGTGACATCAGCGTGGGCGGCGCGCGTTTCGGAACGGGGTCGGCCTCGGTCTCCGCGGGCGGCGGCGACTCCCGGTTCGGCTGGTTCGCGGACGCCGACGCCTCGCGCTCGGACCGGTTTCTGGACCCCGTGTCGTTCGACAACTTCCACAACACGGGCAACTCGCTACGTGGGTTCCTCCGCCTCGACGGCGTCTCCGCCGGCGGCTCGAGCAGCTGGCGCCTCACGGGCAATATCGGGCGAACGAGGCGCGACGTGACGAACCTGCCCTCGCAGGAGGATGCCGGGCAGGATCAGAACGTCGTCTCGACGGATTGGAACGCAAACCTCGGCTTTCAGGGCGTCCTCGGCGACAACCTGGTTTTCGAGGGCCAGATCTACGGCCGCGACAACAAACTCACGCTCTATTCCTCGCCGCTCGACACGCCGGTGCAGGCCGACCAGAACCGCTCCCTCGAGAACCAGGGCATCAACGTCGCTCTCTCGAAGGCGGCCAGGATTCACGAGCTGAAAGCGGGAATCCAGGTAAAGCGCTTTCCGATCAAGGAGCAGTTCTCCTTCCTGATCACCGATCCCGCGTTCAATGATCCCGAGGCCGACGGATACAATCCAAACCTCGCTCCGTACGACAGGACGCGCGGCGGCAGCCCGTTCCACTTCAGCGGCTCGAAGTCGGGCACGTACCTCGCGGCGTTCGTGCAGGACAACATCCGCTGGAACGACCTCACGGTGAACGTGGGCGTGCGTTTCGACCACAACAAGCTCTTCGAGTCCGAGAGTCAGGTCCAGCCGCGGATCGGCCTCGCGTACTTCCTCAAGCCGACGAGCACGGTGATTCGCGCGTCGTACAACCGCATGTTCATCACGCCGGAGTACGAGAACATCCTCCTTTCGTCCTCGCCCGAGGCGAACGCGATCGCGCCGCCCGAGATCCAGGCTTCCCAGCAGCTCGGCGGCGGAAGGCTCTTCAACGTGTCCGAGCGACACGACGTATACAACGTCGGGATCCAGCAGGGCATCGGATCGAAGGTGCGCCTCGACGTGTCGTACTGGTATCGCACCGTGAAGAACGCGGCGGACCAGGATCAGTTCTTCAACACCGGAATCGTCTTCCCGCTCAATTTCGAGAGCGGGACTCTGAAGGGGTGGAACGCGCGGTTGGACCTCGCGCCGGTACTCGGAGGCCTCCGTGGCTACCTGTCGGTCGGTCACGTCGACGCGCAATACTGCAACCCGTTCGTCGGCGGCCTCTTCCTCGACGCGGGCGCGCTCGACACGCTGGGCGGAGGCTGCTTCCTGATCGACCACGATCAGGACATCCAGGAACAGGCGGGGTTCTTCTACGACTTCGGTCAGACCGGCTTTTGGGCGGGCACGACACAACGCTACGACTCCGGCCTCGTGACCGATGCCGGCGCGATCGCAGACGTTCTCTCGAGCCCCGACACCGCGTACGCCGCGCCCTTCATCCGCTTCGGCGAGGACCCGCAGCGCGTCAAGTCGAGGACCGTCTGGAGCCTCTCGGCTGGCGCGCGGCTCGCGAAGTACGGCATTCCGCTGGAGGTGCAGGTCGATCTCCTCAACGCTTTCGACGCGAGGGGCCTCTACAACTTCCAGTCGGTGTTCGGCGGAACACACGTCATCCCTCCACGGACGCTCGCGGGGAGGGTGAAATTCGTCTTCTGACCCGCCGCCCGCCGTACTTCGCGTAGGTAGTCAGAATGCCCGCCGTCAGCAGGCGCGCGAAGGGAGCTGATCCGGAAGAGACAAATCCCCGTACTTCCCGTGTGGCCGGCTTTCTCCCGGACAACCTCGAACGCCTCGGCAGTCATAATCCCGCCCACCATGCGAGGCCGCCCTTGACTCTCGTGCCCCGGACTGGCGAGGCGAGCACGGACAGGCCCGACCACGCAAACCTCATGCGCCGGATCTCTTCCGGGGATCAGGCGGCGCTGGCGGAGCTTTACGACCAGTCGAGCCGGTTCATCTACGGCCTCTGCCTCAAGGTGCTGCGGAACCCGGCGGATGCCGAGGAGGTCACGCTGGACGTCTACACGCAGGCGTGGCGCCAGGCGGCCCGATTCGACTCCGGCCGCGGCGAGCCCCTCGCCTGGCTTCTCATGCTCGCGCGCTCGCGCGCGATCGACCGGCTCCGTTCCCGCGGAGGAGTCCGGCAGCGCGAGGAGGATCTGGAGCAGGCGCGAGACCTCGCGTCGCCGGGCGCCGATCCCGAGGCGTCCTCGTCGCTGGCCCAGCGCGCTTCCACCGTCCGCGCGGCGCTCCTCGACCTGCCCGCCGAGCAACGAGAAGTCATCGAGCTCGCTTTCTTCGAAGGCCTCACGCACACCGAGATCGCCGAGAGGCTCGCCCAGCCGCTCGGCACCGCCAAGTCGAGAATCCGGCTCGGCCTCGCGCACCTCAGGAAAGCGCTCGGGTCTCCCGCCGAAGGATGGACGACGTGAACGACGAAGAGAACGACAGCAAGCCGCTCGACGCGTGGAGCGAGTGGATCCAGCTGAGAAGTGAATTCGGCGACGCGGTCGCCGACGCGCTCGCCTTCTCGGCCGCGGCGCCGCCCCCCCCTCGCCTGAAGGACCGTATCCTCAGCCTCATCGCCTCGGATTCGAAGGGTCCGGCGCGACCCGCGTCGCTTCCGCCGGGCGGCCGGAACGTCCTGCCGGGCGTCTCCGCCGTGCTCGTCGCCGAAGCCGAGTGGATCCCGACCGCGCTGCCCGGCCTCGAGTTCAAGCTCCTGCACCGGGACGACGCGCGCGGCTGCACGACGCGTCTCCTGCGCTTCGCGCCGGGGTCCACGTATCCCGCACATCGCCACGGGGCCACGGAGGAGGTCTTCATCGTCTCCGGCTCCGTGGTCCTGAACGGGGTCATGCTGCGCGCGGGGGACTACTGCCGCTCCGCGGCCGGAACGACCGAAACGGCCGCCTACAGCGCGGAAGGCGGCATGGCAATCATCGTCTCGTCGGACGCGGACGAGTTCGTGAACGCGGAAGCCTAGCGAGGCCCGATCAGCGCCGGTCGAGCGTGAACGTTCCCGACATGCTCCCGCAGCAGGCCGAGCCGGTCCCGGTCGCCTGCCCTCGGTAGGTCCCGCTCAGGCCTCCGGAGGACGTTACCGTCGCGCTCCCGCTGGCCGAGCCGCCGCAGGGCGAGAAACCGGCGAACCCGATCGCGAAGACGAGCGTCTGCCCCTCGACGGTGCCCTGCAGGCTGCCTACTCCCGGGAACTGGGCGACAACGGTGCACGTCGTCTGGAAGAGCGTGACGTCTTCCGTTTTCGAGAGCCCGCACGAGTCCGTGAAGACGCCCGTGTACTGACCCGTGAGCGAGACGCACGACGAGGGCGAGGTCGGGGACTGGGCCGAATTGCAGCTCCCGAGAACGAGCAGGCAGGCCAGCGCGGCGCACCGCTTCAGCGCCCTCACGCCCGCCCTCCCCGCCCTTCGGCGAGCCGCTCGACGCTGCCGACGCAGTCCTTCGCCTTGTAGGCGCGCCCCCCGCATTCGAGAAGCAGCTCGTCGAAGGCGCGGCACAATCCAATGAGCCGGCTCGCCTTGCGCCGCGTCACCGCGAAGTCCAGGGCCAGCGAGAAACCGTCCAGAGCGTAGCCGCGCGGGGAGGCATCGGCCCGGTGGCGCTTGATCACGGCGAGCGACGAGACGACGCCCCTCTCGTGCTGCAGGCGAAGCGCCTTCCCGAGCGCCGCCTCCGCGCTCTCCTTCGGGACGAAGAGCTGGTACTGGATGAAGCCGCCGGGCCGGTACGCCTCATTCCACCCGGGCAGGTAGTCGAGGAGAAACGAAAACGCGACGAGCGACTGCCGGTATCGGTGCCGCCCCTGGACGGCCGCCGAGGCGTACTTCGCCAGGTTCACGAGGCGCATCTGGGGGCCGCTCGCGGTGACCCGGAGTCCGAGAAGGAGGATCGGCGCGGGCACCGGCCCCACGCGGATGTCCGCGATCTGCTCTTCGACGCTCCATCCCTTCGGCTCGCCCTCTTTCGCGACGTGCTCGTTCGCGACGTGGACGACGCTTCGGCCGAGGCTGTTCCCCCCCGCCCAGCAGTCCATCCAGCCGACGGCGTAGTCCCAGTCGTCCTTCGCGGCATCGAGCGCCGCGAGCGTCGCCGACAGGTTCGGCGTCACGAACGCTTCGACGTCGAGAAAGCCGCTCGCGACCTTCTTCAGCTTGAGCGCGACCTCGACGATCGGGTCGGGGCGCCGCCAGTTTCCGAGGGCGTCGTCGAAGGCCGGCGTTCCGCGACGGATCTCCTCGACGCGCCCGTCGCTCCTCAGGACCGACACGCTCTCGACGTGGTCGCCGATCGTGCCTCTCTTCCATCCGTTCTTGCCGTGCACGTTCATCGCGACGGCCCCGCCGAGCGTCACGTGCATCGTCCCCGTCACGACAGGCGGCCAGAATCCGCGCGGGATGGCGAACTCCCACAGCGCGCCGAGCGTGAGACCCGCGCCGGCCCGGACGACGCCCGTCGCCTCGTCGAAGCCGGCGATCGCGTTCAGGCCCGTCATCTCGATCACCGGCCCCGCGGGGTTGAGCGACGCGTCGCCGTACGAGCGGCCGGCCCCGCGAAACACCGGCGCTTTCCCGCGCGCCGCGCAGGCGGCGAGCGCGTCCCGGAGCGTCTCGAGCGAAGACGGCCGGAGAACCGTCGACACGGAGACGTTGTAGAGGCCGAAGCCCTCCACGCGCTCCGGAGCCCAGAGCGCGCTCACGGCGGGCCGAGCCTCTTGAAGAGGAACCGGGGAACGTGCCGCATCGCGAAGCCGAGGAGCGCCCATCGACGCGTGACGTAGAAGACTTCGTGCCTCTTCTCGAGGCGGTCCGCGATGATGCGGGCGGCGTCGGCGGCCGACACGACCCAGAAAAGGCCGGCCTTCCCGGCGGTCATGCGGGTTCCGACGAAGCCGGGTTTGACGGTCGAGACGGTCACGCCAAAGGGGGCGAGGCGGTTTCGAAGCCCCTCGAGAAACGTCGTGAGCGCAGCCTTCGAGGCGTTGTACGCGGGGTTTCCCTTGCGGCCGCGGTCGCCCGCGATGGACGAGATGCCCGCGATCTGCCCGCGCCCCGCGACGCGAAACCAGTTCGCGGCGAGGCCGAGCAGCCTCACGGCCGCCACGGCGTTCACGTCCATCATCTCGGCGTCACGGTCGGGCACGCTCGTCACGCCGTCGCCATGGTGCATGACGCCGGCGTTGTAGACGAAGAGATCGCAGTGCCCGGACACGGCGAGCGCCTCCTGGAACGCGGGCTCGAGCCGCCCGGCCTCGGAGAGGTCGCAGACGACTCCGTTCACGGTCGCGACCGGGAAGCGGTTTCTCAGATCGGCTACGAGCGCCTCGAGCTTCGGCCGCGAGCGACCGAGGATCGTCACCCAGAAACCACGCGCCGCGTAGACCTCTGCGAGCGCCTTCCCGAGGCCGTCCGTCGCTCCGACGAGGATCACCCGCTTCACGCCGCGCCTCCCAGGGATGGAATCTTCGCAGACGCGGCCGTCAGGGCCACACGCTCTCCTTTTCCTCGTGCCAGTCGCGGGTCACGTCGAGCCAGAACGCCAGACCCGCGTGCCGGCCGAACGACGCGTAAATGCGCTCGATCCGCGAATCCTTCACGGCGCGGCCGTGGAACCTCAGCGAGGCGACCTTCTTTCGCGACCACGAGTCGAGACCCAGCTTCCGGTGCCGGCCGAGAAGCCGCCCGAGCGTGTCGGCCGCGTACGGACCGAAGCCCTTCTCGGCGCGTATCTCCTTTTCGACGTCCTCGCTCGCGCGGGAGGCGTCCTCCCAGCGCGCGAGATCGAGCTTCCCCGAGGCGACGCGCCCGGCGAAAGCCGCGAGGTACGGCGCCCGGTAGCCGAGCTTGGCCGCGGCGAGAGCGCGCACGGGAAGACCCGCGACGAAAGGCGCGTCCGGGAACGCCCCGCCGCGGTCGAAGCGCTCGATGAGGCTCTTCACCATGAGCTTCGTCAATCCCCACGTGCAGTTCGTCGTCGCGAGCACCTTGACGGCGTCCTCGAACAGCGTCGGCGCGCGGAGGATGCGCCCTGCGCCGCGCCGGGCGATCCACGCGAAGCGAGGATCGCCGGCGCAATCCGAATGGAAGGAAGAAAGATCTGCTTTCAGATTCGAGGACCCTCTCGAGCACGCCACGTACCGCCCGAGATGAAAGGCCCGACGAGAGATTTTCTTCGAATGGTAAAGAGGGCGAGCCCGCCGCCGAAGCGCTTCGGGCTGCACTGCGGCGCAATTCACCCTTCGAAGCACGCGCCGAAGGCGCGATCACCGACGCGGTTGCCACAACACCGCTCGCCGCGCTTCGGACTAGCACCCGCACGGGTTCTTCGTTAATCAAGCAAATGAATCCCAGGGTCTTCTTCTCCGCATCCCACTCGAACGGCGGCAGGTCGTACCACCCGTGGCTCCGGACGACGAGCCCGAGGTCGATCGGAGGCAGCGTGAGCCTCAAGGCGGATCGAAGGCGACGCCCGGGCCGGGCGCCGCTCCGCCGTGCACGTTGCAGCGTTCCTTCGGCTGCGTGCCTTCGAGGAAGACCTCGTCGAACGACTTCGGGCACTCCTCGGTCACCAGCATCCCGGTGGTCGGGTCGATCGACGCCGTGACGACGCCCGGCGTCGACGGAAACGGAGTCTCGAAGTACTGCGACGGCAGGCGGCGCACGAAGTCGGCGAAGATCGGAAGCGCCGCCGAGGAGCCGGACAGGTTCAGGCCGCGGTTGTCGTCGAACCCGACCCAGACCGCGACCAGGAGGCGCGGCGAGAAGCCGACGAACCACGCGTCACGCCCGTCGTTCGTCGTCCCGGTCTTGCCCGCGAAGATGCCTTGCGCCCCGAGGCGGCGCGCCGAGCCTCCGGTCCCGCGGTCCACGACCCCCCGGAGAACCGAATCGAGGATCGAGATCGCGTCGGCGTCGACGCCCCGGACGACGGGCTCGTTCTTCGTCTCGACACGCCGGGCGTTCGCGCCCACGATTCCGAGAAGCGCATTCGGCTGCACCCGGAATCCCCCGTTCGCGAACGTGCAGTACGCCGCCGCGATCTCCATGGGGCTCGTCTCGAAAGACCCGAGCGCGAGCGACGGATACGGTTTGAGCGCGGACGAGATGCCCGCCCGCCGCGCCGTGTCCACGATGTCCGGAAGCAGGGTGCGCCCGGGTGCGGTCTCGGTGACGGCGATGCGCACGGTCGGGATGTTGATCGACTGCTCGAGCGCCTGGCGCGCCGTCATGGCCCCGCGAAACTCGCCGTCGTAGTTCTTCGGGGACCACGTCTCGTCCTCGCCCTTGCCCCAGACGAGCGCGATGGGCGAGTCCATGAAGATCGACGCCGTCGTGATCGGTTTCGGCAGGTCGCGCTTTCCGAAAGCCGTCAGATACACGAAGGGCTTGAACAGGGAACCGGGCTGGCGCCGGGCCTGCACGACGCGATTGAACTGGCTGACCTGGTAGTCGCGCCCGCCCACGAGCGCGCGCACCGATCCCGTCGCCGGGTCCAGCGCGATGACGGCGGCCTGGAGGGGGTCCTCCTCGCCCCGCGGCCGCAGGCGCTTGTAGCGCTTCTCGAGCTCCTCGAGACCCTTCAGGACCGCCGCCTGCGCCGCCTGCTGCATGTCGGGGTCGAGGGTCGTGTAGACGGAAAGGCCGTCCTCCTTCACGAAGCCAGGCGTCTCCTTGACCTGATTCAGCACGAAGTCGACGAAGTGCGGCGCGACGATGCCCGACGGAGGGCCCTTCGATTTCGTGAGAGGAGCGGCGAGCGCCGCCTCGTAGGCCGCCTTGTCTATCTTCTTCTGCTCGAGCATCCCCTTGAGGACGAGGGCGCGGCGCGCCCGGGCGTTCTCCGGATTGCGGTAGGGCGAGTACTTTCCCGGCGAGGAGATGAGCCCCGCGAGCATCGCGGCCTCCGGAAGAACGAGCTGCGAAACGCTCCTGCCGAAGTAGAACCGAGAGGCCTCCTCGACGCCGGTCACGGAGATCGAGCCTCGCTGCCCGAGATAGATTTCGTTCAGGTAGGCCTCGAGGATCTCCTTTTTCGTGTACTTGGCCTCGACGATGACGGCCATGAGCGCTTCGACGACCTTGCGCCTCAGCTTCCGCTCCGGCGTCAGGAACATGTTCTTCACGAGCTGCTGGGTGAGCGTGGAGGTGCCGCGCACGGCGGCGCCGCGCGTCGCGCCCTGGAGAACGGCTCCCACGAGGCGGCGGAACGAGATTCCGCCGTGCGTGAAGAAATCGCGGTCCTCCGTCGTCAGAATCGCGTCGAGCACCACCGGGGGGATCCTGTCGATCGTGACGAGCGTGCGGTCCTGCATCTTCTCGTCGTAAACCGACCCGACGACCTCCGGCTCGAAGACGACGTACGGCAGAGGCGTTCCGTCGTCGGCGCGCTTGAGGGCCGCCACGCGGCGGCCCGAGAACTCGATCTCGGCCGCGACGCCCGGAGACCGCCCCCACGCGGTCTCCCGCGGATTCACGTCGACGAGGATCCGCCCCTTCACGAGGGCGTACTGCCCCGCGGCGACCGGGGTCTTCGGCACCTCGGAATAGCGGAGGCGCCCGAGGCGCCGCACGATGTCGTCGGCCGAGAGCGTGTCCCCGGCGCGCACCGCCCACACGTCGGAGTAGAGGCGCGTCGGAAGGGACCACCGCCGCCCATCCATCGTGCGCGAGACGACGCGGGAGAAGTAGAGGACGACGACGATCGCCGCGACGAGGAAGAGCGCGGCGGTCGCCCCGACGACGAAGAGAACCGGGCGCGAATTGCCGCGCAGACGGTCCCGGGTCGCGCGCGCGAGGCGGGCGTATTCGTCCCGGACCGCGCGCGCGAAGGGCGCCACGCGTTCCCGTGCGGCGCGGAGGGCGCTCCGGATGTCCACGCCCGGAGTCTAGCGAAGCGCCCGCCCGATGCCGCGGTTCCCTGCTCGTGGGCGAAGGGGGATCCGACCTCAGCCGATCCAGCCGGCCTTCAGCGCCGCCAGCGTGACGCCGCCCGCGAGGATCCAGAGCGCCACGCCGAGGGCGACCGGCCGCAGACCCACGCGCCGGAGCGCGTCACGCGTGAGAGACGCGCCGATCAGGAAGAGCGTGACGACGAGAACGCGCTTCGCGCCGGCGGCGACCGCGAGCCCGGCGGGCCGGAGCGCGGGAAACGACGTCACGATCGCGGCCATGACCACGAACCCGGCGAGGAACCAGGGCAGCTTCGCGGCCGGCGCGCCGCGCGCGCCCGTGCGGCGCGCGCGCGTCCAGCCGATGGCGAGCGCCATCGGCACGATCCAGAGGGCGCGCGCGAGCTTCACGGTCGTGGCGATCTCGACGGCCTTCGGCCCGTATGCGGTCGCCGCGCCGACGACCGAGCTCGTGTCGTGAATCGCGAGCGCCGCGAACAGACCGAACTGCGATTCGTCCAGTCCCGCGAGACGGCCGAGGGGCGGGAAGACGACGAGCGCCACCCCGTTGAGAAGGAACACCGTCGCGAGCGCCACGGAGATGGATTCCGACTTCGCCTTGATGGCGGGAGCCACGGCCGCGATCGCGCTGCCCCCGCAGATCGCGGTCCCGGCCGTCACGAGAAGAGCCGTGTCTTCCTCGACGCCGAACACGCGGGAGAGAAGGACTCCGGCGACGAACGTCAGGGAGATGCCCACGGCCGTGTAGCCGATCCCCCTGAGGCCGACGCGTCCCACGACGCCGAGGTCGGCGGCCGCCCCGAGCCCCATGACCGCGACGCCGAGAAGGAGGGCCGCGAGCTTCCGCGTGCGAGGCAGCCACGGGTTTCCGACGGCGAGAGCCACGGCCACGCCCGTCACGAGCGCCGCGGCGGGCGGGACGAACGGAAAGAGCGCGGCCGCCGCGAGGAGCGGAACGAGAACGTGCCCGGGCGTCAAGGCGCCGAGTGTAGGCTAGCCGTGTGACGGACGCGCGCGACGGCGCCTCGGTGGCCACTCTCGTGCTGAGGCGGGACGCCGGCGGGACACGCTGGGAAAAGGACACCCTCGTCGCCGAGGAGCCGCTCGAGATCCGGCTCAGGGAAGGCGAAGCCGAGCCGGAGCGGTTCGTCGTGACGATGCGGACTCCGGGCGACGACGACGACCTCGTGGTCGGGCTCCTCTTCGGCGAAGGCGTCGTCGAAAGCATCGACGAAGTCCTGGCCGTCGAGCCGCCGAAAGATCCGCGCGTCGCGCCCGAGCTCGCGAAAAACGTCCGCGTCGTCGTGCTCGCCGCCCGCGCGGACCGCCCGCGCGCGCGCCGCGCGACCGTGATGGGCTCGGCCTGCGGCGTCTGCGGCCGCACGTCGGTCGAAGACGTGGCGGCTCTGGCTGGCCTCGCGTCGGCCGCGCGACGGGGAAAGACCGAACCGCGGCCCGGCGCGGGACCCGACGTGTCCATCTCCGCCGCCGTCCTCACGTCGCTGCCCGGCGCTCTGCGCGCGCGGCAGTCGGTGTTCTCCGCCACCGGAGGCCTTCACGCGGCCGGGCTCTTCGAGGCGGACGGGTCTCTCGTCCTCGCGCGCGAGGACGTCGGACGTCACAACGCGACGGACAAGGCAGTCGGCGCCGTCCTGAGGAGTCGACGGCCCTGCCCGCCCGTCCTTCTCGTTTCGGGCCGGCTCGGCTTCGAGATCGCCCAGAAGGCCGCGCTCGCGGGAGTGCGCATCGTGGCCGCCGTTTCCGCGCCGACGCACCTCGCCGTGGACCTCGCCGAAGAGACGGGGCTCACGCTCGTCGGCTTTCTGCGCGGCGAGCGTTTCAACGTCTACACGCACCCCGGGCGCGTCGCGCGATAGCGCGCGTCGCTTTCCCCTTCACTTTCCGGCCGCTTCCTTTCTCGGCCTGTTCCGGTAGCGCTCCCACAGGCGCTTGTGACGGTCCGAGAGGTCGAGCGGGACACCCTTGTCGTAGAGCGCGACGACGTTCGATTCCGTGAGCAGCGGGTCGCCGGTGAACACGGCGAGGGACGCGTCCTTGCCCTTCTCCAGCGACCCGATCCGGCCGTCGACGCCGTAGATCCTGGCCGGATTGAGCGTGATCGCGCGGAGAGCGTCGAGGCGGTCGAGGCCGAACGCCGCCGCCATCGCGGCGTGGTTCGGGAGGTCGCGCGTCGTGGCGGCGGCCATCGCGGTCTGGCCGTTCCCGATCGCCACGACGACCCCGGCCTTCGTGAGCTCGGCCGCCCTCGTGAAGGGTGCGTCGTACGGATCATCCTCGCGCAGCGGCAGCGTGAGCACCGAGTCGAGGATGACGGGAATCCGGCGCGCGGCGAGAGTCCCGGCGACCTTCGCCGCGTCCGCGCCGCCGAGAATGACCGGGCGCACCTTCTCCCCCTTCAGCTCCTCGTCGAGGAAGCGCAGCGCCGCGTCGATCTGCGTCTTCCGCTCCGCCCGGATCACGAGGGGAATCGAGCCGTCGAGGACGCCGCGCATCGCCGACAGCCCGGCGACCTCGTCGTGACCCGGCACGCCGGCCCGGCCTTCGGCCGCGCTTCGCGGTCCGGTAGGCCGCGGCGTCCCGGAACGTTTTCTTGATGAGCTCGAGCGCTTCGTCGCGCCGGTGTTCCTGAACGCGCGCCGCGGGACGCGCCTCGGCGCGGCGGTCGATGAACATGTTCGGCCACTCGAGGAGGACGGCCGCGGGGCACTTCACGCACGCGTCCTCGCGCGTCCAGCCGTTCAGCGTCACGACCGAGGCCGCGCCCGGGAACGTGGAGCCGCGCGGCGCGAGCGCGGCGAACAGCACGCCGCCGCTGCGCGTGACGGGCAGCGTCTCGGAGTCGAGGTTCATCGCGGTGTCGGGCCGGGCCTCGGGATTGATCTCGCCGACCTCGGTGACGTCGTTCGTCGCGCGAACGGCCTGGATCTCGACGAGGCCGACGAGAGACGCCGGCGCGAAGAAAGCAGGCGCGACGTGCTTCCCCGCGACGTCCTCGACATCGGCTCCCGCCGGGACGGGCGTCTCCGGCCCTCCGACCGCGAGGATCTTCCCCTCCGCGATCACGACGACGCCGTTCGGAATCGCGGGTCCTGTCGCCGTGTGCAGCGTCGCGCCCTTGAGGACGAGGACGGAAGCGAGAAGGAGCGCGCTCATCGCGCCACCTCTTCCACGGCCGCCGCTTCGGAGTCGTGCTCTCCTCGTCACAGGAGTGCGTGGAGGGCCGCCGCGCGGGCTCGGCGGGCGTCGTCGACGAGCCGTGCGCCGCCGCGAGCCGCGTCTTCGAGACGAGATCGACCTTCTCGGCCGCGAGCGCGGCCCGGCCCGCGAGGTCCGCGGCGCGGTCGAAGTACCGGCGACCCTCGATCCACGTCTCGTCGCAGTGGCTCGTCGGGTCGAGCGGGTCGCCGGACCAGATCGCGAAGTCGCCGTCCTTGCCCGGCTCGAGCGAGCCGATGCGCTTGTCGAGCTTCAGCTGCTTCGCGGGATTCAGCGTCAGGAACTTCAGCGCCTCCTCGCGGGGCACGCCGCCGTACTTCACGGCCTTCGCCGCCTCGACGTTCATCCGGCGGGCGAGCTCGTCCGAGTCCGAATTGAACGACACGAGGACGCCGCGCTCCCGCATGAGGGCACCGTTGTACGGGATCGCGTCGTAGACCTCGAACTTGTAGGCCCACCAGTCGCTGAACGTCGAGGCCCCGGCGCCGTGCGCGACGATCTCGTCGGCCACCTTGTACCCCTCGAGAATGTGCTGCAGCGTCCCGACCTTCACGCCGAACTCCTCGCAGACCCGGAGGAGGTCGAGGACTTCCTGCTTCACGTAGCTGTGCGCGTGAATGATCCGCCTGCCCTCGAGGATCTCCGCGATCGCCTCCAGCTGCAGGTCCGTCCGGACGGGCACGGGATTCTCTCCGCGCTTCTTCGCGGCTTCGACGTCTTTCTGGCGGCGCCGGTAGTCCCGCGCCGCGGCGAAGCGCTCGCGGATGAGGGCCGAGACTCCCATGCGTGTCTGCGGGTAGCGGGCCGCGGCGCCCGTGCGATTCGACCCCTTCGGGTTCTCGCCCAGGGCGAACTTGATGCCGAGGGGCGCGTCCTTGAGCTTGAGCCCCTCGGGGTCCTCGCCGCGGCGCAGCTTGAGGATCTCCGCCTGCCCGCCGATCGCATTCGCCGAGCCGTGGAGGACGTGCGCCGTCGTGAGGCCGCCCGCGAGCTCGCGATAGATCGACGGGGCGAAGGGGTCGATGACGTCTCCGATCCGCACCTCCGCCGAGACGTTGCGCGTGCCCTCGTTGACGCCGCCGTCGATCGCCGTGTGGCTGTGGCAGTCGATGAGCCCCGGGGTGACCGCGCGGCCCTCGGCGTCGATCTCGACGACACGACGCCGCGAGGGCCGCCGGAACGGTGACGCCTTTCCCGACGGCGGCCACCTTTCCGTCCACGATCAGGAGGTTCGCGTCCGGGAGCGTTCCCTCGGGGCCGGACGTCCAGACCGTCGCGTTCTTCACGAGCACGGCTTTCGGCGCGAGAAGCGGGTGCGCGAAGCGCGCCGGCAAGGGACGCACGTCCGAGTCGGGCGCCTCGTGCGTCTCGGCCGCCCCGGCCGCGGCCGCCGATTCCGTCGCTTCTCCGCCTCTCTCTCCTCCCGGCGCCCCGCCGGGCATTCGGGCGGCGCTCCGCGCCGCGCGGTCGCGCTCGGCCACCTTCGCGACGGCGGGACCGCCGGACGCGGGGACGAGCTCGAGCTTCAGGACGTCACCTTCGACGGTCGCGGCGACTCTCTGCGGCCCCGGGAGGCCGAATGCGGCGCCCTCGATGTCGAACTCCAGCCGCTGCCCGTGGCGCGCGACCTGGGTCGCCGCCGCCGGGCGGCCGCCACCCGCCGCGCTCGCGCTCACCGTGAGGTGACCCGTGCGCGGGTCGTTGCGGACGTCGACACGGGTTCCGTCGACGCGGTACACGCCGGTCACGGCGACCTTCTTCGGCTTGACCTCGTAGGGAACGCCGTCCACCCACGTCGCCTCGACGATCGTCCTGTCCGCGAAGAGAGGCCCCGTGGAAACGACGAGGTTCGCGGCGGCGCCGGCCACGATCTCTCCCGCGCGCCCTTCGAGGCCCAGCATCTTCGCGGGCACGGTCGTGAAGCTCGCGAGGAGATCGTCCGCGGAAAGCCCCCGCGCCCGCGCCTTCTTCGCGCGGTCCGCGAGATCGGCGATCTCCGCGAGGCCGTGCGTCGTGAGCGCGAACGTGAGACCGAGATCGCGCATCCATTTCGGATTCGAGGGCGCGCGGTCCCACGCGCGAAGCCGCTGGAGCGAGACGTCGCCCCAGTCGTCGTCGTCCTCGACGGACGTCGGGAGGGGGAACGCGAGCGTGAGGACGAGCTGCGGCTTCGCCGCCTGCACCTCGTCGGCGAGGAGGTAGGCGTCCGCCGCGCCGACGTACCGGGCCTTGAGGGCGAACTCGGCGGCGATCTTCGAGGCGCGGAGAAGCGAGAGCACGTCCGGCGTCTCGAAGACGACCGCTTCCTTTCCCGCGGCCGCGTCCGCGAGGGCGACCCACGCGTCGAGGCGCTCGGGGCGCGCGCGGCCGGCGGGCTTCGCGGCAAACGCCGCTTCGGCGGCCGCGAGCCACCGCGCATCGGAGAAGGTCTGGCGAATCGCGGCGACCGCGCCCATCTTCGAAGCGGGGTATTCCCCGCCGAACCCGGGAGCATCGGCGTCGCGCGCGACGTGCTGCGCGGACTTCGCGACGACGATCGACTTCCCGAGCGAAACATCGCCCAGAGAAACGACCGCGCTCTCCCCGCGGAAGATTCCCTTGTCGGGAACGGCGGCGACCGTCGTGAAGCCGAGATCCCGGAAGGCCTCCCGCACGTCCGGCGCGATCCGGAGGTCGGAGAGGACGCTTCTCTCGGGATGCACGCGCGCAATCGGATGCGCGTTGCCCGCCGGCTCGGGAGCCGGCGTCGGCGACGGGACTGCCGGGGCGCCGACCGCGCGGCGGCCGCGCGCGTCGCCGTCGGCGGCGACCGCCCGGACGCCCGAGAGCCGCGACTCGGTCACGTACGGATCGATGAGCCCGGGCGACACGGTCCTGCCCGAGAGGTCGATCACCTGCGCATCGGCCGGCACGGCGACGGCGCCCGCGACGCCAACCGCCTCGACGACCCCGCCCCGGACGACGACCGTCGCCTTCTCGAGCGCCTTGCCGGGCGACGTCACGACACGCGCATTCACGAGCGCATAGACGTGCGGCAGCTCCGCCGCGGTCGAGAGGGGTCCGAAGAGCAGGAGGAAGAGGAAGAGGGAGATTTTGCTTAGAAAGGAAGAGAGAGCCCGCCCGCCGCCGAACCGCACGAGCGATCCTCTCGCAGCGAGAAAAGGCGCTTTTCTTAGAAGGGTGAGTTGGGCCTCCGCTCGCCCGCCGCCGGAGCCGTTCTTCAAGCGCATCGCTCTCTTCACCTTTCTAAGAAATCCGAATCCGAATTCCGAATCCTCGTCCGAATCCGAAGCAAAATATTCTTCTTCTCTCCCGACCTACTTGAGCAAATGGTCCTCGACGAACTTCAGCGTCGCGAGGAACTGGAAGTCCTGGTTCTTCTTCTTGCTGAAGCCGTGTCCTTCGTCCTTCGCGAGGAGGTACCAGACGGGACCGCCGTTCTTCTTGATCGCGGCCACGATCTGCTCGGCCTCGGTGTAGGGCACGCGAGGATCGTTGCGCCCCTGGACGACGAACATCGATTTCGTGATCTTGCCCGCGTTCGTGAGCGGCGAGATCTTCTCGAGAAACGCGCGCATCTTCGGGTCGCGCTCGTCGCCGTACTCCGCCCGGCGCAGATCGCGCCGATAGGCCTCGGTGTGCTCGAGGAACGTGACCCAGCTCGAGATGCCGACGACGTCGACGGCGCAGCGAAAACGGTCGTTGTAGGTCGTCATCGACGCGAGCGTCATGTACCCGCCGTAGGAGCCGCCCATCACCATGACGCGGTCCTTGTCGAGGGAGGGCTGGCCCGCGACCCAGTCGAGGAGGGCGCCGATGTCCTTCACGGAATCCTCGCGCTTCTCGGCGTTGTCGAGGGCGAGGTACGTCTTGCCGAAGCCCGACGAGCCGCGCACGTTCGGGAAGATCAACGCGACGCCGAGCTCGTTCACGTAGAAGTTGTTCCGGCCGAGGAAGCCCGGCTGGTATTGCGCCTCGGGGCCGCCGTGGATGTTGACGATCACCGGGCGCGGGCCCTTGAAGGAAGCGGGAGGGCGATAGAGGAATCCGGTGATCGCGCGGCCGTCGAAGCTCTTCCACGAGATCTTCTCGGGTTCCGAGAGCGCCGCGGGGTCGAGCCCGCCCATCTCGCTCTCCGTCCAGCGCTCGATCTTTCCGGAAGGCCCGGCGGTGACGTCGATCGCGTACACGTCCGACGCCGAGCGCGCGGAGGACAGCGTGTACGCGAGATCCTTCCCGTTCGGATGGAAGCGCACGGCGCCGATCGTTCCGAGCGGGATCTTCGGAAGCGCGATCTCCTTCCGCGCGGCCGTGTCGAGGACGTGCAGGGTCTCGACTCCACCCTCGTTGACGACGTAGGCGAGCCTGCCGCCGTCCTCCGAGAGGCTGAGCGAGCTCACGTCCCAGTCGACGCCGGGAGTCAGGACGGTCATCTTCTTCGTCGCGAGGTCGAGCGACACGAGGCGGTGGAACTCGGCTCCGGAGTCCGTCGTCGTGTAGATCGACTTACCGTCCTTCGCGAAGACGGCGCGGCCCCACGCGACCTTCTCCTTCGACTCCGGCGTCGCGAGCGTCTTCGCGCCCGTCGCCGCGTCGACGAGCCAGTAGCGGCTTTCGTTCGCGGAGAGGTACTCCCCGACGAGGAGGGTCTTGTCGTCGGGCGACCAGTCGGAAACGCCCCAGCCGCCGCCCGCGACCTCGAGGACCTTCCTCTCGGTCTTCGCGTCGGCGGGGTCCACGACGTAGATGTCGTTGTCTTTCCCGTTCCGTTTCGTGGACTGGTACGCGAGCCACTTGCCGGAATGCGAGAAGTCGCCGCCCGTGTTCCGGGACTTTCCGTCCGTGAACATCGTGACCTTGCCGGTCTTCTCGTCTCGCCAGAAGAGCTGGAACCACTCGCCGCCGCCGACGTCCTTGCTGAAGACGAACCCGTCGCCCGTGTGCGGCCGGAACCGCGCCCCGCCCGTGCGCTCGGGGTAGAACGTCAGCTGCGCGCGCGCCCCGCCGGGAAATTTCACGCGGTGAATCTCGGCGACGTCCGCGAAGCGCGTGCCGATGAGCATCTCCCGGCGCACGGGGTGCCACGCCTCGAACGTCGCGCCGCGCGATTCGGTGTAGCCCGCGACGCGCTCCGCGAGCGTCCTCGGGATCGCGGGCAGCCCGTCGGCCACGAGGTTCTCGTTCGGGAGGACGACGTCGTCGGCGGCGCGCAGGGACTGGATAGGAAAGACGGGAATGAAGAGGAAGAGGGAGATTTTGCTTAGGAAGAGAAAGGCAGCGCGCCCGCCGCCGATCCGCGCGCGCAATCTTCTCGCAGCGGTAAAGGGCGCTTTTCTTAGAAAGGTGTATGGGGTCGCGGCCTCCCCGCCACCGGAGCCGTAGTTCACGCGCATCGCAAACACCCCCTTCTAAGAAAGTCCGAATCCGAAATCTTCGTCCGAAATCCGAATCCTCATCCGAATCTTCATCCGAAGCAAAAAATATCCGGTCTTTCCGTCCTACCCGAAAACCCCGATCTCGACGATCTCGACGGCCTCGCCGAGCACCGTCGTCTTCTCGCCGACCGTTTTCCCGAGCAGGGCGCGGCCGAGGTCGGAGAGATACGAATAGACCCCCTGTTCGGGCTTGCTGTCCCAGGGTCCGAGAAGCGTGACGGTTCGCGTGCCCGCCGCGCCCTTGATCGTGACGCGCGCGCCCGGCCGCACCTCGGTCGTGTCGACCGTCGCGGGGTCGAGAGCACGCGCCTTGCCGAGCTCTTCCTGGATCTTTCCCGCGCGCGCGGACAGGAGCTGCTGCTTGTCGCGCCGCGCCTTGTATTCGAAGTTCTCCGAGAGGTCGCCCTCGGCGGCCGCGAGCGCGATGCCCTTCGTGTTCTCGGGAATCTCCACCCGCAGGATGTTCTCGAGCTCCTTGCGCTTCGCCTCGATGGCCCCCGCGGTCACGAAAAACGTGTCGTCGTCCGTCTTCCGGAGGTCCGGGAACCGCATCTCGGCCGCGGCGAGGAGGCCGTCGCGCCGGTGGGGCTCGAGCTCGTGGTGGCGCGTGAGCGCCTCCAGGAAGACGCGAGCCTCCTCGACGGTGGCCTGCTTCACGAGCCAGCCCGCGACGAGCCCGGTGCGGTCGAACATCTCCCGCACCTTCGAGCGGGCCGCGCCCAGCTCGTCCCACGTGAGCGCGTCGAGAAGCCGCGTCAGGACCGGCGGATTGAGGCGGGCGCGGAAGGCGTCGTCCTGGGCGGAACGCTGGGCGAACCAGACGAACGCGCGCGGGCCGGAGCGGGGCGACTTCGTGAGCTTCTCGAGAGTGCGCTCGCGCGTGTCGGGGTCGATCTCGGCGAGAATCCGGTCGATCGCCTCGATCGTGCGCGCGTCTTCTTCCTTGAAGAACCACTCGGCGAGGATCGCGGGCGCCTCCCCCGGTTTCTCCTTCACGATGACTTCCAGGGCGCGCTCCCGTATCACGCGGTCCTGAAGCCGCGGAAGGAGAGCGAGGGGGCGCGCGAGAACGTGCTTCTCGACGGCTCCCGCGAGCGCGACGCCCGGGAACTTCTCGACGAGGACGGCGATCTCGAACGCGAGCGCGGGCTCGCGGTCCTCGAGCGCCTCCGCGTCCTTCGCGAGCGCTTTCGCCATCGCGGCGGCGAGCTCGATCGAACGCTTCTGGTTCTTGCGGAACAGGTCGAGGCGGTCCTTCAAGGGGGCTTTCTCGAAGCGTGCGAGGAGGTTCGCGTCCGCGGCATCCGCCGAATGGGACCATTCGACCGTCGCGGTCTTGCCGCTGCCGTGCACGACGACCTGCGGATTCCTCCGGGCGGCGGCCCACCACGACGTCCACGCGTCCTCGGAGATCAGGCCCTTCACGGCCTCCTTCACCTCGGTCATCGTCATCGCGCGGCCGAAGGACTCGATGAGGCGCTTCATCGCCGCGCCGGGATCGTCGACGACCCGCGCCTTCAGCGCCTCCGGAGCCGTGAACTTCTCGAAGAGGAAGTGGCCTTCGGCGAGCGGCACGAGATTCTTCGACGCGACGCCGATCGGAATGGCGATGCCCTTGGCGGTTTCGAAGTCCACCCGGACCGAGTCGAGAGCGAAATTCGTCTCGACGACCTTGCCGGCCCCGCGTCCCGCCATCGAGAACACGTGGCCGACCTCGAACGGAAGCCACTTTTCGGCCTTCTCGGCGCGCCCGAGCCCGTCCGCCGGGTCTTTCGCCTCGCGGAACTTGAAACGGCCGAGGAGGGCGGCGAGAGACTTGCGATTCGGCCACGCGGCGGCGAGCGCTTCCTCGAAGAGCTTGTGGAATCCGTCGGGCGTGGAGGGCGTTGCGCCCGCGCGCACGGCCTCCTTGATGATCGTCCAGCGCAGGCGCGCCACCTCGGGGTCCGAGGAGCTCTTCTTCAGCGCGGCTTCGGCGGCCGCCGCGACGGACTGGACGCGCGCCTTCTGCCCGGCGCGCGCGAGGCCGCGCACGGCGGCGAGCAGCGTCTCGGCCTTCCCGACGGGGTCCGAGAGCGCGTCCTGGAAGGCGGACTCGACGAGGTCGAAGCGTTTTTCGGAGAGAAGGCTCTGAAGAGGGGCGCCGTTCGTCAACCCAACATTCCCTTCTTCAGGTCCTCGGACGGCGGCTTCGGACCGAGCCAGATGGAGAAGACCGCGTCGGCGAATTCCTTGCCTTCGAACGTCCCGAGCGCCTTGTCCCCGGAGAAGAGCGTCGTCCCCTTTCCGGGCACGTACACGAAGGAGATCGTCTCGCCTTCCTTCACGTCCGGCACGAGGGCGAGCATCTTGCCGATGGAGCCTTTCTGCGACGCGGCCTTCTCCTTCGCGTTCGCCTCGAAGCCCTCGGAGAACCCCTCGGTCAGCTGCGTCTTCTTGAGGTCGCGCAGGAAGTGCATCCGAACCGCTTTCGCGGCGTCCGCGGCGACGATGGCCGCGGGGTCCTTCGAAGGCGCCTCGAGATACAGGCCTCCGACGTACACCTTGAAGATGGCCTTCTTCCGGAGGCCGAGACCGTTCAGCGTGAGCGTCTTGTCGCCCGCCGACATCGTGTCCGGCAGCTTGACGCCCGCGAGCTCCTTGGCGGCGAGCGGGCGCGCGGCCAGGAACAGGCCCGAGAGAGCGAACGCCGCGAGAGCGAGGCACGAAAAGCGTTTCATGGAAACCTCCTGCAAGGGGTGGATTCTACGGGGACGAGAGGTCATTGGGCCGGACCCGCTGCTCGCCGCCGGGCCGAGCCTTCAGCCGCGGATCTCGGAGAACCGCGCGACGCGGACGAACTGGTCGCGCATCGAGCGCAGGAGAGCGATACGGTTCGCCTTCACCTCGGCGTCCTCGGCCATGACGTGGACCTCGGTGAAGAAGCGGTCCAGGGCCGGGCCCAGGGACGCCATGATCGACAGCGCGTCGCGGTAGCGGCGACGCGCGACGAGGTCGTCGAGCATCCCCTTCGCCTGCAGGTAGTCGAGCGCGAGCGCCTTTTCGGCGTCGTCGGTCATCTTCGCGGGGTCGGGCTCTTCGGTCGCTTCGGGCGCCTCGGAAACCTGGGCCAGGATGTTCTGCATCCGCTTGAACGCGGCGGCCAGCGGCAGGAAGTCCTGCTCCTTGCGCATCGCTCCGACCGCCTCCACGCGCTCTTCGGCATCCGCGAGGTCGGGGCAGTCGGTCGTCAGGACAGCCTCGACGACGTCGGGCTCGTGGCCCTTCTTCTCGAGGAGGAACCTGAGGCGCTCGAGGAAGAACGCCGAGAGCTCGTGGAGCATCTCGTCCCTCTGCCGCGGCAGACCGCCGTGCAGCGTGGCCGCGTCGGCGCAGGCCGCCGGAAGATCGAGGCGCCACTTCTTGTCGAGGAGGATCTTCACGACGCCGAAGGCCGCGCGCCTGAGCGCGTACGGATCCTTCGAGCCGGTCGGCGTGAGGCCGAGGCCGAACAGTCCGGTGAGCGTGTCGAGCCGGTCCGCGAGCGCCACCGCGCAGCCGACGTCGCCCCGGGGCACGCTGTCGTCGGCCGAGGCCGGCCGGTACTGGTCGTACAGCGCCTGCCAGACTTCCTCCTGCTCGCCCTCGCGCCGGGCGTAGAGGCCGCCCACGACCCCCTGCAGGTCGGGAAACTCGCGGACCATGTCCGTGACGAGGTCCGCCTTCACGAGCCGCGCCGCGCGCACGAGCACGCCGTCGAGGTGGGACAGGCCGAGCCGGGCGGCGAGCTTCTCCGCGAGATCCTGGATGCGGCCGGTCTTCTTCAGGTAGTCGCCGAGCGTCTCCTGGAACTGGAGCTTGCCGAGTCTCGGGAGCCGGTCCTCGAGTCTCGTCTTTCCGTCGTCGTCCCAGAAGAAGCGCGCGTCCGAGAAACGCGCGGCGGTGACCCACTCGTTGCCCTGCGCGATGAGCCCCTTCGGGTCGCCGATCTGGTCGGCGACGGCGAGAAAGTGGGCGGCCAGAGCGCCCGAAGAGCGCACGGGCAGCATCTTCTGGTGCTCGCGCATCGAGGTGACGAGGATCTCCTCCGGCAGCTCGAGGAAGGCCTCGTCGAAGGACCCCCGTACGACTCCCGGCGACTCGACGAGGTGCGCCCACGTGTCGAGAAGTGCCGCGTCGTCCGCGGGCTCGCCGCCGACTTCCGAGGCGAGGCTCTGCGTCTGCTCCTGGAAGCGGGCGCGGCGGATCGCGATGTCGGGCTCCACGTGCGCGGCGCGCAGCTTCTGGAACCAGTCGGAGACCCCCATCGTCACGATTCGTCCCGGGGCGAGCGTGCGATGGCCGAACGTCGTCCGGCCGCTCTCGACGCCGAGGATGCTCATCGGGATCACGAGCCCGTCGAGGAGCGCGAGGACCGAATGCACCGGCCGGATCCACTGCGGCGTTCCGTCGCCCCAGCGCATCATGCGCGGGAACGTCATCTTTTCGACGAGCGGGGGAAGAATCTCGCCGATCACGTCGGCGGCGGGGCGGCCGGGCGTGACCTTGCGCGCGACGACGTACGGGCCTTTCGCGAGCGTGGCGACGCGGAGGTCTTCCACCGCGACGCCCTGCGCCCTCGCGAACCCGATCGCGGCCTTCGTCGGATTTCCGTCCGCGTCGTAGCCGATCGAGGCCGGCGGGCCGGTGACCTCGGTCTCGGCGTCGGGCTGGGTGTCCGCCACGCCCTCGCCGACGATCGCGAGCCGGCGCGACGTGGAGTAGACGGAAAGCGTCCCGCCGAGCCGTGCGTCGGCGAAGGCGACCGACACGTTCGCGAGGAGGTTCTCGCGCGCCTCGGGCAGGATTCCCGCCGGGATTTCCTCCGCGAGGATCTCGAACAGCAGCTCAGCCATTTTCCGCCCCGTGTTCGGAAGGCGGTGCCGCGGCCTTTGGAAGCATCGGGAACCCCTGGGCTTCGCGCGAGGCCACGTAGGTCTTCGCGCACCGGACGGCCAGCTCGCGCACGCGCCGGATGACCCCGACGCGGTCCGTGGCCGAGACCGCTCCTCGCGCGTCGAGGATGTTGAAGGCATGCGAGCACTTCAGCGTGAAGTCGTACGCGGGAAGGACGAGCCCCGCGTCGAGGCAGCGAACGGCCTCCGCCTCGTAGCGCTCGAACAGCGTCTGCCAGAGGGAGGCGTCGGCGACCTCGAAGCCGTATTTCGAGACCTCGTACTCGTCCTGCCTGCGGGCCTCTCCGTACGTGACGCCCGGCGCCCACTCGATGTCGTACACGCTTCGCTGTTTTGCGAGAAACATCGTGATCCGCTCGAGCCCGTACGTGATCTCCGCCGTGACCGGCGCGAGATCGATGCCGCCGGCCTGCTGGAAGTACGTGAACTGGGTGATCTCCATGCCGTCGAGAAGCACCTGCCAGCCGACCCCCCACGCCCCGAGCGTCGGCGACTCCCAGTTGTCCTCCTCGAACCGGAGGTCGTGCTCCTTCGGGTCGATGCCGAGGGCGACGAGGCTCTCGACGTAGAGATCCTGGATGTCGGCGGGCGCGGGCTTCATCACGACCTGGTACTGCTGGTGCTTGACGAGCCGGAACGGGTTCGCGCCGTAGCGCCCGTCGGCCGGGCGCCGCGAGGGCTGGACGTACGCCGCGCACCACGGCTCCGGCCCGAGCACGCGGAGGAACGTGGCGGGATGCATGGTGCCCGCGCCCACCTCGACGTCCCAGGGCTGCTCGAGGAGACAGCCCTTCGACGCCCAGAAAGCCGACAGCTTCAGGATGAGAGTCTGTAAGTCCATTCGTCTTCCCGCCTCGGGGTACTGGAGTGTACCGAATCCGCGCTCAGCGGAGCGCGGCGAGGAACCGGTAGCTCTTCAGCTCGTGCCCGAGGAAGCTGCGGCGGGCTTCGCGCGTGACGTCCTCGAGCGCGTCGAGCGCGGCGGCCGGCGGGGGCTCCTCGGCGAGGGCCGCGAGAGGGAGCTTGCGAATGGCCGCGAGGAGCGCGCGGACGGCGGGCGGCGCGTCCTCCTCGGGCAGAACGCCCGCGAACCTCAGAAGCCACACCTCGAAGTAGCGCGCGGCGAGAGGCGCGGGGACGCCCGCCAGGAGGGCGTCGAGGACGTGCCGGACGAGCCGGTAGACGTCTCCTCCCTGCTCGGACTCCGGCACGAACGTGAGCGCGCTCTCGGCGAGATACGGAAGCAGCATCGCGGACTCGGCCCGCGAGGCCAGCTCGAATGCGCTCGCGACGATCTCGAGGCCGTCGACGCGCGCGAGATCGGCCCCTTCGCGGCGGAAGTACGTGAGACAGACCTCCGTCAGGAGCTGAAGCGCCGCGGCGCGCTTCGATCTCCCGCGCGCGCCGCGCACGGCGGCGCGCACGACGCCGTGGTCCTTCGTGAGGAGGGCCACGACGAGATCCTTCTCGGAAAGCGGGTCGAGCTTCAGAATGAAGGCGGTGGTCGAGACGAGGGACATTCGCGGCGATTCTGCTCCGTCGGGTGCCGCGGGCCTTCCGAAGGCCGTCGTTCGGCTCGGCTGGGTCTCGTTCCTGACCGACGTCTCCTCGGAGATGATCGTGCCGCTCCTGCCGGCGTTTCTCGCGACGCTCTCGGGCGTGCCGGCGATGGCGCTGGGCTGGATCGAAGGCGTCGCCGAGACCACGGCCTCGTTCGTGAAGATCATTTCCGGCCGCCTCGCGGACCGCGCGAAGGCGAAAAAGCCGCTCGTCTTCCTCGGTTACGGGCTCTCCTCTCTCGCCCGCCCGATCATCGGGCTCGCGCCGAGCTGGCCCGCGGTCGTCCTGATCCGTTTCGTGGACCGCATCGGCAAAGGCGTCCGCACGGCGCCGCGCGACACGATGATCGCGAGCGCGGCTCCCCCGGCCGCCGCGGCGCGGCCTTCGGTCTCCATCGCGGGTTCGACAACGCGGGCGCCGTCCTGGGCCCGCTCGTCGCGGCGGGGCTCGTGGGATGGATGGGCCTCAGCCTGCGCTCCGTCTTCCTGCTGGCGGCCATCCCTGCGGCACTGTCGCTGTTGGTTCTTGCTTTCGGAGTGAAAGAGGGAAAGGAAGAAAAAAGAGAAGAGAAGATTTCTCTGAAGGTGAAGAGGGCGGGGCGACCGCATGGGTCCGAAGCCAAACTTCCCCCCATCTTCTGGCGCGCGGCGTGGCTGATCGCGTTCTTCACGCTCGCGGCGTCGTCCGACACGTTCCTTCTCCTGAAGGCGACGGAGATCGGAATCTCAGCCGGCTGGCTGCCCGTCCTCTGGGCGTTTTCGAACGCCGTGAAATCCGGATTCTCGATGTGGGGCGGCGGCCTTTCGGATCGCTTCGGCCGGCGGCGCCTGATGCTCGCCGCGTGGGCGCTCTACGCGGCCTGCTACGCGGGCTTCGCCTTCGTGACGTCCGCGTGGCCGCTCGTGGGGCTCGTCGGCGTCTACTCGCTCTACTACTCCCTGTCCGAGGGCACGGAGAAAGCCCTCGTCGCCGATCTCGTGCCCGCCGGGGCGAGGGGGCGCGCGTTCGGCTGGATGAACGGTCTCACGGGATTCGCCGCCCTGCCCGCGAGCGCGGGGTTCGGTCTCCTGTGGCAGGTCGCCGGCTCGCGAACGGCGTTCCTGACCGGGGCCGCGATCGCCGGAATCGCCGCGACGGGGCTCCTCGCCCTGCGGTTTCCGCGGCCGCACCGCGCCGGGTAAGATCCCCGTCATGTCAGGACCCGTCTGGAAACGCCTCCGCCTCAAGGGCACCTGCGACGCCTGCGGCGAGACCTGCGACGAGCTTCTCGCCTCGGGCACCGTCTCGGATTTCGCGTTTACGCCCGACGCGCGCTACTGCCTCTCCTGCTACACCCGCTACGCGGGCCGGTACGACGAGCTGAACCCCAGAGCCGTCGACGAACAGCAGGCGCCGCCCGTCATCTCGAGGCCGATCTCGACGGGCGACATGCCGGATTGAGCGCCCTCCTCGAGCGCTTCGCCGGATCGCCCCTCCTTGCCATCGCCGAGAAGGTCGCCGGGGGCCGGCGCCTCTCGTTCGAGGACGGGGTCGCGCTCTTCGGATCGCCGGACGTCCTCGGCGTCGGCGCGCTCGCGAACTTCGTCCGCGAGAAGAAACACGGCAACACGGCCTACTACAACGTCAATCGTTACCTGAATCCCACGAACCTCTGCTGGGTCGACTGCGCGCTGTGCGCCTGGGCGCGGAAGCCGGGCGTCGACGGCGGCTACACGATGTCGATCGAGGAGGCCGTCGCGGAATCCGCGGCGGGCTGGCACGACGGCATCACGGAGCTCCACATCGTCGGGGGCCTCCACCCCTCCCTTCCCTACTCCTGGTATCTCGATCTCCTCCGCGCGCTCAAGGCGCGGTTTCCCGGCGTCCATCTCAAGGCGTGGACGATGGTCGAGATCGACTGGATCGCCCGAATCGCGAAGAAAGACGTCGTCGCGGTGATCGGCGACCTCAAGGCCGCCGGGATGGATTCCTGCCCCGGCGGCGGCGCCGAGATCTTCGAGAAGCGCGTGCGCGACGTCATCTGCCGCGACAAGATTTCGGGCGAGCGCTGGCTCGAGGTCGCGAAGCTCTGCCACGAGAACGGCGTCAGGACGAACGTCACGATGCTCTACGGCAGCGTCGAGACGATCGAGGACCGCGTGGACCACCTCGTGCGAATCCGCGCGCTGCAGGACGAGACGCGCGGCTTCCTCGGCTTCATCCCGCTCGCGTTCCACCCCGAGGAGACGCAGCTCCCGGACCTGCCCGCGGCGACGGGACTCACGGACCTGAAGGTCATCGCGGTCGCGCGCCTCATGCTCGACAACGTGGACCACGTCAAGGCGTACTGGGTCCAGATCGGCGAGAAGCTCGCCCCGGTGGCGCTCCACTTCGGCGCCGACGACCTCGTGGGCACCGTCACCGAGGAGACGATCACGCACGCGGCGGGCGCGAAGA
Source organism: Thermoanaerobaculia bacterium (assembly GCA_963809425.1). Lineage (GTDB taxonomy): Bacteria > Acidobacteriota > Thermoanaerobaculia > UBA5066 > UBA5066 > Fen-183. The sequence goes on from CAWEJK010000013.1 coordinate 499,046, forward strand.
CCGAGTCGGGTCTTTCGCGCGCCGAGATGGAGCGCATGATTCGCGGCGCGGGCCGCGAGCCTTTCGAGCGCGACGCCACCTACGAGCGCGTCACGCGCGACGCGTCGGGCAGGGTAGTTCGCGCCAACCGGCACGATTTCCAGAGAAGAGAAGAGGAAGCTCCTTCAAAAGCCGGAAAGAAGGACCCGGAGTCCGTGTCGCCGGCCGCGCCGTCTGCCAGCACGCTCGACACCGCGATCGCGTCGAGCTGACCGGAAGGCGCCTTGACATGGGTATAACTGAGGTTATACTTAGACCATGAAGACCGCGATCTCCATCCCCGACCTTGTTTTCCGGGAGGGCGAGAAGCTGGCCGCGCGGCGGCGCGTTTCGCGCAGCGAACTCTACGTCACGGCGCTCGAGGAATATCTGGATCGCCACCGAGACGACGAAGTGACCGCCGCGCTCAATGAGGTGTACGGACGCACGCCTTCGGCGCTCGATCCCGGCCTCGCAGCGCTTCAGGCCCGCTCGCTCCCCACCGATTCATGGAAGTGAGTCGCGGAGAGGTCTGGTGGGTCGACCTCCCCGAGCCCGTCGCGTCGGCGCCGGGCGGGACTCGGCCGGTCCTCGTCGTTCAGTCGAATGCCTTCAACCGCAGCGCGATTCGCACGGTCGTCGTCGCCGCGATCACGTCCAACCTGCGTCTCGCCGATGCTCCCGGCAACGTGCCGATCGGCGCGAAGGAAGCGGGTCTTTCCAAACCCTCCGTCGTCAACGTCTCTCAGCTCCTGACGCTCGACCGTTCCTTCCTGCGCTCGAGATCAGGCCGACTCAGGCCCGCGACCCTCGAGGCGGTCGACCGGGGACTTCACCTCGTACTCTCGCTCGCGGAACGCTGATGACCCGCGCGGCCCGACCCATCAGCAGCCGGACAATGCCGTGGCCGGGGAACCGTCAGGACTCCGGGTGAGACGCGCCGCCCTCGCCGCCCTCGCGACCCTTTTTCTTGCCGGCTGCAAGGGTGACGCGGACTTCAGCGAGGCGGCGCCGAAGCCCGTCGTCCTCCCGGCCGAGGAGTACAAAGGCGAGATCACCGCGATCGATCGCCTCGCCTTCGCGCCGGAGCCGCTCACGGCGGAACGGCGCACGGACCTCGGCGCCCGGCTCGAGGGTCTCGCTGCGCGAATCAAGGCGGCGTCGCCGGAACGCTTCATCGCCCTGGAAGCGCTCGAGCTGCGCGCCCTCGCGGGGCGCGCCCGTTCGCTGCCGGATGCTCCTCCGCCCGAGCGTCTCCAGAGGGAGTGGATGCGCATCCGCAACAACCTCTTCGACGACCGAGCGTGGTTCGCGCGGGGCAAGGAGGATTTCGGGGCGGAGCCGCTGCGACCCTAACGCGTCCCGGGCGCCATCGCGATCCACCGCTCGAAGGTCTTGAGGTCGTCGCCCTTGAGGCGCTTCTTCACCCCGGGAACGTGCGACGCGAGGACCGCCGGGTCGTCGAACGGCAGCTTTGCGTAGAGCTTTCCTCCCGGCTCGTGACACGGCGCGCAGCGAGCCGCGAGAATCGGACGGACCTCGGACCTGAAGACAGTGTCGGGCGAAGGCGGAGAAGGGGTCGCCGTGGTGGTGGCGTGCCTCTCGGGGGCGTGAATCTCCGCGACGGCGATCGTCGACGCGAAGAAGAGGGCGACCAGAAACCGGGGGGCGATCACGCCCCCCGGCCCCGATCGGTCACTCAGGCTTCACGGCCGCCAGGAATCGCTGCGCCGGGCCGCGGCTGCCGCCGCGCTGAACGTAGAGGCGGATGTACTTGCCCTTCGGGGCCTTCTTCATCTGCGCCTGCAGCTCTTCCACCGAACCCACGGCCGCTCCGTTCACTTCGAGAATGACGTCTCCCTCGGCGAGGTTCGCGTCCCCGGCCGGAGAGACGGGCTTGACGTGCGTGATGAGGACTCCCCTCGAGAGCTCGCGGTCGATACCGTACGCGCGGCGCGCCTGCGGCGTGAGGTCGTCGAGCTCGAGGCCGAGCATCTTCTGCTTGTTTCCGGCCTTCGAATCGTCTTCCGACTTCGCGGCCTGCTCCGGGGCTTCCTGGCGTTCGTCGAGCGTCGCGACGACGGTCTTCTCCTTGCCCTCCCGAAGAATGGTGATCGTGACCTTCGCGCCCGGGCCCTTGCTCGAGACGTAGTCGATGAGGTCGCGGTTCGTCTTCACGACGACGTCGTCGACCTTCGTGATGATGTCTTCCCGCTTCAGCCCGGCCTTATCGGCCGGCTTCCCGGCCTCGACCGACGTCACGAGGGCGCCCTCGGGGGCCTTCAGGTCGTATGTCTCCTGCCACTTCTTGTTGATCGATTCGATCCTGACGCCGAGGAGCCCCCGGACGACCTTGCCCTTCTTGAGCTGCGGCAGGAGGCGTTTGGCCATGTTGACGGGCACCGCGAACCCGATGTTCTGCCCGAGGCGCGAGATGGCCGTATTGATCCCCACGACCTCGCCCGCCACGTTCACGAGCGGACCGCCGGAGTTGCCGAAGTTGATTGCGGCGTCCGTCTGGAGAAGGCTCTCGAACGAGCTCGTGGCCTGGGACAGGCCCGCGTAGCGGCCCTTCCCCGAGATGACGCCCACGGTCACGGACTTGTCGAAGTTCAGGGGGTCGCCGATCGCCATGACCCAGTCGCCCACGCGAATGCGATCCGAGTCCCCGAGCTTCACGACGGGGAACGGCTTCGAGCCCTCGATTTTCAGGAGCGCGAGGTCCGTCGCCGGGTCGCGGCCCACGACCTTCGCCATGTAGTCGTCCAGGTCGCCGACCTTGACTTCTATTTTTTCCGCGCCTTCGATGACGTGGTTGTTCGTGAGGATGTAGCCGTCGCTCTCGATGAGGAAGCCCGTGCCGCCCGAGAGCTGCTTCTGGTCCTCGTCGTCCGGGGCGCCCCTGCCCCTCTGTCCGCCGTCCGGTCCGAAGAAGAACTCGAACGGATCCTGCCCGTCCCCGTTGCCGAAGTTGTGAAACGAGCGGCGCCGGTTCCTGTCGGCCTTGATGATGTCCGTCGCGGTCACCGAGACGATGGCCGGCATGACCTGCTCGGCCATATCGGCGAACGACGGCAGCGCGATCATCTGGGGGGAACGCGCCGTGCCCGACGCGGCCGCGGCGGGCGCAGCGGTCTTCTGGGCCGAGGCGAGCTTCGTGAAGTCGAGACTGCCCGCCAGGATCATCCCGAAGACGACTGACCCGGTGAACAGGGCGGCGAGAGACAGAACCTTCGTTTTCGTGCGCATACCGTCCATAGATGATAGATCCTCGTGGAGGCGGCCTCTGCCGCCCCTGTCCCAGAAGGGCAAAGTCCGTGCCGGTCTCCTCGCGTCAAAGCGACACGCCCCCGGGAGCGCGGGCCCGACAGGGGTTCAAAGAGCGGAATGGTCGCGGAAAATGCACCGGTCCATCGCGACCGGAATGCCTGCTGCCGTGAGCCGGAGAGCCTCCGCCTCGTCCACGACGCCGTCCTGCATCCAGAAGAAGCCCGCGCCCCGTGCGAGGGCTGCGCTCGCGATCTCTGCAACGAATTCCGAGCGCCGAAAGACGTCCACGATGTCGACGCGCACGTCCTTCGGGATCGAGGCGAGATCCGGATAGCAGGGGCGGCCGAGCAGCTCGACGTGGCCGGGATTCACCGGGATCACCTCGAAACCCGCGCGCAGGAGATAGCGCGCGATCGTGTTCGACGGGCGGCTCTCGTCGGGCGAGCAGCCCACGACGGCGATCGTCTTCGCGGTCCTGAGCGCCCGGGTGATTTCGTAGGCGTCGTTGATACCGGCCATGCCGCTCCTCAGTTCGGCCGGCCCTTACCGGCGTATTCCACGTCCTCCGGACGCAGGTTGTAGAAGAACGTGACGGTCACGCCTTCGCGGTCGTGGCCGAGGTCGTCCGGCAGCGGACGGAACGCGCTCGAGAGCGCGATCGCCTGGAAGGCCGCGTTGTCGAACGGCGGAACGCCGGATCCGGAAAGGATCCTCTCTCCCTCCACGCGCCCGTCCTTCATGATGAAGAAGCGGATCGTGAGCCGGCCCTTCACGCCGTAGCGCGCGAGCGCGGGCACGTCCCAGTTCCGCTTGATCTTCCGGATCATTTCCGCGGCGTAGGCGCCCCAGTCGTAGCCGACCGTGTCGAACGAGAGCGGACCCGAATCGACGAACCCCCCGTCCCGCTCGAAACCTCCGCCCTCGTCCCCGCCTCCGCCGGTCTTCGCGGCCTGACGGGCCGCTTCGGCCGTGATCGCGTTGAGGTCCGGGGCCGGGATCCCCTGGAGCCGCCGCGGGGCGAGATCCGTGAGCTTCTTCCCCTGTTCGGCCGCCTCGGCCCCCTGAGGCGGCTGCGCCGCGGGCACCGCTGCCGCTGCCTGTCCCCGCTTACCCGCCTCGAGGTCCTGAATTCCCGACTGCGGATATGCCTTCGGCACCTGCTGCACGGGGAGGCTGCGATCGCCGCCATGGGCCTGTCGGTCCATGTCGGAAGGCACGGGTTGTGGCGGGGGCTGCTTCGCGCGCGCGCCCGGGAAAAGCTGCACCGGAATCGCGGGGTCCGGCGGCGTCGCGGCAAGGAGCGTCTGAAGGCCGAGGGGATCGACCCGCTCCCGCGCGACGGAGCGCACGGGAAACTTCAGGGTCAGGAGAGCAATGACGAGAAGGAGGTGCAGGATGACCGAAACAGCGAAAGCGCGCTCCACGTTGACGCGCCGCGCGTCGCCCGGGGACGAGGCTCCGGTCGGAAGGAACTCGGGAGTCGCGACCAGAGCTTTCGTGTCGAAGGGGTCTTCCCCCGCGGGCAGACCTCCCCTGGGAGGCCAGGCCTCCACGGTTTCCACGCCTTCGACGAACTCGTCGTTGAGACGGATGACGGTGAGCTTGCTGATGTGTTCCCTCGGGAGGGCGATTTCCGGCGCGCCGGCCCTCCCCCCATGGGAAGTCCGTGCCATCTCGCTCCGCCGACGATGTTACGTCGTTTCAAGCCGTTTCCGGCTCGGCACCTTGCCCCGGGACGCGTGGCGGCCTATAATCGCGCAGGCGACTTTCAAGGGGCTTGAAAGGGGGCACACGCCCTCTTTTTTTTGCCCCAAAACGGCTCAGGAAAGGCACGAACCGGCGGCATGAAGCAGGCGGCGCTCCCATTCGACGACGGCACGGAGGACATCATCCGCCGGCGCATCGCCGCGTTCGGGCTGGAGCTCTGCCACGTGGAATGGAAACCGGGAGCGCGCGCCACGCTGACACTCTACGTGGACAAGCCGGCAGGCGTCACGCTCCGGGACTGTGAGATCGCCTCCCGCTCGGCGTCCGAGGTCCTCGATCCCCTCGAGGAAAAGCTCCCGAAGTACGTGCTGGAAGTTTCTTCACCGGGCCTCGATCGTCCGCTGTGGACGCTCGCCGATTGCGTGCGATTTCGCGGGCGGCGCGTCGCGGTCCAGCTCGTCCGAAAAGTGGATGGAGCGGCACGCTTGAAAGGCGTCCTCGAGGACGTCCAGGGGGACACCCTGACCGTCCTTGATGAGGATCAGCACCGAAGATACACTGCGCGGTTCGGCGACGTCCGCCTCGCGCGTCTCGTCCCCGAGCTCTGAACAGTTTACGCCCCACGGAGAACACGACACGATGAGTTCGACCCAACCCCCGACGGAGAGCGGCGCAAGCCCGGACAAACCGGAGAAGAAGTCGGCTAAAGGCGCGCGCGGCGGCGCCAAGGGGCGGAGCGCGAAGGCGGCGAAGGCAGCCCAGGCGCCGCCCGCGACGCGTGCCGACGAGATCATCGAAGCCCTGAAGGCCGCTTCGCGCGACAAGGAGATCGACTTCGAGCGGCTCGTGGCCGCCCTCGAGGAAGCCATCGCGACCGCGGCGCGCAAAGTCTACAAGGTCCGCGAAATGGGGGCCCGGTTCGACCAGAAGACCGGCCTCTTGACCGCCTGGACGCCGTACCGGCTCGTGGCCGAAAAGACGGTCAAGCCGGAGGACGTCGCCGCTGCCGCCGCTGCCGCGGCCGCTGCCCTCGATCCGGACGACGTCCCGCTCGGTCAGTCGGTGGCTCCCGTAGCGGCCCCGGTCGCGCCCGTGGACCCGGACAAGGAGATTCGTCTCCCCTACATCGAGGTCCTGCCGGACGAGGCGCAGGCGCTCCTTCAGGGCGAGCTCCTCGGCCAGAGCTGGCAGATCGTGCGCAACCCGCGCGGCGAGGACGGGGCCGGCGAAGAGTCGATCATCGAGCCCGCCGAGATGCGGCTCGGCGACGAGATCCGCCTCTACCGTTCCACCGAGGGCCTCGGCCGCATCGCCGCCCAGAGCGCGAAGCAGGTCCTCTACCAGAAGGTCCGCGAGGCCGAGCGCGACAACATCTACAACGAGTACTTCCCGAAGCTCGGCGAGCTCATCACGGGCACGGTCAAACGGTTCGAGCGCGGCGACATGATCGTCGACCTCGGCCGGACCGAGGCCGCGATCCCGCGCGAGCACCAGTCGCGAGCCGAAAGGTACACGCAGGGCGAGCGCGTGCGCGGCGTCCTCTCGGACGTCCACAAGAACCCGAAGGGCTCGCAGATCATCCTTTCGCGCACCGCGCCCGAGCTCCTCATGCGCCTCATGGAGATGGAGGTCCCCGAGATCTACGACGGGACCGTGCTCATTCGCGGCTGCGTGCGGCAGCCCGGCGACCGCGCGAAGGTGGCCGTGTCGTCCCGCGAGCGCGACGTCGACCCGGTCGGCGCGTGCGTGGGCATGCGCGGGTCGCGCGTGCAGGCCATCATGCGCGAGCTGCGCGGCGAGCGCATCGACATCATCCAGTACTCGGACGACCTCATCACGTACGCGCAGAACGCCCTTTCCCCGGCGAAGATCACGCGCGTGTCGGCGATGCCCGCCGACGACGAGGCCGAGCCGGAGATCGGCGCGGACGGCCAGCCCGTGGAGCCCGTTCCGACGCTCGAGTGCATCGTCGAGGAGGACCAGCTCTCGCTCGCGATCGGCAAGCGCGGGCAGAACGTGCGCCTCGCGGCGGCGCTCATCGGCGCCCGAATCGAGATCAAGAGCGAACAGGCCGTCAAGGCCGAGGTCGCGCAGGCTCTCCAGCAGATGCTTCTCAACTCGCAGCGCCGCGGTACCGCTCTCTCCGAGGTTCCGGATCTCGACGAAGGGGCGATCGCCGCCTTCGCCGCCGCGGGCTTCGCGACCGTCGGCGATCTCCTCGACGCCGAGGCCGGCGAGGGCGACGACCCGCTCGCGAAGGTCGCGCTCGACACGTCCGCCCGCGACGCCGCCCTCGAGGCCGTGCATGCCTTCGAGGAAGCGCCGCAAGAAGAGGAGGCCGCGGACGAAGGCGGCCTCGAGTTCCAGGAAGCCGGCGACGACGAATCCCCCGAGGGTTCCGCCGCCCCGGTCACGGAGACGCCCGAAAAGTGAAGACCACGTCCGCGAAGTTCACGGTCGCACAGCTCGCCAAGATGATGGGCAAGCCCGCGAAGGAAGTCCTCTTCCTGCTCCAGGGTATCGGCGTAGACGTCAAGACGGCTGAATCCGTGCTCGACCCCGCGACCGCGCAGGCGCTCCTGATGGGAAAGACCCAGGCGCCGAAATCGCTCATCGTCCGGCAGGCCCCGTCGGCGGCCGCCGCGGCCGCGGCGGCCAGCGCCTCGGCGGCGAAGGCGAAGACCGAACGCGCCGCCCTGAAGCGCATCAAGATCGTCGAGCGCTCTCCCGACGAGGAGGGCGGCGAGGCCGCCGAGGCCGCCGCGCCGGAAGGAGAGGCCCCGGCGGTTGCCGCGGCTCCCACCGCGCCCGCGTCCGCCGAGGCGACCGCGGCTCCGGCGCGGGCCGAAGCCCCTCCGGCCGCGCCCGAGGCGCCCGTCGAATCCGTGGCTCCCGAGCCGCCGGCTCCCGCCGCGGCACCGCAACCGGCCGCCGCCGCGCCGCTTGCGCCCGCTCCCGCGGCAACGGCGGCGACGTTCGCGCCCACCGCCGCCGCGGTTCCGACCTCGAGCGCACCGCCCGCGACCCCGGCCCCGCGCCCGGCGGCGCGCGTCGCGCGTCCGGTCGACGCCCCCATTCATACCGTGAGGCGCCCGGCGGCCCCGCCCCCGCGCATCGCGACCCCGCCGCCGGCTCCCGCCGGTCCCGCGGGAGCGCTCGGCCGCATCCTGAAGCGCACGGGAGACATCCCGCCGCGCCCGTCGGCCCCGCCCACTCCGCCCCCTCCAGCTCCCCGTCCCGACGCGATGATGTCGTACGGCGCGAGCGCGGGACCGCACTCGCCCGGCGTCACGCACGTCCGGACCGCTCCCCCGGCCCCACAGGCCGGAACGGTCTCCGCTCCGCCGCTGCGCGGAGCCGGCGGGCTCGGCCGCGCGGTCATCGCGGCACCGCCGCCTCCGGTCGCGCGGCCCGTCCGCGCTCCGCAGCCATCGGCCCCGGGCGGCTTTCAGCGCCCCGGATTTCCGCAGCGCCCCGGCATGGGCATGCCGCCGCGACCGGGCTTCGCGCCCCGCCCCGGCTTCGGTCCGCGTCCCGGCGGCCCCTCGGGACCGGGCTTCGGTCCGCGCCCGCCGTTCGGACGCCCGCCTCTCGGAGGCCCCGTCGCTCCGCCGCTTCCCGACACCGCCGACCGGCGGAAGAAGGACGCGACGAAGCCGGGCCTCGGCGTCAAGAAGGGCGACGCGAAGAAGACGGAGTCGAAGAAGCCGCGCACGAAGGAGGTCTCCGCACTCGAAGAGGACGTTCGCGAGTACCTCGGGTCGTACAAGCAGGACACCTACGAAGACATCCAGACGCCGACGGGCGAGGGGACGGACGAGGCCCTCCCGGCCAAGCCCCTCTCCAAGTCCGCGCAGCGCCGCGCCGGCAAGAAGACCACGACCACGGAGACCGGCGAGGTCGTCGAGCTCAAGAAGAAGTCCGAGGGACCCGTCTTCCTCTCGGAGGGCGTCACCGTCAAGGAGCTTTCCGAGAAGCTCGGCATCCTCGCGAAGGACCTCATGAAGTCGTTCCTCTCGCGCGGCGTCTTCGCGACGATCAACCAGCCGCTCGACCCGAAGATCGCGGTCGAGATCGCGAAGGAGTTCGGCGTCGAAGCGGCCGTCGTTTCGTTCGAGGAAGAGCTCGAGCTCACGCGCCAGCAGACCGCGAACGACCAGGCCGGGGCGGCCCCCGCGGAGGACGCCGGCTCTCTCGCGAACGCCGGGGAGCGCATCCCGCGAGCGCCCGTCGTCACGGTCATGGGCCACGTCGACCACGGCAAGACGTCGCTCCTCGACGCGATCCGCAAGGAGCACGTCGCCGAGGGCGAGGCCGGCGGCATCACCCAGCACATCGGCGCGTACCGTGTCGTCACGAAGGGCAAGCCGATCGTGTTCCTCGACACGCCGGGACACGAAGCCTTCACGCTGATGCGCTCGCGCGGCGCGAAGGCCACGGACATCGTCGTCCTCGTCGTCGCGGCCGACGACGGCGTCATGCCCCAGACGCTGGAAGCGATCGACCACGCCCGCGCCGCGAAGGTGCCGCTCGTCGTCGCGATCAACAAGATCGACAAGCCCGACGCGAACCCGCAGCGCGTCAAGCAGGAGCTCGCCGAGAAGGGCGTCCTCGTCGAGGAATTCGGCGGCGACGTCGTGGCCTGCGAGATCTCCGCCAAGAAGAAGATCGGAATCGACCAGCTCCTCGAGATGATCCTGCTCCAGGCCGACCTCCTCGAGCTGAAGTCCGTCGCGACCGGGCCCGCCCGCGGCGTCGTCCTCGAGGCGCGGCGCGAGGCCGGCAAGGGCACGCTCGCGACCGTGCTCATCCAGCAGGGCACGCTGCACGTCGGCGACGTGTTCTTCGCCGGCACGGCCGTGGGCCGCGTCCGCGCGATGCTCGACGACCACGCAAAGCGCGTGACCGAGGCGCCCCCCGCGACTCCCGTCGAGGTCATGGGCTTCGAGGACATTCCGAACGCGGGCGACACGCTCCAGGTCGTCGAGGACGAGGGCAAGGCGCGCCAGGTCTCCCAGTTCCGCTCCCTCAAGGAGCGCGAGGAATCGCTCACGAAGTCCTCGCGCATGTCCCTCGACTCGCTCTTCAACCGCATGCGGGAAGGCGAGATGAAGGATCTCGCCCTCATCGTGAAGGCCGACGTGCACGGTTCGGAGGAAGTGCTCGTCCAGACGCTCGGAAAGCTCTCGACGGAAAAGGTGAAGGTCAGCGTGCTCCACTCCGGCGTCGGCGCCATCTCGGTGAACGACGTGCTGCTCGCCTCGGCCTCCGAGGCCATCATCATCGGCTTCAACGTGAAGCCCGAGAAGAAGGCGCAGGAGCTCGCCGACCACGAGGGGATCGACATCCGCCTCTACTCCGTCATCTACACGCTCAGCGACGAGATCAAGAAGGCCATGACGGGCCTCCTCGACACCGTGAAGAAGGAAGTGACGCGCGGCCACGCCGAGGTCCGCGAGACGTTCAAGGTGCCGAAGGTCGGCACGATCTCGGGATGCATGGTCCTGGACGGCGTCATCCCGCGGTCGGCCTCCGTGCGGCTCATCCGCGACAGCCGCGTGATCTACGAGGGCAAGATCGGATCGCTCCGCCGCTTCAAGGACGACGCGTCCGAGGTCAAGCAGGGATTCGAATGCGGCATCGGGATCGCGGGCTATCAGGACGTGAAGATCGGGGACGTCATCGAGGCGTTCGTCATCGAGGAGCTCGCCGGATCGCTGACCTGAGGCACCCGTGGTCGTCGCAGTCGCAGTTTACGAATTTCATCTCCCCGGGTGCCGGGGCCTCAAGGAGAAGCGCTCGTTCCTGAGGCCCCTGAAGAGCCGGCTTCGGGGTGATTTCGAGATCTCGGCGGCGGAGGTCGCGCACCAGGACCTCCTCCAGCGCGCGACCCTCGGGATCGCCGCCGTGGGGCCGGATCCCGAGGGGCTCGAACCCCTGCTGCAGAAAGTCCGCAATTTCGTCGAGGCGTACGCGGAAGAAAACGGCGCCGAGATCGCGAGCGAGCGGCACGAGTTCGTGGGGTTCGGGGACGTCGGGGAGCCCGGAAGCTCCTTCGGCGCCCCGGACTGAGGACAGGAGACGCACATGGCGACAGAGAGACGGTCGGGGGCCGCGCCCGGCAGGCGGCCGAAGAAAGTGGGGGACGTGGTGCGGGCCGAGCTCGCGCGCCTCCTCCGGGAGGACCTGCGCGACCCGGCGATCGGCTTCGCGACGATCACCGACGTCGTCATGTCCGACGACCTCCGTTCGGCGCGCGTCTTCGTGTCGGTCTTCGGCCCGAAAGAGCAGTTCAAGAAGACGGTGGACGCCCTGAATCACGCGCGGGGACGCCTGCGCTCGCTCGTCGGGAAGAATTGCGCCCTCCGGTACGCGCCGGAGCTCCATTTCGCCGAGGACCACACGCTCGAGCGCGGCGCGCGCGTCGAGGAGCTCCTCCGCTCGATCCCGAAGCCGCCCGACGATCCGGGCGATCCCGGCGCGTCATGACGCCGCGGGATCCGGCGCTCGACGCCTCGTACGAGGAGGCCGCGAAGCGGCTCGCCACGGGGACGCGCTTCCTCGTCACGGGCCACCGCAATCCCGACGGCGACGCCCTCGGCTCGGCGCTGGGCCTCGCGCTCGCCCTCGACGCAAGGGGTATGGAGGCGCGCGTCGTCATGCGCGACGCGTGGTCCTCCGCCTACTCGAAGCTGCCCGGGATCTCGCGCGTGGCCGTCGCGGACGCCCTGCCCGCCGACTGGCCCTCGGGCTGGGACGCCCTCTTCACGATGGAGTGCCCCGAGGCGGATCGCGCCGGATGGCCGAACCTCCTCGCCGGCACGGTCGTGAACGTGGACCACCACCCGGGCAACACGCGCTACGGCACCGTGAACCTCGTCGACCTTCCCGCCGCGGCCGTGGGCGAGATGGTGGCCGACCTCCTCGACCTCCTGGGCTGGCCGCTCACGAAAGACATCGCGACGAACCTCTGGGTGTCGCTCGTCTCGGACACGGGCTCTTTTCGCTACTCGAATACGACGCCGAAGGCGCTCGCGCTCGGGGCGCGTCTCGTGGCCGCGGGCGCCGAGCCGGGGCCGGTGAACGAATTCCTGTTCGAGGCCGCGCCCCTCTCTTCGTTGAAGCTCGAGGCCCTCGTCCTCGGAACGCTCGAGCTCCACGCGGGCGGCACCGTCGCGACCGTCGAGCTTCCAGGCCGGTTCTTCCTCGAGAGCGGCGCGAGGGAATCGGACACCGAGGGCCTCGTGAACCGCGCCCGCGGCATCGAGGGCGTCCGCGCCGCCGCGCTTTTCCGGGAGGCGGACGGCGGCGAGATCCGCTGCTCCTTGCGCTCGAAGGGCGTCGTGGACATCCGAAGCGTCGCCGCGCGCCACGCCGGGGGCGGGCACCGCAATGCCTCGGGCTGCCGCGTGACCGGCACGCTCGCCTCCGCGAAGGCCGCGCTCGTCCCCGAGCTGGCCGCTGCAGTCGCGGCCGTGACTGCCGGCGAGGCCGCCGAGGCCGCCGCCGTCCCGGAGGCCGGGTGACGCCTTCCCCTTCCCGCGCGGACGGGCCCTCCGGGCTCCTCCTCGTCGACAAGCCCGCGAAGATCACTTCCCACGACGTCGTCGACGTCGCGAGGCGCCTGCTCGGGACCCGCCGGATCGGCCACACGGGGACGCTCGATCCCGCCGCGACCGGCCTTCTCGTCCTCTGCGTCGGCCGCGCGGGACGGCTCCAGTCGTTCCTCACGGGCTGGGAGAAGACCTACGAGGGCACGATGCGCTTCGGCATCGTGACGGACACCTACGACGCCCTTGGGACACCGGCAGGCGCACCCCACCCCGATCCCCGCCCGGACCGGGCGCTCCTCGAGGCGGCCTGCCGCTCGCTCACGGGCGAGATCCAGCAGTCGCCGCCGCCGTTCTCGGCGAAGAAGATCGGCGGCAGGAAGTTCTACGAGCTCGCGCGAAAAGGCGAGCCCGTGCCGGACCTCCCGAAGACCGTCACCGTGCGCGCCTTCGACGTCCTGTCGCTCGCGGGCGACGTCGCGAGCTTCCGCGTCTCCTGCACGTCGGGCACGTACGTCCGCTCGCTCGCGCACGACGTCGGCAAGGCGCTCGGCTTCGGGGCCCACCTGGCATCGTTGAGGCGCACTCTGATCGGGCCCTTCCGTCTCGAGGACGCGCGCACGCTCCCGGACCTCGAGGCCATGACTCCCGAGGACCGCCTGAAGCTGCCCCACTGGCTTTCCCTCTCCCAGGTCCCTCTCCCGTTCCCGGAGATCTCTCTCTGCGCGGCCGAGGCCGCGAAGGTGAAGAGCGGCCACGCCGTTCCGGTGCGGGTCCCGAAGGAGGCGGCGGGCGCGATGGGCTCGGCGATGTTCCGCCTCACCGCCGACGGAGAGCTCCTCGCCCTCGGCCTCCTCGAGCCCCTCGGGAAAGGCGTCCTGGCCCTCGCGCGCCCGAAAATCGTCCTCGGGGAGTGACGTTTGACGCCCGAACATCGGCCCGGTAGACTTCGCGGGCTGAAAAATTAGAGAAGTACAAGGAAAAAAAGAAATTGGCCCAGCTCACCACGAAGAAGGCGGAAACGATCACCAGCTACCGGCGCCATGAAGGCGACACCGGATCCCCCGAGGTCCAGGTCGCCCTTCTCTCGAAGCGCATCTCCGAGCTGACCGAGCACTTCAAGGCCCACGCGAAGGACCACCATTCCCGGAGGGGGCTCCTCCAGATGGTCGGCCGGCGGCGGCGCCTGCTCGATTACGTGAAGAGACGCGACACCGAGCGGTACCGCGCGCTGATCGAGCGCCTCGGACTGCGCAAGTAGTCTTTCTTCCCTCACGTTTCGGCGGCACGCCCCGGCCCGCATTCCGCGGTCGGGTTCGTCGTGCGCGCCGGGCCTGGCCACGTCGAAAGGAATCGTCCCATGCATGACACCCTGACCGTCGACCTCGATGGCCGTCCGCTCACGATCGAGACCGGCAAGATCGCCAAGCAGTCGGACGGCGCCGCCGTCGTGAAATGCGGCGACACGGTGGTTCTCGTGACCGCCTGTTACGCGAAGGAAGCGAAGGACATCGACTTCCTTCCCCTGACCGTCGAATACAAGGAATACCAGTACGCGGCGGGCCGGATCCCCGGCGGCTTCTTCAAGCGCGAGGGGCGCCCCACCGAGAAGGAGATCCTCACCTGCCGGATGATCGACCGGCCCTTCCGGCCGCTCTTTCCCGAGGGCTTCAACCACGAGACGCAGGTCGTGGGCCTCGTCCTCTCGGCCGACGGCGAGAACGACCCCGACGTGCTCGCGATCAACGGCGCCGCCGCCGCGCTCGCGATCAACACGATCCCCTTCCAGCACGTGCTCGGCGCCGTCCGCGTCGGAAAGATCGGCGACCGCTTCGTCTTCAACCCGACCGCGAAAGAGCGGAAGGAATCCGAGTTCGACCTCGTCGTCGTCGGCACGCACGACGCCGTGTCGATGGTCGAGGCGGGCGCGAAGGAAGTCTCCGAGGCCGTGATGCTCGAGGCCATCCTGAAGGGCCACGCGCAGGTCCGGAAGATCGTCGAGGCGATCGCCGCGATGGCCGCGCGCCGGAACGTCGTCAAGGCGCCCTTCAACTCGCCCACGCCGGTGCCGGCGGAATTCGCCGCCGCCGTCCGTCACCAGTGGGAGGGCCCGATGATGGAGGCCCTGACCCACGTCGGGAAGATCGAGTCGTACGCGAAGATCAAGGAAGTCAAGAAGTACGGCGTCGAGCTGATCCCCGAGGACCAGCCCGACGCGCGCAAGCTCGCGAAGCGCGCGCTCTCCGAGCTCGTCGAGACGCTCACGCGCGAGACGATCGTCGCGAAGAAGACGCGCCTCGACGGCCGCGCTTTCGACGAGATCCGGCCGATCACGATCGAGGCCGGCGTCCTGCCCCGCACGCACGGCTCGTGTCTCTTCACGCGCGGCGAGACGCAGGCGCTCGTCACCGTGACGCTCGGCACGTCCGACGACACGCAGCTCATCGAGGACCTCGAGGGCGAGTCCGAGCGCGCTTTCCTCCTCCACTACAACTTCCCGCCGTTCTCCGTCGGCGAGGTCAAGCGCTTCGGCTCCCCCGGCCGCCGCGAGATCGGCCACGGCCGCCTCGCCTGGCGCTCGCTGCAGGCCGTCCTCCCGGACGAGAAGGAATTCCCGTACACGATCCGCGTCGTGTCCGACATCCTCGAGTCGAACGGATCGTCGTCGATGGCGACGATCTGCGGCGGCTCGATCGCGCTCATGGACGCCGGCGTGCCCGTCAAGGGCGCGGTCGCGGGCGTCGCGATGGGCCTCGTGAAGGAGGGCGACGCGTTCGCCGTCCTGACGGACATCGCGGGCCAGGAAGACCATTACGGCGACATGGACTTCAAGGTCGCCGGCACCCGCAACGGCATCACGGCCCTCCAGATGGACATCAAGATCGGCGGCATCACGCCGCAGATCTTCGAGCAGGCGCTCGAGCAGGCCCGGCGCGGCCGCATCTTCATCCTCGACAAGATGGAGCAGACCCTGCACAACGCGCGCCCCGAGCTCTCGGAGTTCGCGCCGCGCCTCCTCACGATCACGGTCCCCGAGGACAAGATCCGCGACATCATCGGCTCCGGCGGCAAGACGATCCGCGCGCTCCAGAAGGAGTACTCCTGCAAGATCGACGTGCAGGACGACGGCACCGTCACCGTGGCGTCATCCGACCTCGGCACCGCCGAGAAGTGCCTCGAGGCGATCCGCCAGCTCACGACGGTTCCCGAAATCGGCACCGAGTACCTCGGCACCGTCGTGCGCATCGAGCCCTACGGGTGCTTCGTGCAGATCCTGCCCGGCATGGACGGGCTCGTCCACATCTCGGAGCTCGCTCCGGGCCGCGTCCGCGAGACGACCGACGTCGTGAAGATGGGCGACAAGATCAAGGTCAAGATCATCGCGATCGACCCCGTCAACGGAAAGATCAAGCTCTCGCGCCGCCAGGCTCTCACTCCCGAAGAGAGCGCGGCGGAGGTCGAGCGCCTCGGTCTCACCGCCGTGGCGGCGGGCGACGGGGACGGCGGACGCGACGACCGGCCCCGCCACTTCGACCGCGACCGGCGGCCCGGCGGCGGCGGCGGCTTCCGCGGCGGCCGGCCCGGCGGCGGCGGCTTCCGGCCTCGCTGAGCCTTACCTCTTCCTCATTCCTTCTTCCGCACCCGCCGCTCCGGCGGCGCGACGCCTTCCGGGTCGACGAGCGCGTTCGAGCGGTCGCCGGTCTCGGCCCAGCTGCGCACGGCCCCGATCCCGGCCAGCCGGCGCTGGTCGTCGCCTCCCTCTTCGAGGTAGCGCACGACCTCGGCCGCCGCTGCCGCCGGCCCGTCCTTCGCCTCGACGATCGTCGCGTAGACGAGCGTGTCCGAGAAACGGTGCTTGCCCGCGGGAATGGCCGACGGAAGAAGAGGAACGAGCGAAAGCGCACCCGCGGCCAGCGCCATAAGGCTCGCTTCTCGCAGGCGGTGACGGCGTATTTCTTCGAGTGTGAAGAGAATGAAGAGGCCGCAGCCAAGCGCCAGCGGCCCCATTGCGCCAACCCGGTAGCGGGAAGTGGTCTGTACCAGGAGGCAAGCGGCGAGAGGAGCAAGAATGCCGGCGGCCGCGAGCAACAACTCATCCCTTCTAAGCGCGCCGCGCGTCAGCGCGGCGCACAACCCGACGAGTCCG
Source organism: Thermoanaerobaculia bacterium (assembly GCA_963809425.1). Lineage (GTDB taxonomy): Bacteria > Acidobacteriota > Thermoanaerobaculia > UBA5066 > UBA5066 > Fen-183. The sequence continues at coordinate 515,738 of CAWEJK010000013.1, forward strand.
ACTCCGAGCAGACAGGGAAAGACCGGGAGCATTCTCAGAATTCCCAGCCGGTCCCGAAAGAAGTAGAAGTTCGCGTTGTCGGGGACCTCGTAGGAGTTGAAGAACGTCGCGAGCTTCTTCAGGAAGAGCTTCGGAAGCTCGAGCGGCGCCTCGCGGTAGCCCTCGAGGACGAGCTTCGCGGTCTTCGAGGTCGACCCCGCCGCCTCCTCGAGGATCTCCTTCATCCCGGGCGGCGGGTTCGTCGTCGCGTCGGCCCCGAAGGCGTTGCCCCACGCGAGGCCGATCGCCTGCCGCGTGTCGAACGTGAGCGGCGGAACGCCTGCGGAGATGTTGCGCGCCGCGAGGACGCCGAGGGGAAGAGCGAGGCCGAGGAGGCCGAAGAGGAGGAAGCGGCCGCGTTCGCGGCCGCCGGGAGATCCGGATTTCTTCGAAAGTGAATACAGGGAGAAGAGGGCGAGGGGAAGGACCGTCTGCTTCATGAGAACGGCGGCTCCGCCCAGGAGGCCGAGGCCGAACGCGGCGCTGCCGCCGACCACGAGCGGCAAGGCGACGAGCAGCGTCGAGAGATGCGCCACGGGCCCGTCGCGGTAGAGGAAGAAATCGTGGAAGACGAGCGGCGCATACGCGCCGTAGAGGACGCCGCCGGCGATGGCGCACCACGCCGCCGCACGCGATGAACCTCCGTCGCCTGGCGCCTCTCCCCTCTCACGCGTTCGAAGAAAATCTTCTCCTCTTCTCTGAATCGCCGCCGCAAGAACGGCGGAGGCGACGCACGCGAGCAGCAGCTGCAGCAGCCGCGCCGGCAGGAACGGCGAGCCGAACACGGCGCGGACGGCCGCGAGGCCGTACGGATACAGCGGTCCGGCGTAATACGCGTTCTTCTGGTACCAGCGTTCCCACGCCTCGGGCGGACCGTAGTCCTTCTGCCAGTTGAAGTACGCGCGGTAGGCCGGAACGTCGGCCCAGTTCCCGGCCGCGAGCCGCTCGGACCACTCGACGTACGCGTGCTCGTCGGTCTCCATCCAGAGGTGCCACGAGGCGAGCGGCGTCGCGAGGAGCGAGGCGAGCGCGGCCGCGCGCAGGCCGAAGACGATCGCGAACACGGCGAGCGGCGCCGCGCGAAGACGGAGGGAGGGCACGCGGGATTCTAGAGGCGTATCCTCCGCCCGTGGCGCGGTACTGCCGGTTCGCTTTCGTGGCTCTCGTTTCCGTGGCGATCGCCTCGACCGGGCTCTGCACGTCGCTTTCCGCGGGCGCCGCGGCTTCCTGCCCGGTCGCGAACGCTCCGGAACGCGACGCGTGCTGCGACCAGGAGGCGGGGAACGAAGCCTGCCCCGAGGCACCGGCGCACCCGACGTGCCGGATGTGCGACGACACCGTCGCGTTTCTTCTGAACGAAAAGGCGGAAGGCGCGAACCCTCTGCCCGCCCGCGTGGAGTTCGTCGCGGCCGTGGTTTCCCGCCCCGCGATCGCGATCCGCTCTCGGGCGGATTCTCTTCACCTTTCCCAGCTCTCTTCTTCTCCTCCACGGCATCTCGTGAACGTGACGTTTCGGAACTGAGACGCCGGCCATCTGTCTGTCGTTCTCTGCCTTCTTCTTAACCTCTAAGAAAATCCGAATCTTCGAATTTCCGAAAATACCGGAGCGAAAGCTCCGAGGAGAGAAACCATGAAGAAGTCCCTCTTCGCGCTGCTGTTCGTTCTCGTGGCCGCTCTCGGCACGGTCGCCTCGGCCACGTCGAGCACCTCGAGCTGCGGCGGAAGCTGCTGCGGCGAACCGACCTGCTGCGCGAAATAGCGCCGCATTCCCCGAGATCCTGAAGGGCCGCCGGGCGACCGGCGGCCCTTCCTTCATCTGGTACATTCCCGCCCCGAGTCGACCGAGACTCAAGACGAATGTCACAGATCTTCAATCGCAGCACGAACGCGATAGCCCGTCTTTCGATCTGGGGCGCCGTGTTCATTCTCGCGGGCGTCGGGTGGGCCGCGTCCATCCTGAATCGCTCCGCTTACAACACGAATCAGGGTGTGACCGTGAAGCAGCCGGTGCCTTTCGGGCACGAGCACCACGTCGCGGGCCTCGGCCTCGACTGCCGCTACTGCCATTCCTCCGTCGAGAAGGGCGCGTCGGCCGGCATCCCGCCGACGGCGACCTGCATGAACTGCCACAAGCTCATCTGGAGCGACAGCCCGATGCTCGAGCCCGTGCGCGAGAGCTTCCGCACCGGACGGCCCCTGGACTGGCGGAAGGTGTACGACCTTCCCGATTTCGTGTACTTCGACCACAGCATCCACGTGTCGAAGGGCGTCGGCTGCGCCTCCTGTCACGGCCGCGTCGACAGGATGCGCCTCACGGCGCAGTTCCCCTCGCTCCAGATGGAGTGGTGCCTCGCCTGCCACCGCAATCCCGAGAAGTTCCTGCGTCCGAAGGACAAGATCTTCGATCTCGCCTGGGTCGCGGCCGACCAGGAGACGCTCGGCCGCGAGCTCGCGAAACAGAACCATCTCCGGTCGACGGTCGCGCTCACGAACTGCAGCACGTGTCACCGATGAAGAAGCTCGACGGTCCCGACTTCTGGCGCAGCCTCGAGGAGTACGCGGAGACTCCGGAATTCGGCGAAATGCTCGGACGCGAGTTCCCCCGCCACGCCTCCGAGTGGGACGGGCGACGACGTCAGCCGCCGCCGGTTCCTCGAGCTCTCGGGCGCCTCGCTCGCGCTCGCGGGCCTCGGCGCGTGCGTGAAGCAGCCGCGCGAGGGCCTCGTCCCGTACGTGAAACAGCCCGAGGAGCTCGTCCCCGGCCGCCCTCTCTTCTTCGCGACCGGGTTCACGCTCTCCGGCTACGCGACCGGCATCCTCGTCGAGAGCAACACGGGCCGCCCCACGAAGGTGGAAGGGAACCCGCAGCATCCGGCGAGCCTCGGCGCGACGGACCTCTTCGCGCAGGCCTCGATCCTCTCGATCTACGACCCCGACCGGTCGCAGACGATCACGAAGCTCGGCCAGATCCGCACGTGGCCGGTCTTCGCCGGGGAGCTTGCGGCGCGTGTCCAGACCGGCCGGGCGATCGGCGGCGAGGGCTTCCGCCTTCTCACGCCCACGGTCACCTCGCCCGCGCTCGCCGCGAAGATCCGCGAGCTGCTCGCAATCCTCCCGAAGGCGCGCTGGCACCAGTGGGAGCCCGCGGGACGCGACGCCGTCCGGGCCGGGGCGCGCCTCGCGTTCGGCCAGGCCGTCGAGATCCGGTACGACTTCGGCAAGGCCGACGCCGTCGTGTCGCTCGACGCCGATCCGTTCACGTTCGGACCGGGCTCGCTCGCGAACGCGCGCGCGTTCGCCCGGCGCCGGCGCGACGCGGCGACGGGAGGCGCGGCGCCCCCCCGCTACTACGCGATCGAGACGACGCCCACGAGCTCCGGGGCGCTCGCCGACCACCGCATCTCCCTGAAGCCGTCGCAGCTCCACGCCGCGGCCGCCGCCCTGTACGCCGCGATCGCCCCTGCCCCCGCGGGCGCCAGGAGCGCCGCCGACGCGCGCTTCCCCTGGCTTGCCGCCTGCGCGGCCGACCTCAGGACGCACGCCGGCCGCAGTCTCGTGATCCCCGGCGAGCACGCGCCCGCCGAGGTCCACGCGATCGCGCACCTCCTCAACGACGCGCTCTCGAATCTCGGCGCCACGGTCCTCGTCACCGACCCCGTCGAAGCCGAGCCCGTCGACCAGCTCGCGTCGCTCGCCTCGCTCGTCGCCGACATGAAGGCGGGCAGGGTCGACTCGCTTCTCATCCTGGGCGGCAATCCGGCCTTCGACGCGCCTCAGGACCTCGGCTTCGTCGAGGCGCTTCAGAAGGTGGCGTTCCGCGCGCGCCTGGGCCTCTACGACGACGAGACGAGCCAGTACTGCCAGTGGCACGTGAACGAGACGCACGAGCTCGAGGCCTGGGGCGACGCGCGCGCGTTCGACGGCACCGTCACGATCCTCCAGCCCCTCATCGAGCCGCTGTACGGCGGAAAATCCGCGCTCGAGGTGCTTGCGGCCGCGCTCGGACAGCCCGCGGCGAAGGGACTCGACCTCGTCAGGGCGCATTGGCAGAAGCAGCATCCGGACGGCTTCGACGCCTTCTTCCGGAAGGCGCTCCACGACGGTCTCGTCGCGGGAAGCGCGCTGCCGGCGAAGCCCCTCAGGCCGAAGGCGGGCGTTCCGCCCCCCCCGGCCCTTTCGCGGACAGCGGCGGACGGGCTCGAGCTCGTCTTCCGGCCGGACCCGGGGCTTTTCGACGGCCGCTTCGCGAACAACGGGTGGCTGCAGGAGGTTCCGAAGCCGCTCACGAAGCTGACATGGGACAACGCCGCGCACGTGAGCGCCGCGACGGCGAAGAGCCTCGGCGTCGAGAACGAGGATCTCGTGCGGATCACGGTGCAGGGCGCGGCGCTCGCCGCGCCCGTCTGGATCCTGCCCGGCCAGCCCGACGACGTCGTGACGCTGCATCTCGGCCACGGCCGCACGCGCGCGGGCCGCGTCGGCAACGGCACCGGCGTGAACGCCTATCGACTGCGCGCGACGACCGGCCTCTGGGCCGCGTCCGCGGCGGTCGAGAAGGCGGGCGGCACGTACGCGCTCGCGACGACGCAGCACCACTTCAACATGGAGGGGCGCCACCTCGTCAGGACGGGCACGTTCGAGGAATACCGCAGGCACCCGGAGTTCGCCCGCAAGGTCGAGGACGTCCCGGAGATCAGCATGTACCCCGGCTACAAATACGACCAGCACGCCTGGGGTCTCGCCGTGAACCTGTCGTCCTGCACGGGCTGCAACGCCTGTGTCGTCGCCTGCCAGTCGGAGAACAACATCCCGACGATCGGCAAGGATCAGGTGCGGCGCGGCCGCGAGATGCACTGGATCCGCGTCGACCGCTACTACGAGGGCTCCCTCGAGAACCCGTCCGTGCACAACCAGCCCGTCATGTGCATGCACTGCGAGCAGGCGCCCTGCGAGGTCGTCTGCCCCGTCGCCGCCACGACGCACAGCGAGGAAGGCATCAACGAGATGACCTACAACCGCTGTATCGGAACGAAGTACTGCTCGAACAACTGCCCCTACAAGGTGCGGCGTTTCAATTTCTACGACTACAACAAGGACAAGCACCTCCCCGTCCTCACGCTCCTCGCGAACCCGAACGTCACGGTCCGGCAGAAGGGCGTCATGGAGAAATGCAACTACTGCATCCAGCGCGTGAACCGCGCGCGCATGGACGCCGAGAAGGAGAACCGGAGGGTCCGGGACGGCGAGGTCCTGACGGCCTGCCAGCAGGTTTGCCCGACGGAGGCGCTCGTCTTCGGCGACATCAACGACCCCACCTCGAAGGTCTCGAAGCTCCGCAAGGAGCCGCTCGAGTACCCGCTCCTCGGCGAGCTGAACACCCGTCCCCGCACGACATATCTCGCGAAATTGACGAACCCGAATGCAGATTTCTGACCGCCCGCCCGTCATCGCCCCCGGCTACACGCCGGCGACGGTCACCGACAAGATCAGCTCGGTCGTTCTCCGGAAGACGCCGCGGTGGTGGTACGTCGGCTTCGCGGTCTCGTTTCTCGCGGCGCAGCTCCTCTTCGTCACGATGGCGAAGCTCCTCGTCCTGACGGTCGGGATCTGGGGCATCAACATTCCCGTCGCCTGGGGCATCGACATCGTCAACTTCGTGTGGTGGATCGGCATCGGCCACGCCGGCACGCTCATCTCCGCGATCCTGCTCCTCCTCCGCCAGACGTGGCGCACGTCGATCAACCGCTTCGCGGAGGCGATGACGCTCTTCGCGGTCGCCGCCGCGGCGCAGTTCGTTCTCTTCCACACGGGCCGCCAGTGGCTCGCGGTCTACTGGCTGTTTCCGTACCCGAACACGATGGGCCTCTGGCCGCAGTTCCGGAGCCCCCTCATGTGGGACGTCTTCGCCGTCACGACGTACGCCACGATCTCGGCCCTCTTCTGGTTCGTGGGGCTCATCCCCGACCTCGCCACGCTGCGCGACCGCAGCAGGCACTGGTTCGGGAAGATCACGTACGGAATGCTCGCGATGGGCTGGCGCGGCTCGGCCCGGCACTGGCACAACTACGAGACGGCGAGTCTCCTCCTCGCGGGACTCGCGACGCCGCTCGTCGTCTCCGTGCACACCGTCGTGAGCTTCGACTTCTCCGTCGGCATCATCCCCGGCTGGCACGCCACGATCTTCCCGCCCTACTTCGTCGCGGGCGCCATCTACTCCGGCTTCGCGATGGTCATGACGCTCTCGATCCCGCTCCGCAAGGTGTTCGGGCTCGAGGACTTCATCACGATGCGGCACCTGCAGAACATGGCCAAGATCATGCTCGCGACGGGCCTCATCGTGGCGTACGGCTACGGCATCGAGCTGTTCATGGCGTGGTACAGCGGCAACACGTTCGAGACGTTCATGGCGAGGAACCGCATCCTCGGGCCGTACGGCTGGATCTGGTTCCTGCTCATCCTCTGCAACGTGATCACGCCGCAGTTCCTGTGGCTGAAGAGGGTCCGCAACTCGGTCGTCGGGCTCTTCATCATCTCGATCATCGTGAACGTCGGCATGTGGTTCGAGCGTTTCGTCATCATCGTGACGAGCCTCCACCGCGACTTCCTGCCGTCCTCGTGGGACATGTACGTGCCGACGCGGTGGGACTGGTCCTTCTTCGTCGGTACTCTCGGCCTCTTCTTCTCGCTCATGTTCCTCTTCATCCGGTTCCTCCCCGTGATCTCCATCTTCGAGATGCGCTCGATCGCGACGGGCGACGACGCGGCGTCCGCCGACACGCGGGACATGGGGGGACGGGCGTGAAGGGCCTCTTCGAGCGCCTCTTCCCGCGCGGCGGGAAGCCCGAGTTCGGACCGCCGGGGCCGCGCGTCGCGGGCGGCGACCTGCCGGCGCACCTCTTCGGCGTGATCGCCGAGTTCGCGAACGCGGAAGAGCTGCTCCACGCGGTCCACGCGGCCCGCAAGGACGGCTATCAGGTCATGGAGGCCTACACGCCCTACCCGATCGAGGAGTTGAACGACGCGATCGGGCACGGTCCGTCGCGCGTGCCCGTTCTCGTTCTCCTCGGCGGGATCGTCGGCGCGTTCTTCGGGTTCGGCCTGCAGTACTGGACCTCGGCGGTCGCGTACCCCCTCAACATCGGCGGGCGCCCGTACAACAGCTGGGTGTCGTTCATCCCGATCACGTTCGAATGCACGATCCTCTTCGCGGGGATCGCGGCGGTCCTCGGCATGCTCGTCCTGAACCGGCTGCCGATGCCGTACCACCCGGTCTTCTCCGTGCCGCGCTTCCAGCTCGCGTCGCGCGACCGCTTCTTCCTCATGATCCTCGCGCGCGACCCGCGCTTCCGCGCCGGCGACACGTTCCGCTTCATGGAGACGCTCGGCGCGAGCCACGTCTCGGACGTGGAGGACTGATGCGCCGGGCCCGCTCGCTGTCCGCGCTTTCCGCCGTGCCCGTCCTCGCGCTCGCCCTCGGCGCCTGCCGGAACGACATGCACCACCAGGCCAAGATCAAGCCGTTCCGCGAGAGCACGTTCTTCGCGGACGGCGCCTCCGCCCGCGCGCTGCCCGAAGGCACCGTCGCCCGCGGCTTCCTCCGCGAGGACGCCGCTTTCTTCCGCGGCCAGGGGACGGACGGCAAGTTCGTCGAGAAGATCCCGGTGCCGATCACCCGCGCGCTCCTCCTCCGCGGACGGGAGCGGTTCGACATCTATTGCTCGCCGTGCCACGGCCGCACCGGCGAAGGCCAGGGCATGATCGTGCAGCGCGGCTTCAAGCGGCCGATGTCCTACCACATCGACCGCCTGAGGGCCGAGCGCGCCGGCTACTTCTTCGACGTCATGACGAACGGCTTCGGGCAGATGTCGGGCTACGCCGCGCAGGTGCCGCCCGAGGACCGCTGGGCGATCGTCGCCTGGATCCGCACGCTCCAGGCCTCCCACCACATGCCCGGGGATTTCCTGGAAAAGGAAGATCGGGAACAGCTCGATGCTGCGGCGCTCGGGGCCGAGCCGAAACCCGCCGCCTCCGGACATTCACCTTCTAAGAAATCCTCTTCTTCGTCTTCCTCCGAAACCAAATGACCGAATCCCGCGCCGTCGCCCCGCCCGCCGCCGATCTCGCCGCCCTCGGGCGCGGCAGCCTCGTCGTGGGCGTTCTCTTCGCCGCCGTGTCGCTCGCCGGCCTCGCGTCGGATCCCGCGCAGTTCTTCCGGTCCTACCTCGTCGCGTTCGCGGACGTCCTCGGCGTCGCGCTCGGAAGCCTCGCGATCCTGATGCTGCACCACATGTCGGGCGGCGCCTGGGGTCTCGTCATCCGGCGCATCCTCGAGGCCTCGTCGCGCACGATTCCGCTCCTCGCGCTCTTCGCGGTGCCGCTCTTCTTCGGGCTCCGGCACCTTTACCCCTGGGCCGATCCCGCCCGCGTCGCCGCGGACGAGATCCTGCGCCACCGCGCGATCTACATGAACCCCGCCGGCGTCGCGATCCGCCTCGCCGTCTGCCTGCTGCTCTGGGCGGTCTTCGCGCGGGCGCTGAGCCGCATGTCGAAGCGGCAGGACGACGCGCCCGATCCCGGCCTCGAACGGAAGATGCAGCTCGTCGCGGCGCCGGGGCTCGCGCTCTACTGCCTGCTCGTGACGGTCGTGTCGGTCGATCTCCTCATGTCGCTCGACGCGCACTGGTTCTCGGCCATCATCGGCGTGTACGTGGTCGGCGGGCAGGCGCTTTCGGGCCTCGCGTTCACGCTCGTCGTCTGCCTTTTCCTCGCGCGGAAGGGTCCGATGCGGGACGTCCTCCAGCCCCGCCACGTGCACGACCTCGGAAAGCTCCTTCTCGCGTTCACGATGCTCTGGGCCTACTTCGCCCTGTCGCAGTTCCTCATCATCTGGTCGGGCAACCTGCCGGAAGAGATCGGCTTCTTCCACGACCGGCTCACGGGGGGATGGGGCGCGGTGTCGCTCGCGCTCGCGCTCTTCCACTTCGCCGTGCCCTTCGTCTTCCTGCTCTCCCGCAACTTCAAGCGCGACCTCGGGAAGCTCGTCTGGATCGCGGGGCTCCTCCTCTTCATGCGGTGGGTGGACGTGTTCTGGCTCGTCTCTCCCGCCTTCCACCCGGGGAAGCTGAGCATCCACTGGCTCGATCTGACGACTCCCGTCGCGCTCTTCGGCATCTGGCTCTGGGGGTTCGCGCGGCAGCTCTCCGCGCGCTCGCTCCTTCCCGTGAACGACCCGGCCCTCGCGGTCGCGCTCGAGGTGCACGCCCATGACTGACCGCCACGAGCACGGCGCTCCGGGAAAGGCCGTCGGTCCGGTGGACCACGAGATAAGTTTCCGCGGCATCCGGAGCTTCGTCGTCGGCCTCGCGGCCGTGACGCTCGTCGTCTTCGGCCTCATGTGGGGTGTCGCGTCGTTCATGAAGAGCTCGCTCCTGAAGCAGGATCCCGCTCCGGCCGCGCTCGCCGAGGCGCGCGAGCCGCGCGTGCCGCCCGGGCCGAACCTGCAGTCGAACCCGTCCGCCGACATGGCGGCGTTCCGCGCCGCGGAAGAGCAGGAGCTTGCGAAATGGGCATGGGTCGACAAGGAGAAAGGCGTCGCCCGCGTGCCGGCCCTGCGCGCGATGGAGATCGTTCTTTCCCGCGGTCTTCCCGCGCCGCCCCCGATGCCGCCGCCGGCTGGTGTCGAGGCCCCCCGATGAGCCGCGTCTCCCTTCGGGCGGTCGCTCTGCTCGGGCTGCTGCTGGGCCTGGCCCGGCCCCTCGCGGCGACCGGGACGACGGATCCGCACCTGCCGGAAGCGCCGCTGCCGCCCCCGCCCGTCAAGGACGTCGGCCTCGACCAGAAGCTCGGCGAATCGATCCCGCTCGACCTCGTCTTCAAGGACGAAGCCGGCAAGGACGTCCGCCTGTCGCAGTACTTCGGGAAGCGGCCGGTCATCCTGTCGCTCGTGTACTTCTACTGCCCGATGCTCTGCGGCATGACGACCGACGGGCTCGTGCGCAGCGTCCGTGCCCTCCGCTTCGAGCCCGGGACCGACTACGAGATCCTCTCGATCAGCTTCGACCCGCGCGAGACGCCCGAGGTCGCGTCCGAGAAGAAGCGCACCGTGATGGCCCAGTTCGGCCGGGCGAGCGGCCCGGGAGGCTGGCACTTCCTGACGGGCGACGCCGCCTCGGTCGCGGCGCTCACGAAAGCCGTCGGGTTCCGTTACGTGTGGGACGCCGAGCAGAAGCAGTTCGCGCACGCGACCGGCATCACGCTGCTCACCCCGCAGGGCCGCATCGCGAAGTACTTCTTCGGGATCGAATACCCGGCGAAGGATCTCCGCCTCGCGCTCATCGAGGCGTCGGAGGAAAGGATCGGCAACGTCGTCGACCAGCTCCTGCTCCTCTGCTTCCACTACGACCCGAAGGCGGGCCGCTACACGGCCACCGTGCGCAACCTCGTGCGCGGCGGCGCGGCGCTCACGCTCGTACTCCTCGCGGGTTTCGTGGCCGTCATGCTGCGAAAGGAACGCGCCGGCACACTGCGGCGCGAGCGCGCGAACGCGAAACGGCCGCCCCGATGATCCCGACCTCCCCCGTCCTTCCCGACCAGGCGTCGGACGTCGCCCGCTCCGTCGATCAGCTCATGCTCTTCGCGCTTTCGGGGCTCGTCTTCTTCTCCGCGCTCATCGCGATCCTCGTCCTCGTCTTCATGGTGAAGTACCGCCGCAGGCACGACGACCAGGTCGGAATCGACATTTACGAGACGAACCCGAAATCCCACGCTCTCGAAGTCGTGTGGTCCGTGATCCCGCTCGTCCTCCTCCTCGTCCTGTTCGGCTGGGGCACGAAGGTCTTCTTCGAGCAGAACCGTCCGCCGGCGGGCGCCGCCGAGTACTGGGTCACCGGCCGCCAGTGGATGTGGAAGATCCAGCATCCCGACGGCCGCCGCGAGATCAACGAGCTCCACGTCCCGGTCGGCCGGGCCGTGAAGCTGAAGATGATCTCCGAGGACGTCATCCACGACTTCTTCGTGCCCGCGTTCCGCGTCCACGTGGACGTCCTCCCCTCCCGCTACACGACGTACTGGTTCAAGGCGAACAGGACGGGAACGTTCCACCTCTTCTGCGGCCAGTACTGCGGCGTCGAGCACTCGAAGATGGTCGGCAGAATCGTCGTGATGGAGCCGCGCGCCTACGAAGCCTGGCTCGCGGGCGAGAAGACCGGTCCGTCGGCCGCGGGCGTGGCGTCCGGGGACGATCTGTTCGTCGCGAAATCGTGCAACACCTGCCACAGGCCGGACAGCGCGGCGCGCGCGCCGATCCTGAACGGCATCTCCGGGACGCAGGTCTCCCTCAACGACGGGTCGAAAGCCGTCGTGACGGACGACTACATCCGCGAGTCGATCCTGAATCCCGCCGCGAAGGTCGTGAACGGCTACCAGCCCGTCATGCCGACGTTCAAGGGACAGGTGTCCGAGGAGGAGCTCATCCAGCTCGTGAACTACGTCAAGTCTCTCAAGGGCGCGTCCGCGGCGGCAACGTCTTCGGCGGCGGAGGCCGGGAAATGACCGCAACCCCGTCCACGCTGCCGGACGGCAGCCCGCGCACGCACTATCTGAACGCCGCGTACGGCATCAAGTCGTGGCTGCTCACGCGCGACCACAAGCGCATCGCGCTCCTCTACCTCGTCTCGATCAGCGTCTTCTTCGCGCTCGGCGGGCTCATGGCGGTCCTCATCCGGATGGAGCTCGCGACGCCCGAGGGCGACCTCTTCCAGCCGGACATCTACAACCGCCTGTTCACGATGCACGGCGTGCTCATGATCTTCTTCTTCCTGATCCCGGGGATTCCCGCGGTCCTCGGCAATTTCCTGATTCCGCTCATGATCGGGGCGAAGGATCTCGCGTTCCCGCGGATCAACCTGCTCTCGTGGTACCTCTACTCGATCGGGGCCCTTCTCGCGTTCTGGGCGCTCCTGCACGGCGGCGTCGACACGGGATGGACGTTCTACACGCCGCTCTCGACGAACTACGTGACGACGTCCGTCCTCACGGTGGGCGTCGGCATCTTCATCGCCGGCTTCTCCTCGATCCTGACGGGGCTGAACTTCATCGTGACGATCCACCGCATGCGCGCGCCCGGGCTCACGTGGTTCCGGCTGCCGCTGTTCGTCTGGGGCCACTACGCGACGAGCCTCATCCAGGTCCTCGGGACGCCCGTCGTCGCGATCGCGATCCTGCTCATCGCGGCCGAGCGCGTCTTCCACGTCGGCGTCTTCGACCCGAAGCTCGGCGGCGACCCGGTGCTCTTCCAGCACCTGTTCTGGTTCTACTCGCACCCGGCCGTCTACATCATGATTCTGCCCGCCATGGGCGTCATCTCCGAGCTCGTGGCCACGTTCGCGCGCAAGCCCATCTTCGGCTACAAGTTCGTCGCGTTCGCGTCGATCGGCATCGCGGTCCTCGGCTTCCTCGTGTGGGGACACCACATGTTCGTGGCGGGCCAGTCGATCTACGCCGGCGTCATCTTCTCGGTCCTGTCGATGCTCGTCGCGATCCCGTCCGCCATCAAGGTCTTCAACTGGACGGCGACGCTCTACAAGGGATCGATCTCCTGGGACACGCCGATGCTCTACGCGCTCGGTTTCATCGGCCTGTTCACGATCGGCGGTCTCACGGGCGTCATGCTCGCGACGCTCGGCATCGACGCCCACGTGCACGACACGTACTTCATCATCGCCCACTTCCACTACATCATGGTCGGCGGCGCGATCATGGGCTACCTCGGAGGCCTCCACTTCTGGTGGCCGAAGATCACGGGGCGCCTGTACCCCGTGTTCTGGTCGAAGCTCTCGGCGCTCGTCATCTTCGTCGGCTTCAACGTCACGTTCTTCCCCCAGTTCATCCTCGGCTACCTCGGCATGCCGCGGCGCTATCACGCGTACCCGCCCGAATTCCAGGTCCTGAACGTGATGTCGTCGGCCGGGGCCACCGTGCTCGGGCTCGGCTACCTCATGCCGCTCGTCTACTTCATCTGGTCGATGCGGTACGGCCCGAAGGCGCCCGCGAATCCCTGGAACGCGACGGGCCTCGAGTGGCAGACGACCTCGCCTCCGCCGGTCCTGAACTTCGAGACCCCGCCCGTCGTGACGGCGCCGCCCTACACGTACCCGGAGCGCGCGCCGACCCCGGAGGTGAGCCGTGCCTGATGGACGCCCTCGACGGCACGCCGAGACGCCGGGCCTCGCCCACCACTTCGACAGCTACGAGCAGCAGAAGGACACCGCGACGCTCGGCATGTGGGCCTTCCTCGTCACGGAGATCCTCTTCTTCGGCGGGCTCTTCGCGGCGTACGGCCTCTACCGCACGAGCTTTCCGGCGGCCTTCCGGGCCGGCAGCCACGAGCTGGACATCACGCTCGGTTGCTTCAACACGGTCGTCCTCATCGCGAGCTCGCTCACGATGGCGCTCGCCGTGCGCGGCGGGCAGACGGGCAGGGGAAAGCTCGCGGCGGGGCTGCTCGTCCTCACGATGGCGCTCGGAACCGTCTTTCTCGTCGTGAAGGGCTTCGAGTACCACGACAAGTTCGTGCACCACCACGTCCCGGGGCCGACGTTCCTCTTCGAAGGGCCCGAGGCGAACCACGTCCAGATGTTCTTCGTGATCTATTTCGCGATGACGGGCCTGCACGCGCTCCACATGGTCATCGGGATCGTCCTCGTGGGCTACGTCGCGGCGCGAGCGTGGTCGGGCGCGTACACCCCCCGGAACTACAACTTCCTCGAGGGGACGGGCCTCTACTGGCACTTCGTCGACCTCGTGTGGATCTTCCTGTTCCCGCTGCTCTACCTCATCGGGAGGCATTGATGCCGGCGCACGTCCAGCCTGTCCGCGTCTACTTCGGCGTCTTCGCGGCGCTCATGGCGCTCACGGCTCTCACGGTCTTCGCGGCGTTCGTGAATCTCGGCCCGGCGAACAACTTCGTGGCGCTCGCGATCGCCGTCGTGAAGTCGACGCTCGTCATCCTCTACTTCATGCACGTGAAGGGGAACACGAAGCTCGTGCCGGTCGTCATCCTCTCCGGCGTGTTCTTCCTCCTGATCCTGTTTCTCTTCCTGGCCGCCGACTACGGCACGCGCGGCTGGCTCGGCGTTCCGGGGCGATAGGCGCGCGCCGGAAGAACAACCGGGCTCGTCGGGTGGGCCTTTAGGTCGAACTTGACAGGGCCAGCCGGAAGACCTCCCGGCGGCGCCCGATTCGCAGCACCACGACAAGGAGACTGTGGGTCCATGATCGTGTAGACAATCCGGTAAACGCCACACGTAGCGCCATTGAGGAGGCTCGGAGCAAGCCTGAGCCATCTGACGTCTTCGGAGAACTCGAGGATCCTCGTGCGAGGACATCGAGCCGGATGAAGGAAGGCGAGGCGTTGGACCTGCGCCGGAACCGTTCGAGGTTCTCCTGGGCCGCCTATCTCGAGCCGGAACACGATAGCGGAAGAAACGCCGGATCAGGCTCGGTCGGATGTCACTGATGCCTACGGCGGCACTCGCGACGCGCCGCGCGCCTCAGGCGCCTTCAGGAGCATGCAGGTCGAGCGGCTTGTCTTCGGGGATGGAAAGAGTCTCGAAGAGCATGACAGCCTCCGTGTGCGGATCAGCACGTCCGAAACCGGTCTGCTCTTGCCTTGACGGATGCGGACCGGCTGACGAGCGCCATCGCGTCGCACCAGGAAACTCCGCGAGCCCGGGCGCGTCTTCGGGACTTCCGCGGCAGTGCTACTCGTACCCGAGTGCGACGAAGGTTCTTCCTCCGCGTCCTCGAGGGCCGCTACCCGTCCACCTGGCCCAGGCATTCCTGCGCGCAGTCCGGCCTTCTCCGGCCAGCGCGAGCAGTCCTTCAGCCGGACGTCGGGCGGGCCGCCCCACGCGGAGACCGCGACGCGCGCCGCGTCGACCTCGACGGCGGCCTCCCACGCGCGGCTCGCTCTCGGGGCACCTCACGACGCGCTTGCCCCGGTACCCGCGCCAGGCCGGCAGGACCCACAGGAAGCCGACGGCGCCGAACGCAATCACCAGAATCGCCACTCCCGCTTCGAGCATCGTCATGGCATGCCTCCCGAGATCTCGCGCTAGCTGTAGAGGTGCTTTCTATCCGGTCGCACGGTCACGAGGTCCGGACGCTCGCGCACGACGCCCTGCACGACGTGGCAGTCCCAGCACACCGGCTTGTGCGTCGAGAAGAGGTCCGGCAGGTTCTCGGGTTTCACGTCTTTCCACGAGACCGTCGTGCCGTCCGGCGCGAGCAGCGCGGGCCGATGCTCGCTCCACGTCACCTCCGGAATGCGCTTCGAGCAGAAGACGCAGGACTGGCCGCGATACCAGCCCGCCACGAGATTGCGCACGAGGCAGGACTCCAGGTCGCCCTCGATCTCGCCGAGGCATTCCTGGCCGCAGCCCGCCCGTTCGGGCCAGCGCGAGCAGCTCGTCAGGCGAAGCTGCCCCGGCTCGTCCCCGTGCCGCGTGAAGGCCGCGCGTATCGCGTCGAGCTCCACGGCGGCGGGCCGCTTCGTCTCGGGACACGCCACGAGGCGGGTCCCGCGGTAGACGCGCAGGATCGGAACCAGGACGATCGCCGCGACGATTCCGAGGGCGGCGAGGGCGAGCAGAACGAGAGGAACGCTCATAGGAACCCCCTACTTTTTGGGGCCGGACGCGGCGCGCGTCCATGATGCGCCGGCATCAGCATCCTCCTGTATATTTCGGCCGGCGCCGCGGCGCGTGCTCCCCGGGCGCGCGCCCCCGCGATTCCCCATGAGAGACCTCCCCCGCTTCCTCGGCTATTTCCGTCGGCGTCCCGGCGCCTATCTGGCCGGATTCGCCTCGATCCTGGCCTCCACGGGTCTGTTTCTCGCGATGCCCGGCATCGTCCGCCGGGCGATCGAGGAGCTCGGCACGGGGGTGACGCGCGAGAGGCTTTTCCGCCTCTCGGCGCTCATCGTCCTCCTCGCCGTGGGCGACGCGATCGCCCTCTTCCTCACGCGCCGCATCCTGATCGGCGCCTCGCGCCACATCGAGTACGAGATGCGGCAGGACCTGTTCGAGCACCTGCTGCGCCTGCCCCCTCCGTGGTACCGGAAGAACCGCGTGGGCGACCTCATGAGCCGCGCGGTGAACGACCTTTCGGCCGTGCGCATGCTGCTCGGACCGGGGATCATGCAGGCCGCGAACACGTTCTTCGTGGGCGGTGTGGCGCTCGCGCTCATGTTCATCGTGTCGCCCGCGCTGACGGGCGTCGCCCTCGCCGTGCTGCCGATCGTCGCAATCGCGACGAAGGTCATGGGTCAGGCCACGCACCGGCGCTTCACGCAGATCCAGGAGTTCTTCGCGGAGATCTCCGCCGAGGCGCAGGAGAACTTCTCCGGCGCCCGGCTCGTGCGCGCCTTCGCGCGCGAGGCGAGCGAGGAGTCCCGATTCGACGCGAAGAACCGCGAGTTCAAGCGCCGCAACCTCGGCCTCGCGCGGCTGAACGCGCTCTACTTCCCGCTGCTCCAGCTCCTCGTCGGCGTCGGTTTCGCGCTCACGCTCTGGGCCGGCGGACGCTTCATCCTCGCGGGGAAGCTCACGGTCGCGCGGTACGTGGAGTTCAACCTGTACATGATCGAGCTGATCTGGCCGGCGACCGCGCTCGGCTGGGTCGTGAACCTCTGGCAACGGGGGTCGGCTTCGTGGAACCGCATGGTGGACATCTGGGAGGCCGCCCCGCAGGCCGCCGAGGCGGACGGCGGCGAACGCCTCTCCGGGGAGGTGGAGTTCCGCGGGCTCTCGTTCGCGCACGAAGGGAGGGCCATCCTCTCGGACGTCACGTTCCGCGTCGCGCCCGGCACGACGGTCGCCGTCGTGGGCCGGACGGGCGCCGGCAAGTCCACTCTCCTGAGCCTTCTCCTGAGGCTCGACGACCCGCCGGCCGGCACGATCTTCATCGGCGGCCGCGATCTGACGGAGATCCCGCTGCCCGTCCTCCGGAGGAACGTCGTCGTCGTGCCGCAGGAGACGTTCCTTTTCTCGGACACGCTCGCGAACAACGTGGCCTTCGGGCGGCCTTCGGCGACGCGGGAGGAGATCGAGCGCGCCGTGGCGGCGGCCGGGCTCGCGCCCGACGTCGCGCGGTTTCCGAAGGGCCTCGACACGCTCGTGGGCGAGCGGGGCATCACGCTCTCCGGGGGGCAGAAGCAGCGCACGGCGCTCGCGCGCGCTCTCCTGACCGACGCGCCCGTCCTCGTCCTCGACGACGCGTTCTCGTCCGTCGACACGGAGACGGAGGCGAAGATCCTCGAAACCCTCAAGGCCGCGGCCGGCGGGCGGACCGTCTTCCTCGTCTCGCACCGCCTGTCCACGCTCCAGAGCGCCGACGTCGCGGCCGTGCTCGACGGCGGCCGGATCGCCGAGATGGGCACGCACGCGGAGCTGCTCGCGAAGGGCGGCGTCTACGCGGCCATCGCCGAGCGCCAGCGCCTCGCCGAGGAGATGGAGGCCGCCTGATGGCCGAGACGCCTCACGAGGAAGAGATCCTCGGGTCGGCTTTCGAGCCGCGCCTCGCGAAGCGTCTCTTCTCCCTCGTGCGCCCGTACCGGCGCTACGTGATCGGGTCCGTCGTCGTGCTGCTCCTCGAGTCGGTCGCCCAGCTCGCGGGGCCGCTCCTCATGGCGGCGGCGATCGATCTCCTGTTCACGAAGGGACGGACGGGAGCGGGCCCGGCCGCGCGCGGCGTGGACGGGTTCTTCCGGTTCTTCGGCATCGACCTCGGCGCGGGGCACGGCATCGAGTGGATCGCGGCGCTCTCGATCCTCATGGCCGCGGTCGCGTTCGTCCTGATGGTCGTCATGGTCGCGTGGACCTCGCAGATGGGCCAGGGCGTCATGTACGACCTCAGGACGCGAATCTTCTCCCACCTCCAGCGCGCCGACATCGCCGTCTTCGACCGCACGCCCGTCGGCCGGCTCATGACGCGCCTCACGACGGACGTCGACGCGTTGAACGAGCTGTTCACCTCCGGCTTCGTCGCGCTGCTCGGCGACGTGGCGGTCCTCGCGGGGATCGTGGCCGTCCTCTTCGCGCTCGACGCGACGCTCGCCGCGATCACGTTCGCGATCCTCCTGCCGATGCTCTGGGTGACGAACTGGTTCCGGAAGGGCGCGCGCGACACGTACCGGGACGTGCGCGTGAAGATCGCCCGCGTGAACACGTTCCTCCAGGAGCACATCTCGGGGATGAGCGTCGTGCAGCTCTTCCGCCACGAGCCCGTTTCGCGCCGGAGCTTCGCCGGCGTGAACGACGCGCACCGCCAGGCGAACCTCGACTCGATCTTCTATTACTCGATCTTCTACCCGGCCCTCGACTTCCTGTCGGCCGTCGGCATGGCGTCGATCGTGTGGTACGGCGGCGGCGAGGTGCTCCGCGGCCGCATGACGATCGGCGCCGTCGTGGCGTTCCTCCAGTACAGCAAGCGCTTCTACCGCCCGCTCATGGACCTCTCGGAAAAGTACAACATCCTCCAGGCCGCGATGGCCTCGTCGGAGCGCATCTTCCAGCTCCTCGACGCGCGGCCGGCGATCACCGCGCCCGAGCACCCGGTCGTTCCGGAGGGGCCGCTCGAAGGCGACGTCGCGTTCGAGGACGTGCGCTTCTCCTACAAGCCGGACGACGAGATCCTGAAGGGCGTCTCGTTCCGCGTGCCGCCCGGACGCACGGTCGCTCTCGTGGGCGCGACGGGCGCGGGCAAGACGACGGTCCTGAACCTCCTCCTGCGCTTCTACGACGTCACGAACGGGCGCGTCCTCGTCGACGGCACGGACGTGCGCCGGTACGACCCCGTGCAGCTGCGCCGCCACTTCGGGATCGTTCTTCAGGACACGTTCCTCTTCACCGGGACGATCGCGGAGAACGTCTCCTTCTTCGACCCGGACATGCCGCGCGCGCGGATCGAGGAAGCGTGCCTCGAGGTCGGCCTCGGACCGCTGCTCGCGCGTATTCCGGGCGGACTCGACGCGAGGCTGTCCGAGCGTGGAGGCGGCCTGTCCGTGGGCGAGAAGCAGCTCGTCGCGTTCGCGCGCGCCCTCGCGCGCGACCCGCGCGTCCTCATCCTGGACGAGGCGACGTCGTCCGTCGACCCCGAGACGGAGAAGACGATCGAGCGCGCCGTCGGCCGCGTCCTCGCGGGCCGGACATCGATCGTCGTCGCCCACCGCCTCTCGACGATCGTCCGGGCCGACAGGATCCTCGTCCTCTCCCACGGCGAGGTGAAGGAGACGGGCACGCACGCCGAGCTCCTCGCGAAGGACGGGCTCTACGCCCGCCTCTACACGCTGCAGCTCAGGGACCGTGAGGCAGCCGCGTAGTCACGTGCGGTTCCGCCCGCGGCCGACCGAAAGGAGCGCCGACGTCGCCGCGAAGACGGCAGCCGCCGCATAGGCCCACCGAAGTCCGGCGGAGAACGCCGCCGCCTCGGAGGAATCGAGGCGCGGCGCCTTGAGGACGCCGGCCGGAACCGCCGCGTAGAGAACCGCTCCCGCCGCCGCGACGCCGAGAACCATCCCGACGCTCCGCGAGGTGCCGAGCAGGCTCGCGACGACGCCGAGATGCTCGCGCGGCGCGGCGCCCATCACCGCGCTGTTGTTCGGCGACTGGAACGTCCCCGTCCCGAGGCCGAAGACGACGAGGCAGAGGACCACGGGAAGGTTCCCGCCGCCCTCGGGCCTCGCCGCGAACAGAAGGCACGCCAGCGCGCAGACCGAGCTGCCGCCGACCGCGAGCGCCACGGTGCCGATCCGGTCCGAGAGCGCGCCCGCGAAGGGCGCCACGGCGAGGACGGTGAGCGGAAAGGCCGTCAGGACGAGGCCGACGCGCCCCGGCCCCTCGTGAAGGACGCGGGACAGAAGGAACGGCGTCACGAAGACGACGACGTACTGGGCCATGAAGTTCAGGAACGGCGGCGAGGCATCCGAGGCCGAGCGCGGCGCTCCGGAAGAGTCGATAGGTCGACGATCGGCTGCGGCGCCCGGCGCTCGATCGCGACGAACGCGGCCGCCGAGGAGGACGGCGACGAGGAGGAGCGCGGCGGCGACGGCATCGACGCCCCTCCTCCTGCGATGCGGTTCACCGAGAGCAGAAACGTCGAGAGCGTGCCGAGGACGGCGGCGCGCCCGGCAGGTCGAGCGCGTCCCGGCTCGCCCCGGAACCTCCGGCAGGACGCGCCGCGCGAAGGCGAACGCCGCGAGCCCGACCGGCAGGTTCACGAGAAAGGCGGCGCGCCAGCCGAACGTCGCCGCGAGGAAACCGCCGAGGCTCGGCCCGACGGCGAGTCCGACGGAGATGCCGCCGGCGAAGAGGCCGATGACCCGTCCCCGGTCCGCGGCCGGGAACGTCCCGGTCAGGATCGCGAGCGGAACCGACGTCATCATGCCTGCCGCGAGACCCTGGACGGCCCGGAACCCGACGAGCGCGTGCAGGCGTCGGGGCCGCCGCGCAGAGAACGGACGCGGCGACGAAACCGAGGAGGCCGGCGAGGAAGACGCGCCGGTAACCCCAGATGTCGCCCAGCCTTCCGAAGAAGACGATGAGGCTTCCCGCGGTCGACGAGGTAGATCATCGGCACCCACTGCGCCGCCGCGAGGCTCGCCGAGAACGACCGCGCAGATCGTCGGGAGGACGACGTTCACGATGCTCGCGTCGATCGGTCCGAGGATCGTGCCGAGCATGACGGCGGCGAGGATCGCGCGCCGCCGGGACGGATCGGCGCTGAGCGGCTCGGGTGCCACGGATGCCTCCGGCGCAGATCATCACCGAAAACGGCGTAAGCTGAGGCGTGAAGGGAAGCTCTCCCAGGGCGCAGGTCTTCAGGTTCCGACGACGGCATCGCCTGCGGCGGCTCGGAAAAGGGATCGTGAAGGGCTTCTTCAGGCTCTTCGGGCGTCTGGCGCCATCGCTCGCCGCCGAGCGGGCGGAAACGCTTTTCCTCACGCCCCCCCGGTGCCCGGAGACGCGATTCGAGCGGCGCGTTCTCGACGAAGGCACGCTCTCTTACGTGGACGGCCCGGCGGGCCGGCTCGCGACGTTCCGGTGGGGCAGCGGCCCCACGGTCCTCCTCGTTCACGGATGGGGAGGGCACGCCGGACGCCTCGCGCATTTCGTCTCCCCGTTGACCGCGGCCGGGTTTTCCGTCGTGGCGTTCGACGCGCCGGGACACGGTTGCTCGGACCGGACTCTCTGCTCGCTTCCGGAGATCGCCGAGTCGATCCGCGCGCTCGCCGGGAAGATCGACCTGTTCGGCGTCGTCGGCCATTCGCTCGGAGCGACGGCGGCGGCTCTCGCGGCGCGCGACGGCATCGGCTGGAACGACATCTCGGTCACCTCGTTCGCGCACGCGATGACGACCCGGCTCCTCGTGTATCACGACGAGAAGGACACGAAGGTCCCCTTCCGCGAGGGGAGCGCGATCGCGGCCGCGTGGCCGAACGCGCGGCTCGTCGCACTGCGCGGCGTCGGGCACCACCGCATCCTGCGGGCGCCCGAAGTCATCGCCGGCACTGTCGACTTCCTGGCCGCCGGGGCGAGCGAGCTCCCGCTTCAGCCCGTTCAGGCGAGCTGACGATCTTCGGCTGCCGCGGAGCGGGTCCGGGACTCGTCCCTGTTCAGCGCGGCGGGGGGTCGCCGACCCAGCGCGCGCGCTCGCGGTCCGCTCGGCCGGCCTCGGCGTGCCGGCCGAGCGCGCTCAGGGCTTGCGCTCGCGTCGCCATGAGATCGGGATCGAGCGCCGAGAGCGCCTCGGCGTCGATGCACGCCCGCAGCGCCTCGGCGGGCCGGCCCGCGCGAACCGCGAGCGCGGCCCGCGCTTTCAGCACCGGGATTCGCGGGACGCCGGCGTCGCTCCCGAGCCGCCGTTCGATCGACGCGAGCGCGTGGATCGCGCCTTCCCGCGACCGCGCGGCCCGCGCGAGGTCCTCCGTGACGCGGGCCGCTTCCCCGCCGGAGAGCGCTCCCCCGGCGCGCGCGGCGAGGAGCCGGTCCGCCTGCTCGAGCGCCGCGCCCTCCTCGCCGGTGACCGCGAGGAGCGACAGGCGCTCGAGGCCCGGCGAGACACCCGGCCCCGCCCGCGCGAACGCGGCGAGCGCCTCTTCCACGCGTCCCTGCGCGGTCCGGGCGCGTCCCTCCACGTCCGCCGCGGCGGCTTCGTCCGCGCCGGCGGCGCGCGCCCGCGCGAGGTCCGCCTCGGCGCCCTCGGCGTCCCCGTCCTGCAGCGCGTACCGCGCGGCCCGGAGGGCGAGCGCCGGATAGGGGGTCTCGTCGAACGCCCGAAGGGCGGCCGCCCGCGCGAGCGCCGGCCGACCCGCCATCCCGTACATCCCCGCGAGCCCCGCCCACGCCTCGGCGCGCGTCGGCGGCGTCCCCTCGACCGGCGGCGCCAGAGGCCCGTGCGCGATCTTCTCCTCGAGGAGCCGGCCGGCGTTGTCTTCACCAGGCTGGAACAGATCGCGCGGCGCGTCGAACTCGACGGCGGGGCGGTCGTCCGTGTTGACGCGGCCCGTGCCCGCGACGAGCGCGTCGAGGTCGGCGCGGCCGAGCAGGTACCGCGCCCAGAACCCGGACGCCTCGGGCGTGGCGAGGTAGTTCCGCAGGTCGTCGCGGTAGGTCCCCGCCAGGATCGCCTCGGCCCTCTCGCGCGACGCGACGATCGGCGCCTCGGACCCGAGGAGGACGATGTCCCCGCCGTCCACCCACCAGACTTCCGCGTGCGGAAACGAGCGCGACAGCGTCGCGAGGACGGTCCGGAGCGTCTCCCACTTCAGGCCGTAGAGCTGGAGCCACTGCGCGAAGATGCCTCCCGGCTTCAGGGCGCCGCGCGCCGCCGCGTAGAAGTCCGCCGTGAAGAGGTTCGACACGCCCGCGCGCCACAGGTTCGACGGTTCCGAGAGGATCACGTCCCACCGCGCGCCGCCCGCCGCGACGAGGCTGCGCGCGTCCACCGGGTGGAGGCGCACCTTCGGGTTCGTGACGACGCCGTGGTTCACGTGCGCGAAGAGCTCCGCGGCCCTGAACATCGCGGTCTCGAGCTCGGCGACGTCGACGCGCTCGACCCCGGGCCCCCGCGCCGCCGCGTCCGCCGTCACGCCCGACGCGAAGCCCACGACGAGGACCTCGCGCGGGGCGGGGTGAAGGACGAGCGGGACGATCGCGACGCCGACCTGCGTTCCCATGTCGCCCGTGTCGGACGCCTCCGGGTGGCCGTTCGAGAGGAGGGTCCGCGCGCGGGCGCCGCCGAGGACCGCGACCGTCGCGTTGCGCCCCTCCTCGAAGAAGAGGCGCTCGACGTTCGCGACGCGCAGGCGCTGCTCGAATTCGAGGCGCGTGGCGGCCGGGGCCATGCGCGGGTACGTGTCCGACCGCAGGAAGACCCAGTCCGGCCAGCGGGGGACGACGAGAACGCCGAGCGCGAGGGCTCCGGCGGCGGCCGTCGCGGCGGCGCCCGGCCTGCCCCGCGCGCCGGCGAGCGCGAGGAGACCGGCGCCGAGGCTCGCGAGCACCCCGAACCGCAGCGTCGCCTGCGAGCCGAGGGCCGTCACGAGGACGAAGCCCGTCGCGAGGCTCCCGGCGAGCGTTCCCAGGGTATTCACGAGCGCGGCCTTTCCGACGGAGGTCCCGATGCCCCCGGGCCGCCCCGCGACGAACGCGAGGAGGAGAGGCATCCCCGCGCCCGCGACCGCCGCGAGCGGCAGGAGGAGCGCGGCCGCGAGTCCGGCCTTGAGGGCGAACGTCGGGCCGAACCCGAGGCCCGGCACCTGGCGCGCGAGGACGAGCGCGCGCGAGACGAGCGGCACGGCGGCCATCGCGAGGCCGAGCAGCGCGGCCGCGGCGAGCTGGACGCGCCCGAAGGACTCGAGGCCGACCGGCCCGCGCACGGCCCGCGCCGACGCGGCGAACCCTCCGATCCCGAGCCCGAGAAGGCAGAGGACGAGGACGAGCGTGAACGAGTACGACGACACGCCGAAGGCGAGCGAGAGGACCCGCGTGAAGACGACCTCGTCGAGCATGAAGACGGCGCCCGACGCGAAGAGCCCCGCGAAGAGCGCCGCGCGGGCCAGCGGCTCGAGAGGGGCCGGCGGCGCGGCCACGGGCGGCGCCGCCTCCTCGCGAGCGATCCCTCGCGCGGCGAGGGACGCGACGGCCGCGACCGCGAAGTCCGACGCCGCCGCGAGACGCATCGTCAGGGAGAGGCCCGCCTGCTCGACGAGCCAGAAGCCCGTCGCGGCCGCGCCGAGGACCGCGCCCGCGAGGTTGACCGCGTAAAGGAGCGAGACGACGCGCGGGGCGCGCGCGCGTTCCCCCGAGAGCGCCCTCGCGAGGGCTGGCAACGTGCCGCCCATGAGGAACGCCGGCGGGAAGAGGACGGCCGCCGCGAGGAGGGCCTTCGCCGCCGTCGCCGCCGCGGGCCCGCCGCCGAACGCGGCGGCGAGGGCCGGGAACGCGCGGGCCACGGCCGCGAGGAGCGGCCCCGTCGCGAGCGCGAAAAGGCCGATGCCCGCCTCGAGCCCCGCGTAGAGCCTGAGCGGGGAGCGGGCGCGGTCGGCGAGGCCGCCGAAGGCGCGGCTCCCGAGGCCGAGGCCGCTCATGAAGACCGCGAGAACGAGCCCGACGGCCTCGGCGTTCGCGCCGAACAGGAGCGCGAGGTGGCGGGACCACAGCACCTCGTACGCGAGGCCGGCGGCGCCGGACACGAAGAAGCACGCGGCGAGAAGGGCGGTCATAGAATGCGGGTCAAAAGGAGATCGATTATGAAGGTTCGCCTGGCGCTCGCCGCTGCGCTCTCGCTTCCCCTCGGCCTGTCGGCCATGCCGACAGCGGTCGAATACCTGCCGTCGACGATCTCGCTGACCCAGGCCGTGAAGCTCGGCGACGGCTCGGTCCTCCCCGCGGGCCCGTACGACGTCCAGATCCACTACAAGGGCTTCGGGAACGCGGCCGAGCTTCAGTTCTTCCAGAACCGCGTGTTCAAGGGCAAGACGAACGCCGAGGCGCGCGGCTTCCCGTCCGCGGCGCCCGGCGGCGCCCCGGGCGTGGCGCACACCGTGAAACTCCAGAAAGCCTCGTCGGAGGGGAAGGTCTTCCCCAAGGTGGAGGATTCGTCCCAGGGGAAGGTTTTCCCGAAGGTGGAGGAGCCCGCGGCGAACAAGAAGTTTTCGCCGGCCGACGCACCCGGTGCGTTCAGCTGGGAGAGCCTGGGCTTCCGCAAGGGACAGAAGGGCACCATCATGCAGGCCTCCCCCGGGATGCTGAAGCTCTCGTTCGACTCCGCGAACAGCGCGGCAGGATTCAACGCGATCCTGCCGTACGTGGAAAAGGGCAGGAAATAGCCGCTACTTCGCCTGCTGCTTCTTCATCATCTCTTCCATCTGCTTGCGCTGCTCGGGCGTGAGGCTTTCCATCGCCTTGCGCATCTGCTCGGCGGCCTCCGGCGAGACGACTCCGGCCGCGCCCATCATCCCTTCCTGCTTCTTGTAGCCGGGCGGGATCTCGAACAGCGAGCCCGGGAGCGACCTTTTCTCGGCTTTCGTGAGCTCCATCGTCGTCAGGGGCTCGGCCTTTCCCTTTTCGCGCGTGATCATCTTCACGAAGAAGCCGTCGGCCCCGGCGTCCTTGAGGACCTTCATCATGGAGCCGTCGTCGTCGCCCGCGCCGCGGCGCATGAGGCCGCGCATCGTCTCGTAGCTCAATCCGAGGAGGTCCTTCGTCGTCCAGACCTCCATCTCCGACTTGTCGCTCGGACGGGAGAGAAGGACGTGCTTCGTGGAGTAGCCGAGCAGCCTCTCGGAACCGAGGACCTTCGCGGAATAGGCCTCCTTGCTCTTGGCGCCCGTCATCTTCGCGGCCTGCTCGCGCGTCTTCTTGACGTCCATTTCGCTGTACGTCCTGGCCTTGTCGTTGATGAGGTAGATGACGTCGGGCGTCGAGAACTTCATGAGTGTGGCCATGTGCATCGGCATGCGCGCCGTTTCCATGTCCATCTCGGTGCGCGAGCCCACCTTCGACACGAACACCTTGCCCGTGCCCGTCATCCCTCCCTGGCCCGTGATCTTCATGTCGATCTCGCCTTCGAACTGGGCGAACGCCGGAGCCGCCGCCAGGACGGCGCCCGCGAGAACGCTCCAAACAACTCTCTTCATGGATTCTCCTTCTTGTCTCTTGAACAACGACCCTGAACAGCCGCCGATTCTATCTCAGCTCGCGCGCAGCGCGACGACCTGGCGGTCCTCGAAGGACACGACGACGAGCGTCTGGTCGTCCTCGGGGGGGCGGTTCCGGGTGAAGCTCTTCACGGACTCGAGGAGCGCCTGCTTGAGCACGTCCGCGCCCTTCTCGCCCCGGGAGAGGATGACGCCTTCGAAGCGCTCGAAGCCGAACGGCTCCCCGTCGTCGTTCAGCGCCTCGATGAGCCCGTCGCTGTAGAGGACGAGCCGGTCGCCCGGCTCGAACTGCACGACGGCTTCGCGGAACGGCTCGCGGCGCTTCACGCCCAGCGGGAAGCCCCACGAAGACAGCAGCTCGAGCTTCTTCTCGCGCGCGCGGAAGACGTACGGGTCGAGGTGGCCGGCCGACGCGAAGCGCAGGGTCGACTGCCCGGAGTCGAGGACGCCGTAGAAGAACGTCATGAGCATGCGCTTCGGCGCCGTCTTCATGACGATGTCGTTCAGGACCTCGAGAACCCGGACGGGAGAAGCGTCGTGCTTCACCTGCACGAGAAGCGCCGCCTTCGTCATCGCCATCACGATGCCGCTCGTGAGACCGTGCCCCGCGACGTCGCCGAACGCGAGGCCGAGGTTCCCGTTCCCGAGCGGGAGGAAATCGAAGTAGTCGCCGCCGATCTCCGTCGCCGCCCGATAGTGCGACGCCACGGAGGCGCCGCCGACGTCCGGGTGCGTCGAGGGCAGGAGAGCGGCCTGGATGCGGTTCGCCGCGTCGATCTCGGCCTTGATGCGCTCGCGCTCGACGATGCGCTTCACGTGCGGGGCGAGGTCCCCGTACGCGTAGGCGATCGTCCGGCGCGTCGCGAGGCCGGCGGCCGCGACGAGGGCGAGGCCTGAGAGCGGGAGCACGAGCGCGAGGAGCGGGCCCGTCCGCGCGGACCCGGACGCGGCGACGACGAGCGGGAGCAATCCGACGATCAGCCCGCCGCCGAACGCGGCCGTCGCGCCCGCGAGGAGGTCGGAGGCCGCGAAGACGAGGAGCACGGCCGCGCTCCCGCCGAACGCGAAAGCGAGCGCCGGCGCGAACGGACCCACGGGAGGCGGGACGATGCCCATGAGGACGCCGAACGCCCCCGCGAAGAGGACGCCGACCGCGAGAAGGCGTTTCCGGTGAAAGGCCGCGAGGAAGAAGAGCAGGCCGACGCACGAGAAGACGAGGGCGTCGAGCGTCGCGGAGAGGACGGCGAGAAGGGGGCCCGCAATCGCGTTCAGGGCCTCGGACTGGCCGGTGCCGAGGCGGGCCCAGAGGGCGCCCGACTTCAGCGGCAGCGCGGGGAGGAGGAGCGCCGCCGCGGCGACGGCCGGCGCCGCGAGGAGGCCCGAAAGGAGCGAGCCGCCCACCGTCGCGTTGACGGGGTCGCGGCGGAGGACGGCGTCGAACGACGCGAGGCGTTCGCCCCAGCGCTCGCGGGCAAAGCTTTCGCCGACGGACCACGCGAGGAAGACGAGGACGGAAAGCGGGATGTCGTAGAAGAGGAGCTTGAAGCCCGCGACCGCGAACGTCGTCGTGCGCATGTCGGCGCTTCCGAGGCTCGTCCCGGTCGCCGACCACGGCGCCATGAGCACGGAGGACGCGAGGCACAGGACGATGGCGGCCGTGAACAGCACCGCGCCCGTCCCGACACCGACCTCGCCCGCGTGGTATTTCCTGAGGAAGATCGCGAGGAGGATGAAGAGAAGCGTGAAGATCTCGGCGAACCTCACGAACGTCCCGCCGATGTTGGTGTCGAACGTGAACCGGCGGCCGTCCTTGTACTCCTCGATGAGAGCGTAGCCGGACGGCTTGTCGCCGATGAAGTTCACGGTGAGGTAGAAGACGACGTCGCCCGTGGGAAACGACGTCGGGACGCGGTAGCGGAACGTGTAGTCCGTGCGCGCGCGCATCACGTTCGGCCGCGTGTCCTCGTAGACGGGGCCGGGCGCCCCCGGAAAGACCCGCGACGCGACGAACGCGTCCGCTTTCGCGCGGAGCTCGTCGGCCTTCGGGGCGGCGCCGGCCTCCTCCTGCCGGGCCTGCCGCCTCACGGCGAGGACCTCTCCCGTCCGGGAGACGGCGACGTCGCCCCACGGAGGAAACTTGTCGACGCCGTTGCGCCAGTACGTCACGCGGAACCCGAAGAGCCGGGGGCCGACGACCGGGTCCGCGTCGGCCCGGCGCCGGAGGTCGGGCTTGTCGCGCAGCTCCTTGTCGAGCAGAGAGGAGTCGGCCAGAGTCGTGACGACGAAGGCCTTGTCGACCGGAATCCCCCATTTCCGGGCCTCGGCGTCCGCGACCTCCCGGACGCGCCCGCGCGTGACGCTCACGCCACGGGGCTGGACGGCGTCGTAAACGGGAATCAGGACCGCGAGCAGGATCGCGCCGGCGACGCCGGCCGCCGCGAACGCACCTCTCCGCATGGGCTCACGCATCATACCCATCGAACGCGCCCGGGCCGGGAAGGTTTCGCCTCAGCCGCCCGGAACCTTCGGAAGGTGCGTCATCGCCTCCTCGACGGCGTGGTCGGGGTACTCGAAGTCCTGCAGGTGCCCCGCGTGGTAGCTCTGGTAGGCCGTCATGTCGAAGTGGCCGTGCCCCGAGAGGTTGAAGGCGATGACCTCCTTCCGGCCGGTCTCCCGGCAGCGCAGCGCCTCGTCGATCGCGACGCGGATCGCGTGCGCGGACTCGGGCGCCGGGATGATCCCTTCCGCCTTCGAGAACTGGACCGCCGCGTCGAACGTCTCGAGCTGCTGGGCCGAGCGCGCCTCGACGTCGCCGTGGGCGACGAGAGCGCTCACGAGGGGAGCCATCCCGTGGTACCGGAGGCCGCCCGCATGGATTCCGGGCGGGACGAACGTGTGCCCGAGCGTGTGCATCTTCACGATCGGCGCCATCGCGGCCGCGTCGCCGTAGTCCCAGGTATAGCGGCCCTTCGTGAGCGTCGGGCAGGAGGCGGGCTCCACGGCGACGATCCGCGTCTTCTTCCCTTCCGTGAGGTTGCGGTGGATGAAGGGGAACGCGAAGCCCGCGAAGTTCGAGCCGCCGCCCGCGCAGCCGATCACGACGTCCGGGTATTCGCCCGCCATCTCCATCTGCTCGAGCGCCTCGAGGCCGATGACGGTCTGGTGCATGAGGACGTGCCCGAGGACCGAGCCGAGGCTGTACTTCTTCGCCCCGCCGCTCGTCGCCGCCACCTCGACGGCCTCGGAGATCGCGATCCCGAGCGACCCCGGCGAGCCGGGCGACTCGGCTCGGAACTTGCGCCCGAACTGCGTGCGGTCCGTCGGGCTCGCGAACACCTGCGCGCCGAAGTTCTCCATGATGTACCGGCGATACGGCTTCTGCTCGTACGACACCTTCACCATGAAGATCTCGAGGTCGAGCCCGAAGAAGTTGCACGCCATCGCGAGGGCCGACCCCCACTGGCCGGCGCCCGTCTCCGTCGTCAGCGCCTTCGTCCCGGCCACCTTGTTGTAGTAGGCCTGCGCGACGGCCGTGTTCGGCTTGTGCGAGCCCACCGGGCTCACGCTCTCGTTCTTGTAGTAGATGTGGGCGGGCGTCGAGAGCGCCTTCTCGAGCCGCAGGGCCCGGCACATCGGGGTCGGGCGCCAGAGCCGGTAGATCTCGCGCACGGGCTCCGGGATCTCGACCCAGCGCTCGGGCGTGACCTCCTGCATCACGATGTTCATCGGGAAGAGCACGGACAGGAAGTCCGGCGTCACCGGCTCCATCGTGCCGGGGTGCAGGACCGGCGACGGCGGCACGGGCATGTCCGCGTTCACGTTGTACCAGGCCTTCGGCAGACGGGAATCGTCCAGCAGAAACCGTCCGGATTCGTTCACGCTTTCCTCCCTCCCGGGCAGCGAGACGATAGCGCAGGCCCGGACGGACTTCGATATCCTTGCGCCCGCATGGAATCCATCGTCGTCACCGGCGGGGCCGGCTTCATCGGATCGAACTTCGTCCGGCTCGCTCTCGCCGAAACTCCCGACCGCGTCGTCGTCGTCGACAAGCTCACGTACTCGGGGCACCGCGCGAGCCTCCGGGACGTGGAGGGGAACCCGCGTTTCGCCTTCGTGGAATCGGACATCGCCGACAGGGCCGCCATGCGCGCGCTCATGGCGGCCCACCGCCCGCGCGCGATCCTGAACTTCGCGGCCGAAACGCACGTCGACCGGTCGATCGACGGCCCCGGCGCGTTCGTCCGCACGAACATCAACGGCACGTACGAGCTGCTCGAGGCGTCGCGCGCACACCTCGCGACGCTTCCTGCCGGCGAGGCGGACCGCTTCCGGTTTCTCCATGTCTCCACGGACGAGGTGTACGGCACGCTCGGGGAGTCCGGCCTCTTCTCCGAGGAGACGCCCTACGCGCCGAACTCCCCTTATGCCGCGTCCAAGGCGGCCGCCGACCACCTCGTGCGCGCCTGGCACGAGACGTTCCGCGTGCCCACGCTCCTGACGAACTGCTCGAACAACTACGGTCCGTACCAGTTCCCCGAGAAGCTCATTCCGCTCATGATCCTGACCGCGCTCGAGGGAAAGCCGCTTCCCATCTACGGCGACGGCGGCAACGTGCGCGACTGGCTCCACGTCGACGACCACTGCAGGGGCATCCTCCTCGTCCTCGAGAAGGGCGCGCCCGGGGGCAAGTACAACATCGGGGGCGGCAACGAGCGCACGAACCTGCAGGTCGTCGACGCGCTCTGTGCGGCGCTGGAGCAAGACCGTACCGTCCGAAGAGAACCCGAAAAGATTTCTGCGAAGAGGAAGAGAGGGAAGAACGCCTACGTCGATCTCAAGACGTTCGTTCCGGATCGGCCCGGCCATGATCGCCGCTACGCGATCGATGCAAGCAAGATCCGCCGCGAGCTGGGCTGGTATCCCCTCTTACTCATTCGAAGAAGGTCTTCTTCGGACGGTGGGGTGGTACCTTGCCAACCCGGAGTGGTGCGCCGTGGTCCAGGCCGGGAAAGACGCCCTCGCGCGGGTCGGACTCGGAGCTGGCGCCGCCCGGTCAGTCCCCCGCGCGGACGGAGTCCGCGCGTGAAGGGAATCATCCTCGCCGGCGGCTCGGGCTCGCGCCTCCACCCCGTCACGCTCGCCGTCTCGAAGCAGCTCTGCCCCGTCTACGACAAGCCCATGGTCTATTACCCCCTGTCGACGCTCATGCTCGCGGGGCTGCGCGACATCCTCATCATCACGACCCGCGAGGACGAGGCGGGCTTCCGCCGCCTCCTCGGCGACGGCTCGCAGTTCGGCGTCCGGGTTTCCTACGCGGTGCAGGAGAGGCCCGAAGGCCTCGCGCAGGCGTTCGTCATCGGGCGCTCGTTCGTGGGCGAGGACTCCGTCGCGCTCGCTCTCGGCGACAACCTCTTCTACGGCCACGGCCTGCCGGAGATGCTCCAGCGCGCGGCCGCGCGCGCCGCCGGAGCGACCGTCTTCGCCTATCGCGTGCTCGACCCCGAGCGCTACGGCGTCGTGGAGTTCGCCGCGAACGGGCGGGCGATCGGCCTCGAGGAGAAGCCGAAGGCACCGCGCTCGAATTACGCCGTCACGGGCCTCTACTTCTACGACAACCGGGTCCTCGAGGTGGCGGCGACCCTGAAACCCTCGCCGCGCGGCGAGTTCGAGATCACCGACGTCAACCGGGCCTACCTCGAGACCGGCGATCTGCACGTCGAGATCCTCGGCCGCGGCATGGCGTGGCTCGACACCGGCACCCACGAGGCGCTCCTCATGGCGTCGAACTTCATACAGGCCATCGAGGCGCGGCAGGGCCTGAAGATCGCCTGCCCGGAGGAGATCGCCCACAAGGCGGGCTGGATTTCCACGGCCGACGTCACGAACCTCGCGAAGAAGATGAAGAGCGAGTACGGGCGCTATCTCCTCCGAATGCTGGAGGACGGGGTCGTCTGAGACGCAACCCCGCCCGCCCGGATTGCGTAGTGTCCAGGGACAGAGGAGCGCACATGACGACGAGACGGAAGTTCGTGAGAGACGCGGGCGTCGCCGCCGCTGCCGCCGCCGCCTTCGGGACGAAGGCGCTGGCCTCCGGGACGAGCCCCCGCAAGACTCTCCTCATCCTCGGGGGGACCCGCTTCCTCGGGCCCGAGATCGTCGAGACCGCGAAGGCGGGCGGCTGGACGATCACGCTCTTCAACCGCGGCAAGTCGAACCCGGGGCTCTTTCCCGACCTCGAGAAGCTGCAGGGAGACCGCAACGGCGACCTCAAGTCCCTCGTGGGGCGTTCCTTCGACGCCGTCGTCGACACGTCCGGGTACTTTCCCCGCCAGGTGCGCGAGTCGGCCGCTCTCCTCGCCAAGCAAGGCGCGAAGCAGTACGTCTTCGTGTCGTCCATCTCCGTCTACGCGGATCTCGGCAAGCCGGGCGTCGACGAAACGGCTCCCGTCGCCGTCCTCAAGGACCCGGCGGTCGAGAAGGTGACCGAGGAGACGTACGGCGGCCTGAAGGCGCTGTGCGAGGCGGCCGCCGAGACCGCCCTGCCCGGCCGCGTCACGAACGTGCGCCCCGGGCTCATCGTCGGGCCGAACGACGGCACCGACCGCTTCACGTACTGGCCCGTGCGGGTGGCGAAAGGGGGAGAGGTGCTCGCGCCGAACCGGCCCGAGGATCCCGTCGAGTTCATCGACGTGCGCGACCTCGGAGCCTGGATCGTGAAGACGATCGACACGAAGACCTTCGGGGTCTTCAACGCGACTTCGGCCCCGATCCGCGTGGGCGACATGCTCGACGCCTGCAAGGCGGCCAGCGGCAGCGACGCGCGCTTTACCTGGGTGGACGCGGCGTTCCTGAAGGCACAGAAGGTCGAGGAGTGGAGCGACCTGCCGGTCTGGACCTCGCCGGCCGGATCCGACGCGGGCGGCGGCCTCGTCAGGAACGCGCGCGCCGTCGCGAAGGGCCTCACGTTCAGGCCCGTCCGGACGACCGCGAAGGACACCCTCGACTGGTGGAAGACGCTCCCGAAGGAACGCACGGCCAAGCTGAAGAGCGGTCTCGACGGGGAGCGCGAAGCGGCCGTTCTCGCGGCCTGGCACGACGCGGAGAAGGCGAAAGCCAAGAAGGCTCCGAAGGCCGGCTGACGGCGTGGAGGCCCGGAACGTCCTCTCCCGCCTCGTGCGATTCGAGCCGGGCGAGGGTGCGGGCCTTTCGTGGTCCGCGCTCTCGTTCTTCTTCATTCTCGGCGGCTATTACGTCATTCGGCCGCTTCGCGACGAGATGGGCGTCTCGGCCGGAGGCGGCTTCGCGCTGAACTGGCTCTTCTTCGGGACGCTGGCCGGCACGCTCGCCGTCAACCCGCTCTTCGGAGCCCTCGTCGCGCGCAAGCCGCGGCGGGTTTTCGTGCCGGCGGTCATGCACGTCTTCGCCGGGAGCTTCGTCGCATTCTTCGTGCTCCTGACGTTCCTCCACGGCGCGGCGCGGCTCAACGCGGGCCGGGTTTTCTTCGTCTACGCGAGCGTCTTCAACCTTCTCGTCGTGTCGGTGTTCTGGGGTTTTCTCGCCGATCTCTTCCGATCCGAGCAGGCGAAGCGGCTCTTCGGATTCGTCGGCCTCGGCGGCACCGTGGGAGCCATTGCGGGCGGCGTCGTCACCGTCTCTCTCGCGCGCCGCATCGGACCCGTGCCGCTTCTCCTCGTCGCGGCGGGCCTCTTCGAGGCCGGCGTCCTCTGCCTCCACCGGCTCGCCCGGGTGTATCGCGTCGACGCCGGAGCGAAGGAGCGCGCGTCCGGGACGGGCGACGGCGTCCCGCCCGGCACGGGCGCCCTCTCGGGTCTCACGCTCTTCGCGCGGTCGCGCTACCTCCTCGGCATCGCGGCGTTTCTCCTGCTGTTCACCGTCGGCTCGACGTTCCTCTACCTCGCGCAGGCGCGCATCGTGCGGGCGTCGTTCGCGGACGCGGGCGCCCGGACGGCGTTCTTCGCGAAAGCCGACCTCCTCGTGAACGTCCTCACGGCTCTCACCCAGCTCTTTCTCACGGGGCGCATCCTGCCCGCGGTGGGCCTCGGCCCGGCGCTCGCCCTGCTGCCGTCGGTGACGGCCGCCGGCTTCTTCGCGCTCGCGGCTTCCGGGACGGCCGGCACGCTTTTCGCGGTGCAGGTCATCCGGCGCGCGGCGGAATTCGCGCTCGTGAAACCCGCGCGCGAGGCCCTCTTCACGGTCGTGCCGCGCGAGGAGAAATACACCGCGAAGAGCTTCATCGACACCTTCGTGTACCGCAGCGGCGACGCGCTGGGCGCGCTCGCGGACCGCCTCGTCGCCTTCCTCGGGCTCTCCCCGCTCGGCTTCGCCTGGCTCTTCCTGCCCGTGGCCGCCGCGTGGATCGCGAACGCGCTCGCCCTCGGCCGCCGGCAGCGGGCGCTCGCGGCCGCCGGGGCGGACGGTCCGATGGATAAGCTCCCGGAAACTTAGCTTGACCTGAGCCTCGTCTTCAAACTAGCGTCCGGCCAACCCGCGTCGCGACCCTGCAGCTCTTTCTCTTTCATTCTTCTTCGAGGAGGCCGACATGCTGCGTATTCGTCCCGCTCTCGTGTGTCTCGCGGTGATCCTGGCGTTCTGCCCGGGAGCCGTCCTCGGCCAATCCCAGGCCACGACGGGTGTCATCGAGGGCACCGTATCCGACGCGGGCGGCGCTCCTCTGCCGGGCGCCTCCGTCGCCATCCGGAACACGGACACGAACTTCGAGAAGGCCATGATCACGGGCGCGGACGGGCGTTTCCGGGGGGTCCTCATGCCGCTCGGCCCGTACAAGGTGACCGTGTCGCTCTCGGGCTTCGGCACGCTCGTCCGGGACGGTCTCACGCTCACGGTCGGCCAGACGATCAACCTGCCGCTGACGCTCGGGCTCTCGCAGCGCGCCGAGCAGGTTCTCGTCACCGGGGCCGCGCCTCTCGTCGAGACGACGCGGGCCGAGGGCTCGACGGCGATCAACACCGCCTCGATCCAGGGCCTCCCGAACAACGGCCGCAACTTCCTCGACTTCGTGAAGCTCACCCCGGGCGTCACGATCGTGCAGGGACCCGACGGAGACGAGCTTTCGATCAACGGCCAGAAGGGCATCAACAACAACGTCTCGGTCGACGGCGCGGACTACAACAACCCGTTCTTCGGCGAGCAGAGGGGCGGGCAGCGGCCGGCCTTCACGTTCAACCTCGACGCCGTGAAGGAAGTCGTCGTCGTCTCGGACGGCGCGAACGCCGAGTTCGGGCGTTCCAACTCGGGCTTCGTGAACGTCGTGACGAAATCCGGCACGAATCTGCTCCACGGCAGCGCGCACGGGTACTTCAAGGACTCGAGCTTCTCGGCGGCGCCCACGAACCAGGACGGCTCGTCGGGCCTCAAGACCGACTCGAACCAGCAGCAGGCGGGCTTCACGCTCGGCGGGCCCTTCGTCAAGGACAAGCTCTTCTTCTTCTCGGCATTCGACTACCAGCGCGGGCGCTCGACGAAACAGCAGGATCCGAACCGGATCGACTCCCGGCTCGTCTCGTATTTCGCGTCCGTGGGCGCCCCCGGCGAGAACGGGCCGATCTCGCGGACGAACGACGCCCGCGTCTTCCTCGCGAAATTCGACTACCAGGTGAACGAGAAGCACCTCTTCTCCCTCAAGTACAACAGCACGTGGGCGGAGCAGGTGAACGGGACATTCGACGTCGACCCCTGGGCCGTCAGCTCGAATGCGATCGAGAAGGTCAGCTCGGACGCCGGCAGCGGCTCCCTGAACTCCACGCTCTCGAGCTCCCTCCTGAACGAATTCCGGTTCCAGTGGGCGCGGGAGGATCGCCCCCGGCCGTACAGCGGCCCGACCGTGCCGGGCGGCGGACGCCCCTTCACCGACACCGGCATCGACTTCGCCGCCGGCTACCGCTTCGGCGAGCCTTTCTTCATCCCCGTCGACTACCACGACACGCGCCTCCAGCTCGTCGAGAACGTCACGTACCTGTCGGGAGCGCACACGATCAAAGGGGGCGTCGAGTTCAACCGCACGAACGCCGCCCAGACGTTTCGCGGCTTCGGAAACGGCAGGGTCATCTTCGGATCCGTCGACGGCTTCCTGAACTTCACGAAGAACAACCTCTACGTGGAGTGCTCGGACCAGACCGGCAAGTTCATCACGGGCTCGCAGACCGGTGTCTGCCCCGCGGGACTCGACATCAGCGGTCCCGTCCAGCTCTACCTGCAGCACGTCCCCGGCGCGGGCCTCACGATCGACCAGGCCGGCACGCAGGACATCGTCCAGTACATGCCCTCGGTCTACCTGCAGGACAAGTGGCAGCCGACCGCGAACCTGACCGTCCAGTTCGGCCTGCGGTGGGACGCGCAGATCCAGCCTGACCCGATCACGCCCGCCGACCAGGTGTTCTTCTCGAAATTCATCGGGAAGACGTCGAAGGGGCAGGTCTTTCCGTCGGACGGCAACATCCCGTCCGACAAGGCCATGTGGCAGCCGCGCCTCGGCATCACGTGGGACCCGAAGGGCGACGGCAAGACGGTCGTCCGCGCGAACGGCGGCATCTTCTACGGGCTCATCCCGGGCCTGAACCTCGCCTCGACGCGCTCGACGAACGGCACGCTCGGCTACGACGCGTTCCGGAGCAGCGCCGCGTCCCCGTTCCTCGGCCCCGTTCCCGCCTACCCGAACCTCCTCCCGCTTGCCTCGCTTCCCGCGATTCCGGACCACCCGGGAATCTACGTCTTCGACAAGAACTTCCAGAATCCGCGCACCTATTCCGCGAGCGTCGGCGTCGAGCGCGAGCTGACGACCGACTTCGCCATGTCCCTCAAGTACAACTACGCGCACACGATCCACATCTCGCGCTTCGTGGACCGGAACGACGCGCTCCTCGGCTCGCCGTGGTCCACGGGCCTCGGCACGGACGGCACGAACGGCGTCAGCTCGCTCACGACCGTCGAGTCGACGGCCAAGAGCCTGTACAACGGCATCACGCTCGGGCTCGAGAAGCGCTATTCGAACAACTTCGCGTTCCAGGCCTACTACACGCTCTCCTGGGACAAGTCCGACGACGACAACGAGCGCGACCCCTTCACGCTCCAGTACGCGAGGGTCACGAACCTCGACGCCGAATACGGGTACTCGAACCGCGACCAGCGGCACCGTTTCAACGCGATCGTGATCTACAAGGCCCCCTTCGACATCAACGTGAACGCCCGTTACTCGTACCGCTCGGCGCAGCCGAAGTCGCTCACCGCGACGGGCGCGGAGGCCGGCACGCCGTCCGAGCGCATCAACGCGGACGGCTCGGTCACGGAGCGGAACACCGGCCGGAAGGACAACCAGTTCTCGTCCCTCGACCTCCGCGTCTCGCGGCCCTTCCAGATCGGCAACATCACGATCGAGCCCATCGCCGAGGTCTTCAACCTCTTCAACAGCAAGAACCTCAAGAAACCCGGCAACACGTCGCTGCTCTTCAACTTCGACGGGACGGTCCAGAGCGGCCTCGGAGATCCCCTGCAGGCGCAGTTCGGAGTCCGGGTCGTGTTCTAAAGCGCGGCGGAGGCCGCGGTCCCGGGGCGCGTCAGGAAGGCGGCGTTTCCGGCTCCGTGTCGACGATGCCCTCCTCCCGCATGTAGGCGGAGAGGGCATAGTCGGTCCCGCGCAGGTGGTTCGCGAGCGTACGCCGGAGGCGGTCGGCGAGGTCCAGGGTGATGTCGAGCTTGCCGGCGGCGTTCTGCTTCACGAGCCGGTGCATCTCCTTCAGGAGGTCCGCGTGCTCGCTCGCGTGCTCTTCGTAGGCGGGGTAGTCGTGGAGCTGCATGACGAGCTCTTCGGCGAGGAAGTGCATCTTCGAGAGGACGGCCATCTGCTCGAGAATGCGCCCGGCCTCGGCGCGTTCGTTCGCGCCCGCCGCTCTCTCGAAGGCGTCCACGAGGGCGATCTGGAGCTGATGTTCCCGGTCGATCTCCGCGAGCTTGCCGTCTTCCTCTCCGCCGGCGACCTGTGGCATCGAGCACCTCCGCGCGCGAGACCATGATAAGACCTTGCGCAACCCGGCTGCTCCGAACTTATCCACCGCCTGATTCAGGTGGCTCATGGCGTGCGCCCCGCCCGTTCCCGATCGTATGGAGGGAGGCTTCGATGCGCGTCCACGAAATCATGACCCGGCGCGTCCAGACGGTTGCTCACACCGAGAACGCCGAGGCCGCCTGGAACCTGATGCGCTGGAAACGCATACACCACCTCGTCGTCACCGGCGAGGGCGGCGAGGTCGTGGGCGTCGTCTCCGCGCGGGACCTCGGCGGAAGGGATCGCGACGAGATTCGCCGCCTCCGCCCCATCTCCGCGATGATGACCGCGTACGCGGTAAAGGCGACGCCGAACATGCCGGTGCGCCAGGCGGCGAACGTCATGCGCGGCTGGAACATCGGCTGCCTGCCCGTGATCGAGCCCGACGGCACGCTCGCCGGCATCGTGACGGTGTCGGATCTCCTGCGCCTTCTCGCCGAGCAGGTTTCCTCTCCGGCGCGCGCCGAGCATTCCCGGAAGGTCGTGAAGATCGGGCGGGCCGCGAAGACGAAGGTGGCAAAGAAGTCACGCCCGGCAAGGGCATGACGTTCGCGAACGGAGCGGACGGGAGGGTCTCGTGAAGACCGTCTTTCTCGGAACGGACTTCTCCCCTGCCTCCGAGAGGGCGTTCGTCCTCGCGGTCGACGAGGCCCGGCTGCGCTCCGGGGTGCTCGTGGTCGCGCACGTGATCCCCACCGACGTCCTCCTCGATTGCGCGATCTCGGAGGTGGCTCCGCTCCGCGCGATCTGCCTCAGGAAGCTCGAAGCGCTGCGCCG
This sequence comes from Thermoanaerobaculia bacterium, assembly GCA_963809425.1. Lineage (GTDB taxonomy): Bacteria > Acidobacteriota > Thermoanaerobaculia > UBA5066 > UBA5066 > Fen-183. The sequence goes on from CAWEJK010000013.1 coordinate 554,851, forward strand.
CCGCGCCGAGTCCTCCTACGTCATCGCGCGGACCGAGCTCCTCGACGGCACGCCGCACGTCTCGCTCGTCGAAGCGGCGGCGCGCGCGGAGGCGGAGCTCGTCGTCCTCGGCACGCGCGGCCGCGCGGGCGTCTCGGGGCTCATGTTCGGCAGCGTGGCGTTCCGCGTCGTCTGCGAGGCGCCCTGCCCCGTCGTCGTCGTCCGCGCCGCGGCGGCTTGACGGAGGTGCAATCCGTCCCTTATATTCCCCGGCTCCCGAGCGGGACTAGCTCAGTGGTAGAGCGCTACCTTGCCAAGGTAGATGTCGCGAGTTCGACCCTCGTGTCCCGCTCCATGTAACCCCTTCGGGGTGCGTGAGTTACCGGCGGAGACGCCCGAGCTCACCGCCCCGATTTTTCTTGCCGGAGCTGCGCTCGCCACGACGAGCAGCGACGACGCGAGGGCGTCGTTCCCCGCGAGGTACGCAAGCCCGCCCCGTCCGTACGCCACGAGGTACTTCGCGTCCGGATTCCGCGGGCTCTTCTCCAGAACGGCCCCGGCCTCGTCGAGCGCGAACTGAAAGTCCTCCCGCGACAGGCGACGGGCGTGTCTGCGGGCGGTTTCGAGGCGCTCCCGCACGGCCATGAGCGGATGCGCCCGGCCGTCGGACTCGCCCGCGAGCTCCGGTGCGGCGGGCGGCGCGGGGGCCGGCTTTTCGACGAGCTTGCTCCTCGTCGGCGCGAGCGGCGGCACGGGCGTCGGAGCCGGCGCCTTCTCGACGACCGCGACCGCCGGCGCGGGGGGCGTCTGCACCGTGGGGACCGCCCCCGGCGGCTCCGCGTTCGTGATCCCCGCCGGGATCGTCTCTGTTGTCCCGCGGCGCGAGGCCACCCACCAGGCGCCCGCGAGCAGCGCGATCGCCCCGGCTCCCGCGACGGCCGCGCGTGTTCCGCGACGAGGCCGCGTGAGCACCGTCGCTTCGCCCGTGGGCGCCTGCAGCACGGTCGGCGCCGTGTTCGCGCTCGTATTCACGCTTGCCCCCGCGTGGCCGCGCGGCGCCGCGACCCCCGCGGGCGCGAACGCGGCGACGCCCGCCGCGAAAGCGCGGCAGGTAGCGGGTCTTTGCGAGGGATCCTTCGCGAGCGCCCGCGCGAGCACCGTGTCGAGGCCCGCAGGCAGCCCCGCGACGCGCCTCGAGAGCATCGGCGGCGGGGTCGCCACGTGCTGGTGCATGAGCGACAGCGCGTTATCGCCTTCGAACGGCGGCCGGCCGGCGAGAATCTCGAACGCGACGACGGCGAGCGCGTAGCGATCCGTCGCGGGGCTGGCGGGACGGCCCTGCGCCTGTTCCGGCGCCATGTAGACGGGCGTGCCCACGACGACACCCGTCGCCGTGAGGCCGGTCTGGCTCTCGTCCAGCTTCGCGATGCCGAAGTCCGCGAGGAACAGCCTGTCGTCCTTGCCGAGGAGCACGTTCGCGGGCTTCACGTCGCGGTGCAGGACGCCGGCGGCGTGCGCCGCGTCGAGCGCGCCCGCAAGCTGCGCGATCCACGAGGATGCCGTCGCGAGCGGCACGGGGCCCGCCTTCAGGCGGTCGCGCAGCGAACCGCCCGGATGGTACGGCATCACGAGGAACGGCACGCCGCTCTCCTCGCCGAAGTCGTAGACGGGCAGGATGTTCGGATGCTCGAGCGACGCGACCATGCGCGCCTCGCGGAGGAAGCGCTCCAGAAAATGCGCCTCGGCGGCGTGCGCCGCGAGAATCACCTTCACGGCCACGGTGCGCGCGAGCTTCGTGTCGGTGGCGCGGAACACCTCGGCCATCCCGCCGCGACCGAGCAGCGCGTCGAGCCGGTATCGGCCGAGCGTCCCGCCCACCGCCGGTGTCACGGGGCCGCCTCCGGAACCGTCGCGTGGACAGGGACTCTCATCGGGGTGGGCGTTGCACGCGCGAGTTTACCGCCGCGCGCCGGCGCGCGAACGGGATCACGTCCGGCTCGCGTCGAAAGCGCCGCGTATCCAGTCGACCTTGGGAGGCTCTTCCCGGATCGCGACGACGTCGAAGCGGACCGCGGCGGCCCGCCCCCGGTTCTCCGCGAGCCAGCGGCGGGCTGCGCGGATCACGCGCTCTCTCTTCTGCGCCGTGACGGCCTCGGCCGGCGCGCCGCGGGCGTCGTTCCGCCGCCACTTCACCTCGACGAAGACGAGCGTCGCGCCGTCCAGCGCAACGACATCGATCTCTCCGTCGCGATACCGGACATTTCGAGCGAGGATGAGAAGGGAGTTTTCTGTCAAGAGCGCGCAGGCAGCGTCCTCGCCGAGCCGCCCGCTCTTCACCTTTTGTTGGGTCCGAAGATCTTCTTTCTTCTCCCCTCTCTTCCGCCTTTTGCGCACGATGCCCAGCGCCTTCAGCCGCTTCTTCCAGTCCTCCCCCTCTGAGGAATTCACTTTGAGAGGATAATTCCCCGACCATGAGCGACCAACTCCTCGTCCTCTGCCCCGACTGCGGGTCCACGCTGAAAGTGGATCAGGACACCGGCGCCGTGCTCTCGCACGAGCCCGCGGTCTCGAAGACGAAGCTCGGCTCGCTCGAGGAGGCGGCGCGGGAGAACACGCGCCGCAAGGAGCGCGCCGAGGACCTGTTCGCCGCGACCGTCGAGCGCGAGAAGAACAAGAGCGCGATCCTCGACAGGACGTTCAAGGAAGCGCTCGAGAAGGCGCAGAAGGACCCCGGCAAACCGAAGGGGATCTTCGACGACGAGTAGCCGCGATTCGCGGAGAGGCTCAATCGCCGTAGTCGATGTACCAGAGCATCCAGGACACGGCCACGCCGAGGAGGACGCCGAGAAAGACCCAGACGGCGAGGATCGGCCACCGGTCGCCGTACACCGACTGCATCTTCAGGTAGACCCCGAACGCGACGAGGATTCCGACGGCCCGGAAGATCCAGGCCCGGCCGCGTCCCCAGCGCTCGGCAGCCTCCTCCTGCTCGACGGCCCGAAGCGTCGCCACGACGCGGCGCTTTTTCTCGATGTGGCGCTGGCGCGCCTTCATGCCCTCGGTCACGAGGGGCTCGGCCGTCTCCGCGACGACGCGGGCCGAGGCCGGCTTCGCGCCCGCGGTATAGACGGGCGGCGCGACCGGGCCGACGATGCGCGGCACCGGCCGCGTACCGCCCGCCGGGGTCGGCGCGCCCGGGGCTTTCGGGTCCTCCGCCATGCGGAAAGGTTACACCCAGGGCCTCGAATTCCGATCAGCCGGGATGGACGGGCAACGCCTGAGCGGCCAGCTCGAGCACGTCGAACGCCTCGGTCTTCCCCGCCAGCTCGGTCTTCGCGTTGCCGAGCATCACCATGCAGAACGGGCACGACACGCCGACGGCGTCGGTTCCGTTCGCCTCGATCTCGGCGAACCGGGCCTGGTTCACGCGAGCGCCGATCGTCTCGTCCAGCCACATCCGCCCGCCTCCCGCGCCGCAGCACATGCCGTTCTCGCGGGTACGCGGCAGCTCCTTGATCGCGATCCCCGGAATCGCGTTCAGGAGCTCGCGCGGCGCGTCGTACACGCCGTTGTGGCGCCCGAGGTAGCAGGGATCGTGAAACGACAGCGACATCGGCTTGCCGCGGACGAGCTGGATCCGGCCCTCGGCCACGAGCCGTGCGACGAGCTCGGTCCCGTGCATGACCTCGAACTTGCCGCCGAAGTCGGGGTACTCGTTCCGGAGCGTGTTGAAGCAGTGCGGGCAGTTCGTGACGATCTTCGTCACGCCGTAGCCCTTCATCGTCTCGACGTTCTGCTGGGCGAGCGTCTGGAAGAGGTATTCGTTCCCGAGGCGGCGCGCCGCGTCGCCCGTGCACGTCTCCTCCTTGCCGAGGATCGCGAACGTGACGCCCGCCTCGCGCAGCAGCGTCGCGAGCGACCGCGACACGCGCTTGCCGCGGTCCTCGTACGAGCCCGCGCAGCCGACCCAGAAGAGCACCTCGACGCCGCCCTTCGAAGCCGCTTCCGCCATGGTCAGGACGGGGAACGGAAGCTCCTTCGTCCACGCGTCGCGGTCCGCGGCGGCGAGGTTCCACGGGTTGCCCTGGCGCTCCATGCCGTTGAACGCGGTCTGCGCCTCCTTCGGGAACTCGCTCTTCTCGAGGACGAGGTGGCGGCGCAGGTCGGTGATCTTGTCGACGTACGTGATGCCCACGGGGCACGCGTGCTCGCAGTAGCGGCACGTCGTGCAGGCCCAGATCGTCTCCTCGTCGATCCAGCCGCCGATGAGCGGCGTCCGCGCCGCGAGCGCCGCTGCGGCCGAGCCGTCGCCGCGGCCCGCGTCGGCGTCGATCAGCGCGTCCGCGTCCGTGTAGAGCGCGTTGCGCAGGTCCACCATGAAGCCCTTCGGCGAGAGCGGCTTGCCGGTGAGGTGCGTCGGACACACCTCGCGGCATCGCCCGCACTCGGTGCACGTGAACATGTCCAGCTTCTGCTTCCAGGTGAAGTCCTCGACCTTCGCGACGCCGAATCTTTCCGCCTCCGCGGCTTTCTCGATGTCGAACGTGACCATCTTCCCGGCCGGGTCGAGCTTCGCGAAGAACAGGTTCGGGAGCGCCGTGATCACGTGGAAGTGCTTCGCGAACGGCAGGTAGTTCGCGAACACGAGGATCGCGACGAGGTGGGCCCACCAGGAGGCGAAATATGTCGCCTGCAGGGAGGAAGACGAGAGACCGAAGAGGAGATTCTTGGAAAGTGAATAGGTTATGGGCTCCCAGAGACTGCCTGCTGCCGGACCCGCGGCTTCCGTGAGGTCGCCATGGAACACCGAGACCTGCGTCCCCGCCTTTTCGAGCAGCGCGAACCGCGCCGCGCCGGCGGCGAGGTCGGTCACCATGAGGAAGCCGATCAGGAGGAGGATGAGGTCGGCGTCGAACGACGGGTCGAGACGCTCCTTTCGCGCGACGTGGCGGCGAATGAGGGCGAGGACGACGCCCGCGAACGTGGTCACGAGGACGACGTCCTTGACGAGGAGGTAGCCCTCCCAGAATCCCGCGGGCAGAAACGGCAGGCCGGCTCCCGGGAAGAGGCCCTCGAACACGAGCATCAGCGTGCGGAGCGTGAGCACGAGGAATCCGCCGAAGATCAGCGCGTGATAGAGGCCCGCGTACGCGTCGCGGAACATCTTTCGCTGCAGGAAGCCGTACGCGACCACGTGCCAGATCCGCGCGAGCGGCCGATCGAGACGATTCTCCCTCTCGCCCGCGCCCAGCAGGAGAAGCTGGACCCTGCGCGAAGCGGTGTACGTGAATAAGGCAAGGGCCGAGAGCAGGAGGAGCGCGAAGAGGAGGGTTCCGGGAAAGCCGAAGTAGGTGGCCTGAGCCGGCGTGACTGTCATTGCAGCGGAGAATAACGCAGCATGTTGTAAGATAAGCCGTGGTAAATCTGTCGTTTCAACGCGCCTCCGCGCCGGGAGAAGCCCGATGACGCACCTCCGAAGTCCCCTCGGGACCGCTTCGTTCGTGTTCGCGCTGATCAGCGCAACCTCTCTCCAGGCCGCCGCCCCTGCCGGCACGGACCTGTGGGGCGGGCCGGCCGCGAAAGGCATCGGCACGAACGCGCGGTTCGACACGAACATCTACGTTTCGAGCGTCGGCGCGGCCTCCGGCTCCATCGATTTCCTCCTGGGCGGCGCCACGCTCGCGAGCGTCCCGTTCACCGTCTCTACGCGCGGCGTCGCGGTCGTCGCGGCGCCCGCCGCGGTCGACGGCCTCGGCGCGTTCCTCTACCACGTGCGCAGCGACGCCTCCGTGAACGCATGGTCCGAGACGTTCAACGACGCGCCGGCCGGCCGCTACGGCACGGTGTCGACCGCGTTCCCGGTCTCCGATTTTCTCGCCGCGGGCGACGAAGCCTGGGGCGGCGGCGCCGACGCATCGTCCTCCCCGGCGGCCGGACGCGCGCGCACGAACGTCGGCGTCCTGTGCAGCCCGCTCTCGACGCAAGGCTGCACGGTCGAGGTCGCGGCGTTCGACGCCGGCGCGCCTTCCGGCGTGGGCCAGATCTTCACCGTCCCGGGCTCGGCCTCGCAGCAGCCGCTCGCCGTCCTGCTTCCCGACACGGCCGAGAAATCGAAGCTCGCGCTGCGCTTCCGCATGCTCACCGGCGCGGGCCTCCCCTACGCCATCAAGAACGACAACCTGACGGGCGACGGCAGCAACCTGTCGCTGTCCGTGTCGCGCGGCGCCTTCTCGACGGCGCCCGTCATCGCGAGCTTCGCGATCTCGCCCTCGTCGGGCTGCCCGCCGCTGACCGTCACGGCGACGTGGTCCACGACGGGCGCCGATCACGTCAACATCACCGGAGCCGCGGGCGACCTCGCGACCTCCGGCACGGCCACGCTCACCGTCGTGTCGGCGGGCGACATCACGCTCACGGCGGTCGCGCTCTCGGGCGCGACGGCGACTTCCACCCGTAAGGTCACGTTCGAGGCGCCCACGAGTCCGCCCACGCCGACGCCGTCCACGGCGACCGTGGGAACCGGGCAGATCGTGACGGGCTCGATTCCGGTGGCCTACACCGGGACGCTCGTCACGATCACGTTCGACACGCACGGCTCGGCGGGCTCGACGTTCACCGTGAACGGCAACCAGTTCACGTACAGGGCCGGCTCGACCACCGGAACCGACGTCGTGCGCCTCACCGTGCCCGGCGGCGCCTGCGGCCCCGCGACGGCCACGTTCACGGCCACCGTCATCGAGCCCGGCGACCCGGCGATCCTCTCCTTCTCGGCGGATCCGGCGCGCGGCTGCGGCTCGTCGACGAACATCATCCTCAACTGGCAGACCGAGAACGCGGCGACGGTCACGATCGACCCCGTCGTCGCGCCCTTCGGCCTCGCGCCGAGCGGCTCGGTCGGCTGGACGATCACCGGCACCACGGTTTTCACGCTGAACGCCTTCCCGCTCCTCGGCGGCGCGGGCATCCAGCAGTCGATCACCGTCCCGGTCGACACGCAGCTGTTCACGCCCGTCATCAGCCCGAACGACATCATCGTGCCGGAGAGCTCGGGCTACGTCTTCATCACGGCGACGGGCGTCCCCGACCCCACGCTGCTGCGCTTCGTCCTCCTCCAGAGCAAGAGCGGCGGCCAGTTCTCGATCACGGACACGCCGGGCACGTTCGCCTATCTGCCCGGTCCGTTCCGCGGACAGGACATCGTCCGGATCTTCTTCACGAACGGCTGCGGCCCGGCGTTCGCCGAGTTCCGGGCGACGGTGAATTAGGCCTTCAGCTTTTTCGCGGCTTCCGTCATCGCGGGGACGATCTGGAACAGGTCGCCCACGATCCCGTAGGTCGCGACCTTGAAGATCGGCGCCTCGGGATCCTTGTTGATCGCGACGATGACCTTCGACGAGCCCATGCCCGCGAGGTGCTGGATCGCGCCGGACACGCCGCACGCGATGTAGAGGGAAGGCGACACGACCTTGCCCGTCTGGCCGACCTGGTGCTCGTGGCCGATCCAGCCGGCGTCGACCGCGGCGCGCGACGCGCCGAGCGCGGCGCCCAGCTCGGTGCACAGCGCGCGCAGCACGGGCCAGCTCTCGGGCCCCCTGATCCCGCGTCCGCCCGTCACGATCTTGTCGGCTTCGGCCACGTCGATCTCGCCCGCCTCTGCCGCCTGCACCTTCACGACCTTCGCGCGGATCTTCAGGGCCCCGACGTCGACGTTCACGATCTCGCCCGCGCCGGGAGCCTCGGCCTTCGCGGCGGGAAACACGTTCGGGCGCGGCGTGGCGACCTGGATCTCGGCGGACGGCGCGGCCGTCACCTGGACGCGCGCCTTGCCCGAGTACACCGGGCGCTCGCCCGAGATGCGGCCGTTCGCGACGTCGAGCGTCATGACGTCCGAGAGCACCGACACGCCGCGGCGCGCCGCGAACCGCGGCGCCACGTCGCGGCCCATTGCCGTCGCCGAGGCGAGAACGATGGACGGCTTGAAGGCCGTGACCGCGGCATCGAGGGCCGCGGCGTAACCCTCCGACGAGAAGAGCGCGAGCTCGGGCCTGTCCGCCACGAACACCTTCGCGGCGCCGTACGCCGCGAGCTCCCCGGCGAGGGAGGCGATCCCGGAGCCTGCGACCACCGCGCCCAGCGTGCCGCCGGTCTTCTGGGAAAGTGCCCTGCCGAGAGTGAGAGCCTCGAGAGAGGATCTGCGGATCTTCCCGTCGCGCTGCTCGATGAATACGAGGACGTTGCTCATTTCAAACTCCAAAGAAGAGAGAGAAAGAGAGATTTCTTAGAAGGTGAAGATGGCGGAACGCCACGCCAAGCCTCACGAGATCTGCCGCCGCAATCCGCTTCGCCGCGCATTCACTTTCTAAGAAAATCTTGTTCCCTCTCTCCCTTCTAGAAAATCTTCTTCTCTCTTCTACAAAACCTTCGCTTCGTCGCGCAGGAGGCGGAGCAGCTCCGTCGCCGCCTTCGCCGGGTCGTCGGCCGGGACGAGCTTCACGGCCTGCCGCGCGGGCGGCAGCTCGAGCTTCGTCCAGCGCACGTGCGCGGCCGCCCCCGAAACGGACGCGGCGTCGACGCCGGCGTCGGCGGGCGTCTTCACGGCGATCGCCTTCTTCTTCGCCGCCATGATCCCCTTCAGGGACGCGTAGCGCGGCTCGTTCAGGCCCTTCGTCGCGCCGATGACGCCGGGCAGCGACATCTCGACGATCTCCACGGCGCCCTCGATCTCGCGGTGGGCCGCGACCGCGCCGTCCTTCCATTCGAGCTTCGTCACGAGGTTCACGTGCGGCAGATCGAGGAGCTCGGCCAGCATCGGAACGAGCACCTGCGCGTCCGTGCCGACGCCCTTGTTCCCCATCCACACGACGTCGTGCGGCAGCGTCTTGATGACGCCCGCGAGGAGGCGCGCCACGCCGAGGGCATCAACCTGGCCGAGGCCGTCGGAAGCGACACGGATCGCCTCGTCGGCGCCGCGGGCGAGGCACTCGCGCAGGCCCGTGTCGGCGCGCGCGGGGCCGAACGTCATCGCGGTGACCGTGCCGCCCTTCGCTTCCTTCGTCTTCAGCGCTTCCTCGAGCGCGTACTCGTCGTAGGGGGACACGATCCACTTGACGTCGGCCTCGTCGATCGAGACGCCGTCGGCGGCGATCCTGATTTTCGTTTCGGTGTCGGGAACGTAGGCGAAACAGACGATGTGATTCATGGCAGCTCCGAAAGCTAGCACGCATTCCGCGGCGCGTCATCGGAAAAATGAATGGCGGCTCATTCCCGTCGAAGCACTTACGCTTGACTTGCGCTCATTCGTGGAACTACCTTCTCCACGGGAAGGAGACCCGTGCCTCAAGTCCCGTCGCCGGACGGCGCCGGCGCCGCCCCGAAGAACGTGAGCCTGAAGCTCCTCGATCGCGTGCGAGCCGCCGTCCGCACGCGCCACTACAGCATCCGCACCGAGGAAGCCTACGCCGGCTGGGTCAGGCGATTCGTCCTCTTCCACGGCAAGCGGCATCCCGGCGAGATGGGCGAAGCCGAGATCAACGCCTTCGTCTCGGACCTCGCCACGCGCGGCCGCGTCGCCTCATCCACCCAGACCCAGGCCCTGAGCGCGCTGTTGTTCCTTTACCGCGAAGTCCTCGGAAGGCCGGTCGAGTCGCTCGGCGACGTCGTGCGCGCCAGGCGCCCCGAGCGCCTGCCCGTCGTCCTCACCCGGGAAGAGGTGAGAGCCGTCCTCGCGCGGCTCGACGGCAGCCCGCTCCTCGTCGCCACGCTTCTCTACGGCACGGGCATGCGCCTGCTCGAGTGCCTGCGCCTGCGGGTGAAGGACGTCGACTTCGGCCGGAACCAGATTCTCGTCCGCGACGGCAAGGGCATGAAGGACCGCATCACGATGCTCCCCGCCGCCGTTCGCGAGCCGCTCCGGCGCCACCTCGCGGCCGTCCGGACGCTCCACGAGGCGGATCTCAGGGAAGGCTTCGGCGCCGTCTACCTGCCCGACGCCCTCGCCCGGAAATACCCCTCGGCGGCGAAATGGTGGGGCTGGCAATGGGTCTTCCCTGCCAGGGATCGCAGCCTCGACCCGCGCGCCGAACCGCCGGCGGGTCCGGGCCCCCCCGGAAACCGGAAGCGCCGCCACCATCTCGGCGAGACCCTCATCCAGCGCGCCGTCCAGCGCGCCGTGCGCGAAGCCCGCATCGGCAAGCACGCCACCTGCCATACCCTGCGCCACTCTTTCGCCACGCATCTCCTCGAGAGCGGCTCCGACATCCGCACCATCCAGGAGCTCCTCGGCCACCGCGACGTCGCCACCACCATGATCTACACGCACGTCCTCAACCGCGGCGGCCTCGGCGTCACCAGCCCGCTGGACCGGATGTGAGGTGTCCTCTCGAGGCGCGCGTTGGCGCGCACATGTCGCCTGGGGCCAAGGGGACGCGAAAGCTGCTCCGCGACTACGGGGAGCGGCTCGTGTGCGTACGCTATCGGTATGATGAAACGCGCCGGAAGAGGCTCAAGACGGTTGAGATCGTGGTTGAGGAGGTTCCGTGGACGGCGCCACAAAGACATCTCGTTCTGGTCGCCGTGAAGCCGTGGGAGACCGCGCTGCACGCACGGCTCAAGAAGGCCGGCGGCCGCTGGACCGGCGATGGCCCCTTCTGGAGCGTGCGATACGACCGCGCCGTGAAGCTGGGGCTGGCCGCCAGAATGCGCGTCGCCGATGCCACCTCGAAAAAGCTTCTACCTGCAGAAACCCAGAAGCTTCTACCTGCAGAAGCTTCAACCACCAAGCCCAGCAGACGTTTCTACCGATAGAAACCTCCCATGCGGCCTAATACTAGTTAGACCGCACAGGGAATGACATGAAGCGCGCGGCCGAGCCGAGCAAACGGGTCAATCGCCTCCTCCGGGAACTCGCAGGCCGCGCCCATCAGGAGGCGCTCGGCCGAGAACTTTCGAAACTTCACGAGTCCTTCCATGCTTGGCAGTCCGGCAAGCTCTCAGCTTTCGATCTGAACGAAGAGATCCATCGCTTTCATGACGGGCCGAGTCGCAAGCTTTATGTTCACTACACCTCAGGGCTTTACGAACTCGTCATTGCGCGCGCCGTCATTCAAGGGCTCCTTTCGGAGTCGTCGCTGCCTGAGGAAATTCGCATCCATCTTGCCCCAGCGATCGCGCGTGAGCGAGAGGCGTTGAGGCAAAGTCCCGAAAGTGCGGTCTAACAACGCGCTGCAGCGGACTCGCTGCGCTCGCCGCTGAGCTTGATATCGTTAGACCACGTGAGGAGACGGTCCAAATGGACATGTCGTTTACGACGGCCTGCGTTTGGCCTTCGTGGTACGTGCGCGCGCTCTATCTCTTGTTACTTCTAGGCGTCTTCGTCGTCATTCCACTTCTCACTCGTTTTCTCTTTCGCCGTCATCACGCACTGCGCACTTCACAGCCTCTTCCCGTTCCCAGCAGATCCCTTATCGGACTCGTATCGTTTCTAGCAGCGTTCAGCCTCGCATGCGTAGCGCTCATTGGCGTGTACCACGTCGAACAGGAACGCTACGTTCGCGAGTACGAGCGCGAGCACAACGCCACGGCGGAGCTTCGAGCAGCACTGGGGCACGAGCTAGTCAAGGTCATTGCACTTGGCGGCGCGGCGCTCGCTATGCTTTCTTTCTTCAACGGTCGTGCTCGTTCACGCGCGGCGCTTCGACCCACGGAGGCACGTGGTCTAACAACGCGCTGCAGCGGACTCGCTACGCTCGCCGCTGAGCTTGATATCGTTAGACGCCCCAGTGAGAACAAACGCAACGCTCGCGAGACGGCTTCGCACCATCGGAATGGCCATCGCCGTTTTCGCGCTCTACGCTGTTCAGTACCTCGCTATCTCAAACACGGGCGTCGGTCTGTACACCTTCGTCTCGGACACCCTCCCATATGCCGACCTCTTTTCCTACGTCCCCCTGCCCGAAGCCTCGTGCTCGCTCTTTATCCGCTCTTTCGCGTCGTCAAGGTTCCCCTGCAGGCGGTCTTGTCCCGGGTAGCAGCTTCGCCGCAGGGTCATTGGTCTCGGAGCATCGCCACGCTCCTCACTCCCTTCGGCAGCGCCTCGGAAAGCGCAGTCAAGGCTAATCACCTCGTCATCGCCGCAGCCAACACCCTAATCTGGGCTGTCTGCTTTACGGCGCTGTGGCTCGTGGCTCGAAGGGCCTGGTCGCATCCACGTGCCTCCGGCGCAGGGGGCGTCTAACAACGCGCTGCAGCGGACTCGGAGGTTGCTTCGGTATCGTTGACACTCTCAGCTAACGAGAGAGGTCACGATGGGAAGAGCGGGTCCTCGAAGAGTCAGAAGCTACGGCCCGGAGTTCAAGCTCCGAGCCGTCCAACTCAGTGAGCAGCCGGGAGTCCTGGTCCGGGACGTGGCGGAGTCGCTGTGCATTCACCCGTTCATGCTGTCTCGGTGGCGCAAGCAGGCTCGTGACGGCGAACTGCGGGGCACTGTCCCGGTGCTGGACCTGAAGGCGGTCGGTGAACTTCAGCGGCTGCGGGAGGTCGAGCGGGACTACAAGCGGCTGAAGATGGAGCACGAACTCTTAAAAAGAGCGATCCGGTTCGCCCGCGAGCAACGAGGGACGTCTTCGCGTTCCTCGAGGCGAACCGGAATGCGTTCCCGCTGAGCCTGATGTGCAGGAGGTTCGAAGTCACACGCGCCGGCTTCTATGCCTGGCGGACTCGACCGCCCAGCTCTCGAGCGACCTCTGATGCCGCAATGACCGAACGAGTCTTGGAGGTGTTCCGGGAAGCCAGGGGGCTATACGGCAGTCCACGGGTGACGCGGCAACTCGGCCTTCTGGGAATTCCGGTCGGCCGCCGCAGGGTCGCCCGCCTCATGCGGCTGGCGCAGGTCCAAGGCCGCTCGGCCCGTCTTTACCGCCGGCCCGGGTCGGGCAAAGGAAGTTCTATCGGGGCCATCCGAACGCGATTCACGGCGTCACGACCAATCGCCCAAACCAGCTCTGGGTGGCCGATGTCACTTACGTAAGGGTGGCCGGCCACTGGCGATACCTCGCCGTCGTCATGGACCGACACTCTCGGAAGATCCTCGGCTGGAGTCTCGGTCGGAACCGCGACGCCTCGCTCACGCGCCGCGCCCTCGCTCACGCTGTGCGATGGCGGCGCCCGTCCCCCGGTGTCATGTTTCACAGTGATCGGGGAATCGAGTACGCAGCTTTCGACCTTGGTGATGCGCTCTCCCGGCTGGGTTTCCTCCAGAGCATGAATCGACCACGGCAGATGAACGACAATGCCCACATGGAGTCGTTCTTTCACTCGCTGAAAACGGAATGGCTCTTCGGGATCACGTTCCAGACGGAATCCCACCTCAGGGCCGCTCTCCTCGACTACGTCCGTTTCTACAATCAGCAGCGGCTCCACTCGTCGCTCGGTTACCTTCCCCCAGCTGCGTTCGAAGCTCAGTCTCCTATCCACTCGGGTGTCAACTAAACCGCAGCAAGATCCCTCGCTGCGCTCGCCGCTGAGCTTGATATCGTTAGGTGGCGCAATGGACGAGCGCCTCCTTCCACGCTGGCACGAAGTCGCGAAACGCGCGTACGGCTCGGGTTTCGGAACTCTCACTCCGGCCGAGCGCGTCTGGGTTAGTACTCGCGCGCTGATTGACTCGGTAGAGAACGGTGGGGCCATCTCCTTTTTCTACAATTCGCCTGCTGACCACTTACCCGACTGCATGAGCGCGCTCGCTCAGCTTGAGCTCCACGGCATCGCGGCGGCTCTCACCCGCGTCTCATCCATGTTCCCCGGTGGCGTGCCCGCCACAGTGGAAGGGCGTAACGCTGTCATCGACGCCTGGCCACAGGGCGAGGCAGGAGACGAACGCGAAGCGCGCCTTGCGGCCATCGACCACGAAATCGAGGCACTCATACCCGAGGCCGAGGTTCGCCTGCAGTCGTTTCTTCTGGCGGCGGGCGTGGCCACCTAACCCCTCGTTGCAGCGGACTCATCGTCAGTCGCTCGCGCTCCTTCCTCTTCGCCGCTGAACTCGATATCGTTAGGCGGCATCAGTTAGCGATGAACCTGAAGTTTCGTCCGCGCCTTCTGGCATCCGGCCTTCGTTGTTGGCCTAGCCATACTGGCCCTAGGCTGCGGTCCGCTCGTCGTGTTCGGCGTCCTTCAGGCGTTCGGCTACTTTCCGGAAAACAACGGACTCGGCCTGGGTCTCCTGTTCTGGATTGCGGTCTGGCCGGCGCTCGCGTTTCTCATTGGCGGAACTCGTTGTAGCCGCGACTCCTCGTGCCCGAGAGCGCCTCTAACAACGCGCTGCAGCGGACTTCCATGAGAAGGCCGGTTGTTGTCAAGAGAGGGCGGTGATCTTGGGTGGGAATCCCTGGGTTCGAGTTGGTCGCCGAGCTTCCATTCGCACTCTGTGTGGACCGTGCTTATCGGCCCGGTGCATGAGGGGGTCCAATCCGTAAGGACGCTGCAATCTCGCTACCGGTTTTCCGCCCCGGGCCGAAGTCCGTGGGGACCGGAGTCCGCTGCGCAGTCGCCCTGACGGGGCGTTAGCTCGAATTGGGATCGCCACGATTGATCGGGACCTCTCGGTGTTTCCTTTCGCTGGTTTCTTACGCTGCCACGGCCGCGTCTTGGAGTGCTCCGGCTTTGCGTAGCGGCTCATAGACCTCTGCGCTCCGCCACAGCCGATGCAGCAGCACCGCCAGCTTTCGTGCGACGGCGATGACGGCTCGTTTCTTCGCGTTGCGTTCCCCTCGGGCCGACAGAGCCTGGCCGAATCGTCTGAGGTCGCTGTCCTGTGCGAATGGCCCGAGGATGTACTGCGCCGACTGAACCAGAAGCCGACGCAGGAGGTTGTCTCCCTCTTTCGTGATGCCCAGTTGTGGGTCGCAGTCCCCGCTCTGGCTTCGCGCCGGCACGAGCCCGAGGTAGGGCCCGACTGCCCGGCTCTTCTGGAAACGGCCCGGATCTTCCAGCGTCAGGACGTAGGCCAGCGCCACGATCGGGCCCACTCCTCCTACCTGCCGCAGCATCGCCGTCTCCGGGTACTTCTTCTTTCCCAGTTCTGCGATCCGCTTGTCCAGCACGAGGATCTGTTTCGACACGACCTCGATCGCCGTCACGACACTCGACAACGCTTCGCGCACTTCCTCGGGAATTTCGCCCACCACCTTTCCCGAAAACGTCCGCGTCGAGCACTTCTTCAGGCGGTGTCCGGTCGCCTTGACCGCTCCTCGAACGTGATTGACGAGCTGCGTCCGCGTCCTCACCAGCGCATCGCGCGCCCTAAGCACCGCCAGGTCCTGCGCCACGCATTCCGGGCGGTGCTCCACCGGGTAGAGGAGCTTCGGGTCCAGCCGCGCGATCCGCGCCAGCGCCTCGGCGTCCACCGGGTCCTGCTTCCCCCGGTTCTGGTAGATCAGCCGCGTCTTCCTGGGATTGGCCACCAGCACCTCGTGCCCCAGCTCTTTCAGAAGCCGGCTGACCCACGGCGAGTGCGTCCCGACCTCCAGCGCGATCCGCATTCGGCTTCGCGCCTCGAACCGCTTTCGCAAGCCTTCCCGCGTCGTCTGAACCTGCTCCGCTCGACGACCGTCCCATCTTCATCCAGCACACAGAGGTGGCTCGTCCGATCCCCCAGGTCCATTCCGACAGTCCATCGTGACCATCCCCTCGGTCCCTTCCCGGTGCTACGCTTCTTCATGGCCGGTCTCCCTTCTGGGCCTCGAGCCCGTTTCCCTGCAGCGGATTTTCCGACTGCGCCGGGAGACCGGCCTTCTCATCTCATCTCGCTACGCTCGCCGCTGAGCTCGATATCGTTAGACGCCGGAGTGAGGGAAGGAGCTAGAATCTCGTCATGTCAGTTGAACTGACCGCCGTTTTCCAGCAGGTCCCCGAGGGCTTCATCGCCTTTGTCGAGGAGCTTCCGGGCGCGAACTCGCAGGGCGCCACGCTTGAGGAGGCGCGCTCGAACCTGAACGAGGCGGTAACGCTGGTCCTCGAGGCCAATCGCGCCCTCAGCGAGCAGGCGCTCGCGAACGCCTCGGTCATTCGGGAGCGCTTCAAGCTTACGGCGTGAAGCGCGCCGAACTAATCCGTCATCTCGAGCGTCACGGCTGCCAGCTCCTTCGGGAGGGCGGCTCGCACACGGTTTACGTCAACCGGGCCGAGCGCAAGGTCTCCACCATCCCTCGCCATCGCGAGGTCAACGAGTTCCTTGCGCTCAAAATCTGCAAGGACCTCGGCGTTCCAAAGCCTGGCGTCTAACACCTCATCGCAGCGGACTCATCGTCAGTCGCTCGCGCTCCTTCCTCTTCGCCGCTG